>NZ_JBIDBK010000001.1:0-761844 GCF_043202995.1 Streptomyces sp. NPDC048018
ACCTGCCACAACAGACGTCCACTGCCTCAGCCGTCCCGAACCGGTCCGCCAGCTGAACTGCAATGAAGCACCCCTGCCGGGACAAAACGCTCTTTAAGAGGTCGTTTTCACCTGCATCGGTGGGTTATCGGTGGTTTCCCAGAGTGCAGGGTCGCGGTGCCCGTGAGGCTGGGAAGATGGCCGGTGCCTTGCGAGGCGGGTGGGGTTGCGGATGAGGTGGAAGGGCACTTGTTTCCGTCTCATCCCGCGATGCCCTGCCCTTGAGGTCGTGTGCTTCCACTGCTGCCGTTGCACGCCTGGGCGCATTCGGTTCGCGACAGTAGACCGGAAGTATGGCGAAGCGACGTGCGTATCCGAGTGACCTGTCCGATGCCCGCTGGGAGTTGATCGAGCCGGTCCTGTCCGCGTGGCGGCTGGAACGTCGGCACAGGGCTCTGCATTTCGGCCGGCCGCCCGAGCACGATCTGCGCGACATCATGGACGCGATCTTGTACGTGGATCGCACCGGGGTCCAGTGGCGCTACCTCCCGCACGACTTCCCGCCCTGGAACACCGTCTACGGCTACTTCGCCAAGTGGGCCGACGAAGGTGTATTCGCCCAGCTGAACGGTCTGCTCAGGCACCTGCTGCGGGAGAAGGAGGGGCGGAACGCCGAGCCGTCGGCCTGTGTGATCGACGCGCAGAGCGTCAAGACCTCCACCAGCGTCCCGGCCGCCGGCCAGGGCATCGACGCCGGCAAGAGGATCGTCGGCCGCAAGCGGAGCATCATCACCGACACCCTCGGCCTGCTTCTCGCCGTGCTGGTCACCGCGGCGAGCGTGCAGGACTCCACCGCCGGCGCCACGCTGCTCGACCAGGTCGCCGCCGATCACCCCCGGGTCCGCAAGGTCTGGGTTGACGGCGGCTACCGACAGCATCTCGTCGAGCATGCCGCCACCCTCGGCATCGACATGGAGATCACCGCTCGCAAGCCCGGGACCAGGGGATTCACCCCCATCCCGAAGCGGTGGGCGGTCGAGCGGACCTATGGCTGGCTCATGCTGAACCGCCGTCTGGCCCGCGACTACGAAACCCTGCCCACTCGCTCGGAAGCCATGATCCACCTCGCCATGACCAGCCTCATGGCCCGCCGCCTCACCAGCGAGAGCACCATCTCCTGGCGCGACCCGAAAGAGCCCACAGAACACCCGATCCCGGGATGAAACATCGGGAGAAAACGACCTCTAAGAGGAGCAGCGGTGCAGAACTACACCGTGCGGTGGACGCAGCACGGCCGGGAGCGCGAGTCGAAGTTCGGCTACGGCCAACCGAGCGTCCAGGCCCGCAAGGCGCGCCGGTGGATACCGCCCGGCACTGACTCGCAGGCAACACGCGTTCCGAAGCCCGACTGCGTTAGTGCGGGACCGCGTAGGCTGGCCCGTATCGGCAAGCTCGGGCCAGGGAGGCAGACGTGACGGCACGTGACACATGGACGGTGGACCGACTCCACCACGCCCTGCCGCACTCCGCCTCCCGCCAGCAGCTCCTCGCCGACGTCAATCTCACCCCGATCGACGAGCTGCCCGCCGTCCTGGACCGCTGGGCCCAGGCCGCCGAGACGCTCCAAGCCATGGCCCACCGCATCGAGACCGCCCGGGTGACGGAGAAGGCGTATGGCCGGCTCTCCGAGAGCGTGTCTGCCGAGGACCGCACCGCCGACGTCCTGCGCGACGCCGGCCCCCGCGACCAGCGCGGGCAGGGAGCGGCGTGACCTACCGCCTGTCCTTCCCGCCCGACGTCTTCGACACCTACAAGCAGCTCCCCGACCCCGCCCGCCGGGACCTCGCGGTCTGCCTGGTCGACGCGCAGGAAGACCCCCTCGCGCACTCGGAACCGTACGGCGAGGACGACGGCATCATCCGCACCGTCGCGCGCGGCCGCGTCACCGCCGTCATCCTCTGCGGCCATCCCACTTCGACGCTCACCGTCCTCGGCATCGCCTACGCCGGGACCGACTGACGCCCGCGATCAGAGGCGAGGTGTACCCGCCATTCCTCACGGGACTGATGGTGAGGGGACAGGCAGAGGGGGCCGAGGGACGTGGCACGTCAGCCCGGTTCGGGCTGCGGGCCGCGTGATCGCAGAGGTGGCTTACCTCCATCGGCAGCGCCTCTCACTCTCGTGTCGATCACGACCTGACGGACCAGGCCAGCGGTGGTGGCTCGACGGCTTGTCCGGAGGCAGGATCTGATCACCCCTCCCCCACCACAGAGAGCGGTCATACCTCTGCGGAAGGCCGATATGCCGCATCAAGGCATCGGGCATGGCGGCCGTGGCCGCACTGGCACCGATACCCGTGGTGGGTGGTGCCTCCCCGGCCGAGGCCGGGGAGACCGGGACGGAGCAGCTCAGCTGTCCTCGCTCGGGCAACATCTCCAACTGGGACAAGTGCACGACGCTGTCCAACGGCGTCCTCGTGATCAACGAGACGGCCCGCGGCGACTTCGTCGGCATCACGTACTGGAAGTCGGGCGGCTCCGCCATCACCGCGCGACTCGGCTTCCTGAGGGGCGGACCCACACGTGGGGGGGGTGGTGCTCCATGAGCGCCGGCCGGGAGTACTGCAACAGCCGGAGCAGCCTGTCGAACGGCTGCCATCCGACCAACGGCCTTCCGAACACGAAGGGCGGGGATACCCACCGGACCCCGGCGGCAGACGCGTGCTGATCCCTCGGTGCCCGGGTGCCGTCTCGCCGGAGCGGCACCCCGGCACCGCTCGGACTCGTCCTCACGTTCACGGCAAAGAGAGTGGTCAGGTGCTGTACGCCGTCTTCAACGGGCACGGGATGTTCATCGTCCTGGCGACCCTGCTATCGGCAACGGTCGGTTTCGTCGTCTACAAGCAGTCCCCCACCGGAACCGAACGACGCGCCCTCAAGGGCTTGTTCGGGGCGTCCGTGACCGCTGTGGTGAGTCTGACCCTCTGGTCGACCGGCTCCCCGATCCAGCAACCACGGGTCTGCGTGGTCAACCGCGATCTGATCGAACCGTTCACCACTGACCAAGGACTCCTCAACGCCGGCCTCTTCCTCCCGGTCGGGCTCCTCGGCGCCCTGGCAACCCGAAAGATCATCGGTACCATCGCCTTCGGAATCGTGCTCACCTTCGCGATCGAAACCCTCCAGGGCGCGCTCCCCTTCCTCGGACGGGGTTGCGACACCAGTGACCTGCAGATGAACTCCCTGGGCGAAGCCGTCGGCGCGCTCCTCGGATGGCTCATCACCACGGTCGAGAAGCCCCGCGCCGCCTTCCTCCATCCCTGGCGCGCCCGCAGCGTCCACACCGCCGTGTCGGCAGTGGCCGCCTTCGGCCTCATCTGGGGACTGGCTGTCGAGCCGCAGCCTGTAGACCGGACACTCGGCATCGGACGGGCTGACAGCGCGCAGGAAGAAGCTCTGCAGGCGGCCGTGGACGACGCTTTCGACGGACACTACAAGGTGAGCCGTATCGAGTTCGCGTCTGGTCCTGACGGCACCGGCACGGTCACAGGCTCGCCGTGACAGGAACCGTGATCAACGAGGGCCCGTAGAGACCGTGGCGGCCCTGAAGGCCTCACTGGGGGCGGGGGTGGAGGGGAGGATGTGTCCTCGCACGGCCCGTCCGCGTACCGGCCCCGCGCTTCACCGCATCCCGGTCGTCGAAAGGCCCCGGCGCAGCTTCGTGGCGACCCACTCCGAGAGGGGGCAGGTCGCCTCCGGGGGCGGCGGCATCCGTTCCCGCGGGTCCGGGCGGCCTTCGGACGGTCCGGGCCGACAGTGCCGTCAGGCCGTTTCCTTCGGAACGCCTTCGACGGTCTTGTCCGTCCTGGATACGGTGGCGGCATGACGACGATCCTGCGGCACCCCCGGCCTGGATTCATGTGGGATTGGTGGGCAGTGGACGCTCAGGGCTTCCTCGTACAGTTCAGCAGCGGGCCCGCTCCCGAGCACCTCCTGGCGCATGTGGATCGGGTCGACGCCGCGGCTGCCTGGGCCGAGGAGAACCGTCCCGCATGGTTCGACGATGCTCCCCCATCGCTTCACGCCTTCAGCTGCAACGGCGAGTTGCCGGTCTACACCCGCAGCACCGTCGCGGACTCCCCGCTGCGACTGTCCGACGCCCCGGCTGCCATCGCCGACGTCGCCGCCCTTGTCGAACTGCACAAGGCAGTGGGAGACGCCTGGACGGTTCACCTCGACCAGGGGTGGGTCTAGGCAGCCCGGCTGGAATCACCTGGCCGACCGATGAAGATGGCGGCGATGTGGAGTCCGGCGAGGCGGTGCATGCGACGGACGCCCGCCGGGCTGGACGCCCCCGCTCGTGCATCGCCTTCGGCGGCCTGCATCCGGCCGCCGCACCGGTGGCGAAGCGTGGTCAGGACCGGCACCAGCCGTGCGACGACACGCTGGGTCCGGCTCCCCTCCGCTCCCTGCGACCCGCCAGGACGGAGAATCACCCGGGACACTCGGGAGGCTCCCCCTGGGCGTGCCGCATTCGTCCCCCGTCGTATCCGCACACCCCTGCAACCACTCCGTCGGACCGTTTGCCCTCAGATCCAGCGCAGAGGCGGGACCAGTTCCGTGGACAGCGATGTCGTCATCATCGGCGCCGGCGCGGCCGGCCTCTCCCTCGCATGGCGCCTGCTCAGCCCCCCGGCACACCTCACCGCGCCGACCGTCGTCCTCATCGACGCGCCCCCGGGGAGCCGTCGTCCGCCCGAGCGCACATGGTGCTACTGGGAACAGGGCGAGGGCGACTACGACGCCTGGCTGAGCGCCTCCTGGCGCGAGGTACGCGTGCGGGCGCCCGACGGACGTGCTCTCCGGCGCGACCTGGGCAGACTGCGCTACAAGATGCTCCAGTCCAGCGCGTTCGCACGGGGACTGGAGCCCCGGCTCGCCGGGGCGCACCGGATCGAGGGCGTCGTCGAGGGCATCGTCGACCACGCCGACGGGGTCCGCGTGGCGTACCGGGCGGCCGACGGCGCGCTCCGCCGCATCCGGGCCCGCTGGGCGTTCGACTCCCGGCCGCCCACGTCGACGCCGCCGGCCCGGGTCGCCCTGCTGCAGCACTTCAAGGGCTGGTTCGTCCGTACCGCACGACCCGCGTTCACGCCGGACACGGTCGAGCTCATGGACTTCCGCACCCCGCAGCCGGAGCACGGCCTCTCCTTCGGATACGTGCTGCCGCTGACCGCGCACGAAGCACTCGTCGAGTACACCGAGTTCAGCGCGGCGGCCCTCTCCGACCACGCCTACGACGCGGCCCTGCGCCACTACACCGAGTCGCTCCTGCGACTCGGCCCCTTCCACGTGCGCGCCACCGAGCAGGGGCGCATCCCGATGACGGACGCTCACCACGCCCGGCGTGCGGGCAGAAACGTGTTCCGCATCGGCAGCGCCGGCGGAGCCGTCAGACCGTCCACGGGATACGCCTTCGCGGCCATCCAGCGCCAGGCGGCAGCCATCGCGCACGCACTTCACCGGGACGAGGAGCCAGTGCCTCCTCCCGCGCACTCCACTCGTTCCCTGGCCATGGACGCGGTTCTTCTCCGGGGGCTCGACACCGGCCGCGTCTGCGGCCCCGACTTCTTCACGTCGCTCTTCTCGCGCGTTCCCGCCGAACGACTGCTCCGCTTCCTCGATGGTGAGACCCGGCCGCTGGAAGAACTCCGCATCGGACTCCACACGCCCGTGCTCGCCATGCTGCGCACGGCCGCCGAGGTCCCCTTCCTCGCCCGCCGCGCCTGAACCACCCGCCCCTCATCAGGAGAGTGACCACCACCGATGTTCCTCCACGGAAATCCGAGCGCGCCGCCCGGCCGGGACCGCAAGGCGGTCGCCGTTCCCGCTCATCCGGGTGACACCCGGCCGCGCGACGGCCGACAGCACCGGTGCACCGTCGTCGGCGGGGGCATCGCGGGGATCGCCGCCGCGACGATCCTGGCGGAGCGGGGAGTCGAGGTCACCCTCTACGAGCGGGAGCCGTCGCTCGGGGGGCGCCTGGCGGGGTGGCCGGACGAACTGCGCGACGGAACGGCGGTCACCATGAGCCGGGGCTTCCACGCCTTCTTCCGCCAGTACTACAACCTGCGAGGGCTGCTGCGCCGGGTCGACCCCGCCCTCGACTCGTTCACCGCGCTGCCCGACTACCCCCTCCGGCACAGTGCCGACCTGTACGACAGCTTCGCGAGGGTCCCCAGGACGCCTCCCTGGAGCGCACTCGGTTTCGTGGCCCTCAGCCCGAGCTTCACCTGGCGCGACCTGCGGCGCATGAGAGCGGGCGCGGCGCTGCCGCTTCTCGACGTCCGTCTGCCGGAGGTCTACGAGCGCTACGACCATCTCAGCGCCCGGGAGTTCCTGGACGAGATCCGCTTCCCGGCAGCCGCACAGCATCTCGCCTTCGAGGTGTTCTCCCGCAGCTTCTTCGCCGATCCCCGAGAGCTGTCCGCCGCCGAGCTGGTCCTCATGTTCCACATCTACTTCCTCGGCTCCTCCGAGGGGCTGCTGTTCGACGTGCCCGACGAGCCCTACCCGCAGGCCCTGTGGGACCCACTCGCGCGGTATCTCCGCCGGCACGGCGTCCGTATGCGCACCGGCACCGCCGTGCACCGTCTGGACCCGGCTCCCGGCGAAGGCCACCTCGTCATGTCGACGGCCGGCGTGGAGCACACCGACGCGGTCGTCCTCGCCGTCGACACGAGTGGGCTGCGTTCCCTCGCCGCACGGTCCCCGGGCCTGTGCGACGAGCGCTGGCGCACCGGCGTGAGCCGGCTCAGGACGGCGCCGCCGTTCCTGGTGTCGAGGCTGTGGCTCGACCGGCCGGTGCACCAACGCCGGCCGGGCTTCCTCGGCAGCGCGGGATACGGAGCGCTCGACAACATCAGCGTGCTCGAACGTTACGAGGGGGAAGCCGCCCGCTGGGCCCGCCGGACGGGCGGCTCGGTCGTCGAACTCCATTCCTACGCCCTCGACCCGGCCGTCGATCCGCACGATGTCTCGCGCGATCTCGTCGCTCAGCTCCACCGGGTCTATCCGGAGACCCGGGGCGCGCGGATCATCGACGAGCGCCGTGAGGTGAGGGAGGACTGTCCGCACTTCGCGGTGGGCGGGTACCGGGACAGGCCCACGGTCCTCACCCCGGATCCGACGGTCACCGTCGCCGGGGATCTCGTCCGCACCGACTACCCGGTCGCGCTGATGGAGCGGGCGGCGACCACCGGGTTCATGGCGGCCAACGCCCATCTGCGGCGGTGGGGCCTGCGCGGACAGACGCTGTGGACGGTGCCGCACCGGGGCCGCTCAGCCGCCTTGCGTCTCCTGTCCCGTCTGGGGGGCAAGCCCTGACGCCGCCCGTCCGCGCTGCTGTCACCCCGGGAAGCGGCCGGTGCTCCTGAGGTGCCATCGGCGCTCGGCGTACGCCAGGTCGTCCCTCCAGAGCCGGGCGGCCGTGGCGCGCATGGCCGGTCGCAGCAGAGGCGCCACCGCCCTCGTGAGAGCGAAGCCGCGACGATCCGACGTGGCGACGACGGCCTCCACCACCGCGGTACGAGGCCGGTCGGCACCTGCCCGGGTGAGCGGGGTCGCATGCGTCTCCACCACGGAGCCGGTCCCCTCCCCCTCCACGATCCGCATGACGACCGTCCGGGGTCCGGGGGCCGTGAAGACGGCTTTCACCGGTACCACCGCGCGTCCGGCCACCTTGAAGGACACCCGCACGACGAGGGCGTCCTCCTCGTCCGTCACGTCCCGTGCGGGAACGGACAGCACTTCCAGGTCCACGAAGGAGTACGGGTGCAGCCAAGCGCCGTGCCAGGGATCGAGCCGGTTCGCCACGACGTCCTGAGGCTCGCACGCACCCACCGCGGTGTACACCGCGCTGATCGCCTCCGCAGGCGGCGGACGTTCCCCGATGACGGGGCGCTCGGTCGGGACCTCGCCGCCCGCACGGTCCATCCGCAGCCACACGAGCACTCCGTCGTCGAACGCCGGCCATGGCTCCCACCCCGCGAAGGGAGCTCCGTCCAGTGCCAGACCGTGCCAGTGGCAGATGAGGATCCCGCAGCGGACCGCACTGTCCTTCAGGGGCGCGCCCAGGTGCGGACAGGCGCCCGGTCCCGCGTGAACCGACCCCTGCCCGTCGCGCCAGAGCACCACCTCCGTCCCCGCCACCGTCCGCCCGAGGGGCCTGTCCGCGCGGACGTCACGGCTGTCCGCGACGACGAACCAGTTTCCGGATCCCCGGTTCGTCGCGCGCTTCAGCGACTCGGCGATGATCGAGGGCCGGGCCTGCTCCCATGTCGTCCGCTGGTCAGCCCAGTCGAGCGGGTCGCGCCGCAGCCTCAGGGGCACGCCTCGTCGTGCCCGCCGTCCTCGGTGGCTACTCACCCACTTCACCTCTCGCTTCTCGGCGGCCTCCCGGTGAGCGGAGAGCGGGAGCGACGCCTCCTTCGGTCCGTGCACCCGTCACCGGCGGCGGTCCCCCTCGTACGCCGCGCCGCAGGGTCCGCGCGGTGAGAGCCTTGGCCAGCCCCGTCAGCGCCACCCGTGCCCTGCGCCGCCCGTCGACGACGGCCCTGCGGTGTACGACGGCGTAGCCCTCCGCCTCGATCACGTCGAGGATGTCCTGGTACAGCACGAAGGCGGTGCGGATGCAGGGTGACGACGTGGGATCGAGCAGGGCGATCCCGGGTTCCGCCTGTCGGTAGACGCGGCGTGTGACGTCCGCGGCAGCCCGCATGGCGGACGTGATGCGCGAGTCCCGGCAGCCGGTCAGCCTGCTCCACCGGAGCAGGTCGCGGTCCACCCCGTGGGCGGCGAGCAGGTCGGCCGGCAGGTAGACCCTTCCGCGGTCCAGGTCCTCTCCCACGTCCCTGAGGAAGTTGGTGAGCTGGAAGGCGATGCCCAGGGCGGCCGCGTAGGGCTCGGCTTCCTCCGGAGGGCAGACGGTGCCCAGGACGGGGACCATCTGCAGCCCGATGACGGCTGCCGAACCGTACATGTACGTGTTCAGCTCGTCGTACGTGGCGTAGGAGCACACCGAGAGATCGGTGCGCATGGAGGCCAGGAAGGCGCTGAAACGGTCCGCGGGAATGCCGTAGCGGGCGCGGGTGTCCGCCGCTGCCGCCACCGCCGGTTCACTCACCGCCTCTCCGCGCAGCGCCCTGCCCCACTGCGCCTCGAGGTCGCCCAGGGCCGCCGACCTCTGAGCCGGCGAGACGCGTCCGTCCAGGTCGTCGACGATGTCGTCGGCGTACCGGGCGAAGCCGTACAGCGCGTGCACGGCGCTGCGCCGTTCCACCGAGAGGAGACGGGTCGCGAGAAAGTACGTCCTGCCGTGGCGTGCGTTGAGTGCACGGCATCTCGTGTACGCGGCGCGCAGGAACGGATCGGTCACCCCCGCGGCGTCCAGCTCGCGCGGTGTCAACGGGAGAACCTTCCGGCGCGAGGGGCGGCGGACAGCGGAGGCGTCGGCTTCACCCGCGGGCCGCCCGTGCGCCGGGCCCGCTGCCCTGCGATCCGCTGGGCGGCCAGCTTCCCCGAGATCAGGACGGGCGGAACGCCCACCCCCGGAGTGGTCCCGCATCCGGCGAGGACGGCGTTCTCGGTGCCGCGCACGAGGTTGCGAGGCCGGAAGGGTCCCGTCTGGGCGAACGTGTGGGACACCGAGAAGGGCGTGCCCGCGCTGTGCCCCTGGGCCGTCCACTGCGCGGGGGTCACCAGGGACTCCTCGTCGATGGAGCCGCCCAGCCCGTGCAGGCCCCTGCGCTCCAGCTCGGCGATCAGCGCATCGCGGTAGGCCGGTCCGAGCTCGTTCCAGTGAGCGGCACTGGGGCCGATGTCCGTGTTCGGGCACGGCGCGAGGATGTAGTGGAGGTGTCTGCCGGGCGGCGCCAGCGTGGCGTCCGTCGCGGTCGGGCGGGTGATGAGGAACGACGGATCGCTCATGAGCGTTCCGGTGCGGGTGAGTTCACGGAAGGTCGTCGACCAGCCTTCGCCGAAGGAGAGCGTGTGGTGGCTGAGCATGGGCCAGGTGCGGTCGGTGCCCACGTGCAGGACGACCGCGCTGGGAGAGTGCCGCAGCCCGGCCGGGCGACGGGGTTCGCGCCCGAGGAGCCGGTAGGTCACGGGGAGGTCAGGGGTGAGGACGACCGCGTCGCACGGGATGCGTCCGCGATCGGTGATCACGGCCGTGATCCGTTCCCCTGAGCGCTCCAGTTCGTCGACGCGTTCTCCGAATCGGAGGCGGGCTCCCGCTCGTTCGGCCGCACCCGCCATCGCCAGCGGCACCGTGTGCATGCCTCCCCTCGGGAAGAACACACCCGCGACCGTGTCCATGTACGCGATCACCGCGTAGGCGGCCAGGGCGCGGGAGGGCGGCACTCCCGCGTAGAGCGCCTGGAACGAGAAGACCCGCTGGAGTCTTTCGTCCGAGAGGAAGCGGCTCACGGCACGGTCGAGACGGCCGAGGCCGCCGAGAGCCGCGAGCCGGGCCAGATCGGGATGGACGAGCTGAAGGGGGGAGTCGAAGTTGGCGTCGATGAAGCGTCGCCTCTGCACCTCGTACAGCTCGCTCAGCCACTGCCGCATCCGGGTGTAGCCCCGTGCCTCCTGGGGCCCCGCGAAGCGCTCCACCTCGGCCGCCATGACGTCGGCGTCCGTGTGCACGTCGATGCTGCTTCCGTCCCAGAACAGCGCCCGGTAGGCCGGATGCAGGGCGATGAGCTCGACCCGGTCGCGCAGCGAGTCACCCACCGCGGCGAAGGCCTCGTCGAGGATGTCCGGCATGGTCAGGACGGTCGGGCCGGTGTCCACCCGGTAGCCGTGGAGATCCTCTCGGCCCGCCCTCCCGCCCGGCTGCGTCTCCCGTTCGACCACGGTCACCTCACGCCCCGCACCCAGGAGATGCAGCGCTGCCGCGAGCCCGGCGAAGCCCGCTCCGACCACCACCACGTGGTCCGTCCTGCCCGGCACCGTTCTCACCGGACACCTCCGATCGCAGATGTAGGGACCTCGGCGCGCGGGTCGGCGCGACGAGCGGCCGTGCTGGGAGCGGCCGTGCTGGGAGTGGCCGTGCTCGTGATCGGTGCCGGATCCGGGAAGCCGCACGGCTCCAGCAGCAGCCGGCCGATGTGGCCGGTCGCCCCGGAGGAGAGCGGACCCGAGCCGAGAACGGCCATGCTCCGTGAGCACAGGCGCTCGATGCGCGCGGCGACACGGTCGCGGGCTCCGCTCGCGACGAGCAGGTCGAGGACCCTGGCCACGTCGTCCTCTGTGACGAGGGGGGATCCGACCACTTCGTCGAGGAGCCGGAGAGCCTCCCTGTCACCCTTGCGCACGGCGATGCTCCGGGCGACAGCGACCAGGTACGTGGCCTTCCCCTCGCGCAGATCCTCGCCGGCCGGCTTGCCGGTCACCGCGGGGTCACCGAAGGCCCCCTGTACGTCGTCGTGGAGCTGGAACGCCATGCCCGCGCACAGACCCGCCCGGCGCAGTGCACGCACCACGTCGCGGTCAGCGCCGGCGAGGATCGCCCCGAGTGCCAGAGGATGCACGGCCGAGTACTGGGCTGTCTTGAGCACCGCGGCGCGCATCGCGCGCCCCGGGGACCGGGAGCCCGTGGCCTGCGCGTGAAGATCCAGGTACTGGCCCGCGACCATCTCGGTGCGCATCACACGCCAGACCCCGCTGAGCTCCCTCGCATGGGGCGTCCTCGCGAGGACGTCGACGAACGTGTCGTCGGCCCAGGCCAGAGCGAGGTCGCCGGCGAGCACCGCGGCGGCTCCCCCGAACGTGCCGAACGGGCGCCGGTGGTTCTGCGTTCCGTACTGCCGGTCGACGGCCGCGTGCACCGAGGGGCGCCCTCGCCGCAGAACCGACCCGTCCATCACGTCGTCGTGAATCAGGGCGCACGTCTGGATCAGTTCCACGGCGGCCGCGGCGCGCAGGGTCGCCTCCGACTCACGGGGACCGCCTCCGCAGGCACGCATGGACCACCACACCAATTGCGACCGCCGTCGCCTGCCTCCCGTGACGGTGAACGTCGCCACCCGCTCGCCGATGTCCGAGGCGAAGCCCCGGTGAGCGGCGCGCGACTCGCTCAGGCGGCGGCGCAGCACGTCGTCGAGCACGGTGCCGACGGCCGCCGGGACGTTCCTGTCCACCAACAACGGATCCGAAGTGCGCATGGTGGTTTCCTTGCCGCCGGTTGTCGGGCAGTGCGGGTCTTCCTCGGATTCCGTACCGCCGATCCGCATGGATGCACCAGCTCTTGGGCTGTCCGGCGCAACGTCCGTCGCAGGAGGCCGTGAGCGTCACCGCAATGGCGGGCGGCGTGTTCGACGCAGCGCCGCTCCCCCTGCGGGAAACTGGGGGGACGACGTCAAAGGAGTGTGCGGATGTCCCTGCTGCGCGACGCGGACCTCGCGAACGCGTTCGACCACGCCTCGCGAACCTACGATCGGATGACCTCCGCCAGTCCGGGCTACCACGCGCATCTGCTCCGCTCAGCCCGCCGACTGTGCCTTCCCGGGGCAGGAGCGGGGATGTCCGTCCTGGACCTCGGGTGCGGAACGGGAGCCTCCACGGCGGCACTGCTCCGTGCCGCCCCGCTGGCGACCTTGACGGGGGTCGACGCCTCGGCAGGCATGCTCGCACGAGCACGGCTCAAGGAGTGGCCCGCGCAGGTGTCCTTCGTGCACGCGCCGGTGGAGCGGATGCCGCCCCGGGCGGATGCGCCCGGTTCCCACGACGCGGTCTTCGCCGCCTATCTGTTCCGCAACGTCTCCGACCCCGACGAGACCCTCGGTGCCGTGCATCGGCTTCTGCGCCCCGGCGGACGTCTCGCCGTCCACGAGTACGCGCTCAGCGGCCGCGTCCTGCACCGCGTCCTGTGGACGACGGTCATGAGGGGTCTCGTCCGCCCCTGGGGCCGCCTCAACGGAGACGGCGCCCTCTACGCACACCTGCACCGGAGCGTCCTCGACTTCGACACGGCGGCCGAGTTCGTCGACAGGATCCGCCGAGCGGGGTTCACGCGCGTCCGCTGTCTGCCGCTCCCGGGCTGGCAGACGGGAATCACCCACACCTTCGTGGCGGAGCGGCGGTAGAAGCGCGCCGGCTCTCTCCCCCGCCCCTCGCCGGCCGACCCCCCGCCCGCCGGGAGGCGGGAGCGCGCTGCGGCGTGGGCGTCACGGCTCCTCGGATGGCCCGGTGCGTTGGCGCGAGCCGGCCGTGCCGTGGTGTCCTTGCGGTGCGGGCACCTTCACGCTGCGGCTTCGTCCCGAGGGACCGATGACGCCGACGGCAACACGACCCCACCCCTTGTAGCCGGTGTTGTCCGGAGAAGTCTGGTGCCTGAAAACTCATCGGTGCCCCCGTGTGGGTACTGTCCAGCAAGCCACGGTGAAGCCCCGCACGGCGACACGGTACGCATGCGGTTCGACGACATCTACGCGACGTGGTGCCACGACGTCCTGCGGTGGGCCAAACGGCGCTGCCTCGATCCCGAGGAGGCCGAGGACGTCGTTCAGCAGGTGTTCCTCGACGTCTGGCTGCACTCCGGACGGTACTGCTCCGGGCGAGGCGGGATCGGGCAGTGGATCTACGGAATCACCGCCCACAAGTCGGCGGACGCCGCCGCTGCCGTGATGAGGCGTCATGCCAAGGTCCAGCGCCTGGCCCGCGGCCCCGTCGACAGGCGGCACGACGCCTGTGCCGACATGGTGGAGCGGATCGTCATGGACACCGAGATGGCGAGCATCTCGGGTCAGCAGCGCAGGGTCCTCTGGCTCGCCTACTACGTCGACCTCACACAGGCCGAGATCGCGCGACTGCTCGATCTGCCTCTGGGGACGGTGAAGAGCCACAGCCGGCGTGCGCTGCGGTCGATGGCCCGCGCCCTCGGCGGGGCGGAGACCTGAGGGGCGAGCGACCGGGGCCCGGCCGCTCCGTCTCCCCTCACCGGGTGACGTCCGGTCACCGCCGCCCGGACGCCGACTCCATGGCGTCGAGCAGGCGGCCGGCGGCCCAGTCCGGTCCGCGCCGGCGGAGCGCTGCCGACCAGTGGGGCAGCCCCTCGGGGACGCGTTCGAGGAGATCGCGCACGGCGACACCCGCGTCGGCCTCGGTCAGTGTCGCCGGGTTCAGGCACGTGGCCAGCCGTGCGCGTTCGGCGTCATGGGCGATGGAGAACTGGTCGCTGGAGAAGGGCAGGATCAGCGCCGGGGTCGCGGACGCCAGGCACTCGGTGAACGAGTTGTTGCCTCCGTGGTGCACCATGGCGTCGACCCGGCTCAGCAGCCATCGCTGAGGAACGACGCGTGCCACGTGGACCTTGGGTCCGGCGAAGTGCGCCAGTGCCGGCGCGGCATCGCCCGCGGCCACCACGACCGCCACGTCGGGACAATGGGAGAGGATGCCCCGGATCAGCAGTGCCAGTACGTCGTCGCGTGCGGACAGGAAGGTGCCGAGTGCGATCAGCACGACCCGGCCGGCGGCCGAGGTGAGCCGGCCGAGCACGCTCTCCCACTCGTCGCCCGGTCCCTTCTCCTGCGGGGGCACGCAATGGCCCCCGTGCAGGAAGCGCACCCCGGACGGCTCGTGCTTCGGCAGCCAGGGGAACCGCGGGTAGTTGAAGACGACAGCGTGCCTCGACGCCAGAGCGAACGCGCGACCCGGTTCCGGAACCTGTGGCGCGTGGGCGCGGGCCACCGCGGCGAACCGCTCGGTGAACGCGAGATCGTTGCCCGAGGCGGCCTGCCGCAGCTCTGCCAGCTCCCGGGCAGCGGGGCGGACGGCCCTGGGCCAGGCGTAGGGGACGCCGAACAGGGCCTCCGGGCCGTTCGGCAGGTACGTCGGATGTCCCGGGCAGAACGTGGCGAAGGGGAGCCCGAGACAATGCAGGGCGAGCGTCACCGAGTAGCTGAGCTGGTCGACGACGAACCAGTCGGGACGCAGACGCTCCTGGAGGTCGCGCACCTCTGCCAGGACCTTCTCCGGGCCGGCGAGCATGTCCTCGCCCCGGTGGCGGGACTGCGTGAGCAGTGCGGCGACCGCCCCCTCGCGAGTGGAGCTGAGGAACTCCTCCAGCCGTTCCGACTCCCGTACGCCCTGCCGCGTGCTCCGGGCGACACCGGTGTTCGCGTTGCGTGACACGGTCAACGGCACGAAGCCCGCGGCGGCCGCCTCGGCCAGGGGGGCGAAGGGGGGTGCGCACGCGAACGTGACGTCGGCGCCCGCCCGGGAAAGAGCGCCTGCCAGCACCGACAGGGGTTGGGCGTGCGACTGGAAGGGGGGACTGATCACCGCGATGCGTGGCATCCAAGCTCCTTCGCCGTCGAGACTCCGCCGGTGCTTCGCCCCGGCACGGCGGAGCGGATGCGCTTGCCCGCCCCGCGTACGCGGGGCGGGGCTCCGCCAGGGCCGGGCGCGCCCCGCGCCAGCGGTCGCCGGCGCACGCGCAGGCCTGATCGGACGGGTCCGACGCGCGAGCCCCGGTCAGCAGACGCTGCGCCGGGTGCATCCGCGTCAGGGGGACACGACGAAACCTCCCTGGTCGGATGTACCCCACCAGGAGTCCACATGGAAATCTCAGCCCCGGGCCTCGCGGCGCCAGGTCCCCACGGCCTCACCGCCCCGGACGGGAGCCGTGACGTGTTCACGGCGGCCAGGCGGGCCTTCTGGATCCGGTCCGAAGGCGCGACGGCGTCCTCGGACCCGTCGGACTCGCCCTCGTCGTCTCGCAGCCTCCTGTCCCGGCTGGTCGAAGAGGAGTACGGAGCGGGCGGCGGTGGTGGACACCACGGGGGGCGCGCCCCGGCCACCGCTCAGGATGTCGCGGTGGCCCGCCTGCGGAAGCGGGTGCGGAGGGGAGGGACGCCGGGCCCGGAGGAGTGCGTGCGGCTCGTGGCCGCCGGTGACGGAGCACGCGGAGCGGTCTTCGAGGCGTGGCCCGAGGTCGTGCGGCGCTACGGAGGATTCCGGGCCGCGCACGCGCTGCGCTCCGGCTTCCGTGGCGCCCGGGACCCGGAGACGACGGCCATGCTGCTCCACCTCGCGGCCGCCGCCGACCTCCGGCCCATCCCGGGAGAGAGCATCCTCCGGCTTTCCCAGGGCCGCTCGCGGCGGGTGCGGCACGCGGCATGGCGTCTGCTCGCCCGGTACGGGCGCCGCTGGGAGAACCGGCTCCGTACCGCGGAGCCCGAGGACGCCTACGAGCGCCTCCTGCTGGAAGCCCTGCGTCACGAGCGGCGCGCCGTAGCCCGGCACTCCCTGCCCTCCTCGGGGCTGGTCGTCGCACAGTCGATGCTCATGGGGCCGTTCGACCGGCCGGGCGAGGGCCTGAGCGGCGGCCTCAGCGTCCTGCTCGACTCCGTGGGCGAGGCGCTCGCCTCGACCGACGGCATCGCAGGCGTTCTCACCGTGGTCACGGCCTGCCGCCCCGATCTCGAGGACGACCGGGTGCTGCTGCGCCGGCGGAGCCCCGGTCACTGGATCCTGCGGCTTCCCCTGGACAGGGATCGGCCGGCCGGCCCCCAGGAGTTCGGGGAGCACCGTGAGGCCCTGGCCTGGTGGGCCACCACGCTGCTGTCCGCTCTCGGACGGCCGCTCGACGTCCTTCACGTGCGATACGCCGACGACGGCTCGCTCGCTCTGGCCGAGGCGGCACGCAGAGTCGGTGCCGGGCTCGTCTTCACCGCGACCCCCGATCCTCATCGCCAGATGAGTGAGCGCCTCGACCACCCCGACGCGGACCCCGACCTGGTGCGCCTGGACCTGCACCGCGTGTTCCTCGCCGATCGCCTGGCCGACCGGGCCGACCGTGTGGTGGGAATCGCCGGCCGCGGTGGAACGGCGGAACTGCTCCATCACTTTCCGCAGCTCGCCCGCGGGCACAGGACACGGCCGCTGAGCGCCCCACCGGAAGGCGTGGCGCCCTACGTGCCGACGCCTGGCACGTTGGAGCGATGCGGATCGCTCATCGACACGATCCGCGGGAAGACCGGATCCGCCGGGGAGCCGGGGCGGACGGTGCTGTTGAGCGTCGGCCGTCTGCACCTCGTGAAGCAGCAGGACGTCCTGGTCCGCGCATGGATCGAGTCAGGGTGCCACCGGGAGTCGGTTCTGGTTCTCGTCGGCGGCAGCACGCGTGCGCCGGACCGCCAGGAGTCCCTGATACGTGACCGGATCGACGCGGCGACCCTCGGCAACCGGGAAGCCCGGGAACACCTGCTCCTCGTCCCCGCGCTCTCCAACGCCGACGTGCGCTCGCTCGAACGAACGCTGACCGACCCCGCTCACGGGTTCCGGGCACGTTACGTCTGTCCGAGCGCGAAGGAGGAGTTCGGTCTCGCGCTCCTGGAGGCCATGGAGGCGGGGATGGTGGTGGCCGGGCCCGAGCGTGGCGGTGTACCGCACTATCTGGACGACGGGATCAACGGCCTGCTCCTGGACACCTCGACCTCGCACGCACTGGGTCTGGGGCTGCGGCGCTTGCTGGACCTGGAGGACGAGGCCGCGGAAGCCATGGCACGGCGGGCGCAGCACCTCGTGCGCACCACCTACTCGGCGTCCGCCATGGCCCAGGCCCTCGCGGGCCACTACGCCGACGTGGCCGCGGGCGGCCGACGTGGTCGGTAGCCGTCGCCGAGCCCGTTGACGACCCCGGCCGAACTGTCATGGGCCGCACACGCCCCTCGCGCGGGGCCGGCGGCGGGTCCGCGGCCGGCGGCTTGACACACCCTCCTGCGTGAATGAACATTCATTCATGAACGGGACGCAGACGCAGATAGTCCGTGCGGCTCTGACGGTGTTCGCCGAGCACACGGTGGCGGCCACGCCGGTGCCGGTGATCGCACGCGAGGCGGGCGTCGCGGCGGGCACCCTGTACCGCTACTGGCCGAGCAAGGAGGCCCTGGCCAACGCGGTCTACCAGGACGCCAAGAAGTCGTTCACCTCGTACCTGACCAGGGGCGCATCCGCCCCCGAGAAGGCCGAGGCGGTCCTTACGGCGTACCGGCTCATGTGGGCGAACCTCGTCGCGTTCGCCGACGAGCATCCGGAGGCCCTGGCCTTCCTGGAGCACCAGCAGCATGCCTCCTATCTCGATGCCGCCAGCCAGGCGGCGGCGAGGGAGGCCGAGGCGCCGGCCGTCGACCTCATCCGTGCGGGCCAGCGGCTCGGCGTGGTCCGCCGAGCTGATCCGCAGCTGCTCATCAACCTGACGTTCGGCGCGTTCGTCGGCCTGACGAAAGCCGCCCGGGCCGCCGGCGGCCTGAGCCCGGCCGACTGGCAGCAGGCATCCGACGCCATCTGGTCCATGCTCACCCCCCAGGAAAGCAAGGAAGCATCATGAACACGCAGCTCGACGGCCCCGTACTGATCACGGGATGCTCCTCCGGCATCGGCGCGGCCGTGGCGCGCGCCTTCCTGCGCAGTGGCGCCACCGTCTACGCCACCGCCCGGCGCCCGGAGACGCTCGCGGACCTCGCCGAGGCCGGTGCCCACGTCCTCGCTCTGGACGTCACGGACGAGAAGTCCATGCAAGAGGCGGTCAGCCGCGTCGAGACCGAGCACGGTCCCCTCGGGACGCTGGTGAACAACGCCGGGTACGGCGAGTACGGCACTGTCGAGGAGACCGACCTGGACCGGGTCCGACGGCAGTTCGACACCAACGTCTTCGGAGCCGCCCGCCTCATCCAGCTCGTCCTGCCCGGCATGCGCCGCGCGGGCCGCGGCCGGATCGTCAACATCGGTTCCATGGGAGGCCGCCTGACCTTCCCCGCGGGCGGCTACTACCACGCCTCCAAGTACGCCCTCGAAGCCCTCACCGACGCGCTGCGCGTCGAAGTCGCGCCCTTCGGAATCCAGGTCAGCCTGATCGAACCCGGACTGATCAGGACATCTTTCGCCGACACCGCCTCGAACACCCTCGCCGCCAGCGGCGGTCCGCGCACCAGCGCGCCCCACGAGGGGGCGTACGCGGAGCTGAACCGCAACGCCCAGGGGGTCATGGACTCCGGTTACCGCAACCACCTGCTGTCGGCGACGCCCGAACCGGTCGCCAAGGCGGTCCTGCACGCCGCACGAGCCCGCCGTCCTCGGCACCGTTACGTGATCACGCCGGCCGCCAAGGCGATGGTGCACCTGCGCCGCCTGGCCGGCAGCCGGGTCTTCGACGCCGTCGTCCGCCGCCAGTTCCGCCTGCCCGCTCGCGCCGCCGTGGCGCAGCCGGTGCCCGTACCGCTCAACCAGCACTGACCGGCAGCCGCTCGACGCGAAAGCCTGCGCCGTCAGAAGATGCACTGCCCAGGGGTGCGGCTCGCTGTTCTGTCAGCACCCCCACCCCCCTCCGCCCTGCCGGCTGACCCCCGCCTCCGGCACTGCGGCCCGGGCCAAACCGTCAACACGCGTCCGGTGCGGTGACCCCTGCTATCTCCGTACCGTCTCCCGCACCGAAGCCCTCGGCTCCACCCCTCGGCACAGGCACACGCGCCGACGGCTGCCGGCGGTCGGCACGGACGGGGCTGTTCCGCGGCGCGTGCCTGTGGGAGCCTGGAAGGACACCAGCCTGGTCTGGTAGGAGACCCCGAACCGCCCGCGCAGGCTCTCTACGGAGGGCCGGGACGCGGTTCGGGTGGTCTTGCTGGTCTGTGCGTGGCCCCACGTCACGCGCCTGGCACCCCGTTCCCGGGGTGCACTTGGGCTCGACCCCGTGAGAAAGGGGCGAACCATGAGCGATCTCACCCTCACCACCCACGAAACCCCCGGCACCATCACGCTCATCCTGTCCGGGGAAATCGACCTCGCCTCCCGAGACGCCCTCGAAGCAGCCACCCGCGTGAACCCGCCCGCAGGCGCGTCGCTGTGCCTGGACATGTCCGAGGTGACCTTCATGGACTCCTCCGGCCTGAACTTCCTGCTCATCCTCCACCGCCGACTCGCCGAACACGGCAGCCCCCTCGTTCTCACCGGCATCCGGCAGGAGCCGATGCGGGTCCTGACCCTGACCGGCGCCGACGCCATCCTGTTGCCTCCCGGCGAGCGCCTTCCCCTCCCCGCCCCGCGCCACACGCCGGCCTCCTGAACCTCACTCGGCCCTCCGCACGTCACCCCCCACGTCCGCGGACGGGCCCTTGGACGGCCGCCGTTCCGAACCCCACGGCCACGAGAACCTTCCACGACCGGTGATGCTCCGGCAGGTCCATGTCCGTGGTCCCCGGGCCTGAGGTCAGCCGTCTTCGCCCAGGGCCCTGCTGACGGCGCCCTCGGTTCGGTTGATGAGCGCGATCACCGCTCCCAGGGCTATGTTGGCCGTTGCCGACTCCACCCCCGGGTACGGCCGTGTCGGAGCCAAGGCCTCAGCAGCCTTGAAGGTCCTCGCCATCACCGCCAGATCGGCGCTGCCGGCACTGCGGCGGATGTGGATGAATTCGTAACGCTCTTCGGCGCGGGCGTGTTCCTGGACGTCCCTGCGCAGCTTCATGAACCGGAGCATGAACGTCGGGTCATCGGTGTCGAGATCGTCGAGCGTCACCAGGGACTCCTTGGCCGCCTTCTCCTCGGCCAGGCGGTCCTCGACGGCCCGGGCGCCGCCGGGAAAGGCACGGCGGACGAAGGGGTGGACGACTTCCTCCTCGGCCGTCTCGTGAACGGCGAGCACGCGCACGAGCCGGCGGTAGGCTTCCCGGCGCTGTTCTCCCGCCGCGGCCTCGACCTCGTCGAAGAGGTTGCGGATGTCGCCGTGCCGGTGCATCAGCAGCGCCACCACGTCGGCGGCGGGGTGATCTCCGGACCTACGGGACTGTGACTCGGACATAGGTCCCTCATTTCACGCGCAGGGCGGGATCGGGGTGCTCGCCTTCGGACTCGAGCCGGTACTCGCCTGCGAACATCGCGTCGTGTTCGGTCAGCACCCGCTCGCTCGGGGGCTGTTCGCCACCGTGGATCTGGACCTGCGCCTTCTCGAATCGTTCGTGTGGGTCCGGGACGTAGCCGGCATCCTGGGTGGTCAGGTCCAGCTGGGTGTCCAGCAACTCGCGCAAGTAGGGCTTGTTGGGTTCGAAGGCCAGCACGTTCGGGAGCTCCGGGGCCAGCACGGACCGCGGATCGCGGCCGTCGTGGCGGCGCATGAGATCGCAGGCTGTGTGGAGGTGCTCTATCTCCATGTCCAGGTGCAGCTCCCAGATCGCCTTGACCCGGGGATCGGTCTCCTGCTGCGAGAAGGAGTAGTAGAGGTAGCACTCGTTGTACTCGTGATTCACGAGTTGCTCCCACCACGTCTCGCCGGGGTCGACCAGGGACTCGTAATGCGTGACGTGCTCTTCCTCGATCAGCCCGATCTCCTGATACAGCCGGCGGGCGATCGGCTCCATACAGGTGGGGCCGGTGTTCATGTAGAAGGTCATCGTCTGCTGCTCCGCCGACAGGACCGTCAGCGCATGAAGCTTCGAGAGCGGGCCGGCCTCGTCCTTGGCATACGGATCGCGGACGTTGTCCGCCGGGTGGCGGTGATGGAACTTGGCCGGCCGGCCGGGCATCACCTCGGTGAGTCCGTCGACGACCGACTGCGCCTCGCGGTGTTCGATCATCTCGTACAGATTCGCGTATCGGTACAGGTGGTCGAAGTCCTCCAGAAGACCGAACTGGTACGCCTGCCGCAAAGAGGGGTCCGGTTCCATCCGCGCGATCCACGCCGTCAGATCCACGACGGCCTGTTCGGAGGCGATCGTCGTCTCCAGCGCCGACGACACACCTGGCAGCAGCCAGTTCACCACCTTCTGCTGCTGGGCCTCGATGTACCGCAGGTATGCCAGCTGCCGTTTCACCTCCGGGGCGACCGTGTTGCGGGCCAGCATGTGACTGAACGTGATCGCTTCGACCTCGATGCCGTTCATTGTGAGGATCCGGCACCGGGTGTACGGGTCGCAGTGGTCAGGATCGATCGGCTTGACGTCCAGTTCGCGCCAGCTGCGCAGCTGGCGGTCCAACGGCATCCCCCGTTGCTCGAGCGGATCAAAGGTCATGACCGTTCTCCTCGGTCGAAGCACAGCAGGCAGGCGACCAGCGGCCCCTGCCGGACGAGAGGACCCCGCTTCTGGCAGGCGGGGCCGGCCCGTCCGCGCCGTCGATGGCGGCCGCTCCCGGGCGTCGGCGGAGCGACCCGTTCGCGCGGCGTCCGGGAACCGCCTTTGCCTGAGCGCCCGGGAGCTTCCCGTGCCTGGGCCTCGGCGATCCGCCCGCGCCTGGGGTCCAGAAACGGCACCCCGGCAGTCCCGGTCGCCGTCGCCGCCTTCAGGGGAATCGCTTCATGGATTGCCCGCCTCGGGCTGCGGCGCACCCCGCTTCTGCCCCGGGTCGGGCGATCAATGCTTACCGGCGGCATTCGGCACCGACTCGTTCAACGGCCGCTGAGGTGACGCAGCCGATGCGCCGGTGCTCTACCCCACCGGCGGGGCGGCGCGCCGGCCACGAAGCGTTACCACGCGCCCGACACGTGCCCACATCGCACCACCCCCCGCCCCCTCCTCCCCAGAGCGGCCGCCTCACGGTCTCCTCGCCCCCCGTATCACCGCCGAGCCGGGTGACACAGCCCCTGCCACGGCCACCTCATGGCGCGCGATGCCCGAGGCAGGACCCGCGCTCCTGGGTACGGCCGGCCGCGCCCAGGAGCCTGCAACCCATCTGACGCCTGGCTCCTCGGCCGGGAACGGTGTGGCCTGATCGCGGCCGGGCGCCTTCCCCGGGCCGACGTCCGGACCGGCGGCACCGATCAGTGGGGTGGGCGGCGCCGTTACGCAGAAGACAGCGTGGGTAGGCGCCCGGCGTGAACGAGCACGAATCAGAATCATCACCCCAGGAATCCGAGGATCTGCTGACGGGGCTGAGCGTGGACACCCGTCGACCCGAGCAGCCCGTGCTGCTGGACGCTACTGGTGCGCCGATCCAGACATGGCGGGAGAACTATCCGTACGACCGCAAGATCCGCCGCGCGGAATACGAGCGGACGAAGCGAATCCTGCAGATCGAATTGCTCAAACTGCAGCACTGGGTGAAAAAGACCGGGGCGCGGATGGTGGTGGTCTGCGAGGGGCGGGACGCGGCGGGCAAGGGTGGAACGATCCAGCGGTTCACCGAGCGGCTCAATCCCCGCGGTGCACGGATCGTCGCGTTGGACAAGCCCACCGAGCGGGAGTCAGGGCAGTGGTATTTCCAGCGGTACGTAGCCCATCTGCCTGCCGCAGGCGAAATCGTCTTCTTCGACCGATCCTGGTACAACCGTGCCGGCGTCGAGAAGGTCATGAAATTCTGCTCTCCTGACCAGTACGAGCTGTTCCTGCGGCAGTGCCCCGCCTTCGAGGCCATGCTCGTGGAGGACGGGATCCTTCTGGTCAAGTTCTGGTTCTCCGTCTCCCGGGCCGAGCAACGCACCCGCTTCGCGATCCGCCAGGTCGATCCCGTACGGCAGTGGAAACTGTCACCCACCGATGTGGCCTCTCTGGACTTGTGGGATGCCTACACCACCGCGAAGGTCGAGATGTTCCGCGCCACCGACACCACCCACGCGCCATGGACCGTGGTCAAAAGCAACGACAAACGGCGCGGCCGGCTCGAAGCCATGCGCAGCCTGCTGTGGCGCATCGACTACGACCGCAAGAACGAGGCAGCCGTCGGCCACCCCGACCCGCTCATCGTCGGCGCCGCCGACACCCTCCTGGAAGCCGGAGAAGAACCCACCGACCTCTCCCCCACCCCCCTGGCAGGCCCACCCCTCGGCCCCGGCCACCACCCCGAACAACGCTCCGCCCCGGAGCAGCACCCGCACCCCCGCCAGCGCCCCTCGCCCCCGTAGCCGCGGCCACGTCTCGATCGGCCGCCGCACGGGGCCGGCGTGGGCAACCGGGTCACCGACGCCCGCCGACAGGTTTCGCCTCCCGTCCCCTCACGGAGGTCCCCGTGCGCGTCGAAGCGCTGCCATCACCGAAAGCGGCGAGGGCCTGGTGAAGTCCTGGTCTTCGCCCAGGGCGGCTACCCCTCGCGGCTGGGAGTCTGCTTATGGAGCGACGACATCGAAATACCCCCGCCGCAGCGCGTGACTCGTTGCATGCCCGCTCCTGAGCCCTCGAACGGCCGGAGCCCGGAGAGAACTCCGCGGCCCAGCCGATATCAGCGTGTTCACGTTCGGTAGCCGACTCTGCGGTGGTGAACTTCGCAAAGGGCCCCTCTCGTGCCGCTCGCTGGGCGGGCTGGAGACGCCGCCGAGTGCGCCGTCAGCGGAGGAGGGCGGGCCGGACCATCGGACCATCCACAGCGCAAGTCCGACCGCGATCGGGCAGACCGCGAGGCGGGTGACGAGTGCATGAGCGAGGAAGGCCGGCCCAGCCCGTGCGGACCCACGAGAGCGGAGTTCGGCAAAAACGGACTGTTCTTCCGGCTGTCGCGGGAAGGGATGCCGTCACGCCGAACAGGCTGCCACGACCTGCGCGCGCGGAAGATCACGGCCCGGCCGATCCACGCCTTCGGCACGCCCGATGAGTTTGCGCCTCCCGGCCGGTCCACATTGTTGAGACACCTGGGAAAGGACACCGTCATGTCGGAGCTTCTCGTCGACTTCATCACGTCCCTCGACGGCTACGCGTCAGCAGAGGGATGGCCCGGGTACTGGGGCCTCGAGGGCCCAGAGTATCTTTCGTGGCTTGGCGAGCAGGCCCAGGCCACCTACCTCATGGGGGCGAACACCTACCGTCTGATGTCCGGCTTCGCCGCAGGCGAGTTCCCGAACGGCCAGGACGAGTTCAGGCCCGAAGAGGAAGCGTCCGTCGACGAGCTCACCCGGGCGGCCAAGGTGGTGTTCTCCTCCTCGCTCGAGGAGCCACTCACCTGGGCCAACGCCACGCTCGTCCGCGAGGACGCCGTCGAGACGGTCCGCGCCATGAAGTCGAGTGGCCCAGGGCTCCTCAGCACGATCGGCAGCCTCAGCCTGTGCCGGTCCCTGCTGCGCGCCGGGCTCGTCGACCGCTTCCGGGTCGTCATGTTCCCGGTGATCACCGGGGCCACCGGCGAAGAACGCATCTACGACGGCTATCCCGACGTTGCGCTCGAGATGATCGACCACCGCACCTTCGACGGCCGCATCCAACTGGTCGAATACACACCCCGCGTACTGGACCAGCCGCCCCTCGGCATCCCCGCATGACATCGCCCCGCCCGCCGGACCAGGCATGGAGGCAGGTCCCCCGTGCCACCCGACACCATCTGATCACCTGCCCAAAGCTCCCTGAGAAAAGAGGAGGCGGGTGCAAACGGGTCGTTGGCAGGATGTACGCGCTCCACTCCCGACGGGAAAGGACCCGACCGTGGCTCATGCCGTCACGCTGATCCGCTCCGACTCACTGTCCGACATCGCCGAGTACGCCTATGCGGCGACGGCGCCCGCCGGCTCCCGCCTGATCTTCCTCGCAGGGGCGTGTCCCCTCAATGACGACGGCTCGACGGCAGCGATCGGAGACTACGCCGGCCAGGCAGTGAAAGCGGTCGAGAACATGCGGGCTGCTCTCGCTGCCTCCGGTGCGACACTCCAGGACGTCATCAGTACCAGGGTTCTCGTCGCATCGGCCCGGCGGGAGGATTTGGTGGCTGCATGGGAGATGGTCCGCGACTCGTTCGCTGACCATGACGTCCCCAGCACCCTGATGGGCGTCACCGTGCTCGGCTACAAAGACCAGCTCGTCGAGATCGAGGCCGTAGCCGCCGTGCTCGACTCCTGAGGGACACTGAAACACCGCGGCGATTACCGAGTCAGCTGGATCGCAGGCATCCCCGCCGCCTCGGGGCGCCGTGCTTGCCCTGAGGAGCGCGCGGTTCGTCGGCGACCTTCAGGCAACCGCACGGTGCGGCCTCACTCCCCGTACAAGCCACGGCCCGGCGGAGTACTGGCCGGTGTAGTCGAAGTCGCGCCCTGTGCGCCTGCAGGCAGCTGAGCTGCGACGGTGAGGACCCGCACTATGTCAACACCGTTGACTGCGAAGGGTATGGCCTGTCTAGGATCTGACCAGCCACGCCAGCCCACGCAGCCATACGGAGTGCCATGATTGCCCCAGAGTCGCTGCCCGTCGCCGGGGCGGGTTTCTCCCCCGCCCTCGACTTCGCCTTCGAGGTTCGCGTCTTCCTCGCTCCCTCTGTGCACATCGGGCACGGCGGCGGCGAGAAGGCTGAGTACGTCCCCATCACCGGCGGCACTGTTGACGGCCCCCGTCTGCGCGGCACCGTCCTGGCCGGCGGCGGCGACTGGTGCGACAGGCGCGGCGGTGTCTACCAGCTCGATGCGCGGTACCTGCTTCAGGCCGATGACGGCGCGGTCATCGACATCACGAACCGCGGTTACTACCACGAGGACGATCCCACGGCCCCCGCGCAGTACGACGGCACCCTGCCGGTGTCCGAGGCAGGTGTGTACTACCGGACCTCCCCCGTCTTCCGCACCGACGCCCCCGCCCACCTCTGGCTCGCCCGCACCGTCTTCATCGGACTCGCCCGCGGCGACGACTCCGAAGTCGCCATCCGTTTCTACTCCGTGAGCTGAACGTCGCGACGAGCCGCGGAGGTACTCCTCCCGGCCAGGCCGAGCGATCCGGACGCGCGTGCCTTCAAGGCAGCGCGGAGCTGCGGGTCCTGCCCGTTTGCCCTGAACTCCGGTCGTTCATGGTGCTTCCACCCCGGCGTCCGGTGCCGCGGCCATCACGTCCCGGGCCAGGCGGGGTTGGATCGCGAAGCGCACCTCGTCGGGCATCCCGTCCCCATGGCGGCGCGCTCGGAACCGGTGCACCAGGAACGCAAGGACAGGAAGATTCGGGCAGCCGATCACGGTGGCCCGTCCAGGCCGGTGGCGTAGGCGAGAGAGACACCGGCCTGGCGGTTCTCGCGCCGTTCGGGCGGGCTCGGTGCGCTGCCACCGAACGTCCGTCGAGGACGGGCCCTGCTTCATGAGTCGTACGCGCGGGCGACCGCCTGCGGTTTCACCTGTCGGAACCGGCCCGCGATCCGGGATTCCGGCTCGGACGAGGCTGTCGCCGCGAAGGCAGCCGCCTGTCCTGCACGCCGCCCGCTGCCGCGCGCAGCGCAGGAGGCGCTGCCCAAAGTCGACCGGCTGGCAGACCTCGACGAAGCGCTCGTCACCCTGGCCATCGCCCTCGCTCACGTCCACGGACGCCTGCCACGGATCCTCGGTGTAGCCGCCGCCTGCCCTCAGCCCCGCCACGCCGGCGCGCCCTGCCCGCCGGCGCCCCCGGCGGTACGCGGAAGCCCAAGCAGGCGGGCGTCGTCTCACCGCCGTGTTTAGGAAGGGATTCGGCGAGCAGGAGGGGTCCAAGACCAATCCGGTTACTTCACGAGGAGGTCCCCATGTCGGGCACGGAGAAGAGCAAGGCCCACGCCGAGCAGGCCAAGGGCAAGGTCAAGGAGACCGTCGGCCGCGCCGTCGGCAACGAACGCATGACCGCCGAAGGCCGCGCCGACCAGGCCAAGGGCAACGCCCGCCACGCCAAGGAAGACATCAAGGACACCTTCCGTCACTGAATCTGTCCCCTCTTGCCACCAGGCCCCGACCACTCCCCCCGGTCGGGGCCTGGCCGCATGCCGGATCCGCCACCAGCGCCTGACCTTCGACCGCAGACGCCCCGAGCCGGAGGGGACGCAGCGGGCGCGCGAGCCTCGCAGGGCTGCGAGCCGTGGGAGGGGGCCTCCTCAAGGGAGCCGGTACCGAGCGCTCGACGCGGCGACCCGAGGCAGGCGCGGGGGTGGGCCCGGGGGCTCCGCGGGTGTGCAGTTTCGCAATGGCGCGGGCAGGCGGAGGCAGGGCAGTTGGTCGAGCAGATGGGCCTGGGTAGCGTGGATCGGGCCGGCCTGGGGGCGCGGGGCCGTGCAGTCACGCGGCTGGCGCGGGTCGCCCAAGCGGGTCGCGCCCCCTCGGACTTGGCCCCGTTTTCGTATGCCGTTGCCGACAGGGGAAGCGGGTCCGGGCGATGTGGCCGGGGCAGACTGCTCTGCCCTCAGTGAACCCCCTCTCAAGCGGGTGCCACGGTGATTACCGTCGGGTCGCATGACGATGATCACCACCCGTACGGTCGAATACCCGGCCGACAACCTGACGATGATCGGATACCTCGCTCTCCCGGCGGGGACAGAGCCCCGGCCCGCGGTCCTGATCGGACCCGAGGGGATGGGGCTCAGCGACGTCGAGCGCCGCCGGGCCGAGGCTCTGGCCGAGCTGGGGTACGTGGCGCTGGCCTTCGACCTCCACGGTGGACGCTATTTGGGAGACCCGGAGGAAATGCTGGCCCGTTGCATGCCGCTGCTCGCCGACCCCGACCGGATGCGAGGAATCGGTCACGCCGCGCTCGACGTGCTGCGCGCCGAGTCACGGGCGGCCGTCGACCGGATCGCCGCCATCGGCTACGGCACCGGGGGCGCTGTCGCACTGGAGCTCGGTCGCGATGGCGTCGACCTGCGCGCGATCGGGACCGTCAACGCGCTGACCACGGGCCGGCCGGGCGAGGCAGCACGCATTCGCTGCCCGGTATGGGCCGGCGTCGGGTCGGAAGACCCGATCATGCCGCCCGCGCAACGGGTCGCGTTCACCGAAGAGATGCAGGCCGCGGGTGTCGACTGGCGCCTCGTCGTCTATGGAGGAGCGCTTCACGCCTTCCACCACCCACCGGTCGACCACGCCGCGCCTGCCGGCGTCGGCTACCACCCACGACACGCACAACGAGCCTGGCGTGACATCGTGGCCCTGCTCGCCGAGTGCCTGCCCGTCACGGATTGATCCGGCACGACCGCACGCCCGTCAGTCGACCTCGACGTACGTGATGATCAGGATGCTGCCGAGGGCCGTCGCGAAGAACACGATCCGGACGCCGGAGTGCTGATAGTCGCACAGCGCCGACGCCGTGGCGTGGGCCTTCACGTCGGCCGGGTCCGCGGCGATCTCGTTCAGGGCTGCGTCGAGCTGCGCCGCCTGGACCGTGGACAGGCCGCGGATCTGGGTTTCGGCCGGCTCGATGAAGACGATGCGCGGTCGGCGGCCGTGAGAGTGCTTAGGCAACCTCGGAGCTCCGGTCGCTGCGCTCGGGCAGGCCCTTCTCCACGCGCAGGTCGTCCCAGTCCCGGCAACGGTCCAGGTCGATACCCTCGGCGGCCAGGTTCTCCAGGACGTACGCCAGGGCCGGGTTCCCGGGGAACTCCGCCCGCGCGGCCTCGCGCAGCTCGCGCTGTTCGTCCTCGTTGAAGATGAGGTTCGCCATCGATGGCCTCCGCCGGTCGGGTACAGGGTCGAGGCTAGCGCAGAGGTCTCCCAGCGGGATCCTGCTCAAGCCTAACCCTGTGAGTTCCTGTCAGCGATGATCGAGGCCGTCATCGAGGGGACGCCGGGGGACGTCGATCCACTCCGGGGATCCGCGCACCGGTGGGGTGGACGGACGCCCTGCTCACGCCACTGCCGTCTGACTGGGGGAGTCAAGCAGTCCCCGCCGGGATTCGAAACCGGGTGACGCGTCCGGCGAAGCGGTGTACGTCGTCCTCGCCGCTAGACGACAAAGACTGCTCTCGGATCGTACGAAGCCTGCGGGACTGGGACCACTGGCTTCAGGGCAGAGCTGAGGGGACTTCGGCTGGGAGACGGTGACAGCCTCCCGCACCTCACGCGAAAGCAGGAGTCCGCACAGTCATAAGACACGCCCATCAGGGACCGTCAGGGGGGCTCATGGTGAGACCTGTTACGCAAGAGGGAGTTCACGCTCGTACAGGATCCGCAGCGGGCCTTCCCCTTGGGATCGGAGAACCGCTTCATGACGTCGCGGACGCTGGCGCCGTCGTCATACGCGGACCTGTTGCGGTGCGATATCCCGCTTGCAGTAAGTGATCACCACGACCATCCTCAAGGCCGACGCTGCGCCGGCCCTTCGCTCCCGACCACGAGGTCGACCGCTGAGCGAGCAGCGTCCACAACCACGGGGAGCAGCGTGCCGCCTTACGTCTACCGGATCACCAAGTACGACCCTGCCGACCGCGACGAGCATGGCGGCTACATCGGCGCTGAGGACGCGACCAGCGACCACGGACCGGTCGAGGCTGCCTACCTGCAAGCGATTGCCGCCTTCGCCGAGGACACCGGCATCGACCATCTGGCCATTCGTGAGCCGGGGATCTCCGGCCTTGCCCACTTCGGCCTGGAGCCGACGGTCGACGGCCACGGTCTTGCCGGGCTCTTTCCACGTGACCTCAGCGGTTTCCATGACGGTGCAGAGGTGCCCGTCTCCCTGGGCCTGGAGCTGGTCAGGGCCATGCTCCGCGACAACGGTGCCTGGTGCCGTCTGGCGGTGGAGGACACGTTCGACCTCCGGGTCGGTTGGGACCAGTACGTCTACGTCAGCAGTGACAAGGCCTGCGAGCGCGCCGTTGCGCGCACCCGTGCTCTCGGTCTCTTCCCGGAGCGGCTGAAGTCCTCGCCCTACGACACGGACGGCGACGAGCCCGGCGTGCAGCGGCCCGCCGACGAGGACTTCTGGGGCCGGCTGCGCTGGTCCGTCGCCATGCGGCAGGCAGCCGTATTGGAGGAGGGCTACCTCCACAACGCCTCCCGATGGCATCGCCTCACCGAAGACACACTCGATGCGGTTCGCGCCCGACTCGCCCCACGTGCCCGGCTGACCGTCTGGCCTGACCTGTCCACCGATGTCGACGTGGTCCTCGCCTCGCTTCCCAACGAGGGTCCGGTGGAGTTCGTGTGGGAGGACGAGGAGGGGGCGCTGTCCAGCACAATTGTCGACGAGTTCGACTACGAGGAATTGGCCGCCCGGGTGGCAGGCGCCCGCGCCGCCACGGCTCTGTCTTTGGCCCCTGACGAACGCCACCCGCTGTTCACCGCGGTCCTGCCCGACAGCGACGGCGTCCTGCGCGCCCGGTGGAGGCCCGAGCCGACGCCGGGCGACCGGAACTGGGCTCTTCTGCAGACTCTCCACCGCGGGCAGCTCTGCACCGGCGCGGTCACGGAGATCGCCGACTGAGGTGTGACCTGTGTGGACATCGGCGGCTTCATCGCGATGATCAACATTCCCGAGTTGTCCTGGCGACGCTTTCGCCGCGGCCCGGCGGGGGCACGTGCACGCCTCCTGCCAGCCCGGCGCGGTCGGGACTGCCCACGCGCGATCAAGAAGCCGAACCGCTGGCACGTCCTGAGGAACCGGGCCAGACGGCACACGGTCCAGCCCGGCCGCTGGGCCCACAACCAGAACACGAAGCCGAAGAGCAACCGCCGGGCCGGCAGACCGGTACTCAGGGGAACCCGAGTCCCGTCACCGCCATAGACACCTACGCCCGCCCCGTCGGCTCGCATCCGCTCACTGCTCGGCTGCCTCCTCGGTCCAGACTCCAGTCGGGTGCTTGTCGGCCGGAAGCCACAGGCTGGGCTGCGCGCGGCAGCCCGGGCTGGCCTGCTCGTCCGACGGCCAGCGGTGATCCCGGTCAGGCCAGACGAGCTGGACGACGGGGACCGGGGTCTGGCGATAGAAGCCGACGGTCGTGCCCAGCAGAGGGCTGTGCCAGCTGACGTCCACCGGTTGGACCTGGATCTCGTACCCCTCGATGACACCTGAGAGCAGCGTGCCGGGCTCTGTCACAGCACCATCACGCAACTCGGCGGCGGCGGCATTGACCCAGTGCATCAGCCCTTGAAGTTCAAGACCGAACATGGCGACCTCTGGGATCCGATAGGAATGCCACAGGCCAACGGTGAACGACCAGTCCGGGATGTCCCCACCGCCGACACCCACGACGTGCCAGCCATGCTCACGGACGTTCGCCATCTCTCCGGACCAGTATTTCTCCCGCTGTCGACGTGCCCGGGGGGTCGCCGAGGCAGCGGGATCACACAGCACACAAGAGCATGATGAGGACGCGGTCTGGTCAGTCACCCGCGCATCCAAGCAGATCAGGATCGACACGCCGCTGGTCGGGGTGTCACGCGGGCCCCGGCGCTAAGGCAACAGCATTGGCCTTGTGAGGGCCCCGGGGACGAGCTTGAGGCGGTGACCACACTGGGAGTCGGCGATCTGAGGTGACCGGTTCAATGCGACGCGGAATTCCTCGCTCGGAGACGCCCGAGAGACGCGGCGCCATCAACGTCCTTGCCCAGGGGCACGCGCAGGTCGCCGCCGGGCTCGCCACAGCCGGCACATTTGCGTGCTCCGCCACAGGGGCAAGGCGCGTGGTGCGGCCGCGCGGCGTCGGCGTCGGCGTCCCGCCGGGCAAGCACGTGCTCACGGCTGAGTTCTCGGCGAAGGGACGCAGCACCGACCCACGATGCCGGCGCGGCCGGGGACGCTCACCCTCTACACCGACGACCAGGAGGTGGGCCACGACGACATCGTCACCCAGCCCGGCTCCTTCTGCGCCGTCGGGGACGGCATCTGCGTAGGACGCGACGACGCCTCGCCGGTCACACCCCGACTCCCACGGACGGTTCCCGTTCACATGCGTCACGATCGGCAGGGTCGTCATCGACGTGTCCGGCGAACGCTACATCGACCACGAAGCACAGGTACGCGGCTGGTTCATGCTCGATTGAACAGGGGCGACGCCCATGGAAGGGGCGCCATCCCGACGCAACCGCCGCGACGCCCACGGGCCCGAGGCTCAGGCCGCTGAGACCGGGCCGCCCTGACCGACAGCCGGGAATGGCCGGGGCGGCTGACGGAGCGGCGGCGGCCGATGCCCACGGGGCCTCCCCCGCCTCGTACCCCGGTCCGTGAGCGGGCGGTCTGCTCGGGGGCCCTCGGTACGAGCGGGGTCAGTGGGCGGCGGTACCGGCCGGGGGCGGGGGTGTCGGTGCGGAGTCGCGGTCGACGTCCAGGAATTCGCGGATCGCGAAGCCCACCAGGACGATCACCGCGGTCCACACCACGACCGCCGTCGTCGGGTAGTTCCAGGTGAACAGCACGACCGCGGCGACCACCAGGATGGCCACGCCGATCCAGCGCTTGAAGCGATGGACGAACCGGCCGACCGCACCGAGACGGAGGCCCGCCGATGTCGTCACGTCACGCAGCCCGCCGATGCTCCTCCGGCAGCCGGTACGGGTGAGGACGGCGATCCTCGACGGTCCCGCGAGGAAGGCGCCGACGGCGGTGAAGAGGGCGACCGCGGCGAGCGCCCGCACACCGGCCCGCAGGAACTTCACCAGTGCGTCGTACACGGTTCCCGCCGCGGCCTGGGACGCCCCCGGGGGCAGGTGGTCGAGATAGACGTCGCGGGCGACGGTGAGGCCGATTCCGAGCACCAGCATGGCGACGAACACGGCCAGCGCGGCCCCGATGAGCGCGTGCCGGCGGTTGAACGCCACGTACACTCCGGCGGCCGCGACCAGCAGCGCGATGACGGGCAGCCAGACACCGAGGATCTCCAGGACCCTCACGTAGGTCTTGATCTTGCCGACGTCCTCCGACGCGAACACCACGAAGTTCGTGTGGACGGCCGGGATCTTCGCGGCGGGCGCGAATCCGGCGTCGACCAGCTGGTCCTTCACCTGGGCCACGATCGGACCGAGGTCGATGACGACCTGGTTGTTCTCCAGCTTGACCGTGCTGTCGGACTGACCCGTCAGCGCCTTGTCCAAAGCCGTGTGCGCCCTGCGGTTGGCGTCCACCCAGACCGTCTCGAACGCACTGCTCGTGACGACCCGCTCCACGGTGCTGTGGACCAGCTGCTTGAGACCGTTCGAGATCGGGCCGTCCAGATCGCCGAGCAGAGTGGCCACCTTCGGCGGGACCCCCTTCTCCGCGGCCGCGTCGGTCAGCTCCTTGACCAGCGCGTCCACGTCGACCTGCGCCAGCACGGCGTCGGTGACACGGTTGGTGACCGCCGCCTGCACGTCGGGATCGCTCGCCAGCGGGCCGACGGTCGCGACGTAGCGGTCCGTGTCCTGCACGATGCTGTTCACCCACACCGCCACGACGGACAGCAGCGACAGCAGCGCGGCGACAAGGATCAGCACGACGGAGCCGAGCGAGCGCAGCGGGTGGTGCCGCGGAGGGCGTACTGACCCGGCACCCTCCAGGGCGTGCACCCGCTGCCGCAGGTCGGACAGCTCGCTGCGCTCCCTGGCCGAGAGTTGCTCGTCACCGTCGTCGCTCATGAACACGAGCAGATCTGCCCGGTGCCCCGCGCGCGACCGGAGGTGAGCCAGGCGGGTGAACGGCGTGCAAGGCGTGACGGCTGTGGTCGATGAGCCCCCGGCCAAGAGAAACGGTCGGGTGGTCCAGCACGCCGGCAGCCGCGCGCCGCCTGCGGGAGAGCCGAGGCCTGCGGATCCGTCTGCGGGGCACCTGTAGGCAGAACGCACACGTGCCGGCCGTACGGCTCGGCAGGGTCCGCGCCGGTCGGCCGGCCCCAGACGTGTGCGGCGGCGGAGACCTGAACCGGCCACGCTGCCGCGGGCACCCCGACGGGGTCAGGAGTACCAGTCGGCCTCCGCCGGCCGCGCCAGCCGGGGGACCTCGCGTGCTGCCATGGGTCGGCGTTCGCCGTCCGCAAGCAGGGTGCTTGTCGGATCGCCACCGAGAGCACCCGGCAGCGTCACCTCCACCTCGATTCCGCGGGGCGGATCGGTCGGCAGGATCGTGGCCAGCACTGCCGTCTGGGCGTGGTGGCCATGGGCGCGGGCGGCGGCGACCTGCTTCCCGTCCACGAGGAGCTCCAGCTCCCGCCTTACGCCCATCCGCAAGCCCACGGTGACCGAGCAACCGGCGTGCTCGCAGTGAAAGTGATACTCGCGGCCCATGGTCGCCTCCTGAAAGGCCCGGCAGAAGCCCCCTCGCTCCATCGTGGCACCGGATGGGGACTGCGTCAGCGCCGGGACTCGCTCGTTCATGCCTCGCGCACCCCCTGCCCGCCCTCGCGGGCGAGCTCACGCAGCTCGACCCGCGCCGCCGGCCCCGCCCCGGGCGTCCGCCAGAAGGCATGCCAGTAGAGGTCGACCGACAGACGCAGCAGGCGCCGCCTGAGCACCGTCGTGCTGCCGGTATCCACGGCCGCGAGCTCGGCGTAGGTCGACGACCAGGCTTTTTGGGTCCGGACGAGATCGAGGGGAAAGGGTTCGTACTCCACCCACTCAATAAAACATCAGTTCGATTACAGACGCCACTCGGGCTCCCTCCCCCATGATCGGCCCCGTCCGGATGCCCCGATCGGGGCTGACGACCGAAGATCGGTCGGTGCTCCCGTGGAGCGGTGTCCGCAGTGACCGGCACCGGCCCGGAGGCGCGCCGGTCGGGAGGCGGACACCCGAACAGAGTTCGCCCCGCCCGGAGCACCGGACGGACACGTGGTCGCGCGAACGCCGCGCAGGTGCTCCGAGATCCGCCGGGAGGGCCTACTCAGGGGCGCCGGTGCCGAGCATGCGGCGTGCCACCGGGGCCGGCGCGGGGGGCGGCCCGAGGACTCCGCGGGTGCGCAACTCTCCGATGTCGGGCAGGCGGAGGCCGGGGAATTCGTCGAGCAGGTCGGCCTGGGCAGCCTGGATCGGCGCGGCCTGGGGCCCGGGGCCGAGAGTGCGGCGTGCGGTCACGCGTGGATTGTACGGCCGTCACCGCAGGGCCACCACGGTGGCGACGGTGGCGAAGCAAGCGGCGGCGCACGCGAAGTCCGCGACGATCGGCCTGCTCGGGCTGGGGTGACGGCAGTTCAGCTGGACGACACTGCCGGCCGGCAAGCCGCCGACGAGTACCAGGAGCACCTCCTCGTGTCGAGGCGCACGGGTCGATCTCGTCTCCAACACGGTTCGGTGTCACAGGCACAGGGGACCCCCCGTGCGCGCGGCCCCGGTCGGAATGGAGGCTGCCGCCGCCGGCCCGAGACTGACGCAAGGGCGTACGGAGAAGCGCGAGGGGTGCCACCCTGGATCGCGGACCCTCGCCCGTGCCTGGCGTCTGCCCCGAGGCGGCGGGGATGACGGTGATGGACACACCGGTCAGCCCCCGCAACACCGGCACCTCTCGCCCGCGGTTCGTCGTGTTCGGCCGGGATGCGGGTTCCACCGGATCCCCGTCACCACCTGGCGTCGGTCCCGCGGCCGGCCCGCCCACCGGCCCGGGGCGAGCAGCGTGGCTATCAACGCCTTTGACTTGTCGGCCAGTTCCGCGACCGGAGTGACGGGACATCGCCTGCACGGCCACGGCCCTGGGTGTGACGCCGCACCGTGACCCCGAGGCCCGAGTGGCATCGGTCCGACGCCCGCGAGACGATGGAGGTCGAGGCTTGCAACGCACTCGCCCGGGGGGGGCCCGGAGCACGTCACGCCATGGAGCGTTGCCATGACCACCAAGCCCGGCTGTGGGCCGCAAAGCGACCCCGAGTTCTTCGACGCGCTGAACAGGCTCTTCTCCCAATACCCGGAAGCAGCCGACAAGTACGCGATCACGTGCATGCGGATGGAGCTCGACGGTCTGAAGATCGACTTCAGGAAGCAAGAAGGCGTCTCTCGCATCGAAGACGGCCGCATCATCACCGAGTTCGTCGACCGGGACCCCACCCGCAGCGGCGACTGCTGCGGCTGGCACCACGGCGAATGCATCCTCAAGTGCGACCCGTGGCCCGACATGTGACCGGCTCGTCGGCGGCCGCGTCTCCCACCCCACCGTGGGCCGTTCGGTCGGCTGCGCCCGTGGTGGAGCGGCGGCACTCCCCCACCCGGAGGGACGGACCGGTCCCCCATGACGCCGGCTCTCCAACACGCCCGCCCGCACGGTGATGAGCTGGTCGCCCCGCTCGGAACGCCGCCATCCCCTGACGAGGCCTGCCGGGGCCTGTCGTGCCGCGTGTCGTCAGTACACGAGGCCGAGGCGGGGGCCGCCCCCGGCGCGCAGGCGGCGGAAGAAGGCGAGGACGCCCGCGGAGCCGCCCGCCCAGGTGGCCGCCGGACCGGCGAGGCCGGGGTCCGGGAAGACCGGGCGGGACCAGGTGCCTCCGCTGCGGCTCAGGATGAGCAGGGCGACGGTCTCGGCCGCGTCCCGGAACTCCTCGGACGCGGTTGCCTCCGCGACGTCCACCATCAACTCGCCCACTCCTGCCAGACCGCAGCACTGCGTGACCAGCGGCATCCGCGGTGCCAGGGCGGCGCAGGCGCGCGCGGTCCGTTGGGCGAGGTCGAGGTAGCGCGGTTCGTCGAGGTGTTCGGCGGCTCGCACGAGTACGGTCCCGATGCCGGCCAGGCCCCGGCACCACGAGCCGTAGCGCCGCGTCGCACCCGGCGCAGCCGACGCCGCGATGACGTCGGGTGTCAGGGCGGCCAGGTGTGCGGCCGCCCGTTCGGAGCGGTCGATCGCGTCCGGGTCCCCGGTCACGCCGGCGTAGGCGAGCAGGAAGCAGGCGACGCCCGCCTGGCCGTGCGCGATGCCCTCCCGGAGCGCGGCGCCGCCGGCGGTGTCCGCGCCGGCCGGGTTCAGGCGGGCCGTGCCCGACGCCAGCATCCGCGCGCAGGCCGCGGCGACGGCCAGGTGCCGGTCCGCGGCGCGGCTCTGACCGCGCGTGAGGGCGTTCCGGGCGAGGAGCAGGCGGCCTATGCCGATGCCGGCGGCGCCCGCGATGAGGTCCGCCTCGGGGGGACCGCCGTCGGGTGCCCGCTCCGGCAGGGTCGGGTGCCCGGACTCCGCCTCCCGCTCCGAACCGGCCGCCGGCTCCGACCCCGCCTCGGTGAGGAAGAGTTCGACTCCGGTGCGTCCCGTGTAGAGGCCGGCCCCGAGGTTCCTGGACTGCTCCGCCGTCCACCGGGCCAGCGCGTCGACGGCGGAGCGGACCTGGGGGCGGTCCGCGTGGTGGAGGAGTTCCAGGCCGAGGCCCGCACTGCCGCCGTAGACGTCGATCGCAGCGGGGACGTTGCGTCGTGCGGCCGCTACCGGGTCCACGATCGCGTACGCCTCCTCGACGCAGAACGCGGTCGTGTGCGTGACGATCTCGTCCAGCAGGGCGTCGTCGATCCGGGGGCGCGCGGGCCGGCGGACGGTTCCGGTCGTGCCGGTGCGCAAGCGCTCGGCTGCGGCGGTCCGTTCGGCGGGGTCGAAGCTCAGGAGGCCGGTGACCGACGCCCGGATCTCCCGGTGGGCCCGGCCGGGCAGGGCGTGTGCCAGGCAGGCCAGCGTCCGGTCCCGGTTGACCCGGTGGTCCGTATCGACGATCACCGGGTCCAGGCCGGTGGCGGCGAAGAACAGGGTCGCGCCGAGGGCGTAGTAGTCGTCGGCAGGGGCGGCCGGTCCGCCGCCGCGCAGTACCGGCTCGCTGTATCCCGGGGTGGCCCCTCCGGGGCCGGCGCCGTCCCGCTCGCTGATGCCGAAGTCGATCAGGTGGCAGTGACCAGGGCCGAGGTCGTCGAGGACGACGTTGTCGGGTTTGAGGTCACGGACGACCACGTTGCGGGCGTGAGCCGCGTCCAGGACGCGCAGGAGCCGGGAGGCGAGGACGGACAGAGCGCCGGCCGGTGGGGTGCCGTCGTCCCGGAGCGGGCCGTTCCGCAGAACCTCCTTGCGCAGGTCCCGGTCGCCGCAGCTGCTCGTCACCAGGTATTCGTCCGACCGGTGGGCGAAGTAGTCCAGCGCGCGGGGCACGCCCGTGACGCCGTCGAGGGCGGTGAGGACCGCGTGCTCGTTGCGCAGCCGGTGGCGGCCGTCCGTACCCGACTCGTCCTCGCCCACGTAGGCGCGCGCCTGCTTGACGACCACCGGACGCCCGAGCGTGCGGTCGACCGCGCGGTAGACGTTGCCCCGGGGCGAGCGCGCGATGCCGGCCGTGATCGTGTAGCGGCCGCCGCCGAAGCCGGGCGGGGACTGCGGCGCCGGACCGCGTGGGGATCCGGTCGCGAAGGGGTCCTCGGCCCAGGGCGGGCAGCGGTAGCGGCCGACGGCGAGGCCGTCGAAGATCTGACCGTCCGGCCCGGTCATGACGGATTCCAGCCGCCCGCTCCGCCCGGTCCGGTAGTCGCCCGTGAAGGGCCCGTAGCGGTAGTACACCGGAGCGCTCGGGTCGACCCGGCGGTCGCTGACGATCCGTGGCCCCTCCCGGTCACGCAGGACGGCGGCGAGTTCCCGGGCGAGCTCGACCACGGTGCCGGCCAGGGGGTAGACGGTGATCGCCTTGCCGACGGCTCCGGCGCTCACCACCCCGGAGTTGAGGCGGCGCAGGGTCTCGGGGTCACGGGCGAACTTCGCGTGACAGACGTGCCGGGAGAGCACCGGCAGGACGAGCCGGGTGACGGCGTCGAGGTCGTCGGGCCGCGCGGAGACGTGCAGTTTCCATCCGTGTTCCATCGCCGGCATGCGCGGATCGTTCAGATAGGCCCAGGTGTCGTCGGACCATGCGCCGCGGCCGGCGATGGAAACGGGCACCACTACGAGTTCAGGTCACAGGCGAAACGGGTGGTGGCGGTCACCCAGGGGTCGGCGAGACACGCCGTGTGTTCACGGTCGCTGCGGTCGTCGTCCTCGAACGCGATCGCGTCGTCGTCGATCTCCAGCGGACCCGCGTCGCGGAATCCGTCGATCTCCACAAGATCCGGCACGGCTAAGGGCATGTGACGCCTCCATCGTGTGTCGTGCACTGAGGAGCAGGGAATGGCCGACGCGGACCGGTGGATCCACGGGGCCGGGACTCGCGGAACAAAGGTAAGGAGGAGGAGAAGTCGCTGACAAGAGGCCCGACGACACGGTGCTCGGCGGGCTCCCAGGGGAATGGGGCGCTCCGCCGGGGCCCCGTCCCGCCTGGCGCGATGAGGGGCTTGCCGCGGGTGGGCGAGAGTGCCCGAAAGTGGCCTCGGGCGGCCGAAGGCAGGGCGGACTGCGGGGGGCGAGGGCGCGCCAGCGGCTACGGGCGGACGGGGCTGGACGGCTGCGGACCGGCGGGGACGCGCGACAGCGGCCGTCGTCACCGTCGCGCTGGACGGGGGCGCGAGGGGATCTCGCAGGCCGCCTCGGTCAGTCGGTCTCTGTCACCGCCGCCTCGTATGCGAGCTCGGCTCCGTCTACGGCACCGGTTTCCGCCGCCTGGTCGGCGTCGACCTGATCGGCGTGCCCGCCCGCCGCCCCGGCGAGCCGAACCACGAGCACGGCCCGCTCGTCACCCTCAGCATGCGCGAGGCCGCCTACCACCTGCCCGAGGTCCCCGACGCCCCCGCCCGCCTGGTCGCCGCCACGACGGACGCCCTGGCCGAGGTCCTCGGAGAGGACGTACGCCGGCAGGTCATCGTCACGATCGCGGGTGTCCCGGACGGACGTACGGGGGTGGCGGGCGCGGTCGCGTGAGCCGGTCGGCCGCCGCCCTGACGGCAGAGGGCGACCAGGGCCCTCGGGGGTCGGCGGCCGGCAGGCGGCCCGGACCGGGCGGCGGTCCGCCGCGGTTCCGGTTCAGAGGTCGAGCACCCGGACGGCGTCGGAATAGTAGAGCGTGACGTAGGCGTGACGGCCGTCCGGCGTCAGGGCGATACGGGTCGGACCGTCCTCGACGGGGATGGTGTCGAGCACGGTGCGCGTCGCCGTGTCGATCACGGACACGCTCTGCGCGATCTCGTTGACGACGTAGGCGCGCCGGCCGTCGGGGCTCACCGCGACGTCGGTCGCCTCCTGGCCCACGGCGATGGGGGCGCCGACCGCCTTTCCGGTGGCCGTGTCGACGACGTGCACGGTGGACTCCCGTGCCGTGACGTAGAGGCTGCGCCCGTCGGGTGTCACCGCGAGCCCGCAGGTGTAACCGCCGATACGGCCGGGCCAGCCCACGACCTTGCCGGTCGCCGTGTCGATCACCGCCACGGAGTCGGGAACCCCGTCGCCGGCGATGGCGACGTACGCACGGGCGCCGTCAGGCGAAATCGCCACGTCGACCGGGGAGCCGGTGCCCGGATCGTCGCCGACCCGGATCCGGCCGATGTTCCGGCCGGACGCGGTGTCGATCACGGAAACGGTGCTCGACCACGTGTCGACGACGTAGACACGCCGACCGTCGGGAGTGACCGCCAGACCGAGCGGCACCTCGCCGACGGGGATGGAACCGACCTTCTTGTCGGTCGCCGTGTCGATCACGTGCACCACGCCGTAGAGCGAGGACGGTGTGTCGCTGGTGACGTAGGCCCGGCGGCCGTCGGGTGTGACCGCCACGTCGATCGCGCCGGGACCGACATCGACGCGGCCGACGGCCTTCCCCGTGGCCGTGTCCACCACCGCCACCGTGCCCGGGTCGGTCGCCACGACGTAGGCTCGACGCCCGTCCGGGGTCAGCGCCACACCGTACGGGCTGTCCCCGACATGGACCAAGGAACCGGGCGGCGCGCTCCGCGCCGATGCCGGCGGTGCCACAAGGGCCGCCGCCAGGGCCAGCAGGACGGCCGGCACAAGACGCGCGACGCGGTGACTGCGGGAAAAGAAGGTGCTCATGACGCCTCCTGCCCCTCTTCCAGGATCGCCCGTCCGACCGCGCCCGCAACCGGAGTTCAGGCGCCCCCTACCGCCCGCCCTCCACCCGCACGGACAGGGAGCGTGTCGAGTCGCCGCTCCGTCGCCTGGGCGGGGGCCGCTGGTGTCAGCTGCCGGCGGCGACCTGTAGGCGAGTCAGCCGGATGACGAAGTACCCTGCCGCGCCCGCCGCGACGACGTTCAGCGCGTCGCCCGCCATTCCCAGGTTCACGGCGTCCAGCACCTCGGCGAGGCCGTCGGCCCGCTCGTGGCGGAATCCGGAATACCAGCGGAACAGGAGCGAGCCGGCGAAGGTGCCCCACCAGAGGTTCACCGGCCACAGCGAGGCACCCGGGCCCGACTCCCGGCCGGAGCCGCGCAGGCAGGCGACCCACATCTCGACAGCGATCCGGTACGGCATCCAGAGAAATGCCACGGGGACGAACCAAGCCCCGACGGCCCAGCCGGTGCCTCGGCTGAAGCCGTCCGGTGCCACCGCTCCGGCGGCCCGCCGTATCCGATGGAACCAGGTGACGAAGACCGCGGCACAGGCCACGAACGCCAGAGCGTGGACCTGATCCCCCATGGCGAACAGGGCGTCTGCCGCATCCAGTTCGTCCCCCCGCGCGAACAGGAGACCGCCTTCCCCCTGTACCGCGCGGTGGGTCCGGAAGCCGGCGTACAAGGTGAACAGGTCGCATGCGGCGACGGCCACGAGCAGCCCGCACAGCACAACGAGCAAAGCCTGCCCGGGGCCGGGCACCCGGGCGGGCAGCGCAGGACGCGGGCGCAGAACACCAGAAGGAGACGGAGACATGGAGGTGCGGCCTCTCACGGGCATGGAACCGGAACGTGCCCGCGGGTCGTGCGTGCAGGGGAAAGCTACGCCACGGGCGGCCCGCCCGTCCACGGCCTGCGGGGCGGATCCGGTGTCCCGGGGGACGGGGCATCCTGCCCGGCGGCTCAGCGACCCCGGGCAGGTGAGCCGGGGCGGCAGCCGAGTACCTGCACCGTGGGGTCCGGGTGCGCCTCCCCCCGCGCGGGTCTCGGCGTGGGCGTTGCGGGACTTGGTGTTCGACGCTGCCGCCGTCCCCGTCCTGGAGGCGGCCCGATCCCGGGACCCTGTCGCATCCGGGGCTCCCGGGCGGGCCGCCGACGGGTGTCCGAGGCTGTCAGTTGCGGGCGTTGAGCCCGGCGACGATCGAGGCCGGCGTGTGGCCGCTGCGGTCGGACACCCGGTGGAAGTCGACGGAGACGAAGTTCGGGTCGCGACCGCCGGCCGCCGGACGGCACTTCTGGTCGATGCGGTCCCGTAGCTTGGTCCCGTTGTCGAGCGCCGCGTTGATGAGCGTCGGGACGTTCCGGTGGTGGCTCATGGTGAAGAGCCTGCGGAAGCCCGGCTCCTGGCGGTCCAGCGGCACGTCGGACCACCGGGTGACGCAGGAGACGTCATCGCCGAGGTCACCGAGGCTCCAGAAGTTGCTGACCGTCCAGGCCTTGTCGTACATGACGCCGAGGTGCTCGCGGTCGCCCGCGTCACTGAAGATCAGCAGGCGCTTCCCGGAGGCGACGAGGTCGGTCATGCGCGGCCAGCCCTGCCGGCGCACGTTCCACGCGTCGGGCCGGAACAACAGCCGGTCGAGACCGCGCACGCGGCTGAGCGAGTTCCCCAGTTGCTGCGCGGTGACATAGTCCTCCAGGAAGACGGTCACCACCTCCTGGGGGTTCGCCGCGAGGAAGTCCACCACCGTCTGCATGGTGCCCTGGAAGGACTGCCGAGGCAGCGCGTACGTGGCCCCTGCGAAGGTCTTGCACTCGCCGTGGCACAGGTAGACGTCACTCGGGTAGCAGTCGCTGCCGAAGCTGATGATGCACAGCCACTGGCTGCGCTCGTACCAGTGGGTGTCCAGGCTCAGACCCCGCACCCCGTTGTCGAGCTGGTGGCGTATGGACTCGGACTGGTTCACCGAACTCCAGCGCGCGTCCTCGTAGTTGGTGAACGCGTTGTGGGTGGCGAGGAAGGAGACCTCGTCGAGCCGCCGGTCGCCCCAGCGCGCCCGCGCCTGGTCCACGGCGGAGCCGTTCGCCGCCGCGGCGGCGGTGACCGCGCGGGCGGGCGCGGGGGGTGGAGCGGCGCTCGCCAGAGCCGGCGTCGCCAGGAGGCTCAGCAGGAGAAGAAGGAGTGGGAGGAGGACGACGGAACGTCGCCTCGCTCCCGGGTGGGGCTTGGTCCCGGCTGGAACTGGTCCGCACTGCGGGGGCGATCCGGGACGACCCGCCAGAGTTGACATGTCCACGATTGGCATGCGGAGGAGCGTAGTGCGTCCGGGAGCGATTCGCCCCGGTTTGGCAGGTAATGATTGAGGCGCCTTCGCTACGGCCCTGTCGGCCCGGCCCGGCACACCTCTACTGAACTACCGATCAGTCACATGCACTGTGTACCCCTCGCCGCGGCAGGACACAAGACGTGGAACGCCCTCCTGCCCTGACGGCGCCGCGCGGCCGTTCGTACGGGCTGCCGATCGCCCGGGCAACCGAACCGGACCGACCGGACCCGACCCGACCGACCGCCCAACCGACCGCAACGCCAGGGCATGGCAGGAGGGTTGAAGGCGGCCGGCGGCCGAGCAGGCGGCACGTGTCGTCCCTAACCCGTCGAGACGGGTTCCTGCCTGCATGCTTGACAACTCACAGGGCCCGCCTCGCGTCTGGAGCGCGCTGGACCTGTTCGCGTGGGGGACTTACGCAGCGCTCAGGAAGCCCACGGCGCCAGCATGCTCTTCATGGCGTCCGTCATCGCGAACTGCAGCAGCGGGCCGTAGGTGATCCGGCCGACGCCGAGGCGGCGGAAGCGTTCGAGATCGTGCTTGACCGGGTGGGCCGTGGTGTTCACGGGAACGGCGACGGCGCCGGTCACGGCAGCGAGCAGGTCGTCGTCGTCCTGGATGCTCACGGGGTAGACGCTGTCGGCGCCGGCCTGCTCCATGGCGCGCAGGCGCTCGATCGCCTCGTCCAGAACGGAGGAGACGTCGTCGGCGTTCTGGAACAGGTCGGTGCGCCCGTTCACCCAGACCGGCACGCCCGCGTCGTCCGCCGCCGCGCGCAGACCGCCGATGTAGCTCGCGTGCTCCTGCGTGGTGCGCATGCGCCCGCCGGCCGAGTGGACGGTGTCCTCGACGTTGAGACCGACGCCGCCCGCCTCGACGAGTCCCGCGATGAGGTCCGCCGGCTCCTGCCCGTAGCCGGCCTCCAGATCCACGGACACGGGGACGTCGACCGCCGTGATGATCCGCCGGACGGCGGCCAGAACCTCTTCGAAGGTCTGCCCTTCGTGGTCCGCTGCCCCTCGGGAGTCGGCGAGCGGATGGCTGCCGACCGTCAGGGCCGGGAACCCGGCGTCGACCGCCGCCCTCGCGGACCAGGCGTCCCAGACGGTCGGCAGCACGAGCGGCTTGTGGTCGGCGTGCAGCTGCTTGAGGCGCTGAGCTCGTTCAACAGTGGTTCGAAAGTCCATACCCGGACGCTACCGCCGATCTTCACGGAACCCGTGCCGACGGGGCGAGGCCTCATGCGGAAAATGCAGCCGGCTCCCGCCGTGCTCGGACAGCGCTCGGGCAGGACCGCCGCGGTGCCGGGCTGCCGATGTAGCGAGCCGGCGGGCTGGCGAGTTGCCGGCCGGGCCCGCGGCTTCCTCCGTGCGGTCGGCAGCTCAGGGTCGACGACCGCCCGGAGCCGGGGCCGGGACCGGCGCCCGGGCGGTCATGGCGCCCGACCGGGGCGGGCCGGAAGGCGGACGCGCCGGGAGCGTGACCCATCGCCTCATGCGCTGACGGGGCCGCTCTCCCGGGACGCCCGCCGTCGGCTGCCGGGTCAGCGGGCTCCGAAGACCTGGGTCCAGTAGGGGCCGCCGGAGTTGTGGATGCCGACGCCGATCTCCTTGAAGTTGCAGTTGAGGATGTTGGCCCGGTGACCGGGGCTGTTCATCCAGGACTCCATGACCTGCTCGGCGCTGCTCTGCCCCATGGCGATGTTCTCGCCGTAGGTGGACCAGGGATAACCGGCCGCGGACACCCGGTCGCCCGGGTCGGCCCCGTCGGGGTTGGTGTGGTCGAAGAAGTCACGGGCCGCCATGTCGTCGGAGTGCCCCTGAGCCGCCCTGGTGAGCGTGGCGTTCGCGGTGAGGGCGCCGCAACCGGCCTTGGCGCGCTCGGCGTTGACGAGAGCGATCACCTGATCGGCGACCGAGGACTGGCCCGGATCCTGCTGCGTGCCGGCCTTCCTGCCCCCGTCGCTGTCGTGCGTCGCCGCGGGCTTCCGCCGGGTGGCCGGCGTGGTGGTGGCAGTGGTGGGGCGCGTCGGGGTGCCCGCGGCCGTGGTGGGCCGGGAGGCCTTGCTCGGGGTGGCGGCGGGCTTCTTGGGGGCGCCGGAAGTCTGAGCCGCGGAAGGGGACGCCGAGGTGGAGGGGGTCGCCGAGGTGGACGTCGAGGTGTTGAGGGCGCCGGGTTCGTTCGTCAGGGAGGCGTCGAGGTCCGGGGCGGAAGCCCGGTTGGCTTCCAGGAGGTCGCCGCTGCCGCGGCCCGCGTTCAGCGTGAAGGCGCCGCCGGTGACCGCCACGACGGCCAGCCCGGCCGCTACCACCACACGGCGACGAGTCCGTTCGTCCGCCTGACGCCGCTGGCGGCGAGCAGCCCGTGTGCCACGCCGCCCACCCTCCACGGTCGCGGAGTGCCCCGCCGCGGCAACGGGGTGACCGGCCCCCTCGTCAGCGACGGCCGCGAACGTTTCCGTCACGCCGAACCGGTCTGCTCCTGCGGCTTCGGCCCCGGTCACGTCGGGCGCGTCGAAGCCGCCGGCCGCGTCGAAGGCGTACGGGACGCCGACCGTCCATGCGGCGGAACCGTGCGTGGCCGGGGCGGCCGCCCCGTACGCCGGGCGCGTGCTGTCGCCCGGCGCCTCGGCGAATCCGGTGGCGCAGTAGCCGCAGTGGGCGGTGTGCCGGGCCAGTTCGTCGCGCCAGGCGGCGCCGGGGCGGCCGTCCCAGCCGGCCATCCGGTCCTCGAGGGCGGGGCAGCGCGGGAAGCGGACGAGGGCGATCGTCACCGACCGGGCCGAGGCGAGTCCTGCACGCATCGCCTCGAAGCGCATCTCCGTATCCTGCGACGACCAGTTCAGCGCCGCCGCCGTCTCGTCACGGCCGATGTGCCCTTCCTGCTCCAGCGACCACAGGGCCGCCAGGACCGCGTCCTGCAGATCGAGCCAGCACGAGGCGTCGCCGACCTCGGCGGCGGACGCGGCGGGAACGGGAAGACCGGCCGCGTGGGCAAGGGAGGTCGCGACGCCGATCCCGATGAGCCAGGGCCTGAACGCCTCCGGCGAGGGGAGGGTGCCGAGCGCGAACCGGGCACGGTGCATCGTGTCCCGCACGATCGCGCCCACCGCGGCGGCGTCGGCGCCGGGACGGCCCTCGAGCGTGCGGGCGGCGAGCGCGTGCACCAGCGGCTCGTGGGCGCCGACGAGCCGCTCCCGCGCCCATCCGTCCCCGTACTGCGCCGCGCGTATCAACTCCACGTCCACCGACCGCTCAAAACCCGAGACCCGCTCCATGCCGGCCGCCCTTCCGCATCGCGTGTGAATACCCGTACGCATGGGAGAGCCGCCGGCCGAAGCGGGATAACGGAAATCACCGCGACCCGTCATGTGACTCCGGTCACTCGACCGGTCCGGTGTCGAGCGCGGCCCTTCACCACCCTGATCCCACCTGGCACTCCCCCACCCCGGCCGGGCATGACCGACGCACACCGGCCGTCTTCGGGCGCCTCCTCACATGGGCCCCGCGGTCGGCGCACGGCCCGCTCGGCGCCCTTTCGCAGGTCGGCTTCCGCGTCATCGCCCCGGTCCCGTACGGCGCCTGCCCTGCACCTCAGAGCCGTTCGCCGTCCCGGGGCGCAGGGGGCAGCCAGCCTCGGGTGGCGGCCTGGACGCCGGCCTGGAAGCGGGTGTCGGCGTCGAGTTCCTCCAGCATCCGCGTGATGCGCCGGCGGGCGGTGTGCACGTGGACACCGAGGCGGCGGGCGATGGTCTCGTCCTTCAGGCCGGAGGCGAGCAGGCCGAGCAGTTCGCGTTGGTGCGCGCTGGGAGCGCCGTCGGGGACACCGGGGCTGCCGAGGGGGGTGGCACGGTCCCACAGGGACTCGAACAGCGGCAGGGCGGCACGCCGCACCAGACAGTCGGCGAACACCAGGGCCGTCGCGTCGTCTTCGCCGGTGCCGGGTGACGGGGGCAGCAGGCAGGTGCGACGGTCCACGAGGACGAGGCCGGTGGACAGGCGCTGTGCCGTACGGGCCTGGAGTCCGAGGTCGGTGAGGGCGATCAGGTCCTGCGCCCGGTCGGGGAAGTCGCTGCCACGCCGGTCGGTGACCATCCGCACGGCGACGCCGCGCCCCAGCAGGCGGCGGACCCGGTCCGCGTCGACCTCTCGGGTGCCTCCGGGGGTGCGGGTCGCGCGGTCGAGGATCAGGACCTCCGTCCCGGCGGCTTCGAGCATCGCGTCGAGGCGGGTCCGGGCGCCGTCGGCATCGGTGAGGGTCTCGCGGGCGGCCGGGGGTTCGGGGGGTGAGGCGAGCCGTTGCGGAAGCTCGCGGGCGAGGCGTTCGGCGAAGCCCCGGAGGAACTGCAGGTCCGCCGACTCCCGGTGCAGGAGGGCTTGTCGGCGCTGGATGAGGACGCGCAGCACGGCGGTCGGGTCGGGGACCGCGGGTGGCGACGCCGCGGTGTCGTCGGGCGCGGCGGGCGGGGTCGGGTCGTGCGGACCGGTTTCGAACATGCCGGAATTGTGGACGCCTCCACAGGGCCCCCACATCTGTGCATGGCCATTTCTGAGGGGGCCCGGGCTCTGGCCGGACGACATCCGCGGCGCTTGTATGGCGGCGACTCACAGCAACGATTCAGGCACTCATGGTTGAGGAGACCCCTTGCCCGAGTTCAGCGCAGGTTCTTCGGCTCGCACCCCGTCCGCACGACGGATATGGCGGAAAGAGCTCCGATCCACAGGAGGAATAGCTGTTCTGCTGGCTGCCGCCATGACCTTGCCGGTGCCGTCGGCGTGGGCCGCGGACCCCGGCCCGGCGACCGTCGTCCCCGGCCAGGACACCGCGACCCCCGTACTCGTCGAGGGCATAAGGGAGTCGGTGGACGCCAAGGCCGCCCCGGCCGACGCGGCACGGGGATACCTCGCGGCGAACAGGAGCCGCTACAAGATCCCGCGGGCGGGCAGCGACCTCGTCCCCCTGTCGTCGACGGCCGCCGGATCCGGGAACGAGACGGTGCGGCTCCAGCAGAAGCACCGCGGCGTCGACGTCCTGGGCGGCCAGTACGTCGTGCGCATGCACCAGCAGGACGGCAAGCGGGTCGTCACCGGCACGTCGGGGCACTACTTCACGGCCCTGACCACCGACGTCACCCCCCAGGTGTCCGAGGACGTCGCGGTCCGCCGCGCGGTGGCCGCCACGGCCCGCCGGCTCGGGGCAGCGCTCGACAAGGGCCAGGCCCCGCGATCCGAGTCGGGCGACCCGGCCGCCACCGGCATGACGGGGGAGGCACGGGGGCTCGTCGTCCTCCCCAGCGGGAACGGCGTCCTCGCCTACCGCGTCACCGTGCGCGGCACCGCGCCCGGCACCGGGGCGCCCGTGATGGACGAGGTGTACGTGGACGCCCGGACGGGCTATCCGGCACTCCAGTACAGCGCGCTGAAGACGATGGCGGCCCCGCCCACCCGGACGGGCGGCGAGACCGCGGAGGGCCCGACGGCCGACGTCCCGCCGGCCGCTCCCGCGAACCTGGTCCCCGAGACCGGGTCGGGCGCCCGGCTCAACGGCACCACGGCCTCGCTCGACATCGCCTACGACCCGGCGGCCGGCAGCTATCTCCTCGCGGACCCGAGCCGTATGCGCGCCACCAGCAAGAGCCTCCTGGGCACGTGGGACGCCCGGGGCAGGTCGGTGTCGGAGACCTCGGGGCAGTGGCCCTCCGGCATCAGGATGTTCTCCTCCGCGAACACCTCCTTCACCGGCGCCGCGACGGATTCGGGAGCCGTGGACGCCCACTGGAACGCGGGCCGGGTCTACGACTTCTACAAGGCGAATCTCGGGCGCGACAGCCTCGACGGCCGCGGCGGCGCCGTCAACTCCCTGGTCGGCGTGACGTACTACGGCCTGCCCTACGCCAACGCGTTCTGGGACGGCACCAAGATGGTGTACGGAAGCGGTGACTCGGAGTTCAGGCCGATGTCGGCCGACACGGACGTCGTCGGCCACGAGATGACCCACGGGGTCGTCGAGCACACGGCGAACCTGGTCTACGCGGGTCAGTCCGGCGCGCTGAACGAGGCCCTGGCCGACTACTTCGGCAACGCCATCGACATCACCGCGAGCGGGACGCCGATGAGCGACCCCACCGCCGGCCTGATCGGCGAGAACCTGTGCCGTACGAAGGCGCCGGCCGACTGCGCGCTCCGGGACCTCAACGACGGGGCCACGACCTCGAAGAGCTTCCTGGGCGTGTCGTTCGCCACCGACAACGGCGGCGTGCACCTCAACTCGACCATATTCTCCGGCGCGTTGTGGGACATGCGTGAGGACCTCGGCGGTCCGCTGGCCGACCGGATCGTGTACAAGGCCCTCACCGAGTACATGACGCCGCTGGACGGGTTCACCGAGGCCCGGGGCGCGGTGCTCGCCGCCGCCAAGGCGTTGGGAACGACCTCCGCCCAGCAGGGTGTCGTCAGGCGTTCGTTCAGCGCCCACGGCATCGTCCCCGGCTGGGAGCAGGCGCTCGGCGTCGACAGCGCCACCCTCTTCGGCACGCTGAACACCACCGACTCCTCGGTGGGCGCGGGCGGCGGCTGGTGGGCGGCCTCGAAGTCCGACGAGGCAGGCTCCGAGCCCTACTCGGTCTACGCCGGCCGCCTGGACGGCCGGGGCGCGCCGAAGGTGATCAGCCCCAACGACGGCCGGTACCACACCTCCCCGGCGACCGACGGCAGGACCGTGGTGTGGACGGCGTACGGCCCCACGTCGGTCGACGTCCTCTCCCGCCCGGTGGCCGGCGGCCCGGTCAAGACCCTCTACAGCTCGGCGACCGGCGTCGCGGGCCTGCGCGTGGAGAACAACACGGTCGTGTTCGAGGAGTACGACGTCCTCGGTGGCCGGCACGTCGGCTATCTGCGGCCCACCGACAGGACCCCGGTCTTCGCGGACGGGAAGAAGTGGAACACGCTGACCGCGCTGCCCTCCATCAGCGGCGACAGGATCGCCTACGCGAAGCTGTACCCCCAGGACGGCTCCTACCGGCTGGGCGTGGAGGTCGTCGATCTGACCACCGGCCGGACGGCCATGACCGAGCAGCTCGACGAGCCGGTGAGCCTGGGACAGACCGGCGTCAACGGCACCCACGTGTTCTGGCTGGCCGACACGGACGCCGACGACGGCGGTCTCGTGTCGGTCGTCCGCTCCGGCCTGGACGGCAGCGGGGCCCACATCGTCAGCAGTGAGCGCAAGCCCGGCGCCTTCATCGCCTCCGGCCTGACCGTCTCGCAGGACGCGCTGACCCTCGTCGCGCAGACGCCCGACACCCGCTACCGGAACGAGTCGCTGCCCAAGCTGTGGCAGCTGACCACCGACGGCTCGCGGCGTGAGCGGGTCTCCTGCAACCGCGGTGAGCAGAGCCATCCGGCGGCCGGCGCGGGCCGCCAGGTCGCCTGGCTGGACGCGACCACCGGCTCCACCGACCTGGTGAGCCGGGAACGGCCGGCCGGCACCTGCTGATCCCACCCGTGAGGACGGGGCCGACGGCCGTGCCGTCGGCCCCGTCCGCGTGCTCGCCCGCGCGGCCCGCCGGACCGCTCGCCGTACCTGCTCGCCCTGCCGCCTGCCGGACCGCTCGCCCCGCGGTCGGCCGTGCTCCTCAGGGGACTTCCACGGTGGCGGTCGACGCGTACGGGCGGACCTGGGGCGACCGGCCGGGACCGACGGGCATTCAGGAGGGCGTCACCACACGGAACTTCCAGGAGGCGAGCAAGTTCGGACCTTCTGGGCGCAGTATCGGAAAAGTATGCTCCGTGAGGAATGCCAATCCGATCACGAGAGTTCCGTACTGATCAACAACGCCTCTATAGTGCCGTCGTTGCGACTCCCTTCCCCGTGTGCCCGCTCCCGAGAGTCTGGTTGATGACGGCGTCACCCTCCCCCTTCCGTCCTGCCCTGACCGCCGCGTTGCTCACCGCCGCCGCGGGGGGCGCACTCGCCGCGGCCGCCGTCGCCGCGGCGCCGGGCGAGGTCCGCACCCCGCTCGGCTGGTTCGCCGCCTGCGGCGTCCTGCTCCTGTCGGCCTCGGCCTTCGCCGTGACCTGGTACGGGCGGATCTCGCGCGCGCTGAGCCGCCGTGCCCAGACCCTCGCCGCCGAAGTGGCCTCGAAGGAGGCGTACCTCGCCAGCTTCACGGCGACGGCCGAGCGTGAGGCGGCCACGCTCAGGAAACGCCAGGAGGCGGAGACCGCCGCCGCCCTGGCGGCCCACACCGCACGGGTCGAGGAGCTCACCCGCTCCCACGCGGCCGAACTCGCCGAACTGACGCGGGAACGGGCCGCCGAGACCGCAGGGTTCGAGGCCCGGCTGCGCCGCGCCGAGTCCGGCCGGTCCGCCGCCATGGCGGCCGCGGCCAACGCCGCGGGCCGGATGCAGGCCCTCACCACGAGCATGCTCGCCGACCTCCGGGAGATGGAGGACCGGCACGCCGACGAGGACGTCCTCACCGACCTCCTCCACCTCGACCACCGGACCGCGCAGGCGGGCCGGCTCGCCGACTCCGTCGCCGTGCTCAGCGGGGCCAGGTCCGGCCGGCGATGGGCCCGGCCCATCGTCATGGAATCCATCCTCCGCGGCGCCATGGGCCGCATCGGCGGCTACCAGCGGGTGCGGCTGCACTCCAGCAGCGACGCGGCCGTCGCCGGGCACGCGGCCGAGGGCGTCATGCACGCGCTGGCCGAACTCATGGACAACGCCGCGAACTTCTCCCCGCCCACCGCCGAGGTGCACGTCTACGTCGAGGAGGTCCCGGCCGGCGTCATCATCGCCGTCGAGGACAGCGGTCTCGTCATGAGCGATGTGCAGCAGCGCCGCGCCGAGGCCGCCGTCGGCTCAGCTCCCCAGGACCTGGCCGGTCTCTCCGGCACGCGCCTCGGTCTCGCGGTCGTCGGCCGACTGGCGCGCAAGCACGGCCTGACCGTGTCGTTCCGCCCCTCCGCGCGCGGCGGCACCGGCGCCCTGCTGATGCTGCCCCAGGAGCTCATCAGCCACGCGTCCGCCGAGCCGGCGGCCGCACCCGCCGACCCGCTGCCCCCGGTGTCGGGACGCGGCATGTCCGCGCCCGCCTCCCCCGCCGGGGCCGCGACCGCCGCTCCCGGCCCCGCGCCCGCCCCGGTGCCCGAGCCCGAGGCCGTGCACGACAGCGCCGCCGAGTCCACCGGCGAGTACCCCCGGTTCGGCGAGAGCGGCCTGCCGCGGCGTCGCCGGGGCCGGACCATGGCCGCCGCGCACCCCGACGGCCCGGAGGCCGCCGCGAAGGCACCGGCCAAGGGCCCGCGCAGCGGCGCGGCGGCCGGGGCGGCGAACCGGTTCGGCACGTTCCGCCGCGCGGTCCGCGCCACCCCCGCCCGTCCGGAGAGCGGGCCCGGGGACGGACCGGACACCGTGTCCCCGTCCGTCCCCGCCGCGGCCGCTCCCGACGACCGCCCCGGCACCCCCTCCGTACCGTCCGATCCGGCCGGCCCGACGTCCGCGCCGCGCACGCCGTCGCCGTCCTCGAACCCCCCGTACCCGGAAGGCACCTCGTAATGACCGGCTCCACCACCGACGAGAAGCTCAGCTGGCTCCTCGAGGGCCTGCTGGAACGCACCCCGGGCACCCGGCACGCCCTGGTGCTGTCCCGTGACGGCCTCAAGCTCTGCCGCACCCCCGAGCTCTCCGTCGACCAGGCCGACCAGCTCGCCGCGATCGCCGCCGGCATCCAGAGCCTGTCGCACGGTGCCTCCGTGGAGTTCGGCGACGGCACCGGCGGGGTCCGCTCCGCGATCGCCGAGTTCTACGGCGGCATCCTCTTCATCGTGGAGGCCGGCGAGGGCGCCCATCTCGCGGTCGTCGCCGACGAGGACGCCGACGCCGGCCTCGTGGGCCACAACATGTCCGAGCTGGTGGAGCAGTTGGGCGAGCACCTGGTCGCGAGGCCCCGGGGATGAGCCGCGGCAGGCCGGGCCGGGACGACTCCCCCGACCGGCTCTACACCCTGACCGGCGGCCGCAGCCGCGCCGGATCCGACGCCTTCGACCTGGTGACCCTGGTGGTCTCCGAGAGCGATCCGGTCCCCGGCATGCAGTCCGAGCACGCCGCGATCCTGCGCATGTGCCGCTACCCCACCGCGGTGGTGGAGGTGGCGGCCGGGCTCGGCCTGCCGGTCTCGATCACCCGGATCCTCCTGGCCGACCTGCACGACACCGGCCGGATCAGCGCCCGGCATCCCCGCGCCTCGTACCGCCTTCCCGATCACGACATCCTGGAGCAGGTGCTCGTTGGACTCCGTAACCTCTGAACAGCGCCAGACCCTGCGCAGCACCGCCGACAACGGGCTGAAGATCGTCATTGTCGGCGGATTCGGAGTCGGCAAGACCACCCTGGTCCGCTCGGTCAGCGAGATCCGTCCGCTGAACACCGAGGAGACGATGACGCAGGCGGGCGAGGGCGTCGACGACACCGCCGGCGTGGGCGGCAAGTCGGCCACCACGGTGGCCTTCGACTTCGGCCGCATCTCGCTCGACACCCATAACGTCCTGTACCTGTTCGGGGCGCCGGGCCAGGAGCGGTTCTGGTTCCTGTGGGACCGGCTCTTCTCCGGCACGCTCGGCGCGGTGGTACTCGTCGACACCCGCCGGCTCGCCGACTCCTGGTACGCCATCGACCGCCTGGAACACCACGGGACGCCGTTCGTCGTCGCCTGCAACGACTTCGGCGGTCCCGCCCACACCCCCGCCCAGATCCGCGAGGCCCTCGACCTCGCCGACGAGGTTCCGCTGGTCTTCTGCGACGCCCGGTCGCGCGAGTCCAGCAAGCAGGTCCTGATCTCGCTCGTCGAGCACCTGCGGACCGTCGTCGCCCCGGCCACGCCGCCGGTACCGCAGCCGATCCCGGAGCCCACCCCGTGACCCTCTCCGAGCACCCGCCCGTCCCCCTGAGCGGACCGCGCTTCCAGACCGACCCCAACGAGCTGTACCGGCAGATCCGGCGCGAGCACGGGGCCGTCGCCCCCGTCGTGCTGGACGGCGACGTGCCCGCCTGGCTGGTCCTCGGCTACCGCGAGCTCCACCAGGTCACCAGCGACCCGGTCCTGTTCTCCCGCGACTCCGAGCTGTGGAACCAGTGGGACGCCATACCGGCGGACTGGCCGCTGCTGCCGATGATCGGCCGCAAGCAGCCGTCCATCCTCTACACCGTCGGCGAGCGGCACCGCGAGCGTGCGGGCGTCATCTCCGCGGCCCTGGAGGGGATCGACCCGTTCCTGCTGAAGGAGCGGGCCGAGCGGTTCGCCGACGAGCTGATCGACGCCCTCTGCGGCAAGGGGGCCTGCGACATCATCGCGGAGTACGCGATGCTGCTGCCCGTCCGCATCCTCGCCAGCGTCTACGGCTTCTCCGACGAGCAGGGGCCGGGGCTCGTCACCGCCCTCAACGACATGATCAACGGCCAGGAGGGCGCCCTGGAGGGCCAGCGGCACCTGGCGGAGTCGATGTTCGGCCTGCTGGCCGCGAAGGCGGAGACGCCGGGCGACGACGTGGCCTCCCGGATGCTCGCCAACACCGCCGGCTTCACGGTCGAGGAGGTCGCCCAGGACCTCATGGTCATGCTGGCCGCCGGCCACCAGCCGACCGCCGACTGGATCGGCAACTCGCTGCGGCTGATGCTCACCGACGACCGGTTCGCCGCCTCGCTGTCCGGCGGCCGGCACAGCGTCGGCGAGGCGATGAACGAGGTCCTGTGGGAGGACACCCCCACCCAGAACGTCGCGGGCCGCTGGGCCTCGCGCGACACCCACCTGGGCGGGCGCCGGATCGGCCGCGGCGACCTGCTGCTGCTCGGCCTGGCCGCGGCCAACGCGGACCCGCACGTACGCGCCGACGCGGGCCGGCTCACCGGCGGCAACAACGCCTACCTCTCCTTCGGCCATGGCGAGCACCGCTGCCCCTTCCCCGCGCAGGAGGTCGCCGAGACCATCGCGCGCACCGGGATCGAGGTACTGCTCGACCGGCTGCCGGACGTCGACCTCGCGGTCCCGGCGGCCGACCTCGCCCGCCGTCCCTCGCCCTGGCTGCGCGGTCTCTCCGCGCTCCCCGTGACCTACACCCCCACCCCCGCCCTTGGAGCTCTCGGATGACCTGCCCGCACGCCCACGCCGCGTCCGCCGCCGACGCCATCGCCCTGGACCCGTTCGTCGCCGACCTCGACGGCGAGAGCGCGCGGCTGCGGGCCGCCGGTCCGCTGGCCCGCGTCGTGCTGCCCGGCGGCGTGGCCTGCTGGGCCGTCACCCACCACGCCGAGGCGCGGCGGCTGCTCACCGACCACCGCCTGGTCAAGGACATCGACGTCTGGGGTGCGTGGCAGCGCGGCGAGATACCCATGGACTGGCCGCTGATCGGCCTGGCGAACCCCGGCCGGTCGATGCTGACGGTCGACGGCGAGGAGCACCGCCGGCTGCGCACACTGGTCGCGCAGGCGCTGACCGCGCGTCGGGTGGAGCGGCTGCGCGAGGGCATCGAGGCACTGACCTCGGGCATGCTGGACCGGCTCGCGGAGCGTCCGGCGGGTGAGGTCGTGGACCTGAAGGCGGAGTTCGCCTACCCGCTGCCGATGAACGTCGTCAGCGACCTCATGGGCGTCGACCCGGTCGACCACCCGCGGATGAAGGCCCTCTTCGAGAAGTTCTTCTCGACGCAGACGCCGCCCGAGGAGGTGCCGCAGATGATGGCGGACCTGGGCACGCTGTTCGCGGGCATCGTGGCGGGCAAGGTCGAGAAGCCCGGTGACGACCTGACCAGCGCGCTGATCGAGGCGTCGGAGGGCGGCGACCGGCTCACCACGGAGGAGATCACCAACACCCTCCAGCTGATGGTGGCGGCCGGCCACGAGACGACGATCAGCCTGATCGTGAACGCCGTCGTCGCCCTGGAGACCCACCCCGAGCAGCGTGCCCTGGTGCTCTCCGGCGAGGTGCCCTGGGCGAACGTGATCGAGGAGACCCTCCGCTGGTCGACCCCGACCTCGCACGTGCTGATCCGCTTCGCCACCGAGGACATCGAGGTGGGCGACCGGATCCTGCCCAAGGGCGAGGCGCTGATCGTGTCGTTCGGCGCGATCGGCCGGGACGAGCAGCAGCACGGACCGACGGCGGGCGCGTTCGACGTGACGCGTACGCCGAACAGGCACATCTCCTTCGGTCACGGCCCGCACGTGTGCCCGGGCGCCGCCCTCTCCCGCCTGGAGGCGTCGGTGGCCCTGCCCGCCCTGTACGCGCGGTTCCCGGGGCTGCGCCTCGCCGTCCCGCGCGAGGAGCTGCGGAACAAGCCGGTCGTGACGCAGAACGACCTGTTCGAACTCCCGGTGGTGCTGGCCTGACGGCCGCGTGCGAGGAGGGAGCCCGGGCGGTACGACCAGCCGGTACCCTCCTCGCACGGAGAGCGCACCGGGTGTCCCGGCGGCGGCGTTGGGGTCCGAGTCGTGGTCGGCACGTTGCCCGAGCGACCGCGCGTGGGGGTTGGCGTACCAGGTGGTGCCGCACTTCACTGCCCTGCACGGCCGCGCCTCCTCGTGGCCCGCGGGGAGCCGCACCGTGGTGGCGGCGATCGGACGGGACACGAACGCGTGGACGCCGGGGTTCGGGAACACGCGTTCCGAAGGCCTCCTCCTGCGCGGTCCCGTATACCGGGCCAACCTCCGGCGGGCCGACCTCACCGGCTCCGACCTGCGCGACGCCTCGCTGGTGCACGCCGGCCTCGGCGAGGCGATCCTGGACGGAGCGGATCTGAGAGGCGCCGACCTCCGCGAGACGGAGTTCACCAACGCCGTCCTGCACGGTGCCGACCTCCGGCGGAGCGAAGCTCTCGACCGCCGAGTTCGGTGGCGTGGACCTGCGTGGCGTGCGGCTCGCCGACGTCAGCGCTCAGGGCGCGTCCTTCAGCCGGGCCGATCTGCGAGGTGCGGACCTCCGTCGCGCCGACCTGCACGGGGCCTTCCTCGACCGGGCCGATCTGAGGGGTGCCGATCTCCGCGGGGCCGACATGTCGGACGCGGACCTGAGCGGCTCGCTGCTCGGCGGCTCCAAGCGGGAGGGCGCCAAGCTGACCGGGGCGAACCTCCAGGGGGTCCAGTGGGAGGACATGGGAACAGTGGTCCCGCAGGTGGGCTGACCCCGTCACCACCCCGGCCGGGGGCAGTCTCCCGGTTTTCGGACCGCAGCCCGTCGGGCCCGGCGGGGCGGGCGTCTTGCCCGGTCGCCGGTGCCGGAGGCGTGCCGCCCGGTCGGCTGCGCCGACGGTGGGGTGGGGCAGAGCCGGCGTCCGGCGTCACGGGTCGGGGGCCGGTCCCCGGCGTGCCCGGAACGGGGTCTCCACGGCCGGGGCTTAACCGGTCGTGAGGGCCTGCTCAAGGGTGCCTTAAGGGTGGGGTCGGACGGCTCTGATCGGCCGGTTCGCGGGTGGGTGCGGTCCTAGGGTGCCGGACGTGACCACCGAGACCCCGCACCCCCTCTACACCCCGCTCACCGTGCCGATGGCGGCACCGGAGCAGCCTGCGCCCGTCCCACCCGTCCCTCCCCTACCGGCTGCGCCATCGGTCCGGCCCGCGCCGTGCCCGCCGTCCGCGCAGCCGGGTCGACCGGTCCGGTCGACCCGGCGGACGCGGCCGGGTCGGCGGACGCGCCCGGGTCGGCCGGGGCGGCCGGGCGGACCGACTCGGCCGCCGTCGGGACAGCCCCGCGTCGCGCCGGCCCGGCTGCGCGGGGCGGTCGTCGTGGGTGCGGGGGCGGTCGCGCTCGGCTGGGGCGTGCAGGCGCGGCCGTCCGCTCGGCTCGATGCGGTCTTCGCGAGCGGGGCGCACCTGACGGGTCTGCTCGCGGGGTACGGGGTTCTGGTCATGCTCGTGCTGATGGCGCGGGTTCCGGCGGTCGAGCACGGTGTCGGCGCCGACCGGCTCGCCCGCTGGCACGCACGCGGTGGGCGCCACGTCCTGGGGCTCGTCGCCGCGCACGGGCTGCTGGCCCTGTGCGGGTACACCGTTCACACCGGCGCCGACCTGGTGGCGGCGGTCGGCGGCCTGCTGGGGTATCCCTGGATCGCCGCCGCGTGCGTGGGCGCGCTGTTGTTCGCCGCGGTCGGGGTCACGTCCGCGCGGGCCGTCCGGGGCAGGATCCGGCACGAGACGTGGCGACGGCTGCATCTCCTGAGTCATCTCGCCGTCGCGGCAGGCTTCGCCCACCAGCTGGCCGGGCCCGACCTGGCCGACAACGTGCTGACCGCCTGGATCTGGTCGATGGCCCATGCCACGGTCGCCGTCGTTCTCGTCTGGTACCGGATCATCGTCCCGCTCCGGCGGGCGCTGCGGCACGACCTGCGCGTCGCCGAGATCGTCGAGGAAGGTCCCGACACCGTCTCCGTACTCGTCCGGGGCAAGGGACTGGCGGAACTGCGGGCCGAACCGGGGCAGTTCTTCCGCTGGCGCTTCCTGCAGCACGGCCTGCGCTCCACCGCCCTGCCGTTCTCGCTCTCCGCGCCCGTCCGCGACGACACGCTGCGCATCACGGTGAAGGCGCTCGGCGACCACACGCGCCGCGTCCGCAGGCTGCGCCCCGGCACGCGGGTGGTCGCCACCGGACCCTTCGGAGCTCTCACCGCCCACCGGCGCACCCGTCGCAAGGTGCTCCTGCTCGCCGGCGGTGTCGGCATCACCCCCCTGCGTGCGCTGTTCGAAACCCTGCCCGGCGGCCCCGGCGACCTCACCCTCCTCTACCGGGCGTCCAACGCCGACAGCCTCGTCCTACGCGAGGAGCTGGAAGACATCGCCCGCAAGCGGCACGCCGCGCTGCACTACCTCCTCGGCCGCTCCGACGACGCGTACAACCCCCTCGCGCCCAGCGCGCTGCACCATCTGGTGCCCGACCTCACCGCCCACGACGTCTACCTCTGCGGACCGCCGGCCATGGCCCGAGCAGCGACCACATCCCTGATCCGCGCCGGAGTGCCGGCCGGCCGCATCCACAGCGAGGACTTCTCCCATGCCTAAACACCGCCGCACCGCCCGCCCCGCCGCCGAACACCAGGCGCGACACCGCACCGCCGCAGGCCTCGTCATCACCGGGGCGCTCGCCGCGACACTCCTGACCGCCACGGGCCGGCCCGCCGCGCCGCCCGCCCCCGACCGACAGGCCACCACCAGCCTGAACACGGCCTCCGTGCCGGACAACTGACGCGGCCTGGCCAGCCGGCGCTCGCCGGCCCCGTCGACGAGCCGGACCCACGGCCGGGCAGTCCCGCCGGGTACTCACCTTCGCCTTCGCGCCGCTGCGGAGTCCTTTCCGCGGAGCGGTCGTCCGGCTGCCGCCCGCCGGAGCCCGCTTGCCCGGCAGGTCCGTACCCGACGCCGTGCGCCGGCGTGCGCGGTCCGCTCCGTAACGATCCGTGCCGGCGCGTCGCCCGTTCCGGGAGTCCGGTTGGCCCGGCCGGCCCCCCGAACGGTGCACGGCGCGGCAGACCGTAGTGAAGTGAGGGGCCACGCATGCCGACCGGCGCGTGCCGACGACGACAGGGAGCAGACCGCCGTGACCCGACATCACGCTCCCCCACACCCCGAGACCCCGCCGGACGCCGAGACGGTCGGTGAGCCGCGGTGGCCGATGGCACTCGCCGTCATCGTGGCCATGACACTGACCCTGCTCCTGCCGGACGATCTGCGCCTCGCGCCCGCCTGGGTGCTCCCCGCCCTCGAAGGACTCCTGCTCGTCACCCTCATCGTGGGCGATCCCGGCCGGATCGACCGCCGCTCCACCGCCCTGCGGGCCGTGTCCATCGCCCTCGTCGGCGTCCTCGCGCTCGGCTCCGTCTGGTCGACCATCCAGCTCATCGACGACATCGTCCACAACGGGAAGGAGACGGCGTCCGCGACCAGCCTCCTCCAGAGCGGATCCACCGTCTGGGCCGGAACCGTCCTCGCCTTCTCCCTGCTCTACTTCGACCTCGACGGCGGCGGCGCGGCAGCCCGGGCCCACCGCATGCCCACCCACCCGGCCCTCGCCTTCCCCCAACAGCTCACTCCCGGCCTCGCGCCGGCCCACTGGCGCCCCCAGTACATCGACTACCTGTACCTGGCCCTCACCAACGCCACCGCCTTCAGTCCCACTGATGTCATGCCCCTCGCCCCCTGGGCCAAGATCGCCATGGCCGTCCAGTCCCTCGTCTCGCTCCTCATCCTCGGACTCGTCATCGCACGCGCCGTCAACGTCCTCACCTGAACCCAGCGCCGGTGCCGCGGATCCGCCCCGGTCCGGCCCGTTGCGCGAACCGGCGTTTCGTGGCCTCTCCAGGAGGCCGGTACGGTCCGGGCCATGGACGGGAACCTTCGAAGCGCGGAAGAACTCACGGCAGCCTTACGTGCCGGTGACGTGACGTCGGTGGAACTGGCCGACGCGGCGATCGCTCGGATCGAGCGGGACGACAAGGCGATCAACGCCATCTGCGTACCGGACTTCGACCGTGCCCGCGCCGCGGCGCGCAGCGCCGACCGGGCGCGCGCCCGCGGCGAGGACCGGCCGTTGCTCGGCGTTCCGGTGACGGTCAAGGAGTCCTACGACGTCGCCGGGCTGCCCACGACCTGGGGCGTGCCGGCGTACCGGGACTTCGTGCCGGCGGCGGACGCGGTACAGGTGGCGCGGCTCCGGGCCGCCGGGGCGGTGGTGCTGGGCAAGACCAACGTGCCCTTGGGGCTGCAGGATCTGCAGAGCTTCAATGACATCTACGGCACCACCAACAACCCGTGGGACCATGCCCGCACCCCGGGCGGATCGTCCGGTGGCTCGGCGGCGGCGCTCGCGGCCGGGTTCGGGGCGTTGTCCATCGGCTCGGACATCGGCGGTTCGCTGCGCACCCCCGCGCACTTCTGCGGTGTCTACGCGCACAAGCCGACGCTCGGGCTGGTGGCGAACCGCGGTATGGTCCCGCCCACCACCCCGGCCCTGCCGACCGACCTCGACCTCGCCGTCGTCGGCCCGATGGCGCGCACCGCCCGCGACCTCGCGCTCCTGCTCGACGTCATGTCCGGGCCCGACCCGCTGACGCGCGGCGTGGCGCACGACCTGAGGCTGCCGCCCGCGCGCCACCGGCGGTTGAGCGACTTCCGGGTCCTCGTCCTCGACGAGCATCCGTTGCTTCCGGTCGGGTCCGCGGTCCGGGCCGGTGTGCACCGGGTGGCCGACGTTCTCGTCGACGGCGGCGCCCGCGTCGAACGGCGCACGCCGTTGCTGCCCGACCTGGCCGAAGCCGCCACGCTCTACATGCACCTGCTGTTCTCGGGGTCCGGTGCCCGCGTTCCCGTCGAGATGTACGAGCAGATACGGGTCCGCGCCGCCGGGCTGAGAGCGGACGACGGGAGTCTCGGCGCGGCGCGGCTGCGCGGGATGGTGTTCAGCCACCGGGACTGGATCGAGGCGGACGCCCGTCGCGAGCTTCACCGTCACGGCTGGCGGCAGCTCTTCGCCGAGTTCGACGCCGTGGTGTGTCCGATCACGCCGACTCCCGCGTTCCGGCACGACCAGCACCCCGATCTGCTGGAACGCCGGCTCGACATCGACGGCGTCGCGTACCCCTACCTCGACCAGCTGGTCTGGGCCGGTGTGGCCACGATGCCCGGCCTGCCCGCCACCGCCGTACCGACGGGCCTGTCCCCCGACGGCCTGCCGGTGGGCGTGCAACTCATCGGCCCGGCGTTCGAGGACCGCACTCCGCTGCGGCTGGCCGAACTGCTCGAGCAGCGGATGGGCGGCTTTCGGCCACCGCCGTAGACCGTGCCACCGGACGTACGTCGAGGGGCGCGGGACGGTCAGGTCTGCGGCGGATTGCCCATCTATGTCGCCTGAAGCGTCGCACCGTTCAGCGCCGTGCGACCCGCGACGCCGCCGAGGCCCGTCGCGCGGGGACGTGCCCGGGGAGCCCGAACGTGCCTCGGCGGCCGACGAGCACACCAGGGAGGCGACCTGCGCCGGGGAGCACGGCGGCGCGGCGATAGCATGCACCACCATGATGCGTGCCTGGATCCTGCCGACCCTGCTCGTGCTCAGCGGCTCGGTCGTCGCGGTCGGACAGCTCTTCCAGGGGAGCCCCGGCACGGCCGCAGCACTCCTGCTCGCGTTTCTGGCGCTCGCCGGCGTGAACTCGCCCCTGATCTTCCCGAGGTCGGTCGGTGTGCAGGAGGCGGAGCGCCGTGCAGCGGTCGACGGCCGGCCGGTCGTGTACTGGCGGCCGGGTTGCGCGTACTGCCTGCGACTGCGCATCAGGCTGGGCCGCAGCGCCGGCGGGTTGCACTGGGTCGACATCTGGCGCGACCCGGCAGGAGCCGCGGCGGTGAGAGCCGCCAACGACGGAGACGAGACCGTGCCGACCGTCGTCGTCGCCGGCCGGGCGCACACCAACCCCGATCCCGCGTGGGTACGCGAACAGCTCTCCCCCTCCGCGTGATCCGGGGAGCGCTTCCGGCCGGGCCGGGGTGTCCACGCCCGTTCAGGCCCCGGCCAGCAGGGAGTGCCCCAGGGGCGTGATGCTGTGGAGCACGGCGGTGCCGGTCCGTACGGTGTCGATCAGCCCGGCACCGCGCAGCACGGCCGCGTGCTGACTGGCCGCGGCGAGGGAGACGCCGGCGCGATCGGCGAGGGTCGTGGTGGTGGCGGGGGTGCGCAGCAGCGCGAGGACCTTCGCCCGCGTCCGGCCCAGCAGCGCCCCCAGAGCCTCCGGCCGGTCGTCCGGCCCTTCTCCACGGCACATGGGATAGACCAGGACCGTCGCCGCTTCGGGGCGGTACATCACCAGAGGTCCGGTGGCGAACCACGAGGGCACGAGCAGCAGTCCGCGACCGCACAGCGGGATGTCGTACGTGGAGGGCGAGGGGAGGTGCAGCGCGGGCGGCTGCCATCGCCAGGTCGTCCCCAGGGTGGTCAGCAGGGCGTCGACGCCGCCGCGCAGCAGCATCTCGGCCCGCACCGCGCGATCGGTCGCGGCGTCCCTGCGAATCCTCGGCCACACGGGACCGACCGACTCGTCGAAGTGACGGCGCGCGTCCTCTGCCAGGGCACGCCGTGCGGCCGTTGATCCCTGGGCGAGTTCGTGGGCCCAGCCGCCGGGGCGGACGAGGCCGCCGTTCCAGCCGGAGGCGTCCGGGATCCCGAGATCCGTCGCCAACCGCGCCGCCGGTGTGGCGGCGACGAGGTCGAGCGCGTCGTCCAAGTCGGTTGCCCCGGGCTGGAGGAGGAAATCCGGTACGAAGCCACGCTCGGCGACCAGCCCGGCCAGGACGCCCGCCCGCGCGGTTGCACCTGCCCGCGGGGAACGGCGCCACCGCTCCACCGCCGGGTGCAGCCTGCCGGTGCCACGAGGGCCGGGTGCGTGGCGCAGGCGAAGACTCAGGGCGGTCTCCGACAGTGCGTCGGGCACCGGGGCGAGGGTGATCTGACGCAGGTCGGCGGCGGTGAAGTGGAGGCGGATCACGCCGACCGATTATCGGCCCGCCGGAGCCTTTCGCACAGGGGTGAAAGGCAGTGCGTTGCGCGGAGCGAGAGGCCAGGCTCCGAATGCCCGCCGGGCGATCCGCCCGGCGGCCCGCCCTCTCACCGGAGGAATGTCACCGATGCGCCGCAGTCATGTCCGTACCACCTGCCTCGCCGTCACGGTCCTGGTCACCGCCCTGTGCGCGGCACCCGGCCCGGCGCAGGCCCGGGAACTGCCCGACACCTACGTCGTCTCCCGGGAACCGGGGGTGCTGCCCGAGGGGATCGCCATCGCCCGCGACGGCACGATGTACGTCTCCTCCGACGGCACCGGCGCCCTGTACCGCGGCCGGATCGGGGACCCGACCCTGCGCCCCTTCCCCGCGCGCGGCCTGGAGGACCGCCCCAGTTCTCTGGGCGTCCACACGGACCGCCGGGGGCGCGTCCTGTCCGTGGGCGGCGCGACGCTGACCGTCCACGACCGCCACGGCCGGCTGCTGGCCACCCGGACCGCCGCCGACGGACCGCTCGGCGCGCCCGACCTCAACGACCTGGTCGTGACGGAGGACGCCGTGTACGTGACCGACTGGGCCAACCCCGTCATCCATCGGGCACGGATCCGGAACGGCACTCTCGGCCCGCTGGAGCCCTGGCTCGACATCCGCGGCGCGTTCCCGCAGTTCCCGGCACAGTACTGGCTGTTGAACGGCATCGTCGCGAACGAGGACGGGTCCGCCCTCCTGGTGGCGTCCAACGGCACGGAGGCGGTGTGGCGCATCGGGACGGCCGACAGGGAGGTCGAGCAACTGCGTCTGGGCGAGACGTCCTTCGGCCCCGACGGCATGGTCCTGCACGGCAGGACGCTCTACGCCGTGCTCAACTACGGTGCTCCGCACGGCGTCTACATCGCCGAACTCGACGGCGACCTGCGCACGGGCACGGTCACCCATCGCATCACCGGGGAGCCCTTCGACCTGCCGACCACCCTCGCACGCCACGGCTGCCGCCTCTACGTGGTCAACAGCCAGCTGGACCAGCCGCCGGGCCGCCCGCCCTACACCGTGAGCGCCATCGACGACCCGACGTGCGCGACCTCCTGACGAGAGAGTGACGGAGCGGGGAGGGCGGGAGCCGCCGGCCCTCCCCTGCTGCACGTCGGGCAGGGAACACAGGGCGCGGTGGCGCCCCCGCGCCGGCGGACGTGACCGGCCGGACCACAGGACGCGGTCCGCCGACTCCGGCGCGCCCTCTCCGGCGTCACTGCCGACCGGCACCGTCGAGTACGGCGCCGCGCCTGTTCCGCGGCGGGGAGACGCGCCACCCCGGCGAGGCGAGGCCGGAACCCGGCGGAGAGTGAGAGCAGCGCTACGCGGTGCATCCGGGGCCCGGTCACTCCCCATGGCCGGGGTCCGGTCACCTCCCATGGCCGGGGGTCCGGTCACTCCCCTGCGGGGAGGCGGAGAGCGGCAGGCCAGGCGGGTTCCGGAGCCGCGGCGGAACCTCTTCGGCATGAGTGGTGGATTCACAGGATTCGTCCGCTGCGTGTGGGTAGCCGGGGGGTATGACGTCACCTGACACGACACCGCTCCGAGCCGTCGCCCTGGTCTGCACGCTGGCTCCGTCTCCCGCTCCGTCCAGCTCCCAGCTGCTCGCGGAGCAGGTGCTGGAGGAACTCTCCGCACGGGGGGTGACAGGCTCGGTCATCCGGATCGCCGACCACGACGTGAAGCCCGGTGTGGAGACGGACATGGGCGCGGACGACGCGTGGCCGGGCATCCGGTCCGCGGTCCTGGACGCCGACATCCTGATCCTGTCCACCCCGATCTGGCTGGGGCATCCCTCCAGCGTGGCCCAGCGCGTCCTGGAACGACTGAACGCCGAGCAGTCGGAGACCGACGAGGAGGGCCGCATGCTGACCTACGGGAAGGCCGCCGGGGTCTGTGTCGTCGGCAACGAGGACGGGGCTCACAAGGTGAGCGCCGATCTCTTCCAGGGCCTCAACGACGTCGGCTTCTCCCTCGCGCCCAACGCGGTCACCTACTGGGTCGGCGAAGCCATGCAGGGCACCGACTACCAGGACCTCGACAAGACCCCCGAGAAGACCGCGGCCACGACGGCGACGCTCGCCGCCAACACCGCTCATCTCGCCCGGCTGCTCAAGGGCGCCGCGTACCCCTCCTCGTGACCTCTGGCCCGCAACCGCACGAAGGGACCCTGCGATGAACCACCAGGAAGACGCAGCCGTACCGGACCCGCGCCACCGCCATCCGACCCCGCCGATGCCGGACCAGGACCAGCAGCATCCCGGCTCGACCGAGGACATGGACCCGCGCCCCGATCACGGCGAGGAGTCGTACCAGGGCCACGACCTGCTGGCCGACCGGGTGGCCGTCGTCACCGGCGGCGACTCCGGCATCGGCCGGGCCGTGTGCCTGGCGTTCGCGCGGGAAGGGGCGGACGTCGTCCTCACCCATCTGCCCGAGGAGGCCGAAGAGGCCGAGGAGACCTCGCGGCTGGTCCGTGCGGCCGGGCGTACCGCCGTCGCCGTGCCGTGCGACATCCGGGACGAGGACCAGTGCACCGGCCTGATCGACCGCACGGTCGGCGCGTTCGGCCGCGTCGACATCCTCGTCAACAACGCGGCCTACCAGATGTCGCAGCCCGACGGAATCGAGGCGATCACCACGGAGCAGTTCGACCGGGTGATGAAGACGAACCTGTACGGCATGTTCTGGCTCACCCGCCGGGCACTGGCCCACATGCCGCGCGGCGGGTGCGTCATCAACACCACGTCCGTCCAGGGCTACCAGCCCAGCCCTCACCTGCTCGACTACGCGATGACGAAGTCGGCGATCATCTCCTTCACGCACGGGCTCGCCCAGATGCTCGCGGAACGCGGGATCCGGGTGAACGCGGTCGCCCCCGGGCCGGTCTGGACTCCGCTGATCCCCGCGACGATGCCGGACACCAAGCACTTCGGTGAACAGTCCCCGCTGGGGCGTCCGGCCCAGCCGGCGGAGATGGCCCCCGCCTACGTCTTCCTGGCCTCGCCCCGAGCGAGCTACATCACCGGCGAGATCGTCAATGCCACCGGCGGGAAGCCCCTGCCGTGAGTCCGCCAGGTGACAGAAGCACCGGTGGGTGATTTGCGGGGAAAGTGGGGCATACGCACCATGGCCGGGACATCCATGCCGACGTCGAGGAAGAGGTGCCGTCATGCCCCGAGGATCCAACGGCAAGCGTGAACGTCAGTACGAACACATCAAGGAGTCGGGCGAGAAGCGCGGGATGTCCGGGGAACGTGCCAAGGAGATGGCCTCGCGCACGGTGAACAAGGAACGCGCCCGTTCAGGGGAGAGCAAGACGGCGAGCCGCAGCTCGACCCAGGGGAAGTCCGCCTCGCAGCGCGGTGGGGAGAAGTCCCGTGGCGGCGGCTCCTCCTCGTCCGAACGGACCAAGGACGAGCTGTACGAGGAGGCCAAGAGGCGCAACATCGACGGGCGCTCGACGATGACCAAGCAGCAGCTGAAGAACGCCCTCGGCCACTGAAGCTCCCGCGCGTACCGCCCCGGGGTCGCCCGGGGCGGTACGCGCGCATTCGACCGAGGCGGTGCGGGCAACTTCGCCCGTTCGGCGGTGGCGGTCCGGGCCCGTGCGGTCGTGGCGGCGCCGGAGACACCACCACCCGCAACGAGGATGCCGGCACCGCCCGCCTCCACCACACACGTCTCCACGGCCGCGCCACGCGCCCGTGAGCGTCTATTCATCCTGACAGCTTGAACGCCAGGCCCAGGCGGGCGCTCGGCTCACCGGGCGCACCGGCGGGGAAGGGGCGGACACCGTGGGTGTCCGCCCCTTCCCCGACCCCGGTGCCTCTTACGCGCCGTCCTCGGCTGCGCCCCGCTCGTCGGCGCGCCGGCGGCCGGGCAGGAATTCCTGGACCTTCGCCTTGAAGCCCTGGCGGATCATGGCGGCCCGGTCGCTGTCCCCCTTGAGGACGGACGCCGCCGCGGCCTCGATCTGGTCGAGCGAGGCGTGCGGGGGAATCGGGGGCACGGCCGGGTCGGTGACGAAGTCCAGCACACAGGGCTTGTCGGCGGCCAGCGCGGTCTCCCACGCGCCCCGGACGTCGTCGGGCTTCTCGATCCGGATGCCGTGCAGCCCGATCAGCCGGGCGAAGTCGGCGTACGGGATGTCGGGAATCGACTGCGAGGGCAGGAACTGCGGCGCGCCGGACATGGCGCGCATCTCCCAGGTGACCTGGTTGAGGTCCCGGTTGTTCAGGACGGCCACGATCAGTCGCGGATCCTCCCATTCCTGCCAGTACTTGGCGACGGTGATCAGCTCCGCCATTCCGTTCATCTGCATCGCCCCGTCGCCGACCAGTGCGATCGCCGGGCGGTCGCCGTGGGCGAACTTGGCTCCGATGACGTACGGGACGCCGGGCCCCATGGTGGCGAGCGTGCCCGACAGCGAACCCCGCATCGCGCCGCGCAGCCTCAGGTGGCGGGCGTACCAGTTGGCGGCGGATCCGGAGTCGGCGGCCAGGATGACGTCCTCGGGCAGCAGGGCGTCGAGGGTGTGGGCGACGTGTTCGGGGTTGACCGGGTCGGCGTCCACGGCGGCGCGCCGTTCCATGACGTCCCACCAGCGGGCCGTGTCCTTCTCGATCTTCTTGCGCCAGCGCTTGTCCCTGCCCCCGTTCAGCAGCGGCAGCAGCCGCTGCAGGGTCTCACGGGCGTCGCCCACGAGGTTCACCTCGAACGGGTAGCGCAGCCCGACCATGTGCGGGTCGATGTCGATCTGCACGGCCCGCGCCTGTCCGAACTCCGGCAGGAACTGTGTGTAGGGGAAGGACGAGCCGATCACCAGGAGCGTGTCGCAGTCCATCATCATCTCGTACGACGGCCGGGTGCCGAGCAGACCGATGGAGCCGGTGACGTACGGCAGATCGTCGTCGAGGGCGTCCTTGCCGAGGAGCGCCTTGGCGACGCCGGCGCCCAGGCGATCGGCGACCGCCATGACCTCCTGCCGGGCGCCGCGGGCACCCTGCCCGATCAGGATCGCCACCTTCTCGCCGGAGTTGAGCACTTCGGCGGCGCGTGCCAGGTCCTCGTCGCCGGGAACCGGCGCGTACTGCGGCATCCCGAGGCTGGAGGGGACCATCTTGAAGGCGTGCTCGGGCGGCGAGTAGTCGAGGTCCTGGACGTCGGCGGGGATGATCACAGCGGTCACCGAGCGCCGGGCCGTCGCGGTGCGCATCGCGCGGTCGAGCACGTTGGGCAGTTGCTCGGGCACGGTGACCGTCTCGCAGAAGTCCGAGGCCACGTCCTTGTAGAGGGCCATCAGGTCGACCTCTTGCTGGTACGAGCCGCCCATGGCACTGCGATGGGTCTGCCCGACGATGGCGACGATGGGCACGTGGTCGAGCTTCGCGTCGTACAGGCCGTTGAGCAGGTGGATCGCGCCCGGCCCGGAGGTCGCGACGCACACGCCGACCTTTCCGGAGAACTTCGCGTAGCCCACGGCCTCGAGCGCGGCCATCTCCTCGTGGCGGGCCTGCACGAAGCGCGGCTTGTCGTCGGCCCGCCCCCAGGCCGCCAGCAGTCCGTTGATCCCGTCACCGGGATAGGCGAAGACGTGTTCGACCCCCCAGTCGCGCAGACGCTGGAGGACATGGTCGGAGACCTTGATCGACATGACTCTGAACCTTTCGGCAGTCGTTCGCTGGCTGGCATGCCCTCGGGTCACCCTGGGGTGAGGCGGACACGAGGCGATCGCGGGCGCGGGACGCTCCGGCGCCTCAGCGACCCGGCCGGCCGCGGTCCTGTCGCGACCGGTGGTCGCCGGTCGGGGCGGCGTCCCCCGTCATCCGACCGGCTACCCGCATTCGTGGCGGGCAAAAGGACGCGTCGGGGAAATCGGGTGGTGGGCGACGGCACCGGGTGAACCGACGCCGGGCGGTCGGGGGAACCTGCCCCACGCCGCGGGCGGCCGGACCCGGCTGGCGCCCTCGCGCCGGCCGTCCGCCGCGTACCCGGTGCCGACCGGAGCCCACGGCCGGTCGTGTGGCCCCTCGCCCCCACGCGTCGGAGCCCATCCCGTGGGCACCGTCGCAGGCCGAGTCCTCCCCAGCGCCTCCAGGGTCTGGCCGGAGTCGTTCTCCTGGCTATCGGCGGGCCAGCTCCGCCACGTGCTGCCAGAGCTGCGTACGCGTGGCGTCGGCGTCCCGTCCGGGTCCGGCGGCGTAGGTGGGGGGTCGCGGCCGCCGGTCGTGCCAGAACAGGCCGGTCGTGCGGATCGCCTCGTCGGCCGAACCCAGCCAGACGATCGTGTCGGCTCCCTCACCGGGGTCGCGGATGACCGGCCGGGTCGCAGCCCGGAAGACCGGCATCCACGTCCGCACGCCCTTCGTGTCGACCCAGCCCGGGTGCATGGCGTGTACGTGGACGTCCTGCGCGCGCAGCCGCTCTGCCCACTGCTCGGTGATGACGAGTTCGGCTCGTTTGGTGCGGGCGTAGATCTTCTTCGGGCCGTACTCGTCCCGTTCGGACTCCGGATCGCCGGCCGGCAGCGCCTGCCCGTACTGGCCGCCGGACACGACGTTGACGACTCGGGACGGTGCCGCGGCGGCCAGCAGGGGCGTCAGCTCGTCGATCAGGACCCAGGGTGCCAGGACATGGGTGGCGAACGTGAGCTCCACGCCGTCGGGACTGTGCCGCCGGGTCTCGGGCATCACGCCGGCGTTGTTGACCAGCACGTCCAGCCGCTGGAGCTCCTCGCGGAAGCGCCGGGCGAAGTCGCGCATCGACGCCAGGCTGCTCACGTCGCACACCGCGGTGCGCACCGGTCCTGCGGCGCCTGACAGCCGTTCCCGCGTGCGGTGGGCAGCTTCCTGCGCCCGTGCCTCGCTGCGGGCCAGCACGTGCACCTCGGCGCCCAGCCGCGCGAAGCCCACCGAGGCCGCGAGCCCGATCCCGGATGCGGCCCCGGTCACCAGAACCACTCTGCCGTCCATGCGGTCACCGTCGGCGGGCCACCCGGGCAGACGGCGCCGCACACGGAGTCCTGGCCTGCCGTAGCCGAGCGCGACCGACCGGTCCAGGACCGTGTCGACCACCTGCGTCACGTTCATGGCCGGGCGAGTACCCGCGGCGCCCGGTACGACACACGGCACCTGACGAACGGACTCCCTAGAACGACACGCTTCCGTCGATCAGGTGCGCGCCCATGTTCCGTTCCATCATGCGCAGGGCGGCGTCGGCGAGGTCGGCGTGGATGTGGGCGACCGCGCGCCTGGGCACGACGACCTCGAGATGCCGGATGTGCGCGTCGAGCGCCGAGTACAGCACGCACTGTTCGGTGACCTGGCCCACCAGGAACAGCCGGGTGATGTCCATCGTGCCCAGCAGGTAGGCGAGCGGGGTCTCGTAGAAGACGGAGTGGCGGGCCTTGACCACGAAGAGGGAGTCGTCGTCCGGCAGGACGGGCTCCACCAGTTCCGGATGTTCGCCGCGCATGGCGATGTCGACGATCTCGCCGTGGTGGGACCGCCACTGGCCGAAGTTGTCGTTGGCGTAGACGACAGGCACCTGTGCGCCGCGGGCCGCGGTCAGCACCTGCTCCACGGCGGGCAGTGCCCTGCCGACCGACGGGACCAGGAGCTCGGCGTCCCGATGCTGGTAGGGGTTGAGCATGTCGATGACCACGACGGCGGTGTTGTCCATGGCATCGAATGTGGCGGCTCGGCTCCGTCCCGGTCGGCGACCGGGCCGGGACGACTCCCGTATGGCGCAGCGATCCGGGGCCGGCGTGCGGGCACAGGGGCGTCTTCACGCCAGGCGGGTCCGAAGTCGCTCCGGGGCGGGAGCGGCACCCGCGACAGGCGCGGACCGGCCGCCCTGACGACGAGCCCGCGGGCTTGCGCTCCGGGCGTCGTACGCCCCGGCCGGCCTTACGTGGCTCCACCGCGCCGGCGCTCATCGGTCTTCTCCCGGGGCGCCCCCGGTTTTCGTCCGGGATGGTGGGGCAGGCGCGTGGCGGGGAGTTCTCGGCGGCGGTCCCCTGGCCGCCCGTAAGGGAAAGGCGGCGGTCATGGCACGGCACAACCCCCCGCCCGCGGACGCCGAGCGGCTGCTGGCGGTGTATCTCAATGATCATCTGGCGGGGTCCACCGCCGGTCTGTCGCTGATCCGCCGGATCGCCCGCCAGCATCGGGGCACGCCGCGGCAGGCGGCTCTGTCCGTCCTCGCGCACGAGGTCGCGGAGGACCGGGAGACCCTGCGGCAGATCATGCGGGCCCTCGGCGTACCCGCCCGCCGCACCCGGGCGGTGCTGGGCGCCCTGGGGGAACGGGCCGGCCGCCTGAAACTCAACGGGCGGGTGCTCTCCCGCTCGCCCCTGAGCGATGTGCTGGAGCTGGAGGCCATGCGTCTGGGGGTGGAGGGCAAGGCCGCCTGCTGGTCCGCCCTTCGAAGCGTGGCAGACGTGGACCCGCGACTCGAACACGACATGCTGGACGGACTGCTGGACCGGGCACGCCGTCAGGCGGACGTCCTCGAGGAGATGCGCCTCGCCGCCGCGGCAGGCACGTTCGCGGGCGCGAACCCGCGGCAGCTGGGACAGGTGGCGGCCGAGAGCCACCGCCGCCTGGTCTAGGAACGACGCGTCGGCGTACGCGACGGGCGGTGTCCGGACCGGAACGCGTCGTGAACGCCGGGTACGGCGGCGGAACGCCCCTTCGGCGCACCGGATCCGTGATCCCCGGGGCGGCTGGTTACCGCGCCCCCGCCCGGGTAAGCGCGGGTCACACGCGGCCGGTCGTCCGGCCGCCGAGGAGTTGAGCCACATGACCACCCCCAGCAATCCCGACCCCGACCCCCGTACCACGACGGGATTGGAGCCCGGCGGTGGCGTACCGGCGGGCGACACCCCGCCCGCGGAGACCGGCACCGGAACCGGCACCGGCCCTTACCGGAAGCCGAAGCCCGGCTGGTCCAAGGGACCTCTCCTGATCCTGGCGCTCGCGGTACTCGTCTTCGCCCTGTTCTTCGCGGTGTACGCCATCGTGCTGGCAACCCGCTGAGACAAGGGCCTGGCCGCCTGAGAAACGGGCCCGACCGCCCCCGTCCGTACCGCGCGCCCCCGGCGCCCCCGGTCGCCGGGACGCCTTCTGGGCTCCCCGGGCACACCCGACCGCAGGTGTTCCGGTTTGGAGCGCTCCGAAACGACCAGAAGACGAGCATGACCCCACAGACCGTCACACGCGCCGCCTCATCCGCCACGAAGCCGCGTCCCGTCTCCTTCGCGGAGCTGCTCGAGCAGGTCCGCTACGACGGGGCCTTTCCCACGCGCGAGCGTGCCGAGGCGGTGGCGAGACCCGTCCTCGCCGGTCTCGGACGGCAGCTCGTCGGAGAAGAGCGTGTCGAACTCGCCGCCTGCCTGCCGACGGAGGCCGCCAGGCTCGTCGCCTCCCAGGTCCCTGCTCTGACACCCCAGAGCGCCGCGGATTTCGTCCAGGCCCTTGCCGGGGAGTTCGACGGCAGCCTCGCCACCGCCCGCTGGAACGCCGAAGCCGTCCTCGGCGCAGTGGCGCGGGTCGCGGGGCGCGAGCTCGCCACCCGCGTCCTCCGCCGGCTTCCCCCGGACTACGCCCTGCTGTTCGGTCAGACAGGTGCGCTGGAGCCGACCGGGCCTTGAGCCGACGACGTCTGCTCGTGTACGCCCCCCGGCCCGACCGAACGGGCCTCTCTGCTCGAAGACGCCCACGACATGACGCTCACCGGGACGGGTGACCGGTCACCGTGGCGCGGGAGACATGTCGCCGGAACGGGAAGGCCGTCCCCGAGGCCACCAGCGGTGCACACCGCTCGCGTGCCGTTCCGGGTCGAGGAGGAGATCACTGTTGGATGCCATCGTGCTGTTGCGGGAAGACCACAGGACCGTGGAGAAGATCTTCAAGCGGTTCGAGAAGACCGAGGACGAGGAGATCGCCGAGCGGCGTCGGATCGCCGACGAGGTGATCGAGGAACTCACCGTCCACGCCTGGATCGAGGAGCAGTACTTCTACCCCGCCGCGCGCGAGGCCGCCCCGGACACCAAGGACCACGTCCTGGAGAGCATCGAGGAGCACCACGCGGTGGTGTGGATGCTGTCCGAGCTCAAAGGCATGGATCCGGCGGACGAGCGTTTCAAGGCCAAGATGACCGTGCTGATGGAGCAGGTGCGGCACCACGTCGAGGAGGAGGAGAAGGACTGGTTCCCCGACATCCGCAAGGCGATGGGCCGCAATCGCCTCCTCGAACTCGGCGAGCAGCTCGAGAAGGGCAAGCAGCAGGCTCCCCGCGACCCGTTGAAGGTCCCCAGCGCGGCGTCCGAGTGAGCCCACCCGCGAAGCGCCGACCCCGGCGGCTGCCGGTCCGGGGGCGACCCGGCGGGGACCCGGTCGGCGGCGGTTCTCGTCCGCGACCCGCCCGTCCCCCGGTGGGCCCTACCGCGCGCCGCCGCTGACGCCGGCCCCGCCCGTTCCCGTACCGCCCTCTCCCGCCCTCCTCGTTCCGGTACCGCCCGAGGGCGCGCCGTCCGCTCCCCCGCCGGCGGCGCCCGGACCCGGAACACCGTGCGCGGGGGCGGCAGCCCCGTCCGTCCCGGCCGCGTCCGACCGGGCCGCGGGCGTCGGCGAAGGCCGTGGTGAGCAGGACGAGGGCGGCCGCGTACGTCGTCATGACGAGGACCGAACGGCCGGTGAAGTCGAGGCCCGCGGCGCCGAGGCCGATCAGCAGGTCCGAGAGCACGAACACACCGCCGCCGAGCGCGGCGCGCGGGCCCATGACGTGTGCCGCCAGGGCCATGCCCAGCAGGGCCAGACCGTAGACGGCGATCGCGACGGCCTGCGCCGGGTCGAGGGCCGGCACCAGCGCCACGGCGGCTCCGGCCCACACGGCCGCGTACCCGAGGCCGAGCGTACGGCGGGCGCTCAGGTACGGCACGGCTCCCCGCTCGACGAACGCGGAGATCCAGCAGAGCTGTGCGCCGAGGAAGAACAGGATGCCGGTGCCGAAGGCGGCGGGTCCCGGGACCAGCAGTGCCACGTCCCCGGCCGTCGCGAGGCCGAGACCGGCAAGCACCCGTGCCCACCGGTCTCCGGTGCGGCGCCACAGGTGGAGGGCGAGCACCGGTGCGAGCAGGGGCTTGATGGCCCACTGCAGGGCCGGCCAGTCCCGCGCGACGGCGGTGATCTCCGCGACGGCCAGCAGTGCGAAGACCACGAGGAGCGGGGACGCGGGGCGGACGGCGCCCTCGGTGGAGCGAGGGCCGGTGGAACGGTCGGACGTCGCCATGTCAGGCCCCCGTCCTCGGGGCCCAGCCGGGCGGACCGAAGAGATGCCCGGCCCGGTCCCGCCAGCGCCCGGCCGTCCGTACGTCGCGCCAGGCGGCCCGGTACTCGTGGACGGCGACCATCAGCGGGTTGTAGGTGTCGATGTTCTTGGTCAGCCCGTAGACGACACGCTCCCCCTCGGGCTCGAAGGTGCCGAAGAGCCGGTCCCAGACGATGAGGATGCCGCCGTAGTTGCGGTCCAGGTAGACGTCGTTCGAGCCGTGGTGGACCCGGTGGTGGGACGGCGTGTTGAACACCGCCTCGACCGGGCGCCACAGGGTGCCGACCCGCTCGGTGTGCAGGAAGAACTGGTAGACGAGGCTCACGGACTGCTGCAGGAGGATCATCCACGGCGGGATGCCGAGCAGCGCGAGCGGCAGCCAGAACGGCAGGGACGTCATCGGCGTCCAGCTCTGCCGCAGCGCGGTGGAGAGGTTGTAGCGGACGCTGGAGTGGTGCACGGAATGACTGGCCCACAACACGCGCACCCGGTGGTGGGCCCGGTGGAAGGCGTAGTACGCGAGATCGTCGGCGAAGAACAGCAGCGCCCAGGTCCACACCGAGGACGGCGAGAGCTCCCAGGGGGACAGCGCGTAGAGCGCCGCGTACGCGAAGACCGCGCACACCTTCCAGGGCAGGCCGACGACCTGGCTTCCGGCTCCCATCGACATGCTCGTGACCGTGTCGCGGAGCTCGTACCCGCGTTCGTCGTCGTCCGGGAGGAAACGGTAGGACAGTGCCTCCACCGCCACCAACAGCACGAAGGCAGGGATCGCGTACATCACGGCGGGTATCACGTCAGCGCACCGCCTCTCCGGTGACGGGAACGCTGCGGGCGAGCAGTTCGCCCGCCAGACGTTCGGCCTGCCCGGCCTCCCCGGCGGCGATGTGCGCGGCGAGCCGCAGGTGGGCGTCGACGTCGAGGAGCTCGGCGGTCCGCAGGTTCACGGGCACGTCCGCGATCGGCAGTGAGCCGTTGACCAGGCTGTTGAACGCGAGGAGGTAGGCCAGGTTCCCGGAGCCCTCGACGATCAGTCGCCACCAGGCGATGTCGGCCGCGCCCAGCGCCCCGAGGTCGGGACCCTCCTGGGCGTAGCGGCCGGCGGCGTCGACGATGCGGGCGGCGGCCTCCGGGGAGCACCGCAGCGCGCACAGCCGGGCCGCGTCGGCGCCGATGCAGGCCCGCATCTCCAGTGCGTCGCGGGCGAGTCCGTCGAGGCTGTGGTCGTCGTCGGCCCGCGCGATCCCGACGGCGAGGTCGAGGCCGGCCGTACGGCGCCAGTCGAGGACGACGGTCCGCCCACCGTGGCTGACGTCGACGAGCCTGGCCTGCTGGAGGCGCTTCACCGCCTCGCGGACGGCGTGGCGGTTCACACCGAACTCGGCGGCGAGCTCACGCTCCGCCGTGAGCGCCTCGCCGGCGGGGAGGGCGCCGGCGAGGATCCGGTCCCGGAGCAGCGCGTAGAGCTGATCGGAGACGGCCTCGCGCCGGATGGGTTCCTGGCGTTCCTGGGTCATGGCGATCAGAGTGGACGTACGACGGGCACTGGTCAACTGGTTGGACCAGTCGAATTCGCGGCGTTGGGCGGCGGTGTCCCGGGGGCGTTGGGACGCCGCGGGCGGCGCCCTGTCGACTCCTCCAGGGCGCCGGGTGGCCCTATCGGCTGGTCTCCGTGGTGTTGACGGTGGCCAGGCGGCGGTTGTACTGGATCACGTCGTACTTCTCGTCACCGGAGACCACCACCTCCGGGCGGGTGGGCGTGGCGGGGAAGAAGTCGTCGGCGTCCACCGGTGTCCGAGCGGCCACGTACGCCTGTCCCTGGGGGAACGGGTACATGGTGAACCGCGTCTGTTCCGATGCCGGCACCCCTTGGGGGTACTCGTCGGCACGGGGGTAGGCCGTCGTGTAGACGGAGACCGACTTCGTCCCGCTCGCGGGCCGGATGATCCGCGCGTTCGGGGCGAGGCGGGTGTTCACGCCCGCCGGGTTGTGGATCCATCCTTTGTGGCCGCCGAACCAGATGGCCGTCCAGTCCCCCCGTACGTCCGCGACCACGAACTCCTGCCCCCACACCGCGGTGGCTCCCCAGTCGTCGATGCGGTCGGTGCTCGCCGCCCCGTCCGGACGGAGGGCGAGGTCGGAGACGAGCGGGGCGTCCTCACGGGGTTCCGTGCGGACGTAGAGGAAGTTGGCGGGCTGCGTCCGGGTCCGGCACGTCGGGGCACACACCGTCACCTTCTGCGCGTTCTTGCCGTAGGCCGGGGCGATCATGACCGCCTGTCCGATCCCGATGCTGCCGCTCGCCGCTCCCTCCCCGGCCTCGGTCTCCCGGCGCTGCCCGGCGCCGGGAGACCGGCGCTGCTCGGCGCCGAGGAGTGCCATGAACTTCTCCCAGTCCCAGTACGGGCCGGGGTCCCAGTGGGCGTCCGGCGCGCGGGACGGCTTCGGCGGAAGAATGTTGTCGTGCCCGATGATGTGCTTGCGGTCCAGCGGGACGTCGAAGCGGCGCGCCAGGTAGACCACCAGCGCGGCGGTCGCCTTGTACTGGGCCGGGGTGAACCAGGTGGGCCCCTGGGCGGCGTATCCCTCCAGTTCGATTCCGACGCCGTGCAGGTTGACCCAGTAGTTGCCGGCGTGGAAGGCGATGTCCTTGGTGGCGACCATCTGCGTCGCCTCGCTGCCGTCGGCCTTCATCACGTAATGGGCGGAGACCCCGGCGGCGGGGTCCTGGAACCAGCTGACTCCCCCGTCGTAGGTCCCTTCCAGGTCATGGATGACGATGAAGTCGACGCCCATGCCGTTCGCGTTCCGTGAGGACACCTGGTAGTTCGAGGCGGCGGCGGGCGCGAACCGGCAGTTCAGCTCGCTGGGGCACTCGGGCACCGACGCCGCGGCCGACGCCCGCAGGCTGAGGGACGCGAGCTGTGTCGTCGCCGGACGCACGGACGGTCTCTTCGGCAAGGACACCCTCTGGCCGTCCTCGCGCACCCGCTGCCTGCCGGTGCGCATCGCCGTGAACACGCCATCGGCGAACCGTCCGGCCGTGGCGGTGTCGGCGGCCTGGCTGTAGCGCGCCACGGCCCCGTACCAGCGCCCCGGGTCGAGCGGCAACTCACGGGTGAGCTGCCGTTGGTACGAGGCGAGCAGAGCAGCGCCGCCCCGGAGGTTCTGCCGTTCGTCCTGTTCGAGGGTCCGCGGGCCGACGCCGATCAGCGCGGCGGCGGCCTGCAGGGTGTGCTCGGACGGGTCGTCGGTGCCCGTCGCGTCCACCGGCCCCTCGCCCGGGCGGTGGGCGTACGTCGCCCCGGACGTGGTGTCCGTCAGGTGCATCGGACCGTAGCCGCCCTTGGTGCTCGGGCGTCCGTGATGGCCCTCCCACCACGAGGACTCGTAACTGACGCCGAGAAGAACGTCCTTCGGCACACCGAACTCCGCTGCCGCCTCTTCGACCGCCCGCTCGAAGCCGCCGGGTGGCACGTCGGAGGGCCGGGCGTTCCCCGCGGCGGCGCATCCCCAGATGAGGGCCACGGCCACACCCGCAGCGCCGAGACCCCGGCGTCCCCTGTGTCTTCTGGTCACACCACGTCCATTTCGCTCTGGCGGTCGGAGTTGTCGTCGAGGCCGGTCCTGCGGCCGCCACAATCCTTCGGACGGAGCCTCCCGGTCCGACCGACACGCCCAACACCAGCGGGCCCGTCACCGCACCGGAGCAGTGGTCCCGCCGTGCACACGCCCCGGGGCGCGGCGCAACCACCGCGGCGCAATCGACGATCGGCACGGTGTCCCCCACGGACTTCGCGGGGCGGCGCGACCGGGGCGGACCCCGCCCCGGTCGCGCCCCTACCTCAGCGAAACTCGTGGACCACCTGGATGTCGCCGACGATGTGGGCGTTGAAGTCGTCCAGCTCGTCGGCCGGAACCCAGAGCTCCAGGATGGTCCGCCCGCCGGCCTGCTGGACGGGGTAACGGCGCAGGAACTCCGTCTCGACGTCGAAGCGCGTGACGAAGCCGGCGCCGCTGTGCTTCACGTTCCAGTCCCGCGCGATCCTCACCGCGTACTCCTCGTTGAGGACGGGATAGAAGATCGGCTGCTCGGGCAAGCGGGGCGGCCAGGCACGCCAGTTCAGTTTGCGGACGAGCTCCAGCTCCTTCGGGCCGGTGGGGCGCCACAGGGTCGTCGTCGCCTGTCGGCTGGTCATCTGCTTCGCTCTCTGCACGTGAGCCGCTGGTGCCGCGGCTCGGGTGACCGGACGATACCGGCGCCCAGCACGCGGCAGCTACGCGGTTTTCGCCGCCCGGCCGGTCCCGTGACCTGCGTCTTCACAGAACAGTGCGGGGGCACGGGGGTGTTGCACCCGTCGGTGCGGGGAGAGCCCGGGGCGAGCTCGCCGGCCGACGGGCAGATGGCCGGCGCGAGGACGGCCGTGAGCAGCAGGGGCGGCGATGCCGGAGCCGGCCCCTCCCCCTCTCGGCGTACCCCGGACCATCGGTGGGTGTTGGCCGGTCGTTCGGTACGGCGGGGCCGGGTGTCAGGAGGGCGTGGGGGCGGGCGGCGCGGCGGCCTCCCAGGGGAAGCCGTCCAGGTCGGTGAAGGCGTCGGCGGTGCCGCCGAGGACGACGCGGTGGGAGCCGGAGCCGTCGGCGGGGACGCCGAGGTCCTTCGCCAGGGCACGGCGCTTGTACAGCGCCAGCGTGACGGGGCTGGACTGGCCGCCGGGGGCGAACTCGGCGTACTTGCCGCCGAAGCTCTTGGCCACGGTCAGGCCCCGTTCGGCGTAGAACTGCTTGGTGGCCTTCACGTCCTCGACGCCGAGCAGCAGGACGACCTGGTCGATCTCGCGGGTGCCGGGGCCGGTGTCCTTCTTCGCCGAGGTGGCGATCTTCCAGATCGTCCCGTCCGGGGCCCGGACGACGCCGCTGTAGCCCCACAGGGACTTCGCGGCGGGCTTCAGGACCGTGGCGCCGGCGTCCACGGCGGCGCCGAAGAAGACGTCGACGGTGGCCGGCCCGGACACGGTGAGCCCCAGGGTGAAGCCGCGGAAGCCCGAGGAGTGCGCCGCGGACTCCTCCCGCAGGCGTACGTACCGGTCCACGCCGAAAGCGCTGTAGAAGCGGTGTGCGGCCTCCACGTCGGCCACTTCGAGGGTGACGGACGCGAGGGACGTGGTGACTGCGGGGGAAGTGGTGGTTGCCATGACCCTCACGCTAGGCGGTGCGCGGCGGTCGGGGCTTCTCGAATCCTGACCGGTGTCGAGACGCCTCCGCCGGCGCTTACGGTCCCCGGGGACCGGAGTGACCGCCTCGGTACCGCGTCTGCGTACACGGGGCCGGTTCCTGCGAGCGTGCCGAGAGATACGAGGAGCGCTCCGTCCGCCAGGAGGCGGCCGCCATGGCCACAGCCCTCGGCGAGCGGCTGTGACCCCGGGCGCATCACTCCAGGCGACAACGGTATGCATGGGGGCCGGATGAGAGGGCAGACGGGCGGCGAGCGGTTGGGGCCGCTCAACGGGCCCGCGGCCACCCCCTCCGCAGGGCCCGACAGGGTGGAGACCGGCCCGCACCGGTTACGGGTGCGGGCCGGTCACCCGCGTCGCGCACCACCGGGCCGGCCGAGACGACGGCCTGGAGCGGACGCGGGCAGTGGTGCGTGCGCCGACCCGTAGGCGCTGAAACGGAACGTGGATCGCCTGCCCTGCGGACCGCTCCCTGCTCGCTGACGGCTCCACCCTCGGCGTCCCGTCCCGCGTCGTTTCGCCTCCCCACACCATCCGCGCCGCCAAGACCCGTCTCGAAGCCGACGCCCGCACGTCGGACGAGCATCCCCGCCGGACGGCGGGGAGGGCGTTTCGCCTCGGTCGGGTCGGGGCGCGTCTGTTTCAGCTGACCGCCTGCTTCACCAGTGCGGCGATCCGCGCCTCCACCTCGGCCGTCATCTCGCTCAGGGCGAAGGCGGCCGCCCACATCGGGCCGTCGTCCAGCTTCGCCCGGTCGCTGAATCCGAGCGTCGCGTAGCGCGCCTTGAACTTCTCCGCGCTCTGGAAGAAGAGACGATCGTGCCGTCCAGCGCGGGCCGCGGCTCCTGGCCACCGCGGCGGCGTTCGACGCCGCCGGCTGCCGCTACCAGGGGGCCCGCACCCTGCTCCTCGCCGGAGGCCCGCACAGCACGGCCGGCGCGGCCGCCCTGGCCGACCTCGGGCTCACGCCCATGAGCGTCGAGCCGCCACACGGCCCGCGTCGCTGAACAGCGCCTCGTCACACAACGCCCCTGCGGGCCAGGAGCGCTCTCAGGGACGGGCGTGCCCCCGGTTCGCGGTGCCCCGTCCGGACCGCAACCTCGCGCACACGTCTTCCGGAACCGGATGCTCCGTGGCGCCGAATCGCCGGGGGTGGGCGTGGACGGCGGGGTGTCCTGGGGAGAGCCGGCCACCGATTGCCCGAATTGCCCACATATAAAAGTGAAGCAGGTCACTCTCCGTGAATCGATGCGCATAGATCCCAGGGCCGAGGGCAGGCGGCTGAATCGCCGGGCAACCGGCAGGGGGATTCTGAGAAACGGAAGGCCAGACGCGACGTGACGGCAGTACGACAGACCATCCATGTGGGCGGAGAGTGGCGCTCAGCCCTGTCCGGCGCCACGCGCGACATCATCGACCCCGCCGACGAGACCGTCTTCGCGGTCGTCGCCGAGGGCGGTGTCCAGGACACGGACGACGCCGTGGCCGCGGCCCGGGCCGCCTTCGACGCCGGCTCCTGGCCTCGTACCCCGGTCGCCGAGCGCGCCGCGCTGCTGCGGCGCGTCGCCGCCCTGCTGGAGCGCGACCGCGAGCGGATCGGCGCCCTGGAGAGCCAGGACGCCGGCAAGACCCTGGAGGAGGGACGCGTCGACGTCGACTGCGTCCGCGACGCCTTCCTCTACTTCGCCGACCTCGTGGCGAACGAGGACGGCGGGCGGACCGTCGATGCCGGGTCGGACCAGATCCACAGTGTCGTCGTGAACGAGCCGGTCGGAGTCTGCGCGCTGATCACGCCCTGGAACTACCCGCTGCTCCAGGCCAGCTGGAAGATCGCGCCCGCCCTCGCCGCCGGGAACACGTTCGTCATCAAGCCGAGTGAGATCACCCCGCTCAGCACCGTCGTCCTGATCGAACTGCTCCTGGAGGCAGGACTGCCCCTCGGCGCGGCCAACATCGTCACCGGCCCCGGCGACACCGTCGGCGCCCGGCTGGCCGAGCACCCCGACGTCGACCTCGTCTCGTTCACCGGCGGCCTCGTCAGCGGTACGAAGGTGGCCAGGGCGGCCGCCGACAGCGTGAAGAAGGTCGCCCTCGAACTCGGCGGGAAGAACCCCAACGTCGTCTTCGCCGACGCCTGTGCGACGCCCGAGGGCTTCGACACCGCCGTCGACCAGGCGCTCAACGCCGCCTTCATCCACAGCGGCCAGGTGTGCTCCGCCGGTTCCCGCCTCATCATCGAGGAGTCGCTGCGCGAGCGCTTCGTCGACGAACTCGCCCGCCGGGCCGGGCACATCCGGCTGGGACGCGGCACCGACCAGGGCGTCGAGTGCGGTCCGCTGGTCTCCGCAGCCCAGCTGGCGAGGACCGAGGAGTACGTCGCCTCCGCCCTCGGCGAGGGTGCGGTGCTGCGGGCGGGCGGTGAACGGCCCGCCGGGCGCGGCTACTTCTTCCGGCCCACGGTCCTGGACCGGTGCCACCGCCGCATGCGGGTCGTCCGCGAGGAGGTCTTCGGCCCCGTGCTCACCGTGGAGACCTTCCGTACGGAGGAGGAGGCCGTCGCCCTCGCCAACGACACCGAGTTCGGCCTCGCCGGCGCGGTGTGGACGGCCGACGAGGACCGGGCCCGGCGGGTCGCCGGCCTGCTGCGCCACGGCACCGTCTGGATCAACGACTTCCACCCGTACCTGCCGCAGGCCGAATGGGGCGGCTTCGGGAAGTCCGGCATCGGACGCGAACTGGGCCCCAGCGGTCTCGCCGAGTACCGCGAGACCAAGCACATCTACCGGAACCTCGCTCCGCGCCCCGTGCGCTGGTTCGCGGGCGAGACGCAGAAGGACCAGGCATGAACGACCAGCATGTGTACGACTACGTCGTCGTCGGCGGCGGAACAGCCGGTTCGGTGATCGCCTCCCGGCTGACGGAGGACCCGGACGTCACCGTCGCCGTCATCGAGGGCGGTCCCAGCGACGTGGGCCGCGACGACGTGCTCACCCTGCGCCGCTGGATGGGCCTGCTCGGTGGCGAGCTGGACTACGACTACCCCACCACCGAGCAGCCCAGGGGCAATTCGCACATCCGCCACAGCCGCGCCCGCGTGCTCGGCGGCTGCTCCTCGCACAACACCCTCATCGCCTTCAAGCCGCTCCCGTCCGACTGGGACGAATGGGCCGAGGCCGGCGCCGAGGGCTGGGACTCCGCCGCCATGGACCCCTACTTCGCCCGGCTGCGCAACAACATCGTCCCGGTCCACGAGGCCGACCGGAACGCGATCGCCCGGGACTTCGTCGACGCGGCGCAGAGCGCTCTCGGCGTGCCCCGTGTCGAGGGCTTCAACAAGCAGGCCTTCCACGAGGGCGTCGGCTTCTTCGACCTCGCGTACCACCCCGAGGACAACAAGCGCTCGTCCGCCTCCGTCGCCTATCTGCACCCGTTCCTCGACCGGCCCAACCTGCACATCGCCCTGGAGACCTGGGCGTTCCGGCTGGAGCTGGAGGGCACCCGGGCGACCGGCATGCACGTCCGTGCCAAGGACGGAGCGGAGCACGTGGTGCGGGCCCGGCGCGAGGTCCTCGTGTGCGCGGGCGCGGTCGACACCCCGCGGCTGCTGCTGCACTCCGGCATCGGGCCGCGCGCCGACCTGGAGAAGCTCGGCATACCGGTCGTGCACGACCTGCCGGGTGTCGGGGAGAACCTGCTCGACCACCCCGAGTCGGTCATCGTCTGGGAGACCCACGGCCCGATCCCGGAGAACTCCGCCATGGACTCCGACGCCGGACTGTTCGTCCGCCGGGACCCGGAGGCCGAGGGGCCGGACCTGATGTTCCACTTCTACCAGATCCCCTTCACCGACAATCCCGAGCGCCTGGGGTACGAACGGCCCGAGCACGGCGTGTCGATGACCCCGAACATCCCCAAGCCGCGCAGCCGTGGCCGGCTCTACCTGACGAGCGCCGACCCCGAGGACAAGCCCGCCCTCGACTTCCGGTACTTCACCGACGAGGACGACTACGACGGCCGCACCCTCGTCGACGGCATCCGCATCGCCCGGCAGATCGCGGCGAGCGAACCCCTGGCCGGATGGCTGAAGCGCGAGGTGTGCCCGGGGCCCGAGGTCACGTCCGACGAGGAACTGAGCGCCTACGCCCGCCATGTCGCCCACACCGTCTACCACCCTGCCGGCACCTGCCGGATGGGGGCCGCCGACGACGAACTCGCGGTCGTCGCACCCGACCTGAGGATCCGGGGCCTCGAGGGCATCCGGATCGCCGATGCGTCCGTCTTCCCGACCATGACCGCCGTGAATCCCATGATCGGCGTCCTCATGGTCGGCGAGAAATGCGCCGACCTGCTGGGAGGCACCACCCGATGAGCACGCCGCACGCCACACCCCCGTCCCCCACGTCCGCCTCCGCCACCGCGGTGGCCTCGGCTCCGGCCGCCGAACGGCCCGTCTTCGCCGTCCGCGACCTCTGGAAGGTCTTCGGCCCGAAGGCCGAGCGCGTACCCGCCGACGAGGAGTTCGCGGAGCTCGACGCCGCCGAGCTGCGCGAGCGGACCGGCTGCACCGCCGCCGTCCGCGACGTGTCCTTCGACGTCCACAGGGGCGAGGTCTTCGTCGTCATGGGCCTGTCGGGCTCCGGCAAGTCGACGCTCGTCCGCTGCCTGACCCGGCTCATCGAGCCCACCTCGGGCACGATCTCCATCGACGGCGAGGACGTGCTGTCCATGGACTCCGGCCGGCTCCGCGAACTGCGCCGGCACCGGGCGGCGATGGTCTTCCAGCACTTCGGGCTGCTCCCGCACCGGACGGTGCTCGACAACGTCGCGTACGGCCTCGAGATCCAGGGCGTGGGGCGGAACGAACGGCGCGAGCGGGCGGCGGAGTTCGTCGTGAAGGTCGGCCTGGAGGGCATGGAGCACCGCAGGCCGGGACAGCTGTCCGGCGGCCAGCAGCAGCGGGTCGGACTGGCCCGCGCACTCGCGGTGGATCCCGAAGTGCTGCTGTTCGACGAGCCGTTCAGCGCTCTGGACCCCCTCATCCGGCGGGACATGCAGGAGGAGGTCGTCCGGCTGCACCGTGAGGAGGGCCGCACCATGGTCTTCATCACCCACGACCTGGCCGAGGCGTTGAAGCTCGGCGACCGCATCGCGCTGATGCGCGACGGCCGGATCGTGCAGCTCGGCACGCCGGAGGAGATCGTGGGCTCGCCCGCCGACGACTACGTCAGGGACTTCGTCCGCGACGTGCCGCGCGAGCAGGTGCTGACGGTCCGCTCCGCGATGCGCCCCGCCCTCGCCGACGAACACGCGACCGGGCCGGCCCTCGCCCCCGGCGCCACCGTCCACGAGGCCATCGAGGCCGTCGCCCGCACCGGCGAGACCGTGCGGGTGGTCGAGAACGGCCGGTGCCTCGGCGTGATCGACCACAAGGGGCTCCTCGGAGTCGTCGCCGGACAGCCGGCCGCGGGAAAGGCGGTGGCCTGATGTACTCCCATACGACCTGGCCGCCGCCGTGCGGCACGACCGGTGCGGGTGACCGGGAAGAACGCCGCACCGCCCGCCCCGGCGCGGTCCGCGCAGTCCTGCGGCCCTCCGGTGGCGCCGGCCGTACCGCCGTCACTCCGGCCGACTCCCGCCCGGATGCGGGCTCCCGCTCGGACGGCAGCTTCCGCTCCGATGCCGGTGTCCGGCCGCCGGGCCTGACCCGCGCCGCGGGGCGGTGGGCCCGATGACCGTGACCGTCACCCCCGCGCCTCGCGGCCGCACCTCCACCGACACCGGGAGTGCCAACACCGCGACCGGCGCTCTGCGGGCGCTCGCGGCGCGCCGAGGCCTGCTGATCGGCGCCGGCACGGTGCTCGCACTCGTCCTCGGCCTCGTGCTCCTCGGGGGCGGCAGCTGGCCGGCGTCGCTCGCCGTCGACGTGTCCGGGCCGCTGGAACGCAGCAGCGACTGGATCGTCGACAACCGCGACAGCCACCCGCTCTTCCTCTACTTCCTCGGCCACATCAGCAACATCGTGGTCGTCTCCGTCCGCGCGGTGTACCTGCTGCTGCTCGCCGCCGGTTGGGCCGGCGTCACCGCCGGCGTGGGTCTCCTGGCCTGGCGTGTCGCGGGTGTCCGCCTCGCGCTGGCCTCCGTCGCCGCCTTCGCCGCGTGCGGTCTGCTCGGCATGTGGGTGCCCACGATGCAGACGCTGGCCCTGATGGTGGTCGCCGTCGCCGCGTCGGTGCTGCTCGGTGGTCTGCTCGGGCTCGCCGCCGGCCTGTCGGACCGTATGCTCCGGGTCCTGCGTCCGGTCCTCGACACCATGCAGGTGCTGCCGGCCTTCGCGTATCTGCTGCCCGTCGTCCTGGTCTTCGGCATCGGCGTGCCCGCGGCCGTCCTCGCGACCGTCGTCTACGCCGCCCCGCCCATGGCGCGCCTCACCGCGATGGGGCTGCGCGCCGCGGACCCCGGCGTCATGGAGGCGGCCGCTTCCCTCGGCGCCACCGGCAGGCAGCGGCTGCTGACCGCCCGGCTGCCGCTGGCTCGTAAGGAACTCCTGCTCGGCGTCAACCAGGCGATCATGATGGCGCTCGGGATGGCCGTGATCGCTTCCGTCATCGGTGCGGGCGGCCTCGGTGACCGCGTCTACCAGGCCCTGGCCTCCGTCGACGTGGGTGCCGCGCTCGCCGCCGGTATGCCGGTCGTGCTGCTCGCCGTCGTCCTGGACCGCGTCACGGCCGCGGCGGGACAGCGGATCGGCGCGGCCCCGGCCCGCCGGCCCTGGCTCGGCCGCGGCATCGCCCTGGCGGTGACCGCCGTCACCGTCGCCGCGGGCCACGTGGCCGGCCGGCTCGCCTGGCCCGACGGGTGGACGGTGGACGTCGCCGGTCCCGTCAACACGGCCGTGGACTGGATGACCGCCCACCTCTACTCCGGCGTGCCTGTCGTGGGGGGTACCGCCGACTGGGCCGCACGGTTCACCACCTGGGTCCTCAACCCGCTGCGCGACGGACTGCAGTGGCTGCCCTGGTGGGCGGTCCTGCTGGGCGTCGGCGCGCTCGCCCTGCTCATCGGCACCTGGCGGACCGCCGCGACCGCCGTCCTCGCGATGGCCGCGATCGGCGTGCTCGGGGTCTGGGGCCCGGCGCTCGACACGCTGTCCCAGGTCCTCGCGGCCGTCTCCGTGACGCTGCTGCTCGGTGTGGCCCTCGGCGTCGCCGCGGCCCGCAGCGACCGGCTCGGCCGCGCGCTGCGTCCGGTGCTCGACGTCTTCCAGACGCTGCCGCAGTTCGTCTACCTGATCCCCGTGGTGGCCCTGTTCGGTGTGGGTCGCGCCCCGGCGGTCGCGGCCGCGGTGGTCTACGCGCTGCCCGCGGTGGTGCGGATCACCGCCCAGGGGGTCCGCGCGGTGGACCCGGCCGCTCTGGAGTCCTCGCGCTCGCTGGGCGCGACGGGACGTCAGCAGCTCTTCCAGGTCCAGCTTCCGCTGGCCCGGCCCGCGCTGCTGCTCGCCGTGAACCAGGGCGTGGTGCTGGTCCTCGCCGTCGTCGTCATCGGCGGCCTCGTGGGCGGCGGCGCACTCGGCTACGACGCGGTCTTCGGCCTCGCCCGGGGCGACCTGGCGACCGGTCTGGTCGCGGGCGCCGCGATGGTCTGCCTCGGCCTGACGCTCGACCGGGTGACCCAGCCCACGGAACGCCGCGACCTCACCGGAAAGGGGGCCTGAGATGGCTCGCACACGTCTCGCCGCACTCGCGGCCGCGGTCGCCCTGACGGCTCTCACCGGCTGCGGCGCCGCCGACATGACCCGCCAGGCCTCCCCGTACGCGGACGCCGAGGGCTCGCGCACGGTGACGCTGTCCGTGCAGTCGTGGGTGGGAGCACAGGCCAACGTGGCAGTGGCCCAGTACCTCCTGGAGCACGAGCTCGGGTATCGCGTGGACACCGTCCAGATCGACGAGGTGCCCGCCTGGGACGCGCTCAGCCAGGGCCGGGTGGACGCCATCCTGGAGGACTGGGGGCACCCCGACCAGGAGAAGCGGTACATCGACGACAAGCGGACGATCGCGCGCGGTGGCGATCTCGGGGTGACCGGCCACATCGGTTGGTTCGTGCCCACGTACTTCGCCGAGCAGCACCCGGACGTCACCGACTGGAAGAACCTGAACAAGTACGCCGACGCGCTCCGCACCGCGGAGAGCGGCGGCAAGGGCCAGCTGATGGACGGCTCCCCCTCCTACGTCACCAACGACAAGGCGCTCGTGAACAACCTCGGCCTCGACTACCAGGTCGTGTTCGCGGGCTCGGAGGCGGCGCAGATCACGCAGATCAAGCAGTTCGCCAAGGAGAAGAAGCCGTTCCTGACCTACTGGTACAAGCCCCAGTGGCTGTTCGAGAAGGTGCCGATGACGGAGGTGAAGCTGCCCGCCTACAAGGAGGGGTGCGACGCCGAGCCGGACAAAGTGGCCTGCGCGTATCCGCACACGCCGCTGCAGAAGTTCCTCAACGCCCGCTTCGCCGAGGGGGGTGGTGACGCCGCCGCCTTCCTGAAGAGGTTCCGGTGGACGACCGACATGCAGAACGACGTCTCCCTGATGATCGCGGAACAGAAGCTGTCGCCGCAGGAGGCCGCGGGCCGATGGGTGCGGGAGAACGAGTCCACCTGGCGGGCGTGGCTGCCGAAGTGACGCGACCGCGGCGCCCGTTCGAGGGGGCCGGGTCCGCCCGGCCCCGGGCGGGCCGGTCCGTCCCCTCGGCCGGACCGGCGGCGGCGCGCCTGCGGGGAGCGCCGGAGGAGTTCGGGCGCCCTCGTGCCGCCCCGGTCACGTGCCGACGGGGTCCGTCCAGCCGTTGCGCACGGCGTGGGCGCCCAGTTGCATGCGGGTGCGGACGCCGGCCAGGTCCATGAGGTGGCGCAGGCGCCGGTGAAGCGTACGCGGGGACAGGCCGAGTTGCGTCGCGGCCGTCTGGTCCGTGAGTCCGGCCAGGAGCAGCGCGAGGATCTTGCGGTCGAGCTCGGTCGGGCCCTGGGGGCCGACCGTGACGGGCGTCTCGGACGCGTCGTCCGTGCCGGACAGCGTGAGCGGGTGGGCCGTGCGCCACACCGTTTCGAACAGGGCGTCCAGCGCGTCCAGAAGGCCGCTGCGGTGCAGGAGCACGGCGCCGGGCTCCCCCGCCGGTGTGACGGCGAGCGGGACCAGGCCGAGGTCGGCGTCGGCGAGCACGAGTTTCATCGGTAGGCGGTCCGCGACGCGCAGTTGCACGCCGTTGCGCAGGGAGTCGACGGCGTCGCGGACGATGCCCGGCTCGGCGAGGACCTCCCGGTCCAGTACGGCGCGGAAGAGGACGCCGCGGTCGAGGGCCATGGGCTCGGCCGTGTTCTCGTCCGGCGGCAGGGCGACGAACGGTGCGGTGATGAAGGTGCGGACCTGGTGACGGGCGGCCTGCTGCACCTGGAGGAAGCGGTGCCGGATGGCGTCGACGCCGGTCACCACCTCGATCAGATCGGTGATGCCGCTGCCGGTCATCGCGGTCCGGTGTTCCTCGGCGAACGTCGCCAGTGCCTGCTCGGCCGTGCGCAGTTCGTCCCGGCGCCTCCCGATGAGGGCGCCGAGTGCCACGGCCGGCGGCGCGGCGGTGAACCGTGCGTCGGCCGACCTGGTCGCCAGACCCCAATCGACCAGCCGCGCCAGCGCTTTGTCGACGTGAACGTGCGACAGCGCGAGCAGGTCGGAGAGCGCGTCCACGGTGGTGCCGGGACGTCCGACCACCGCCCGGTAGACGCGTTCGTCATCGGCTTCCAGGCCCAGAGCATCCAGCATCGGTGATCGGCTCTCTTCCACTCTTCGCAGCGGGGAGAGTATGCGCCACGGCGTCAGACCGTGAGAAGGCCCCGTGGCCTGCGGGGGCGAGCGGAAGGGCCCCGGGAAGTCGCCTCCCCGGGGCCCGTCGGTGTGGCTCATCGCAGTCCGTACGCCCGGACGATCTCGTTCTTCACGCCGAAGCCGGCGTCGGTCCGGGCGCTCGCGCGGATCGAGACGAATCCGCCCGCCTTCCCCGCCGTGGTGAACGAACCCGCCCAGGAGCCGTCGGCGCCCTCGGTCAGCCGCACCTTCTGCCACGTGGCGCCGTCGTCGTAGGACACGTCCAGCGTCACCGTGGTGACGGTGCCCGGGACGGTGCCCCGGTCCATGGACACCGGCTTGAGCGCGATCCGCTGGACCGCGCCGGCCTTGGCGTCTCCGTGCAGGTCCGTGTCGAGCCGGTAGTCCAGGTTCAGCACCGAGAACGGCTCGAAGTGCTCCGCGTCGACGGTGCCGGACCTGAAGGTCCATTCGGTGTGGGTGCGCGTCGAGAGCCGGAAGCGGTCGGCCGGCCGCTCCGCGTCGAGCACGGCGCGGTAGGGAAGGTCACCGGCCGGCACGTCCACCCACTGCATGTCCGTGCTGTTCGGGTTGTCGTGGATCAGGGTGTCCCCCTGGAAGACCCTCAGGTGGGTCGGCGTCTCACCCCACGGCAGGTAGCCGCCCAGGCGCAGGACGTCGCTGGAGGAGGCCCACGCCTGGACGTTCCAGGTCATCACGTCCCGCCAGCGCGAGTTGTACACGCCGAAGGCCTCGCCCTGGCCGGGCCGGGTCACCGGGGCGAACCAGTCCAGCCGGGTGGTGGTGCCCTTGGCGTAGGTGTTGTCGCCCGACACCATCGACCACGGCAGGGCTCCGTCGACGCCCTGTGTGTGGAACTCCCTCCAGACCTGCCCCGGCGTGACCCATTCGGTGCGGGTGCCCGGGTGCCATTCGGCCTCGGGGAAGTTGAACGACGGGCTGAGGGTGAAGTCGGACCGGTAGCCCTCGGCCGGACCGCCGCCCGCGGCCGCGTAGTAGCGGGCCTCGATCCGGGCGAGGTCGCCCTTCTGCGGCCGGTAGACCAGGGCCCGGTCCGGCACCCGGCCGTGGTAGTCGCGGGTCAGGTCGTAGACGAAGGGCGTGTGCCGGGTCTGCCTGACGGTCAGCCTGAGCCTGCCCGTCCTGGCCATCGCGACCAGGGTCCTGCCCGCGTCGCGGTGCACGGTGGCGACCGGGATGGGCGACTCGCCGACGGTCTCCATCAGTCCGCCGGCTCCGTCGTTGACCACGATCAGCGCCTTCGCTCCGGCGGCGACCGCGGCCGCCACGCGGTCCTGCGGCTGCACCTCGTCGCTGCGGTCGACGACCACGAGCCTGCCCCTGGCGCCGGCCTTCCCGTAGTCGGCCGTCCCGCCCTTGCCCGCGTAGACCACGGGCAGCTTCTCCGTGGCCGTGTCCAGCGCGCTGCCGCCCTGGACCAGCGTCTCGAAGTGGAGCCGGCCGTCCGCCGTGGCCAGATCCAGCTGGGGCTCGCCCTTGCGCCAGCGGGTGACCAGCGTGAACTCGCCCTGTGTCATCGGCTCCGTCGGCAGGACGTAGACGTCGTCGTAGGTCGGCGGCAGCACGTACGCGCCGCGGTAGTCCATGTACGGGTCGAAGCCGTCGTAGTGGACGTTGAAGTCGACCTTGCGCTGGCGGTCCTGGGTGCGCTGCGGCGCCTCGGTCCGCAGCAGGCGCGCCACGCTCGCGTCCAGCACCACGTCCGCGGGCCCGCCTTCGAGTACGGTCTCCGGGTCCACGAGCACGGCCATGCCCGAGCGGTCCGCCCGCTCGCCGGTCACGTCGACGTAGGCCGCGACCGTGTAGCGGCCGGGTGCCGTGCGCAGGGTGGTCGAGCCGTCGACGTAGACCGACCAGGGCCAGCTGTCCCCGGCCAGGTTGACCGAGACCCAGCCGGCGGCGGGCCTGCCGTCCCGGCCGACGAGTCTGATGTTCAGGTCGTAGCGCTCCTGCTCCTTGAGCAGCGCCACGGAGGTGCGCGCCACCGGCTGTCCGGTGGCCGCGTCGGTGGCGACCACGTAGCCGACGTGCCGGCCGGCCCCTGCGGCCCGCGGGTCACCCGTCACCGGGACGGAGGCCGTTCCGCCCGCCGGGACGGTCACGGTGCCGGCGCCCAGGGTGAAGGGGCCGCCCGGGTCGGTCAGGGCCAGGTTCAGTGTGACGGCGGCGGAACCGGAGTTGGTGAAGGTCAGATCGTGGGTGACGGCGACGTCGTCCGGCCCGTGGGGCCATGTGTGGTTGCCGAAGAAGAGCGATGCCGTGCCGTGGACCGTGCTGCGCACGGCGGAGGCCACGTCGAGACGGCCGGTGCCGACCTCGTACGGCGAGTAGGCGTCGCCGAGGCCCTTCGCGGTGCTCATCAGGTGTTCCTTGAGCTGTGCGCCGTCCCAGTCCGGGTGCTGCTGGGCCAGGAGTGCCGCCGCGCCGACGACGTGCGGGGTGGCCATCGAGGTGCCGCTGAGGGTGCGGTAGAGGCCTTCGCCGCCGTCGGTCATCTCCTGCGAGCGGGCCGCGGTGATGTCCACCCCGGGCGCGGCGATGTCCGGCTTCATCCCGCCGGAGGAGGCCAGCGGGCCGGTGCTGGAGAAGGACGCGAGCCGGTCCTGCTTGTCCGTGGCAGCCACCGTCAGTGCCGCCGCGGCCGCGCCCGGCGCGGAGATGCTCTCCGGGCCCGCGTTGCCCGCGGCGATGACGAACAGGGTGCCGTAGCGCGCGGAGAGCGCGTCGACCAGCTGCGACATCGGGTCGCTGCCGTCCGTGGGGTAGGAGTCGCCGAGGCTCATGTTGACGACGTCGGCACCGGACTCGGCGGCCCACTGCATGCCGGCCATGACCCAGGAGTCCTGGCCGGCGCCCTCGGCGCCGCCCAGCACCTTGCCCACGTAGAGGTCGGCGTCGGGCGCGACGCCCTTGTTCGCGCCCCCGGAGGCGGCGCCCGAGCCGACGATCGTGCCGGCCACGTGCGTGCCGTGACCGTTCACATCGGTCACGGCCTCACCCGGCACGAAGCTGGTCGTGCCGTCGATCAGGCCGGCGAAGTCGGGGTGGTTGACGTCGATGCCGGTGTCGAGCACGGCGACCTTGACGCCCTTGCCGGTGTAGCCGGCCGCCCACGCCGCCGGCGCCCCGATCAGCGGGACGCTGTCCTTCAGGCCGGCCTTCACCCGGCCGTCGAGCCACAGCTTCGCCACGCCGGCGCCCAGCGTGGCGCTGCCCTGCGGCGCGACCGTGTTCCAGAAGGTGCGGGCCTGTCGCTTCTCGGCACTCAGCGCGCCGCCGCCGATGCCTTCGAGCTTGCGCGTGAGCCTGCTCCCCCGGGGGGCCTTCGGCTCGACGGCCGTGCGGGCGTTCGCCCGTGCGTAGGTCGCGATCAGCGGTACGGCGCCCGACTTCGCGTCGTCGTAGCCCATCTCGATCAGGTCGGTGACGTTGAACAGCCGCCGGTCGAGCCTGCCGGTTCCCAGCAGCGGCTCCGCCTCGTCGGGGACGACGAACAGATCGCCCTTGATCTGCTGGACCTTGACGCCGCCCACGGCCCTGTCGGGCCTGGCGACGTCGGCGGTCTGCCTGCCGTCGGCCGCCGTCGTGACCGTGACGACGTCACCGGTGACGAGGGTGACCTTGTGGGTGGCCGAAGGCTTGGCGGGGACGCTCGGCCTGCTCGGAACGGCCATGGCCGGCGCCTGGGCCGCGACGAGGCCTGATGCCAGCAGGGGCAGAGCGGTGGCTGCCGTGATGAGCTGCCGGCGTCTGCGCCGGAAGGCGGAAGGAAGAGAGGGGGAGGACATGCCACGGGTCTATCGACCGGTGAACGCCGTCGTGAAGACCTCGCGGCGGCAAGTCCTCGCCATGGCAAGGGTTTGCCGGACGCGAACCATGCGATTCCGGGTGGAAGCCCGCCGGGCGGCGGCGGCCTCCGTCTCGCGACACCCCTGGGGTGGGGCCGCTCGGGCACCGCCCTCGCGCTGGTCGGACAGCGTGGCGGGGTCACGACTGACGACACGGAGAACGACGCGGCGGTCTCGTCGCTCCCGAACGGCGTCGGCGGCTTCGCGCGCTCCGTCGGACGGCGCGTCTCCCTGCCCTCGGTCCCCGACGAGCAGGCGGCGGTGGAACCGGTCAGGACCGCGCACCGGATCCGCCGTACCCGGCCTTCCGCCCGCCCGGGACCCGGCTGTGTCCGCATCGGCGGCGTTTGCGTAAGGTCAATGATCATGAGGACCCTGTACCTGTTCAGCTCGGCCGCTCCGCCCGTCGTCGACATCGCCAAGGCCATCGAGGAGGCTCAAGCCGACGGCTGGGACGTGTGCCTCGGCCTGACCCCGACCGCGGCCCGCTGGATCGGCGAGTCCCTCGACGGCCTCGCGGCACTCACCGGCCACCCGGTCCGCTGGGAGTACAGACTCCCCTGGCAGCCCGACGCCTGGCCGGAGCCGGACGCGATCCTCTTCGCTCCGGCCACGTTCAACTCGATCAACGCGTGGGCTCTCGGCCTCACCGACCGGTTCGTCGTCGGGGTCGTCGCCGAGGGCATCGGCAAGGGCATCCCGATCGTGACGATGCCGTGCGTGAACGAGGCCTTCGTCCGTCACCCGCAGTTCGAACAGTCCGTGGCCGCCCTCCGCAACGCCGGCGTGAACGTGCTCTACGGCGAAGGCGGGTTCCTTCCGCACCCGCCGGGCGAAGGCGATCCCGCGACCTACCCGTGGCGGGCAGCCCTCGACGCGGTGCACGCCGGCTGACCACGGACGTGGCGGAGGCCCGCGGCCGGAGCGGGCCGCGGGCCTCTTTCGTCACCTGCCACGGTCACGGCAGCGGCCCCGGACGAATGCGCCGCGCAGGCGTCCCCGCATCCAGCGGCACCGAGGCCGTGCTCACCAAGGCCGTTGTTCAGTCGCAGCAGTCACAGCAGCACTTGCACGGGTTGCAGCAGCCACCGCCGCAGCCGTCACCCGAACTCCCGCCGGAGCCGCCGGAACCGTGACCTCCGCCCCAACCCCCGGAGCTGCCACCCGAGTTACCGCCGCCCTGCCCGCCGAACCATCCGTCACCACCGGAACCCTCCCGACCGGAAGCGTCCCGGTTCGAGCCGCCGTTGCGGTTGCCGTCGCCGAACTGCCACGGCTCGCCGTCACCGGAGTCCCCGTCGTCGCCACAGCGGCAGCAGTCGAAGCACAGCCCGCAGTCGCCGCACAACTGCCGGTGCCGACGACACCGCCGGCACTCCCCCGCCTGCGGCCGCCCCGAGGCCGTGGGCGCGCCCCCGGGGGCCGCGCCCTCGAGGGCGCCGGCGCCGCACGCCGACGCCGTGACGGTCCCCGAAGTCCCGCCCGTCGGCGTCCGGCGCCCCAGCCACGGCAGCAGGCTCAGGCCCCGCGCCGGGCCGCCGTGCCGGTGGTGGCGATGCCGGGGGTCGAAGACCCGGTCGACGGCCCGCTCCAACTCGCCGCCCAGCAGCGCCTGCACGAGCCGTCCGTCGACGAACACCGCGTCGGACAGGGCAAGCCGGATTCCGCGAACCGCGTCGTCGCACAGCCTGCGTACCTCGGCGCGGTCCGCGCCGGTGACGGTGATCGGGTTCCACGCGCCCGACGCCTCGTCCGCGTCCAGGTCCTCCACCGCGTCCAGCAGATGCGCCAGGCGCCCGAACAGGCGGCCGGCCTCGGCCAGGGGGTCCGCGTTCGCGGGGCGGTCGGTGAGGACGGCGGTGTACGCGAAGGCGGCGGCGGTCGCCGTCTCCGTGGGCTCCGTGACCGCCAGCAGCGAGCCTCCTCGGCCGGTCGACCGCTCGATCTGCGGTTGGCGCTCGACAGCCCGGAGCAGCACCGAGGTGTCGAAGCCCAGGCGTTCGCCGCCCGCCGCACCGGCCCGGTCCCAGCCCCGGGCTATCCGGCGCGCCGCCAGCGCCACCGGGCGGCGTCCCAGCAGTCCGTCGCCGTCGGTCACATGGTCACGTATCTTCGCGGCGGCGAGCACCAGCGACACCGTCGCGGCCAGCCGCGCGCCCTCGCCCTGGGCCACGTCCGCCGACCGCATCCCGCGCAGCGGGCACGGGCCGGCCCCGCGGCGCCAGTCGCCGGACCGCTCCGACTGCGCCTCGGTCAGCACCGAGACGATCAGGCCGTCGTAGTTGGTGGCCACCCTCGCGAACTGCCCGTACTCGCCGCGGAGTGTCAGGCACAGCCCGCACAGGTGCGCCATCCACTCGGTCCGCAAGCCCTCGCCCAGCCGATGGCGGCATGGCCTGATGATTCCGAACACCGAAACTCTCCCCCGTTGAACCGCCCGGACGCATCCGGTGGGCGTGCTGCCGCGGGCGGAAGACCGCACGAGACCGGGACCACCGGCCCCACCGGCACCACCGGCACGCCAGGCACGACCACCACGCGTCGCCGCATGCGACGTCGACGCGCGGTGGTCATCCTAGGCCCAGGTCGCGCAGGACGAGCGGCTCACGGACCACGCCCTGCCGCCGGCGCTGTTCGGCGGCGGATTCTGCCGGGTCACGGTCGAGGACGACACAGACCGACGAGCCTGGAGCAACCCCATCCGCCTCACGCCCCATGATGCGGCCGGCACGCCATGACTCCTGCCCCCCTCTCTCACCTACCCGACGCGCACGACTGCTGGAGGCCTTCGAGGGCCTGCGGCGCTGCTCACCCGATCCCGTACGCCGAGGTGATCCTCGCCGCCTCGCCGACCCAGCCGCGGGCGCGCGCGAGGGAGACCGCCCCGCCGACGTGCCTCAGCCCTTCCTCGCGGCGGCCCCGGGCGGCGCACCAGGCGCCGTACTCCGCCATGGCCACCAGCAGGGCGCCCAGATAGGGGCGGCGCCCCTGGCCCGGGCGGTAGTCGGCGAGGGCGCGATGGCCTTCGGCGAGGGCGAACCGGAACCATGTCTCCGGGTCCGGGGCGAGGCCGGTCAGGGCGGTGAGGGGAGCCGCCAGCGCGGGGTCCGGGCCGGCGACGGGCAGGGAGAGACGGGCCAGGAGCGGTTCGCGGTGCACGCCCGTGCGCGCCACGAGCGCGAAGTACGCGGTGGCGGCGCCGATCGCGTCGCCGACCGTTCCGAACCGGGCATGGGCGTACGCCTGGTGGGAGAGGACGAACGCACCGTCGCGTACAGCCTTCTCCCGGACGTCGGCGGGCCCTTCGGCCCGGACGCGGTGCAGCAGTCGCTCCGCCTCGCGGTAGGCGGCGAGTGCGGCCTCTCCCTGTCCCGTCCGGCACAGGACGTAGCCGAAGTTGTGCCAGGACTGCGCGGCGCGAAGCAGCTCGCCCGCCTCCTCACGCTGTCCGGCGGCGGCACGGAAGCAGCGGTACGACGTCTCGTCGTCGCCCTGGTGGAAGGACCAGACGCCCATGGTGTGGTTGCACTCGGCGACGCCCGCGCTCTCGCCGACCTCCTGGAAGACCGCCTGTGCCTGCCGGGCCTGGGTGAAGGCCAGGGCGAATCTCCCGAGCTTCTCGTTGATCCTTCCGGTGGCCAGGAGAACGGCTGCCGACTCGCCAGGGGACGACGCGCGGTCCGCCTGGGTGGCGAGGCTCCGCAGCTCGGCCCGGTAGCTCTCGGAGCTTTCCAGCCCCAGTTCCTGGTGTGTGTGCACGTTCCCTTCCTCCGCCGAGTGCCGTCTGTGTCCGGGGCCGTCTGCGTGCGGGGCCGCGGGAGTGCGGCGCCGTCCGTGTCCGAGGCCGGGGGAGTCCGGCGCCGTCTGTGTCCGTTGCCGTCTGTGTCCGGGCCGCGGGAGTGCGGGGCCGGAGCCGCGGCTCATGGCTGGGCAGGGCCGCTCGCCAGGACCGACGCGTACGGCACCTGGTCGGGTATCCGTGCCAGCAGCCGTCCGCCGGACCGGGCGTAGGGCAGGACCGCCTCCCGCAGCCGCACGGCGGATCGCCGCAAGCCGGCGCCCCGCCCGGAAGGATCGTCGACCAACTCCGACTCCGCCTGGTAGACGTCCTGCAACGCCGCCGCGACGGCCTCGGTGGCGGCCGCCCGGTCGAGGTCGGCCCCGGGCTCCGCGCCGGCCCTGCCCGCGGTCCCCGGACGCAGAGCCCCGGCCGCGTGGACGACGCCGAGCCAGAGCAACCCGTGGGCGCCGTCCACCGTCGGCGGGCGCCCGGCGGCGAGGCGGGCGAGCCCGGCCCTCGCGGACCGCAACAGGCGCTCGGTCAGGACCAGTTCGGAGGCGAGCCGGTGCGGCCGGCTGAGCGGGGCGGCGAAGGACAGCGCCAACAGCGTGCTCGCGTCGACACGGAATTCCTCCACGCTGTGATAGTCGGGCCCTGCCTCGTCCTTCCGGCTGCCGGGATCGAACAGCGGCAACGGCCCCGACCCGTGGAAGAGTTCATGGTGGGTCAGCCACAGCCCAACGGCCTCACGGAGTTCTTCCGCCGTGGCGTCCAGAAGGGCCGGGGCCTCGCCGTCCACGGTCAGAAACTCCGCTGCGGCGCACCGGGTCACGGCCCGGTGCCGGTCGACGACAACGTTGCTCCACAGCACCGTGCGGCGGCGGGCCGACTGGCGCCGGGTGTCGGACCAGCCGCCCAGATGGAAGGGGGCGAAAAGCGCGATGGGACAGTTCCGGCCGGTGACGGGGCCGCCCGCGACCACCTGGAGCCGGTAGTACTCGACGTGCCGTCCCCCGAACGAGCAGGGAAAGCCGAACATCAAGCGCCCCAGGCCCCCGGCGCTGCCTTCGATACCCGGGACGGGCGCGCCGGCCGTGTCGTCACGGACGGCGTAGACCATGCCGAGCCGTGCCGGGGCCCCCTCACCGGGCCGCATGGGGCCGACGAAGAACAGGGTCTCCTCGTCGACGGTCTCCCCGAACGCGGCCACGGCGTCGTCCCACGCTCCGGTCCGCAGCCCTGCCACCAGCGCGTCGAGCAGCCCCGGTGCCACGCCGACGGCCGTCAGAATGCACCGGAGCGGGGTGCCTGGGAGGAGGGCGCCGGCGATCTCGTCCGCTCGGCCCGCCTCGACCGGGGCGACGAGTTGGGTGACCTGGTGCGGGACGCCGTTACCGTCGGCGTGCAGTACGGCGGGACGGCGTACCGTCATGTCCGGTCCTCCAGTCGATAGGCGGCGACGATCTCCCGCTCCAGGGACGCAACGACGGGGGCGCCCACGGCGGCCGGCTCGACGGGCGTCAGGCGCAGGGACGCGTCCTCGGCGACGGCGTCGAGCGTCGCGGTCAGGTGGCCGAGGTCGAGGTAGAGATCGCGGTAGCCCGCGGATTCGCGGTACCGCCAGTGCACCCGGTCGAACACGGCGACCACCACCAGGCCGACACCCGTTTCGCGCCCCGCCGCGCGCCCGGCCTCGTCACCCGCTCCGATGCCTGCCTCGACGGGCTCTGCGGCGAGGTGCTCCAGCGCGTGGAGGCTGGGGACGTAGCGGTACGTGCCCGGGGCGAGCCCGGCCCGGACCGCGCCCGGCTCCACCGTGACGTAGGCGTCGAAGGGGTGCCGGGCGCCCTTGGACGGCACGGGCTTGAGCACGACGTCGAAGAGCCCGAGGAAGGAGACCGTCCGCAGGTGTCCGAAGCCGGACAGGAGCAGCCGCCCGATGCCGGGGGCGCGCGTGCCGCCCGCCCCGCTGCGTTCGCCCGTTCCGTGTGCCGGATGCGGAAGCCAGGCCAAGGGACCGCTCCACGGCGTCTCCGCGGCGGGTGGGGGGTCCGCAGCCAGGTACGTCCGCATGATCGACTCGTCCACGGCCATGGCCGCGTCGGACGCGTAGTCCAGATAGCTCCCGCGCCGCAGCGCGGACAGCAGCCGTGCGACGTCGGGGTCGAGAGCGGGGCGCGGCCCGGCCCGAGCGTCCGCAGCCGGCGCGGCCACCGGTTTCACGACGCCCGCCAGGCTCGCGAAGTCCCGGGGCCGGGCCGTGTCGGCGACGAGCGGGCCGTCGTCCGACAGGACGAACCGCCGGTCCGCCACGAAGAGCAGATCCCGGGGCGCCGTCACCGCAGCAGCTCTTCCAGCCGGCGGTCGCACTGCGCGCGGGGCGGCGGAGAAGAGGGCACCGGGAGCCTGAGCAGGACGTGAGCGGCGCGCAGGCCGAGTGCGTCGAGGAGCGGGTTGCCGCGGTCCACGAGCACGGCGTCCCCGCCGGCGGCCGCGAGCACCCGCGCCGGCTCGCCGGCCACGGGCTCCGGGTGCTCGCCGAAGACCACGGCCTCGCCGAGCCGGAAGCCGTGGACGCCCGCCGACCTCACGGACGCCGGCCGTCCGGTCCCGGGGCCGCACGTCATCGCGCCGTCTCCCGGGCCGCGTACCGCCCTCCTCCCGCCACCGGCCCGCGTGGCCCCCCTCGCGCCCGCGCTCGGGGAGGCCCAGGCGAGCGATTTCATGAACGCCTCGGCCGTCGCCGACTCGACCGCGTGCACCGGCGTCGTGCCGGCCGCGCATCCCCCCACGGTCGGGCCCGAGGCGCGGGTGGCGGCGCACACGGCGACCGGGAAGCCCAAGTGGGTCGTCCGCACCGCCTCCACGGTCCAGCCGTCCCGGCGCAGCGCAACGGCGTACGGCGTTTCGGCGGCGCATGCGCGGACCGGGAGCCCGCCTTCCACCATCGCTCGTACGGCATCGCGTTCCACGGCCTCTCGCAGGCCGTGCCCCACCGCGCCCGCCAGATCCGGGCCGACGGCGAGGCCGGTGGAGTCGCCGCGCCCGCCGCACGAGGCGAGGACGTAGCGGTCGGCGTCGACGAGCTGGATCCGGTCGTCGCACAGTGATCGTGCCTCCACCCACCAGCGGGGTGTGTCCGAGGCGTCGGCGTCGACATGGGTGCCGGTCCGTGCGCCGGTGCCGTGGCCCGTGTCGTGCAGGCCGAGTTCGCGAGGGCTGCCGTACCGCAGCGGGGCCCGCGGCCGGAGGAACGCGCAGCCTCGCTCCAGGAGTTCGAGGACGGCCTTCCTCCCGGCATGGGCCCGGTCGGTGTCCACCGCCGTGCCGTGCAGAAGCGCTCGGCCGTGCGCCGGTCCCCGGCCGTACCCCGGCCCGCGCGCGTACGCGACGAACGGCCCCGGAGAGCCGTCCCGGAGGTAGCCGAACGCATGCAACGGACCCTGTCCGGTCTCCAGTACGGCGGCCTGCCCGGCCCACGGGTGGGCGGCACAGCAAGGGTGAGGCAGCATCGTGGGCCCGCCTCCAGCGATGCTCCAAAGGTGCTCGCAGGTACGGCACTTGATCACGAGGTCCCCGTCCGCAGAGGTGTCGACAGAGCCGGGTGCACCCGTCATGCTAGGGCCAATTACTCGAAAGAGGGAGTTACTTCGATGAGTGGTGAATCAGGGCAGAAATCGATCAGCACCGCCCCGGAGTCGGCGCGGCTCGCGCTTGCCGATCTCTACGCCACCCGGCTCAAGGAGCGGGAGGGCGAGGGTGAGGAGAGCGGGCCGGTGTTCCGGTTGAAGCAGGTCGAGGCGGACGAGCGCCCGGTCCTCATTCAGTGCTGCATTCGTTGAGCGAAGCACTCGGCGCGGCTTCCGGCTCCGCCCGTCCCGGCCCCGCCGCGCGCGGGCCCGGGACGCTGCGGATCCGGGTTCCCGCACTTGGCGCGCCGCCGGCACCGGTGACCGACCCCGCGGAGCGCGGCATACGGCTGGGGCGCCTGCTGTGGCGACCCCTGACCGGGACGCGGGGGGTGGCTTCGCCGCTCGCGGTCGACGTGAGCTGGCGCGACGGCGCGACGGCGCACTGCACGCTCGACGACACCGCCCGCTGGTCGGACGGCCGGCCGGTGACGGCGGCGGACGTCGCCGCCAACGCGGGCCTGCCGGAATGGGAGCACGTCGTGGCGGTGGCGGACGGGCCGCACGCCCTCCACATCTCGGGCCCCGGAGCGCGTGACTTCCTGGCGCGGCTGATCCCGGTGCGCGTCGAGGACGGCGCCGTCCTTCGCGGGACGGGAAGCGGTCCGTACCGCCTGGCGGCCCTCGCCCCGGAACGGGCGCTCCTGGAACCGCTCTCCGGCCACGGCCCCGCCCTGGAGTTCGTCGGCATCACCTGCCAGGACGCCGCCCTGGCACAGCTCCGGTGCGGCGCGCTCGACGTGGTTCTGGAAGCGGACGAGGAGGCGGTCTGCCAGGTGCTGGCCGAGCCGGGGCCCGCCGTCGTCTCGCTGCCGGACAGCACCCGGACCGTGCAGATCCTCGGCTTCGACTCCGCCGGTGCCCGGCTGCCGGCGGCCGTCCGACGCGCTCTGGCCCGAGCGGCGCTCGGCGCCGACGCGGCCGCCGGGGTGTACCGCGGTCTGGCCCGGCCGCCGTCGGAACCCCCCGGCTTCCACCCGGACGCGGCCGCGACGACGGCCCAGGCCCTGCCCTCGGGCGGGTGCCGGGCGCCGGACGCGCCCCTCGAACTGCTGGTGAACGAGGAGAACAGGCTGCGGATCGCGACCGCCCACCGCATCGCCGCCCGCTGGGCGGCGGCCGGGACGCCGACGCGCGTGGTCGTCGAACCCTGGCCGCGTTTCCTCGACCGGCTGGATGCCGGAGACATGGACTGCTTCCTGCTGACCGTACGCGAACAGCCAGGCCTCTGGTCGGACCGGAAGGGCGACGGTCTGCTCACCCGCTTCACCGGATATCAGGTCCCGGCGGACGCCGGTCGGGAGGAGACCGCCGCGCGCGTCGCGGCGGACGTGCCCGCCGTCGTCCTGACCCGGCACGTGGCCTGGACGCTCGCCGCCGCCGATGCGCTCGGACATCTGGACGTCCTCGCCGCCGTGACCGGTGCCCCGGCGCCCTCGCCGGCCGATGCCGTCTCCGGACCCCCGGGAGTCTCCCCGGACGCCGACGTGGCCTCCGGACTCTCCGGACCCCCTGCGGGCGCGTGCTGATCGGCGCCGTCGGCCACGGCTGCTACTCGGTCGTCGCCGGCTCCACTCATCTCCTCATCGACCCCTTGCTCACACCCACCTTCCTCGGTGGCACCGTCGAGCCGTTCCCACGCCGCACCGTCCTGACGGAGCATCTCCCGCCGGTCGACGCGGTGTTCGTCTCACACAGCCACGCCGGCCACCTCGAACCCGCGAGCCTCGCTCGCCTGCCCCGTGGCATCCCGGTCCTCGCCCCACCGGACCCCACCATCCGCTTCGTCATGGAGCGCATGGGGTTCACCGGGCACACCGAGGTGCGTCCCGGCACGGCGATGGACATCCCCGGGGGACGTGTCTCCTTCGTCGGCAGCGGCACCGGTCAGGGCTATGCCGGCCTCCTGGTCCAGGACGGCGACGGCTCCCTGCTCTACCTGGGGGACCGAGGAGACCTCGACCCGGGCCCGGCGCTACGGGCCGCGGCCGGTGGCATCGACGTCGCCGTGGTGAGCCATCCGTCCGACTACCACAGCTTCCTCCAGCACTCCACCTGGGACGGCGGTGCCCACGAGGGCGACACTCATGAGGCCTGGCTTGCCCGTTCGCTGGAGCTGGCGGCCTCGCTCGGGGCCGGCCTGACCGTGCCCGGCACCACGGGCAACCGCTACCTGGACCCGGCCGCCTGGCTCAACCGCTACGTCTTCCCGATGCGGCCCGCCGAGTTCGTCGACCTGCTCGCCCGGGTCGCTCCGGACCGTCCGGCCACCACCCTGGACCCCGGGGACGCCGTCGACGTCACGGCCGGGAAGACGACCGTCCTGCGGGACGTTCTGCCCTTCGTCCGCCGTGCCCCGTGCCCCGACGACCGGGGGCTTGATCCCACCGACCCGCCCGGTGAGCTGCTGGACGACGACCCGGAAGGTGTCGGGCCCGCAGCCCTGACAGCACGCTGCCGGGAATACCTGCGCACCTCCCTGGCGCCCTGGGCGGCCGCCGGCCGCGGCGCGTACGGGCGGGAGCTACGGATCTACGGATCCCTGCGGCTGACCTACCGGGTGACGCTCCACCTGCCCGGCGGCACTCGCCACACCTTCCGCCTCCGCTTCACCGGAGAGGACGTCGACGTGACCGAGCCGCCCGAAGCACCACCACTCGACCACGGGGAAACACATCTGCGCATCGCCGCGTCCGTCCTCGACCGCTGGTCACGGGACGTCATCCCGTACTTCGTCGCCGCCGCCGGATGCCGCCGGGCCGGCGCAGTGCACGCCGTGGGGCGGCTGAGCGACGGTTCCGTCTCCGTACGCAAGGTCCCGGCCCGCGATCTGGTGACCATGCACCTGACCGCCCACGCCGACCGCTACCACCGGTGGCTGGCCCGAGAGGTGGACCGACATGCCTGAGGAACTGCTGTACGCGACACCCGGAGTGACCGTGATGACCGTCGGGGACCGGGTCCTGGTCCGCAACTCCGACACCCGGGCGACCCTGCGGCTCGCGCCCCAGGACATGGCGGCCTTCGTGGCCGTCCTGGGCGCGCTCGCCCGGCCCCGGACCGCGCGGGACGCCACCGACCTGCTCGCCGACATCGCCTGCGGCGATCCGGAGGCGGCGCGCGCCGAGATCGACGGGCTGCTGCGGCTGGGCGTGTTGCGGACCACCGCCGCGGGGCCGGGGCCCGGGTCGGACCGAACCCCCCACGTCAGGACGGGACTTCGGCCGGATGCCGGTGACGGTCTTCCACCCGGGCAGGGTCCCGCCCCCGCCGTCGCGCACCGGGAGGACTTCGAGGACGATGCGGAGTGGGCCGCCCACGGCTGGGGGGAGGCCTTCCGCTACCACCGGCACACCCGGCAACTGCCCGTCGTCGACTGGTCGGACGACGAGGCCGTACGGCTCGACGTCGGCCTCATGCGCGGCTACCTCGCCGAGGGCGAGCCGCCACCCGCGTACCTTGACCGGGAAGCCGTGGAACGGGTCCCGGCACCGCCACCCACGGCGCACGGGCGCGTACGCGCGTTCACGGACACCCTGACCGGGCCGGCCGACGCCCCACTCGGCAGGGACGACCTGTCGACGGTACTGGCCCTGACCTTCGGGGCCACGGGACACCGGCGGCTGCCGGTCACCGGAGCCCACCTGACGAAGACCAGCCCGTCCGGCGGCAGCCGGCACCCCCTGGAGGCCTTCGTCGCCCTGCTCCGGCCGGTCGGCGGCCTCGAGCCGGGGCTCTTCCACTGGAGCGTGCGCGCCAACGCCCTCGACCGCCTGAGCGCCGGCTCCTACGAGGAGGAGATACGCCGCCACGTCATCCTCCTGCCCGACAGGCCCCGCTTCGACCCCGTCGCCGTCGTCGTCCTGGCCGCCGTGTGCGAGCGCGGCATGTACCGCTACCGCGAGTCCCGCTCGTACCGGGTGCTCTACCTCGACGCCGGGCACCTCCTCCAGACCTTCGCCTACACCGCCTCCGCCCTGGGCCGGCCCAGCTACCGCGGCTACACCCTGCACGAAGGGCACGTCTGCACCCTGTTCGGTCTGGAGCCACTGCGCCAGCTGCCGCTCGCCTTCGGGATTCTCGGATGACCCCGGCCGCGGCGCCCACCTACCGGCGCTACCCGCTCCTGCGGATCCGGCTCGACGGCCCCCTCCACTGCGATCTGCTCCTCGACGGAACGACCTACGAACTGCCCGGCCCCGCGCTGGTGGGCATCCTTTCGGCGCTCGACGGCGTGCACACCCTGGCCGAGTTCACCGCCACGGCGGCCGGGCTGATGGAAAGCCCCGACGACGCCGCGACCGTGATCGCCGCCTTCGCGGAGGCGGGCCTCCTCGTCCCCTCCGACGTGCCCTGGCCCCAGATGGCGGCGGTGGAGCACTGGATCGAACGGGGATGGCTCGACGCACTCGTGTTCCATCTGCGCGCCGGGGCGACCCGGTTCACGGACGACGGCGTGAGCGACCCGAAGGCGCTGCAGGACCGACTGCTGCGGCCGGTCGTGGACGAAGGCGTCGACCTGTTCACACGCCATCCCGGCGCTCCCGAACACGCCCTGCCGCCGCCGGTCCCGCGCGAGAAGCTGCCGCCCCTCGCGGACGTCCTGCTGCGCCGCCGCTCCAACCGGCCCTGGCGCGGCACCGGACTCACCCGCTCCGAGCTCGCGACCCTGCTCCACCACGCCAGCGCCGAGACCCTCGGCCTGCGCAGGGAGGTGGAGCGGCACATGGCGGCCGAACCGTCCACGCTGCTCGGCTCGGCATTCTCCGCCCTGGAGCTCTACGTCGCCGTCTTCGACGTCGACGGTCTCCCACCGGGTCTGTACCACTACGCGGTCGACCGGCACGCCCTCGCACTGCTGCGTCCCGGCGACCTCCGCAAGGACTTCACCCGGATGTGCGCCGGGCAGCAGCGGGCCGGCAGCGGCTCCACCACCCTCGTCGTCGCCGCCGACTGGCGCCGCTACATGCAGCGCTACCAGGGTCCGCACGCCTACCGCGTCCTCCTGACCAACGCCGCGGAACTCGGCCAGAAACTGCTGCTGCTTGCCACCGCCCTCGGCCTGAGCACCTTCCTCACACCCGCTTTCGACGACCGCGAGGCCGACCGGACGCTCGGGCTGCGCCCGGATCTCTCCACCGCGATCGAGGCCATCGGTGTGGGCTGACTCGGCGGCGGCCCTCTACCACCGGCTGTCCAGCTTCGGGTGGTTCGAGGAGCCGGCCGCCACCGGGACGAGCGCCCGGCCGCTGCCCGCCGTGCCACCGCCCGCCGGAGAGGGACACCTGCTGTCCCTGGCCCACGTGCTGGCATCGCGCTGCTCCCGCCGCGACTTCGACGGGACGCCGCTGAGCCGGGACGCGCTGACGGTGCTGCTGTGGTGCGGTTACGGCCGCACCGGCGCGGACCGTGCCACCGTCCCCTCCTGCGGCGGACTGCTGTCCTTGCGGCTGCTGGTGCTCGCGCTCCGGGTGCCCGGTCTCGCGGCCGGCAGCGTGTACCCGTTCGAGCCCGCGGCGCTGTCCCTCGGGGCGCCGCTGTCCGACGGGCCGGCCGGCAGGGAGCTGTTCCGGACCCGGCACATCGCCTACGAACGGGCGGCCGCGGTCGTCTTCGTGGTGGGTGACCCCGAGCCGCCTGCCGGCCGTTACGGCGACCGGGGCTACCGCTACGCCCTGCTGGAGGCCGGGCACGCGGCGCAGAACCTGTGCCTCGCCGCCACCGCGCTGCGGCTGGGGGCGGTGACCGTGGGCGGCTTCGACGACGAGGCCGTGAACGTGGCCTTCGGGCTCGGCGACGACATCCCCTACTACGCCGTGGCGGTGGGCGGCGCGGGGTACGTGACGCCGCACGAGGAGGTGACGGCGGTGCTGGCCCTGGGGCGGCGTGGCTGCCGGCGGACCGGCGCCGACCCGGTGGGGGACTTCGCGGCCGGGACCGGAGCGGCGGACGACTGACGGGCACGGCGCGGTCAGGTCCGTCAGCGGTCCCACGGACGGCGTGGAGGCTCCGGGAACGTGCGGTGACCGGTCGAAGAGCCCGCCGCGGACTTTCATCCGGAGGGGCCCGCCCACGGCGGTGTCCGCGGAGGAGGGGCACGGAGGGCGGGCCCGCGGCAGGGCCGTCGACGACGGGCGCCTGCCGGCGGTTCTCCCGGCGGGCACCGCCGTCGGCCGTGCCCGCCTCCTCGGAGCGGGGGGGCTTGGGACCGTCAGGAGGGCGTCGGGGCGGTCTTGACCGTCGTGGTGCCGTCCTCGTCCTGCACCTCCGGCGCAGCGGGCTGTTGCGGCACGGGCGGAGTGCGGACGAGCAGGGCGACCAGCACGGCCAGTCCCCCGAGCACGGCTCCGATGCCGAACCCCCACCGGATGCCCGCTGCCAGGGCGTCCGTGGGATCGGCGCCATCGGCTGCCGCCGTGGCGGCGCGTCCCGACATGACACTGATGACCAAGGCGGTGCCGGCGGCGGCCGCGACCTGCTGCAGCGAGCCCAGGATGGCGGATCCGTGCGGGTAGAGGTGCGGCGGAAGTACGGACAGGCCGGAGGTGAAGACGGGCGTGAAGACGAACGCCATGCCGACGCTCAGTGCCACGTGGAGGGCGAGCACCAGCCACGGCGAGGTCTGTTCGCTCGTGACGGCGAACAGCGCCAGGCACAGCGCGGTGAGCGCGGCTCCGGGGACGACCAGCCGTGGCGCCCCGAGCCGGTCGTAGAGCTTGCCGACCTGCGGTCCGAGCAGGCCCATGGTCAGGCCGCCGGGGATGAGGAGCAGGCCGGTCTGCAGCGAGGTCAGACCGCACACCTCCTGCAGGTAGATCGGCATCAGGATGAACGCGCCCATGAGCGCCATGAACGACAGGCACATCAGGGCGAGCGCCACGGAGAAGTGCCGGAAGGTCAGGGCGCGCAGGTCCAGCAGGGGGGTGGACGAGCGCTGCAGGGCCAGCTGCCGCCAGGTGAACAGGCCCACCAGCACGGCGCCGACCAGGGTCGTGACCTCCGGGGGCACCACCGCCGAGGCCTCGTCACCGGCACCGAGGCCGCTCAGGCCGTAGACCAGCGCGCCGAAGCCCGCGGCGGCCAGCGGGACGGACAGCCAGTCGATCGGGCCGGCCTGGGGCTCGCCGATGTTCACGAGCTTGCTCCGGCCGACGAGCGCCATGGCACCGGCGATGGGCAGGACGGCGAGGAACAGCAGGCGCCACGTGCCCAGTTGGAGCAGTACGCCGGAGACCGCCGGGCCGAGGGCGGGCGCGACGGAGATGACGAGGGTGATGTTGCCCATGACACGGCCGCGGTCGTGCGGGGGCACGAGGGTCATCAGCGTGGTCATGAGCAGCGGCATCATGACGGCGGTGCCACTGGCCTGGACGACACGGGCCACCAGAAGCACCGGGAAGGCGGGCGCGGCCGCGGCCAGCGCCGTGCCGACGAGGAACAGCGCCATGGCCAGGCCGAAGGCCGTCCGGGTCGTCACGCGCTGGAGGAACCATCCGGTCACCGGGATGACGACGGCCATGGTGAGCATGAAGGCGGTGGACAGCCACCCTGCGGCCGCCGCGGTGACCTCGAAGTCGCGCATGAGGCGCGGGATCGCGTTGACCATGATCGTCTCGTTGAGGAGCACGACGAACGTGGACAGCACGAGGATCCGCAGCACGCCGGTGACGCGGTCGGGGGCGAGGGTGGGTGTTGCGTGTGGTGCGAGCATGGCGCCTTCCGTCAGTTGAGTGTCCTCCGCACGGAGCGGGTCACACCGACAGACCGCAGCACAGGGAAGAACTCATCGGTGTTCCCCGATCCTGTAGGCACCTCCGGCCTGTGCTCAAGCCATTTTCCGACCCGGTACGACCGAGGGCGTGGCTCCCGCGGCAGGCGGGTGGCGCGATGGCCCTTGGTCGCCCACGGTCCCGGTCTGGTGATCACCGATATATAGGATGTGTGCATGTCACGTGCACGCGCCACTCTCTTAACCGCCCTTGCCGGGTTCGCGGCCCTCACCGCCTGCTCCCCCGGGACCGGTTCGCCGGATCCCGCTCCCGGCCCGCAGAACGGCGACAGGCCGGCCGCTGCGGTGCCCGCTCCGAAGCCGATCACGAAGGAACTCCCCCAAGCCCACCTCACGCAGGCCTTGCTCGGCAACGGCGAGACTCTTCCGGGCTGGACCCTTCACGGCGACAAGTCGGTGACCGAAGGGCAGTACTGCAACGGCGCGAGCGACGCCGACTCCGCACCGGCCGGCTGGATCCGCGGTGGCGACTCCTCGTACGAGTACAACGGCTCCACGGTCAACATGGCCTTCATCCACATCTGCCTCTTCAGGTCGGCCGACGACGCGCACCGCCAGTACGTGGCGTGGAAGGGCACCGAGACAAGCAAGCAGCAGGTTCCCAGGAAGCCTGTCGGCGACGAGAACACCCTGGTCGTCAACCCCGGCGCCAGCGAGGACTCCGTCCACGGATACGTCCGATCGGGCAAGGCCACCATCGAGGTGCGCGTCGAGGGCGGCACCGCAGGCGACCCCTCCGGCACCCAGGCCATGCTCGTCGCGACGCTCAAACGCCTTCAGCAACTCCAGGACGGCCACCCCGCCACCGCCACTGCCTCCGAGGAACAAGCCGCGGCCCGGCAGTAGGCGAGCCGAGCGAGCGGCCGCCTCCTGTGGTGACCACGTCGATTCCCGCCCCTCCGGCTCGCCGGGGGCGCCACCGTGGGCGCTTTTCTCAGGGCGCACACCGCCGGGGCGCCGGTGCCGCGCGGCGGATCTCGCGCGCCTTTCGCCCCGGTGCGATCTCCGCATCCGCCGTCGCGCGTACGGCAGAAGCAAGGGTGTCCCCACGAGCCGCACGAAGGGTGGACGAACGTGATCACGAACGAGGATTCGTCCACCCCGGCACCGGAGCACCCCCGCCACGGCTCGGCGGACTCCGGCAGCCGCCAGGGGTGGGCGGTGGCCCGGGACGGCGGCCGTCCCGAGGGCGGCGTCTGCACGCACCTCGCGGCCGTGGTGGAACCGCCTGACCCGGGACCACGCGAGGTCTGCGAGGAGTGCCTGGCCCTCGGGCGCGAGTGGGTTCGCCTGCGCTGGTGCACGACCTGCGGAAACGTCGGCTGCTGCGACAGCTCGCGAGGTCAGCACGCGTACGGACACCACAGGCGCACCGGCCATCCGATCGTCATCTCCCTGGCGCCCGACGAGTCATGGGCGTGGTGTTACGCCGACGAGGTGTTCCTCGTCGAGGCCTGATGCCGTGGGCGCGTCGGCATCGAGCGGGTGCCCGCTCGGCGGGCTGAGCGACCGCCTCGACAGAAGGGCGGAGGCATGCGGGGCTGCCCGCCGATGCCGCTGTTCACGTCACGTACCGAGGAACTGGGGGGCGGGGGTCCGGTCAGCCGGCCTCGGCTTCGCGTGCCTCCTCCAGAGAGGCGCCCATGATGGCCGTCGCCCGAGTGAGCCAGTCGGACAGCACCGCGATCTCCTCCTCGGAGTAGTCCGCGAAGAGTGCCGCGATACGCCGGTAGTTGGGGCCGTAGACCTCGGACAACCGCTCCGCCGCCGAGGCGTCGGCGACGACGTGGACCCGCCTCCGGTCCCCCGGGTCGCTGCGGCGCCTGGCGTATCCCGCACGTTCGAGCCGGTTGATGACCCCGGTGATGGCCCCGGTCGTCAGGTTCGCCCGCTGCGCCAGGTCGCCGGCGGTGAGGGCCGTGCCCGCCCCCTCGGCCTCCAGGATGAAGCCCATGCACGTGAGATCCGTGACGTTCAGCCCCAGGCGTTGGGCCATGTGGTGCTGGGCGACGATGCCCAGCGCGATGAGGTGATCCATCTGGGCGTGTGCCTGCTCAGGGGTGGAACGGGGGCGCTCCTTGCCAGCCAACGCAAATTTCCCTTAGTCTCTAAGTAGCTTAGCTCGTGAGATAAAACTTCCTCTGGATCAGCGTATCCCCGGCCCCTCGAAAGGACGCCATGAGCGCACACGGCAATGTCGACCTCGGCCACACCGTCGCCGGCTGGACCGGAACGGCGGTCGCCGTCGTCGGCCTGAGCGTCCTCGGACTCTCCGTCGTCACCGTCTCGCCGCCGCTGGCCCTGCTGGGCGCGGGGCTCGGCGTGCTCGCCGCCCTCACCACCTGGTGGCTGCACCTGGCGGGATGGGGCAAGCCCACGGGGCCCCGCCCCGAAAGCGAGTGGTCCTGGCGTGTGAGAGACCGGACAGCACTCCGCGGGCACCCCCACTGCCTCGGATGCCGCCTGGCCGGGCGGCGCCCCGAGGGGCGCCGCATCCTCGCGGCGCCCGAAGCCCGCGTGAACGCGAGCACGGCGGGGGACCGGGCGGCGGCGTGAGGCGCCGGCACCGCCCGGCCGCCCCTCTTATTCGGGAATGACCGCCACCGCGTCGATCTCCACGAGCGCGCCCGGCCGGGCGTGTCCGGCGGTGGTGACGACCGTGACGGCCGTCCGGTGATCGCCCCACACCGAGCGCGACGCCGCGTATCCCGCACGGGCGTCGACCCCGGCGACGAGGTAGATGTTCAGTTTGGCCACGTGCTCGGGTCCGGTGCCTGCGGCGGCGAGCACGGTCAGCACGTTGCGCATGGCCTGCGCGGTCTGCGCCTCGACACCGTCGAGGAGCGTGCCGCTGCTGTCGGTGCCGAGCTGGCCGCCGACATGGAGCATCCGCGCGGCGGGGGTGATCACGCCCTGGGTGAACGCCGGGTTGTGGTGGAGCTCTTCGGGGTCGAGGTGGGTCGTCATCGCGGTCATGAGGGTCTCCTGACAGGTGTCGGTTCTCGCGTGATGGTGGAGGCCGCGCAGCGGGCAGACCTCGGGCTTGGGATCGGTTCACGGCGGATGGGCAGCGCCCAGCCCGCCACGGGCGCCCCCGGGGAGGGCTCCTCCTTCCTCGGGCCCCTCCCCCACCCGGTCGCCGTAGAGCCGGGCGTCGCCGGGGACGCGTACTCCGCCCGGCCGGACGGCGATCCCGGTGCCGATCCGGTCCGGTGCGGTCGTCCGCGCGGCCGGCGCTCCCCCAGGTCCCGTACGCCGCCGGCCGCACGCCGGCGTGCGCTCGCACGGCGCGCGGCCGCATCGCATGCGTCTGTGTCCATGGCCCCAGGCTGGCAGCCATGGCGGACAGGATCGGTCCGCCATCTGTGACAGCCTGAGCGGCATGAACGTGGCAAGCGGTGACGAGCGCGACACGACGGAGCGGGTGCTCACCCTGCTCGGGCTGCTGCAGCAGCGCCAGGTCTGGACCGGCCCCGAACTCGCCGACCGGCTCGGGGTCACGACGCGCACGGTACGGCGCGATGTCGAGCGGCTGCGCACCCTCGGCTACCCGGTCCACGCCGCCTACGGGGTCGGCGGCGGCTACCGGCTCGGCCCGGGGCAGCAGCTGCCTCCGCTGCTCCTCGACGACCAGGAGGCCATCGCCACCGCGGTATCGCTGCTCGCCGGGGCGGGCGGCGCGGTCGCAGGCGCCGGGGACGCCGCGCTCCGGGCGCTGACCAAGCTCGACCAAGTCCTGCCCACCCGCCTGCGGCACGAGGTGCGCGCGCTGTCCGGCTCCGTCGAGTCCTTCGACGGAGGCCGCGTCCCGGTCGACCCCACCGTGCTCATGACCCTGGCCAGAGCCTGCCGCGACGAGGTCGAGACGGCCTTCGGCTACCCGTCAGGGAACGACGTGCGCCCCCGGCGCGCCGAGCCCTACCGTCTGGTGGCCTCGGACCGGCGCTGGTACCTCTTCGCCTACGACCTCGACCGCGCCGACTGGCGCAGCTTCCGCGTCGACCGGATGACCGATGTCTCCGCACGGACCTGGCGCTTCCGCCCGCGCCCGTCGCCCGACGCGGCGGCGTACGTCCAGGAGGGGGTCGCGAGCCGGGTCTACCCGCACCGGGCGCGCTTCCTCGTGCACGCGTCGGCCGACACCGTACGCGCGCAGATTCCGGCGGCGGCGGCCGTGGTACGGCACCGGGGGGACGAACAGTGCGAGGTGCTCAGCGGCGCCGCACGCCTCGACGCCGTACTCCTGCACGTCCTCCTGCTGGGGCACGACTTCGAGGTCCTCGACCCCCCGGAGCTCGGAGCCCGTTGCCGCGCGCTGGCACAGCGCCTTTCGGCCGCCGGCGCGTCGTTCGAGCCGCCGCCGGACGGGGACGGGCGGCCCGCCGGGCCGGAGGAGGTCCGCGGGACCGGGAACGAGTAGGAACGGGGGCGGCGCCGCCCGACGCCCCACGCGGTCGGAGGTCGCAGGCAACGCGGGCGCCCGATCCGACGTCTGCCAAGCGGAGAACGAACCAGGTGGACCGACCCCCACCGTGTGAAGGGAGCCTGCTGGTGCTCATAGGACTGCTGACCGCCGTCGCCGCCTCGATCTGTTACGGCACGGGGTCCGTGCTCCAGGCGGTCGGCTCCCGGAAGTCCGCCCGGCGCGAGGCGGCCGTGGCCGGCCAGGTGACGCAGCATGGCGGGCCGAGCCTGTCGTCGACCGCTAAAGCCGCGATGACCTGGGAGTTCATCGTCGGGACGATCCTGGACTTCGTGGGCTTCGGACTCGGCGCGCTCGCCGCCCGCATGCTCCCGCTGTTCCTCTCCCAGACGGTGATCAGCGCCAACCTGGTCATCACGGCCGTCCTCAGCGTGCGGTTGCTCCGCATCCGGCTGACCCGCGCGGAGTGGGCCTCGATCGGTGTGGTCTGCTCGGCCCTGGTGCTGCTGGCGAGCGCGGCGGGCCCGGAGGGCAGCGGACGCACCCCGATCGCGACGCACTGGTGGCTGCTCGCGGTGTCGGTGCTGCTGATGGGCGGCGGCACGGTCCTCGTACGGATGCTCGGCAACCGGGCCGCGATCCTCGCGGGCCTCCTGTCCGGTCTCGGCTTCGGCGCGCTGGGGGTCGGAGTGCGGATCCTGAACGGCATCGACCCCTTCGATCCGGGTGCGCTCCTGACCGACCCTGCGCTGTACGCGATCCTCGTGGCCGGCATCGGTGGCATGTACCTGCACACGCTCGCGCTCCAGATCGGGTCGGTCAACGGCGCGACGGCGGCGCTCGTGGTCGGCGAGACGGTGCTGCCGGGGATGATCGGTGTGTGGTGGCTGGGCGACGCCTCCCGCCCGGGCTTCGCCTGGCTCGCCGTCCTCGGCTTCGTGCTGGCGGTGACGGGCGCGGTGGCGGTGGCGTGGTTCGGTGCCCCGGAGAGCCACGGTTCGGAGGCCGGGAGCCTGCCGGGGGACGAGGGCCTGCCGGCGCCCGGGAGCCTGCCGGAGGGCGAGGGCCTGCCGGGGTCCTCGCCCGTTGCGGAGCCCGCGCGCGTGCCGTAGTCCCGGCCCTCACCCCCACGGCTCCGCACCGGTCCGGCCCCGCCGGCGGGTGCGGGATGGGGAGGTTTCCCGTCAGGGGAAGGCGGAGCACTCCAACGGGGCACCTGCGGCTGCGGTCTCCCGAGCCCGCCCGGAGCCTGAGGGCATGGAACGCCGTACGAAGGTCACCGTGCGTCCGCCGGACAGCCGCGGACTGCGCGAGGTGCGCATCGGCCCCGAGACCCTGGACAGCGCCTGGTCCCTGCGGGAGCTGCGGAGCATCCTCCGCCGCAACGGCTACCCGCGGAACCTGGACCTCGACGACAGGGCGGCGGTGGTCTGGTGCGGCGGCGGCAGCGAGGTCTGGCCCGATCGCGCGTGGCGCAGACGCCTGCTCATCGGGTTCATGTCGTTCGGGCTGGTGGCCTGCATGGCCCTGCTGGTCGTCATCGGCGTTCCCGACGCCTTCGACGCGATCACGTTCGCGGGACGGATGACCGGCTTCCTGTTCATCCTCGGCGGCCTGGTCCAGGGAGCGGCCGCCGTCGCGACCTTCGACTACTGGGGAAAACGCGGGGCAGGCGGCGGGGCACGCCGGCGTTCTAGCGTGGCGCGCGGAGCAGGGCTGCGAGGGACGCGGCGAACTCCACCGGATCCACGGGCAGGGTGACCACGGCGTCTGCGTGGCTCCAGGTGGCCAGCCACGCGTCCTGCGGCCGTCCGATCAGGAGAAGGACCGGTGGGCACCGGTAGACCTCGTTCTTGATCTGCCGGCAGACTCCCATGCCACCGATCGGGACCGCTTCTCCGTCCAGCACGCAGGCGTCGATGCGGCTGGTGTCCAAGGCCAGCAGGACCGCGGGCAGGGTCGCACATTCGACGAACCCGACCGGCGGGACGTCGGACGCGGGGCTGCGGCCGGTGGCGAGCCGGACCTGTGCCCGGACGGCGGCGTCGCTGCTGTACAGGAGCACTGAGACGCTCGACGGCATCGTTTCTCCGACTGCGTGATCGGCCGCTGCGGACCGGAGACCGCACCTGCCCGGCGACCTCCGGAACCTGGATGTTCAAAATTTCATGAATCGGGTATTCGCGCATGTTCGGCACTATCCGGGCACCTGCTCCGCTCTGCGGAGCAGGCACGCGACACGGCACGGCGGTGAGACCCGATGACCCGATGCAAGACCCCCGACTACCGCACCGGACACCGCGGCCGGCACTGGACCCACGCCCTGCGCTGCGCCCAGAAGACCGGAGCCGTCATCGTCACCGACGAGACCGGCGAACCGGTGGCCTACGCCCACGAGGCGTCCGGGCCCGGTCGCTTCAGGCCCTGGGTCACCGAGAGGGGATCGCGGTACGACAGCCATGACGTGCACCCCGAGTGGTGACGCACGGGCCTCCCCGCCTCTCCGTCCGCGGGCGGAACATCGCTCTCGGCCACATGATGGAGTCCCGCCAGCGAACGGAGCCCGACAGATGATCCAGATCGCCGATATCCGCGAGTGGCGCGAGCACGACGTCGTCGATGCGGACGGAAAGAAGATCGGCACGCTCGAGTCGGTCTACGTGGACACCGCGACGGACGAACCGTCGTTCGCGACGGTGACCGTCGGTCTTCCCACCCGGCACCGGCTCGTGTTCGTCCCCCTCGACGACGTCACGGTCGGCCCTGGCTATCTGAAGGTCCCGTTCGCCAAGTCCCTGGTGAAGGACGCGCCGGCCATCGACATGGACGGGGTGCTGGCGGCCGAACGGGAACCCGACGTCTTCGCGCACTACAAGCTGGAGTACCAGCCCGGCGCCGGTGGTGAGCGGCGTCTGGCCAGGCGCTGACGGCGGGAGAGGCCGTGATGATCTGGGTACTGCTGCTCGTGATCGCCGCGATCGCGCTCGGCATCGTCGGCGCCGTCGCCGACGGGCTCTTCTATCTGCTGGTCATCGGCGTGCTCGTGTTCGTCGTTGCGCTCGCCCTGGGGGCCGTGCGCTTCCGGCGCGGCGGGCGCCGCCCGATGCGCTAGCGACAGGACGCGAAGGGCGCGCCGCGTCGTCCGTCCGTTCGTCGCGGCCGCGCCACGGCGTGGCCGCGACGACCACTCCTGTTCCGGACGTGGCAGGGTGAACACTCCTGGTGTCCCCCTCTCGCCTTCCGTGATGACTCCCGGGCCCGTGCAGGTGCCAGCCCCCCCGGTGACGCCACGGAGGCCTGCAGGGGTGCCCGTCGCGCGCGACGCCCGCTCGTCGCGTCGCTGAGCCGGCTCCGCGCGGATACGCTGGGATTCATGATCGAGTCCGGACGGCTGTGGCTCCGCCGGAGCCACGGCTACGGCAGGCTGGTGCGGCTGTCGCCGGTGATTCTGACCGTCGTGATCGCCGGCCTGGCCTACGCCACTCCGCCGGAGTTGGCGTTCAGCCGTCTCCTGCCCGCGGCGCCGGCTCTGGCCGCCTCCATGTGGCCGGTCCTCCCGACCATCCTGCTCGGGACCGTCTGTCTGCTGCTGATGGTCGGACTCAGCTTCGTCTTTCCCGATCTGGGCACGTGGTGGACGTGCGGCGGGATCATCGCGGTCACCGTGGCCGCCGCGTACGGAAGCCATGTGCGGCTTCAGCGGGAGCGCACCCTCTTTCACGTACGGCTCGTCGCCGACGCCGCCCAGCAGGTGGTGCTGCGGCCCCTGCCGCGCCGTTTCCAGAACGTCGAGATCGAGTCGCTGTACCTCTCCGCCGCCGCGGAGGCACGCATCGGCGGGGACTTCTACGAGGTGGTCGATACGCCGTACGGGGTACGGCTGCTCATCGGCGACGTACGGGGCAAGGGGCTGCCCGCGGTGGGGGCCGCTGCGGCGATCGTCAACGCGTTCCGGGAGGCGGCGTACAGCGAGGCCGCCATGACCGACATCGCCCGCAGGCTCGACGCCAGCTGCGCCCGGCACAACACCGCCCATCCGCCCGAGGCGCCGATGGAGCGCTTCGCCACCGCTCTGCTCGTCGAGATCCCGCATCGAGGGAGCCGCATCACCGTCGTCAACTGCGGACACCCCCCGCCGCTGATCCGCAATCCGAAGGACGTACGGGTCCTCGAGCCGTCCGACCCGTCCCCCCTGCTCAGCCTCGCGGAACTGATCGGTGACCACTACCGCGTGGACGCGTTCGACTTCTGGCCCGGTGACGTTCTCCTCCTCTACACGGACGGCATCGCCGAGACGCGCGCCCGGGACGGCGAGTTCTTCCCGTTGACGGCCTGGATGCGGCGTCAGCCCCCCGTGCCTCCCCGCGATCTGCTCACGGCCCTGCACCACGACCTCCTCCGTCACAGCAGAGGCAATCTCGACGACGACATCGCCGCCCTGGCGGTACGCCTGCACACTCCATGAGCCGTGCACCGCGTCTGTCGACACGAGACCCGGCCGACGGGGGTCACGGGCCCGCGCCGTCAGTCGCCGAAGTACGCCTTGGCCACGGCGTAGGTGTCCTCGTACAGGTGGTAGCGGGTGATCCGTCCGTCGCGGACGGTGGTGTGCAGGGCGAAGGCCGTGTCGATGGTCCGGCCCGTCGTCCTGACCTCGGAGACCATGTGCCCGAAGAGCACGACGTCGTCGCCGTCGACGAGCACCTGACGGAGGTCGAACCGCTCGGCGCGCACATGCGTGCGGAGCAGGTCGAAGAACGTGCGCATGCCGTCGGCGGAGTCGACCTCCGGCACCCAGGGCACGCCCGGCGGGTGCGGAACCGAGAACGACACCGAGTCGGCGAACAGGGCCGCCGCCTCCGCGGTCCGGCCTTCGGCGAGCAGCGGGAACAGGCGGGTCACGGTCGTCGCCGGTGATGCGTCCGTCATGCGTGCCGATCCTACCGACGGTCACGGCGGATCACCATGAACAACCCCCTGCATAGGGCGGATTCCACGTACGATCCGGCGATGAACACTCCCGTCCAGCTCCACGTCGCCGCGACGCCGGCCGCCCCGGCCCTCCTCCTCCGCCCCTGGTGCACGGACGACGTCGCCGCGCTCGTCCAGGCGTTCCAGGACCCCGTTCTGCGGCGCTCCACCAGTGCCCCTCCGGAGAGCGAGGAGGACGGCCTGCGGTGGGTGCGGGAGCAGGAGCAGGGCTGGGCGACGGGAAGCCGGCTCGCCTTCGCCGTACTGGAGACGGCGGCCGAAGCGGCGCCCCCTCGCCCGGTGGGCAACGTGGTCCTGAAGGGGGTCGCGCCCGGCAGACCGTCCGCCGAGGTGGGCTACTGGACGGCGGCGCACGCCCGGGGGCGAGGTGTCGCCCCACGGGCGCTGGAGGGTGTCACCGGTTGGGCTTTCGCCGCCTTCGGGGCCGACGGCCTGGAAACCCTCGAACTCCTCCACCAGGTGGACAACGCGGCTTCCTGCCGCGTCGCCGAGAAGAGCGGTTACGGCCTGGACGGGATCCTTCCGGCGTTCCCTCCCGTTTACCCGCTCGACGGACACCGGCACGTACGCCGCGCACCGGCCTGAACACGGTTCCGGCGCCGCCCGCCGGGGCGGCCCGGTCCGTCAGATCCCGGGCAGGGCCTGTTCCGCCCAGATCGTCTTCCCCGTCGGCAGGTAGCGCGTCCCCCAGTGCTCGGTGAGCTGGGCGACCATGAACAGGCCACGTCCGCCCTCCTCGTCGCTTCCGGCGTAACGGGCGTGCGGTGAGGTGTGCTGCGAGTCGGAGACCTCGCAGATGAGGGAACGGTCCCGGATCAGCCGGAGACCGATCGGACCGGCGGCGTACCGGATGGCGTTGGTGACCAGCTCGCTGACCACCAGTTCCGTGGTGAAGGCCAGGTCGTCCAGTCCCCACCGTTCGAGCTGCTCCACGGCCATCGAACGGGCGCGTGCGACCAGGGCGGGGTCCGGGGACAGCTCCCAGGCCGCCACCTGGCGTGCCCCCAGCGCACGGGTGCGCACGACCAGGAGCGTCGCGTCGTCCTGCACCTCGCCCGTGGACAGCTCCGCGACGATCTGGGCGCAGAGGCGGTCGGGCGACGTTCCCCGCTGCTCGCCGAGGACCGCGGCCAACCGGTCCAGTCCCACGTCGATGCCCTGCCCGCGGGCCTCCACGAGGCCGTCGGTGAACAGGACGACCAGGCTGCCCTCGGCGAGCTCCACGTCGACGCTCTCGTAGGGAAGCCGCCCCACGCCCAGCGGAGGGCCCGGCGGCAGGCGGAGGAAGCCGACGGGGCCGTGCGGCTGCGCCACGGCCGGTGACGGGTGCCCCGCCGCGGCCCAGGTGCTCGTCCGGGACGCCGGATCGTAGATGCCGTAGACGCAGGTCGCTCCGACGGCGCCGCCGCCGTCCGCCCCGTTCGCGTTCTGGTCCGGCGCCTCCCTGCCGACCTGGTCGTTCAGCCGGGCCAGGAGTTCGTCCGGCGCGAGGTCCAGCTCGGCCAGCGTGCGCACCATGGCCCGCAGGCGTCCCATGGAGGCGGCGGCCCCGAGTCCGTGGCCGACGACGTCGCCCACGACGAGGCCGACACGAGCGCCGGAGAGCGGAATGACGTCGTACCAGTCGCCGCCGGCGCCGAGGTGGCTGTCGGCCGGCAGGTAGCGGCTCGCCGCCTCGACCGCGCTCTGCTCCGGCAGCGATCGTGGCAGCAGACTGCGCTGGAGCATGAACGCGGCGGTGTGCTCCCGGCGGTACCGCCGGGCGTTGTCGATGCACACGGCGGTCCGCGACGCCAGCTCCTCGGCCACTGACCGGTCGCCGTCGTCGAAGGGCTCCGAGGCGTCGCCCCGGACGAAGGTGACGAGCCCCAGGGATGTCCCGCGCACGATCAGCGGGACGTACAGCCGTGTCGACGCGGCCAGGGCATCGGTGGTCGGCCGGCCCCTGGCCAGGCTCTCGGCCTGCGGGGATCCGGCGGGGTACGCGACGGCCCGGCCCACCCCGGAGGGGGGTCCGGCGGAATCCGCCACGCGGACGAGGTCGGCCGCGGCGACGGTCTTCGGTTCCTCGCCCTCCAGCACGTCCGCCGCTACGTCGACGAGGACGGCGTCGGCATAGTGCGGTACGGCGACCTTGGCGAGTTCCGCCGCCGTTCCGGACGGATCGAGCGTCGAACCGATCCGTGCGCCGGCCTCCGCGAGGAGTTCGAGGCGCTGCTGAGCACGGTAGTGGTCGGTGACGTCGATGGACTGTTCGCACACGCCCACCGGCTCTCCCCGGCCGTCCAGCAGGCGGAAGTAGGACGATGACCAGACGTGCTCGCGCCCGGGGTCGGCCGGGGCACGCCCGCGGAAGTGCACGTCGATGACCGGCTCGCCGGTATCCAGGATCTGCTGGAAGAGGTCCTCCGGCGGCGCGAGATGCTGGGTGGTGAGGACATCGCCGGGAAAGAGCTCGGTCATGGAGCGGCCCAGCAGTTCGGTGAGGTCGCCGCCCATCTCCCGGATGCTGGATTCGTTGGCCCACAGGAGGCGCGCGCCGGGGCCGTAGATGGTGAGGGTCACCGGCGACTGGGTCACGAGTCCCTGCAACATCGCCTGGCGGGTCTCCCACCAGCGAAGCTTCTCCAGCTCGGACGCCATGAGGACGGCGGTGGGGGCCCGGCCGGAGGCTGCCTCGTCGGAGGCGGGCGTCAGCGGATGCAGAGTGACCGCCACCCGTACGGTGTCCCCGTTGCGGTGGCGCACGTCCATGACGGCACTGTGCGTCCCGCCGAACCGCGGCGGCCGGCCAGGCCGTGACTCGTCGGATGCGGCGCGGTCCGCCGGGGAAGGCGCGATCAGGTCGGCCGCGCGGCGTCCCAGTACCTGCGAAGCGGAATAGCCCAGGAGGGCCTCGGCCTCACGACTCCACCCGACGAGAACGCCGTCCGCCGCGAGCAGCGCGAACGCCGCCGGGGGCGGGCCCAGGTGCCCGCCGTCGTCCGCCCCGGCGTGAGGCGTGAAAGGCAGCCCTTCCATGGTCCCATCATGCTGCCGAGCGGTTCCGGCCGCAGTGCGCTCGGTCCGGCCCCGGGTGGCCACGGTACAGCGCGGGCGGGAGGCGGCGGGCCGCCGGGCGCTCCGCTGCGGGGTCGGTGCGGGCAGGGCGCCCGTCGTCGTCGGGCCGTCGCGCTGCCCGGCCATCCGTGTGGCGACAGGTGTCGTACGGCCGCACGGTGCCGGGCGTCGAGTCCGGTCGGCCCAGCTCTCACCGCCCTCAGAGGCCTCCCCGCTCCGGTCACGTCCTCGTGGGCCCGGTTGCCGTGCCGGCGGAGCGGTGTACGCATGCCGTTCCGGCGCGACGGGGCTGGTCTTCCTGGCCGCCGAACGACCACGACGGGGACCACGGCGGCGGTGTCAGTCGGTTCACGTATTCTTCCGGCCACCGCACACCGACTCGAAGGAACAAGAGAATTGACTGGCCTGCCCGCCTTCCCGCTGCCCTTTCAGGCGTCCCGTTCGCTGTCGTTCGCAACACCCCGAACGCTGCGGGAGCTTCAGATGATGCGGTGCAGCGCGCACATCCGGGCGAAGCCGGGGTGGTTCGAGAAGATGCACGACGCCGACATCGTCGCCAGGTGGACGCGTGAAGCGGTCGCCCAGGGCCTCACCGAGGCGCAGGTCCGCTATGTCCTCGACGAACTCGGCTATTACGCCGCCCTGCGGGACGCAGGTACCGGCGTCGAGGTGTCCGCGGTCGACGGGGTGTGGCAGTCGGACACGCTCGTCGACGACGAGCTGAGGGCCCGGCTGCGCGAGGCGGTCGCGGTCCTGGAGCAGGTCCCCGAGGCGGAGCGGGACTGGCATCCCGGATCGGGCGGTCAGGTACTGGATCTGGTTCATCCTTCACTCTTCTGCCTGGTGAGGGAGGCGAGTGGCGGCCCCGAGCGGGCTTGGCGGAATCCGACGAACCCGTACTCGAAGCACGAGTTCTCGGAGAGGTTCCAGTGGCTTCCCACGGACGTCGACGTCAGTGACGACGGCGAGGTCGCCTTCCGTTCCTACGTCAACAACGTCCACCCGGAGGCGCACCGAGAATTGGCGGCCGTCCTGCCGGACCTGTTCGCCCGGATGCGCCCGCTCCTGGAGAACGTGCTCACCGATCTGCGCCATCCGCGGCCGCTGCGGATCGAGGCCGATCCCTACGGATGGTACGACTCCCGGCCGGAGTATCCGCGCAAGTCCTCCTACAGTGACGCCGGGGCCTACGCGGATGCCGTTGCCGTATGGGAAGAGGCCCAGGAGGACTGGTGGGGGAACCGTCGGCCGGTCGTCCCGGACGCCCCGGCCTTCACCCCGCCCGCACTGCCCGACACCTCCGCCCGAGTCGACCTGCGCGGTCGCGGCCTCCAGGTCATCGTCAAGCTCGCCACCATTCATCTCACCCCGGACCGGCCGGAGTACGCCGGCGGTTCCTGGCACGTCGAGGGGATGCTGAACGAGCGGATCGTCTCGACCGGCATCTACTACTGGGACAGCGAGAACATCAGCGAGAGCCGGCTGAGTTTCCGGGCGGCACTCGACGACCCGGACTACGAACAGAACGACGACGACGGCATGCGCGAGGTCTACGGGCTGGAGGACGAAGACGCCCTGAACCAGGTCCTCGGCTCGGCATCGACTCCGGCGGGCCGCTGCCTGGCGTTCCCCAACATCCTGCAGCACCGGGTCGACCCGTTCCGCCTCGCGGACCCCACCCGCCCGGGATACCGCAAGATTCTCGCGTTCTTCCTGGTCGACCCGTCGGAGACGATCGTCTCGACCTCCGACGTGCCGCCGCAGCAGCCCTGGTCCGACACCTCGACCATGACGCTCGAACAGGCCAAGGACTTCCGCGAGCAACTCATGCAGGAACGCAAGTTCTTCGTCGACGAGCACAACGAACAGCTCTACGAGCGCGAATTCTCCCTCTGCGAGCACTGAACCGCGTCCCTGAAGCACCGACCGGCGGCTCCCCCGGTCGCGCAAGGCGAGTCCCGCTCACCGTTTCGACTCGTACGGGGCGGTTACACGCGGGGGTGTGAAGAGCTACGAATCCGCCCTGCGGTCGGTTCTGCCTTCCGGGCAGGAGGCCGGCGTCGTGCTGAGGGCGATGGATCGTCTGGAGAAGTCTCCGCGCAGCGACCGGGTCGTGGACGCCCTCCGCGGAGTGGTACGGCGTCTTCCGCTGGGGTCCGCGCGGGACGCCCTGCACGGGCGGTGGCTCGGGCACCCGGTGCATCCGCTGCTCGTGCAGTTTCCCGTCGGCGCGTGGCTGTCGGCCGCCGTGCTCGACCTCGTGCCCGGCCAGTCCCGCGCCGCACGGTTGCTCGTCGGCGCGGGACTCGCCGGGGCGGGGCCCGCCGCCGTCGCCGGGTGGGTCGACTGGGCCGAGATGCCGCGGCCGCAACTGCGCGTCGGCCTGGTGCACGCCGCGTCCAACATCGTGGGGGTCGGGCTGTACGCCGCCTCGCTGACCGCCCGCTGCCGGGGCCGGCACTGGCGTGGCCGGATGTGGGGCTTCTGCGGCCTCACCGCAATCGGCGTGGGCGGCGCGATCGGCGGACACCTCGCCTACCGGCAGGCCGCCGGCGCCAACCACGCCGAGCAGGTCCCCGCGCTCGTCCCGCCCGGGTGGCACACTGTCGCGGCCCTCGCGGACCTGCCGCTCGGGCGGCCGTACCTCGGGCACGTCGGAGAGGTCGCCGTGGTCGTCGTGCGCACCGGTGAGGACACCGTCCGGGTACTGGCGGACCGGTGCAGCCACATGGGCGGACCGCTCTCCGAGGGCGAGGTCGTCGACGGGTGCGTGGTCTGCCCCTGGCACGGCAGCACGTTCCGCCTGGAGGACGGCTGGAACGTGACGGGGCCGGCCACCGCTCCGCAGCCCGCCTTCGAGTGCCGGATCGTCGAGGGGCGCGTCGAGGCCCGCTTCTCCTCGTGACGGGCGGACCGGGGCCCGCGGTGACCGCAGGGCCAGGGCGTCGCGGCCTGGTCCCGGGCCACGGGACGCGATCGTGCCGGTCGACGGCCGGGGCCGATTCCTTCGCGCGTAGCAGACCGGCGGCCGCCGTCGAGCCCGCGGCCGCCGGTCTGCTACCGCGCGCGCCCGCATGTTCCCCAGATGGCCGCCATGCCGATGCGTGATCGGTGGGTGACCGGCCGGTTGGCGGGTAGGCGCGGCTGGGACACCCCACGCGAAGCCGACGACAAGGAGGAACCGGATGACTTCCGTCGGAAGCCGGCCCGGCCACGGCGGGGACGAGCCAGTGGGCGAGCTCGTCAAGCGCGCGTCGCAGCAGATCTCGGAACTGGTCCGCGAGGAGATGCGGCTGGCCGGGGCGGAGATGGCCGGGAAGGGCAAGCGCTACGGGATCGGCGGCGGTCTGTTCGGCGGAGCCGGCCTCGTCGGCTTCCTGGCCGCTCAGGCCCTGGTCGCCGGGGCGATCGCCGCCCTCGCGCTGGCCCTGCCGGTGTGGGCTTCGGCGCTGGTCGTGGCCGTCCTGCTCGCGACCGCGGCCGCCGTGCTGGCGGCGGTGGGCAGGAAGCAGGTCGCCAGGGCCGGGAGTCCCGCGCCCGGACAGACCATCGACAGCATCAAGGCCGATGTGGCCGAGATCAAGGAAAGGGCACACCGATGAGCCATCAGTCCCCCGGCGACGAACCCGCGCCGACCACGGACCAGTTGCGCGAACAGGTCGAGCGCACGCGCGAGAACCTGGGGCGGACCGTGGAAGCGCTCGCGGCCAAGGCCGACGTCAAGAAGCAGGCCAAGGACAAGGCAGCCGTGGTGAAGGATCAGGCCAAGGACAAGGCAGCCGTGGTCAAGGAGCAGGCCGCAGCGAAGGCGGCCCAGGCCGCCGGGCAACTCCGGCACAAGGCCGTCCAGGCCGTCGAGGCGGCCAAGGACAGGACTCCCGATCCGGTGCGGGACGCGGCTGCCCGCGCCGCCGCGCGCATACACGAGGGCGCGGTCGACGCCGGGCACCTGGCAACGGCCACGGCCCCGGAACAGGTCCGCAAGGGAGCCGCTTCGGCCGCGACCAGGGCGCGGTCCATTCGCCCCGCACTACTGGCAGGGGGCGCGGCCCTGGTGGCCCTCCTGCTGCTGCGGCGCACCTGGCGGCGCAAATGAGGGTATCCAAGATCGCCTACAAGCCCGTCGGCATGACGCTCGGCGCCGTCAGCGGCCTCATCGCCGGTGCGGCCTTCCGGCAGGTGTGGAAGATGGTCGGCCACGAAGACGACGCCCCCCACCCCACCGACGAGGACCGGAACTGGCCCGAGGTCCTGGTGTCCGCCGCTCTGCAGGGGGCGATCTTCTCCCTCGTCAAGGCCGCGGTGGACCGCGCGGGGGCCGCGACCACCCGACGTCTGACGGGCACCTGGCCCGGCTGAACCCGTCCGCCGTGGGCCGGGCCACCCGGCCCACGGCGGGCCGGCCGTCCCCTGCCCCCGCGCCGTCCCCGGCCTCCGCGCCGGCACGGAGGAGGCGGCCCCGGAAGGGCGCGGGGCGCCCGCGCACCCCGCGCCGATGCCGCACCCCGACGGCCGATGCCCGGCGCCCGGCGCCCCGGGGCCGATGCGCCGAGAACCCGGGCCTGCCCCGGGTTCTCGGCGCATCTCCCCACCGCCGCGAACCCGGCCACCCGTCACGGCCGTCCACTCCCCCGGTCGGCCGCTCCCACCCCCCGCCGAAGGGTCATCGCCCGGCTTCGGTCAGGGGTGCACGCAGAGCGCTCCGCCCCTGTTCCCAGGCCTGGCGGATGTGGTGGGCGAGGCGGTCCTCCGTCAGGACGGTGGCCGCGCATCCGAAGGCGACATCGGCCTCCAGGGCGGGCTCGTCGGCGAGCAGCCCGCCGATGACCTCGTGCCGTACGACCTGTTCGTGCACGGCGTCGGCCTCGACGTGCTCCGCGTAGAAGTGTTCGGCGGCGTCTCCGGCGCCACAGCGCCGCATGGCACGGGCCAGGCGCCTGGAGCCGGGGGACGAGGTGACCTCGACGCAGGCGAAGTGGCCCACCAGGGCGCCCCGCAGCCTGCGGTGGAGGCCGAGGAGGGACATCAGGTTCACGGTCGCGAGGAGCGGCGCGGGGGCGTGTTCCAGGTAGCGGCCGTAGGTGGTGTCCAGGCCGAGATCGGCCATGAGGTCGGCGAACAGCCGCGCGTGGATCCGGTCGGCGCGGCCGGCGCCGAACTCGTCGTACTCGATGGCGACCATGGCCGCCTTGGACCGGCCCGTGAGGCGGGGGATCACCCAGGCGTGCGGGTCCGCCTCCTTGAGGTGGTAGAGGGAGCGGAGCGCGGCGTACTCGCGCAGCTGCCACAGCTCCCCGTGGGTCTCCAGGTGGCGGCTGAGGCTCCCGGAGAGGTCCACGGGTTCCACGAGCAGCGGGGCGAAGGCGTCCTCGACGGTCCTGGGGGCGTCGGACAGCTCCGTGCGCAGGGCGTCGAGGAAGCGGGCTTCCAGCGCGGCGCGCAGTCGCAGGAGCTCCGGGTCCCATTCGAGCGCGTCCGAGACCTCGTCGAAGCCCCGGTAGTGCAGCTCGTACAGGAGGTAGAGGGCGAGCTGGAGGTCCTCGCCCCACGGGTCGGCCCGTGACACGGCCGCGGCCTCGTACGCGGGCGCCTCACCGCTGCGCAGGGCTTCGCAGACCGCGCGGGAGAGCGGGCCACGGTCGGCGGCCAGGCGGGGGCCCTGTCCGGTGTCCGGCCGGCCCGGGTGCCGGGGATCGGGCATCAGCGGTTCCTGTCCTCGGGTGGGCGAGCGGCTCGCTCGCGGCGGCGGTGGCTGGTGTCGCACCAGGGGTACGTACGGCTGCGACGGCAGGTGCACACCGCGACCATGAAGCGGTCGGAGCGGGCGGTCGTGCCGTCCTCCAGCACGATCTCCACCGGTCCCTCGACGAGGATCGGCCCGTCCGGTTCGGCGAACACGCGGTGGGCTGGTCCCGTCGGAGGGGCGGGACGCGGCCGGGGGTCAGAGTTTCCGGGCACGGACGACCACCAGCTCTTCCCATTCGTCGGTGCGGTCCGCGAGGCCCCGGCGTTCCAGCCAGTCCCGCCGCCCGCGCAGGACCGGGCCCCAGGGCACGGTGGCCCGGTCGGTGATGCGTGCGTCCAGTCCCGCCCCGGTCAGCCGGTCCAGGGTCTCCTGCGGGCCGCACATGACCGAGTGCACCATGAGCAGCACACCGCCCGGCCGCAGCAGGGCCGGAGCGTCGTCGCAGATGCGGTCGATCAGCAGGCGCCCGTCGTGACCCGCGTCCCAGGCCCGTTCCGGCCCGCGCGACGGTGGCTCCGCCCCCGGGGCGGGCACGTACGGCGGGTTGGCGACGACGAGGTCGAATCGGCGGCCGACCGTACGGGCCGCGAAGTCGCCGTGCAGGACGCGCAGGGACAGCCGGTACAGAAAGGCGTTCAGGCGCGCCGTGACGACCGCCCGCCACGAGACGTCGACGGCAGTGACCGCGGCCCCGCTGCGTGCGGCGTGCAGGGCGAGCGCTCCGGTCCCGGTGCCGATCTCCAGCACGCGGTTTCCGGGGCCCAGGTCCTCTCGGGCGAGTGCTCCGGCGAGCAGACGGGTGTCGGCCTGGGGCCGGTACACCCGCGGAAGGGCGACCAGACCGCCCGGCAGCGCACCCCGGGCCGGGGCCGTACTTGACATCGCGTACCTCCAAGTCGAACGCGGCACCTTGTCGGGCCACCCGCACTGATCCCGACCTGCGCATGCCCCGACCGCGTCACCTCATTCCGGACGCGCGCCTCCGGCCCGCCCGATCGGCCGGATTCCGCAGCGGGGCGGCCTCTGCACGCCTGCCCTCCGGGCGCCTGCGACCAGGGCTCTCGCCGCTCTCCCGCCCCGGACGAGGAGTCCGGGGCGGACGGCTCACCGAACGCGGGGCACCGCCCGTACGGGCGGGAACGCTCCGGATCCCGTCCGGGCGGGAACGCTCCGGACCACGCGGGGGACCCGTCGCACCTGGCGAACGGGGCACGCCGCCGACGGGCTCCGTGCCGCCTGAGCGCACAGGCCCCGTCACTCCGCGCTGCGGCAACCGACGTGCCCGGCGTCCCCTGGGCGCTCACCCGCCACTTTCGGCCTCCGTGCGTGCCGGGGCCCGGAACCGCGGCCTCCGCGGGTTGCCTCCCCGTCGTCGCCGGCCGCTTCCCGACGACTCGGAACCGCGGCCTCCGCCGAAGCGGAAGCCAGGCCTTCGCAGGGGCTCTGACCTGCTGGAGCGCAGGCGCTCACGCCGCGTCCACGGAGATCACCCAAATCTCCTCAACTTCCGTTGTGGCAACACTTGTTCGGAGGTAGAGTCCCCGTTCGTCGGGCACGGACAGGCGCTTTCAAGCTTATTTGGGGCGATCAAGTCGATGCAGTGCGAGACCTACCGAACCACCCCTGACCTCATCGAGGTCTTCACGGAAGCCGCACTCCGCGACCCGGAGCGCGCGGCACTGGTCCACGAAGGGCAGGTCCTGACCTACCGACGGCTGCACGGGCTCGTGACCGGGCTCGCGGAGCGGCTCGGCCCCCGGCCCGGAACGATCGCCGTACCCGCGACGCACACCCCGCAGACCGTGGTCGCCGCTCTCGGCGTTCTCGCGGCCGGCGGCGTCTACTGTCCGGTGGACCCGGCCTTCCCCCTCTCACGCCAGCAGGACATGGCCTCCGCGGCGGCATGCCGCGCGATCGTCGCCACCGGTATGACCCTCAGCCCTGGACTCGGCTTACCCACCGTCGTGCTGGACGACCCGCGCCCCACGGCGGCCATCCCGGAGGGAGCCGGGGGCGTCGGGCCGGCGCCGGACCCGGAAGAGCCCGCCTACGTCCTCTTCACCTCCGGTTCCACCGGCCGGCCGAAGCCGGTGGTGACACCACGCCGGGCCATCTCGGCCTCCGTGCACTCGCTCCGCGAACTCTTCGCCCTCACGCCTGAGGACCGGGTGCTGCAGTTCGCCTCGCTCAACTGGGACACCTCGCTCGAAGAGATCTTCCCGACGCTGACCGCGGGAGCCACCCTGGTCTTCGCCGACGAGGCCCACTCGGGCTCCTTCCCCCGGTTCCTGCGCATGGTCGAACGCGAGCGGGTCAGCGTCCTCGACCTGCCCACGGCCTTCTGGCACGAGCTCGTGATCCACCTCGCGGAGGAGGCAACGGCGCTTCCCGACTGCGTCCGGCTGATGGTGATCGGCGGCGAGGCCGTCAGTCCGGCCCGGCTGGCAGACTGGAGCCGCCTCGGCACCGGCCGGATCCGCCTGGTCAACACCTACGGGTGCACCGAGACCACCCTGGTCACACACGCGGTCGATCTGCACGGCCCCGGCGCCCCCGTCCCGGGCTGGGACTGGGACAGCGGCACCAGGGCGCCGATCGGCCGGGCCCTCCCCCACGTCGTCGAGGACGTAGGCGACCGGGGCGAGCTGCTGATCGGCGGTCCGGCGCTGGCCCTCGGCTACCGGGGGATGCCCCGGGCCACCGAGGAGGCGTACGCCGTCGTGGGCGGAACACGCCGGTTCCGGACGGGCGACCGGGTCAGCAGGACGCCGGACGGCCTCCTCACCCACGAGGGCCGCCTGAACGACGAGATCAAGATCCGGGGCATCCGTGTCGATCCCGGCGAGGTGGAGACGCACCTCGCCGCCCATCCCTCGGTGAACGCGGTGGCCGTCACCGGGGTCACCGCCGCCGGCCGCGCCGCCCTGGTCGCCTACGTCGTGCCGCGGCCGCACACGGAGACCGGGGGCCTGGACATCGACCTGCGGACCTACCTGCGCGAGCGGGTCCCCGCCCATCTCGTGCCGAGCCGGATCACCGTCGTCCCGCAGCTCGTGCTGACCACGAGCGGCAAGGTCGACCGCAAAGCCTCGCACCTCCGCTACGCAACCGTGAACAGGTCAAAGGAGACCGTTGATGAGCGTTGACACCACCGCCTCAGACGCCGGGGGCACGCCCGCCGGCCCAGGCGCCCCCGCCGGTCCCCGGGCCGGCGCCGACACCGAGGGTGTGGTGGCGATGTTCCGGCGCGTACTGGAGGTCGAGGAGATCTCCGCGGACTCGGACTTCTTCCTCCTCGGGGGTGACTCACTCGTCGCCACCCGGGTGCTCAGCTCCGTCGCCCGGTCCTACGGAGTGGAGCTGACCTTCGAGGACTTCATCGGCGCCCCGACCCCCGCGCGCCTGGCCGCGAAGATCGCGGCCGCCCGGTGAGCGCCCGCGACGGGTCCGTCGCCGCCGGGCGATCACGAGGCGTCACCCGGGCCGTGGTGGTCGGAGCGGGCTTCGCCGGTCTGACGGCCGCCACCGAGCTGACCGCCGGCGGGGTCGACGTGACCGTACTGGAGGCACGCGACCGGGTCGGTGGCCGGGCCCGCGGACTCCAGGTCTCCGCCGGGGGCTGGGTGGACGCGGGTGCCGCGTACCTCGGTGACCGGCACACCGAACTCCACTCCCTGCTTGCCGAGTTGGATCTGAAGACGACACCCACCACGATGCGGGGAGCGAGCCGCTTCGCACTCGGGACCGGGGAGACCACCCGGGACGGACGCTTCCCTCCGCTCAACGCCGTGGCCCTCGGCGACCTCTTCGAGCGGCTCGACGAACTCACCGCCGCCGTCCGCCCCGACGCGCCGTGGCTCACCCCCGGCGCCGAGGAGCTGGACGCCCTGACCGCCGCTTCGTGGGCCGAGCGGCACCTGGCCCACCCGGACGCCCGGCTCTTCTTCCCGCTCTTCCTCGGCGAGATGATGGCGGCCGACCCGGCCAGGGTCTCGATCCTGCACGTGGCCTTCTACCTGCGGTCGGGAGGCGGACTGCGCTACCTGAACGCCTTCGAGGGCGGCGCCCAGCAGGACCGGATCGACGGGGGCGCCCATCAGGTGTGCGAACGGCTGGCGGCTCGGCTCGGGTCCAGGGTGCGGCTCGGTGAGCCGGTCAGCGCCGTGCACCAGGACGAGGACGGGGTCACGGTCCGCACCGCCGACGGGGAGTACCGGGCCGACGTCGCCGTGATGGCCGTCCCGCCGCTGCTGGCCGACGCGATCGCCCATCGGCCCGAACCGCCGACGCGCAGGGCCGGCGAGCGCACCGCGCGGGGCTGCGCGGTCAAGGTGCACCTGGTGTATCCGGCACCGGTCTGGCGCGACCACGGCCTGTCGGGGTGGTCGGTGAACGCCGAGGGGCCCCTGCTGTCCACCGTGGACGACTCCCCGACCGGGGCGGGGGTGGGCGTGCTCACCGGTTTCGTCACGGGCAGCGAGGCCCATCGCTTCGCGGCGCTCGATCCGCGGGAGCAGCGCTCGTCGGCGGTCGGGCAGGCCGCCCGGCTGTTTCCGATGCTTCCCGAACCGGTGGCCTTCCATGTGACGGACTGGGTCAACGACCCCTACAGCAAGGGGTGTTACGCGGCCCTGTTCGGTCCGGGCGACTGGGTGCGGCACGGCCCGACCCTGACGGAGCCGTACCGGCGCGTGCACTGGGCCGGTACGGAGACCAGCACCGAGTTCTTCGGACTCCTGGAGGGGGCCGTCCGCTCGGGCCGCCGGGTCGCGGCGGAGGTCCTGGCCCGACCGTAGAGCCGGGGGCACGGGCCCGTCCGCGCCGGTCCGTGTCGGGGGCCGGTCCGCTTCGGGGACCACCGGGCTTCCGGGAGCCGGGGCCTCCGGAACCCCGGGCCCTCGGGGCAACGCTCGCCCCGCCCGAGCCGTACGCCGAGGAGAGCCCCGGTGCGCAGCCTCCCTCCGGCAACCGTCCCTCGCACCTCGCTCCCGGACCGACCGCTCCCCCGCGGCGCCTTCCGACCGCCGCACCACCCGACCACCGCACTCTCGACCAGCACACCCTTCGCCCATCGCCCCCGGCCGGCCTCCGGCCCCGAACACCCACCCTCCGAGCCGCCGCGGGCCGCGGCCCGGCCGGTCGTCGCGGCGCGCCGCCCGTCCGGCCCCACCGGTCCACGCCCGGCCCGCCCCCAGGTGCGTCGCGGCGCACCCGCTCACCGCCCGTGCGGCGGCCCTCGCCACCCACCGCAGGGGCCGGGCAGCCGAACCACGAGTTCCGCCGAGCACAGCAAGTCATCGACCAGTCTCCGGGTCCGGGCCCCACCAGGGCGCCGCCCCGGAGACGCGTAACGGGAGACCTTCATGAGCGACCACACGTCCATCGCCCCGCTCTCGGCCAGACAGCAGCTGATGACCGAGCCCACGCTCGGAGCCGGGAACTTCCTCGACCACGCCATCGCGGTCAATCCCCACCGCGCGGTCCCGTACGCCTTCACCCACCGCGTCGACCACAGGGGAGCCGTCGAACTGCGCGGCCACAGCCTGCTCGACCTCGCCGCGCTGCGCGACCACTACGCCAAGTGGTACTGGGCCAACGGGGTCCGGCCCGGAGACCCGGTCGGCGTGGTGGTCGGGGAGGGGCTGGAGCCCGTGCTCCACTTCCTGGCGCTCTCCGCGCTGGGCGCCGTTCCCGCGCTGGTCAACGACGCCATGCGGCACGAGGTGATGGTGCGCTACCTCAACCACGTGGGCGTCGTGGGAGTGGTCGCGGACGACCCGACCCGGCTGGCCGCCGCATACCGTGAGACGCCCCACCGCCGTCCCCGCTTCATCGCCATGGCGGCCGAACTCCACGCCTTCGACGCCGAGTCCGCCGGGCTTCCCGAGGTCTATCCGTACCGGCACGACGCGGACGACGTGGTGGCGCTCATCCACTCCTCCGGTACCACCGGCACACCGAAGTCGACCAAGCTGGCGCACCGCCAGTTCTGGGAGGGCAAGCAGCCGCGCATGGTGCGCTTCCCCGCCGAGGACCACGACCGGCTGATGTCCCTCATGCCGCACACCCACGCGGGCGGTCTCAGCTACTTCCTCACCGCCACCCTGCTCGGCCTGCCGACGGTGGTCATGTCGGACTGGCGGCGCACCGTCGTCGAGCCGGTGATGGAGGCCTTCCTGCCCACCATGGTCGCCTCCTTCCCCCGCACCTTCGTGGAGCTGGCCACCGGTGAACTCCCGGTCAGGGGCGCGGCGAAGGTGCACTCGTGGTTCAACACCGGCGACAGTGCCCACTACGGACACATCCGCCGGCTGGTACAGCTGGGCGAGCGGCCCGCCGGCCTCATCAGACCCTGGCTGCTGCCGCGCGAGAAGGAGGAGCAGCCGGCCCTCCCCGGCTCGCAGTTCGTGGACGGACTGGGTTCGTCCGAGATGGGCATGGCCCTGTTCGGGCAGATGACCACCCCGGAGAGCGCGCGCGACGACCGCTGCGTCGGCAAGCCCCTGGAGGTGGTGCTGAAGGCGGCGGTGCTCGACGAGGACGGCGAGGAGGTGCCCGACGGCACCGTGGGCCTGCTCGGCGTGGTCACGCCGTCGCGTACTCCCGGGTACTGGAACGACGACAAGCTGACCCGCACGTTCGAACTGAACGGCTACTGGCTCACCGGCGACGTGGCGCGCCGTGACGCGGAGGGGCGTTTCTACCATCTCGACCGCACGGTGGACGTCATCGACACCGCGGACGGTCCGGCGTACAGCCTGCCGATCGAGGAGGTGCTGCTGGCGGACTGCGCCGCGCTGGTGCAGGACTGCTCGGTGATCGGCGTTCCCGCCGGGACGGGTCAGGGCCAACGTCCCGTCGCGGTGGTCCGGTTGCAGGAGGAAGCGGCCGGGAGCACGGCCGAGGAGGTCCGCGAGGCGGCCAACAAGGCACTGGCCGCGGCCGGTCTGACCCCGCTCGCCGCGGTCGACATCGCGCGTGCGCCGGAGGACTTCCCGCTGGGCCCGACCGGAAAGGTGCTCAAGCGAGAGCTCCGGACCCGTCTCGCCACCCTCCTGACCGCCCGTTAGGCCGGGGCGTCAGATGATCCGGCAGCCGTACCAGTACGCGCGGGCCCCGCTGACCGAGCCGGACTGGCGCCGGCTGCCGGGCTGGCGCCACGTCACGGAGGGCGAGTGGCGCGACGCCCAGTGGCAGCGGGCCCACTGCGTGAAGAACCTGCGCCAGCTCGCCTCCGTCACCGGTGGACTGCTCACCGAACGCTTCTGCGGTGATCTCGCCTCCGACCAGGCGGAGTTCGCCACCATGCCGATGCTGCTCACCCCGCAGATGCTGAACACCATGGCGCCCGGGGCCGCCCTGGAGCCGGCGGCGTTCACCGAGGCGTTCCTCACCGACCCCGTCCGCCGGTACATGCTCCCCGTGCGCTCGGACCGGCATCCGCGGTGGCCGAGCCACCCGAAGGCAGGGCGGGACTCGCTGCACGAGGCCGACATGTGGGTGGTGGAGGGCCTCACCCACCGCTATCCGACCAAGGTCCTGGCCGAACTGGTCGCCACCTGCCCGCAGTACTGCGGGCACTGCACCAGGATGGACCTGGTCGGCACCTCCACCCCGCAGGTCACCAAGGCCCGGCTCGTGCTCCGCCCGCGGGACCGGCAGGAGCAGATGCTGGACTACCTCAAGCGCACGCCGACCGTGCGCGACGTGGTGGTCTCCGGCGGAGACGTCGCCAACGTGCCCTGGCCGCAGCTGGAGGCGTTCCTCATGCGCCTGCTGGACCTGGGTTCGGTGCGGGACGTCCGGCTGGCGAGCAAGGCCGTGGTGGGCCTGCCCCAGCACTGGCTCCAGCCCGAGGTGGTCGACGGCCTACGGCGGGTCGCGGCGGTGGCGGCGCGGCGGGGGGTGAATCTCGCGGTGCACACCCACGCCAACCACGTGCAGTCCGTCACCCCGCTGGTCGCCGAGGCCGCCCGGGCCCTCCTCGACGCAGGGGTGCGGGACGTCCGCAACCAGGGCGTGCTGATGCGCGGGGTCAACGCCACCCCCGAGGACCTGCTGGACCTCTGCTTCGCGCTCCAGGGCGAAGCGGGCATCCTGCCCTACTACTTCTACCTCTGCGACCTGATCCCCCACGCCGAGCACTGGCGGACCTCCGTCCACCAGGCCCAGTGGCTCCAGGAGGCGATCATGGGCTACCTCCCCGGCTACGCCACCCCGCGGATCGTGTGCGACGTCCCGCACGTCGGCAAGCGCTGGGTGCACCAGGCCGTCGCGTACGACCGCGAGCGCGGCATCTCGTACTGGACGAAGAACTACCGCACCGAGCTCGAAGTGCGGCAGTCGCCCGAAGCCGACCTCGGGACCGCGCTGGCCCGGCGGCACCCCTACTACGACCCGCTGGACACCCTCCCCGAGTCCGGTCGCCGCTGGTGGACGGACCGCGCTCCCACCGAGCACAGGCCCGCCGGCGCCCCGCACCCCCGACCCACCTCCCCCGAGGACACCCCGTGAATCCCACCCCAGTCCGCTCCCCCGCCGGCCCGCTGCGCCGGATGTGCTGGATCTTCCCCGACCGGGAGTCGACCCGGTCCACCGCGTCCTGGCAGGCCATGTTCTGGGACCTCTACGCAGAGGTCGCCGAGGACCTCGGCATGACGTGGACCCGCCACTCCCCGGACGCGGTGACGGTGGAGAGCACGCAGCCCGGCCGCCCGCGCGTCTACGTGGACGGTGAACCGGTCACCCCCCGCGACACGCTCTTCATCACCGCCCTCTACTCGCTGCCGTACCAGCAGGCGGACATCTTCAACCAGTTCGCGCTGTGCACGGTGCTGCAACAGGCCGGCTTCTACCTGCCGTTCCCGCCCGAGACCTCCCTGATCGGCAACGACAAGCTGGCCACGCTGCTCCACCTCGGGGGCTCGCCGATCCCCCCGATCCCGTCCGTCCGCATCGGCACCGGCCGCGACGTGAGCAGGCACCTGTACGAGGCGGCCCTCGGCACCATGACCTATCCGGCGGTCGTCAAGCCGGCCGGCTGGTGCGGTGGCGGCGGCATCAACCTGGCGCGCAATGCGGGCGACATCCGCGGTCTGGCCAGCCTCGCCCAGGGCGGGGACACCACCCTGGTGGTCCAGCCCTATCTCGGCGACGGCACCGTCGACTACCGGGTGTACGTGATCGACGGGGCCGCCCACGCGGTCCTGAAGCGGACCCCGGAGCCCGGTTCGGCGGTCGCCAACGCGAGCCGGGGCGGCGCCATGGAGTTCGTCCCGGTGCCCGAGGAACTGGCCAAGGCCACGGCCTATTTCGCGGAGCGGCTCCCCATCCCCTTCTTCTGTGTCGACTTCCTCCATGACGGGCAGCGCTTCTGGTTCTCCGAACTGGAGCCCGACGGCGTCATCCCCCACGTGCCCGGGGATCCGGACCGCACGGTCCAACGGGACGTGACCCGGGCCCGGTTCGCCGCGTACCGGGACGCCCATGCCCGGCACCTCGCCGCCGCCGACGGACCCGGCGACGGCGCAGCGGCCCCGATCACCGCACCGACGGAGAGGAGTTGACCACGATGTTCTCCCACACGCCGGAGGCGGCCGCGCCCCGGCTCACGGTCGCCCGGAGCACGCTCGAGCGCCTGCGCCAGGTCCCGGAACTGGCGGCCCGCTACCGCGACCACGCCGGCCTCCGCAGCCTCGACGACGTCGCCGCGCTCCCTCCGCTGCTCAAGGACGATCTCAACCTGGCGCTGGCCCACCTCCGGCCACGCGCCGAGCACGGAGCCACCTGGCTCTTCCAGAGCGGCGGCAGCACCGGGGCGCCGAAGCTGGGCCACGCGCCGACCGGTTTCTACATGTCCGGCGTCCACGCGCACTGGCAGCCGCTGGACCGCGAGGACGTCTTCGTCAACGCCTGGGGCGCAGGCCGCATGTGGGGCGCGCACTTCCTGGCCGCCGCCCTGGCCGACCTCTCCGGGTGCCAGGTGATCGCTCTGGGCTCGGTCACCCGGGACGAGTACGCCGAGTGGCTGGCCTTCTTCGCGGCGCGCGAGGTCACGGCGATCGGCGGGACCCCGAGCGTGCTGCGGCTCTGGTTCGCCCACGCCCGGGCCGCGGGCATCGAGCTGCCCGCCCTGCGCAAGGTGCTCTGGCTGGGCGAGGCCTGGCAGCCGCAGATGGAGGAGGACATGGCCGCGGTCGCGCCCGGGGCCCGGCGCTGGGGCATGTTCGGCAGCACCGAGACCTGGGTGGTGGGGACCAACGACCCCGACTGCCCGGCCGACACCTTCCACACCCTGCCCCATCAACTCGTCCACGTGGACGAGGACGAGCTGCTGGACTTCACCACCCTCGACCCCGAGATGCTCAACCCGGTCCTGCGCTACCGCACCGGCGACGCCGGACGGCTGGTGACCTGTCCCTGCGGCCGGCCCGGGCCGGCCATGCAGGTCGCGGGCCGCCGCGACAGCGTGGTCCAGGTCCGTGGTCTGGGTCTGCACGTGGACGAGCTGATCGCCCGCGCGGAGCGGGAACCGGGCGTCACCCGCGCCCAGGTCCTGATCTGTGAGACCGGCGGCCGCGCCGCGGCCGTGGAGCTCCTCGTGGTGGCCGGACCGGGCGCGGCCGTGGACGTCGAGCGGCTGCGCAAGGAACTCCTGGCCGAGACCTTCACTCTGGGCACCGCCTTCCAGCACGATCCGGAGAACTTCCGGGTGCGGCCCGTCGCCGACCTGATCAGCAACGGACGCACCGGCAAGACCGCCGGCCTCGTGCTGCGGGAGGGACCGTGAAGCCCCTGCGTCCGGCGTCCCTGGGAGCCGAGTTCAACCGATTCTGGATCGGCCAGGCGGTGAGCACGGTCGGCGACCGCATCACCGTGTTCGTCGTGCCGACCGTGATGATCTTCCTTCTGGACGCGTCCGCCTTCCAGGTCGGCATCGTGGCGATGGCCCAGTACCTGGGCATCCCGCTGCTCGGCCCGCTCGCCGGCGTGCTGGTCGACCGGTGGGACAACCGCCGCACCCTGCTCGTGTGCGACCTCGCCCGCCTGGCGGCCGTGGCCGTCATTCCCCTGGCGTACTGGCAGGGCCTGCTCTCCACGCCGCTGCTCTTCGTCTGCGTGGCGGTGATCAGCGGCGCGACGATCTTCTTCACCGTCGGCTACCTGGTCGCCGTGCCCGCCGTGGTGCCGAAGGACCACCTGGTGCGCGCCTACTCACGGCTGGAAGGCACCCGGTCGGTCTCCGAGGTCTCCGGCCCCTCCCTCGCGGCCGGCCTCTACGCAGCGCTGGGCGTGGCCGCCCTGCTCGTCGACGCCGCCAGCTATCTGATCTCCGCCCTGTGCATCCGGTCGATGAAGCCCTGGGGCGAGCGGACCGTCGCCGAGGGGTCGGTGTGGCAGCGGCTCACGGCGGGCTTCCGGCTGAACTGGTCCGACCCCGTGCTGCGACGGGTGGTGGTGGCGGCCGTGACGCTGAACTGCGGCGGCCCGGTCTTCGTGACCGTGCTCCCGATCCTCGCCTACCAGGGACTCGGCGTCTCCGTGGGGGTCTTCGGCGCCGCCATGTCGGTGGCGGCCGTGGGGGCGCTGGCCGGCGCGGCCCTCGCGCCGAAGGCCGGCGAACGGCTGGGAACCGGGCGGATGCTGGCCTGGGCACTGCTCCTGCACTGTCTCGTCGGCCTCGGCGTCCTCGCCGCACCCGCCCTCCCGGCGGGCGCCGTCATCGCCGTGACCATGGGCTGCTACGGCTTCTTCATGTCCTGCATCAACGTGTGCAGCGCGCCCATCCGGCAGTCCCGGATGTCCGCGCACCACCAGGGCGTCATGCACGCCGCCTTCCGCACCGCCACCTGGGGTGTGATCCCGCTGGCGGCGCTGGTCGGAGGCGTGGCCGTCAGCCTGCTCAGCGGCCCGCTCGGGGTGCTGGACGCGGCGCGGGCCACCATGGCCGGCGGCACCCTGCTCGCGGCCTGCTCCTTCCTCCCGGCCCTGCGCATCCAGCCCCTGCTGGACGCGGCCGAGCGGCAGGCTCCGGAGGCGGGCCGGGGGGACGCCGAAGCGGCCCTGGCCGAGGGCACCTCATGACCGCGCCCCTGCCTCCCCCGGGGGACCGCGGGGAGCCGAAGGCCCCGCGGGTGGTCCTGGTCACCGGGACGTCCTCGGGCATCGGTCTCGCCACGGCGATCGCCGCCGCACGGGCCGGATTCGCGACCGTCGCCACCCAGCGCGAGCCCGCCCGTGCCGGGGCGCTCCAGGAGGCGGCGGACCGGGCCGGCGTCGCGCTGGACATCCGCCGGCTGGACGTCACCGACCCCGGGTCCGTGGCCCGCTGCGTGGACGGCGTGCACGAGGCGTACGGGCGCCTGGACGCCGTGGTCAACAATGCCGGCGTCTCCAACTTCGACCCGACCCTGGAGATGTCCACCACGGATGCGCTGCGGGCCAACCTGGAGGTGAACTTCTTCGGTGTGGTCGAGGTGAGCCGGGCCGCGATGCCGCTGCTGCGGGCCGCACGGGGCCGCCTGCTCACCATCGGCAGCGTCCACGGGATCGTCGGACAGCCCTTCAACGAGGCCTACTGCGCGGCGAAGTTCGCCGTCGAGGGATTCATGGAGGCCCTGGCCCCCGTGGCGGCGGCCCACGGCGTGAAGGTGTCCGTGGTGGTCCCCGGCTTCGTCAGGGACACCTCGTTCGGGATCTTCCCCGACATCAACCGCAGGACCATCGAGGCCGCCTCCGGCCCCTACGCCCCCACCTTCGCCGACTACCTCCACTGGGTCGCCCACCAGGGTTGGGAGGGTGCCGGTCAGACCGCGGCCGAGGTGGCGGACGTCGTCGTGCGGACCCTGCGGTCCGAGCGGCCGGCCTTCCGCGTCTCCACCAACCCCTGGGCGGCCGCCTATCTGGAGCACAAGCTGACCGACCGTGACGGCTCCGTCGTCCAGGGTCTCGCCCGTACCTGGATCGGGCGCCCGGCGGAACCCGATGCCGCTGACACAGAGCAGGAGACGTAGTGCCCGCCAAATCGCTCCAAGAACTGGTCGACTTCGTCCGCGCCCACTCCCCCTTCTACGCGGAGGCGTACCGGGACGTACCGCGAACGGTCGCGCACCTGAGCCAGCTCCCCGTCATCGACCACACGGAGTTCTGGGCGGCCAACACCTGGCCGGACAACCGGGTGCTGACCGGACCACTGACCGACGCGGGGGTCTACAAGACCGGGGGCACCACCGGTGTGCCCAAGCTGTCGGTCTGGTCACGGTCGGAACACGCCGACTCGGTCACCGCGTTCGGCGCGGGCATCGTGCAGGCCGGACTGAAGCCGGGGCACCGGGTCGCCAACCTCTTCTGGGCCGGCGAGCTGTACGGCGGGATGCTGTACATCGAGCACGCGCTGCACGCCGCACCCGTGGACAACGTCCGCCTCCCGGTCGGCGCCGGCGCCCCCAACGAGTTCATCGCCGACCTGATCGGCGACTTCGGGGTGAACGTCCTCGCCGGCGTCCCCATGAAGCTGGCCGCCGTGGCGGAATGCCTCGTCCGCCGCGGGCAGACGGCCGACACGGTGGAACTGCTGCTCTTCGGCGGCGATCTGCTCTTCACCGACCTGCGGCCCATCCTGCTGCGCGCCTTCCCCAAGGCGGCCATCGCCTCCGTCGGCTACGCCTCCATCGACGCGGGGCTCGTCGGACGACCCGTACCCGGCGAGGACGTGCGGGTGCACGAGGCGTTCCCGCACCGCACCGTGGTGGAGCTCGTGGACGACGTCACCGGCGAGCCCATCACCACACCGGGAGTGCCGGGCCGGGTGCTGGTCACCAACCTGTTCCGGACGCTGATGCCGGTCATCAGGTTTCCCGCGGGCGACCGCGGCGAGTGGGTCGACGCCGAGTGCCGGCGGTTCCGCCTGCTCGGCCGGTCCATGGAGGGCGGTCGCGTCGGTACGGTCTCGATGCCGATCGAGGACGTCCGCGCGGTGCTCGTGGAGGCGGACCCGGAACGCCACATCGCGGGCATGCAGATGGTGCAGCGGCGCTGGGACGGACGGGACGGGCTCATCCTGCGCCTGGGGTACGTCGAGGAGCCCCCCGCGGACCTGAGCGCCCGTCTCGTCGCGGCGGTCTACGCGGCACGGCCGCTCTTCCCGGCGGAGGTGGCGGACGGCGCCATCCACGAACTGGGCATCGAGTGGGTGCCCCGCTCCGAGCTGACCACCAACCCGCGGACGGGCAAGCTCCAGCAGGTGGTGGACGAGCGTCCGGCCGACTGACCGGGGCGCGCCGCCCGGCGTCTGCCGATCGAGCCGGCAGACGCCCGGGGCGTCCCTCATGCCGTGGCGTCAGTCCGTCCGCGGCTGCGCTCTGCCCGAGAGCATCACGCTCTGTCCGCGGAACTCCGCGACGACCGTTCCGTCCGTCCGGCGGACCGTGACGTCGTAGATCCCGTTGCGGCCGGAGCGCGTCCGCTCCACTGCCTCGGCGATCAGCTCGTCGTCGACGGCGGCCGGCAGCAGAAAGCTGACCTGCGCGGACTGCGCCACCGTGACCGGCCCGTAGCCGTTGCAGGCGAAGGCGAACGCCGCGTCGGCGAAGAGGAACACGAACCCGCCGTGCGCCATGCCGTGACCGTTGACCATGTCCTCGGTCACCCGCATCCGCATCAGCGCCCGGCCCGGCGCGGCCTCCTCCAGGGCGATGCCCAGGGTCCGGCAGGTGCGGTCCCGCTCGTAGAGCTCCGCGATGCCCGCCGGTGCATCGTCCGGTACTCCGCTGTGCCCGCCCACGGCTTCGCCCCTCCCTGGTGGCCGGGCCGAGCGGGCCCGAGCGCTACGCGTCCGCATTAGACCGATCAGGGCCGAGGCCTGTCAACGAGGGGCGACAGCAAGCCCGGTGCGGTCGCCGTCTGCCACCCCGGCCGCGGGGGGCCGGCCAGGACCGGCCACGGGCGGCCCGGCGTGCCCCGATCGGCTGAAGGCCCAGGCCACACGGGCGGACACGCGCACGACGGACAGCGGGACGCCCTAGCTTGGGGAGCGTTTCGTCCCCCACGAAAGGTGCCCCCCTTGCGTTCCCTGCTCCCCGTCCTCGCCGCCGGCGCCATCGTCCTCGGCAGCGCCGGATTCGCCCACGCCGACGTGAACGTCGAATACGAACCCGAGACCTCGTACACCGTCGTCTTCGGCGGCTGGAATCAGGTCGCCGCCGACGACGTGTTCAACGCCGGTCACGACAACACCGTGGGCTCGGACAACTGACCCGTACGCCCCCGGTGCGGCCGGATCGCGGGTCTCCTGCGGCCCCGGTCCGTACCGGGGGCGGGGCGTCCGGCTCGCCGGGGGCGCCGCTCACGCCTCTCCGGTGCGCCGGGGGCGCCAGGGTGGTCACCCTGAGCGTGGCGGATCCGCGACCCGCAGACCGGCGGCGTGCGCGGCCTCGGCGAGGACCCGGCGCAGCATGTCCTGCGTCAGCCTGCCGGTGAACACGTTGCGCTGGCTGACGTGATAGCAGCCGAAGACCGCCAGCGGGTCGCCCGGCCCCTCCGCGGGGGTCAGCAGCGCCCGCACGCCGTGTCCGAACGTCGGCCGAGGCCGCGGCACGGTCCACCCGGCCTCGCCCAGCGCTGCCAGCGCGGCCTGCCAGCCGAAGGCTCCCAGGGTGACGACCGCGCGCAGGGTGGGGCGCAGCAGGTGCGCCTCGCGGGTCAGCCAGGGACGGCACGTGTCACGTTCGCCGGGCGTGGGGCGGTTGTCCGGCGGGGCGCAGTGCACCGGGGCGGTGACGCGTACGCCGAGAAGCTCCAGCCCGTCATCGGGGCCGGTGGCGCGAGCCCCGGAGGCCAGCCCCAGCTCGTACAGCGTCGCGAACAGCAGATCACCGGCCCGGTCACCGGTGAACATCCGCCCGGTCCGGTTCGCGCCGTGGGCCGCCGGTGCGAGGCCGGCGATCAGGAGGGGGGCGTCCGTCGGCCCGAATCCCGGCACGGGCCGACCCCAGTACTCCCGGTCCCGGAACGCCGCCCGCTTCTCGCGGGCCGTCTCCTCCCGCCACCGCACCAGCCGCGGACACGCCCGGCACTCGACGAGGAGCGCGTCCATCTCCGCCAGCGTGCGCGCCTGGGCGGCTGCCCGCGGCGGGTATCCCTCCGCAGTGGACATCGTCGACCCGCTTTCCCGGTGCTCGGTTGCCCCTCCACCGTATTCCGGCCGCGGAACCGGGGCGTCGGCGGCGCCTTCCGGCGGGACCTCTCAGCCTGGCCGACGCCCGGACCCGTCGTCCTGGGGATCGACGCCGGTGAAGGCCGACGCGTCCTTGGTCCCGCTGGGACGTCCGCTCCGCCCACGCGTGCGGTGCAGTGGCCACAGGTCTACACCTACCCCGGAAGTTGCGGGATCGGAGACGGATCCGTGGCATCGAACAACGTGCGCCGGGCGGATCGAGCAGGGTCGCCCTGGGCCCTATTCGCCAACCTCTCCATCGATCGCTTCGCGGAGCAGGTCGGCGTGGCCGTTGTGGCGCGCGTACTCCTCGATCATGTGGGTGAGGACATAGCGGAGCGAGATGACCTCGCCCCGGAAGTCCACCGTGTCGTCGAGGGACTCGACGGCGTCCGCGGCGGCACGGGAGCCCTCGCACGCCTCGCGCCAGAACGCGAACGCCTCGTCCACGTCGGCGTTGTCCACATGGAATTCGGCGAACTCGCCGTTGGTCCTGGGCCAGAGGGCTTTGCAGTCGTCGCCGTTCAGCACCAACCGGAACCAGCTCCGCTCGACCTCGGCCGCATGCCGTACGAGGCCCAGGAGGGACAGGCCCGACGTCGGAACCGCCTTCTGCTTCAGTTGCTCGCCGGTCAGCCCCTGGCACTTCATGGCGAGGGTCGCGCGCTGGTAGTCGAGGAACGCGATCAGCGACGCACGGTCGCCGGCCACCTTGGACGGGTATATGCGCTGGTCATCACTCATCGGGTGATGATTGCAGCAGTCCGCTGTCGCGGGCCTCCCCGTCCGGAGGTTGGACGGGGGCCGAACAGGACAGATCCCTTGCCGACCAAGGATCCGAGACGAGCCGCTAGCGACCCGCGCCCCGGTCGTCGGGTGAGGCCCAGGAGTCGCGCCCTGCCTTGGTGCCCGCCTCGGTGGGATCGCCGACCGGCCGGCGCCTGCGCGCCACTCGGCGACTGCCCCACCAGAACGCACCGACAAGAAGTGCGACGACCACCAGGCCGATGACGACGGCGAAGAGTACGCCGTTCGATCCTGCCGAGGCGAGAACCGGCATAGCTGCGAGGTCTGTCATGATCCGCTCTCCCTGTGCACCGCCCCAGCCGGGTGCTGCGGGCATGCACCGCTGCTGTCCCCTTCCGCTCCCGGCAAACGCCACTGCCCTTCCTGATCATCCGGAAGGACCAACCTCCGGGTACCCGGCGGGGCGGCGGCGCCGGGCTCGGTCACGCCCTCGTCAGCGGGCACCCGAGCGGCCGGCCAGCAGACGCCGGAGCGGCCAGGTCGTGATCAGCCGGTCCGCTTCCAGGCCGACCCGTGCGGCGCGCGCATAGCCCGAGCTCTGCCAGTGCAGCTGTTCCGGGGCGTGGGCATCGGTGTCCACGGCGAAGCGGCAGCCCGCGGCGGCGGCCTGCCGGAGCAGGTCGTCCGGCGGGTCGCGGCGTTCGGGCCTGCAGTTGATCTCCACGGCGGTGCCGGCCTCCGCACACGCGGCGAACACGGTCTCGGCGTCGAAGCGGGACCGGGGGCGCCCCCGACCGGTGATGATCCGTCCCGTGCAGTGCCCCAGGACGTCCACACGGGGGTTGCGCACCGCGGCCACCAGACGCGCGGTCATCGGCTCGGGCTCCGAGCGGAGCTTCGAGTGCACCGAGGCCACGACGATGTCGAGCCGGTCGAGCAGGTCTTCCTCCTGGTCCAGCGAGCCGTCCTCGAGGATGTCGCACTCGATGCCCGTCAGCAGCCGAAAACCCGGGTTCAGCGTGGCATTCAGGGCGGCCACCGCCTCCAGCTGGCGCTTGAGCCGGTCGGCGCTCAGCCCGTGGGCGATGGTCAACCGCGGCGAGTGATCGGTCACGACCGCCCATCGGTGGCCCAGAGCGCCGGCCGCTTCGGCCATCTCCTCCAGTGGGCTGCCGCCGTCCGACCAGTCGGAGTGGACGTGGCAGTCGCCGATGCTCGCCGCCGCGAGGTCCCAGCCGGCGCGGGCGGCCGGGCCGGCTTCGGCCTGCAGGCGTGCGAGGTACGTGGGAACGGCCCCCGTCGATGCCTGGGAGATCACCTCCGCGGTGACCGGCCCGACCCCGCGCAGCCGTCTGACCTGCGCAGCGTCCACGGGGCCCGGCGGCAGGTCGCGTATGGCGTCGGCCGCCGTGTGAAAGGCGCGCACCCGGTACGGGGACACGCCACGCCATTCGAGGAGAAAGGCGATGCGACGCAGGGATTCCTCCGGATCCATGATTCCAGTGTCGGCCTCCGCCGAGAGTGCGCACACGCCACGGCCGGGACCACCGCCACCACCGGGGCCGGGACCACCACCTTCGCGGGCGTCGCTCCTTCATCGTCTACCCGTTCGTCCACCCGGGTTCGCCGCGCCGGAGGGCGTCCCTCATCTCACTGAGCTTCGCGGTCGTCGCCGGGGTCCGCTCCTGTGCCTGTGCAGCGCGGCGGAGGGCATCATCGATCTCGCCGAGCTTGTTGGAGGACAGGACGGCCGCCCGCTCCATCAGGTCCTCCCGGGACACCGTGGTCAGCCACGTGCACGGGGTGAGGCCGGGCCGCGAGAACGCGACCCGCAGCACGCCCTCGAACGGCAGCCCTTCCCCGGCGCCGACCGTCACTTCGATGGCCAGACCGCTGATGTCGAGGCCCGCCGGAGCGACCACCTGCATCACCTGGAATCCGGACGCGTCCTCGCCTGACAGCAGGACGACCAGCCTCGGCTCGTCGAACCGGACCCACCAGACTTCGCCACGTTGCACAGGCCCTCCGATACAGCGGCCGGCAGACGGACGCTGCGCGACCTGACGCGGTGTGGAGACGGGTCCGGCCACCGTTGATCATCGGTGCGTGAAGACAAACGATCATGCGGTGGCCGCAGGTCCCAGCGTAGGCCCTGCCCGCAGGCAGGGGTGACCGAGGGCCCGGCCGCCCCTGCCCGCAGGCAGGGGTGACCGAGGGCCCGGCCGCTGCCGGGAGCGTCTCAGCCCAGTTGCTCGGCCAGTCCGACGATCACACCCTCCGGGCCGCGGAGGTAGCACAGCAGATAGACGTCCTCGAACCGGGCGATCTCGCCGACGAGTTCGGCACCGTGGGGACGCAGGCGGGCAACCGTGTCCTCGATGTCGTCGACGGCGAACATGACGCGGTGCGTGCCCAGGATGTTGTGCGGCCGGTCGCGTGGACCGGTGCTGATCGCCACGGGGTTCCGGTACTTCGCCAGCTCGAGCCGACTGTGGCCGTCCGGGGTCCGGAGCATCGCGATGTCACAGCGGACGCCGTCGAGGCCGGTGCACTGGTCGGCGAAGCGGCCCTCGATCTCGGCCCTGCCCTCCAGCTCCATGCCGAGTTCCACGAAGAACGCGACGGCCGCGTCCAGGTCCTCGACGACGATGCCGACGTTGTCCATCCGCTGAATCGCCATGTCGGTGTCTCCCTCCTGCTCGTGCGGCCGGTGGTGACCGCTTCTCTCCCTGGGACGGAGCCGGTGCCACGTTCTCGACATCCGCAGACCGCCGGGTTCCGGGGAATCCGTCGGCGCCCGGGCGCCGACGAGGCATCCCGGCGTCGGCCTCGCCCGCCCGTACGACCTCGGCCCGGGCCGGGCGGGTGGGTGCACGGGCGGCCTTCGGCCTCGCCCGCCACCATCCCTGTGATCGTCTTCGGGACGGACCCCGGCCGAGGTCCATGCGTGTCCATTCTCGCGCTCCGGCCCGCGTGGGACCTCGCCTTTCCGCTCCGGCGCGGCGCGGGTTCCCCGGCGGGGAGGCACCCGGCTCCGCCGATTGGCCATTCAACAACTCCGTGGGGTAGAAAGCTCCGTCGATCAATCATGATCACGACACGGAGCACTCTCATTCGGGGGAATGAAAGTATGACCTCAACTCGGCATGTTCTCAGCGCCCTTGCGCTCCTCGCCGCCCTGAGCGGCGTCGCCGCCTGCGGTCCCGGGGACCCCACCGCGGCGGGCCCGAGCGGAGGCGCCGGCGCCACCTCGCCGTCGGCCACCGCGTCCACGACCCCGGACTCCGGTGGCACCGCAAGCAGCGACCCGGCCGACGACGTCGACGGTGACGGCAAGGGCGGCGACTGCGGCCGCCCTCCGGCCCTGCCCGCAGGGCACCTCAGGGTGAAGGTCGCGCTGATGCGTGACGCCGGCGGCTTCGAGGCGGCGGAGGCCAAGCCGCACTGCACTCCGAACGACTGGATCTACGGCGCCGAGAAGGGCGCCCAGACCAGGCACTACGTCCTCCCCGAGAACGTCAGGGCCTATCTGGCCCTGGCTGCCGGGCCCGGTCAGTGGAAGCAGGTCGACCACGAGCAGCTGTCGCTGCACATCGACCGCTGCCTGGCCGAGGAGATCGGGGCTCCCACCGAGGACTACCCCAAGGTGGTGCCGCCCTACGGCTGCTTCGGCAACATCTACGAGCTGACGCTGGACGCCAAGGGCGAGGTGGAGACGATGAGGGAGATCTGGAGCGTCTGACCCCGTCCGTCGGCCCGGCCGGAGCCTCGACCCCGGCCGGGGTCGAGGCTCCGGCCGGGTGCACGGCGATCAAGCCCTCCCGGAACCCGGTAAGCCCCGCACTCCGCCGGATCGGCGGCAGCGCCGATCACGATCACCCGGGCCGGGATCGCGTCGATCACCCGCCGGTGATCGACGCGATCCGCCGCGGCCCCCAGCTCGCGCCGCACCGTGATCAGCGCCTTCGCCACCCGACTCAGTCGAACGGGTCGAGCGTGACGTAGGCCTGGCGCGGGTCGCCGTCGTGCACCAGCGACTCGTGCGCGCCGACGTCGTCGAAGGCGAAGCCGTACGCCTTGCCGTCGGCCATCTGGGCGTGGATCTTGCGGGAGTAGTGGTTGGTGACGGCGTCCTGGTAGAAGCCGGCCGACGAGGTGTCGGGCTGGTTGGGGTTGGTGAGCAGGGTGGAGCGGTTGTAGCCCGCGCACAGCGTGCGGGAGATGGGTCCGCGCACCTGGTCGTTCGGGGCGTCGAGGAGCTTGTAGCAGCCGAAGACGCTGTCGGAGTCGGGCTTCTGGAAGGAGGTGACGACGGCCCCGGCGCTGTTGGTGAAGTTCATGACGTTGCCCGAGACCCGGCCGTAGTACTTCACCGACGGCTGGTTCGCGAACGGGGTCACGGTCAGCGTCGAGGTGGCGTACTTGGTCCAGACGCGGTTGATGTAGTCGCTCATCACTCCCGGGGGAAGCGCTCCCGCCTCGATGCCGTGGCCCGGCGCCAGCGCGCGCAGCACCGTGCCGTCGGACCGGGTCTGGATCAGGTTGGCCCAGCCGCCGGGCTGGCCGCGCAGTGCGTCGTAGAACCCGCGGTATCCGCCGGGCTTGAGGTGCCCGGTGTTCGCGACGGTGCCGTCGGGGCGTTTCACGCCGACGGCGTACGGTGCCGAGACCATGTCGACCTGGGTGCTGTTGATCCACAGGCCCGAGTCGTTGAGGGTGTACTCCGACCAGTTGAACAGGATGTTCCTGTTGGGATCGCTGGGGTTCTGCACCGCGGGCTGCACGAGGCCGCCCGTAGCGAGCTTGAACACCAGCTTCTGTCCGTAGCTGAAGTAGATCCGCCCCGAGAACTTCGGCAGCCGGATGGTCATCGACCCGCCGTTGGCCGGGCCGGTGATGGATGCGTCGGGCGCGGGCACGGGCGTGGAGCCCCCGGCCGGCCAGGGATGGAAGGTGCCGTTCGCGTCCGCCCACCCCTGCCGGCCCGTGGAGAGCTCGGTGCCGAGGTTGTAGACGTAGACCTGCTCGCCACGGCCCGAGTTGTTCGTGAAGGTGAGCGGGATCGTCGCGGGGACGGTGGCGGACGCCGGGTCGGGGTCGCCGACCCCGACGACGGTGGCGGCGATGCCGATCAGCGCGGCGGCGGCCAGGGGGATGAGCTTGGTGTGCTTGCGCCTATGCCGTGGGGACATGGAGGGCTCCTCGGAGGTGGGGACTCCGGACGGGGGAAGTGAGCTCGTGAGAGCGCTCTCAAGAATGGAGAGGGTGACCCGAACCTGTCAATGCATCAGGGGGCGGGTGGGTGGGAAGGCCACTTCTGACCGCCCAGCAGCAAGGCCCCGCGCCGGTCGGCGAACGCGGCGGCGCGCGCGAGGGGCCGCGCGGCCGGTGCGACGCCGTGGCCGGCGCCGGAGCCGGCCTGGGGGAACCACCCGCCGTCGGCGGGTCGACGACGAACGCCCCCACGGATCTGAGCGGTGACCGCCCGTCACGCATGAGACGGCAGCGGTGGGTGGCACAGGCGACAGGCGACAGGCGGCAGGCGCATTCCACCCCGTTTGGATGAGGAATTTCCCTCCTGCCGGGGAAAGCGGCCCCCATCAGGGGTGAAGCAGGGTCGCGACCAGTGCCGCCCGGCCCCGGCGGCCGGTTGACCACGGCATGAGCACCGTTGCCAGCAGTCCGATACTGACCACCGCCACGCCGGCCGGCCCCGAAGGGGCGGGCGCCGAAGTCGCGCCCGGAGCCATACTCGGCCGTGCCCGCACCGCCCCGGACATGCCGACGCGGGGCATCGCTCTCAGCGCGCGGACCTCTCTGCGCGTTCTGTTCCCGCCCGCTCCCGTCCACGGACGCGAAGGCCTGATCCACTACTGTCGGGTCCTCGACACCCGGCGTCGTACCGGCACCTGCGGCGAGACCCCCTACGGCCGTCTCGGCAGCTACGTCCGGCTCCAGTGCCGCGCCGCGTTCGGGCACTTCCTCCGCGGCCTCGCCTACGGCAGCGGACTCAGTCTCGCCGGGGCCATCGCCTGCGCAGTCCGCCGTCTGTGGTGATACTTCGCGCGGAGCGGGGCTGACGGCCCCGCTCCGCCGCGCGGACGCCGGATCGCCGCCGGCAGGCCCGGGCCCCGCCGTCCGCGCCGTGTGTCACGGGTGGCCGTACCTCAGGCACTTCAGGTAGACCACTTGCGGACCGTCCGCCCCGTTGTCCAGACACACCCGCACCACCGCGGCCCCGCCTGGAGCGTCTGCCGGCACGAGGAACGAGAAGGTGTCGCTGGCCCCGCACACGTTCCCGGAAAGGCCCACGCCCATCTGATGATTCAGCGAGTCGAGCGTGAACGCCGTGGTGCCCCGGCAGCTGTTCACGTCGACCGACTTGTGCTCACCCGCCACCACGACCGAACGCCCGTACCAGGTGATGGTCCCCCGGGTGTACGTCTGGCCGTAGGTGACGTCGAAGCTGCTGACCGGATAGTCGGCGGCGGCGGCCGGCGGGGCGGCGAGCAGGGCTCCGCAGGTCAGCGTGGCGGAACCAAGGGCGACAGCAAGGCGAGTGCGCACGTCGTCTCCAGGCATCTCGGGACGCAGGGTCGACGGCCAGTATCCGGTGCCCCGTTGACCGCGTCCATGCCGCCTCTTCGCATGGCCGACGACCTTCCGCGCACCGCTCGCGGCAGCGCCTCGCCGCCCCGAGCGGCGGAGCAGCGAGGGGCGTTGCCGATCGGCCCGGTTCCGGCGCGACCGCCCCACCGTGCCCCGAGTGGCGGGAGAGGTCGAAGTCAACGCGATGCGGCACGCGTGACGCCCCGAGCCGCTCCCCGAGGGCTCTCCGCCGTGCGCGCGGCGCCGGGCCGACGCACGACGCCATGAGCGCCTACTGCCAGCGCCCAGAACAGAAGGGGAAGGGCGGCGACGCGTTCCATGCCCCCCATGCCGAGACCGAGATAGTGCCGGGAGAGGAACAGCACGAGAGCGGCCGTCGCTGTCAGTCCCAGCAGACCGGCGCCCCACCGCAGTGCGGCCGGCAGGTCCTTCGTCAGGCCGAACACCGCCAGAACGAGCCCGACGTTGCCCACCGCCATGATGAGGAGGGCGCCCAGGACGTGCAGGTTCTCGTCGACGTCGGCCGGAGCCAGCCCGGCGAGCACGAATCCCACGCCGGCGCCGGCGAGCAGCACCCGGGCCGCGGTGGCGGCACGGCCCCTGCGCCACAGGACGCCGGCCGTCAGCACGACCCCGACGACGAGCAGCACTCCCAGGACCACGAAGGAGACGTTCATCAGACCGTGCTCGGGGGAGCAGACGTACCGCGGCTCGGGCTCTCGCTGCAGGGCGCAGCGAGCGTTGCCCAGGTCGCTGATGTTGTTCCGGGCCCAGCTGTAGGGTCTGGCCCAGGCCGACTCGACGATCCCGTGCGTCACGAAGAACTGGATCACGCCCACGATCCATGCCGAGTATCCGATCCGGCTTCTCACCCGTACACCTTCCGTCGCGCGGATGTCGTACGGACAGATGATCATGCCGCGCCGTCCCCGGGCACTCCGACCAGCCCCCCGGAGCACGGTGGGGCAGACCCCCGGTCGCGGGGCTCCGCACGCGCGGAGCCGCGGCATCCCGCTCACGCCGCGGCCACGCAGGCACGCCCTGACGAGCCGTGGGTGCGCCCCACGTTCGCCCCCGCACGCCGCCGGAGGCCGCTCGGGGGCCGGTGGCGAGGTTCGTCCACCCGGCCGGCGGTCGGGAACGACACGGGGGACCGCCATGCGCAGCCGGGGCCCCGTTCGGCCCCGGTTTCCTACTCGCCGGCGCGAGCGGCGTGGCGGGCCCACAGGATCAGGGGGACCTGAAGGGGGAGCCTCCCGTAGGCGAGCGCCCTGGCCGGCGTGGGCCGATGGCGCCAGTCGTGCGCCATCTGCACGTTGGCCGGGAAGACCGCCGCGAAGAACAGCGCCGCGGCGCGGGCGCTCGTCCGGCGCGTGGCCGGGTGCGCGAGGCCGGCCGCAAGGGCCAGTTCCACGGCACCACTTGCAAGGGTCCAGCTCCGGCGGCTGCCCGGCAGCGCACGCGGCACGATGGCGTCGAACTGCTTCGGCGCCACGAAATGAGCGGCACCCGCGGAGGCGAGCAGTCCGGCGAGCAGCAGAGCGGATCGTTGGGTCGAGGGCATCGGATTCCTCAGGGCGGAGGGGCGCGGGGCCCGGACGACAGTTCCTACTGACCGGTCAGTATGCCTTGTCGCGCGCGACGTTTCCCCCCTCGGTCGGGAAAGCGCACGGGCCTCACGGTCGGCCACCGCACCGGCGCGCCTTCGCGGGCGCGCCGCCAGGGGTCGCCGGGCATCAGGCAGTCATGGCGATGACGCCGAGAGGCCTGGCGGTGCGCTTCGCGGAGCCGCCCGCCGGTTCCGCCCGCCCCACCCACGAGGACGGCGACCCCCAAGGCCCCGCCCCCGGCGGGGTTCGAGGTGGAGGACGAGCTGGCGCCCCGGTGCCGCACCTACCCCGCCCCTCAGGACTCCGCGCCGTCGAGGTCCGCCGTTCCCCCGACGGCGCGCGCCGCGGCGAGGATCCGCTCGCACCGCCGGGTCATGGCCTCCGGCGACTGCTCGGGATGGACGATCCACCAGCGGACCAGGGCCGTGCACAGGCCGCGCCACGCGTACGTGAGGGCGTCGGCGTCGAGCGGGTCGCCGGATCCGGCGGTGCGCAGGAGATCGGCGGTGCCCGTCGCGGCCAGGTCGTCGATGGCGCCACGGTAGTGCGCGGCTTGGCGGGCGGCGTCGCTGTCCGGCGGCAGCGTGGGGTCGTAGAGGACGAACCACGCCTCCCGTTGCCCTTCCAGGGCGTGGAACAGCGCGTCCAGGACGCGCAGGGGGGTGGGCGGCGCCTCGGCGGAGGGTTCCGCCATCGCCGCGCGCACGGCGCCCAGCAGGCGATCGCCGACGGGGTCCAGGCAGGCGAGGTAGAGGTCCTGCTTCCCGCCGAAGTACTGGTGCAGCAGCGGCTTGGTGACGCCGACGCGCGCGGCGACGGCGGCCATGGTGGTGGCCTCGTAGCCGTTCCGGCCGAACTCCTCGGTGGCGGCTGCCAGGACCTGCCGTTCTCGTTCGGCCCTCGGGACGCCCTTGGTGCCCGCCCTGGAAGGAGGTGTTGTCATGCCCCTTATCTTACCCTAGGGTAATTTACCGTTGGGTAAATTCAACGGATCCCGCCGGGAGCATCCTCATGCCTGCCACCGCGACCGTCCCCCGCCCCTCCCGCCCCCGCTCCTGGTGGGGCTGGGGGCTTGCCGACGCCCACCCCGACGACGCCGAATGCCTCGCTCTGGGCGCCCTACTGCCGGGCACCCTGGCCCGCCCGCTGCCGCTCCCCCGCATCGCCGACCTCGCCATCGGCCGGCCCGGCGCCGAACCCCCGTCCTCCCTGGCCCACCTGGTCACCGCCGACCCCGAGGAGCGCGCCGCCCACGCCATGGGCAAGGCCTACCGCGACGTCATCCGTGCCCTGCGCGGACGCCCCGGCCGCATCCCCGACCTGGTCGCCCGCCCGACCGGCGACCGGGAGGTGGCCGATCTGCTCGACTGGGCGGGCGAGCACGCCGTGGCCGTCGTCCCCTTCGGCGGCGGCTCCTCCGTCGTCGGTGGAGTGGAGTACCGCGGCGACGCCCACCGCGCCGTGCTGTCCCTCGACCTGACCGCGATGGACCGGGTGCGGGAGGTCGACACCACCGGCCGCTCCGCCCTGATCCAGGCCGGCGCCCTGGGGCCCGTACTGGAGGGACAGCTCCGACCGCACGGCCTGACGCTGCGCCACTTCCCCCAGAGCTTCGAGTTCTCCACCCTCGGCGGCTGGCTCGCCACCCGGGCAGGCGGTCACTACGCCACCGGCCGCACCCACATCGACGACTTCGTGCAGTCCTTGCGTGTGGTCACCCCCGCCGGCACCGGCACCTCGTGGCGGCTCCCCGCGTCCGGGGCGGGGCCGTCGCCCGACCGGCTGTTCCTCGGCTCGGAGGGCGCGCTCGGCGTCATCACCGAGGCGTGGATGCGCCTGCAGGAACGCCCGCGGTTCAAGGCCTCGGCGTCCGTGGCCTTCGGCGACTTCCGCCGGGCCCTCGACGCGGTGAGAGCCATCGCCCAGTCGGACCTCGCCCCGGCCAACTGCCGCCTGCTCGACCCCGGCGAGGCGCTGTTCTCCGGCGCCTCGCACGACGGGTCGACCGTTCTCGTCCTGGGCTTCGAATCCGCCACCGCCCGGGTGGACGACCGCCTCGAGACGGCTCTGGACCTCGCCCGGGCCCACGGCGGTCGCGGCGAGGCACCGACGGGCGGCCGCGGAGCGGGGGCCGACGCGGCCGTGGGCGCGTGGCGCTCCGCCTTCCTTCGCATGCCCTACCTGCGCGACGGTCTGGCCCGCATGGGCGCGGTCGTCGACACCTTCGAGACCGCCGCCACCTGGGACCGCGTTCCCGCTCTCATCGAGGCCGTACGCACCGAGGTCGGCGCCGCCGCGCTCAAGGCCACGGGGCACCGGGCGACCGTCAACTGCCGCCTGACCCACGTCTACCCCGACGGAGCCGCCCCGTACTTCACCGTGGCCGTGGCCGGCCGTCCCGGCGACGAGGTCCGGATCTGGGACGACATCAAGGCCGCCGCGACCGGCGTCCTGCACCGCCACCGCGCCACGATCACCCATCATCACGCCGTGGGCCGCGACCACCGCCCCGCCTACGACCGCCAGCGCCCGGAGCCCTTCGCGCTGGCCCTCCGCGCCGCCAAGAACAGCCTGGACCCGCACCACATCCTCAACCCGGGCGTCCTGGTGGACTGACGGTCGGCCGGCGAGCGCGCCCCCGGCGCCCGGTCAGACAGGGGTGAAGGCCTCCTGGGGCGCGTCGTCGAGGACGAATCCGTTGTCGAGCAGGACGCGGACCGTGACGTGGCGCACGCGCCGCCGATAGGCGGCCCACTCCCCTTCCAGGGACCCGACCTGCTCCTCGAGTTGCGCTCTGCTCGCCGGGGGCATCTGAGGGCCGAAGTCGTCGAGGAGCGACTTGAGGCGCAGGTATTCCCGGACCTCGTGGCTCTGCTGCCGGTGACGCTCGTCCACACGCTCGACGGTGCCCTCGACGCCCGCCGCGAGGGCCAGCGAGGCGGCGAAGGCGCCCGGCTCCTCAGAGGGCTCCCCCGCCAAGGTCACCGCTCCGGGCAGCCTGAGCTCCGTCGCGAGGCGCACCCGTTGGCCCACGTTCAGCGTCATCGGTCCTTCGTCTTCCTCGTCGGTCACGGTGACCCGGCAGCCGTGGCGTCGTCGCGGGGCCGGGAGAGGGAAGGATCATCCCACCCGCGCCGCCGGTCCTGACGAACGCGCCCCGACCGGTCGCGTCCGGGCGCTCGGCCGAGGCTGCGCGACGGCGCGCCTCCCCGGCCCCCACCTTCCCCCGTCCTGCCCCCCCCACCGAGGCCGCGCGGTGGGGGGCGCGGCGGGTCCCGGTACGCGCTCCCCCGGGGACGGTCCCTCCGCAACGGGCTCGGAAGAGGCCTGCGGGCCCGGCGAGCTGACGGCCGATCACCGGTCGTGATCAGGGGGATTCGCGAGGTGAGAAATTAGGTGAATCCTTTACTGAATTCACGTCAATAACCATCGCCGTTTATTTCAATCAGATAACGGGATTCCCGGAAAGGCCTGGACCAAGACTCGACACCTTGACCAACTGCCTTTCATTCAAAGGCAATTGATTGTTCATCAGATACGGTGGCGTAGGTAACGGAATGGATTCTTCGAGCACTCTCCCCTTTGTCCGAATTCTTCACCGGAAGGTTCTGACAGGCTTCCGCGCACCCAGTCTTCTGACCAAAGAGTTGAGGTGTGCATGTCTAGACATAGGAAGCCGAAGCCGGACCGGGCACGCGAGGCACGGCCTCGCAGACCCCTCATAGGTGTCACCACCGCCATGGCTCTCGCGGCGCTCATAGCCGGGGGGATCGCGTACGAGGCGGGGCGCGCGGACTCGAGCGCGACGCCGCTCGCCCGCCTGGAGACCCCCGTCACCGACATCGCCGTACCCGCCGCGGCACCGGCCCGTGACGAGGAGCCGGAACCGATCCGGAAGAAGCCGTCCAACGAGCCGGCCCGGGGCCTGGTGTACGACGGGCTCAAGGTGGCCCCCCAGGGAGACCGCTGCGCAGGCGTCTACGCCACCGCCACCGGCCTGTGCACCCACGGCCCCGACGCCCCGCCCAAGGGCGTCGACATCAAGAAGGACACGCCGCCCGCGGTCAAGTCCGTCGCACCGGCCGCCGATCCCGCCAAGCCGGCCGCTCCGCAGTCCGCGCCCCGCACGGGCCAGGGCCCCGCGCAGGACGCGCCCGCCGTCGACGCACGGACCCCGCGTGACGCGGCCGCCGCGTCACCGAGCCCCACCGCGACCACCGCACCGGCCGCCACCGGCGCCACGACGACCGCGGCCGCCGGCCCCGCAGGGCAGACCGTCCCGTGCGACGGCGACGGCAGCACCGGCAACCGGGTCCAGGTCGTCTACGTCCACGGCCCCGGAGCCGACCGGTACTCCCAGTACCTCGCCTCCTTCCGCAAATGGGCCGCCGACGCCGACCTCATCTACTCGGCCAGCGCCCAGGAGACCGGTGGCGTCCGCCACATCCGGTACGTGACCGCCGCGGACTGCACGCCGACCGTGCTGAACATCGAACTCACCGACTCCGCCCTGGCCGAGTTCAGCGCCACGAACCGGGCGCTCGCCGCCAAGGGCCTCGACCGGCGCGACCGCAAGTACATGATCTTCGCCGAGGCGCAGGTCTACTGCGGCATCGGCACCTTCGCCGGGGACGAGCGGCCGGACCAGTCCAACCTGAGCAACTTCGGCCCCTCCTACGGGCGCACCGACAGCGGCTGCTGGGGCGGGCACACCGCGGCCCACGAACTCGGCCACAATCTCGGCGCGGTCAACAACAGCGCGCCCAACACCAGCCGGGGCGCGCACTGCACGGACGAGTGGGACGTGATGTGCTACTCGGACAGCCCGTACTACCCGCAGATGCGCAACGTCTGTACCAACCGCGCTTCCGAGAACATCCTCGACTGCAATCACGACGACTACTTCCACACCAGTCCCCGGCCGGGCAGCTATCTCGCCACGCACTGGAACATCGCCGAGAACCAGTTCCTGATGCGCGCCCAGGGCGGCGGCACCGGACCCGACCCGACCCCGACTCCCACGCCGACCCCCACCCGCACCACGACCCCCACCCCGACGCCCACCCCGACCGGGCCGCGGCCCGGCACCGGCCCCGACGTGACGGTCGGCCAGATCCAGGCGGACTCCGTCGTGGTGAGCTGGCCGCGTGTCAGCGGCGCCGCCTGGTACCAGGTGCTCTTCGACGGCCGGCACCTGACGTGGGTCCAGGGCACCGCGCTGCGCGTCTACAACCTGCGGCCGGGCACCTCGCACACGGTCGCCGTCTCCGTCCGTGACGGCCAGGGACGCGACAGCGGTCCGGGCCGCGCGACGAGCTTCCGTACCGCCGGGGCGGGTGGCACCACCGCCCCCGACACCCGCTACCTGCTCTCCAACGGCAGCACCGGGCTCAGCGCCCAGCTGTGGGGCGGCCGCAGCGCCGACGGCACGGTCCTGGTCGGCGCCCAGAGCAACGGGTACGAGCAGCAGCAGTGGTACTTCGACGACGCCGGCGGCGGTCTCGTACGCGTCCGGTCCGCGGCATCCGCCAAGTGCCTCCAGCCCGGCGGAACTCCCGCGCCCGGCATGTGGGTGGCCCAGCAGCCCTGCGCCCCCGGCTCCGCGGCCCAGCAGTGGCGGATGACGGTCGCCGACGGCTCGGTGACCCTCACCGACCGCAGCGGGGCCTACGCACTGACCGTCAGCAGCCGTCCGTACTACGGGTCCTGGCTGCTCGACCTCCAGCGGGCCGACGGACGGCCGGCCCAGGTCTGGACCGCCCGCCGGGCCGGTTGAGCCGCCGGCAGGCCGACACCGCATGACCCCTCGGGCGGGCCGCCGATCGGCGGCCCGCCCCCGCAGACCCCGCATTCCCTCCCCCGCCGGACCGGAGCACCGCCATGCACATCGCCACCCGACCCGCACTCGTCCTCACGACCGCGCTCGCACTCGGCCTTGCCCTGCCGCAGCCCGCCGCCGCCCACGGAGACACCCTGGACGTGGTCATCAGCGGCCACCGGGACGGCCACGTCCTCACGCAGGTGACCTGGGAGAACGACGGCGATGCAGTCGACGGGCAGGTCGCCGGGCTGGTCAGCGCCGTCAGCGCGGACGGCCGCCGTACGGCCGGCCCGTGGAGACTCGTCCGCGGCGCCCGGCCGGCCGACTGGACCACCCTCGAAGCCCTGCCGGCCGGCGTCTGGCAGATCACCGTCGACGCCGGGCAGCCCGCACTCGGACACGCCGAGCGGGAGTTGACGGTCGCCGCGGCGCCCGCGGCCCCCGCCACCGCGTCGGCTCCGGGCGGCACCGCGGCCACGCCCGCCGGCGCGCCGCAGACGTCGCCCACACCCGCCGCCGCCCGGGCCCCGGCCGCGTCGCCGTCCGCTCCCGCCGACCGGTCTCCCGGGCTGACCGTCGTCGGGTTCGTGGCAGCCTCGCTCGTCGGCGCCGCCGCGGGAGTCTGGATACGGCGCAGGCGCGGACGGCGGCGGTGACCGCCCGTACGCCCCCGCCCGATCCGGCGCCCCTCCCCCGCACCGCACCGGAAGCCGTCCCGGACCCCCGGACCCGCAGGCCGGGACCGTGGCGGACGAGACCGGCGGGGGGGCGCCGACCCGGCCGGGCGGCCGAGGCCCGCGCCGGATCGCCGCCGTTGTTCCCCTCGGCGCTTGCATAGCCCGGGCGGAAACGGGTAGCTGCGGCTCTGCAAGAGGGGCCGCGCCAAGGCCGGGAACCAGTCCGGTGCAGCCCGCCGCCCCCGGAGTGGAGAGCAGCCATGATCATTCTCGGCATCATTCTGCTGGTGCTCGGCTTCGCGCTGGGTATCTCGATTCTCTGGACGATCGGCATCATCCTGCTGGTGATCGGCGCCGTGCTCTGGATCATGGGGGCCATGGGTCACGCGGTCGCCGGCCGCAACCACTACTGGTGACCCGACTCCGGCCCGGTAGTCATGGCGCACGCAGCCGGCTGGTGGCGGAGGCGGCTCGGTCCCACGGCCGCCTCCGTGCGGGCGCGTCTTCAAGCCGCTGACCAGGAGACCGACGACGTGCCCGCTCGCGGCGCGGCCACCCGCGCACCGCCCCCACGGCCGCCTCCGGCGGAGGTCGTGCCGTGGGGGCTGAGGGTGGCCGCCGAGGCGGCCTGGCGGCTCCTCGTCATCGCCGGAGGCCTGTGGGTGCTGTTCCGCGTGGTGTCGGCCCTGCGCGTCGTGGTCCTCGCCTTCGTCGTGGCGCTGCTGGTGACCGCCCTCCTCCAGCCCACCGTGGCCCGCCTGCACCGGCACGGCATGCCCCGCGGCCCGGCCACCGCCCTCACCGCCCTGTGCGGCTTCGTCCTCCTCGGGCTGGCGGGCTGGTTCGTCGTCTGGCAGGTGATGGACAACACGGACGTCCTCACCGCCCGGGTGCGCGAGGGCGTCGGGGAGCTGAAGCAGTGGCTGCTGAGCAGCCCGCTCCACGTGACGGAGAAGCAGATCGACTCCGTCACCGACAGTCTGGGGAAGGGCCTCACTTCGGGCGGAGTCGCGTCGAGGGGGCTGCAGGGCGTCACCGTCCTCGTGGAAGTGCTCACCGGCATGCTGCTGGCCTTCTTCTCCACGCTGTTCCTGCTGTACGACGGTCCGCGCATCTGGCGCTGGACGCTCCTCGCGGTACCCGCCGCCGCCCGGCCCGCCGTGGCCGACTGCGGCCCCGCCGCCTGGGCGACCCTGACCGGCTACGTCCGCGGAACCGTGCTCGTGGCGCTGGTCGACGCCGTGTTCATCGGGCTCGGCGTGTACTTCCTCGGGGTGCCGCTGGCGGTGCCCCTTGCCGTCTTCATCTTCCTCTTCTCCTTCGTCCCCCTGGTGGGCGCCGTGGGCTCGGGCGCCCTGGCGGTGCTCGTCGCGCTCGTCACCGAAGGGCTGTTCGCCGCCGCGATGGTGCTGATGGTCGTTCTGATCGTCCAGCAGATCGAGGGCCACGTGCTCCAGCCGTTCATCCTGGGCCGGGCGGTGCGGGTGCACCCGCTGGGCGTGGTCCTCGCCGTCGCGGCGGGCGGCACCGTCGCGGGGATCGGCGGCGCGGTGGTCGCCGTCCCCCTGGTCGCGGTGCTGAAGACCGTGGTCGGACGGCTCCGGCGCACCGCTGCCGCCGGCGGACCGGCCTCCGGGCCGGCGCCTCGCACGCCGCGGACTTCCGCCCCGCTGTCTCCGGCCCCGTCGTCTCCCGCCCCGCCGTTGCCCGCCCCGCAGCCTTCCGCCCCGTCGTCCCCCGCCGCACGGCCGCAGGACGACCGGGCGCCGGACGGACCTTCTGCCACCGGCCCGCCCTCCCCGGACCCTCCGCCGTGACGGCCGGACAGAGCTCTGCCGCGCGCCACCACCCGGGCACGGCCCGGGACCCGCGCTCGTCGGCGTGACTCAGGCCTCACGCGCGCAGGCCGGCCCGGCTGAGCGCCGTCCGGCACAGGTCCCCGATGGCCTTCTCGTCGCCACGCCGCCATGCGTCGGCCAGGCCGCCGGGCGGGACCGGAACCGTGGCCAGGTCCTTCAGCGGTCCGGTCAACGCCCGCAGGGCCATCAGATCGGCTCCGCCGGGGGTGTCGAGCAGTTCGCGGATCCGGGCGCTGCGCCGGATCCAGCGCACGCGCGGGGGAAGCCAGAGCACGAGCACGAACGCCACCGAGAAGAGGATCAGGGCGAACGCCGTCAGGTTGGCCACCCGGCCCACCAGGTCCTGCATCGACTGCCCGGCGTCCGAGAGCCCCGAGCCGGCATCGGCGGCGGACCGGAGCGGCTTCTTCAGCACGCCTCCGATCAACGGTACGCGCGATGCCGCGTCCCCCGCGTCGTCCAGACCGGAGGCGAGGCTACCACCGGCGTCCTCCACCTTCTTCCCCGGCTCGGCCAGCAGCATGACGGTGTCACGGACGGCCAGGGCGAACCACACGGCGACAGCGATCAGGAGGACGGCCGTCAGATCCGCCAGTACCTGGCGCGAACGGCGTGCTCGGGTCTGGGCGTAGAGGCGCATGGCGTGCTCCTGTTCCGACGGCGTCGGCGGACGAGACCGGTCGGGACCCGACGGCGGCACGAAGTCCGTGACGCCACGTCATGGTCCGGCCCCGACCGTACGGGTTCATCTCCCCTCCGGTCGCCTCTCCATGCCGTTGCCGGACCGTGCCGTGCCGCCCGAGGATGCGAAGGCGCTGGGCGCCCCCTCCCGATCCCCCGGGGCTGCGCACCACCGGTGGGCGCTCTCGGTGCTCATGGGAGCGGAGGCACACGAGTGAGGCCGCCGCGGGTCACGAGGCGTCCGGTGGACGGCCTCGTGACCACACGGCGGCCTTGAAGACCGGCATGGTCGGCTCCGGGCCCGGCCGGCGCGCCGCGTTCGCGAGCCGGCCGGGGCCAGGAGGTCCGGCTCCCTCGTGATCGCCGTCGACGGCGCCGGCCCTACGACCACGGGTCGTACAGCGAGGACGTCGGGATCAGCTGGGGGTTCCGTAGGCCTGGATGACGGTGGCGTTCAGGTCGCACCAGACGGTCGACGTGCCGCCCGAGGGAACGCGGTTGCCGAAGTGCCGGTACACATAGCCGTTGTCGACGCGCCGGCAGTCGATCACCCCGGTGAAGGAGGATCCGGTGCACCTGATCTCGGCCCCTCGGTGCCCACCGCTTCCGGTGACCAGCCGTGAGGAACAGCTGAGGGCGGACGGGGCGGACTCCGACGCGGATGCCGCGGGCGAGGCGGCCAGCAGGCCACCCGCCGCGAGCGCCAGAGCAGCGACGGTCCCCGCGACGCGCTGTCGAACATGCATGGGCTCTCCTACCTGGTGATGAGCTGAGCACTGACTGTCACCTACAGGAACCTACGGAGTGTGCGGGGCACATCGACAGCGATGCGAGGGAAGTGGCGAAGAGACGCCAGCCACCCGGAGCGCACTCCTGTCAGGCCTCTCGCAGGAGCACCGAGCCCGATCGCACCGTCCTTACCGCCACCGGGCGGTCCGCGAGGGCGCACAGCGGCGTCGCCGGGCCCCGTGGCCACGGCGACGGCCCCTCCCCTTCCGCCTCGGCCCTGTCCGGGGCCCGGAACCGTCGCCGCTCAGGAGGCGCGCAGGTCGGGCGAGGGGAGGCCTGCTCCCGGTGCGCGCGCCGGCCGTGGCGCCGCGGGCATGATCCAGCGGATCGCCGCGACGACCGCGTGCCCGCCGGGCCGGGCCAGCGGCAGCAGAAGGCGCGTGGCGTAGGGCAGGTCGAGACGTGCCCGGGCCCAGGCGGGGAGCAGTTCGACCGCCGCTGCCGCGAGGAACGCGTAGGGCAGCCGGGCGGGCCACGGCAGCGGAGGACGGGACAGCAGATAGCGCGCCGCCGCACGCGACTGCGCCGTGGCGCGCAGCTCCGGGCGGTACTCCGCGAGGCGCGCCGCCAGTTCGCCGGTGGTCCGCGGCGGATCCGTCACGCCGAGCGGCCGCGCGACCTTCGCCATGTCGGCGACGTAGCCGTCCGCCGCCCCCTGGTCCAGCGGGCGCCGGCCGTAGCGCTGATGGGCCCTCAGGAAGCAGGCGGTCTCGGCGGCGTGGACCCAGGCGAGGAGATGCGGATCGGAGGCTCGGTACGGCACGCCCTCCGGGGTCCGCCCCTGCACCGAGTCGTGCACGCGGCGCACTCGCTCCACCGAGCGTTCGGCGTCCTGTGCCGTGCCGAACGTCGTGACCGCCAGGAAGGTGCTGGTGCGCTGAAGCCGCCCCCACGGATCACTCTCGAATCCCGAGTGCGCCGCGACCGCCGCCATCGCCACGGGGTGCAAGGACTGCAGCAGCAGCGCGGCGAGCCCGCCGACGTACATCGCCGCGTCCGTGTGCACGACCCTCACCGGGCGGTCGGGGGCGAACCAGCGTGGCCCGGGCGTCCCGTGGATGCGGGCCCGCTTCGCGTGCGCGGTGGGGCCGGCGACCCGGTGCATCAGAGCCTCACCGGCCCGCTCGCGCAGCGCGCCGAGACGCGAGGGAGGCAGGACCACCCCTCCAGTGTGCACCAGAACCACGGACGGCCCGGTGTCCAGCGGTCCCTCCGGACGCCGCCGGACCTCCCCCACGAGAGGCCCGCGCGACCCGGCACTCCCGTGCGGCCCGGCGCCGCCGGTCACCTGCACGGCGGACGCGTGCCGTGCCGCCACGGGGGTACGCGCGTGACATGAGTACGCCACCGAACGACCCTGTTCCGCCCAGCCCCACGCCGTCGCCGGGGCCCGGTCCCGGGCCCACACCCGGGCCGCTGCCCGGTCCGGTTCCCGGGCCCGGCGGGCCCGACCCGGTCCCGCCGGCACCGCCGCAGCCCGAGCCCGACCCGCCCGCCCCCGACCCGCGCCCGGAACCGTTTCCGCAACCGGGACCGCTTCCTTCTCCGGGGCCCGGCCCGGAACCGGTGACCTGACCAGGACGGCACCGACGGCGGACGACGGCCCGCATCCGGCCGTCGGATCGGCGGCTCCCCCCGCCGGTCCGACGGCCCCGTCCGCAGCCGTCGCGCAGAGGTCGACGGCTCTGCCGCCCAAGGAGCTTCCCGCAGCGGCCGCGTCCCGTTCCGGGGTCGCGGGTCAGACCCGGTCGTTCGTGCCCCGTGGTGTCCAACTCCAGGGCTCGACGGGAAGCGGCGGTCCCTCCACGGCGGTCCGGAGCTTCTCCTTCAGGCTTTTCGGCGGCGCCACCTTCTCCTCCCGCGCGTGCACGAGCCGGGCCGTGGTCACCCGTATGTGGCACTCGCGGTGACGCTGCCTCACCCTCACCACCCATGCGCCGTCCTGGGCGAGGAAGGCGTGCCGGGCCGGTTCGTCGCCCGGTCTGGCGTGCCGGGCCAGGACGCCCGGCACATGGTGCAGCGCCGCGTCCTCGGCCGCCGCGACGGCCTCCGCCTCGTCCTGTCCGATGTGGTGCGTGCCCACGAGCATCCACCGGTGAAGCTTCAGCTCCACCCCTTCAGGGCGTTCGGTGATACGGGTGTCCTCTTCGATGAGGACGTACCAGTCGGCGGTCATGGCCGGTGTCCACCTGTCCTTCGGAGTCTGCGCATGCCCACGGGACCGGGGCAGCGTGCGGCCGTGGACGCGTCCACGGCCTGGGCGGCAGTCGCCGCCGCCGGCTTCAGGCGCGGCGCCTGGCGGCGGTCAGGGCGTCCTTGACCTCCTGCGCCACGCGGGCCGCGTCGGCGGGGTTGTTCACCACGTCGGTCCGGTTCATGTCGATGACGAGGACGTCGCTGGCCGAGTAGTGCTTGTGCACCCAGTCGTCGTAGCCGGACCAGAGCGTCCGGTAGTACTCCACGAGGGCCTCGTCCTGCTCGAAGTCACGGCCGCGCAGCCCGATGCGCTTGAGCACCGTCGCGAAGTCCGCCTTGAGGTAGACCATGAGGTCGGGCGCCTTGCGGTAGGGCAGGCTGTCGATCTCGCGCATCATCTCGTTCAGCAGCCCCTCGTACACCTGCATCTCGAGGGAGCTGATGCGGCCCAGGTCGTGGTTGACCTTGGCGAAGTACCAGTCCTCGTAGATGGACCGGTCGAGGACGTTGTCGCCCTGCTTGTACGCCTCCTTGATCGAGGCGAACCGCGTCTGCAGGAAGTAGAGCTGGAGCAGGAAGGGGTAGCGCTTCGCCTGGATCTCCTCGGGGCTCGCCGTGTAGAAGAGCGGCAGGATCGGGTTGTCGTCCACGCTCTCGTAGAAGACGTCGCTGCCGAGTTCCTTGGCGAGCAGCTCGGCCACGCTCGTCTTGCCGATCCCGATCATGCCTCCGACGCAGATCACCGACATACCTCACTTCTCCCTGGGGGCTTCTGTTCGCGGGCGGGAGCTGGGCCACCCCCACCGCTGGGACGCGTGGCGGCGGTCAGTCGATTCCCCAGGACCTTCATGACCGGTGTCACGTCGTCCCCCGCCCGGGTCTGGGCCCCGACGCGGGCACTCGCCCCCGGCCCGACCGTCCGCTGTGCGGTGCCGCGTTCAGGAGCGAGCCATCGCCTCGTGGCCGCCTTGAAGCATAGATGACGACTCACCCCAGGTCAGCACGGCAACGGCGGCCTCCGCAGCGCGCGCCCCCGGTCGCCGTGGCCGGCCCCGCGGCCACCGCCCGGCTCACCCGTCTGCCGTGTCGTTCGTGGAGGCCGCCAGGAGGCCGAGTACCGCCAGGACGCCCCCGGCGCACAGCAGCACGAAGGCCACGACCGTCGGCGTGGGGTAACTCCAGAGGAGCAGGGCGAGGGCCCCTGCCGCGATCACGGCGCCGGTGGTCAGGAGGCGGTGCCCGCGCAGCCAGGCGCCGACGCGGCCGGTGTCCCATCCCCTGCGGACGAGGGCGCGACCGGCGGCGTCGAGGCCCCCTCCGGTGGCCGTGCGGACAGCGCGGGCTCCCCTGCCCGGCCCGCACAGATAGCCCGCCAGGGCGGCGACCAGCGCGATCACGAGCACCGTCGCCGTGGCCTGCCGGAGGTACCGGACGAACGTGTCGTAGACGGCCACCGCGGCTTCCTGCGACTGCACGGCGGGGGTCACCGCGTCCAGGTACACCTGTCGCAGCACGGAGAGCCCGACGAACAGGCCGCACATCGACACGGCGACGCCCGTCCCCACGGCCATCACCGCCCTCCGGTGCGAAGGGGCGGCCCAGACGCCGAGGCCGGCGAGGCCCACGACGGTCACCGGCAGCCAGGGGCCGAGGACACCGAGCCAGCGAACGGTGTCCCGGATCTCGCCCAGCCGGTCGCTCCGCAGCAGCACGACCGAGGTGTCGGCTCCGGGGATCTGGTCCGAGTCGACGAGGGTCGTGCCGATGAGCTGCATCTGCATCTCCTCGACCACGACCCCGACGTTCAGGACCAGGCGGTCGTCCCTGACCTCGATCGGGCCGCCGCCCTCCCCGGTCAGGACGTTCATCGCGGCGGTGTGGGCGCCGTGGTTGACCTTGTCCCAGGCCTCGGCGAACGCGTCGCTGGTGACCACCTTCCTCACCACGTAACGCACGGCGGTACCGAGGCCGCTCTTGAGCTGCTCGTCCATGGACCGGGCGGCGTCGACGAGGAATCGGGGTGCGTCGCGGTCGGCCAGGATGTCGGCCAGGGCATCGGAGACCTTGTGGACGTCGACGCGTGCGAGAACGCCGTCGGTGGCGCGGTCGACGAGCACGTCCTGGACGGCGGGATCGCGGGCCAGCGGCGCGACGGTCTGCCCGTACCGGTCGACGTCGTTGATCTCCGAACTCGCCCATGCGGCCAGGACGCCCACGGGGGCGAGGAGGACGGCCAGCGCGAGGAGCACGGAGGCCACCGAGATCCGCAGCCTCCGGTGGCGAAGGCCGGCGTGCCTGCGCAGCCGCTCGTACTCCGCGCGCTCCGAGGCGTCCAGGGGTCCACCCGGCTCCCCGGGCGTGGGCTCCTGCGCACCGGAGTCGTGAGGTGCGCGCATGGGACTCCCTCCGGGACGAGGCCATCGGGGGCGCGCCTGGTTCCGCTGCTGGGCATCGGTGCCGGCTGCCGGGCACCGATGAGGTCACCCGCTTCCGACCGCCCCTGCTCCTGACGGACCGGCGCGGGCAGATGGAGGGAGCCCGAAGAGGCCTCCCTCCACCGGCCCGCGGTCGGCCCGGCCCCTTCGCGCGGGACGCGAGGGCCGGTGCCGGGGCGGGACCGTGGCTGGTGCCGGCGCCGTCAGGCGACTACCCCCTACGGCCCCGGGCATGCTCGATACGGCCTCGGGCAGGCCGGACGGGCCTCGGGCGTGCTCGGCGCCGGACATGCGGAGCTCGGAGCGGAAGCCGGCGCCAGGGCGGTGGGGGGCCGGCTGCTCTAGCCGCCGGGGAGGTGAAGGCCTCCGGTGTCGCCGAACGGACTGGCATCGAGGTGGGCGAGGAGATCGGCGGGGTCCCGGTAGACGGCCCGGGCCCCCGCGCCCTCCAGGTCTCCCCCGGGGATCCCGCCGCACAGCAGCCCGACGCAGGCGACATCGGCGCGGGAGCCCGCCTGCATGTCCCAGACCGTGTCGCCGACGAACACCGATCCGCGCGCGGGCGCGTCGACGAGGCCGAGGGCGCGGTGCACCGGATCGGGCGCGGGCTTCCCCTCGTCGACGTCGTCGGCACTGGCCGTGGCGGTGATCGCGTCGTCGGCGTCGAGGGCTTTCATCAGAGCGTCCAGTTCGGCCTGTCGTGCGGAGGTGACGAGCACCACGGCCCAGCCGCGCCCGTCGAGCTCGCGCAGCAGGTCGGCTGCCGAGTCCAGGGGCGGCAGCCGGTCGAAGTAGGTGCCGTAGAGGGCGTCGTGCGCCGCTGTCAGCCTGCCGTCGGCGTCCGTGTCCCGGTCCTCGCCCAGCAGATGCGCGAGGAGGTCCTCGCCGGGTAGTCCGATCGCGCGGTGGATGTCGTGCATGGCGACTTCGTGTCCGGCCTGCCGAAAGGCCTCCCACCAGCACGTCACGTGCAGGTGGTTGGTGTCGGCGAGGGTGCCGTCGACGTCGAAGAGCGCGGCCCTGTTCACGGCGGCCTCCAAAAGTGCGGTGCGCGGGCGTGCGCTCCCCGGCCGGCCTTCCCGGAGGAACGCAAGTGCAGGCAGAGCACGCGTGGAACGGCTGCGGAGCCGCTCGGCGTGCGCGTACCCGCCCCGCCCCGTCCCATGCCTCCGGCGCACGGCTGACGGCACGGCCCTGTCGCGCTCGCCGGGCACCAGGTCGCGACGGGGCGACGGTCAAGCGCGTGCCCGGTTCCGGGCGGGGCGCGCCCGTTCCCCGGGGCTCAGGCGGGGTGGCCGGGATCGAGGTCCGTCAGTTCGCTGAGCCGGAGCAGGGGCGGCGGCTCTCCCTCGTACGGCGGACACACCGCTACGGGTTCCAGGAGGAAGCACACGTGGTCGCCGCCCTCGACACGCCGTTCGATCCGGCCGGTGAACCACACCGGGAGCTGTTGCAGCACCGGGCTGCCCCCGTGTCCACGACGCCACGCGACCCGGGCGAACTTGTCCACCCGATCGCCCGTCTCCTCTCCGAAGAGCGCCGCCAGCGCCCGGTCGCCCTGATGGAGCAGGTGCACCGTGAGGTACTCGGCCTCGGACGCGACGCGGTACGTGTGGTTGGCGATCGACAGCCAGACGGCGAACCTCGGCGGATCGATGGAGCATTGCGACACGAAGCCCACCAGACAGCCCGCCCGCGTGGCACCGGACGCGGTCGTGACCACGTACATCGGGCCGTCGAGCACGTCGGTGAAGGGGTCGAGGTCCGTCACGGCGCCTCCTTGCGCTTCCTCGAGTTCCGCATGGTCCGCCGCCCCCTCCTCATCCCGCTACCCGTGGGCGCCGGCCGCCAATCGGCACAGACGCTCCCGCGCCCCGGCGCGGACCGGGGTCACACAGGGCGTGGGCGCGCTCGCGCTGCGGAGCCGTCCGGGCCCCGTCGCTCCGGCCGGGCGCTCCGGCCGGTCCGATCGGCCGGCCGAAGCGTGCCCGCCGTGGGTGCGGGGCCGGGGGGGGCACCGCACGTGGCGTACCGCGCGCCGTCCGGTCAGCGGGCGGCGATGAACTCGAGCGTGTCGATCACGCGGTTCGAGAAGCCCCACTCGTTGTCGTACCAGGCGACCACCTTGATGTGGCGCCCCTCGACCCGGGTGAGGGCCGAGTCGAAGATGGAGGAGGCGGGGTTGCCCGTGATGTCGGACGACACGAGCGGGTCGTCCGAGTACTCGAGGACGCCGGCGAGCCGACCCTCGGCCGCGGTGCGGTAGGCCTCCAGGACGTCCTCGCGGGTCACGTCCCGTGCGACGGTCGTGTTGAGTTCGACGATCGAGCCGACCGGGACGGGGACGCGGATCGAGTCGCCCGACAGCTTGCCGTCGAGGTTCGGCAGCACCAGGCCGATCGCCTTGGCGGCGCCGGTCGTGGTCGGCACGATGTTGACGCCGGCGGCGCGGGCGCGACGGGCGTCGCGGTGCGGGCCGTCCTGCAGGTTCTGCTCCTGCGTGTAGGCGTGCACCGTCGTCATGAAGCCGTGCTCGATGCCGGCGAGCTCGTCGAGGACCGCGGCCAGCGGGGCGAGCGCGTTGGTGGTGCAGGAGGCGTTCGAGACGATCGTGTGCACGTCCGGGTCGTAGGCGTCGTTGTTGACGCCGTACGCGAGGGTGACGTCGGCGCCGTCGGACGGCGCGCTGACGAGGACCTTCTTCGCGCCCGCGTCGAGGTGGGCGCGGGCGGCCTTGGCCGAGGTGAAGCGGCCGGTGGCCTCCAGGACGATGTCGACGCCGAGCTCGGCCCACGGCAGCTGCGCCGGCTCGCGCTCGGCGAGCACCTTGATCCGACGCCCGTCGACGACGAGGGCGTCACCGTCGACGGTCACCGGACGTCCGAGCCGGCCGGCCGTGCTGTCGTACGCGAGCAGGCGGGCGAGCGTGGCGGGCTCCGTCAGGTCGTTGACGGCGACGACCTCGAGGGCGCTGTCGCGTTCGAGCAGGGCGCGCAGCACGTTGCGTCCGATGCGGCCGAATCCGTTGATGGCGATGCGAGTCATGAGTGGTGTCCCTTTCCCTTGGTCACCAGGCTCGCTCGCGGCCGGCCCCGCTGACAGTGGCGTGATCGCCACGGTTCAAAAGGATCCCGCCACATCCCGCCACAGGGTCCGAAAGCATGCCGCCAGCGGTTTCACCCCCCTGCCCGCCCAGGTCCCGCCGCGGTCGACCAGCGCTTTCGGCACCCACCGCCCGGCGACCCGCCGCCCGCCACCGCCTCCGGCAGCCGCTGCTCTCGGCACCCGCCGCCCCGGCGGTGCCCGGGTCGTTCACTCGCCCCGGGTGAAGGTGCGCCGGTACTCGCTCGGCGTGGTGCCGAGGATGCGCTGGAAGTGCAGGCGCAGGTTCGCCCCGGTGCCGAGGCCCACGTCCGCGGCGATCTGCTCGACGCTGCGCTCCGACCGTTCGAGGAGTTCGCGCGCCAGGTCGAGACGCGCCCGCATCACCCACTGCATCGGCGTGTAGCCGGTCTCTTCGACGAAGCGCCGGGAGAAGGTGCGCGGCGAGACCCCGGCCTGGCGGGCCAGCGTGTCGAGGGTGAGGTGCTCGCCGAGCCGGTGCAGAGCCCACTCGCGGGTGGTGGCGAACCGCTCGCCCAGCGGCTCGGGGACGCTGCGGGGCACGTACTGGGCCTGGCCGCCGCTGCGGTAGGGGGCGGCGACGAGGCGCCGGGCCGCGTGGTTCGACGCCGCCACTCCGAGGTCGCCGCGCAGGATGTGCAGACACAGGTCGATGCCGGAGGCGGCGCCGGCCGAGGTGAGGACGCTCCCCTCGTCGACGAACAGCACGTTCTCGTCGACCTGGACGAGCGGATGGCGGGCCATGAGAGCCCGCGTGTAGTGCCAGTGCGTGGTGGCGCGCCGGCCGTCGAGCAGACCCGTGGCGGCCAGCGCGAAGGCACCCGTCGAGATCGCGGCGAGCCGTGCGCCCCGGTCGTGCGCGGCGACCAGAGCGTCGACGACGGCCTTCGGCGGGTCGTCGCGGTCCGGGAACCGGTAGCCGGGGACGAAGACGATGTCGGCCCAGGCGAGTGCTTCGAGGCCGTGGGCGACGTAGTAGGCGAGGCCGTCGCCGCCGGTCACGAGGCCGGGTGTCGCCCCGCACACCCGCACCTCGTACGGCATGCTCGCGCGGGTCGTGAACACCTGTGCGGGGATGCCGACATCGAGCGGCTTCGCACCGTCGAGGACGAGAACGGCGACGCGATGGAGGCGGGAGGCTGGCACAGGAGGAGGTTACGCGGGAGGTGACGCCGGGGCCTCCGGGCTGGTCGCCGACCGGCCGGAGGCGGAACCGGGGACGGGCCGCACGCCCCGCCCGAACGGGACCGCCGCCGAGCCGCGGCGTACGACCTCGCCCCACCGCCCGTCATGACCCCGGCAGCGGACGGCCGGTGCGCACCGCCGACGTCGAACGTGGCGGGCATCCCCGGCCCCTCAGCGGGTAAGCGAGCCCCAAGCACACCCAGAGGAGGACGACATGGCCGGATTGATCACGCGTCTCAAGGAGTACACCCGCACCCCGCAGGGACAGCGCGCCGTGGAGACGGTCCGCCGCGCCGCCGCCGACCCGCGCAAGCGCGACCAGGCGCGCCGGCTCCTCGGACGCCTGCGCGGGCGCAGATGACGGGTGACCGGCGCCGGTGACGGCTGACGGGTGCCCCGTGACGGCGGCGAGTGCCGCGTACGGGCCATGGCCTGGAAGGCGCCGGCAAGCGTGGGCGGGCTCGAAGCCCGCCCACGACCAGGTTCGCCCCTACCCTGTGCGGCATGCGCGATGACACGCCCGACGAGGCGCGCCGTGTCCGTCTGAGCCGGACCTTCGACGAGGACGCCGAACTGTACGACCGTGCCAGGCCCGGGTATCCGCCCGCGCTCTTCGACGACCTCGAAGCGCTGGCCGGCGCCGGTCCCGGCGCCCGCGTTCTGGAGGTGGGGGCGGGCACCGGCAAGGCGACCGTGCCGCTCGCCGCCCGCGGGTGCCGGATCACCGCCGTCGAGCGCGGCGCGGACATGGCCGCCGTAGCCCGACGCCGTCTCGCCGGGTCCGGGACGGTGGAGGTCGTGACGGCGGACTTCGAAACCTGGCCGCTGCCGGACGAGCCGTTCGACGTGGTCGTCTCGGCGACGGCGTTCCACTGGATCGACCCCGCGGTGCGGATGGTCAAGGCCGCCGACGCACTGCGGCGCGGCGGGGCTCTCGCCGTGGTCGCCACGCAGCATGTGGCGGGCGGCAGCGAGCAGTTCTTCGCCGACGTCCAGCACTGTTACGAGCGTTTCGACCCGGCGGCGCGCCCGGGGCTGCGGCCTCCCGCCGCGAAGGACGTCACGGCCGCGGACCACGCGGACGAGGTCGCTCGCAGTGCGCGGTTCGGCCCGGTGCTCGTCCGTCGCCACGAGTGGGACCTGGCGTACTCCACGGCGCAGTACCTGGAGGTTCTGCGGACGTACTCCAACCACCGGGCCCTGCCGCCGGAGGCACTCGAGGGACTGCTGGGCTGCGTCGCCGCGCTGATCGACGGGCGGTACGGAGGCCGGATCACCAAGCGTCATCTCACCGAACTGCGGGTGTCTCGAGCGTGGTGACGTCACGTCACGGGACGTCGGTCCGCTGTGCGGGGCTCCGGCTCGGGCGCCGTGGTGACGGCCCATCACGAGGACGGTACCGGCGGCGCGTGGGCTCCGGCTCAGGCGAGCCGTCGCCGGGAGCCCGGAACGTCAGCGTCGTACTCCCGCCGGGCCTCGTCCAGCAGCCGGGCCCAGGACCGCACCGTCGGTCGGCGCTTCAGCAGGGCCCGGCGTTCGCGCTCCGTCATCCCGCCCCAGACGCCGTGGTCCACGCGCAGATCGAGCGCGTACGCAAGGCATTCGGCCTTCACCGGACAGCCGGTGCACAGTGCCTTCGCGCGGTTCTGCGCCGCGCCTTCCACGAACAGGTCGTCCGCTCGCTCCGTCCGGCACAGGCCCGACGACATCCAAGTGGTTTCCACACGTCCCCCCCATCCCCGGCACGCCGCGTCTGCTCCGCCGCGACGTTCGACAGAGCAGGCACGCTACGGAGGCAAGTGCCGGAGGTCTACAGCTCGTTCCACCGTTCGCCCCATCGAGTGACCCCTTCGGTCCGCCTCCGGTCGGTCTCCGGCCGGAGCCCCGCGGATCTGCCCCCTCGGAGAAACCGGCTGCCGGTCGCAGCCGGCCCACCGTAGGCTGACGATCATGGAACGGTCGGAGCAGGCCAGGGTGTGGGGCGCCTATGTGGTGCAGGAACGCGGGCGGGTCCCCGAGTTCCCGCCGACGGGCGCGGTCGTCGAGTCGGACGGACCACTCGTACGGATCCACTACGGCACCCACGGCACGGTCGACCACCGGCCGCTGGTGACGACAGGACGCCGTGAGCTCGCGGACCTCGTCCGGCGTCAGCAGGAGGCCTTCGCCGCGCGCGGTGAGCCGGTCCGGTGGAAGGTGTACGGGGCCGATCCCCCGCTCCTCGCCGAGGAGTTGGAGGCGGCCGGGTTCATTCCTGACCCGCAGCAGTCCTTGTTGGTGTCGGAGTTCGCGGCCATGCCGCAGGGGCGGAGGCGGGGTCGGGTGCGGTCCGTCGTCCCCGACGCGCGGATCCGCGAACTGGCTGCCGCCGGCGGCCCGCACGCGAGACCGCTGGCCGAGGTCGAGGCCGACGGCTGGGCCGCGTACGGCCGGTCCGGTCGAGGGGAGACCGTGATCCTGGGCGGCGCCGACCGGGTGCTCGCCGTCGGCTGGGCCGGGCGGGCGGCGGACTCGGACTTCGTCGTGATCGGCGGGCTGACCGGACCCTGCCCCGAACTCGTGGCGGGCTTCGCCCCGCTGGCGAGGAAGGCCTACCTGATGGGGCGCGACGCGCCGTACTGCGTCGCCGAGGCGGCGGGCGACCTGCGCACCGCGCTGTCGCAGGCCGGGTTCGTCGAGCTCACGACGGTGCGTACCTACCGGTGGGCCCCGGCCTGCGAACCGGCGGGGACCCGGCCGGTCCGGGAGATCCGCGACGGGAAGGGCGGGGGCGGCCTGTGGCAGCGGCTCTACGACGAGTTCGGCTTCCGTCCCAGCACGCGCGCGTTTCCCGGGATCGACGAGCCGGTCCCGTCGGTCACCTGGTCGCTCGACGTCCTCTACCGGCCCGACCGGACGGTGGACGACGACCGACTGGACTCCTGCGAAGCGGTCGTCAGGGGCGCGCTGCGGGACCTCACCCGGCCCGGCGACCTCCTGAGCTTCCTCGACTGGCAGCACACGGGCTACGCCTTCGACCCGCACCGGGTCGGCGGACCCGGCATGCCGCCATGGCCGGGCGACGCCTACCCCGACGGGGACTACTACCTCAACGTGCATCCTGATCTGCGGTTCGGCACGTTCGGGCATCCCTGGGAGCACACCCTCTGCGTCTGGGGCGAGGACCTCCTCGCCGCCGTCGAAGGTCAGCTCGGCACCCTCCTGGGTGTGCCGCTCCGGCGCCGCGACCGCGGGGTCCCGTCCGCCGGGGCGTAGGTCCCCTGGGCACCACAGCGGCGGTCTCGGGCACGGCCGCGGAGGTCCGTGGTCCGTGCGCCCCCGCGTCCCGGTACGACGGGTGTCCGGCTGCTGCCCCGTGACGGATCCGGGCGAGGCCCGGTCACAGGTCCGGGGTGACGTCGCCCAGGCAGGGTCGTTTCCTCGGTATGCAATTCCTTCCGACGAACGGCAGCCGTGACCGCACCACCTCGATACCCGCCCCGCGACCGCCGTCCCGGGACGAGGCCGAGGCCGCACTCGTCGAGCACTACGCCGACCTCGTACGGCTGGCGCATCTGATCCTGCCTCCGGGCCTCGGCCGCCATCGCAGGGTGCTCGCCGCCCACGCCCTGGTCCAGCGCAGCCTCGGCCGGGTCGCCGGTGGCTTGCGTACCGGAACGGACCGGGAGGGCGCCGCCCCCGCCGGCGGGAGGTCCCGGATCCCGGCGGCCCGCACGGGCGAGGAGTCCGCCCGGTCCGCCCACGAGCGGCTCCGCGCCCGAATCGTCCGCGACGCCCTCCGGCCGCCGCTGCGGGTGTCGCGCGGCGCGGCGCTGCCCAAGGCGCTCGGCCTGCGTGTCTTCCCACGGGCCGGCGGAACGGACGAACTCGCCCTCGACCGTGCTCTCGCGGCGGCCGCGCCGGCGACGCGCGCGGCCCTCGGCCTGACGGTGCTGGAGGGCCTCGCTCCCGCGTCCGTCGTCGCCCTGCTCCGCGGGGCGGGTGCGCCCGCGCCGGAGCAGGCCGTGGAGGAGGCCGACCGGCTCCGCGGGCTCTGCTCGCCGGACATGGCCGAGCTGCTGAGGCGACCCGAGTTCGATCCCTGCACGGTCCATCTGCGGCCGACCGATCTGCTGCGCCGTGGCAGGCGCTTCCGCGTGACCGCCCTGGTGTGCGGCGTCGCCCTCCTCGCCGGGACCGCCGTCGGCGTCGTGGGCAGGTCGCCCGCGCCTCCGCCGCGTTCGGCGGTGTCCGAGGTCGCCACGGGGTCGGCCCTGGTCCGCGTCCCGGCCGAGCGGTGGGCCGACTCCTCACGCGTCGACTTCACCGCCTGGCCGGCTCGCGGAGACCGGACCGGCGACGAGGTCCTGATCCGGCGGGCGTTGGCCGCCTGGACCGGCGGCGGTCCCCCTGGCATCGGCTCCGCGCCTCCCTCCCTGCTGTACGCGGGCACCGTGGACGGGGCGGCCGTCGTCCTGCTGCACACCGGCCGGGAGCTCGTCCGCTACACGGATCGCCCGTCCGGGGACGGGCCGCCGTCGGTGGTGCGGACCCGGGCCGACGACAGCGACGTGACGACGGCGGCGGCCGTCACCCTCTCCCGTACGGGCCACCGGACCCGCTATCTCCTCGCGCCCTGGGTGGCGCAGGCCGGACGGCGGGACCTCCGCAATGCCGGGTCCGCCCTGCGCTCCCTCCAGGTGGCCGCGGACGGCACCACCGAGCCCGTGACGGACCCGGAGCCGGCGGCCCCCTCGCCGTGCGGCGGCGTGACGGTCCTGCAACTCCGCTCGTCCACGCGGATCGTGGAGGACCACGCCTTCCTCGTGGCCGATCTGGGCGGGCTCGTCCCGGCTCACCTGACCTGGACGCCCCTGCCCGTCCCCGGGGACCCGGCGCGGCGGCCACGCGAAGCCACGGGCCCTCTCGGACTCGCGGCATGGACGCACTCGGCGTGTTCCCTCGCCCGCCTCCGGGACAGTGGCGTCCGCTCCGTCAACCGCTGGGAGTTCGCCGCACAGACGCTCCCCGAGCACGCGGGACGCGCGTTGTGGATCTGCGCGCGGGCCGACACCTGGGACGGGCGGGGACGGGCGGTCGTCACCCTGGAGGTGCCGGGACGGACCGTCCCCGTCACGACCGTGCGCGACACCGCCGCCTGTGGGCGCTTCGGGCAGGACGTCCTCGCCGGGACCTGGTGGTCGGCGCCCGGCGGATCGCGCTACGTCCTGGCGGCGGGCAGCCGGCGGGTCGTGGGCATCGCCGCCGAAGGAGCCGTGCACGCCGGTGCGCGGGGACGGCTGCTCGCCGTACGCGGGAACGGCGGCGCACCCCTCCGGCTCGCCGGAAGACTCCCGGACGGCTCGTCGCTGCCCGGGTGGACGGCCCCTTCCGTGAAGGGCGGCGGGTGAGCGGGCGCACCCGCACACCGTGACGGGTGCGGGCGGGCCGGGCCCCGGCCCGCCCCGGCCGCGCGAAGGCCGCGCCTCGTGGCCGCTCCCGGTCCTGCCGCGGCGGCCGGTCCTCCCCCGCCGGGCACGACGTGCCGGACCGGGTGGGGGGAGGCACCATCGGCTCCATGCGCATCCTCATGGTGGGCGCGGGAGGTGTCGGCACGGCCATCACCAGGATCGCGGCCCGCCGTCCCTTCTTCGAGCACATGGTCGTCGCCGACCACGACCCGACGCGATCGGAGTCGGCCGTCGCCGCTCTGGGGACGGACGGGCCCCGGTTCACCGCGACCGGCCTGGAGGCCTCGGATCCCGCCGCGGTGCGGGCGGCTCTCGCCGGGCACCGCTGCGACGTCCTGCTCAACGCCGCCGACCCCCGCCTCGACCTGCTCGCCGACTACGGGTCGCCGTGGGGACTGCGCGAGCAGTGACGGCTCCGCCCGGCACCGGCGCGCTGCTGCGCATGCACGCCCGATCAAGCCTTCCTACGATGAACATCTGCACGTCGCTGTGCTGGCCGGCTCAACGGGAGCGAGGAAACATGGCCGCCGAGGATGCCGCGCCTGCCGGGCGACCCGTGGGCCTGAAGCCCAACGCGATCGGGTTCGTCGACGCACTCGTCATCGGGCTCAACGCCACGTCACCGGCGTACTCGCTGGCGGCCGTGATCGGCCCCGTCGTCGCGCTCGTCGGGATCTACGCACCCGGCGTCATGGTCGCTTCCTTCGTGCCGATGCTGTTCATCGCATCCGCGTTCTACTACCTGAACAAGGCCGATCAGGACTGCGGCACGACCTTCTCCTGGGTCACCCGCGCCATGGGTCCGTGGGCCGGCTGGCTCGGCGGATGGGCCATCACGATGACCGGCGTCCTGGTGGTCGGCTCGCTCGCCGACGTGGCCGTCAGCTTCGCCCTGCTCGCCTTCGGCCTCGACGGCTGGGTGGACAACACCTTCGTCCGCGAGTCGCTCACCGTCCTGCTCATCCTCCTGATGACGGCCCTGTGCGTGATCGGAACCGAGTTGTCGGCCAAGGTGCAGAACGCCCTCATCCTCGCCCAGGTCGCCTGCCTGCTGATCTTCGTCGGCGTGGCGCTCCACAGCGTCTACGGAGGCACCAGCAAGTACGACGCGGTCGAGCCGTCGTTCGGTTGGCTCAATCCGTTCGGAGCGGGCGGAGCGGCCCTCACCGGCGGGCTGCTCCTCGGTGTCTTCATCTACTGGGGCTGGGAGTCGGCGGTCAATCTCACCGAAGAGGTCGAGAACTCCGCGACCGCCCCCGGCAAGGCGGGGCTCTGGTCGACCGTCATCCTGCTGGTGACCTACGTGTCCGTCGGCTTCGCCGTGGTGGCGTACGCCGGTCCGGCCTTCCTGGCCGACAACGCGGACGAGGAGGAGTTCATCTTCGCCCAACTCGCCACGGACGTCATGGGCGGCTGGGACTGGATCCTGCTGCTCGCCGTCTCCACCTCCGCCATCGCCTCCACCCAGACGACGATCATCCCGGCCTCGCGCACCGCGCTGTCCATGGCCCGCCGCCGGGCCCTGCCCGCCCCGTACGGCCACGTCAGCCGCCGCTTCCGGACCCCTGACGTCAGCACGTGGTGGGTCGCCGCCATCGCCATCGCCTGGTACCTCGTGGTGAGCCACATCAGCTCCAACGCGCTCTTCGACTCGCTCACCGCCCTGTCGCTGCTGATCTCCTTCTACTACGCGCTCACCGGCGTCGCCTGTGTGGTCTACTACCGCCGCCACCTGTTCCGGAGCGTCCGCAACTTCCTGCTGATCGGGCTCGGCCCCCTGGTCGGCGCCGGGATGCTCGCGTGGCTCCTGGCGCGGTCGATCGCGGACATGTCCGATCCGGAGAACTCCTACAGCGGCACCTCGTGGTTCGGCCTCGGGCCCCCGCTGGTGATCGGCATCGGCATCAGCCTCGCCGGAGTGGTCCTCATGTTCGTGTGGCGCCTGCGGGCACCCGCCTTCTGGCGGGAGCGGCCGAGCGTGGTCGACCCGGCCCTGGTCGACACGCACACGCCGACCAGGACGCCCTGAGGCCCCGGCGCGCGATCAGCCGGCTGCCAGGACCGCCACGCCGAGCGCCGTGAGCTGCTGGACGACCGCGTCGTGGGGGTCGGCGTCGGTGATCAGGCCGGTGACCTTCTCCCAGGGCAGGACGCGATACCGCGAAGCCGTGCCGATCTTCTCGGACGAGGCCAGGATGTAGGTGTCCGCGGCCCGCGCGGACAGCGCGCGCTTCATCGCCGCCTCCTCGGCGTCCCCCGTGGTCAGTCCCGCCTCGGGGTGGACGCCGGTGACCCCCAGCAGGCAGAGGTCCGCCGAGACGTTCTGCGCGGCCTCGACCGCGGCGGCGCCGCACGTGACCGCCGAGTGCTTGAAGACGCGGCCCCCCAGCAGGAACAGCTCCGCCCTCGGATGGCCGAGCAGCGCCGCGGCGATCGTCGGGCTGTGGGTGATCACGGTGCAGGCGAGATCCTTCGGGAGCGCGCGGGCGACGGCGAGGGCGGTGGTACCGCCGTCGAGGATCAGCGCACCACCCGGCCGGACCAGTCCCGCGGCCGCCGAAGCGACCTTGCGCTTGCCGTCCGGGGCCACGGTCCGCCGGGCGTCGTAGGCGACCACTGCCGGGGACACGGGCAGTGCGCCGCCGTAGACCCGCTGGCACAGGCCCTCGGCCGCGAGGTCACGCAGATCGCGCCGCACGCTGTCCTCGGAGATGCCCAGCTCGACGGCGACGTCCTTGGCGACGATCTTGCCCTTGTCAGCGAGCAGACGGAGCAGGTGGTCGCGTCGTTCAGCAGCCAGCATTCACATTCCTTCCTGTTCTTGCACGGTTCTGCATGTATGTTAGCGCCCATGACCGACAAGCCCATGCTCATCCTGATCGCCGGGCCCTACCGCTCGGGGACCGGCGGCGACCCGCAGGCCCTGGCGGCCCACCCGGCCCGTCTCGAAACCGCCGCCTGGCCCGTCGTCGCGGCCGGGCACCTCCCGGTGACCGGGGAGTGGATCGCCCCGCCCGTGCTGCGCTCCGTGGGCACGGCCCCCGTCCACCACGACGCGGCCGGGCTCCCCCACCGCACCGTGCAGGAGACCGTATGACCGGGCGCCCCGGCATCGACGTTCCCGACCACCGCGGACGCACCGGGCTCGACCGGGCCGGACGCGACCTGGACCGCAACCCCGGCGTCCGCGTCCGCGAAGTCGAACTCACCTCCCGGGGCTGGCACGTCCTGCGCCGCACCACCTTCGACTACCGACGCCGCGACGGGCGCTGGGAGTCCCAGCAGCGCGAGACCTACGACCGCGGCAACGGTGCCGTCGTCCTGCCCTACGACACGGTGCGCGGCCGGGTCCTGCTCACCCGCCAGTTCCGCTACCCGGCCTACGTCAACGGCCACCCCGACGGCATGCTCGTCGAGGCGGCGGCGGGCCTGCTCGACGCGGACGACCCGGCCACCGCGATCCGACGCGAGAGCGCGGAGGAACTCGGCGTCGTGCTCGGCCCGCTCACCCACGTCCTCGACGCCTACATGAGCCCGGGCTCGGTCACCGAGCGCCTCCACTTCTTCGCGGCCCCCTACACCCCCGCCGACCGGACCGGCAGGGGCGGCGGACTCGAGGAGGAGGGCGAGGACATCGAGGTCCTCGAACCGTCCTTCACCGAGGCCCTCGCCATGACCCGCGACGGACGCATCACCGACGGCAAGACCATCCTGCTCCTGCAATGGGCGGCCCTGCACGGCCCCTTCGCCGAGCGGCGGAACCCGTGAAACCGGGCTCCCACCGGTACGGGCGGCCGCGCGGCGAGCGCGATACCCGGTACGACCCGGGTGCCTTCGGGAGCGACGGGCGTCCGCTGCCCGTACCGCCCTCGCGGCCCCGTCCTCGTGGCGGTGCGGCGAGTCCCGGCCAGGGCTCTCCCCCGGGTGCGTTCACAGCGAACCGAGGAAGCCGCCGACCGCCGCGGCGAACTCCTCCGGGACGGTCTCGTGCACGGTGTGCCCGGCGGGGAGTTCGACGAGCCGGGTACGGGGACGCCGCGCCACCATCTCCTTCGCGTGTTCGGCGCCGAGCACCGAGCTGCGGCTGCCGCGGACGAGCAGGGCCGGACAGTCACCGGCGAGCCAGTCGGCCCAGTGGTTCCCGTTGAGCTGCCGCTGTGAGAGGTCCATGTCCTTCGGGTCGAAGGCAAGGCCCCACCCGTCGGGATACTCCCGTACGGCGTCCCTGAGGTGGCTCGCCGAGGAACCGAGTCCTTCCAGGAGTTCGGCTCGCGTCGGCGCCCGGTGCGGCCAGGACAGAGCGAAGGACACGTCGCCGTCCACCTCGGCGCCGATGTCCTCGACGATCAGCGCGTCCACGAGTCCGGGGAACCGTGCCGCGAGCTGGTAGGCGTTGACGCCGCCCAGGGAGTGGCCGAGCACGGCCGCGCCACGGATCCCCAGGTGCGCCAGCACGGCCGCAGCGTCCTCGACGTAACCGGTGCGGGAGAACTCCGAAGAGCGGTCGGAGAAGCCGTGCCCCCGCTGGTCGGGCGCGATGATCCGCCAGGAGCGGCCCAGTTCCCGGGCCAGGCGCGCGAAGGTACGGCCTTCCCCGAAGTGTCCGTGGAGGGCGAGCAGCGGGCTGCCCGGACCACCGAAGTCGAGGAAGGACAGCAGGCGCCCGGCCACCGTCAAGGCCGCGCGCCTCGGCTCGCCCGGGACCGCTGATGTCATGGGCGTCAGTATGCGGGGCACCGGCGCCCGAGGTCACGGGACTGCCGGGTCCGGTGCGCGGGCGACCCCGCCGCCGGCCCGTCGCAACGGTCCGACGGCGGGCTTGCGGGCGGCGGGCCGCACGGCGTCAGGTCGGCAGCGCCATCAGCAGCAGGGGGGCGGTGGTGGGGTGCCGGGACCCTCCGTCGGGTTCGAGGGTCAGGCCGAGGGCGGTGGCGTCCGAGGGATCGCCGTCGACGAGTACGGTGCCGTCCTGCCGGATGAATCCGGCCGGGCGCATGACGCCGTCGTGGTCCAGCCACAGCTGGTAGGTCCGGCCGGCCGCCGGCGCGGGCAGCCCGCTCGCGGTGAAGACCGCGGCGTTGTGACGCGCGGAGGAGACGACGGTGGTGAGCGCTCCGTTGCCCATCCTCGCGTGAACGGCACGGGCGTCGGGCGCGGCCAGGACGGCGCTGAGAGCGTCGAGGCTCCGTTCGGCCTGCCGGGCCCGCTGCTCGGCGGCCTCCCTCTGCCCGTACTGCCAGGCTGCCACCCCGGCGAGCGGGACACCGGCGGCCAGACAGGCGGCCAGCGCGAAGGAAACGGCCCGGCGACGGCGGGGACCGCCTCGGCCGGCCGCGGGGGCGGTGGCCGTGACCCGCGGGGGCAGTTGACGCACGCCGTCGAGGGCGGCCATGGTCCGCTGCCTCAGGGCCGCAGGCGGCGCCTGGGCGATCGCACCTGCCAGCCGGGCCGCGGTCGCCTCGAACTCGGCGACCTCCTGGCGGCACGCCTCGCACTGCTCGAAGTGCTCGGCGAAGGCCTCCCGTTCGGTCGGGTCGAGGGCGTGGAGCGCGTAGGCGGCCGTGAGGGTGTGCACATCGGAGTGGTGTTGTTTCACGAGGTCACCCCCATGCAGTCGCGGAGCCGGATGAGCCCGTCGCGCATGCGTGTCTTGACGGTGGGAAGCGGAGTGCGCAGGGCCTCGGCGACCTCGCGGTAGGTCAGCCCCTGGTAGTAGGCGAGGGTCACCGCCTGGCGCTGAAGCTCGGTGAGTCCCCGCAGACAGCGACGGACCTGCTCGCTCTCCAGGCGGGTCTCGACCTGCTCGGCGACCTCGTCGAAGGCGGTGTGGTGCTCGCGAGCGGCCTGGCTCTGCTCCCGGTCCGTCGCCGCCTGGGCCGAGCGGACCCGGTCGACGGCGCGCCGGTGGGCGATCGTCGCGACCCAGGCGGTGACGCCGCCGGCCTCGGGCCGGTAGCGCGCGGCCTGTCGCCACAGCTCGATCATGACCTCCTGGGCGACCTCTTCCGACTGGGCCCGGTCCCGCACCACCTTGAGCACGATGCCGAACACGAGCGGAGCCACCGCCTCGTACAGGACCGAGAAGGCCTCCTTGTCGCCCCGTGCGACCTGGTCCATGACGGCGGCGAGGTCGCCGCGTCCGGTGTCGGGGGCGGTGAACGGGCGCGGCTGGCTCACCGGCCGGGCTCCGGTCGTGGCGACCAGACGGAGGAGCGGCCGGTTTCGGCCGGCCCCGGGCGGGGTGTCCATCGCATGCGCTTCCTTGTCCTTCGGGGTGGGCCGGCCCCCTCGCGAAGGGGCGCGGGCACGGATCCGTGTGGCATGTCCGAGAGGTCTTCGGAGCCCGGGCGCGGACGGATGGGAGGGGAACGGCGCTGTCCCGGCGGTGGGCGGGGGCGCTGCGGCTGTCGTCGCTGACGTCGCCGGCGGTCGGCACGGCATCGGCATCGGCATCGGCATCGGCGTTGTAGACGTCGTGGCCGTCGTGGCGAGAACGGCGGGTGCGACGGGTGCGACGGGTGCGACGGTGAGAACGACAGCTGCTGCGATGCCGGGGGCCGCCGACATCGCCATCGGCACCGTGGGCGTTCTCCCCCGTCCGGACCCATCCGGCGGTCGGCGGTCACCGAACTGGCAGCGTGAGCACCTTCCGTACGACCGCGACCAGGGCCGCCCGAGGCGCCCTCTCCGGTCTTCTGACCGGCTTCACCGCCCTGGCCGTCGCCGAATGCGTCGCCGGCCTCGTCCGGCCCGCAGCCGGGCCCGTGACCGTGGTCGGGGGTGCGGTCGTCGACCGCACCCCGGCCGCCCTGAAGGACTTCGCCGTCCGCACCTTCGGTGAGAACGACAAGGTCGTCCTGCAGCTGGGCATCGTCGTCCTCCTGGCCCTGTTCGCCGCCGGCCTGGGCATCCTGTCCCTGCGCCACCGACGCACGGCCGCTGCCGGAGTCCTGCTCTTCGGGCTCGTCGGCGCGGCAGCCGCCCTCGACCGGCCGGATTCCGCGGGGCTCGCCGACGCGCTGCCGTCGCTCGCCGGCGCGGTGGTGGGTCTGGGGGTCCTGTACGTCCTGGGGGCGCAAGCCGCCCGTACCGGCCCGGCCGCCCGTCCCGCCTCCGGCACGGGGGCATCGGGGGCGGCCTGGAACCGGCGAGGTTTCCTCGCGACCGCGGCCGTGACGGCCGTGTCAGCCACCGGAGTCGGGGTGCTGGGGCGCTTCCTGACCGATCGCCGCGCGCAGGGCGCCGTCGCCTCCCGCGCGGGCGTCGTCCTTCCCGCGCCCGCCTCACCCGCTCCGCCCGTGCCTCGCGGCGCCCGGCTCGACGTGCCGGGCCTCAGCGCGTTCACCACGGCCAACAGGGACTTCTACCGCGTCGACACCGCACTCGTCGTCCCCAAGGTGGACGCCGGGACCTGGCGGTTGCGGATCCACGGCAAGGGCGTCCCCCGCCCGCGCTCCTTCACGTTCGCCGATCTCCTGGCCCGCCCCCTGGCCGAACGGGACATCACCCTGACCTGCGTGTCGAACGAGGTCGGCGGCCGCTACGTCGGCACCGCCCGCTGGCTCGGCGTTCCACTCGCCGGCCTGCTCGCCGAGTGCGGGGTGAAGCCGCCGTCGCGGGGCGGCCCGGCGGATCAGCTGGTGGCGCGTTCCGTGGACGGCATGACGCTGGGCTCGCCGGTCGAAGACGTCATGGACGGCCGCGACGCGCTCCTCGCCGTCGGCATGAACGGCGAACCGCTGCCCTTCGACCACGGCTTTCCCGTCCGCATGGTCGTCCCCGGCCTGTACGGATACGTCTCCGCGTGCAAGTGGCTCACCGACATCGAGCTCACCACCTTCGACGCCTACGACCCGTACTGGGTCCGGCGCTCCTGGGCCCGGCGCGCGCCCGTCAAGACCCAGTCCCGCATCGACACTCCCCGGCCCTTCGCCCGCCCGGCCGCGGGCCCCGTGACGATCGCCGGGGTCGCCTGGGCCCAGCACCGGGGCATCAGCCGCGTGCAGGTCCGCGTCGACGACGGGCCCTGGCAGGACGCCGACCTCGCGTCCCAGGACACCGCGGACACGTGGCGCCAGTGGTCCTTCCCCTGGACGGCGACGCCGGGCGGGCACACCCTCAGTGTGCGTGCCACCGACGGCACCGGCCGGGTCCAGACCGAGCAGCGGACCCGCACCGTGCCGGACGGGGCGAGCGGCTGGCACAGCGTCTTCGTCAGCGTCAGCTGACCGTGCCCTCGTGATCGTGCGCTCGTCGTCGTCCGCTCGCATCCGGGCCCGTCGCGTCGGTCCGATGAGGCCGCAGCGGTCCGATGCGGTCCGATCCGGACGACGTACCGCTCCGAACTCCTCTTGCGTACGCTCGGTGCGGAAGGATGGAGCCGTGACAGAGCGCGCCCGACAGAAGACGCCCCCGGGCCTCGAAGACGATCTTCCCTCGCTGATGGGGAAGGTGGCTCAGGGCGACCGTGAGGCCTTCTCGGGGATCTTCACGGCGGTGTCCGAGCCCGTCCTCGGCACGGTCCTGCGTGTCCTGCGGGACCGGGCGATGTCCGAGGAGGTCGCGCAGGAGGTCCTGGTGGAGGTCTGGCGGACGGCGCCGCGCTACGACCCGGGCCGGGGATCCGTACTGACCTGGGTGCTGACGATCGCCCATCGAAGGGCGATCGACCGCGTCCGGTCGGAGCAGGCGGCGTCGGCGCGTGAGGAGCGCGTGGCGAGACTCGGCCGCGAGACCGAGTTCGACGAGGTGGCGGAGGAGGTCGAGGCCCGCGAGGAGCGCGCCGCCGTCCGACGCTGCCTCGACGGGCTGACCGAGCCGCAACGGCAGTCGGTGACGCTCGCCTACTACGCCGGCCTGACCTATCGCGAGGTGGCCGAGCGCCTCTGCCAACCGCTGGGCACCGTCAAGTCCCGCATGCGAGAGGGACTGATCCGACTGCGTGACTGCATGGGGGTGACGGCATGACGCCGGATGATGTGCACACGCTGACCGGGGCCTACGCCCTGAACGCACTCGGCGACGACGAGCGCGCGGAGTTCGAGGAGCACCTGGCCGACTGCGCCGCGTGCGCCCGCGAGGTGCGGGAGCTCAGGGCGACGGCAGCGCGGCTCGGGCTGGCCGAGGCCGCACCGGTGCCCCCCGCGATGGAGGCCGCGGTGATGCGGCGGATCGCATCGGTGCCACAGCTGCCGCCCGACCCGGTGGAAGACCCGGCGTCCCCGTCGTCGGCAGGTCCGGAAGCATCGCCACGGCAGCGAGGACCGGCGCGTCCGGAGGAATCCGCCCACCCGGCGTCGTCGGCGCGACCGGTGGACTCGGCACAGCAGTCGGCGCGACCGGCCGGCGAGCGGGAAGGGGCCGCTGCGCGGAGCGGGGTCATCGGGCGCGGACCGCGCCGGGTCCTGGTGTGGGCGCTGGCGGCGAGCGTGGCCGGGGTGGCCGCCCTGGCCGGTACGGCGATCGTGCAGTACCGGGCGGCGGAGGAGGCCCGACAGGACGCGGCGCGCGTCGAGCAGGCGGCGAACGAGGTCGCCGCCGTCCTGGCGGCGCCCGACGCCCGGCTCGCGGCGGCCCGTCTGCCGGACGGCGCGTCGGGCACCGTGGTGGTGTCCGACAGCCGCGATCAGGCGGTGTTCACGGCGACCGGTATGGCCCGCCCGCCGCGGGGCAAGGTCTACCAGTTGTGGTTCGACGACGGGGGCACGATGCGTTCGGCGGGCCTGATGGATCCGGACAGCACCACCACCGTGACCCTGCTCGACGGGCCGGTCGACCGGGCGACCGGTGTGGGGGTCACCCTCGAACCGGCCGGCGGGTCACCCGAGCCCACCACCGCTCCCCTGGCAGTCGTCGCCTTCCCGGCGGCGTGAGAGACGCGGCCGGAACGACGCGTACACCGTGGAGCGTGCCGCACGGGCAGGTGGCCGTACGCCGTGCGGCCGTACGGCCCAGGAACCCCTCTGGGCCGTACGGCTGCGCGTCACGACGCTCTCTGAGGACGCGTCACTTCGGCATCAGGACGGTGTCGACGATGTACACGGTCGCGTTCGCGGTGGGCACGTTGCCGCAGACCACCTTCGAGGTGCCGTTCACTGTGTAGTCCTCGCCCGAGCCCTTGGTGGTGAGGCTGCTCTTCTCCAGGGTGTCGAAGGTGCCGTTCTCCAACTGCTTCGGGGTGAGCTTCTGGCCCACGACGTGGTACGTGAGGATCTTGGTGAGCGTGGCCTTGTCGTTGAGGACCTTGTCGAGGTCGGCCTGGGGGATCTTGGCGAAGGCGTCGTTGGTGGGCGCGAAGACGGTGATGTTCTCCGCGTTGTTCAGGGTGTCGACCAGACCGGCCTTCTTCACCGCGGCGACCAGGGTGGAGAGGGCCGGGTTGTTCGAGGCGGCGGTCGCCACCGGGTCCTTGGCCATGCCGTCGAAGGAGCCGGATCCCTCCTTGGGCACGGAGGCGCACGCCGGTCCGAAGGGGCCGGACATCGCCATGTCGGCGCTGGTGTCCGCGGACGGCGAGTCCGGTGCCGCCGGGGCCTTCGAGGTCGACTCGGAGCCGGACGCCGAGTCGCCGCCGGCGTCGGAGCAGGCGGCCAGGGCGAACGGCAGGACGGCCGCTGCGGCGATGGCGACGGCGGAACGACGGACGCGAAGGGTGTTCATGGTGCTGTCTCCTTGAGGGGCCTGCCGGCAGGCCCGGGTCGGGGGCGCCTCCAGGCGGTCGGCCTGGCGCGTGCTCACGACCTGGATTCGCAGTGGACCGGCTGCCGGATGGGTCGTTCACCCGGACGAATGACCCGCGGTGAGTCCGGTTGTCGTCCGCGGGCCCGGCCCGGAGCCTTGTCGTAGCCGTCTCGATCGCGGCACCGAACCGTCTGGCCTGCGGAGATACGCGCTCACTCCGTCTCGTGGCGGGCCGGCCCAGGCGCCAACGGTCGCCGCCGCCACCTCCTGACGCGACGTCAACGGGCGGGGCGCCGCATGCTGTCCGGGCACCCACCGAGCCGACCGTCCGCGTGACCCAGGCCCGGCCGTGGTCGTTCCTCCGGACATGAAGAAGATCATCACTGCTGCGATGCTCACCCTCACCGGCATCGCCGTCGCGACTCCCGCGCACGCCTCGGGCATCGGCAACGTCGCCTCCGCCCTTCCCGTCGACACCGGGGCCGTCACCAAGACCCTGCCCGTCAAGCCGGAGGAGATGAGGCCCGACGGCGACGGGCTCATCCCCGTCGGTGGCACCATCAAGAACCTCCACGCAGGCAGGCCCTGACCGGCCGGGCCGACCGGTGACCGTCTCCGACGGGCGCCGGGCGCGGCGCCGCGGACGCGCCCGGTGCCGGAGGGCGGGCCGGACCTTCATGAGCGTGCCCCGCCGCGGGGGTGGGCAGGGGCGGCGGGGCGGGGGCGGGCGACGGAGCGGGGCACGAGGACCTTCCGTCCGGAGAACGGATCGGTCCGGGCCGCGAGTGGGGTGGTGCGCCATGGCCCCGCGTCGGTCCGGCGGCTCAGACGAGGGCCGCGACCAGCAGGGTGAAGGCGGCGACGATGACGGCGACGCGAGCGTAGTGATAGCGGTCCCAGCGGTTCATCTGCTCCTTCCAGTCGTCGGGCCGGTTCTCCGGGGTCCAGGTCTTGCCGCGGTTGTTGATCGGGACGAGCAGCAGGATCGACATGATCACGCTGACGACCAGCAGTGCGGCGGCGATGACCACGAGACCGGTGCCGGGGTCGCTCCACGCGGCGGCCGCCCATACGGCGCTCAGGACGAGCGAGCCGATGTACCAGACGGGCATCAGGGCGCCGAGCATCCGGCCCCCGTGGGAGCGGGCGAGTTGGTCGGCGTCCCCGGGGAGGGCGTCGAAGATCCGGTTCATGACGAAGGCGACGGCGAACTCCACTCCCACCATCAGGCCGACGACCACGGTGGTGAACACCTCGAGCGCGTTGAGCATGGCGACCCCTCCAGGTATCTAGCATTGCTAGTCGATGAGGCAACGCTAGACCTGCTCATGCTCGATTGTCTAGCGGTGCTAGAATTTCTGCATGTCGGTACAGGAACGCAAGCAGCGTGAACGGGCGGAACGCGAGCGCCTCATCGTGGCCACGGCCCGCGAACTCGCCGAGCGGCAGGGCTGGGACGCGGTCACCACCCGCCGCCTCGCCGAGCGCATCGAGTACAGCCAGCCCGTCCTCTACAGCCACTTCCGCGGCAAGCGGGAGATCATCGGCGCCGTCGCGCTGGAGGGTGCCGCCGAGCTGGCCGTGGCGGTCCGGGCCGCGGCCTCCGCCGCGGACGGCCCTCGCGCCCGGGTCACCGCCCTGGCCCGCGCCTATCTCGACTTCGCCGAGCACAACCCGGCGGTCTACGACGCCATGTTCCAGCTCGACGGCGGCCTGCCGTTCGCCCAGGACGACACTCCTGAGCCGCTGAAGAACGCGTTCGCCGCCCTGCTGGAGAACCTCGCCGAGGTCGCGGGTGACGGCGTCCACACGGGCCTGTTCACCGAGATGTTCTGGGCCGCTCTGCACGGACTGGCCACCCTGACCCGGGCGCGACGACTCCCGCCGGAGGACGCCGAGCGCAGGGTGGAGCTGCTGGTGGACCGTCTCGCCGTGGTCTGAGCCCACCACTCCGAGCCCGCCCGCCGCCGGCCTGCCACCGTCCCGTCGCCCCGTACCGCAGGTCCCCGGGACGCCGGCGCATCACCGTCCGGCGGCACCTGACAGGACGTCACCCGAGCCGGCATGCTGCTCGCGAACGGCGATCCGGGCGAGCTTGGTGAGCATCATGCCGTTGCGGATGGAGACGAGGTAGTCGACGGGAAGTCCGTGCATGCGGGTGCCCGGGCCCCGCAGAGGATGCCATTCCAGCAGGAAGAGCGTGTGCCCGCCCCAGGGGATCAGGTTCATGGCGATGCGGGCGGCCCCGAAGGGATCGGCCTTCGCCTCCAGCTCCAGACGGCGCCCGGGCTCGCAGATGCGGACGACGCAGGTGTCGTCGAGGGTGAGCGGACCGGCGCCCACCCGGACCCGGAGCCGGGCGCCGACCTCGGGCCACTGCGGGTCGACGGCGATGACCTGCTGCGTCCCCGAGACCCACTCGCCATAGCGACGGCCGTTGGCGAGCAGGCTCCACACCAGGGACGGCGGGCTCAGGATCAAGCGGCGATTGCGGGACACTGCGGCCGCCTTCTTTCGTCACGTCGGGAAGGGCCTCCGTAGCCTCGGCCGACGCTATCCGCAACGCACCCTCCCGGCACGCACAGCGGACCGTGTGTCGGCCGCGACGTCCACGACAGGGGTGACTTGACGACTCCCCGCGCTGCCGACGGACCCCGCGAACCGCTCCCCCGCACCCACCCCCCTTACGCCGAAGCCCGACCTGCACCGTGCCCGTAATCGTCGAAGAGGTCCGCGAAGCCCTGCAGGGACTCCGCAGGGGCCCGGCAGGAAGAGACCGCTGAACGGCGCCTTCGCTGAAATCCGCTCGCCCAGGACGCATCGTGAGGGGAACCATGGACGCGTGACGTCACCCGAGCAGCGGCCATCGCTCTCCGGAGGTAGAAGGGCGCAATGGACACCGCCGTACTCGAGCAGATGCTGGACGAGACCTTCGATCACGCCGTCGTGCACCACGGATACACCAATTACATGCGTGACTACGAGGTGATCGTCTACCTGACGGCTGATCCCCGTACCGGCATCGCACCGACCCACCTGCGGTACCTCTTCCGGTACTGCGTCGAGGCCAGGTGCGAGACATCGGTGCCGGCGGAAACCTGGCGGGTTTCGCTGGACGACCGGCTCATCGACCACGAAACCGGTGCCGACCTCGACGGATACGTCTGGGGTGTGAAGTGGCACGCCCTGTACCCCGGAGCCGGACTCCTTCCCGAGTCCGAGGCGACCCGCCGATGGTCAGAGGCCCTCGGGATCGACTTTCACGAAGTGCGCATCCAGACCAACGCACACAACGTGACCTTGGTCTTCTCCGACCTTCAGGTGAGCAGGGTCCCGGTCGGCTACGCCGCGTTCGACACGGAGTAGGGATCAGGCACGTCCCTGCGACGACCCGTATCCGGCACACCGTCCAGGAGAAGAGCGGCAGCAAGGCCGCCCGCCTGCGGACAGCCGGCTCGGGGCGAGGGTTCCGGCTCGCGCTCGGCGCGGGAGGGCGAAGGCGGCCGTGGTCGGTTCAGTTGTCGACGAAGGTCAGGCTGGTCTCGTCGTAGCGGGTGCCCGCGACCAGCTCGGGCGGGGCGGCCGCCTCGATGGCGGCCAGGTCCTCGGCCGACAGCTCGACGGTCAGGGCCGCGAGGTTCTCCTCCAGGTAGCGCCGGCGGCGGGTGCCGGGGATCGGCACCACGTCGTCGCCGCGATGCTGCACCCACGCCAGGGCGAGCTGGCCGGTGGTGATCCCCTTCGCCTCGGCGAGCTCGTTCAGCTTCGCGACGATCGCCAGGTTTCGTTCGAGGTTGCCGTCGGCGAAACGCGGCTGGCTGCGCCGCACATCGGTCTCGGCCAGCCCTTCGACGGAGCTGTACTGTCCGGTCAGGAAGCCGCGCCCGAGCGGGGAGAACGGGACCAGGCCGATGCCGAGTTCCCGGCAGACCGGCGCGATGTCCGCTTCGAGGTCGCGGGTCCACAGGGACCACTCGCTCTGCAGCGCGGCGATCGGATGGACGGCGTGCGCCCGTCGGACGGTGCGCGCGCCCGCCTCGGAGAGCCCGAGGTGGCGGACCTTCCCGGCCTGCACGAGCTCCGCCATCGCGCCCACGGTCTCCTCGATCGGCACGTGCGGGTCGACCCGGTGCTGGTAGTAGAGGTCGATGTGGTCGACGCCCAGCCGGCGCAGCGAGGCCTCGCATGCCTCCCGTACGTAGGCGGCGTCGCCGCGCACCCGGGTGGGCTCGCCCAGACGGTTGGCGAAGCCGAACTTCGTGGCCAGGACCACCTCGTCGCGGCGCCCGGCCACGGCCCGGCCGATCAGCTCCTCGTTGTGGCCGGCGCCGTAGAAGTCGGCGGTGTCCAGGAGGGTGACCCCGAGGTCGAGCGCGTGGCGCAGGGTCGCGATGGACCGGGCGTCGTCCGAGGCGCCGTAGCCGTGGCTCATGCCCATGCACCCCAGGCCCTGTGCGGAAACCGTCAGGTCGCCGAGGTGTCGGGTGGGAAGTCCGTTCATGCTGCTGCCTCCTGAGCTCGCGATCATGCCCAGGACGCTAGGGGTTGGAGCGCACTCCAAGTCAAGTGCGCTCCGGGAGGGCCGACCGCCGGGGGCGGAGGGCTGGGGATGCAGCGCGGCTCCGCCGCCGCTACCCCGCGGCGACGACCTTTCCGGCCGTGACCTGAGGGCGGTTCGGGAGCAGCTGCGCGAGGTTGTCCCGTACGAAGTCCGCCGCCCGCTCGACCGATTCCTCGGCACCGGCCCGGTCCTCGAAGACGCTGGTGGAGAGCATCACTCCGTCCCCGGCGTCGACCCAGTAGTACGCGACGAAGCCGGGGACCTGGCGGAGGAGGGGAACGAACCCCTCGTCCACCAGACGTCCGGCCTCGGCCGCGTCGGTCACCCCTTCGTATCGCCGAATGACTGCGTACACAGTTGTTCTCCTCGTGGATCCGGGGTCACCTCGTTCCCGTGCGACGTACCCTCCCCGGGCGCCGCTCGCTCGGGGGGCCGCCGGAAGTGACCCGGATAGGCGCAGGGGTGGAAGGGGCGACGACGGGCCCGGCTGCTGCCTGAGGCCGCGGCTCACGCAAGCGAGGCGATAGCTGCATCAATGCAACAAATAGAGCATGCGGATCAGACAGGGAGAAAGAAATCAGGTGGTGTAGGCGGTCGAATCGAGGGCAGGCGGGCGATGAGCGACTGGGACCGCTCGCACCGCCCGCCTCGTGGCCTCCCCCGACCGCGAGACCGGCGGCCTGCGCAGGGCCCGCACCCACCAGGGTGCGGGCCCTGCGCACGTCTCCTCCCGGCATCCGGAGGCGCACCGGCGCCACCCCTCCGCCTGCGGGCGCCGTAGCGCGCCCGACACCGACGCGCCGATCCCACGAGTCCCCGGCCTCGGGGACCGCGGGGTGAGCCGGCTGCCCGTCTCACCCGGCCCCTCGCGCACGCCGGGGCTACGGCCCTGCGGGCGGGAACGCGAGACCGGTCGGGGTGTGGAGGCCGGTCGACAGGACGGTGATCTGGCCGCCACCCGTCTCCCGGACCCGCACCACCCGGTCGTGGAAGCCGTCGGCGATGTAGAGGCCGCCGCAGCCGTCGAGCGCGAGGCCCAGCGGATCGGAGAGGTCTTCGGTGGCGACCGTCGTCTGACGCCCGCCGTCGGCGGCCACCCTCACCACACGGTTGTTGCCGCTGTCGGCGATGTACAGGTCGCCGGCGGGGTTCAGGGCGAGCCCCGTGGGCTGGGAGAGACCGGCGGTGGGCACGGTCGACTGGCCGCTCCCGTCCGCGGCCACCCTGACCACCCGGTCGTTGACGAAGTCGGAGACGTAGAGGTTGCCCGCCGCGTCGAGGGCGAGCCCCCAGGGATGGAGCAGGCCGGTGGTGGGGACCGTCGTCTGCCCGCCGGACGCGGCGATCTTCACGACCCTGTCGTTGAAGCTGTCGGCGACGAACAGGTCCCCGCCGCGGCCGACGGCGAGCCCCAGCGGGCGCGAGAGCCCATCCGTCGGGACGGTGGACTGGCCGCCGCCGTCCGGGGCCAGGGACACCACCCGGTTGTTGCCGGTGTCCGAGACGTACAGGCGCCCGTCGGCGTCCCACGCCAGGCCGGTCGGCCGAACGAGGCCCTCGAAGGGCGCGGTCGTCCGGCCGCCACCCGCCGGCAGGACGACCACCCGGTTGTCGCCGTAGTCGGACACGTACAGGGACGCTGCGGCATGCGGCCGTCCGGGCCCCGCGTCGGTCGCGCCCGCCGCCCCGGCCGGCAGCGCGTACAGGGCCAGGAGGCCCGCCGCCGTGGCCAGCCGGCGGACCCAGCGGCGTACCGCGGTCCCACCGAGGGACGGCGTGGCCGGCACGCGAAGACCGGCCGTCGTACGTTCCATGACTCACCCACCGCATCGACCGGCCGGCCCGCTGCCGCGCCTGGGCCGAGCTTAGGAAACGGCGTCGGCCGTGACGCGGACCACGCCGTTCACCCGCCGACGGACCACTCCGATGCCCGGATGACCGAGGGGTCCCCGCCGCATGACGAGCGCCCTGCCCGTGCCCCTCGGAGGACCCGGGGCCGCTGTGTCCCCGCGGCCCGGCCGTCGTTGTGAGGGCATGGCATGGCCCCCTCCCCTCTCCTGCGCACCCGCACCCCGGCCCCGCACCGACGGCCCGCGGGTCGCCCGCCGTGCCGGCGGACGGCGACGGCCGTGGCGAAGGCCCCGGGCGTCGCGGCGGGGCGGTAACCGCATGACGCGCGTCGTCGCCGACATCTCGATCTCGCTCGACGGATTCGTCACCGGGCCCGATCCGGGACCCGGGACCACCGGACTCGGCACCGGCGGGGACGCCCTGCACGCATGGGCGTTCTCCGACGGCCCCGACGGCCGGCGGCCGCCGGCCGAGGGGACGGCCCGCTCCGGCGCCGTCGTTCTCGGCCGCCGTCTCTTCGACCTCGTCGACGGGCCGGACGGCTGGGACGACACGACCGGTTACGGGGCCCGGGAGGTCGGCAGACCCGCGTTCGTGGTCGTGACGAGTGCGCCGCCGCAGGCGGTGCGTCTGACCGACCTCTGGACCGGACCTTCGTCACCACCGGTCTGACGGACGCCGTCACCGTGGCGCGCGAGCGCGCCGAGGCGGCGTCGAGGGCCTCGGGCAGGGAGCTCGGCGTCGTTCTCATGGGGGGCGGCGCCACGATCGGCTCCGCCCTGTCGGCCGGGCTGGTCGACGCACTGATGCTGTACCTGGCCCCCGGCGTGCTGGGCGCCGGGACGCCGCTGTTCACCCGGGGACACCCCTCGCACTGACACAGCGGAGCGTGAGGGCGACCTCGACCGCGGCACATCTCACGCACGACGTGCTCTGAACGGCGCGGCGAGGGTCGGCCCCGGCCGTCCGGACCAGGATCACCGACCCCTCGCCGTAACGGGCGAGGCGTCCGGGGCGGGTGGGGCCCCGGAGGCGCCACCCGTTGCTTCGCGCCAGAACAGGGCGCCCCATGAGGCGATTGTTGGCCTGGCACCACCCTGCCCCGCGGCGTCCGGGCTCCTAGCATTCCAGCACCCCCGCCGGTACCGGCGAGGACACGTCGGCGCCACGCTTGGCATGCGCATGATGCTTCAACCGTTGCCGGCTGCACCACCCTTCTGCAGGACCCTTCGGCACGACGGTGCCGCACGGCCCGTTTCGCGATCCGTCCGTACCGCGCTCCGTCCGTACCGAGATCCGCCGCACCACGTCCCGTGACAGGCATCCGCACCCGTGGCGCCCGAACCGCTCCCCCGCCACCAGGCGCCGCCGTGCGCCCGCGCCCCGCCTGGCACCCAAGCTCTGGATGGGAGAACGAACATGAGAGTCCCCCTGCTGGCCGGCGCAGCGAGCGCCGCACTGTTCGCCTCGGCCCTGCCCGCACACGCGGGCCCGTCGTCGATCGTCGACCCGCCCCCGGACCGGATCGTCATCGACATCGCCACCGTGAACGGCTCCGGCTGTCCCCTGGGCACCGCCGCCATCGCCGTGTCCGAGGACAACACCGCCTTCACCGTCACCTACAGCGAGTACCTGGCACAGGTGGGCGGAGACTCCGCCCCCACGGCCGCCCGGAAGAACTGTCAGCTCAGCCTCGTGGTGCACGTCCCCCAGGGCTTCACCTACGCCGTGGCCAGCGCCGACTACCGCGGGTACGCCTCGCTGAGGCCCGGCGCGAGCAGCACGGAGAAGGCCTCGTACTACTTCCAGGGCTCCCCGAGCACCGCCTCGCGCACCCACGCCTTCCGCGGACCCTACGAAGACAACTGGCAGGCCACCGACGACACCGACTGGGCACAGCTCGTCTGGGCCCCGTGCGGAGTGCAACGGAACTTCAACATCAACACCGAGCTCCGCGTCAACGCCGGCACGTCGAACCCGGCCCAGACCAGCTACATGACCATGGACTCCACCGACGGCGACATCAGCACGATCTACCACCTCGCATGGAAGGAGTGCCCCGGACGGTGAGTCCGGACCCTCGGCCTGCCTCGGTGCGGCCGGCCGGGGGTGCCGCCCGGGCGGGGGGATCCCGCCCGGGCACGGGCGCCGGCTCCCGGGCTCGCGCCCGAGGGTCAGATCGCCTCCCGCCCGCTCACCGTCGGCGGCTCCCGCATCCGCGGGCACGATCCACAACGTTGCCTCCCCCAAGGAGAGTTCAGGTCGCGACAGGGCCCTCTTCCCGCGTGTCCCCACCCTTGACGGGCCCTTAACTTACTTCTTAAATCATGGGGGCAAGGAATGAGCCGGGCTTTTCCGACGACGCTCGACATGTCATGGGCATGCCTTGAATGCCCTGGCCTCGGAAAAGCACACCCCTCCCCCCACACCCCGACGGAAGTGAGAGCATGCACTCCTCCCGCCCACCCCGCCGCCGCCTCGGCAAGGGCCTCGCCGCCCTCGCCGGCGCCGCCCTGCTGCTCGGTATCGCCGTCACGTCACCCGGTACCGCCGACGCCCCCGACACCCGCGTCGCCCCCGCGGCCCAGGCCGCCACGGTCACCTTCAACGAGGACTTCGACGGACCCGCAGGCTCCGCCGTCAACAGCGGCCGCTGGCAGATCGAGACGGGCGACAACGTCAACAACCACGAGCGGCAGTACTACACCGCCGGGGCGGCCAACGCCGCCCTGGACGGCCAGGGCCATCTGGTCATCACGGCGCGGCGCGAGAATCCCGGCAACTACCAGTGCTGGTACGGGCGTTGCGAGTACACCTCGGCGCGGCTGAACACCTCCGGCAAGTTCACCGCACAGTACGGTCGGGTCGAGGCCCGCATGAAGGTGCCGCGCGGCCAGGGCATGTGGCCCGCGTTCTGGATGCTCGGCAACGACATCGGTCAGGTCGGATGGCCCAACTCCGGCGAGATCGACGTCATGGAGAACGTGGGATTCGAGCCCTCCACGGTCCACGGCACCCTGCACGGCCCCGGTTACTCGGGCTCCGGTGGCATCGGCGCGGGCTACACGCTGCCGGGAGGCCAGGCGTTCGCCGACGCGTTCCACACCTTCGCCGTCGACTGGGCGCCCGAAAGGATCACCTGGTCCGTGGACGGGACGGTCTACCAGACCCGTACGCCCGCCGATCTGGGCGGCCGCACCTGGGTGTTCAACAAGCCGTTCTTCCTCATCCTCAACCTGGCCGTCGGCGGCTACTGGCCCGGCGACCCGGACGGCTCGACCGCCTTCCCGCAGCAACTCGTCGTGGACCACGTCCGCGTCACCACCGGGGACGCCCCCGGCACCGGCGGCCGCATCACGGGCATCGGCGGGAAGTGCGTGGACGTGGCCGCGGCGAACCCGGCCAACGGCACGCCCATCCAGCTCTACGACTGCAACGGAACCGCGGCCCAGCAGTGGACGGTCGGTTCCGACGGCACGATCCGCGCCCTCGGCAAGTGCCTCGACGCCGCCTCCGGCGGCACGGCGGACGGCACGCTCGTGCAGCTGTGGGACTGCAACGGTACGGGCGCCCAGCGCTGGGCCGTCAGCGGAGCCCGGGACATCGTGAACATCCAGGCGAACAAGTGCCTGGACGCGACGGGCAACAGCTCGGCCAACGGCACGCGGCTCCAGCTGTGGACCTGCAGCGGTGGCGCGAACCAGAAGTGGACGGTCGGCTGACCGGACCCGGCCCCCCTGCGGTGCGCTCCACCCGCTTCGCCCGCACCACCTGCTCCAGTCGCCCGACGCCTCTCGCGGTGGTCACCGAAGTGACCACCGCGAGAGGCGTGTCCGGACCTCCGGCGAGCTCGCCCGCGGCCTCCGGCCCCGACATCGCCCGCGCTCTCGTCCCGGCCCCGCCCGCCCGCGTCCCGGCTCGTCCCGATCACCGGAACGTCGATCATCCGGCCACGGAACGTGAGCCATGTTGGGCACCCGTGACGCCTCGTACACGGCCCCCGGCATGATCTCCGCGGCCCCGATCCAGGCCGTGGCCGACGCGCGTCCCGAGCGGACCCGTGCACGCCTCGAACCGTACAAGCGGGCCGCTGACCAGCACGGATTCTTCTTCTAGCCCGTTCCGGCGGGACGCCGGGACCCCGTTCCTGAAGAGAGTTATTCAGAGGCGATGCCTGTATGCAATTTTTCATACCCTTGCTTACTCGACGGTATATATGTTTACTGACGGCGGCGTTCCGGCCTCAGACACCATGAGGGCAACCCCACGTCCTCGCCGAACAGCCACCCAGTGCGCCACTCCTCCTCGGCGCACCCGGGTGATGGGCACGGTTCTCGAATCGGCTGGACGCCGCGGCGGCCTCGGTCACCCCTTCACCGAGGCCGCCGCGTCCCGACCTCGATCAGAGCTTCTCCACCCCTCGGAAGTGACGAGCATGCCCCAGACCGCCGCCCTCACGCGCAGTCCCGACTGGCCCCTCCAGGTCAAGGCTCCCGGCACGCACGACTGGGAACGCAGCGCCAAACGGTGGCTGAGGGACCTCCTCCCGGCGCGCTACGGCAGCTACGTGACGCTCACGCGCCATCCCGCGCTCCTCGTCCGCCACGTGCAGCTCCAGCTGCAGCACGAGATGCGCGCGGTGCGCGCGGCCCTGCAGACCAGCCGCGTCGAGCTTCCGGCGATCGGCGTGTCCGAGACGCTCATAGAGAACAGCATCCGGATGTACGCGATGGAACTCGAACAGCTGGGACGCCTCTCCCGGGGCGTGCGTCTCGTCTCCGAGGCCCTCCTCGGGCGGGCGCCGGGCGGCCGGCCCCGGTACTGACCGCGCCGGAACGCCGGGCGCCCCGGCCCGTGGGGCACGGACCGAGGCGCGGGGCGGGGCGGGGGATGGCTACGGCCAGATCTCCTTCACCCATTCCGGATGGTCCACGAACGGGTTCCGGTTCTTCTGGATGCCGTAGATCTTGTCGTTGCGCGCCTTCTCGAACGCGTCCGGCGGGTCCTGCTCGTGCCACCGCTTCAGCACCGACAGACGGCCCAGGGACGGCGCGGAGCCGTTGCCGACCCGGTCGTTCGGTTCGAGGTCGGGATGGCCGTCGCCTCCGTCGTACCGGACCCCCATGTACAGGATCATGCGGGCGACGTCGCCCTTGACCGCGTCACGGGGCTCGAACGAGTCCGCGTCGGCCGAGCTGCCCGGGGCCTCGTCGACCGGGTCGCCGCCCTCGTCGAAATCGAGGTTGCCGCGGGCCGCGTTGACGGACACGTCCTCGGGCCGCAGGTGGTGGAGGTCGGTTCCCGGGCCGTTCGCCGTGCCGAAGTCGCCGTGGGACTTGGCCCAGACGTGCTCCCGGTTCCAGTCGTCGGCACCGCCGCCGTTGGACCCCTTGGCCTGCGAGCGGCCCGAATAGAGCAGGACGACGTTCGCCGGATTGTCCGGGTCCTCGTCCGTGGTCTTCAGGGCGTCCCAGACCTCGTCGTACGTCAGGGTCGTCTGATTGCTGATGATCGTGTGCACGGCGGACCTGAGTTCGGCACCGGACTTGCCGAGCGCCCCGTCCCAGTAGGCGTCGTCCAGCGGTGTGGCGGCGCGGCCCGGCGGGTCGGCCGGACCGGACGACGGCGGGCCGCCGGCGGCGAACGCGGCTCCGGGTACGGCGAGGGCGGCGACGGCGGCCAGGGCCAGGACGGACCGCCGCCTGCGGCGGATCCTGCGGTGAGCGGACATGGTGTGGGGGGTGTCCTCTCCTTCTCGGCAGGCACGCGCGAGCGGCGTCGTGCGACGCCCGGCGGACCTGCATCGACGGGGGTGTCATGCTTCAGGGTCATCGAGCTTGTCATGTCCCGCGCATGCAGACATGGACGCGCCGCACCCATCCCGTGGCGACACCGTGAAGGGGTGACCGCCCGTCACACCCCGGGAACCGGACGGGCGGAGTCGCCGTTTCGCCGCCGGACCACCGGCGGACGCGGCCAGGGGGCCCGGGGAGCGGCCACGGGCTCACTACCGGGGGCGGCCCTGCCGGGGGGGGCGACCCTGCCGGGGTGCGCCGTCCGGACGGGACAGCCGTCCGGACGTAAGCTGCGCGACGGCCGAAACCTGGTATGGACCTGACAAGCCCAGAGCCGCTAGCGTGGCGTCCGCGCTCATTGAGAGCGCTCTCAGCGTTTGGCTCCCCCCACACCAGGAGGTCCCGTGAAACGCACCACTCCCCTGCGCGCAGCCGTCGCCGCCTTGCTTCTGACGGTCGGTCTGGGCGCCACCCAGGCCGGCGTGGCGAGCGCCGCGCCGCTTCCGGAGCCCGCCCGTCCGTCCGCGTCGGCCGGACTGCTCGACGCCATGCGGCAGGACCTCGGGCTCACCGCGGCGCAGGCCGAGGAGCGGCTGCGCGCCGAGAAGGCGGCCGTCGAGGTCGAGAAGGCCGCCCGGAAGCGCACGGGTGCCGCCTACGGAGGTTCGTGGTTCGATGCCGCTTCCGGCCGGCTCGTCGTCGCCGTGACCGACCGCGCCGAAGAGGCGGAGGTGCGGGCGCTGGGCGCCGACACCCGGCTCGTCCGGCACAGCGCCGCCGCGCTGGACCGCACCAAGGCCCGCCTGGACAGCCTTCGCGCACCCGCCGGAGTGGCCGGCTGGCACGTCGACCCCAGGAGCAACAGCGTCGTGGTCGACGTCGTACGCGCCGAGCGGGAGACCCCTGCCGTGCGGTCCTTCGTCGACCGGGCCCGGGCCGGCGGTCCCGTCACCGTCGCCGAGACGGCCCAGGCGCCCCGTACGTACGCGGCCGGCACGGTCGGCGGCGACCCGTACTACACCGGCAACGTGCGCTGCTCGATCGGCTTCTCCGTGTACGGCGGCTTCGTGACGGCCGGTCACTGCGCCCAGGCCGGTGCGGCGGTGCGCGGCTGGGACGGCTCCGCGATGGGCACCTTCCAGGGCTCGACGTTCCCCGGCGACGACTACGCGTACGTCTCGATCCACAGCGGCTGGTGGACCGTGCCCGTGGTCCTCGGCTGGGGCACCATCCCCGACCAGCTGGTGCGCGGCTCGGCCGAGGCTCCGGTGGGCGCGTCGATCTGCCGTTCGGGCTCGACCACGCACTGGCACTGCGGCACCGTCCTGGCCAAGAACGAGACGGTCAACTACAGCCAGGGCGCGGTGTACCAGATGACCAAGACCAGCGTCTGCGCCGAGGGCGGTGACTCCGGCGGTTCGTTCCTCAGCGGCGACCAGGCGCAGGGCGTCACCTCCGGCGGGTGGGGCAACTGCTCCTCCGGCGGCGAGACGTGGTTCCAGCCGGTCAACGAGATCCTCGGCCGGTACGGTCTGCGGCTGCACACCGCCTGAGGCGGGCCCTGCGACCGGGTCCTTCCGGGCAGAGGGCCCGGAGGGACCCGCCGTGCGTGCTCCCCGTCAGGTCCCCACGGGCCGGGCGGGGAGCCCGTCCTTCGCGTGACCGGCGCGCCCCGGGCCGGCCACCGGCTACGGGAAGCGCGCGGCGACGGCGATCGGAAGGCGCGCCGCGGTCTCGTCCGCGAGCCGGTCGAACTCCGCGCGCAGGAACGGCGAGGCGAGGCGCGCCAGCCCCTTGAAGCGCAGGGTGGCCCGGTAGGTGAGGCGGGTGACCGCGTCCGACATGGCCACGAACACCATGTCGTCGGTGGTGGCGGCGGTCTTGTTCTCTCCCTCGAAGACCAGCCGGTCGCCGGTTCGGGTCACCAACCGGTAGACGAGTTCGGTCTCGCGCCCACGGAACCGGGAGGTGTTCCGCCAGCGCGCCCCCACCCCGACGGGCCCGTCGCCGATGCGGACGCACTTCACCGTCCCCGGGTCCCATTCCTCCGCGTGGGCGAAGTCCTCCAGATAGGCCACCAGGCCGTCGAGGGGTGCGGCGACGACGACGGTCCGCTCCACGATGATCACCGCAGCGACCTCCAGCTTCCTGCCCCGCGGGGCTCCGGACGAGCCTCGGACACCCCTCCTTCCCGCGGACGGACCTCATCGGATGCACGCGACCGCATCCGCCGGCCGGGCCGCCGCGGAAGAAGGGGAGAAGGACGGCGCACCCACGGGAAGGACGCACGATGAACGACGTGACGGCCGCAGCGAGGGAGTCCGTCTGGGACTACCCGCGGCCCCCGCGCGTGGAGCGCGACACCCGCCGGCTGACGGTCGCGGTGGGAGCCCAGGTGGTGGCGGACACCCGCGCCGGCCTGCGGGTCCTGGAGACCAGCCACCCCCCGGCCTTCTACCTGCCCGTCGAGGACGTGCGCACGGAGTTCCTGCGCCCCGGAGCGGGCCGGTCCCACTGCGAGTGGAAGGGGGCCGCCTCGTACTGGCACGTCGTCGTCGGCGACCTCGTGATCCCCCGGGCGGCGTGGAGCTACGAGGAGCCCCGCGAGGCGTACGCGGCCCTGCGGGGCCGGCTGGCCTTCTACCCGTCCCTGGTGCGCTGCACGGTCGACGACGAGGTGGTGACGGCCCAGGAGGGCGACTTCTACGGAGGGTGGATCACGAGCGGGATCGAGGGACCGTTCAAGGGCGGGCCCGGTACCTGGGGCTGGTGAGCCGGACGGCCCACCGGCGGCACGAGGAGGCAATGATGAGCACGGTCCGAGCAGTCGAGGACGGAGGGGCCGTCGGCGGCCAGGTCGCCGACCTGCACGCGTATCTCAGCTACCGGGACACCGACGCCGGTCTGGCCTGGCTCTCGGCGGCCGGGTTCCGGACCGTACGGCGCGAGGACACGGAGGACGGCGCGCTCACCCATGCCGAGGTGCGGTTCGGGGACGTCGTCCTGATGGTCGGCCGCGCGCACGACGCGTACAGCAGGCCGGCCCTCTACGGCGTCAGCACGGGCAGCGGCCTCTACCTGTGCCTGCCGACGCCGTCCGCGGTCGACCAGTGGTACTTCCGCGCGGTCTCGGCCGGCGGGGTCCCCGTGATCGAGCCCGAGGACACGCACTGGGGCGCCCGCCGCGCCCGGGTACTCGACCCGGAGGGCCACGAGTGGAGCGTGGGGACGTACCGGCCGGGGTGAGACGCCGCGCGTCACCTCGCCGGGGCCCCGATCACCAACACCGCCGTCGACGGGCTGCCCCGCACGGGGCCGGCGTGGCAGGGGGGTGATCGCCTCTACCGCACGGCAGTTCGGCGCCGCCCTCGGGATCGCCGTCGCCGGTGGTCCGGTCACGGGCGTCGGCCCGGCGGGGCTCGCCCACGCGTCCCGTCCGGGCTGGATCCTGGTCACCGCCTGCGGTGGACCGCTCTTCCTCGTGGCCCATGGGTCGCGGCCGAGAGCCGCGACCGGCCGAGAGCCGGCGGCCTCCGCTGCCGCCGGCCCCGAGGGGACAGGCGCCGAAGGCACAATGGGACGGTGAGCTTCGCCGTACACGCCCGCCGCGTCCGTGACGAAGGCCTGAGCCCGGCCCTTCGTGGTGCGGCCCTGGGCAGCGCCGTCGTCCTGTACCGCCCGTTCGGTTTCACCTGGACGCACGCCTACCTGGCCCGGTTCGGGGACACGCGCCGGGACCCACGGGCCATGGTGCGGGCCGTGGACGTGCTGGAGCGCAGCCGGAACGCGCGGAAGGCCGAGTGGGCGGAGTTCTCGCGACGCCGGACCAGGGAGAAGCACGAGACGCACCGCCGCACTCCCTCGGCGGAGGACCGGGCCTGGATGCGGGCTCCGCGCTGGTCGGGCCGCGATCTGCACCACGCCCACCGGGCCATGGTGCTGCGGTGGTCCTGCCTGCCCGTGCCTCCGGCCGCGGAACTGCGCCGTGAGGGGCTGACGGAACTGGACCGGGCCGTGAGCGCCCAGGTCGACGCCTATCTGGCGGCGGACCGGCCGGACCCCGAGGCCTCGGCGGTCATGGGCGGACTTCTTCCCCGGCTGCGCGAGGCCGCGGCGCGGACCCGCGGCTCGCGGTCGAGGAGTCTCCTGGAAGCGCACGCCGACCGGCTCCGGATGACGGCCGAGCTCGTCCACTGGGACCGCCCCCCGGCTGACCTCTGGCCGGCCCCTTAGGGAATTCCGCCGGTTTCCGCAAGCGTTTGTTCTTTCTCTTTCGAGTGAATTCCCTTGCCGCACCGGCGGAATGCCCGCGAGGTTGCCGGCGCCGGAGAAATCCCCCGGCTTCCCGTGCCGCTCCTGCACGGGTGCATCCACCCCGTCCGGACGACGCCTCGAACGGATTTGTCGACAGAGACGGCTTCACGCCCGGCCCTTCGGCCATGGGCAGGCGTCGCCGGCCGCGAGGCGTGGGGCGGGAAACCCGCGCCACGGTCGCCCGGCCCCAGCTCCGTGGCGGTGCGCCCGGTCACGCCGGGGGCGCGGGCGCGGCAGGGGAACCTCTCCGGCCTCGGCCGTGACTCGCCCGGCCGTCCGGCCGAAACCCGGGCCACCAGATCACATCCGATCAGTTGATGCCCTTTTCAGAACACAAATCTGTCACTACGCGAGCGTGAATCGATTGAAGGGAACCTTCCTTTCGTCGAGGTCACACGCGAAACCCCAACTGACTATGCTCCCCACATGTGTTGCGCCGCGCCGCACGGCGAGCGCTCACGAAGACGGTCTCCTCGCGGGTCGCCTTCGAGAGCGTTGACGCATTCGATCGAAATGATGTTCCTTTGGCGCGTCGCACCAGTTCAGTCCGTTCATTCCAGACTGTTTAGGGACAACCTTTATGGTTCGTGCAGGTTCAACCTCCAGAGCCCGGCCTCGTGCGACGGCTCCGGTGTGGCTCATCCCGCCGGGAGTCGTGGCCTGTGCCTTCGCCATGGGGTTGCTCGTCTCGCCGGCGCAGATACGCACACCGATGGCAGGCTGGGCCGCCGTCGCGGTGTCCCTCGCGGCCGTCGGCTCGGCGGTGACCGTACGCCTGTCGCGCTCGGCGGAAGCGGCCCGGCACACCAGGGCGGCGGCCCGGGCTCGCGAGGCCCACGCAGAGCGCGAGGCGGCGCTGCTCGGGCGCCTGGCCGACCAGCGCACGACCACCGTGTGGCTGGCCGAGTCGCTCCTTCCCGCCGCCGTCGCCCGTCTGCAGAAGGGTGACCCCGCGTCGGAGATCCTGCAGTCCGTCTCCTTCGGAGTGCACCTCGACGACGAGTTCGCCGAAGCCCTCCGAGGTGCTCTGCGCACGCTCCTGGAAGCCGTGGAGGCCGAGGAGAGCACGCGGGACTCCTCCCAGCGGGCGCTCGTGGCCGTCGCACGACGGGTCCAGGCGATCGTGCACCAGCTCGCCAAGGACCTCCGGACCATGCAGATCATCCACGGCACGGACCTCGTGCTCTCCCGCGGCCTGCAGGACATCGACCACCGCAACGCGCTCATCGGACGCCTCGCGGCCAGCATCGCGGTCCTGGGCGACGCCCGGCCCGGACGGCAGTGGTCGAAGCCCATTCCGCTCTACGACGTCCTGCGGGGCGCCATGTCGCGCATCGTGGACTACCCCCGGGTGAAGCTGCAGTCCGTCACCGAGGCGGCGGTGATCGGTCCGGGGGCCGAGCCGCTGATCCATCTGCTCGCCGAACTGCTCGACAACGCGACGACGTTCTCGCCGCCGCACACCCCGGTGGAGGTGAGCGCGATCGAGGTGCCCTCCGGCATCGCGATCGAGATCGAGGACCGCGGGGTCGGACTCACGGAGGAGGTCCGCCAGCGCATCGCGCGGGTCATGGCGGACGCGTCCTCGGGCCGCTTCCTGGCGGGCCTGGGCGAGGTGACGCAGCTCGGTCTGCCGGTCGTGAGCAGGCTGGCCCGCGAGCACGGATGCGAAGTGGACCTGCGGACGTCCGCGTACGGAGGCGTGCGGGCCGTCGTCCTCGTGCCCCGGCGCCTGATCACCACGGTGGAGCAACTCGCGGTGAGACCCCCCGAGCCCGCCCGGAGGGGCATCGGCGGACCCGTCCGCCCGCGGCCGGCCCCGGTGGCCGTGAGCGAACCCCCGGTGCGCTCCGGCGAGGTCCCGAAGACCGTCAACGGACTCCCCCGCCGGCGCCGGGAGTCGCCCGTCCCGCCGCCGGTCGTCCGCACGGGCCCCACCCCGTCCGCAACCCCCCTGTCCCGGAGCGCCTCCGGCTCGGCCCACCAGCCGGGACTGATGTGGGAGGCGTTCAACGGTGACAGGACGTCGGGCGCCGAACCCTCCACTCCGTACAGCCAGCCGTCTGATGAGGTCGACTAACATGCAGCCACTGCCCAACATCGACTGGATGCTCAACGAGCTCGTGGGCGGCGTGCCGCACGTGCGGCACGTCGTCGTCCTGTCCTCGGACGGCCTCTGCATCGGCCAGGCCAACACGGCGCCCGACACGGCCGACGCGATCGCCGCCGCTTGCTCCGGGATCCAGAGTCTGGCCAGGGCCATCGCGCAGATGTTCCCGCACGGGGACGGATCGACGCGCATGGTCGGGATCGAGGCCGACGGCGGCTACTTCTCCCTGATGGCGGCCGGCCCCGGCGCGTACCTCGCGGTGCTGGCCGACCAGGAGGTGGACGCCGGACTGCTCGGCGACCGGATGCGCACCCTGGTGGTCCGGATCGGCCGCCACATGACCAGCCCGCCTCGTGAAGACGTCCGGCAGGCGATGTGACCTCGGAGAACCAGTCCCCTTGGGACGAGGGAACTCCCGTACCGCTCTACGTCATCACCGGCGGCACGGGATCCTCGGCCAAGGCCTTCGACCTCGTCACCCTGATCGCGACGAGGTCCGAACCGGAACCCTCGATGCAGCCGGAGCAGGCGGCCATCCTCTCCATGTGCGAGTACCCGCTGTCGGTGGCCGAGGTCTCGGCCTACCTCGGTCTGCCGTTCAGCGTCGTCACGGCGCTGCTGTCGCAGCTCGTCGAGGACGGGCGCGTCGAGGCGATCGCACCCGTGCCCGTCGCGGCCTGTCCCGACCGCGGCCTGTTGGAGGCGGTGATTCATGGACTACGCAAGCTCTGAAGGATTCCGGAGCGGGCCACGCGACACCGACGTGCTGCTGCCCCTCGGAGCCCGGGGCGTGAAGGTCGTGGTCGTCGGCGGCTTCGGAGTCGGCAAGACGACCATGGTCGGCACGGTCAGCGAGATCCCTCCCCTCACCACCGAGGAGACGATGACGCAGGCCGGCGTCGGGATCGACCACAATCCCGGCGCGGCCGGCAAGAACACGACCACCGTCGCCATGGACTTCGGCCGGATCAGCATCAACCACGAGTTGATCCTGTACCTGTTCGGGACCCCGGGGCAGGAGCGCTTCTGGTTCCTGTGGAACGGGATCTTCGAAGGCGCGCTCGGGGCCGTGGTCCTCGTCGACACCCGCAGGATCGAGGTCTGCTTCGAGGTCGTCACCCGCCTCGAGGACCGGCGCGTCCCGTTCATCGTGGCCGTCAACGCCTTCCCCGAGGCACCGCAGTACTCCGTAGAAGAATTGCGCACGGCTCTGGCCCTCAGCGACTCGGTCCCCCTCGTCACCTGTGACGCACGGGACCGGGCGTCCTGCCGCGACACCCTGCTCTCGCTGATGGTCTACCTGTGCACCCTCGCCGCCCAGGAGAGCGTATGACCCTGCCGCACCCCGACCACATCACGGAGAACTCCGGCCTGCTCCCACCGCCGGGCTGCCCGGCCCACGCGGCCACCGGGCCCGGCGGGGCGGTCCGGCTCTTCGGCCCCGACGCGGAGACCGACCCCATGGGCCTGTACGAGGACCTGCGTGCCGCCCACGGGCCGGTGGCGCCCGTCCTGCTCGACGGCGACGTACGCGCCTGGCTCGTCCTCGGCTACCTGGAGAACCGCGACGTGGCGACGCGTTCCACCCAGTTCTCCCGCGATCCCCGGATCTGGCACGGCTGGAGCAGCGGGGAGATCGACCCGGCCACCTCCCCGCTCATGCCCATGATCGGCTGGCGTCCGGACTGCGTCTGCGCGGACGGCGAGGAGCACCAGCGCCTGCGCAGTGCGGTGACCGCCTCGCTGGACCAGTTCGACCACCGTGGCCTGCGGCGCCAGATCAACCGCTTCGCCCACCAGTTGATCGACTCGTTCTGCGAGAGCGGCGAGGCCGAACTCGTCGGAGCGTTCACCGAGCACCTGCCCATGCTCACCCTGACGCACCTGCTCGGCATGTCCGACGAGGGGACCCCCCGGCTCGTGCACGCCGCGCGTGACCTCTTCAAGGCCACCGAGACCTCGCTCGCCAGCAACGAGATCGTGGTGGAGAGCCTCGAACAGCTCGTCCGGGCGAAGCACGTGCGGCCGGGCCAGGACATCGCCTCCGCGCTGCTCGCCCACCCCGCCGGGCTCACGGACGAGGAGGTCGTGCAGCACCTGCGGCTCGTCCTGCTCGCCGGGTACGAGACCACCGCCAACCTCATGTCCAACGTCCTGCGGATGGTGGTCACCGACCCCCGGTTCCGCGGGTCGCTCGCCGGTGGCCAGATGACCCTGCCCGAGGCCGTCGAGCAGGTCCTGTGGGACGAGCCCCCGCTGATGGTGTGCCCGTCCCGCTACGCCAAGGGGGACACGACCCTCGGCGGGCAGTTCATCAGGGAGGGGGACATGCTCCTCCTGGGCCTGGCCGCGGGCAACGTCGACAAGGCCATCCGGCCGGACCCCTCGACGCCGGTCCACCACAACCGCGCCCACCTGTCCTTCAGCGCCGGCAGCCACGAGTGCCCCGGCCAGGACATCGGCCGCATCATCGCCGACACGGGCATCGACATCCTGCTGACCCGGCTGCCCGACATCGCCCTGGGCGTCCCCGAGGGGGAACTCACCTGGCGCTCGTCCACCTGGGCCCGTCATCTCACGGCCCTGCCCGTGACGTTCGCCGCGCGTCCCCCGCGGAACCAGCAGGTGCCGGTTCCCCTCCCGGCGCCGCCGCCGCGGAGCGGTCCGGCCTTCTCCACGCCGCCGGCGCCGGTGGACGCGCCCGTGCCGGGAACCGCGCCCGAGTCCCACCGGCGGCCCGGCGTCGGGCCCTCGTGGTGGGCGCGCCTGCTACGGCGCCTGCTCGGGCGGTAGTTCCCCCGGTTCCCCCGGCTCCCTCAAGGCTGGGCGTCGGCGCCCAGCCCCACGGCCGATGGGGACACCGGTGAGAAGGTTTCGGTGTCCCCTCGGTGGCCCCGTTCGGGCGGCGGGTCCGCGGAGACGTACCGCGGGGCCCCTGTGTACCAGGCGTAGAGGCCCGACAGAAAGCTGCAGGCGCCGTCGAGCCACGCCTCCAGCTCGGCCCTCTCCTCGTGCTGCAACCGGGAGCGCCCGTCCAGCAGCACGGACTCGTCCCGTCGGAGCTGCTCGAAGTCACGCATGCGGGTGTTCACCAGGTGGACGGCGGCGGGGACGGCCTCCCGGAGGGGGATGCCCAGCGACGTCGCGATCACCACGACGAGGTTGTTGACGTCGCGTTCCTCGTTCACCTCGCGTTCGTAGGAGGCGATGTCGTTCGCCAGCCCCATGACGTCCATGAACGCGGCCAGTAATCCACGCATCGTCCGACCGTTCCGGATTCGCTCGGGTATACGTGCGCCGGTCGAGAGTTCGACGGAATAGGGGGCGGTGTGAGCGGCGAAGCTCTCGCGCCGGAAGGGCGCGTAGTCGATGAGATGGGGAACACGACCGGAACGGCTGTTGGCCAATTCCTCGACGCCGGCGTCGATGTACCTCGCCACCGCCCGGTTGAACTCCTGGCGCCAGTGCGCCAGTCGCGGAGGAAACAACTGCTGCTGGAGGTCGGCGATGCCGCGTTCGACGGCGTTCACCGGTTCCGGCAGAGGTGTGCCCGCCTCCGGATGCAGAAAGGCGTGGAGCCGGGCGGTGAATGCGAGCGCACCGCGGAGGTCGCCGGTCCGTTTGAAGGCCGACGCGAAGTAGTCGTCCCATGCCAGGGCCCAGATGTTGAAGCGGTGATTGAGCCGGAGATCGGCCGGCGACGCGTCGGGAAGGGTCCAGGCGGTGAGTTGGTCGACCGTCATGGCCTGAAACTGTCGCCGGGTCCATATCGCCTGGCCCGACGGGCGTTCTTCGTCGCCGTTCACCATGCCCATTTCGCGCGCCCAGATCTCGCTCTCCGCGCGCAGTCCCGGCAAGTGCGGATTCACCCGCAGAGGATGAGGCATCCACAGTTCTGGGAGCTCGACGGCATGCGTGGTCATGGTCACTCCATCTCCCTCGAAGTACAGGGCGGGCCGCGGCTCCTCCGTCCCCTCCGAGTCGACTGCCGGTTCGACGCCAGGGCAGCCTTACCCGCGCCACGCCACGGACGGCCGGAAATGCCCCCCAGGGCGCCGCTCCAAACCTGCCCCCGTGGCGCGTTCGGCAACCCCGGCTTCGGCGGGAAGTGACACCCGACCGGGCGCCAGACCGCATACTCCCGGCGCGTGAACGGTCGGCCCGGCGCGTGAACGGTCGGCTCGGCGGAGTCCGGCGTACCACCTCGGGGCCGGGGAGCCCCCGGCTGTGGCGTGTCCGCGCGGCAGACGGAGCCGCCTTCACGGACCGCTCGGCGCACCGGCCCGCTGCCCCCGGACCACGCCTGGAGGGATGCCGGTGGCCGGGTCCGTCGCCCGCGACCGGCCGTCAGGTCGCTACGCGGTCGAAACGAAGCCGTACGGAGCGCCCTCGGTCGCCGCCCGGAAATCCGGTCCGGTCATGCCGGACCGCGGAGAGGGCGGAAACGCGGACGGCACCCCCTGGGGGCGCAGATCCCTGGGGGCGACGTCGTCATCCGCCCCGACGACCTGCGGCCTGGAGCCGCGGCACTCCGCCCGCCTGCTGCGGGGCGACCCGTGCGGAGGCATGAACCAGCTGTGCGCCCGCGCAGCCCCCGGGGGGTGACCCTCGGCCCAGACCGCCCTCTCGGCCACGAAGTGCACCTCCCGGCCGACCCCGGCCGCACGGCCCACGCCTGATGCTGGGGCGTACCGCCCCTGGCTGCCGCCAGGACGACGCAGCCACGGGGCCGCCTCGCCCGGCGGAGGCCGGTCCGGGGGCGCCGCCCTCGGACCGAGCCCGGGGGCTGGGGTCATTCGGGGCGGCTGAAGCGGTGCGCGGCCCAGAGCAGGGCAGCGACCCCGGTCACCAGGAGGACCGCGGCTTCGAGGGGCAGCGCGGGCTGCCGGCCGAACCACTCGATGCCCGCCACGGGCGCCTGTTCGGGGACCCGGAGCGCGATGGAACGGCGCAGCAGGTCCACGCCGTAGGCGAGCGGATTGCCCGCCGCCAGTGCACGGGCCCAGCCCGGCAGGCCTTCGAGCGGGAAGAAGCCGCCCGAGAGGAACAGCAGCGGCATCATCACCAGGCCGAGCAGCATGTGGAACAGCTCGGCGCGGCCGAGGCTCACGGCCAGGGCGAGCGACAACGCCGTGATGGCGAACGAGGCCAGGATCATGCCGGCGAGCAGCAGCGCCAGCAGAAGCGGGTCGTACGGCAGGCCGACCGCTCCGGCGAGGGCGAGAAGTACGGCGCCCTGGACCGCGGCGACCGCGGTGCCGCCGGCACAGCTGCCCAGGAGCAGGGTGGTGCGGCGCACCGGGGCCATCAGCAGTTCCCGCAGGTAGCCGCTCTGCCGGTCGGTGATGAGGCGGATGCCGACCATGATGGCGGGCGTCTGGACCGTCATCATCAGCATGCCGGGGAACAGATAGGTCTGGTAGCCGACGCCCAGCGCGGAGGTGGGGATCAGGGCGGCCAGGCCGCCTCCGAGGACGAAGAGGTAGAGCACGGGCTGGATCAGCATCAGTGCGGTGTGGGCGGGCTGGGACGACAGGCGCAGCAGATCGCGGTGGACCAGTGCGTGGATCGCGCGCAGCTCACGGCGCAGGCGGGCGGGCGGCGTCGGATCCGGGGCGTCGGAAACGCCCGGGGTGCCGGGGGCCGCCCAGGGCCGGGGGGCCGGTGTCGTCACAGGCCCCCCTCGGTCGCCGCCGTCATTCCGTTCGCTTCCGCGGGCACCTGGTCGGTACGTGCGGTGTGGATGCTGCGGCCGGTGTGGTGGAAGAAGACGTCGTCCAGCGTCGGCGGGGTCGCGGAGGCCGCGCGCACGGGGATGCCGTGGGCTTGCAGGGCCGCGCACAGGCGGGGGATCCAGGAGCTGCCGTCGGGCACGCGCAGGCTGATCCCCTCGCTGTCCAGCGCCGTGACGGTGCCCGGCGGGGCGGTGCGGCGTACGACGTGCTGCGCGGCCGGGTCGTCCCCGGTGCGCAGGACCACCCGGTCGTCACCGATGGCGGCCTTCAGGGCGAAGGGGGTGCCCTGGGCCACCAGACGGCCGGCGTCGATGATGGCGAGGCGATCGCAGTTCTCCGCCTCCTCCAGATAGTGGGTGGTGACGAAGAGCGTGGTGCCCTGCCGGTCGCGCAGCGCGCGCAGATGCTCCCAGACCTGGGCGCGGGCGTGGGGGTCGAGTCCGGTGGTCGGCTCGTCGAGGAACAGGACCCGCGGTGCGTGCAGCAGGCCGCGGGCGAGCTCCAGGCGGCGCCGCATGCCGCCGGACAGGGTGCGGACCGGGGAGCGGCGCCGGTCGGTCAGCCCGACCGCCTCGAGCGTCTCACCGGCGCGCCGGCGGGCGTCGCGGCGGCTCATGCCGTAGAGGCGGGCGTGGATGTGCAGGTTCTGTTCGGCCGTCAGGTCCGGGTCCACCGCGCTGTGCTGGAAGAGCATCCCGACCCGTCGGCGTACCTGGTCCGGTCGGCTGAGCACGTCGGCGCCCGCGACCGTGGCCTGTCCGGCGGTGGGCCGGGCGAGGGCGCACAGGAGGGCGATGGTGGTGGACTTCCCGGCGCCGTTGGGGCCGAGGAAGGCGAAGGTCTCGCCCTGGAGCACGTCGAGGTCCAGGCCCCGGACGGCGTGGGTGAGGGTGCCGTCCGGGCCGGGGAAGCTCTTGACGAGACCGCGGGTGCTGATGGCGTACGCCGGCTCGGTGGCGGACCGCGTGGCGTCCGGGCTCGTGGTGGCCGCTGTCAGGAGGGCGGCCTGAGCGGGGGCGTCGTCACCGGCGGGTGGCTGCATGGGCGGTTCCTCGTCTGCGGGTGGTCGTCCGCGGGCACGGCGTGCGCCGGCGCGGGGCGAACGGCGTGGCTCGGGGCACCGAGGCGGCCGTGGGGCAGTGGTGCTGTGCGGCGGCGGGCCTCCGCCGTGGCCGGCGGGCCGGCGGAGGGCTTCGGGCATCCGGGGCCGGGTGGGCGGCGGGCCGGCGGAGGGCTTCGGGCATCCGGGCCGGGGCGGGGGCCTCCGTTCCGGCCGGTGGCCGCCGGGAGGGCGGTCACCGGCCGGAGGAGGAGCCCCTTCGTCTCGCCCCGCCGGGTGTCGAGGAGGGGGCACCGAAGTGTCCCGTCCTCCGGGGGGAAGCCGGTGCGCGGCGTACCGTCGACGAACCGGTCGTCATGCGTCCGCCGAGCACCGGCGAAGGGGCTTGCCGTCCGGTCAGGCGCAGCTGACGCCGATACAGACGGTGTTGAGCAGCGTCAGCAGGCCGACGCACTCGCAGGTCGCGGCGAACGCCGCTCCGTCGGCGCCGACCGGGTCGGTCTCCGGAAGGGCGTGCAGGTGAGCCAGCAGTTCGAGGTCGCGGTTCTCCATGGCTTTCTCCTTCTCTCTGAGATGGCGGCAGGTTCCCTGCCGCTCAACCCGGCTGCTCGGTCAACCAGAGCCGGGGGTCTGTGTGGTGGGTCCGCAGGAGGAACGCCAGGATTCCTGCGGACCCGTCGCTCCAGCTCGTCGAGACGTCCCCGTATTCGTTGGGGAAGACGACGTGACTGTGGCGGTGGGCCCGTTCGGAGACGATGAGACGGGCCAGGTCCTCGGCCATCGCGCGGTAGGCGGGATCTCCCGTGGCCGCGGCCATGTCGAGGAGGAAGTCGCCGTTGCCGGCGAGTCCGTGGCACTGGGTGAGGGCGGCGCGGGAGGCGCGCTCCACGACGGCCCGTGCGGCGCCGCGGGCGAGATCGGCGTACCGGTCGTCCCCGGCGGTCTGCCAGAGCCGGAGCAGGAAGGTGCCGATGCCGGCCGAGCCGTGGCACCAGTACGGGGCCGTGGGGACGTCGCCGGACTGCGCGGGCCACTGGGCCGCCTGGCCGACCGTCACGGCGTCGGCCACCAGTTCCTCGCCGGCCGCCACGGCCAGGTCCAGGTATTCCTTGCGGTTCGCGACGGCCGCGGCGGCGAGGAGGAAGCACCCGATGCCCGACGTGCCGTGCGCGAAGCCCAGATAGCGTTTGCCCGCTTCCTTGGCGACGGCTTCCGCGGGGACCGGCCAGCTCACCCCGGACGGCTCGGGCCGGGCGGCGGCGGCCAGCCGGTCGGCCGCGGCGACGACGAGTTCGGCGAACCGCGGGTCACCCGTGCGCTGCCACAGGTGGGCGGCGGCCAGTCCGCTGCCCGCGACGCCGTGGGTGATGTCGTGGTGGGGCGTCGGCTCCTGCGGGGCCAGGGCCAGCGCCGACGCGTGGTCCATGAGCGCGCGGTCGGCGACGGCGCGTCCGGCGTCGTACAGCGCCCAGGCGGTTCCCCTGCCGCCGAAGTGCAGGCCGGGCCGGGTGGACCGGGTGTCCGTGCGGGCCGCGATCCAGTGGCCCGCGGTGGCGATCCGCTCGGGGAGGCGTGGATCGCCGGTGAGCTCGAAGTACCGGGTCAGGACCGCCAGGACGCCGGCCGCGCCCTGCTGGACGGTACAGGGGTCGGTCTCCCCCGCCGTGGTGGACACCGGCCACAGGCGCCGGTCGTCCTGCGGCGTCATCGAAGCGAGGAGGTGGTCGACGATGCCCTCGATCGCGAGCGGCGTCGCGTCCGGTCCCCGGTCCTTCGGGACGGGCCGGGCGTCGTGGTGCTCCGCGTGCTCCCGCCCGGTCGCGCGGAGGGCCGTGCGCGCCCTGGCCGGGTCCCAGCGGTCGCCGGGGTCGTCCCTCATCAGCCCGAGGATCGTCTCGGGCAGGCCGTCCGGCAGGCGGAGCGTCGCCTCGCAGGCCGCCAGCCAGTCGGCGAGCCGCTCCTCGGCGGGGCGTGCGGCGGGCTCCTCGGGGAGCAGGTTGGGTACCTTCCCCGTGAGCGCGAAGCACAGGGTGGCGCCGAGGCTGTAGTAGTCGGCCGTCGGTGAGACGGGGGCGCCGGCCAGGCGCTCGGGGGCGCTGAAGCCGGGGGTCCCCACCGTGGTCGGAAGGGCGTCGTCGTCCTCGAGGACGGCGAGTTCCAGGTCGATCAGGCGCAGTTCGCCGTCCGGGCCGACCATGATGTTGCCGGGTGTGAAGTCCCGGAGGACACAGCCGCGGGCATGGGCCGCGGCGACCAGGTCCACCAGGCGCCCGGTCAGCGGGAGGGCTTCGGCGGCGTAGCGCTCGCTGCCGACGTCGCGGAACCGCTCGGCGACCCAGTTGCGCAGGGGGATGCCGGGCACCTCCTCCTGGGCCAGGAACAGGTGCCCCCCGTGCTCGAACATCGCGAGGGGCTCCGGCGCCAGGCCCGTTCCCCTGAGGTTCTCCAGCGTCCGGGCCTCGGCGCGGAGCCAGTCGCGTACGTCGCTGCCGAAGGCGTCCGCCTCCACGTGGGGCCGGGCCTCCTTGATGACGACGGGTGCGCCCGTGGTGACGTCCGTGCCCCGGTAGACGCCGCCCTTGTTCGTGTGGCGGATCGCCTCCCGTACCGAGAAGCGGCCGCCGAGCAGCACCGGGGAGCTCGCCGCCTGTTCCGTGCGCGGCGGGGCCGGCACCGAGGCGGGGAAGGGGCTGACCGCCCAGGGCGGCGGAGCGTACCGGCCGGTGCGTACGTCCTCCACAAGATTGCCGTCCGGGTCCTCGATGACCCACACCAGCAGACCTTCGTCCGACAGCTGCCGCCGGCCGACGAAGGCGCCGTAGCGGTAGTGCACCAGGCTGTTCGCGGCGTAGGGCTGGTCCGACAGGATCCGGGGGCCGGCGAGCCCTGCCGTGGCCCGGTGCAGGTCCGCCGCGATGCGGGCCGCGTCGGCGTCGGAGCCGGGATAGACGGTGATGAACTTGCCCGAGCTGCCTCGCGGGGTGGCACGGGAGTTGAGCGCGCTCACCTTCTCCAGGGACCGGGCGAACTTGAACACCGCCTCTTCCCGCAGGAGTACGTCCAGGGCCTTCGCGAGCACGGCCGGCGCGGAGGCGGTCGTCGCCGAGACGTGCAGCTTCCAGCCCTGCTTGCGGCGGGTCGCCGACAGGGGGGTGAGGCGGCACCACATCTCGTCCGCGTCGGTGGTCCAACGCGCGCCGGCACCCGTGGCGTCCAGCGCCCGGCGGAGCAGATCTTCGAGGTCGACTTCGGTTGCGTGGCTCGTCATGCCTGTCCCTCTCAACGGCGAGGACCGCTGGTTGGAATATGCCTTCGGTAAGGAGAACGTATAGCCCCGGGGCCGTCGGACAACACACGATCCGAAGAGCGCACGGTGTCATCAAGGCGCCGAAGGTTGCTCACCGGCGCAGAAAGGAGGCACACGGGAGCGTTGGGCGTGAAAAATCCCCCGCGCGCCCTCCGGACGTGTAACGGAAGTGACTGTGGAGAAGGAAAGGAGCCAGGCTTCTTCGCACCCGTTCCCCTGGTTCCTGCGGATATCGAATCCACGCGAACGCCATCGACGGACTGGCTCCGGATTTCCGGCAGAGCTTTCCCTGCAGGCCTTCATTGACGACGGAGATCAGTCCGTATGCGACTCCCCCAACGACCGTTCCCCGTTTTCCGATTCGATCACCGCATTCCCTACGGAAAACGGTCGATGCCGCGTGAACGCTCTCGGCTCGGCGCTTCCGCCCTAAAGCTTTCCTGCTGTCGACCCATCGGTAAAGAGCTCGATTCCGCCACGCCGTCAACCTGCTACGGAACGTGACCCGATCCGTAGCCCCGATTCGCGATCAGCCCCCTGAGCTGCACCCCACCCCAGCTATTCAATCGTCAACGATTCCCGGCCGGCCACCCGGAATCGGCTCAAAAACAGACCCGGCGCTTTCCGGACGGATCATTTCAGGAACGGCCGGGAATTACCGGACGGTAGGCTTCACGTCGGCGTGAGGCCCCCGCCTCGCGCCCCGGTCGGGGCTTTCGGGAAGCCCTCCCGTTCGATCGCGGTTGTCCCGCCCGGGTGGCGGCCTCGTGGCCGCGGCCCGGGCCCGGGCATCACGGCGCTCCTCAACGGTGCAGAAGCCAGGTCGTGATCGCCTCGGTGGCGCCGCTCGCCGCCGCGAGGCCGATGAGCCGCACAGCGGCGAGCAGCCGACGGCGCGTGCGCCGTCGAGCGGTCCGGACCTCGGACGCAAGGGATTCGGTGGACATGGCGTCTCCTCGGCAGAGGTGTCCAGCCGCTTGGACGAGGCCGGACGAGGCCTCCAGGACATGACTTCCGAGGGGTTTCCGACCAAGGGACTGACGGCTGACGGCGCGCCAATTAGCCTCGTGGAAGGGCTGGTCGCCGACTTTCCGGCGCCGGTCCGGGCCGGAAGCGCCGGGAACAGCGATGACAGGAGGTCCCGGGGTTGGCGGGGAGGGCGGATCGGCTCTGGCAGGAGCTCGGAGCGCTGTACGACGCGGCGGGGAGGCCGACCCTGAGCCGGCTCGTGCGCCTCGGACGCACGCAGCGGCCCCCGGCCGCCGTGGCGGACTCGACCCTCAGCGGCTGGCTGCGCGGGCAGACCGTTCCGGGCCCTGGACACACCCGCTACTTCCTCGTCATGACGGCCTATCTGCAGAGCGAGGCCGCACGCGCCGGGCGGGCCCACCCCGCCCACCCGGACCACTGGTGGCGGGAGCTTCTCCTCCAGGCGCGCCGGGAACGGGACACGCGGCGGCCCGCCCGGGGCACGTCCACCCCCGAACGCCGCCCGGACGGGGCCGAGGAGGGCCCGGCCGTCCTCCCCTCGGCCCCGGCGCGACGGGCGGTGCCCGACGCGCTGTCCGCGCTGCCGCGCCCCGGAGCGGGCTTCGTCGGCCGCGACCGCGAACTCCACCGGCTCCTGACGCTGCTGGACCCGTCCAGAGCGGACCCGTCCGGATCCGGCACGACCGTGGCCTCGCCCGTCGCGGTCTCCGGGCTCGGCGGGGTGGGCAAGACGTCCCTCGCGCTCCGCGCCGCCCACGAGGCCCGTCGGCGGGGATGGTTTCCGGGCGGAGTCCTCTTCGTCGATCTGCACGGGGCCGAGGCAGACCCCGTGACCCCGGACAACGCCGTCCAGACCATGCTGCGCGCGCTGGGAGTCGAGCCCGAGCGCACACCGCCGACCCCGGACGAACGCGCCGGACTCCACCGGTCCCTGCTGGAGCGGATAGCGGCAGAGCGGGGCCCCGTGCTCCTGCTCGCCGACAACGCCGCGACGTCCTCGCAGATCCTGCCGCTGCTGTCCGGCCACCCCTCCCACCGGACCCTGCTCACCTCCCGCAGCGTGCTGACCCAGCTGGGCGCCCACCAGCTCCGGCTCGGCATGCTGGCCCCGGACGCCGCACTGGAGGCTCTGGACACGGCGCTCAAGGCGGCCGACACCGACGACCGGCGGGTGGAGCGGGACGACGCGGCCGCGCGGAGGGTCTGCGTGTTGTGCGGGCACCTTCCCCTCGCCCTGCAGATCGCCGCCGCCCTGCTGGTCGCCGACCCGGGCAAGCCCGTCGCCGAACTCGCCGAGGAGCTGGAGGACATGGCCACCCGCATGGAGTTCCTCGACGACGGTGAACGCGCCGTCGAGGCCGCGTTCGACCTGTCCCGGGAACGGCTCACGGCCGACCAGTGCCGTCTCTTCCACCTGCTGGCCCTCGGCCCGGGACCGCATGTGTCACCGGAGACGCTGACGGCGAGTCACGGGGGCCGGGTCCCCGTCCGCGCCGTCGAGGCCCTCGTCCGGGCTCATCTGCTCGAGCCGAGGGACGCGAGCGGACGGTGGCACATGCATGACCTGGTGCGCACCTACGCCATGGCCCGGGCGCGCGCGGACTCCCGTCTGGAGGGCGAGTTGGACGACGCCCGCGCACGGCTGCTCGACCACTACATCACCCGGGCGGGTGGGGCCAGGGAGCAGCTCCTCAGCGCGATGCGCTCCACCGCCCCCGGAGGGTCGTCCGTCCGCGCGGAGGCACTCGTCTGGCTCGACGCGGAGCGCACGTCCCTCGTCGCGGCGGCCCACTGGGCGGTGCAGGCCCGGCACGCCCCCCAGGCGGTCGAGCTGGCGCTCCACCTCGGGGAGTACTTCGGCTGGCGCCGGCTCCATGACGACGCGGTGGCGGTCTACGAGCACGCTCTCGAAGCCGCCCGGGAACTGAACGACAGCCTCGCGGAGGGCAAGTGCGCGAACAACCTCGGAGTGAGCCTGCGCCACATGCGCCGCAACGACGCCGCCGTGGAGACCTTCCGTGCCGCGCTGTGCGCCTACGCGCGCGTCCCCGGCACCGAGACCGGTCAGGGGCGCACATGGCAGAACCTCGGCAGCGCCCTCTCCCAGCTCCACCGGTTCGACGAGGCGGTCGACGCCTACGCGCAAGCGGTCCGGATCGCCGAGGAGACGGCCGACGCGCACGCGCTCGGCCGCGCCGAGAACGGCCGGGCGGGCGTGCTGATCAAGCAGGACCGGCCGGCCGAGGCGCTCGTCTGCCTGCACCGGGCACGGGAGCTCCTGCCGCAGATCGAGGACCCCGTGCTGGAGGGGCTGGTGCACAACCACATCGGCCGCGTCCTGCGCCGCACCGGCCGCCTGGAGGAGGCGGAGCACGCCCACCGCAGGGCCCGGGACGTGTTCCTCGCCATCGAGGACGCGGAAGGGGAGGCCACCTGCCGCAACGACCGCGCCCTGGTCCTCGCGGACGGCGGCCGCTTCGGCGAGGCGGTGGCGGAGCAACGGGCTGCGCTGGCCGTACTGCACGAGGTCGGGGCACGCTGGCGGGAGGCGACGGTCAGCCACGACCTGGGACTCAGCCTTCAGGGACTGGGGGACCTCCAGGAGGCCGCCGCGGCCTTCCGGCACGCCGCGTCGCTCTTCCGGGAGGTGGACGACCGGCACGACGTGGGCCGGTGCGAGGAACGGCTGGCCTCGATCGACGCACTCGTCGCGCGTACGCGGGAGGCCTGACATGACGGACCTCCCGCGCACCGTCGCGCCCGCCGCCCTGTCCACCACCGCGGCGCTCCTCTTCGTGCAGCCGACGACACTGTGCAATCTGGACTGTTCCTACTGCTACCTGCCCGATCGCGCCCGGGCCCGGACGATGCCGGCCGAGGTCGCCGACGCCGTGGCCACCGGGGTGCGCCGGTGGGCGGATCGGCATCCCGTTCACGTCCTCTGGCACGGCGGTGAGCCGCTCACCGTGGGCCCCGCGCGCTTCGAGCGACTGCTCGACAGGTTCCGGGCGGCCACGCCCCACCCCGTCACCCACGGCGTGCAGACCAACGCGACGCTGATCGACGACTCCTGGTGCGAGCTGTTCACCCGCCGGGCTGTGCACGTCTCCGTGAGTCTCGACGGCCCCCAGGGGCGCAACGCCGCGCGGGTCGACCGGGCCGGCCGCGACAGTACGGCCCGCGCTCTGGACGGCATCCGCGCCCTGCGGACCCACGGGATCCCGTTCAGCGCCATCGCCGTCGCGCCTCGCCCCTCCGCCGCGGCCGCCCGCGAACTGTACGACTGGTTCGCCGAACTCGGCTGCACGTCCCTGGGGGTCAACCTCGTGGAGCGCAAGGGGGTCCACGTCCGTACCGAAGTCGCCCGGGACGCGCAGGTGGTGGATTTCTGGGCCGCTCTCACGGCCCGCACCGAGTCGGACGGGCGTCTGCGCATCCGTGACATCGACCACGCCCTTCGTTTCGTGCGCCGCGCCCTCACACCGGCGGGTGCCCCACCGGTCGGCCGGCCTTACCCGCTCAGCCCCATGGTGGCCTGGAACGGCGACGTGACGCCGATCGGCCCCGAGCTCGCCGGTTTCTCCTCGCCCGACCACGGGCGGTTCACCGTCGGCAACGTCCTCGACGGCGGACTGGCGGAGGTCACGGCCCGTGCCCGGCACGTTCCCTGGGTGGCGGAAGCGATGCGCGGTGTCTCCGCGTGTCGCGCCCAGTGTGAACACTTCGCGTTCTGCGGGGGAGGCAATCCGGCCAACAAGTACTTCGAGACCGGACGATTCGACGTCACCGAGACCGCGCACTGCCGCGCCGGCAGGAAGGCGCTCATGGAAGGGATGCTGCACCATGTCGCACAGGGATGAGCCCCGGGACCGCACCGGCCTGGCCGAGCGCATCGAAAGCCTCCGGGACCGGCTCACCGAGCTCGCCGAAGGCGTTCCGGACCCGGAGCGGACCGGCGCCTGCCACAGCTCCGCCGGGGACGCTCCGAGCGATTACGAAGGGCCACTGCGGGAGGAGCGGAAGCCCCCGGAACCCCCGACGACGGACGACGACTCGACCGAGGAGTGACCGAAGGGCGAGCGCTCCTCCCTCCCGAGCGCGCCGGGGCCGGTCCCCCCGGCGCCGGGACTCCTCGCTGTCTACGGTGCCGGAGGGGCCTCGCCCACCGGCCGGGCCGGAGCGTGCCGGATGGTCTCGGTGCGCTCGGGCAGCAGCAGTACGGAGCCGACGAGGAAGCAGAGCGCGCCGACCAGGGTCGTCGTGTCGGCTCCGGTCGGGTCGTACACCGCGCCGGTGACCGGGTCGATGTAGCCGGCCACCGCGGAGATCCCGAAGGCGACGGACCCGACGAGGTTGGCCAGGGTGATCCACCAGGCCCAGGACCGCGGCCGCCAGGCGGTCCAGCCGTGACAGGTCTCGTACCAGGCGAGGAAGCCGGCGACGAGGAAGCAGACGGAGCCGATCGCGTCGGGACGCCAGACGTGCTGGTGGGCGGTGGTCGCGGACAGGCTGCTCCCCATCGCGACGCCGGTGCTGACGTTGAAGTACAGGGTGCCGACCAGTTGGGTCGCGGTGGCCCACCAGTCGATCCGGCGGGGCTGGTAGGCCAGGATCCGCCGGCGGGTGGGGTTCAGCGCCGCCGGGGCGGCGTCGACCGCCTCCCGGTAGGAGAGGTACGCCGCCGCGGTGAAGAACAGCGATCCGACGAAGTAGGTGACCGTGTCCCGGCGCGGCCCGACGGCCTCGGTGTAGCCGGGTACCGAGCCGACGGCGAACAGCAGCGACCCGATGGCGAACAGCACCGCGATCCACCAGCCGCGGGCGGCGGGTGCCCACCAGGTCGAGCCGGCGGCGGGCCGCTGGTGCTTGCGGTGGCGGCGTGACTCCCACCGGACCACGGCGCCGTCCGGGCGTACGTGGTCGACGAAGGTCCACGGGGCGCCGGCGGGCCCGTCGCCACGCTGCTGCCGCGGAATCGGTGACCCCTGTCCGCTCGGTCCGCTCGTCGTCATGGTCTCTCCCCTCCGTCCTCGACGGCGTGGGAGCCGGTCCTGCGCCGCCGGCCGCGGCGCACCGCGCCCACGAAGATCTTGACGGCGAGGCCGAGGACCACGAGGTCGGCGAGCATCTGGACGGTGACCACCAGCCGCGCCGTGTCGTCCTTGGCCGTGATGTCGCCGAAGCCGACGGTGGAGAACACCGTGACGGTGAAGTAGAGCGCCTCGGTGTGGGACAGCGGCCCTCGGAAGCTGCCGGGCGACAGTACGGACAGGGCGACGTAGCTCGCGGAGAAGAGCAGCAGGAAGAACGGGATGCTGATGGCCATGGCTTCGGCGGCCCGCAGCCCCGGATGCCGGGCGTGCAGGATCGAACGGACCTGGACGGAGACCAGGGCGACGAAGCCCGCGAGGCCGACGAGGAGCATGGTGAGGGTGGTCGCCGTGGAGGAGTGGTCCAGCGGCAGGAGGTAGTACAGGGCCACCAGGGCGGTGACCGACACGACCACGCGGACGACGGTCCAGACGATCCTGCGGGCCGGGGGTCCAAGGTGTCCCTCGGGCACGGCCTCACCACCGGGAGTCACGACGACCGCCTCAGCCTCGTGACGGCGGCCCGGAAGGACATCCCGCGGTCCTGCCACATCATGCCCGTGGCCGCGCCCAGGATGATCACCACTCCGATCGCGATGAAGAACGACATGAGGGCGAAGACGACGCCGATGGGCCCGTACTTCCGGTCGTAGCCGGTCACCATGCCGGAGAAGATGAAGTGGAAGACGACCAGCATGCCCATCCACAGCACCCCGGTGGCCACGGCGCACGGCACCAGCCCGCGCCACGCGATCCGCCCCGCCAGCAGGAACCACATCGTGAACCACCAGAACGCGACGAACGCGGGGACGTTGACGATCCACCACAGCACCGGCGCCCTGTCGTAGAACCCGTGTCCCACCACGCTGCCGAGCGCGGCGCAGCCCACGACCACGCCGAGCCAGGCCAGGGCCCGCGCCCCGTCCCGCAGCCCTCGCGGCCGGACCTGGAACATCTGCTGGTAGAGCTTCTGGAGCGAGCCGGCGGCGGCGAGGCCGCCGAGCACGAAGAACACCCACGACAGTCCGGTGACCGCCGCCGAGGTCGCCGCGGTGGAGGCGAACAGATCACCCATGTCGGCGGCGGCCTCCTTGCTCAGCCCCAGCCGACGGGTCAGTCCCGAGACCGCCGAGCGCCCGGCCAGGGCGGAGGTGACGAGCATGAAGGGGACCGCGCACAGCAGCAGCGTGGCCGCGAGCAGGATGGCCTGGTTCAGGAAGTCGAACGCGTCCAGCCTCCGCCACAGGTACTCGGCCCACGACCCCGCGTACTTCGCCCTGCTCCACTCGGTCGCCGCCCGGGCGCGCCGGGCGCTCCGCCCGGCCGTCCTCCGGCCGGGTCTCCTGTGGGCCACCGCCTCGCCCGGCCGTGTCGCGTGTTCGTGCCGCGGTCCGCCCGATGCACTGTCCCTCGCCCGCATGACGCGTCCTCCAGGGCTGATCACCCCGACCGCGCGGGACGCCCGTGCGGCGGCGACCCGCGCGCTCGGGGCCGCGGTCCTGCATCCACGGTCGCACGGCTGCCAGGCCGTGTCAGATCTTGAGGAGCGGGGAGCCCCGCGGCAGTGGCCGGGCGGCCGTGCCGCCGTCCCTGCACGCCCCGTGGGGACTGCGGTGCGCCACCCGTGGGTCACGGTCGAATTGATCTAGATTGCCCGCTTATGGGATCACGTAGTGGAATCAGTCGCCGATCGGTCCTGAAGGGCATCCCCCTCGGCCTGCTGGGGGCGGCGTCGGACGGGGCCTTCGCCGGGGGCCTGGCCGTCGCGGCCCCGGCGCCCTTCCCGCAGCCGGTCGTCTCGACCGCGAGCCGGGCGGTCGGCCGAATGCCCGGGGTGCTCGCCCAGACGCTCGACGTCCGCTTCACGGACACGCTGGTTCCCGGGTACGGACAGGTCACCACGCGCGCGTACAACGGAGCGATCCCCGGGCCGACGCTGCGCCTGCGCGCCGGGGACACCCTGCGGCTGACGCACGTCAACGGGCTGCCGCCCAATCAGCCCCACGAAGGCGGTCACAACAGGCCGCACGACGCCAACAGCTTCAACCTGCACACCCACGGGATGCACGTCTCCCCGTCCGGGCACGCCGACAACGTCCTCCGCGCGTTCGAGCCGCGCACCGCCGACGAGGTCGCCGCCGGTGCCCCGGAACCGCGGTACGCGACCACCATCGACGTGCCGGCGGACCACCCGGCCGGCACCTACTGGTACCACCCGCACCTCCACGGGGCCACGGCCGAGCAGGTCGTCGGGGGCATGACCGGTGTGATCGTCGTCGAAGGCGACGTCGACGAGGTGCCGGAGATCAGGGCGGCCGCCGACATCGTCGTCTGCATCAACGAACTCAAGATCAAGGACGGCAGGATCCCCGCCTTCACCGCAGGCAACTGGATGAACGGCGTCCCGTCCACCTTCACCGTCAACGGCGCGGTCAACCCCACCCTCACCCTCCGCCCGGGCGAGGTCCAGCGCTGGCGGCTGGTCGGCGCCACCGCGTTCACCGCGCTCCCGCTCAAGGTCACCGGCCCCGGCGGCGAGCTGACGATGCACCAGATCGCCCAGGACGGCGTCACCTTCCCCGCTCCGGTCGCCCGCGACGTGGTGGCCCTGGCGATGGGCAACCGCGCCGACGTCCTGGTCCGCGGCGGCGCGGCCGGGACCTACGAGCTGCGGGCCGACGGCGTGGCCGGGCCTCTGATGACCGTCGAGGTGACGGGAGCGCCCGTCGAGCCGCCCATGCCCCTGCCGACCGTGCTGCCGGCGGGCAAGCGCTTCCTCGACGAGCGCGAGGTCACCCACCCCGAGGCCACCCGCGAGGTCGTCCTGCATGCCGACCCGGGCGTCTTCACCGGAGCGTTCCCGACCGCCTTCCGCATGCTGGGGACCCACGCGACCCCGGCGGCGAACCCGGACGGCGACCTCACCCGCGACCCGGCCCACGGCCTGTTCGACCCCGGCTACGTGAACCACACCCTGCGACTCGGCACCGTGGAACGGTGGACCGTGCGCAACGACGAGCCCCGGGCGACCTCCAACCACCCCTTCCACCTGCACACCAACCAGATGCTCGTCACGCACCGGAACGGCGAGCGGCTCGACCCGCCGGTCTGGCACGACACCATCGGACTGGCGGGCGGCTCCCCCGGCGACTCCGTCACCTTCCTGGTCAAGTACGAGGACTTCACCGGCCACGCCATCGCGCACTGCCACCACCTCCATCACGAGGAACTCGGCATGATGCAGCTGGTCGCCTACGTCGAACCCTGAGCACCGGGCGGGGCGGGCCGGCGTCACGGGCGCGCGCCCCGGGCCGGCGTCACGGGCGCGCGCCCCGGGCCGGCCGCGCGCGCCGGCCCGGGGCGCCGGAGGGGTGTCAGCCCTGGCAGACGCCGCGCGTGTAGTCGTACGTGGCGGTCGCCTGCGAGTACTTCCACTGCGGGGCGAGCAGCCCGTCCGCGAGCCGGCGCGCGGCGGCGGGGCTCTCGATCACGTAGCCGAAGTCCTGGAGCCAGGAGGGGTAGAGGTTCTTCGAGCCGATGGAGAAGGCCGCGTCGTCCACCGAGACCAGCTTGTGGTGCTGGGCGTAGGGCCTGCCGTCCGCCCAGGTGGGGCTGTCGGAGGCGCGGAAGGTCGCCAGCTGCAGGTTCCGGCACATCGCGGCCCGCGCCTTCGGCTCGTCACCGGTCAGGGCCGTGAGGCGGCCGCGCAGGGCGTCGCTCACCTCGGACAGCGACCTGATCTGCGAGTAGCCGCCGCTGCCGATGGTGCCGCGGTTGGCCGGGTCGCTGACCACGATGCGCACCTTCACTCCGGCGGCGAGCTTCGCGGCGAGGGTGTCGTAGAGCCGTATGTCGTAGCGGGGCAGCGGCGGGCAGGTCGCGTTCATGTCCTGCTGCGAGATCTCGATGTGGTCGGTCGCGGAGGCGACCAGGGCGCGCAGGGCGCTCTCCTCCGGGTTGACCGTGTCGTAGTCGCGGTCGGCGTTGGTGTAGTCGTGCACGCCGAATCCGCAGGTGGTGTCGGAGGCCGTCGGCAGGGCGGGCCGGAACGACGAGGACGGGTCGCTCCGGCGGATGCCGACTCCGAGGCCGCCCACCGCGAGGGCGGGGACGTCGCCGTCGGCGGGCGGGGTGGCGGACCGGGGCAGGGTGGGAAGACAGCCGGCGCCGTGGGAGGAGGCGAACCAGACGCTGGTCCAGCTGCTCTTGTTGCGGCACGTCCAGTCCCACAGGGTGTCGAGGTAGCGCCCGGCGGAGCCGGCGGCCGGCCCGGACAGCGCGAGGTCGACGTCGTTCACCGGGTGGGCGGTGTCGAGGTAGTCGTCCTTCCAGCTGTTGATCCCGCCGGTGACGACCGAGTCGCCGTCCACCACGAGCAGCTTGGAGTGGTTCCAGGAGAAGCCGGTCTTCGAGGTCGTCATCGAGGCCACGTTGAGGGTGACGCCGGCAGCCGCCGGGCCGAGCTTCGCGACCAGCTCGTCGCGGTAGGAGGACGGGATGACGTTGGCGTGGTAGACGGGTGCGGCGCCGACCAGGATGCGGACCTGGAGCCGGTTGCCCTTCCGCGTGGCCTCCTTCAGACCGGCCACGATCGCGTCCTGGAAGCCGCCGTCGGGAAACGGAGCCAGCGTGGAGATGTCCACGCTCTGCCGGGCGTTCGCGATGTCCTCGCGTACCTTCTCCAGGAGGCGCCGGGAGCCGGAGCGGTCGGCACAGGTGGGGTCGCCCCAGCAGCCGGGGGTCTGCAGGAGCCAGTCGCCACCGCCGGGAGCGGAGGCGCCGAGCCGGTTCCCCGCCGTGCGCTCCCAGACGGAGCCCTCCAGGCCCGGGGACACCTGGCGCAGGGCCTGTTCCACCGCATCCAGGTGCGGGGTGGGTGCGTCCGCGAACGCGGGGGCGGCGGACAGCAGCAGAGTGGAGAACGCGAGAGGCAGGGCCGTCGCGCGGAGGGTGCGTACCACGGTGGTTCGGTTCCTTGCTCGGGGGGGGTGGCTCGGGCCGAGGCAGCTCCTTACGAGCCCTCGACCTTGATCAACTCGCGTAAGTTACCAGCACGTAGGCACCGGTTCACCCCAACCCACAGCACTTTCGGCCGATATCGCGCACTGCGCGCCGACCGCCGCACCCGGGACCGTTCTCCGGGAGAGCGACAACGACACCACGGCGGCGTCCGGGCCCTTCCGCGACGGTTCCCGCATCCGGCTCGGCGACGGGGACGGCGGTGGGGACTTGTGCAACCGACCCTCGGCACCGCACTGTTGGCCGGTATTCGTTCATACGGTCAGGAGTCCCGGTTTGTCCTCCCCCACCCCCGCTCCCGCCCACGTCGTCGACCCCGCCGGCGGGTGCCCGCACGCCCTCAACGCCGAACTGCGGGCCCGGGGGCCCGTGGCGGACATCGTCCTGCCCGGCGGAGTGTCCGCGGCGGTCGTCCTGGGGCACGACGCGCTCAAGGAGTTCCTCTCCCACCCCGACGTGGCCAAGGACGCCCGCCACTGCCCCGCCCTGCACGACGGGACGATCCCCGCGGACTGGCCGCTGCGGGTGTTCGCCAACGCCCAGGGCATGCACACCGCCGACGGAGCCGACCACCGCCGGCTTCGCTCCCTCGTCGGCAACGCCTTCACCGCCCGTCAGGTGGAGCGACTGCGGCCACGCGTCGAGGAGTTGACGGCCCGTCTCCTCGACGACCTCGGCCGTGCCGCGGCCGAGGACCCGGACGGCATCGCGGACCTGCGCACCCACTTCGCGCTGCCGCTCCCGATGAGCGTCATCTGCGAACTGCTCGGCGTGGACCCCGAGCACCGCGCCCGGCTGCACGACCTCACCTACACGGTGGTCATCGCCACCGACACCACCCCGGCGGAGGTGATGGCCGCCGTACGCGAGCTCGTCGAGTTGCTCGGTACGGTCGCGGCCGCCCGCCGGGCCGCCCCCGGAGACGACCTCACCAGCGCCCTCATCTCCGCCCGCGAGGACGACGGCGACCGGCTCAGCGAGGCCGAACTCATCGGCACGATGCGCCTGATGCTGGTGGCCGGCCACGAGACCACCCTCAACCTGATCAGCAATGCCGTGCGGGCCCTCTGCACCCATCGGGACCAGCTGACGCTCGTCCGGGAGGGCAGGGCCACCTGGTCGGACGTCGTGGACGAGACGCTGCGCTGGGACGGACCGGTCAGCTGGTTCCCCTTCCGCTACCCCACCCGCGACCTCACAGTCGGCGACACCGTGATCCCGCAGGGCACGCCGGTCCTCGCCGGCTACACCGCCGCCGGCCGCGACGAGGCCTTCCACGGACCGGACGCCGACCGTTTCGACGTCACCCGGCCCGGCGCGGCCCGGCACCTCTCCTTCGGCCAGGGGGCGCACTACTGCGTCGGCGCCCCGCTCGCCCGCCTGGAGGCCACGATCGCCCTGGAGCAGCTCTTCACCCGGTTCCCGGACCTCGACCTCGCCGTTCCGGAGGCGCGACTGCCCCATCAGCGCAGTTTCATCGGCAACAGCGTCGAGGCGCTCCCGGTCCGCCTGTTCAGGGACTGAACAGGACACCACGCCGCCCGCCGCGGCGGGGAGACACCTCCACGCCGCGGCGGCCCGGCCGGAGGTCGTACGGGCGCGGGCCGGCCGAGGAGCCCTTGCCCCGCCGAGGCGTCGTGCCCCGGTGGCGGGCTGTCCGCGCCTGCCTCAGGCGGTGGGGTCCCAGAGTCCGCCGGCCTCGCCGCGGGCGAGGTGCTCGGCGTAGACACCGGCCTTCCAGGCGATGAGCGAACGGCACTCCTCCAGCGCCCGGATCTGTGCGTCGACGCGTTGTCGATGGGCGTCGAGCAGGTGCAGGCGTTCCTCCTCGTTGCCGGGCCCCTCCCGCACCAGGCCGGCGAACAGCTTGAGGTCGGCCAGCGGCATGCCCGACTCCCGCAGTCTGACGCAGATCAGCAGCCAGTCCACGTCGGAGGAGGTGTACCGCCGCCGGCCGCCCGACGTGCGGTGGACCGGCCCGACCAGCAGGCCCTCGCGCTCGTAGAAGCGCAGGGCGTGCACGCTGAGCCCGGTCCGTTCCGCCACCTCGCCGATGCTCAGCGGCTCCGCGGGGATCTCGGCCGTCGTCATGCGACGCAGTGTAGGGCTTGATCTAGACCTTGCTCCAGATCGTAGCGTCGACGGCATGACCACCACTGATCAACAGCCGCTCGGCTCTCCCTTCTCCGCTGCCACCTCCGCCGCGGAGGTCACGGACGGCCTGGATCTCTCCGGCACGACCGCCCTGGTGACCGGCGGTTACTCGGGCCTCGGGCTGGAGACCGCCCGGGCCCTCGCCGCCGCGGGGGCCCGGGTCATCGTTCCGGCACGCCGTCCCGGCACCGCCCGGACCGTCCTCCAGGACGTGGCGGGCTGCGAGGTCGTCGCCATGGACCTGGCCGACCTCGGCAGTGTGCGCGCAGCCGCCGCGGAGATCACCGACCGGCTCGACCGCCTCGACCTGCTGATGGCCGTCGCGGGCGTGATGGCCACCCCGGAGCGGCGGGTCGGGCCCGGCTGGGAGAGCCAGCTCGCCGCCAACCACTTCGGGCACTTCGCGCTCACCGGCGAGCTCTATCCGCTCCTGGCCGCCGCGAACGGTGCGCGGGTCGTGGTGAACAGCTCCGCCGGGCATGTCCTGACCGGCATCCGCTGGCACGACCCGCACTTCCGTACCGGTTACGACAAGTGGCTGGCGTACGGTCAGGCGAAGACCGCCAACTCCCTGTTCGCCGTCCACCTCGACGCCCTCGGGCGCCACGACGGCGTCCGCGCGTACGCCCTCCACCCGGGCAAGATCATCACCGGTCTCCAGCGGGAGATGAGTCTCCGCGAGCAACTGGACCGCGGGTGGGTGGACGAGCACGGCAACGTGATCGGCTCCGGCTTCAAGACCCCCTCCCAGGGCGCCGCCACCGGACTGTGGGCGGCCACGTCGCCCCTCCTCGACGGACTCGGCGGGCTCTACCTGGAGGACTGCGAGGTCGCACGCGTCTCCGGGCCCGAGCAGTCCATGGACGACGGCGGCGTCCGCGAGCACGCCCTCGCTCCCGACGCCGCCGCACGGCTCTGGGAGATGTCCCTGGCGGCGACCGGGACCGCCCCGATCCCCCGGTGATCCCGCGGCGGACCCCGCCTGCCCCTCGCTGTGGGCCGCCGCACTCCCTGCCGGGAACGCCCACGACGACAGCAGCGGTCCCCCACCGGAGCTGCCGGTCCACCCGGCCGGCGGCAGGCCTCCGGAGCGGTGGGCGGCGGCGACGTCATCCTCGTGGGCGGTCCCGTCCGAAGTCATCACCGCCTCGTTGGCGGCCCGCCGTTCGGCCCGCTGCGCGCCCGCGCTCGCGGGCCGGAGGCGGCACCCGGCGCGCAGCCCACCAGGTCGAGGGCCGGCCGGGCCGGCCCCGGCCGCTCGGCGTCCGTCGGCCCGGCGGCGGTGAGCGCCGCCGGGCCGACATCCGCGGGCGCACCCGCGCCACCGGGTCCGGGACGGGCTCCCGTCCGATCGCGGCCCCGTAAGGAATACGCCTGTGCGATGGGCGGTTGCAGCGGGACATGCGACGTGATCCCGAGCCGGCCGACGGCATCCATCCTCTGCTCGCGGGACGGTTCAGCCCCTACCGGTTCGACCCGTCGGCCGCCGTGGACGACCGTTCGCTGGGGCTGCTGCTGGAGGCGGCGCGCTGGGCGCCGTCGGCCGGGAACTCCCAGCCCTGGGGCTTCTTCACGGGCCGGCCAGGCGAGCCGGACCACGAGCGGGTGCTTCCTCACCTGGCGCCCAGCTCGGCACGCTGGGCGACGGACGCCGGTCTGCTCGTCGTCACGCTGGCGCGCCGGCACGTCGGTGACACGGAGCTGCTCTACTCCGAGTTCGCGGACTACGACCTGGGGCAGGCCATCGCCCACATGACCGTCCAGGCGCAGGCGATGGGGCTCGCCGCCCACCAGTTCCGGGCCTTCGACCTGGAGGGCCTCACCAAGGAACTGGGCCCGGCCCCGGGCTGGGCGATCGTCTCCATGGTCGCGCTGGGGAAGTCCGCCGACGAGCGGCCGGAGGGCCGCGACCGCCGCAGCGTCGCCGAACTGCTGTCCGCCCCCTGGTCACTGACGAAGTAGCCCGGCGGCCAGCCGGTGGCGTGACGTCCCGCCCGGCTCCCGGCGCCTGGCCGCACGCTCACCGCGTGGCCCCGGTCACGGCACGGGATCACGGGATCAACGGGGTCACGGGGGGATTCACGGGGCCACGGGGTCACAGTATCAACGGGCGCACCGGGTACGAGGGCGGGCTCCGCCGCGCGGTCGGCCGCACCGGTCACCGCGGGCCCCGAGCTGCGCGCGGGGCTCTACGTTCCCGAAACGCCCTGCCGGTCGGCCTCCGGCAGCGGGGATCCGCCCGGCCCCGGTGGTGCGGCGTCGTCCCCACCGGGCTTCCCGGGGCGGGTGCGCTCGGCCCATGCGGCGACCGGAGGTCCTGCCGCGCCGAGGCCCGCGAAGAGGACGCCGAGGAACAGCCAGCCCGTGTGTCCGAGCCCGAGGACCGCACCCGTCAGCACCACGGGGGCGAGGGCCTGGCCCGCGTCGAAGCCGAGGCCGAAGAGGCCCTGGTACTGCCCCTGGGCGTGGTCCGGGGCGAGGCCGAAGGCGAGCGCGTAGCCACCCGACGACTCCCAGACCTCCCCGACGCTGTGGATGCAGACGGCGAGGACGGCGAGGGCAGGTGCGACCCACGCGGGAACGTCGGCCGTCAGCGCCATCAACGGGCAGCTGACGAGGAACAGCAGCCCGGCCAGGCGGAAGGCGCGGCCCCCCTGTCGAGGGGTCTCCACCGTGGAGCCGAGCCTGCTCTGGAGCAGCACGCAGACGCCGCTGTTGATGGCATAGACCGCCGCCACGGTCCAGCGCGGTGCGTCGGTGTGGGCGGTGAGCCAGATCGGCAGCAGGAGGGAGACGGTCTGGTACTGCAGGCCCATGGCGCTGTAGAGCGCGACGAAGGACACGTACGGCCGGTCCGACAGGACGGACCACCGGCGGTGCGCCGCGGGACGGGGCAGCGGGCGGTAGCGGGGAACGCCCAGGAGCGCGATCAGTCCAGCGCAGGCGAAACTGGCGGCGTTGGCGAGGATCAGGGCGGTGTAGGCGGGGCGGGTGTCGATCTGGATCGCGACGGCCGCTCCCAGGGTGCCGACGACGACGCCGAGGTTGACGAAGGTGCGGAGTCTGGCTCTGAAGGCGGCGGGGCGTTCACCCCCCGCTCGCGCGACGAGCGCACCGCCCGCGGCGCCGCCGCCCGCGGCGGCCAGCCGGTCCAGGGTGGCGACGAGCGTGAAGGCGAGCCAGCCGTCGATGAGGACGAAGGCCGCCATCGTGGCGGTCTGCAGGGCCAGGCTCGTCAGCCAGATCCCCCGTGGCCCGTACCGGTCGGCCAGGTTTCCCGCCGGTATCCCGGCCGCCAGGCCGACGAGTCCGGCGATCGTGAGGCCGGCTCCCACCTGGGCGGCGGGCAGTTGCACCACGAGCGTGAAGTAGAGGACGGCAGCGGTGTTGAAGAGGCCGTTGCCCACCCGGCTGACGAAGGCGGCCCCGATCAGGGCCCGCTGCGGACCGGAGTCCGGCGCGGAATCGCGCTTCCCCACCCCCGCCCCGATCATGACCGTCACCCTAACAGGGAGCCTTGCGGGCGCGATCGGGCCGCCGCGCACCTGAGCGACGACCGGGCGGTCGCGCACGGGCGACGGTCGTGGGGCGGGAAGGGCCCTACGGACCGTGACGCCCGTTCCGCCCCGTCAGGGCGGCGACGACGGCCGCGGTGGCCTGCGCGATGAGGCGGTCGTCGTGTTCGGCCTTCGGGGCGGCCCGGCTGGACAGGACGGCGAGGACGATCGGTGCGCGGTCCGGGGGCCACAGGATGCCGATGTCGTTGCGGGTGCCGTAGTCGGCGGTGCCGGTCTTGTCGCCGACCTGCCAACCGGTGGGCACACCGGCGCGGATGACGTCGTCGCCCGTGGTGTTGCGCTTGAGCCAGTCGACGAACAGCGCCTTGCCTTCGGTGTCCAGGACGTCGCCGAGGGCGTAGGCGCGCAGGTCGGTGGCGAGGGCTCGGGGCGTGCTCGTGTCGCGCAGGTCGCCCGGGGTGGCTTCGTTGAGCGCGGTTTCGTAGCGGTCGGCCCGCGTGGTGGCGTCGCCGATGCCGGCCAGGGCGGCCTGGAAGCCCTTCGGGCCGCCGAGGACGCGGAACAGCAGGTTCCCGGCGGTGTTGTCGCTGTGGCGCACGGCCGCGTCGCACAGCGCGCGCAGCGTCATGCCGGTGTCGACGTGCCGTTCGGTGATCGGGGCGTGGGTGACGAGGTCGCCCCTGGTGTAGCGGACGACTCGATCGAGCGTCCCGGGAGCGTTCTCCTTCAGCACCGCCGCCGCGGCCAGCGCCTTGTAGGTGGAGGCGTACGCGAAGCGCTCGTCGGCGCGGTGCGCGAGGACGCTCCCGTCGCCGGTGTCGACGGCGTGGACGCCGAGTCGGGCGTCGAACCTCCGCTCCAGCCGCACGAAGACGTCGTCCGTCGGCGTGGCGGAGGGCTGGGAGGTGGCATCGGTCTTCTCCACGTCGCAGCCGAGCATCGGGGCGAGTGCGGCAGTGGACAGTGCGGCGAGCGAGGCGCGTCGGGTCAGGGCCACCGGTAGAACCTGTTCGTGGGGAGATGCCGTCGATCCGGCATCCCGAGGCTACCCGCTACGCCGGTCCGCGTGCCGAGGGTGGCGTCGGACGGCCCGGGGCCTCGCGTACGGAACGCCTGGAGGTCACCGCTCCTCGTCGGCGGCCCACCCGGGTGGGCCGCCCGGAGGGGTCGGCGGGAACGGGCCGTGCGGTGGTCAGGCCGGCGTGATCCGTACGGTCTCCGCCCAGGCCGGGGGCTGCGGCGCGTCCGCTCCGATCAGGGCCACGATCAGCCGGCAGGTGACGGGTTCCGGGGGCCAGGGCGTGTGGCCGTCGGTGAGGACGACCACGATCTGCGGGGGTTCGGGCGCGTCGAGCGCGGCCCGGATGCCGACGGTCATGTCCGTTCCGCCGCCGCCGGCGAGTTCGACCTGGTCGACGGCGGTGACCCGGGCGACGGCCTGGACGTCGGCGTCGCAGGCGAGGACGGCGACCCGGTTCCCGCCGATGCCGACCTCGCGCAGCACTCCGGAGATCTCCGCGAGGGCCGCGGCGAGGTCGTCGTCGCCCATGGATCCGGAGGTGTCGACGACGACGGCCACCCGGGGCAACGGCCGGCGCAGGCTGGGCAGCACGACCCGGCCGCCGAGGGCGGGGGTACGGCGCGAGGGGCGCCGGTAGGTGTAGTCGACGGCGCCGCCGGCCCAGGCGGCGGCCTCCCGGACGGCGCCGGTGAGGGCCTTGCGCCAGTCGACGACGGGTTCGAGGGTCTGTTCGGCCCAGCGCCGCCAGCCGCCGGGGACCGAGCCGCGGGAACGGTGGTGGGAGCGGATGGCCTCGGCGGTCCGGCGGCGCAGCGCCTCGGCCTCGACGGGGCTCAGACCGCCGACGGTGTCGGGGCCGCCCGCTTCGAGGTCCCAGGGGGCCGGGACGCCGTGGGCGCCCGATCCGCAGTCGAGCGCGTGCGGCGGGGTGGCCGGGATGCCGGGCACGTACTCCTCGAAGAGGCCGCCGTCGGGCAGGCCGAACAGGCCCGGCACCATGCGGCCTTCGGGAAGGCGGAGGCCGTCGGCGAGCAGGTCGTCGTTGATCTCGCAGTCCTGGGCGATGTTGATCCGCAGCCGGTCGCGCTGGTCGGCGGCGGGCAGCTGCCCGGCCCGGCCGTGGTGGTCGCGCAGGAGGTGGGCGGCCTCGTGGATCCACACGCCGGCCAGTTCCTCGATGGCGGTGGCCGCGACGAACTCGGGTGCGACGTAGCAGCGCCAGTGGCGGTCGACGGCCATGGTCCGGACCCGGTGGGAGGGGACGACCGTCAGGGCGTAGAGGGCGGAGGCGAGGTACGGGCGCGCCTCGGCCGCCCGGTAGCGCGCGGCGAGCAGCTTGGCGCGGTCCAGCTCCGCTGCGGGGCCGCCGCCGGGGGCCGGGTGCACGGCGGGCGCCTCAGCGCGCGCCGGGCAGCGCGCCGGCGAGCTGGAGCAGTTCGAGGAAGGCGTCGATGCCGGGCGGGATGGGCCAGTCGGGCTCGCGCATGACGGCGAGGTCCCGGGCGGCGCGGGCTGCGACGTCGGGGACTCCGGCGTCGACGGCCTTGGCGAGGACCTCCCAGCCGGCCTCCCAGCGCGGGCGGGTGGGCTCGCTCTGCACGGCGGCGACGACGGCGATGAGGAACGCCAGCTGGCGGTCGCCGCGTTCGGGCAGGGCGAAGGCCGACGGGTCGGCGAGCACCCGGTCGGGGTCGGGCAGGTCGAGGTTCTCCAGGTACGACAGGAGCTCGATGCCGGCGGCCTCGCCGACGGCGCCGATCACGGCGGCCGCCGTCGCCTGCTGCCCGGCGCCGGAGGCGTAGCCGGTGGCGAGCAGGCGCAGCGCCGCCTCCCAGGAGCGCGGCGAGGGCCAGGCGCGGCCGCGGCCCTCGGCCTCCTTCGGCAGGTGGTGGACGAGGCCGGGGCGGGCGGTCAGGAAACCGGAGATGACGCCGCGGGCGCGGGCGACGGCGCCGGAGACGCGGGCGGGGTCGACCGTGGGGAGGGCGGTCTCGGGCCAGGTGCCGGCCATGCCGCGGGCGACGGTGCGCGGGTCGTGGGTCCAGTCGAGGTGGACGAAGCGGTTGGCGAGCGGCGGGCTCAGGTGCCAGCCGTCGGCGGCGCTGGAGGGCGGGTTGGCGGCGGCGACGATCCGCACCGGCTCGGGGAGGGTGAGGCTGCCGACGCGGCGTTCGAGCACGACGCGCAGCAGGGCGGCCTGCACGGCGGGCGGGGCCGAGGACAGCTCGTCGAAGAACAGCAGGCCGTGGCCGGTGCGGGCGAGCCGGACGGCCCAGTCCGGCGGGGCCATCGGCACACCGGTGGCGGCCGGGTCGTCACCGACGATCGGCAGGCCGGCGAAGTCGGAGGGTTCGTGGACGCTGGCGACCACGGTCTCCAGCTCCACGCCCAGGGCGTCGGCGAGCTGGAGCATGCCGGCGGACTTGCCGATGCCGGGTTCACCCCACAGCAGGACGGGCTGGTTGGCCGTCACGGCCAGTGCGAGGGCTTCCAGTTGCCGGTTGCCGGAGGCCTCGGTCCTGGTGGCGCGCAGGCGGGCGTTGAGCGCGTCGGCTGCTGCGAGGGGCGCGGGGACGGAGCCGGCGCGGGGCGTGGAGGCGTTCGTCATGCGGAGGTGTCCTCGTCCTGGGCCGCGGGGCGGTTGGGGTCGTCGTCCTGGGCCGCGCGGCCGTTGGGGTCCTCGTCCTGGCCCGCGCGGCCGTTGGGTTCGTCGGCCGGGGCGGCGGGCCGGGCCGGGCCGGTTGGACCGATGCCGCCGAAGGGGTCGGCCTCCCGGGAGGACCGGGATGCGTCGAGCGGGTCCAGGCCGGGCACCCCGGCCCAGCCCGGATCCTCGTCCCCGTCGGGTTCGTTCCGCTCCTCCAGGTACTCGTCGTACCACTCGGAGCCGATCCCCGGATGCTCCTCGTCCACGCGGTGACGCAGGAACGCCAGGTCGGTCCGCTGATAGCGGCGGATCACCTGGGCGAGGGAGAGCTCCATCTCGTCGACGACGTCGATGCGGGCGCCGGCGTCGAGGAGGTCGCGCACCAGCCGGGGCGACCCGCCCTGGGCGACGGCGAGTTGCAGCGGCGTGTGGTGCGCCTTGTCCCGGGCCTCCACGTCCAGTCCGGCGGCGAGCAGCCGGGGCAGCAGCTCCCGGTGGTCGAGCAGGTGCAGCAGGTGCAGCAGGCTGCGCCCCTTGCGGTCGCGGACGTGCGGGTCCCAGCCCGCGTCGAGGAGCGCGGTGACCGCGGGCGTGTCGCCGTGCTGGACGTGGGTGAACAGCTCGCGCCGCTGGTCCCGCAGCGCACGGGGCAGCCGGCCCTCGCCCGTCGTCCACGCGAGCTGGGTGGCGAAGCAGCCGGAGATGGTGCCGCCGAAGGCGCGCAGGGCCTGTTCGCGCTGCTGCTCCTGCTGCGTGTGGGGGACGTCCAGGACCCCGTTCCGGGAGATCACCTCGTGCCAGGCGCCGCCGCAGCGGACGCGTACCGGCTCGGCCGCCCGCGGGCCGGCCGGGCCGACGGCGGGGGCCGCCCCGGGGAACAGCGCGGCGGCCACCACCGGATGGAGCTGATCGGGGCGGATGCGCCCCGCGCGCAGCAGGGCGATGTCGGGGAGGGGCTGCCAGACGTACGAGGGCAGGAGCGGGAGGCCCTCGTCCTGGCCTCGCTCGCGGCCCTCGATCCGGACGGCCGGCCCGGCTGCGTTCGCGCCGTCGTGGGTGACGCGCAGATGGGCGCGCCAGAGCACGGGCAGGCGGAAGCGCGTTCCGCGTCCGGCGTCCGACAGGAGGCGGAGTTCGGGGGCGAGGCGCGTGAGGTCGGCGGAGCCGTGCGCGACGAGTTCGGCGACGTCGAGCTGCCGCGCGGCGTAGCGGTTCTGCGGCGGGGGTGGGGGTGTGAGGTCGAGGTCCAGTCCGGCGGCGGCGTAGGCCTCGACGTGCGCTCCGCGGGCCCGGAGCACGGCGATCCATTCGGCGTGGGCGGCCGGGTCGGCGGGTCCCGGGTCGGTGTCGGGCAGTTCGTCCGGGGTGAGCGGGGTGCCGTCGGGGTGCAGGAAGGGCAGGCGGCCGGTGGTGGCGGGGCCGGCGCTGAGGCGCAGTTCGCCGGTGCGGCGGGCGTCCCAGAAGCGGCGGGCGCAGGTCCAGTCCTCGGTGGCGTAGGCCACGCCGTGAAGGCTGTCGCTCGTGCCGGCGGGGCGGCCGGGCGCGAGGTGCAGCCGCAGCCGCTGGGGTCCTTCCAGCATCGGCAGGTTGGTGACGGACAGGATGGGTCCGGCGGCGCCGTAGACCGCGAGGACGGTGCGCCGGCACGGGGCGAGGGTGCTGCGGCCGCCGAGGGAGCGCGGCAGGTGCCAGCGCAGCAGGTCGGGGGCGAAGTGGCGCAGGTCGTCGGCCAGGAGGGCGGCGACCCCGGGGCCGTACCGGTCGGCGACGCGTGCGGGGTCGAGGTCGTCCGGGACGTCCACGGCGGCCGCGGCGCAGGCCGCACGCCAGTCGCCCGCGAGCCGGGCCTCGGTGGCGCGCTCGATCATCCAGCCGGGCACGGCGAAGCGGCGGACCCGGGTCCAGTCGGCGGCGTCGGCGGGTGAGAGGGCCGCGGGCGGCGGGGTGGGCCGGCTCATCGGTAGAGGCTGCCGATCGCGCGCAGGTCGGGGTGGGTGGGGCGGGGCGGACGGAGCCGCTCGGTGAACGACCGCTTGACCCGGCGGGGCAGTCCGGGGCCGAGGCCCACGTATTCGAGGTGGTGCCCGGCGTCCAGGGAGGCGAGCAGCGTCTTCGCGCCGCGGCCGGTGATGCCGGTGTGGCGCAGTTCGAGGCGGCGCAGGGGGCTGCCGGGCAGGGCCGCGGCGAGGGCGTGGGCGCCGGTGTCGCCGGTGGCGTTGCCGGGGGCGCCGAGGCTGCGTTCCGACATGGTGCGGCCGAGGTCGAGGGCGTCGATGCCGTCGAGGGCGTCCGCGAGGGCCGCGGCGCCGGAGGGGCCGATGCCGTTGCCGCCGAGGCCGAGCCGGACGGGGCGGTTCGCGTCGGTCGCGGCGGCCAGCACCGCCACGCCCGCGTCGCCGAGGTGGTTGGCCGGGACGTAGAGCTCGCGGACTCCGGCGTCGCGGACGAGTGCGGCGAGCAGCGGTGCGTCGGCGGCGGTCAGGCCGTTGCCGCCGAGGAAGAGACGTTCGAGCGGGGTCTCGCGGTCCAGGAGCGCCTCGAGGACCGCCCGGACGCCCTCGGCTCCGATGCCGGAGTTGACCAGGTCGAGGGTGCGCAGGGCGGTGTTGCGGCGCAGGAGTCCGGCGAGGGTGCGGGCGCCGGTCGCGCCGAGGGGGTTCCGCTTGAGCCAGAGGGCGCGGACGGTGGTGTCGTCGGCGAGTGCCTCCGTGAGGCTGGTGACGCCGGCCGGGCCGATGCGGTTGCAGCCGAGGTAGAGGGTGTGCACGGCATGGCCGGTGCCGGCGCGGCGCGCGGCGGTGAGGGCCTCGGCCAGGGGGCGCAGGCCCTCGTCGCCGAGGGAGTTGGTGCCGAGGAGCAGATGGGCGGCGTGCGGGGAGGCGAGGGCCGCGGGGGCGAGACGGGCGGCGCCGCCGGGGCCGAGGCCCTGCTTGCACAGGTCGACGCGGCCGTCGGGGCGCAGGGTGCCGAGGGGGAAGGTCTCGTCGTCCGTGACCGCCCGGTCGTCCGCGAGGCGGTCGAGCAGCGGGGCGAGCCGTACGGGGTCGGCCAGGGGCGGATCGGGGTGTTCGATCGCCGGGCAGCGTACGGGCGTTGTCGGCTGCGTCATCACCACTCCACCGGTCTGTCGCCGGGGACCGGCGTTCCGCTTCGACTGTCACGGCGTCGAGAGGTCGGGGACCCCGTCGACGTCAAGTAGGCGCAAGACCGGTCGGATTCGAACCGACGTCCTCCAGCTCGATGCGTGGGCGCGACGACCTCTGCGCTACGGCCTTGCTTCGGATGATCATAGCCACATTCGCATGCGAGTTCGATACCCCGGCGGTGTCGGCCTGGGCGCCGCGGACGCGTGGCACCGGGGCCCGCCCCCGCGCGCCACCCCGCCGCCGGCCTCTGAGCCCTGCCCTCTGTTCGATCACGCGCGCGCGAACGGGAAGGGGTTCATGTCCGGAACGGATCCGGCCATTGGGAGGCGTGTGTTCCGGCCCGGTGGGCCCGGACCCGGGAGCAGCGCGCCGGCCTGCCCCGGAAGGCGATCGGATGGCTCCGCCGTGCGTCGCTGTCGCGCAAGGATCGCGTGGCTGTCACACGTTGGTCACACCCCCATCGTGGTGCGATCGCACACGCCGCCGTCACGTTGTCCGGAAACCCCGCGCCCCGCCCCCGCACTCCCCCAGCGGCGTTGATCGCCCGCTTCTCGCCCTCACATACTGCGCTGACCAGCGGCGGGCGCCGTGACGCCCCACGACTGGAACCACTCACACCACCCCGTCCCAAGCTCCTGGGGGAGACTTGCGCACACACGTGCAGAGAGCACGCGTCCTCGGCATCGCAGCGGCCGCGTCCGTGGCCCTGATGGCAGGCATGACCGGCCCCGCGACCGCCATCGCCGCGCACACGACGGCCGCACCGGACCTTCCACGCCCCGCCGGTGACGAGCGGATCCCGCTCGTCACCGGCGACCGCGTCGTGGTGAACTCCACGGGCCGGATGGTGGGCTTCGAGTCCGCCCCGGGCCGCGAGCACATACCCGTACAGGTGCAGCGCACCGGCGACCACACCCTCGTGGTCCCGGGCGACGCGCAGCGCCTGATCGCCACCGGCAGGTTGGACCAGCGCCTGTTCGACCTCGCCGTCCTCACCGATCCGCGGCTGCGCAAGAGCCACCGCGACGGGCTCAAGCTGATCGTGCAGTACGCGGGGGGTGCCACCGCCGCACGGACCGAGGTGCGTTCGGCCGGCGGCACCGACCTGCGGCGTACGTTCCCGACGATCGACGCCGACGCCATCCGCACGTCCCCGGACGAACTCGCCCGGGTGTGGGAGGCGCTGACCGACCGGCAGCGGACCGGCGCACGCGCCGCCGCCCCCGGCATCGCCCGGGTGTGGCTGGACGGGGTGAGCCGCGCGAGCCTGGACCGCAGCGTCCGGCAGATCGGCGCCGACCGGGCATGGGCGGCCGGTTACGACGGCAAGGGCGTCAAGATCGCCGTCCTCGACACCGGTGTCGACAAGACCCACGACGACCTCAGGACCCGGGTCGTCGGCGAGAGGAACTTCTCACCCTCCGCCGACGCCGTGGACCGCGTCGGGCACGGCACCCACGTCGCGTCGATCGCCGCCGGTACGGGTGCCAGGTCCGGGGGCCGGTTCAAGGGCGTCGCCCCCGGGGCCGAGCTGATCAGCGGGAAGGTCCTCGACGACGAGGGCTACGGGGACGACTCCGCCGTCATGGCGGGCATGGAGTGGGCCGCCGCCGAGGGCGCGGACGTCGTCAACCTGAGCCTGGGACACGGCGACAGCCCGGGCGTCGACCCCCTGGAGGCCACGATCGACCGGCTCTCCGCCGAGAAGGGGATCCTGTTCGCCGTCGCGGCGGGCAACGACGGCGAGGCCGGCGCGTCGACGGTGGGCTCGCCGGGCAGCGCGGACGCGGCGCTGACGGTCGGAGCCGTCGACAAGGACGACCGGCTCGCGCCCTTCTCCAGCACCGGCCCGCGCGTCGGCGACGGCGCCGTCAAGCCCGACGTGACCGCACCCGGCGTCGCCGTCACCGCGGCGGCGGCCCCCGGCAGCGCCATCGACACCGACCCCGCCACGCCGCATCCCGCTCCGGGCTACCTGCAGATCGACGGCACGTCGATGGCGACCCCGCACGTCGCGGGCGCCGCCGCGATCCTGAAGCAGCGGCACCCCGACTGGAAGTACGCCGAACTCAAGGGCGCGCTGGTCGCGTCCGCCGAGGGAGGCGCGAACCTGACCGCGTTCCAGCAGGGTTCGGGTCGCGTCCAGGTCGACCGGGCGCTGTCCCAGAGCGTCGTCGCCGAACCCGTCTCGCTGAACTTCGGCACGGCGCAGTGGCCGCACGCCGACGACCGGCCGCTCACCAGGAAGATCGCCTACCGCAACCTCGGGACCGTCGACGTCACCCTCGACCTGGCGGTGTCCACGCTGGACCCGGCGGGCAAGGCCGCCCCGGCCGGCTTCTTCTCGCTCGGCGCCCCGAAGGTCACCGTGCCGGCCGGCGGCACGGCCGAGGTCGATCTCGTCGCCGACACCCGGATCGGTACCGCCGACGGCACCTACTCGGGCTACGTCACGGCCACCGGCGCGGGCCAGACGGTGCGCACGGCCGCGGTGGCCGTACGGGAGGCGGAGTCGTACGACCTCACCATCCGCGCCGTCGGCCGCGACGGCGCCGACGCCCAGAACTTCTCCAGCACCCTGGTCGGCGTCTCCGGTCCCGCCGCGGGCTTCGGTGCCCGCGTCGACAACGAGCCGGGCAGCCACACGATCCGTGTGCCCAAGGGCGCGTACACCTTCAACACGGCCGTCTACCAGGACCCCTCGGACTACACCAAGGGCACCGACTGGATCGCACAGCCGAAGCTGGACGTCACCGGAGACATGACCGTCACGGCGGACGCCCGCACCACCGAGCCGGTGGACCTCACCGTGCCGGGCATCGACCGGGCGGACTACGCCGGCACGTACTACGAGCTCGCGACCGACATCGGACGCGTCGGCAACGGCTGGGTCCTCCGGGGCTTCACCGGCTTCCGCACCGCCCACCTGGGTCCGGCCGTCACCGACGGCACCCTCCTGCAGACCTGGGACGCGCACTTCCTCAAGGACGCCACCAGCCAGTACTCGGTGGCCTACGGCGGCCCGGCGCGCACCGTCGCGACCGGTTACACCAAGCACGTGAAGGCGAACGAACTGGCCACGCTCAAGGTCGGTCTCGGCGCCTCCGTCCCCGGGAAGAAGGCGCTCGCCTCGCCGTTCGCGCATCTGCCGGGCGCGCCCGAGGGCAACGGGTTCTCCGCGCCGCAGGCGGCGCCGGGCGCGCGCACCTTCTACGTCTCCACCTCCGACCGCGTCACGTGGGTCACCAAGTTCACGCAGGCGGGTCCGCCCGACGAGTGGGGCTACCCGGCCTTCGAGGGCAGCTACGAGATGACGCGGCCGCAGCGCTACGAGGCCGGGCGGACCTACCGGGAAGACTTCAACACCGGTGTCTTCGGCCCTCTGCTGAGCGAGAACGCGGGCGTGTTCCGCACGGCTCCCGACCCGGCGACGGGCGAGCAGAAGCTCGTCGGCTCGCTGCCGCTGTTCGCCGACGGCAAGGGCCACGCGGGGCTCGCCCCGTACGCCTCCGCCACGACGACGCTCTACCGCAACGGCGTCAGGATCGCGGCGAACGACGACCCGCTGACCGGTGAGAAGCCCTTCCCGGTCGGCGCCGAGGACGCGGAGTACCGGCTGACGACCTCCGTGGAGCGCCCGGCGAGCCTCGCCGCGGCCTCCACCCGGATCGACGCCGGATTCACGTTCCGGTCCCGGCAGGTCGCCGCCACGACCGCGCTGCCGGTCTCGACGGTGCGCTTCGCGGCCCCCGTCGACCTCGCCTCCCGGGCCCCGGCGCTCGCCCCGGTCCTGGTCCCGGTGACCGTGCAGGGCTCGGCGGCCGGGCAGAACCTCAGGTCGCTCACCGTGTCCGTGAGCTACGACGACGGAAAGACCTGGCAGACCGTCCCGGTGGTGGGCGGCCGGATCGGTGTGAAGAACCCGGCGAAGGACGCCGCGATCTCGCTCTCCGCCAAGGTCACCGACAAGCAGGGCAACACGTCGACCCTGACCGTCCACAACGCGTGGTACGGCAAGTGACGTAGGCCCTGAGCGGCCCCGCCCGACCCGGCGTCACCACTCTTGTGGTGGCGCCGTTCGGCCGTCACCGGCCGGGCGTCGGGACGCCATGTCGCGGGCGAGGTCGCCGGGCCGCGAGGACGCGTCCGGCCGGGCCGGCTTGACCTTGACACGGTGACAAGCCCTTCACTGCATGCCGAGGAGGTGGTCCCATGACGATCACGACACAGGAAGCCGCCGTGGCGCGGACACTCGGGGCGCTGGAGGACGGACGCCCGTCCGTACGGCTGCGGGCCGCGCTGGCGGCCGGCACCACACCGGACCCGCGCTTCGTCGACGGGCTCGTCGAGCGGTGCGGGGTCGAGCCCGAGTTCTTCGTCCGCGACATGCTGACCTGGGCCCTGACGCGCCACCCGGTGTCCCTCACGCTCCCCCGGCTGCTGCGCGCCGTCCGCTCCCCCCGCCCGCAGGCCCGCAGCCAGGCGCTGCACACCCTGTCCAAGATCGGTGACCGGCGGGCCTGGCCGTCGATCAGCCGGGAGCTGCTGACCGACGCCGACGACGAGGTGGCGCGCAGCGCCTGGCGGGCCGCGGCGCTGCTGGTACCGGAGGGTGCGGAGTCCGCGCTGGCCGTGGTGCTCTCGACCCAGCTCGGACGGGGTGACCGGGAGACGCAGCGGAGTCTCAGCCGTGCGCTGGTCGCGCTGGCCGAAGTGATGGTGCCGGCCGTGCGCGCCGCGGCCGCCGGAGCCGGTCCCCGGGTACGGGCCCATGCGCTCGCCACCGAGCGGCTGCTCCGTGACCCGGACAGCGACTTCGGGTTCGCGATCGAGGAGGCGAAGCGCGTCGTCGCCCTCGGCCCCGCCGGGCAGGCGGGACAATAGGGCGTGTTGATCGGTGAGGTGGCGCGAAGGTCCGGGGTCAGTGCCCGCATGCTCAGGCACTACGAGAAGCTCGGCCTGGTGCGCCCGTCGGGGCGGACGGGCTCGGGCTATCGGGAGTACGCCGGGGAGGACATCCGGCGGATCTTCCACATCGAGAGCCTGCGCTCGCTGGGCCTGTCGCTGCGCGAGATCGGGCTCGCGCTCGACGACCCCGGGTTCACGCCCGCGACGCTCGTCAGGGATCTGGTCCACCGGACACGCGAACGCATCGCCGCGGAGACCGAGCTGCTCCACCGGCTGAGCCGGATCGAGTCGGCGGAGCCCACCGACTGGCAGGACGTGCTCAAGATCGTCGCGCTGCTGCACGCGCTGGCCTCCCCGAACGCCGACACACGCCAACGCGCCGCACTGACCTCGGCCGAGGAGCCGCCGATCCCGGTCGAGGCCCTGGTCGACGCCGCGCTGCGCGAGGACGACCCGAACGTCGCCGGAGCCCTTCGGTGGGCGTTGGCGCGATCCGGGGCCGACGACGGCCCGGCGCTCCTGGCGAGGGCCCTCGCCTCGCCGCGGGCCACGGTCCGCAGCCGGGCCGTCCAGGCCCTCGCCGAACTGCCCGGCGATCGGGCGGCCCGTCGGCTGCGAGAGGCACTTGCCCACTCCGACACCGCCGTCCGCCGGTACGCGGCGCTGGCGCTCGGGGCACGCGGCGGAGCCGAGGCGATCCCCACCCTCGTCGACATGATCGTGGAGGGATCCCACGACACGGACGCGGCCGACGCGCTCGGCGCGCTGGCGAACGACGCCACGGCCGCGGACCGGATCGCCGCCCGCCTCGTCGGCCACCTCGACAGCCCCGCCACGGGATCACCCGCACGCGGTCGGCTCACCCAGGCGCTCGCCGGCATCCCCGGTCCGATCGCGTCACGCGCGCTGGAGGAGCTGTCGCACGACGAGGACCGTTCCGTCGCACTGACCGCGCAGTACCTGATCCGGCTGCGCGACACGGAATGAACGTCCGTGCGGCCGCCGCCGGCGCGGGAACCGCGGCCGCCATCGGGGTGGAGGCAGCCCCCGGGACCGGCGGTCCGCCCGCCCGCAAGGCCCGGCACCGGAGCGAGAACCCGAACGCGCGCACGTCAACCTGACGCCTCGCGATTCACCCCGTCGGATGGCGCAGGGTCGTCACGCCGTGGTGGCATCCGGTCAGCGCGGGCGGTGTGCCAGGGGGCGCCGGGTCCGGAGTGGGAGAGGAGGCGCGCCGGGGGGCGCGGGAGCGGCCGGACGGGCCGTGACCCAGGGTGCCGGCGCGCGCAAACCTCCCCGTCAGGGGTGGCCGGGACTCCTTCGACGCGCCTGTACGTCCGCCGGGGCGGGGGGTGAGCCTCGGAGCGATCCCGGCCCCGGCTCCCCCACCGCACACGGTGTGGGTCGTGGGCCCCCGCACCGTCGACAGACCGGAGACGTCAGCATGAGCACACCCCCTCCCGCCCCGCTGCGGGTCTCCCTCGTGAACGGCAGCTTCGAGCAGCCCTCCGTGACCGACATGGCGTTCCTGCCGGACGCCTCCCAGACGCAGGCCCCACGGAGCGTCCCGGGCTGGCTCACCACCGCGACCGACCACATGATCGAGTTATGGCACTCCGGATTCAACGGCGTGCCGTCGGCGGAGGGCGAGCAGTTCGCCGAGCTCAACGCGAACCAGGTCTCGACCCTCTACCAGGACCTGCCGACCACTCCCGGCACCAAGCTGTACTGGCGCCTCCACCACCGCGGCCGGCAGGGTCAGGACACCATGGCCCTCGACATCGGCGCCCCGGGCAGCGTGGTCGAGCAGCGCACCTTCACCGACGGCAACACGGCCTGGGGCCACCACACCGGCACCTACACCGTCCCGGCCGGGCAGACCGTCACGCGCTTCGCCTTCCGCTCCGTCTCGGCGGCCGGCGGCAACCGCGGGATCGGCAACTTCCTCGACGGCGTCTTCTTCGGCACCGCACCGCACGTGGTGCTCACCAAGACCGCCGTGCCGGCCGGCCCGTTGGACGTCGGTGACGTCGTCACCTACCAGATCACGGCGACGAACGAGGGCGGCGGCGCCGCCGAGCGGCTCACCCTCACCGACGTGCTGCCCGCCGGGACCGCGTACGTGCCCGGTTCCCTGCGCGTCGTCGACGGCCCGAACAGCGGCGCGAAGACCGACCGGGCGGGGGACGACCAGGCCTCCTACGACGCCGCGGCCCGTGCGGTCGTCTTCCGGCTGGGCACCGACGCCTCCGCCGCACAGGGCGGCAGCCTGGCCGACAGCGCGGCCCTGCCGGGCGGTACGACCGTCGAGTACCGGGTCGTGCTCGGTCCGGAGACCGCGGGGACGCGCGTCGCCAACACGGCGACGGCCGCCTACGAGAACCGGCTCGGGCCCACCCCCGAGTCGCTCACGGCCACGTCCGACGAGGCCGTCACCGAGGTCCGGCCGGCCGCGAACCTGGACGTGACGAAGGCGGCCGACGCCACCACCGTGAGCGTCGGGCAGACGGTCGGCTATCGCGTGACCGTCCACAACGCCGGTCCCAGCCCGGCGACCGGCGTCACCGTCACCGACCGGCTCCCCGACGGACTCGTCTTCCTCTCCGCCGACCCCTCACGCGGCACCTACGACCCCGGGGCCGGGCAGTGGACGGTCGGTGAACTCGCCGTCGGCGCACGCGCCACGCTCACCCTGCGGGCGAAGGCGACCCGCACCGGCCGGATCACGAACACCGCCTCCGCCACCGCCGTGGAGAAGGACCCGGACCCGACCGACAACGCCGACTCGGTGACCGTCTGCGTCGAACCGGCGCCGTCCTGCTGCGACCCCTGCCCGCCGCGCACCCAGGTGCATTGACCCGCGGCGTCGGCGACGCGGGTGAGGGGTGGAGGTCCGGGAGACAGGCCCGGCCGTCACACTCCCCGAAGGGTGCCCGGCAGGGGGAACGCGGAGCGCCTCCCGCGGCGTAGGCCCCTGCGCGGGCCGCCCCGGTGAGCAGCCCGCGCAGGGCGGCCCGCGCAGGGCAGCCCGCGCAAGGCGGCCCGTCTCCCCCCGGACGGCCCTGACACGGGCGGCCGGGGCGATCGGCGCACCGGTCGGGTGCGGACGGTCCCGCCGAGGGAGCCCCGGCGGCGGTCACCGGACCCGGGGCGCCGACCGGTCGGCCGGCCCTGCCCCCGTCGGCCGGCCCTGCCACCGTGGGAGGTCCGGGCGGGTCAGTGCCCCTCGCGGAGCCCCCACGGGGACTCGTACGCGGTGAGCAGGTCGAGGAACGGGCGGGGCGGCAGGGCCTCGGGGCCGAGGACGCCGCTGCCCTTCCACGTACCGTCCGCGATCAGTTCGAGGGCGATCACCGGGTTGACGGCCGTCTGCCAGACCACGGCCTGGGAACCGTACTCGCGCATCGACCACTCGTTGTCGACGACGTGGTACAGGTAGACCTCGCGGTCCGCCCCGTCCTTCGTCCCCCTGACCCACGTACCCGCGCAGGTCTTGCCCTTCATGCGGTCGCCCAGCGTCGCCGGGTCGGGCAGACACGCGGCCACCACGTCCCGCGGAGAGACGGCGACCGGCCCGTCGGGCCCGGGGACGGTGACCTTCGCGGTGGCGTCCAGGCCCAGCTCGTGGAGGGTCTTCAGCTTGGCGATGAAGTCGTCGCCGAGGCCGTACTTGAACGTCACCCGCCGCGCCCCCACCCAGCGGGGTATCAGCAGCACCTCCTCGTGCTCGACGTTGACGCACTCCACGGGGCCGATGCCGTCGGGAAAGTCGAACACCTCCGGCTCGCTGAACGGCGCCGTGGTGAACCACCCACGGTCCTTCTCGTAGACCACGGGCGGGTTGAGGCACTCCTCGATGGTGGTCCAGATGCTGAAGGAGGGCGCGAAGTCGTAGCCGTCGACCGTGAGGTTCGCGCCGTCGCGGACGCCGATTTCCTCGATCTCGTCGAAGAGCTCCTCGGCGGCGTAGCGGGCGAAGACGTCCGACAGGCCCGGCTCCACTCCCATGCCGACCAGGGCGAGGCGCCCGGCCTGCTCCCAGTCCTCGCTGCGGGCGAACTGCTCGTCGCCGAGCTTGACCCCGCACTGCGCGTACGGCTCGGTCGCATGCGGCACGGACAGCGACATCGCCATGTCCACGTAGTGGGTGCCGGCCGCGAGCGCGGCGGTGAAGAGCGGCATCACGAAGCGCGGATCGGTCGCGTTCAGGAGCACGTCGCACCGCTCCTCGACCAGGACGCGGCGTACCGCGTCCTGGTCGGAGGCGTCCAGGCGCCGCGCGCTGAACCGGCTGCCCCCGGGCCCGAGCGCGGCGACGGCCGCCTCGGCCCGGGCCAGGTCGTAGTCGGCGACGACCATGTGGGCCAGGAAGTCACGGCGGGCCGCGATACGGGTGACGGCGGTTCCGACGCCGCCCGCACCCACGAGAAGTACGCGCATGTCACACACCAATTCCTTCAGACGGTCCGGGCGACGGCGCCCGGGGGCATCCCGATGCAACACGACCTCGGACATCAAGGTCTACGGCGTTGGCATAAGCTCGCAGGGGTGTCGAACGGACGCGAAGGGAGGGTCCTGTGGCGAAGAAGGTGGTTCCGGAGGCGGAACGACGCAGGCGGCGGCCGACCCGGCAGGGCACGGTGCTGTCGGAACGGCTGATCGTGCAGACCGCCCTGCGGATGCTGCGCGAGCACGGCAGCGCCGGACTGACCGCCCGCCGGCTGGGGAGCGCCCTGGGCGCCGACCCGAGCACCCTCTACCGGTACTTCGCCGGGCTGGACGACCTGACCCGGGCCATCGGCGAGGAGCTGATGGGCCGGGCGCTGGACAGCTGGGCGCCCACCGGGACGTGGCGCGCCGACCTTCACGCCCTCGGCCTGGCGATCCACGCCTCCTATCTCGCCCATCCCCAGGCCGCGCTGCTGACCGCCAGCCGGGTCACGGGCCGGCCCCGGGAGATCGAGGTCGACGAGACGATCCTCGGATTCCTCCGCGGGGCTGGCTTCGGCGACGCGGACGCGGTCGGGGTGTACCACGCGTTCATCGACCTGGCCCTGGCCTTCGCGGCTCTGGACGCGGGAGCGCTGGCGATCAAGGACGAGGCCCGGGCGGCCGACGAGGACATGTGGACCACCACGTACGCCCGGCTCTCCCCCGCGACCCACCCGCACATCGCCGCCACCGCGCAGCTGCTGGCCGACCGGATGAACGAGAGCGCCTACCCGGTCGTCCTGGACACCCTCCTGGACCGGGCGGAGGCGCGGCTGGCGGCCGTGCGGAGCCGCGGTACGGGGAAGGGAGGACTCAGGGAGCAGCGGGTGTCGGAGACGGGAACCTGAGCGCGGCGGGAGCCGGCCCGGGATCCCGCTACGGGGCCGGGGCCGGGAGCGGGAATCCGAACGGCGCACGGCCGGCACGCGAACCGGGACGCAACCGGGCCCGGGAGCGGGACCCTGCGCCGAGGCCGCACGGGGACCGAGCGGCGAACGAAGCCTCCTGCGGGCCGGGGCCGGCGGATCGTTGCCGCAGCATGTCGATCGCGTGGCGACGCCGCCCGGCGCCGGAGCGAGGGCCGCCCAGGCGCCTGGCATCCGGGACAACGGCCCCGGCACCGCCGGCCGGGACCACCCCCGTCTCCGCCAAGGGCAGGTTCCCATGAGCGCTCCCCCACCTTCCCCCTCGACGAGGCACTGCCACGCCTCTCCGAACTGAGCGTCGTCGACGTGCGGACCCCCGGCGAGTTCGCCACCGGGCATCTGCCGGGCGCGGTCAACATCCCGCTGGACCGCCTCGAGGCCGGTCTGGCGGATCTGCGACAGGCCGCCGGGAGGCGACCGCTCCTCCTCGTGTGCGCCTCCGGCGCCCGTTCCGGGAGGGCGGCCGTGATCCTCGCCTCCCGCGGGATCGGCGCGACGAGCCTGGCCGGCGGGACCCGCGGCTGGAGCTCCGCGGGTCACCCGCTCGCGCACCCGCCCGGCCCGGTACGGAGCGTCTGGGCGATGGAGCGTCAAGTGCGCTTCACCGCGGGTTCGGTGGTGCTCCTCGGTCTGCTTCTGGGCCTGTCGGCGTCGATCGCCGGGGGCCTGGTGTTCTCGGCGCTCACCGACACCTGCGGCCTGGCGGTGGTCCTCGGCCGGCTCCCGTGGAACCGGCGGGGAAGGGGCGATGTCCGACCCCGCTGATAGCGTGCCGCCGCCGGTCAAGATCATCCGTGGAAGGCGGCAGGCGTGCGGGAAGTGGCACAGCACGAGGTGAGCGAGAAGCGCGTCACCGAGGCGCTCGACGGCATCGGGAGGAGGGCCTTCGGCCACTGGCACAACATGCGTTACGGCTCCTTCGGCCTCGACCGACTGCGGGACATGCGTGACGACCTGCTCGATCACGTCGCCGCTCGCAGTCTGAGCGTGCCCGAACTCGACGATGCGTCACGCGTCGCGCTGCGGACCGCGGCGGAGTGCTCGCTGGGGGTGATCAGCCTGGGCTGCTATCCCAACGGCGACCAGGAGATCGTGTTTCCGCTGGTCGGCGAGGAGCTGACGAGCGAGGAGACGGCCTTCGCGGACATCGTCGACGAGGCGCCCACGGCGCGGACGTGGCTGGACACCTTCGCGGCCGTCATGGTCAGCGGCCTGGTGTGGGACCGGCAGCGGGTCATCGGGCTGCTGCTCCGGGAGGACTACGCGCCGTCCATCCGGGACGGGCTGCCGTACGCGACGCTGACGTCGGCCTCGGAACCGGCCGACCTGGCGGCCATGGACGCGCTGTGCGGCTACCTGACCCGGGCGAGCGGGCACCTCCCCCGCGACTGGCCGGCCGTCCCGCTGCGCAAGCCCGCTCCCGAGGAGCGCGCCGAGGCAGCCCGGCGACTGGACGTGGCGGGCGAACTGACTCCGGACCAGCGGCTGTTGCGGGTCCTGCTCGACGACGAGCAGACCGCCTTCGAGCAGGCCCTCGTCAACCGGCTGGTCGCGCACCGGGAGAGCCTGGACGCGGACCCGGCCCCGCGGACCCTGCTGCCTCTGGAGCCCCTCGCCCTGGCGGCACTCGCGGTCCAGGTCCACGGGTGGGAACTGCGCGTCCGCTCCGGCTATCTGCCGCAGGGCATCGTGGGCCGCACCGACGCGCTCCAGCGAGGCGGCGACACCGGACGGAACGACCTCGGCCCCGCCCGGTAGCGGAGGTCGACCGATCCTTCATGCCGCGTGCGGCTCGTGGCCTCCCCCTCACGGCTCAGGAGCGCACGGCCCACGCCTCACGGGCCCGCGGATCGGGGCCCGCACGCACGGCTCACCGCGCGGCACCGCCGCCGGGTCGCTCACCCGCGCGCTCCGCGAGCGGGACCGTTCGCGCGGGACGCGTACGCGCGCACGTCGGCGTCCGGGTCGCGGGTGGCCGCCGTGAGGGCGGTCCGGGCCGCCGGGGCGGTGCGGTGGGCGAGGAGGGAGAGGAGGGCCCTGCAGGCGTTCGAGGCCGTGCGGGTACTTCTCGCACACCACCACGGTCCCCACGCCGGGCTGCCGCTCGACCAGCCGTTCGCCGCGCAGCAGGTCCAGGGCCTGACGCACGGTGTTGCGGCTGGCCCGGTGGTCCGCGGCGATGGCGTCCTCCAGGGGAAGGATCCGCTGGGGGAAGCCGCCCGTCAGGATCTGGTGGCGCAGCAGATCGGCGAGCTGTCGGGCCCGGTCCGCACGCAGCCGTCGGCGGCGCGCGGCGGCGACCGGGCGGGCTGCGGGGGTGGGTTCGGCTGGCATGGCAGGGAACGTACCCGGGGAGCGCCCAGGGTGGTGTTGCCACAGTATTGCGCCACCTGACACCCCGTGGACACTGCTCTGACCTGCGGTTTCACGGAGGATGCGACGAGATCCGCCACATGTGCGTCCACAACGTGGACGACGACCACCCACCATGCGGCCGGGGCGCCGAGGGAACGCCCGCACCACCCAGGGCGGGGGCGGGGCGGCCCGACGGGCCCCTGGCGCCGGTGCGGGCGGGGCCCGGCGCCGGGTGGGGCGGGGCTTCGTCCGTCCGTTCCGGCGTAGGGGGAGCACACTGGCAGGAGGGGGCGGAAGGCCTGCCCCGGCCGGGGTTCGGCCGGTCCCGCCCACTCGCGGAAGAGGGTGCGCGGATGCCCAGAACCCGGTCCTCGTCCCGCTCGCGCTACGCCCCCGACCGGGGGCTCGCGACGCGCATGGCGACGACGATGTTCCTGATCGGTCTGCTGTACGTGGTGTTCGTCGGCGTCCTGCTGGTCCTGCTGCGCGGATCCTGGCCGATCATCCTCCTGATCACGGGAGCGCTGTTCGTCGGGCAGTTCTGGTTCAGCGACCGGATCGCCGCGCTGGGCATGGGGGCCCGCGAGGTGACCCGCGAGGAGGCTCCCGAGCTGCACGGCACCGTGGACCGGATCTGTGCGCTGGCCGGCATGCCGAAGCCGAAGGTGGCCGTCGCCGAGAGCGACGTGCCGAACGCGTTCGCGACGGGCCGGGGCGAGAAGACCGCTCTCGTCTGCGTCACGACCGGCCTGCTGCGGCGCCTGGAGCCGGACGAGCTGGAGGGGGTCCTCGCGCACGAGATGTCGCACGTGGCGCACCGGGACGTCGCGGTCATGACCATCGCGTCCTTCCTCGGCGTCCTCGCCGGGATGATGACGCGGGTCGCGCTCTACAGCGGTCTCGGCCGCAGCCGGGACAGCACCATGGGCCTCGCCGTGCTTCTGGTTCCCGTGGTCAGCGCCGCCGTCTACGTCGTCAGCTTCCTGCTGACCCGGGTGCTGTCCCGCTATCGCGAACTGGCCGCCGATCGCGCCGCCGCGCTCCTCACGGGCCGTCCGTCGGCGCTCGCCTCCGCGCTCACCAAGATCAGCGGCGAGATGGCCCGGATCCCGGCGAAGGACCTGCGCAAGGCGGAGCCGTACAACGCCTTCTGGTTCGCGCCGGCCTTCTCCTCCAAGGAGAGCCTGAGCCGCCTGCTCTCCACCCACCCCACCCTGGAGCAGCGGCTGGAGCAGCTCACGCGGATCTCGGCGCAGCTCGGTGGGGCGTGACGGCGGTGGGGCTCCTCGACAGCATCCTCGGCCGCAGCCGCCCCGTGCGGCCCGATCTGGACCGTCTCTTCGGGCTGCCGGCCGCGGCGCTCACCCTCCAGGCGGGGACGGGTCTCGTCCCGGCAGGCGCCGGGTCGGTGTGTTTCGCCGCGGTGGAGGGCGGGGCCTTCGCGCGTCTGAAGGGAGACGTGCGGGATGTCCTCGACCTCGGGGTGGCGCCCGCACCCGATGAGGGCGCGGGCGGAGGCGAGGGCCGGGGCGCGGGGCCGGGGGCGTACCCCGTGACGTACAGCTCCGACGCGTACGGCTACACCTGGCTCACCGTGCGGCGGCCCGCCGAGGACCTGATCACGCTGGTCAACGACCTGCACGCGGTCAACGCGCTCCTCGAGGAGGCCGGGTTCGGGCCGAACCTGCTCTGCTCCCTGACCTCCTTCCGCGCTCCGGCGGCGGGGGCGCACGGCCCGGAGGCTGACGGGGGCCGGACGGAGGGCTCGTGGTCGGACGATCCGGCGGCCGGAGGGCAGCGGGCGCGCGACCTCGCGCTCGTGTACCTGTACAAACGCGGCACCTTCTATCCCTTCGCACCCCGCACCGATCGCGCCCAGAGCCGCGACAACGTCCTCGAACTGCAGGTCAGGGGGCTGCTCGCCGGTGACCTGGCGATGGAGCCGGACATGGAGCGGTGGTTCCCGGTCTGGGGTGCGCCGGGGCTCGGCGGGGCGGAGGGGCTCCCGGGAGCGTGATCGCCGCGCGGTCGGCCCGCACGGCGCCGGCGGCGGAGGCGTGCGCGCCCGGCGTCCATCGGCGCCGGGGCGGCGTGCGGGAGGCGCTCGCCCGGAACGGACAGTGCGGCGCCGTCAGTCGGCGATCGGCCAGTTCAGTTCGGTGCGCAGCTCCCGCGGGTCCATGTCCGGCGTCGGCTGCGTCACGTACACCTCCCACCGGTCCTCCCCGCCGCGCAGTCCCTGCGCCCTGATCCAGGCTCCGAGTCGCTCCCAGGACTCCGCGAGGCCGTCGAACCCGCCCCGGTGGGTCACCCGTGCGACCCGCCCGCCGGGCAGCACACCGGTGGCCACTCCGTCCTCGGCCCGCACCTCGCGTCCCGTGACGAATCCGACCTCCAGGTTCAGCTTCTCTCCCGGTGCTCCGTGATGGAGCCCGAAGGCGGCGCTCTTCGGGGGGACCTGCTGCCGGTGCAGCACCCGGCCGAGGGCCCCGAAGGCCCCATCGAAGAAGGTGCGCAGTTCGTCGAGGGCCACGACGCCGCGCACGACGGCGGTGATCTCGGGTTCGAGTTCCACGAGCCGGGGCTGCTGCTCGGGGTCCGGGGTGGTGCTGTCGTGGTCGCTCTGCATGCTCATGTCCCTCCGACACTCCGATCCGCGTTGACGGCGTACGGGGAACGTACCGACCGGACGGACGCCGCACCGGGTCGGCGCGCCCGGAGCCGCGACGACCCGGTGCGGCGTGCGGCCGGCGCCCGGGCGAAGGGGCCGCGGCGCGGAGATCCGGCCCACGGGTGCCGGTTGATACGATCCCGCATCATGTGGGGAAACGACACCCCGCCGGGGGGTCCAGGCCGGGAGGCGGGCAGCGCCGCGGGAGGGAACGCCGGCAGGCCTTCCTCGACGCCGCCGCCACGGTGCTCGCCGAGCAGGGGTACGAGGCCGCCACGCTCAAGGCGATGGGCGAGAAGGCGGGCATTCCCACCGCCTCCGTCTACTACTACTTCTCCGACCGTCACGAGGTCGAGGCCGAGCTCATGCAGGGCCACATGGGCGCACTGCGGGAACTCATCGACGGCCTTCCTCCTCTGCTGGCTCGGCAGCGCACGTCCCTGGCAGCGGACCGCACGGGTCCGGCGAACCACGGGCGGGCGCCCGGCGGACGAGGGGCAGGTCATGGCTCCTGACCGTGGCGCCCCTCAGGCGGGCGCCGGCTCCGACCGGGGTGGCGCCACCGGATGAATCCGCGTCCCGAACGCCCGTCGGGACGATTCGCCATCGGACGGCGAGGGCGTCGTCCGGGGTCGTCGCCGGTCCCGGGCGGCGCCCGGACCCCGGCTCGGACTCCCAGGCCGGGGCCTGGAGCCGTTCAGCGGACCCAGCCGCGGGTGAGGGTCCGGACGGCCGAGCCGTCGAGGTCGGCGAGGGTGGTGCCGACGAACTCGCGGGCCCAGTCGGAGGTCTGGACGCGGAACGGGGGCGCGTCCGCGGTCAGGGCCTCGACGATCGGGGCTGCGGCCTCGAACGACGTCTGGGCGTTGCCGAAGGACGTCTGGGTGCGGGCGAGGTACGCCTGGAGTGCGGGGGCGTACGGTCCGGCCGCGGCGAGCATCGCCGGGATGTCCAGACCGATGTTGGCGACGAACTCGCTCGCCACCGCGCCCGGTTCGATGACGGTGACGTCGACACCGACGGTGGCGGCGACGGGGGCGAGCGACTGCATGAAGCCCTCGACGGCGAACTTCGCCGCACAGTAGGCCTCGTTGAAGGGCTGCCCGACCGCGCCGCCCACGCTGGTGACGGTGATCACGCGGCCCTGGGACGCCCTCAGGTGGGGCAGGGCGGCGCGGGTGGCGGCGACGACGCCGAAGAAGTTGACCTCCATGGCGGCACGGACCTCGTCGAGGCTCATCTGCTCGATGGTGCCGACCTGGGCGGCGCCCGCGTTGTTGACCAGTGCGTCGAGGCGCCCGTGCTCGGCGATCACCTCGTCCAGGCCGGTGGCGATCGTGTCGGGCTCGACGACGTCCAGGCGCTTGACCTGGATCCGGTCGGTGACCGCGTGTTCGGCGGCCGTCTTGAGCAGGGTCTCGGCCTTGCCGGTGTCGCGCATCGTGGCGACCACGGTCCAACCGGCCCGGGCCGCGGCCACGGCGGCGGCCAGGCCGATGCCGGAGGACGTACCGGTGATCAGGACGGTCTTCTCGCTGGGCATCAAGGGGTCTCCTCGTCTGTCGGAACGGAGCGCCCGGGCCGATAACCGGGGAACTCCCCATTTACCTCGGGAGGCTAACCGGGGAACTCCCCGGTTGTCCAGATAGACTGGGATCCCGACGAAGGGAGCAGCCTTGACCACCCAGCCGAGCGTCTTGCGCGCCGATGCCCGCCGCAACCGGGAGCGCATCCTCGAAGCGGCCGTCCGCGCTTTCGCCGAGAAGGGCGCGGACGTCCCGATCGACACGATCGCCAAGGCCGCCGGCGTCGGCTCCGCCACGCTCTACCGCCACTTCCCCACCCGCGAGGCGCTGGTCGAGGCCGCCTACCGCAACGAGCTGGCCCGGGTCTGCGACAGCGCCGCCGAGCTGCTGGCCGGCCTCCCGCCGGACCGGGCCCTGCGCCTGTGGATGGACCGCTTCATCGACTACCTGGCCGCCAAGCAGGGCATGGCCGACGCCCTGCGGGCCGCGGTGGCGTCCGGCGCGGACCCCTTCGCCGAGACCCTCGACCGGCTCAGCGCGGCGATCGGATCCCTGCTCCGGGCGGGAGCCGAGGCCGGCCTCCTGCGTGCGGACGTCGACCCCTTCGACGTCGGCCTCGGCCTCTCCGGTGTCGCGCTGATCACCAGTTCCCCTGCCCAGCGGGAGCGGTCCGGCCGCCTTCTCGACCTGCTCCTCGACGGGCTCCGGCACGGGGCGCAGGGGTAGTCCCCGGCGGTGGTGCGCCGCCCGCGGGCCCGTCGCGCGCCGGCGCTTCTCGTGGCCTCGGGTCCCCGGTGGGCGCCCGTCGGCATGCCGGAGCCGACCGGGAAGCCGCCCTCGGCCCGCGAGCAGGGTCCCGACGCCGTGCCACGGCGGGCCGTCCGGGCCCGGCCACGGGAATTCCCCGGAGAAGTCCGGACGGCGATGTCGAGAAGCCGCGTCCGGCTCCGTCCCAGGGGTGAACGCGGCCAGAATGGGTCGCACCACCGAGGAGGACCACCATGGCGAAGTACCTGCTGCTGAAGCACTACCGCGGCGCCCCGGCCCCGGCCAACGACGTCCCGATGGACCAGTGGACCCCGGAGGAGATCTCGGCGCACATGCGGTACATGCACGACTTCGCGGCCCGGCTGGAGAAGACCGGCGAGTTCGTCGACGGTCAGGCCCTCGCCCCCGAGGGAGCATGGGTCCGCTACGACGGGGAGGGCCGCCCGCCGGTCACCGACGGACCCTTCGCCGAGACGAAGGACCTCATCGCCGGCTGGATGATCATCGACGTCGACGGCTACGAACGGGCCGTCGAGCTGGCCGGGGAGCTCTCGGCCGCCCCCGGGGCGGGCGGGAAGCCGATCCACGAGTGGCTGGAGGTACGCCCGTTCCTGGCCGCTCCGCCCACCATCACGGAGTGACGTCACCGATGGACGAGGTTCTGCTCAGGAGCCTCACACCGAGCGTGCTCACCGTCCTCGTCCGCCGCGGAGCCGACTTCGCGGCGGCCGAGGACGCCGTGCAGGACGCGCTGGTGGAGGCGCTCCGGGTCTGGTCGGCGGACCCGCCGCGGGACGCCAAGGGCTGGCTGGTCACGGTGGCCTGGCGCAAGTTCCTCGACGCCACCCGGGCGGACGCCGCGCGGCGGCGGCGCGAGGATCGCGTCGAGGAGGAACCCCCGCCCGGGGCGGCGCCCGCGGTGGACGACACGCTCCAGCTCTACTTCCTGTGCGCCCACCCTTCGCTGACCCCGGCATCGGCGGTCGCCCTCACGCTGCGTGCCGTCGGCGGGCTCACCACCCGCCAGATCGCCGAGGCCTACCTGGTGCCCGAGGCGACCATGGCGCAGCGCATCAGCCGGGCCAAGCGGACCGTCGCCGGGGAACGTCTCGACCGCCCCGGCGATGTCGCCACCGTGCTGCGCGTCCTCTATCTCGTCTTCAACGAGGGCTACTCCGGCGACGTCGACCTCGCCGCCGAGGCCATCCGGCTCACCCGGCAGCTCGCGGCGCGCATCTCCCATCCCGAGGTGGCCGGGCTCCTCGCCCTGATGCTGCTCCACCACGCCCGGCGCCCCGCCCGGACCGCACCCGACGGCAGCCTGGTGCCGCTCGCCGAACAGGACCGCGGCCGGTGGGACACCGCGTCGATCGCCGAGGGCGTCGCGATCCTGCAGGCGGCCCTCGCCCTCGACAGGCTCGGCGAGTTCCAGGCCCAGGCCGCCGTCGCGGCACTCCACGCCGACGCGCCCACCGCCGAGGAGACCGACTGGGTGCAGATCGTCGAGTGGTACGACGAGCTCACCCGTCTGACCGACAGCCCGGTCGTCCGGCTCAACCGCGCCGTGGCCGTCGGGGAGGCCGACGGGCCGCGCGCCGGGCTGGCGGCGCTCGCGGCACTGGACGCCTCGCTGCCCCGCCACACGGCGGTGGCGGCGTACCTCCACGAGCGCGACGGCGACCTGGCGACGGCGGCGCGCCTGTACGCCGAGGCGGCCCACCGGGCGCCCAACCTCGCCGAGCGCGATCACCTCACCCGCCAGGCCGCCCGCCTCAACGCCCACCGACGCCCCTGACGGCACCCACCCCCGGGGCCTCCCGCGGCGCGGGGCACACACCCTTCGCACGGGGCGCCCCACCCACCCCGGCGCCGTCCGGGCCGCCCGCGACGTGCGCGGGGCACATCGGCTCAGGAGCCGGGCGTCCGGGAAGGGCCGCCGGGCCGGGCCCGCTGCTCGTCGCCGGCACGGGCGACGAGCAGCGGCTGGAAGAACCCCGTCTCCCCGGGCAGCCGCCACTCGACGTCGACGAAACCCGCCTCGGCGGCGAGGGCGGAGAGCCGGTCCCGGCCGAGCGCCCAGTAGGTCGTCCGGCGGACCTGGACGGCCGAGGCCTCGCCGGCCCGGGCGCCTGCCTGCGCGCGAACAGCCCGCGAACAACCCGCGCCGACGCTGCCGTTCGGCGCTCGTGGGCCGGGGGACGGTCCTCTTCGGGGCCGGTGTTGCCAGGACCTCGTGCACGGCGGAACCTGGACCGCCTCCTCGCCCCGGTGGCATGATCGGTCTCCATGACAGCCATCCGAAAGGCCCATGCCGCGTAGACGGCCCAGCGCGCTGCGCACCCGAGGAGCGGGACTCCTCCCGCTGTGCGCGGGAATCAGGCCGTGGTGGGACGGCCGGATCCGTGAATCCGGGCCCACGCGCCTCACGGGGCTTTCCTCCCGGACGGTCGCCGCGATCCATCGTGCGGAGCGTCGACGCGCGTACGACGAGGGACTGTGGCCCGGCGCCACCCGATCGGCTCTCGACGCCTACCGCAGGTTCCTCTCCCTCCCCGGCCGTTACGTGTATCTGCGTCGTCCCCACTGCCCCTGTGAGGTGTGCGAACGTGAGGAGAACGTCGCGCTCGCCCGGGACCTGCTCGATCTGGTCGTCCGCAGGCTTCCTCCCCGTCCACGCCGGGATCTGGAGTCCCTCCTGGCACCGATGGACGACGAACTCCGGCGCAGGACGCTCCCCGACCCGTTCGCCTACCGGCATCCGCACCGCAGAGGAGGCTGGTGGCACCGGCGCCTCTATGACGAGACCCCTCTCCTCTGACGTCCCTGAGTCCACGGAGGCACCCGCTCGCGTTTGCCGGTGCCGGTGCCGGTGCCGTGCACCCGCACGGGCCCCGCACGGCCGGGGTACGGCGACACGCCGGACGGCGCGGACGGCGCGGAGCATGACGGGACGGGCTGTTAGGGTGTCGGCGACCTGATTCTTGTATCGAGGAGTCGCAGACGTGGCGGGTGACGACGACATCTCCGGGTGAGACCCGGATCTGACGGCCACCGGGCGTGCCGAGGAAGCGCCGCCGGAGTGGCCGGTTCGTCGTACCCCTTCACCCCCCGTCTGCCCGGGGCGGAGCTCTGCCCGCCCCCCGCCCTCACGAGGTCTCCCCATGTCCGACGCCACCGTCGTCTGCTCGAACCTGTCCTTCTCCTGGCCCGACGACACCCCGGTCTTCCAGGACCTGTCCTTCACCCTGACCGGCGGCAGCACCGGCCTGGTCGCCCCCAACGGATCGGGGAAGAGCACCCTGCTCAAGCTGATCGCCGGCGAACTCCGTCCCACCGGCGGCTCGTTGTCCGTCGGGGGCACGCTCGGCCACCTGCCGCAGAGCCTCCCCCTGACCGGTGACCTCACGGTCGCCGAGGTGCTCGGCGTCGCCGAGGTGATCCGCGCCCTGGACGCCGTCGAGTCCGGTGACGTCGGCGAGGAGCACTTCACCACCATCGGCGACGACTGGGACATCGAGGAGCGCACCCGCGCCCAGCTCGACCGTCTGGGCCTTGCCGGTCTCGCCCTCGACCGCACCCTCGGCACCCTCAGCGGCGGTCAGATCGTCTCGCTCGGCCTCGCCGCGCAGCTGCTCAAGCGTCCCGACGTCCTCCTGCTCGACGAACCGACCAACAACCTCGACCGCGAGGCCCGGCACAGGCTGTACGAGGTCCTGGCGGACTTCAACGGACTCCTGCTGCTCGTCGCCCACGACCGCGCCCTGCTCGACCGCATGGACGGCATCGCCGAGCTCGGCAGCTCGCGACTGCGGTTCCACGGCGGCAACTTCACGTCCTACGAGGAGTCCGTGCGAGCCGAGCAGGAGGTCGCCGAGAAGAACGTCCGCAACGCCGAGCAGGAGCTGAAGCGGGAGAAGCGGGAGCAGCAGCAGGCTCGTGAACGTGCCGAGCGCCGGGCGAGCAACGCCGCCCGCAACCTGAAGAGCGCCGGACTCCCGCGCATCTTCGCGGGCACCATGAAGCGCGGAGCCCAGGAGTCCGCGGGGCGGGCCGGCCAGCTCCACGCGTCCCGGGTCGGCGAGGCCAGGGCACGGCTCGACGAGGCCGGCCGGGCGCTGCGCGAGGAGCAGCGGATCACCCTGGAACTGCCCGACACCCAGGTGCCCGCGGGACGCGACCTGTTCTTCGGCGAGGGGATGCAGGTCCGGCACGACGGCGAGGCCGTGTTCGCGGAAGGGGGCGTCGACCTCTCCGTACGCGGGCCCGAGCGCATCGCCCTGACCGGCCCGAACGGCTCCGGCAAGACGACCCTGCTGCGGCTCGTCACCGGCGAACTGGGCCTGGACGAAGGAGAGGTCAAGCGCGCCGACGGTCGCGTCGCCTATCTCTCACAGCGTCTGGACCTGTTGGATCCGGACCGTACGGTGGCCGAGAACTTCGCGGCGTTCGCTCCCGAACGGCCGGAGGCGGAGCGGATGAACCTGCTCGCGCGCTTCCTGTTCCGCGGTGCCCGGGCCCATCTGCCCGTCGGTGTGCTCTCCGGCGGCGAGCGGCTGCGGGCCACGCTGGCCTGCGTCCTCTGCGCCGAGCCCGCTCCGCAGCTCCTGCTGCTCGACGAGCCGACGAACAACCTCGACCTGATCAGCGTGGGGCAGTTGGAGAGCGCACTCGACTCCTACCGGGGTGCCTTCCTGGTGGTCAGTCACGACGAGCGGTTCCTCGCCGCGATCGGGGTGACCCGCTGGCTGCGGCTCGCCGACGGCATGCTCGGCACGACGTCAGCCCCGACGGAGTGAGCCCGTGGGGTCCGGGTCCCCGGGTGCGACGCCTCGCGCCGGGGACCCGGACCCCACGGGGCGGGGCATGCCCCGCCGTGCGCCGAGGAGCTCGTGTCGCCGCCGACAGGCGGCCGGCCCCGCCCCTCGGCGTGCGAAGTGGTCTCGCCCCGACGAGCAGCCGGCCTCACGTCCGCCACACAGGGCCCCCGGCAAGCGCCCGGTCTTGCCTCTCCGCGCCGTCACCCGTCAAGATGGTGACGTGAATCGTGACCATGTCTTCGTCTGCGGGCACCCCGTGCTCGACTTCGCGGCCACGCTGCGGGCCCAGCGGTCGGCGCGCTGCGAGATGCTGGCGACGCCGGAGCGGCTCAACGCCTGGTACCTGGAGTCCGGACTGGTGGACACGATCACACCCGCCGGCGAGGACGACGTCCGGGACGCGATCGCGGTCCGCGAGGCGGTATACCAGCTGGTCACCGGTCGTCGTCTCGGCGAGGGCCTCGACCGCCAGGCCGTGGCGGTGCTCAACGCCGCCGCGCGCCGGGCCCCGGCGACACCGCAGCTCACTCCCGCGGGCCGGCACACCGACGCGACGCCCGCGCAGGCCCTGGCCACTCTCGCCAGGGCGGCCGTCGAGCTGCTCAGCGGCCCGGACGTCCCCCTCCTCAAGGAGTGCGGCAACCCCGAGTGCACGCGCGTCTACATCGACCGCTCGCGCGGCATGCGCCGGCAGTGGTGCGGGATGGAGTCCTGCGGCAACAGGATCAAGGCGGCCGCCTACCGGGCCCGGAGGAAGACCACGCCCGGGACGGCCGGCGGCTGACCGGCCGTCCCGACCGCTCCCTACAGCCCCATGTCGAGGGCCAGGCACGCGGAGTACTTCCACGAGCCCGCGGGGTCGTACCCGGCACCGGCCCCACCCGGTGCGCCGTCGACCTCCTCGGTCATGTCCTCGAAGCGGACGTGTGCGGGAAGGCTTCCGTAGCGCGCCTGCCGTGCCGCTTCCGCAGCAGCGGCGTCCGCGGGGCGTTCCTGCTTCTGCATGTTCGTGCTCCCCTTCCGTGCGGTGTCCTCTCCGGCCGCCGCCGTCGCACCGTCGGCGGCGGCCGGCCCGGCGACGGGCCTCCGCTAAGGCGGTCGGCGCCGCCTGACGCAGGTCATGGCCGAGGTACGCGGTGACGCCGCGGGCGGGGCGAGGTGCCCCCGCCGCACGCTGCCGAGCCCGAGCCGTGGGACCGGCCAGTGGACACGTCGACTTCCTCCTCCAGCTTGTCACCAGTTCAACCGGTGACGCAAGGGCACGCCCTCCGCGATCGGCGCATCCGCCCGCCACCTGCCGGGCAGGGCGTCGCCCAGGGCGGCACGCCTCGCCGGAGGCCGTCCCGGGCGTCCGGCGCCCACCGCGGGAAAACCCTTTGGCGGCCGGATCCGGCGTCGCTACGGTGAAGCCCACAAAGCACCTCCCGGTGCGCGGGCAGGCGGCTACTTCCTCCCAAGAACCATGCCGCAGGCCACTTCTGATCTCGGGAGGCACATGGCGGCGGGGTGCCCGGTGCGCAGGCCGGGGATACTTCCACTGTTCATGGGGCGGTCGCGGGTTCGAATCCCGTCCGGCGCTTCGGGCGCCGGTAGCTCAGCGGCAGAGCACCTTGTCTCCCCTGCCGATTCGATCTCGGGCACCCTCCGCCATGCCTCCCCTCCACACGTGAGGGGCCGATGGCTCGCTTCAACCTCCGCGGCACCCGTCCGGCCGCCGGCTCGCCGGTGACCACGACCGGTGGGCGGACCAGGACCCACGAGGGCGCGAGCGCCCTTCTCCGCGATGCCAGGAGCGAGCTCTTCCTCCTGTCCGTCGCCCACACCGTCGGCACCGACGCCTTCTACGAGAAGGCGGCGGAACGCGACGACCGGTTCACCGCCCTCGTACGGCAGCTCGCCGTCGAGGACCCCACGTGGACCTCCGAACTGCTCGGCTGGCTGCGCCGCGACGGCAACATGCGGACCGCCTCGCTCGTCGGCGCGGCCAAGTTCGTCAAGGCCCGGCTCGACGCGGCCCCCGGCGCCGGGGCCGTCACGGCCGGCGCGCCCTGGTCGAACCGCTCGGTGGTCGACTCGGTGCTGCAGCGAGCCGACGAGCCCGGTGAGCTCCTCGGCTACTGGACCGGCCGGTACGGCCGCCGCCTCCCGAAGCCGCTGAAGCGCGGTGTCGCCGACGCCGTGCGACGCCTCTACGACGAGCGGTCCCTGCTCAAGTACGACACCGACGCCCGGAGTTACCGCTTCGGCGACGTCCTGGAGCTCGTCCACGCCGCGCCGCACCCGGACAAGCCGTGGCAGGGCGAGCTGTTCCGGCACGCCATCGACCGGCGGCACGGTCGCGGCGACGCCGTCCCGCCGCGCCTGCGGACGCTCGCGCGGCGGGCGTCGCTGATGGCCCTGCCCGTCACCGAGCGCCGCGGGGTGCTGCACGACCCCGTGAAGCGGGAGGCGCTCGCGGCGGCGGGAATGACCTGGGAGGCGCTCGCGGGCTGGCTCCAGGGCCCGTTGGACAAGGACGCGTGGGAGGCCGTCGTCCCGTCCATGGGGCTGATGGCGCTCGTCCGGAACCTGCGGAACTTCGACCGGGCCGGCGTCTCCGACGAGGTCGCCGCGCAGATCGCCGCCCGTCTGGCCGACGCCGACGAGGTACGCCGGTCCCGCATGTTCCCGTTCCGCTTCTGGGCCGCGTACAAGGCCGCGCCGTCCCTGCGCTGGGGCCACGCCCTGGAGCAGGCGCTCGGTCACTCGCTCGCCCAGGTGCCCGCGCTGTCGGGCCGCACGCTGATCCTGGTCGACCGGTCGCCGTCGATGTTCCCCGGCTACGGCTACTCGACGCCGAACCGGTCCGACATCCCGCTCGCCGAGCAGGCCGCCGTGTTCGGCGTGGCCCTGGCCGTGCGCGCCCAGGCGCCGACGCTCGTCGAGTTCGGGCAGAACTCGCGACGGATCGACGTACCGCGCGGGGCGAGCGTGCTGCGCCTCGTCGACGGGTTCGGGCAGATCCCCGGCACCGACATCCCCTCGGCGGTCAGACAGCACTACGCCGGTCACGACCGGGTGGTCATCGTCACCGACGAGCAGACGCGCCCCGGCTGGCTGCCGTCGAACTGCCACGGGTACGGCGACGGCATGCCCGAGACCCTCATCGACGACCTCGTCCCGAAGCGCGTGCCCGTGTACATGTGGAACATGGCCGGCTACCGCGAGGCGGCCATGCCGTCCGGCGGCGCCAACCGGCACGCGCTGGGCGGCCTGACCGACGCGGCGTTCCGGATGATCCCGCTGCTCGACGCCGGCCGGGACGCGCACTGGCCCTGGGAGTCCGCACGGGACTGACACCCGGCGTCCCGCAGGGCACCCGCGCCTCGTCGGCCTGCCCGAACACCCGGTCGGCTGACACGCAATCAGTGCCGAAGTCCCTTCAGGGAAAGTACGATCAAGGGATGTCCGACATGACCGAGACCACGCCCGGCTGGCTGAGCACCGACGAGTTGCACACGGCCAGAACCCAGGTGCCGATCCTGTACGTCGAGGCCGTGCCCGTACGGGTGGACGACAGCGGCGAAGTCACCAGCATCGGACTGCTCCTGAGGATCGGCGCCGACGGAACGATCAGCCGCACGCTGGTGTCCGGCCGCGTCCTGCACCACGAGCGGATCCGTGACGCGCTGCTCCGGCACCTGGAGAAGGACCTCGGCCCGGTCGCGCTGCCACGGATCCCGGCCTCCCTGCAGCCCTTCACGGTGGCCGAGTACTTCCCCACGACCGGCATCACTCCGTACCACGACCCGCGCCAGCACGCGGTGTCGCTCGCCTACGTCGTGCCCGTCACCGGAGACTGCCGCCCGCGACAGGACGCCCTGGACCTGGTCTGGCTCAGCCCGCAGGAGGCGGCCTCTCCCGCCGTGCAGGGCGAGATGCCCGGGGGGCACGGGGTGCTCCTGAGGCAGGCGCTGGCCCACGTCGGACACGTCTACTGAGCGACCGTACGGAGGCGCACACCGAAGGGCCGGCCGCCTGATCGAGGTGGCCGGCCCTCCGCGCGCTCCGGGGTCCGCCGGGCGGGCGGACACGTGCCCGGGGTACGGGCGCACACGGCGCGAGACACGACGTCAACCGCGCGCCCTCGTGCGCCGTCACCGTGTGCAGGGTTTGCCGTGCGGCGGTCCGCGCGAGCCCGGGGACGAGCGCCTGCCTGGTGGTGCGGGCGCCGTCCCGCGCCGGGCACCGCCGCGACGAGCCGTGCCGCCGGCCGGGTGGCGAAAGGCGTACGCGATCTTGCCTTAGGGTCGGCCCGGGCGTCGCGAGAGATCCTTCGCCCGTGCCGGGCCATGCGGGCCCGGCGGATCGGACGGCGGGCTCGCCCGCTCACAGGAGGCTTGCATGGACCGCGGCATGCCCTGTCGTGACCCTCGGCCCACCTCGACGGGACCCGGCGGCCCCGCCGTCGCGCGGGCAGCAGCCGGACCGGCGCGATGAGCTGGTGGGGGTGGCTGCTCGTCACCTGGCTCGTCCTCCAACCCGTCCTCGCGCTGCTGTGGCACCTTTTCATGCGGAACCGCAAGCAACAGGATCCCGAGTGACGACCACGCGGAGCTCAGGTCGCTCGGCCCAACCGGGTGTTCGTGGGGCGAGCCGCCGCGGTTCCTGACCGCGCGGACCCGCCGGGTTGGGCATCGTGCCGGAGATGAACCATTCCGTTCCCGGCGGCGACGCCGACGCGCCCAGCGCCCCCAGACTCGCGCACAGCCGCGTGCCCATGACGGGGCGTGACCCGCGCGAGCGCGGTCGGGTCTCCACTCCCCTGGAGCTGCTCTTCGACCTGACCTTCGTGGTCGCCGTCGGCACCGCGGCGTCGCAGTTCGCCGAGATGCTGGCGGCGGGACACGCCTGGCAGGCCGTGGGGGCCTTCGTGCTGGCCATGTTCGCGATCAGCATCGCGTGGATCAGCTTCAGCTGGTTCGCGTCGGCGTTCGGCACCGACGACTGGCTGTACCGGGGGCTGACCATGCTCCAGATGATCGGGGTGGTGGTCTTCTCCCTCGGGATCCCCGCCATGTTCCACTCCGTGGAGGAGGGCGGGCATCTGGAAGTGCGGGCCATGGTGATCGGCTACGTCGTGATGCGCGTCGCGATGGTCTTCCAGTGGTGGCGGGCCGCTCGCGAGTCCGCGCCGTTCCACGCCGTCGGCATGGCGAACATCCGCTGGACCGTGATCGCCCAGGCGGGATGGATCGCCGTGGCGTTCGCCGAGGCGCCCACGGGGGTGGTGCTCGGGGCATTCGTCGTGCTCGGGGCGCTGGAGCTGCTGCTGCCGGTGCTCACCCAGGGGGCGTCGGGCGAGACCCCGTGGCATCCGCACCACGTCGCCGAGCGGTACGGGCTCTTCGCCATCATCACCCTCGGCGAGGGGGTGGTGGGCACGGTCGCGTCGTCCGGGGACCTGCTCGGCGGCGCCGACGGGACGCAGTGGACCGCGAACGCCGTGGCCGTCGTCGTCGCCGGGGTCGGGCTCACCTTCGGCATGTGGTGGGTGTACTTCGCCACCCCGTTCGGCGACATCCTGGTGCACCGGCGCAGCCGCGGCTATCTCTTCGGTTACGGCCACATCCCGCTGTTCGTCGGCGTGGCGGGAGCCGGCGCCGGTCTGCACGTGGCCGGGCTGCACCTGGAGCACCACGCGGAGCTGGGCGACGCGGCGGTCGTCCTGTCGCTCGCGGTCCCGGTGGGTCTGTACCTGCTGATGGTGTATCTGCTGCACACGCTGCTGATGTCCGCGGCGGACCGCTTCCACCTGCTGCTGATCTCCCTGACGATCGGTGTGCTGCTGACGGCGGTGCTGCTGTCCGCGGCGGGGGTGGCGACGTCCGTGTGCCTGCTGGTCGTGATGCTCGCCCCGTTCGTGACGGTGGTCGGCTACGAGACGGTCGGGCATCGCCACCAGCGGCGGATGCTGGAGCGGATCGCGGCGGCGCGTCCGCCGGGCGAGGGTCTCGGCGGGGGCTGACACCGGCCTGCGGGCGGGTCACAGGCGGACGGTCGGCGCGACCGTCACCTCGTCCCCGGGCGACAGCCGGGACGGGGTGCGCACGGCGTTCTTGAGCGGCAGCAGGGAGCCCCCGTCCTTCGGGAAGAGCGAGGTCGTGAAGGCCGACGGGCCGATGCGGGCCTCGACGGGGATCACGCCCCATCCGTACGTGACCGGCGCCGCGACCTCGCGGATGTCCGCGGACTGCTCCTCGGGGACGGGGACGAAGAAGTACGGGGACGGCCCTCGCCATTCGATGACACGGCTGGTGAAGGCGATATCCACGGGCGTTCCGTTCGGCGCGGAGGGCAGAGCCCGCTCAGCGTACGCGCCGTCGCTCTCGCCGGAACGGGAGGATGGGGCTGCCGATCCGGTGCCGCCGTTCCGAGGTGCCAGTTGCCTTAATGGTGCAGGGTGGTGCCTAATAGGTGTAGGCAAACGCCTTGAAGGACGAGACAGGTGGACAGAGAGGAGCGAGGCGTGGCGGCACGCGTAGGGCTCACCGCGGACGGGCTGGTGCGGACGGCCGCGGATCTCGCCGACGAACTCGGCTTCGACCGGGTCACCGTCTCCGTACTGGCCCGGCACGTGGGAGTGAAGCCCGCGAGTCTCTATTCGCACGTGAAGAGTTCCGAGGACCTCAGGACCCGGATCGCCCTCCTCGCGCTGGAGGAGATGGCCGATCTGGGCGCCGCCGCGCTCGCGGGGCGGGCGGGCCGGGACGCGCTGGAGGCGTTCGCGGAGGTGTACCGCGACTACGCCCGGGCGCATCCCGGGCGCTACGCCGCCGCCCGGCTGCCGCTGAGCCCGGAGACCGCGGCCGCGAGTGCGGGACCGCGGCACGCGCGCATGCTGCGGGCGATCCTGCACGGCTACGACCTGACCGAGCCGGAGGGGACGCACGCCGTACGGCTGCTCGGCAGCGTCTTCCACGGCTACGCGGACCTGGAACTCGCCGGGGCCTTCGACCACAGCGCCCCGGACAGCAGGGAGAGCTGGGCCAGGATCATCGACGTCCTGGATCTCGCCCTGCGCACCTGGCCGGCCGGCGGCGAGCCGCACCGGCAGTCCTGACCCGAACGACGACGAGCGAGCCCATGAACTCCGAACCCGCCCCGATACCCGCCCTCACCCCCACGCCCGTCGACCCCGCCCTCGTGCACGGGGCGCTGGAGCTGGAGCGCACGGCGGCCGGCCTGCTGCCGCATCGTCTGCCCGCCCGGGCCCGCGCGCAGAACACCGACCCGCAACTGGCGATGGCCGAGGCGCAACCGTCCGGAGTGCGGCTGAGGTTCCGCACCCGGGCGACCGTCGTGGAGCTGGACACCCTCCCCACCAAGCGGGTCTATCCGGGGGCTCCCCCGCGCCCCGACGGCGTGTACGAGCTGTACGCCGACGGGCGGCTCGCGGCGAGCGCGGTGGCGCGGGGCGGCAACGTGATGACGGTCGACCTGGCCACCGGCAGCGCGCGGACCGAACCCGGACCGGTCGCGACGCTGCGCTTCGCGGGGCTGTCCGGCGCCGAGAAGGACGTGGAGATCTGGCTGCCGCACAACGAGACGACCGAGCTGGTGGCCCTGCGGACGGATGCTCCCGTGGTGCCCGTCGGCACGGGAGACCGCCGGGTGTGGCTGCACCACGGCAGCTCGATCAGCCACGGCTCCGACGCGGCCGGACCCAGCACCACCTGGCCCGCCCTCGCCTCCCGCCTCGGCGACGTGGACCTGGTGAACCTCGGCTTCGGCGGCAGCGCGCTGCTCGATCCCTTCACCGCCCGCGCACTGCGGGACACCCCCGCCGACCTCATCAGCCTCAAACTCGGCATCAACCTCGTCAACACCGACCTGCTGAGGCTGCGCGCCTTCGGCCCGGCGGTGCACGGCTTCCTCGACACGATCCGCGAGGGGCATCCGACGACACCGCTGCTCGTCGTGTCGCCCATCCAGTGCCCGATCCACGAGGACACACCCGGCCCGACGCTCCCGGACCTGTCCGCCCTGAGCGAGGGCCGCCTCTCCTTCCGCGCGGCCGGTGACCCCGCCGACACCACCACCGGCAAGCTCACGCTGAGCACCGTGCGAGCGGAACTGGCCCGCATCGTCGCCCGGCGCTCGGCCGACGACCCCCACCTCTTCCACCTCGACGGCAGACTCCTCTACGGCCCGGCCGACGCCACCGCACTCCCCCTCCCCGACAACCTCCACCCCGACGCCACCGCCCACCGCCACATCGGCGAGCGCTTCGCCCGGTACGCCTTCGCCCCGGGCGGACCGTTCGCACCCTAGGAACCGGCACGACCGCCCGGGACGCCGGGGACGCCGGGGACGGCAGTCTGTCGTCGGGCGCGCGTCTCGGGGGCGCCTCGCGCGGGCAGGGAATCCCGCAGCGCACCACTGCGCACCACACCACTCGACTCGGGGGAGCACGTCTTGGACGCGAGCATCACGTCGGCACTGATCGGGGCCGTCGCCGTGGGCGGCACGGCGCTCGGCACGGTCCTCGGTGGATGGGTGCAGGCGCGTGGCGGCCAGGCTCAGGCCATGGCCGCTCAGCAGGCGGCCCGGATAGCCGCCGAGGCCTCGCACCTGCAGGCCTGGCACGATCGGCGTTGGACGGTGCTGGCGGCCTACCTGCGCTCGGCGAGCGAATGCCTGGAGGCAGCGGACCGGCTCTACTCGGCCGACTCGCTGCCGGAGGCCCGGCGCCAGTGGTACGCCTTCACCCTCGCGCACGCCGAGGCCGAACTGGCGGCGCCCACCGCGCTGCTCGCTCCGATCGACGACCTCCGCAAGGCCGTGGGGCGGATGTACTGGGCGGCCCAGCTGTCGGCCCCCGGCCACCGGGCCCTCAAGGAGCTGCGCAGGCGGGCGGCGGAAGGGGACGCGGAGGCGGTGCGCGCCGAGGAGGCCGTCGACCGGCTGTGGGCGACGCACGACGGCGCACCGCGTCCGGTGCGGGAGTCGTCGCCGGAGTACGCCCGCGCGAGCCAGGCGCTGGAGGCACTGTCCGGCTTCGGCGGCGAGCCGGCCTCCCTCCTGCTCGGCAGCACGCAGGAGCAGCGGGACGCGGCCCGCAGGGAGAGGGAAGAGCACAAGGAGAACCATCACCAGGCCCGTCGGAAGCTGGTGGCCGCCGCCCGGAACGCGTTCGGGACCGACCGCCTCTGACACGCGCGCCCGGCCGTCCCGCCGGCCGCCGCGCCCGCCGTGAGCGGGCGGGTCGGCACGGGACGCACCTGCGGCACCGGGACCGCGGCCCGTCCCCCGGCGCCGGGGGGCTGCCCCGTGCGGTCGTGGCAGCCGGAGCGGACCCGCTCGATCGAACATACGATGGGCGGGAGCCGGCGCGGGAAGGCGTAGGGCCGCCGGACTGAGCACGCAGGGCGGACGAGGCATGGCACAGGGTGCACAGGGCACGGACGCGGCGCGGGTCGTCATCCTGACGGTGGACGACGACCCGGGGGTCTCCCGCGCGATCGCCCGCGACCTGCGGCGTCGGTACGGCGGCGGCCATCGGATCGTTCGCGCCGAGTCGGGTGAGTCGGCCCTGGAGGCGCTGCGCGAGCTGAAGCTGCGCGGCGATCTGGTGGCGGTGATCCTCGCCGACTACCGGATGCCCCGGATGAACGGCATCGAGTTCCTGGAGCAGGCGCTCGGTGTGTATCCGGGGGCGCGGCGCGTGCTGCTGACCGCGTATGCCGACACCAACGCCGCCATCGACGCGATCAACGTGGTCGACCTGGACCACTATCTGCTCAAGCCCTGGGACCCGCCGGAGGAGAAGCTCTATCCGGTCGTGGACGACCTGCTCACGGCCTGGCGGTCCAGCGACTACCGGCCGGTGCCGGCCACCAAGGTGGTCGGGCACCGGTGGTCGGCGCCGTCCTCGCGGGTCCGCGAGTTCCTGGCCCGTAATCAGGTGCCGTACCGCTGGTACTCGTCCGACGAGCCGGAGGGGCGCCGGCTGCTCGCGGCGGCCGGGGCCGACGGCCGCCGGCTGCCCCTGGTCGTCACCCCGGACGGCACCGCGCTGATCGAGCCGGAGCCGCCCGAGCTGGCCGCCCGGGTGGGGCTGGCGACCACGCCGGCCGCCGAGTTCTACGACCTGGTCGTCATCGGCGGCGGGCCGGCCGGCCTCGGCTCGGCGGTGTACGGGGCCTCCGAGGGGCTGCGGACGGTGCTGGTCGAGCGGTCGGCGACCGGCGGGCAGGCCGGCCAGAGCTCCCGTATCGAGAACTACCTCGGCTTCCCGGACGGCGTGTCCGGTGCGCAGCTCACCGAACGCGCCCGCCGCCAGGCGAGCCGCTTCGGCGCCGAGATCCTCACCGCTCGCGAGGTCACGGGCCTGGAGGTGAACGGCGCGGCGCGCGTCGTGCGCTTCTCCGACGGATCGGCGGTCGCCGCGCACAGCGTCATCCTGGCGACGGGGGTGTCGTACCGGCAGCTCGGCGCGCCGGGCTGCGACGACCTGACCGGGCGGGGGGTGTACTACGGCTCCTCCCTCACGGAGGCGTCGTCCTGCGAGGGTCAGGACGTGTACATCGTCGGCGGCGCGAACTCCGCGGGCCAGGCGGCCCTGTTCCTGGGGCGCGGCGCGAAGTCGGTGACGCTGCTGGTGCGCGGCGACTCGCTGGCGGCGTCGATGTCGTACTACCTCGTGCAGCAGATCGAGGAGTCCCCGCACATCACGGTGCGGCCCCGGACCGTGGTGGCGGAGGCCCAGGGTGCGGGGCACCTGGAACGCCTGGTCCTGCGGGACGTCGGGACCGGTACGACCGAAACCGTCGACGCCCAGTGGCTCTTCGTCTTCATCGGCGCGGCCCCGCTGACCGACTGGCTGGAGGGCACGGTGCTGCGGAACGAGAACGGCTTCATCCTGGCCGGTCCGGACCTCACGCCGGACGGCGGGCCGCCGCCCGGGTGGGAACTGGACCGCCCGCCCTACCATCTGGAGACCAGCGTGCCCGGCGTGTTCGTGGCGGGCGACGCCCGCGCCGAGTCGGCGAAGCGCGTCGCGTCCGCCGTGGGCGAGGGAGCCATGGCCGTGATGCTGGTGCACCGTTACCTGGAGCAGTCATGAGCACACCGGCGCTGCCCTGCGACCCGCACGAGATCGGCTCGCTGTTCCTGTTCGAGAAGCTCTCCCCCGAGCAGCTCGGGCGGCTGTGCACCGAGGGGCGGATGGAGCGCTTCGCACCGGGTCCCGTGTACACCGAGGGGGACCCGGCCACGTGCTTCTACGTGATGGTCGAGGGCACGGTCGTCCTGTACCGCCGGGTCGGCGGCGACGACGTGGAGGTCAGCCGCACCTCGCAGCGCGGCGTGTACGCGGGGGCGATGCAGGCGTATCTGGGCGAGCGGGTCCCGCAGACGTACGTCAACAGCATGCGGGTCACCGAGCCGACCCGGTTCTTCGTGCTGCCGGCGCAGTCCTTCGCGGACATCATGCGGGAGTGGTTCCCGATGGCCGCGCACCTGCTCGAAGGGCTCTTCTTCGGCTCCAGGAACACCCAGCGGGCCATCGGGCAGCGCGAACGGCTGCTGGCACTCGGGTCGCTGTCCGCCGGGCTCACCCACGAACTCAACAACCCGGCCGCGGCCGCCGTACGCGCCACCGCGGCCCTGCGGGAGCGGGTCGGCAAGATGCGGCACAAGCTGGCGATCATCGCCCAGGGCCCGTACAGCCGGGAGGCGCTCGCCGGTCTCATCGAGATCCAGGAGCGCACCGCCGAACGCGTCGCCAAGGCACCGGTGCTCACCCCGCTGGAGGCCTCCGACCGGGAGGACGAACTCGCCGACTGGCTGGGCGACCACGGCATCCAGGAGGGCTGGCGGGTCGCGCCCACCTTCGTCCAGGCCGGCCTCGACACGGACTGGCTGGAACAGGTCGCGGCGACCGTGGCCGGGGACATCCTGCCGGGGGCGATCGGCTGGCTCAACTACACGGTCGAGACCGAGCTGCTGATGGACGAGATCGACGACTCGACCACGCGCATCTCGCATCTGGTGGACGCGGCCAAGCAGTACGCGCAGCTGGACCGCGCCCCGCACCGGGAGGTCGACGTCCACGAACTGCTCGACAGCACCCTGCTGATGCTGTCCGGCAAGATCGGTCCCCGGGTGCGGGTGGTGAAGGACTACGACCGCTCCCTCCCCCGGGTCCCCGCCTACCCGGCGGAGCTCAACCAGGTGTGGACCAACCTCATCGACAACGCGGTGGCCGCCGTCGTGGGCACCGGCGGGGACGGCACGCTGACCGTGCGCACCGCCAGGGAGGGCGACCGGCTGCTCGTGGAGTTCCGCGACACCGGGCCGGGGATCCCCGAGGACATCCGCGAGCGCATCTTCGACCCCTTCTTCACCACCAAACCGGTCGGTGAGGGCACGGGCCTGGGCCTCGACATCTCGCGGCGGATCGTCGTCAACAGGCACCACGGCAGTCTCCACGTCGAGTCCGTGCCGGGTGACACCCGCTTCACGGTACTGCTGCCGCTGACCGGCCCCGTGGCCGACGGGGAGCCGGACCCGGAGGCGGCGCCGTTCACGGAGCCGGCCGGGGCGGCGGATCCCGGATCCACGAGCACAGAGGAGCCCGCATGAGCCCGATCGAAGGAATCGACCCCGGCGTCCCGCCGAGCGGCAGCGTCTGCGCGGAGTGCGAGGCGGCGGGTGGCTGGTGGTTCCACCTGCGCCGCTGTGCCCAGTGCGGTCACGTCGGCTGCTGCGACTCCTCGCCGGGGCGGCACGCCACCGCGCACTGGAAGTCCTCCGGGCATCCGCTGGTGCAGAGCTTCGAGCCGGGCGAGGACTGGTTCTGGAACTTCGCCACCGAGGTCCTCTACGAGTCGGGCCCCGCACTCGCCGCGCCGACCGGTCACCCGGCCGACCAGCCGGCCCCGGGGCCGGCCGGCCGGGTCCCCCGGAACTGGCCGGACCTCCTGCACCGCTGAGACCGACGTCCCGCCGGCGGGACCGGCCCGGACACGGGGACGGGCACCGTGCCGGGGCGTGGTGACAGCGGTGGCACCCGTCGCGCGCCCCGGCCGCCGCCCCGGTGTGCCCGCCGTGTCCCGCTGAGGCACGGCGCGGGGTCAGCGGTTCAGTTGCCGGTAGTGGGCCAGGCGTGAGCCGGCCGCCTGCTCGGTCATGCCGAGGAGTTCGGCGATCCGCGCCATCGGGAGCACCTCCGCGGCGCGGCTGACGAACAGGGCGGCGACGGGCCCGGTGGACGCCACGACGCCCTGCAGCGCGTCGGCGGCCTTGAGGGCGGTCAGCGGGGCGTGGTCGAGGAGCGTGTCGAGGCGGGCGCGGAGCTCGTCCAGGAGAGCGGCGACGTCGTCGGGGAGCGGGACCGCGCGGGCGGCGACGAGGTCCATGTGGGCTTCCCAGTCCCGCTTCGGACCCGGCGTGCCGCGGGTGGGACGGGCGCCGGCCCGGGAATCGTCCCCGTCGACCGCGTAGGTGTGCTCGCCGCGCCAGCCGCAGGTGCACCTCCCGCGGGTCGACGCCGACGACTCGTCGGCGCCCGCCGGCCGTACGTCGGCCGTCCCTTCGTGCGACTCGTATCCCTCACGTACCCAGGGCAGCATCACGGCTTCCTCCGTCTCGACGGTGGCGGACCGCTCCCCGCGGCCGCCGGACACCACGATGCAGACGGGTGACGGCACCCCGCAGGCGATTCAGTCATATGCCAGAGGCAATCGGTTGCGTGCGACGGGCCGCGCGCCCCTCCCTGAGCGCAACGCGCTCCCCCGCCGCTGCCGCACACCTCCACCGGCTACCCGCTCACGGACCCCGCCGCCGGACACGTGGTCGGCGGTCCGCCCCGCCTGCGTCATACTGAGGCGGCTCAACACAGGGGAGACGGGCAGCACATGGAGCACTGGGCGGGCGTAGCGGCCCTACCCGAGCGGATCGGCGCGTACGCCGTGGAACGGGTCTTGGGCGCCGGGGGGATGGGCACCGTCTATCTCGCGCGGTCCCGGGGCGGGCGGGCGGTGGCCGTGAAGGTGGCACGCCCGGAGCTCGCGTCCGACGCGCACTTCCGGGAGCGGTTCCGGGCCGAGGTCGCCGCGGCGCGCAGCGTGGGGGGCTTCCACACCGCGCCGGTGGTGGACGCCGACCCGGAGGCGGCCCTTCCCTGGCTGGCCACCGCCTACGTCGCCGGGCCGACGCTCGCCGCGCTGCTCGCGGCCGAGGGGCCGATGGACGAGGCCCGGCTGCGGCAGTTGGGCGCCGCACTCGCCGAGGCGCTGGAGGCGATCCACGGCTGCGGTCTGGTGCACCGCGACCTGAAGCCCGGGAACATCGTCATGGCCGCGGACGGACCGCGGGTGCTCGACTTCGGCATCGCGCGGGCGCTGGAGTCGAGCCGTCTCACCGCGACCGGGACGGCCTTCGGCACCCCGGGGTTCCTGGCGCCCGAGCAGGCGCTCGGGCAGGAGGTCGGCGGCTCCGCGGACGTGTTCGCGCTGGGCGCGGTACTCGTCGCGGCGGCGGGCGGCAGCGCGTTCGGCACGGGTACGCCGATAGGTCTGATGTACCGGTCGGTGCACGAGCCGCCGAACGTGACCGCCGTGCCGGCCGGGCTGCGGCCGATCGTGGAGTCCTGCCTGGCCAAGGAGCCGGGGAGCCGGCCGACGCCGGCGGGCCTGCTCGACCTCTTCGCGCCGCAGACCGCCTCGTACACGCCGACGGTGGTGGTGCCCCCGTCGGTGCTGGTGCCCCCGGCGGTGGTGGTGTCTCCGCCGCCGCCCGCCTACGCGCCGTCGAACGCCCCGGCGCCGCAGCCGTCCGTCCCTCCGGGGGTCGCCCCGCCGTACGCGGTCCCGACGCACCGGGCCCCGACGCCCTTCGGGCCGCCGGCCGTCCCCGCCGTGGCGTCGGACGCCGACCCGTCCTTCATGGCGGTCGACGCGAAGGCGTCCCTGCTGATCGACTCCGCGGGCGTCTCGCTCGGCGACGACGCCGGTGAGGTGCATCTGTCCTGGGCGGAGATCCGGCACGTCGAGTACACCGCCTGGGGCACGAAGCACCTCCTGGTCACCGTGCACCTGCACGACGGCACCACCCGCCGGTCCCTGGTCGCCGCCCGCAGACGGAGCCGGCTGCAGCAGTGGCTGGAGGACCTGCCGCTGATCCTGGAGTGCTTCGCCTGAGCGGCCGCGGGGACCGCCCCACGGGGCGGGAGCCGTCAACCGGCCGCGCGCACGGCTTCCTTCCGGAGCCGGGCGGGCGGTCAGTCCACCGGCCACGTGTGGCACGGGGCGTTGAGGTGCATGTACTCGACGTACTGGCGGGTCATCCGGCGCAGGGCCTCGGAGCGGTCGAGGTGGGCGATGTCGTGGAGGTGGTGGAACATCTCCGACTGCCAGACGGCGCCGTTGCGGGCGGAGACGCAGCGCTGCTCGACGATCCCCAGAAGGGGCTCGCGCCAGTCGGAGTCGAGACCCAGGCGTTCGAGGCCCCGGTGGGCGAGCGGGAGCAGCCGGCGCAGGACGAGTTCGGTGACCGGGACCTGCCCCATGCCCGGCCAGTAGAGCTCGGCGTCGATGCCGCGGCGGGCCGCCGTGTGGAGGTTGTCCTCGGCTGCGGAGAAGGACATGCGCGTCCAGACGGGCCGGTCCTCGTCGACGAGGGCGCGGACGAGGCCGTAGTAGAAGGCGCCGTTGGACAGGACGTCGGCGACCGTGGGGCCGGCGGGCAGCACCCTGTTCTCCACACGGAGGTGGGGTACGCCGTCGACGACGGCGTACACGGGACGGTTCCAGCGGTAGACGGTGCCGTTGTGGAGGGTGAGTTCGGAGAGTTGTGGGATCCGGCCCCCGTCGAGGGTCGCCGTGGGGTCCTCGTCCTCGCAGAGGGGCAGCAGGGCCGAGAAGTAGCGGGCGTTCTCCTCGAAGAGGTCGAAGACGCTGGTGATCCAGCGCTCGCCGAACCAGACGCGGGGCCGTACCCCCTGCACCTTGATCTCGTCGGGGCGGGTGTCGGTGGCCTGCTCGAACAGGGGGATCCGGGTCTCGCTCCACAGTTCCTTGCCGAAGAGGAACGGCGAGTTGGCGGCCAGCGCCACCTGGACGCCGGCGATGGCCTGGGCCGCGTTCCAGTGGTCGGCGAACGCGTCCGGGGCGACCTGGAGATGGAACTGCGTACTGGTGCAGGCGGCCTCGGGGGTGATGGTGTCGGCGTACGTGCGCAGGCGTTCGACGCCGTCGATCTCGATGAGCAGGTCCTCACCGCGCGCGGCGAAGATCTGTTCGTTGAGGAGGTGGTAGCGGGGGTCCTCCGAGAGCGCGGAGTGGTCGACGTCGGTGCGTTCGAGGGTCGGCAGGGTGCCGATCATCACGAGGTGCGCGCCGACGGACGCGGCCTTCGCCTCCGCGTGGTCGAGGGCGTCCCGGATCTCCCGCTCCCAGGCGTCCGGGCCGCCCGCGGTGAGCCGCCGGGGCATGATGTTGATCTCCAGGTTGAACCGGCCGAGCTCGCTCGCCCAGGCGGGGTCCGCGATGGCGGCGAGGACCTCCGTGCTGCGCATGGCCGGCCGGCTCGCCTCGTCGACCAGGTTCAGCTCGATCTCCAGCCCGACCTGTGGTCGGTCGATCTCGAAGCGTGACTCGCGCAGCATCCGGGCCAGCGCGTCGAGGCAGGCGTGCAGCCGGTCCCGGAAGCGGCGGCGGTCGTCTCGGGTGAACTCCCGCGCCGGGACGTCTCGGCCCATCGGATCCTCCCGCGTCTCGTCGGCACGGATCCTGCATACCCTCAGCCTGCCACCGAGCGGGCTCCCACGACCACCGCGACCGGGCGGACCCCGGTCCCGGGCGGTTCAGCGGGCGTCCTCCCGCACCGGGCGGCGCAGCAGGTATCCGGCTGCCGGGACGATCAGGAGCAGCATCGTGGCGATGAAGACGAGGCCGGCCCCCTCCAGGCCGAGGGGGTCGGAGAGGAGGCCGACGCCGATGACCGGCAGGGAGATGCCGGTGTAGGCGACGACGAAGAGCGTGGAGATGACCGCCGCCCGGTGGGCGGCCGGGGCGGCCTGGGCGACGGCGGACAGGGCGGCGCGGAAGGCGAGTCCCTGCCCGACCCCGCCGACGAGCGCGGCGAGGACGACGAGGACCAGCAGGTCGGCGTAGAGCGCGCCGGCGAGCAGGAGCAGGCCGACGAAGAGGACGGCGCAGCCCAGGGGCAGCGAGCGGGCCACTCCGACCCGGGACACGGCGAGTTGGCCGGCGGTGGAGGCGAAGAAGGCGAGCGCGACGACGAGGCCGGAGACGGCGTGGTTGTCGACGTGGAGGTAGCGGCCGAGGAAGGCTGGGCTGACCGACGTGAACACCCCGAAGAGGGCGAAGCCCACGAAGGCCGCGATCGCCGCCGGCACGAACACGGCTCTGACCTGCGGCGGCAGGGCGGGGCGCTGCGGCCGTACGGTGGCGAGGGGGCGCGGGTCACGCACCGTCTCCGGGAGCCGCAGGAGGACGAGCGCCGAGAGGGCCACCAGGGCGAGGTGGACGACGAAGGGCAGGACCAGCGGCTCCGGCGCGTACTCGGCGAGCAGTCCCGCGAGGAGGGGGCCGCAGCCCAGGCCGCCCATGTTGGCGGCGGTGGCCACGAACGTGGCCCGTGAGGCGCCGCCGGGCGGGGCCAGTTCCATGACGTACGCGGTCGCGGCGCCGGTGAACAGTCCGGCGGAGAGACCGGAGAGCAGCCGGCCCGCGTAGAGCCAGCCGAGGGCGGAGGCGCTCAGGAAGCAGACGGCGCTCGCCGCGGCGAAGCCGAGACCCCAGAAGAGGGCGGGGCGTCTGCCGACGGTGTCCGAGGCGTTGCCGACGAGGAGCAGGACGCCGATGACGCCGAAGGCGTAGACCGCGTAGACGACGGTGACCGTGAGTTCGGAGAAGCCGAACTTCTCCTGGTAGAGCGGGTAGAGCGGGGTCGGGAGCGTCGTACCGGCCATGCAGACGACGAAGACGGCTCCGGCGAGCAGGCAGGGGATCCAGCCCCGCCCGCCCCGGCCCGCGGGGACGTCCGGCGCCTGCGCCCGTGGCGCCGGGGAGCCCGCTCGTGCCGCCGCGGCCCCACCGTCACCCGCGCCGTCGCGCCCGCCGTCATCGATCATGCCGTCGACCGTAACCCCGCGCCCGGCCCCGCACCCGTCGCGGCTCACCGTCAGGCTGCCGGATCGGGGCGCCGGACCGCCCGCCTGACGTCCGATCAGCCGCCTCTCGGCAAGGGCGCGCGCAGCTCCGGTCCGCGGGTGGTGGGGAACGCGGGGCGGACGGGGCAGGCAGGGGGCTCCGGGGCACGGCGTACCCGGAGGGACCCGGGAGGGACGGCCTCACAGGCCGAGCTGGACGACTCCGCGTGTGGAGAACGGGACCGGGTCCCCGCCCGTGAAGTCGCCCGGGGGGATGCCGGGGTGGTGACCCGTGGTGGGCGGCGGGGTGGGGGTGCCGGGGCCCAGGGCCAGCCGGGAGACGATGCGGTAGCGGTCGCCGCGGTACAGCGAGTGGACGTACTCCACCGGGCGGTGGGCGGTGTCGGTCGTGAGGCGCTCGAAGAGCAGCGCCGGGGAGAGTTCGGGCACGTCGAGCAGGTCGGCCTCGGCGCGGGTGACGACGGTCGGCTCGATGGACTGCACGCCTTCGCTCACGTGCACGCCGTGCCGGTCGCGCAGGTGCTCGTAGAGGTCGCCCTGCTCCAGTTCCTCACTCGTCAGGTCGGGGACGAGGTCCGCGGGGACGTGGAGGTGCTCGATGGCCATGGGGGAACCGTCGACGAGCCGGAGCCGGGCCACGTAACGGATCTCGGCGGCCGGGGAGACGTGCAGCTTGCGGCCCACGCGGGCGCCGGCGGGCAGGGTGCGGAACTCCAGGAGTCTGCTGGTCCACACCCCGCCGGCCTGCGGGAGGCTGAAGGCGTTGCGGTCGGAGACCAGCTCCTGGGTGATCTTCTCCTGGGCGACGAACATGCCCCGGCCGTGTTCGCGCACCAGCAGGCCCGCGACGACGAGCTCGTCGACCGCGGCGCGCAGGGTCGGGCGTGACACGCCCAGCTCCGCGCAGAGGACGCGCTCGGACGGGATCGCGTCGCCGGGGCGCCGGGCCTCCACCAGTTCGAGGATCGCGTCGCGGACGCGCTCACGCTTCAGCATCGCACCGGAGGCGGCGGCGTCGATCTCCATTCGGGTCCTCGTTCGTGTCGGTCCAGCTTCCGGGACAGGCGCTGGTCATCCTAACTGGTCAGCTGGTCAGGGAACCAGAGTCGGCGACAGGGAGCCCGATCGGGTCATTCGAGGCGCAGTAAGGCCCAAATGCCGCCTGCTCCACGGGTCTTGACGCCCCCATTGGTCTATGCCACCTTCATCCCCGCGACAACTGGTAAGCAACCAGTTGCCAACTGGTCAACTTCCCGAGGTGAACCGTGAAGCACCGCTCCCCCGCCCTGCTCGGTGCCCTGCTCCTGAGCGCCGGACTCGTCGCCTGCTCCTCCCCCGGCACCTCGACCGACGCGGCACCGGGCGGCAGGACAGCCGGACCCTGCCGGTCCGGCTCTCCTCCTTCCAGTCGACCTTCGGCACCGACTGGGGCGCGACCATGGCCGCCTCCACGCTCTTCGCCCTCCCCGCCCTCGTCGTCTTCCTCGTCCTCCAGCGGCACGTGACCTCGGGGCTCGCGTCCGGAGGGGTCAAGGGCTGACGCCCGGCCCCGCCCCGCCCCGCACCGTCGCGTCCCGCCGCCCCCGACCCCACCGGAGACAGAGCCCGTGGAACCTGCCCGTCCCGATCTCACCCTCGTACCCCGCCCCCGCAGACTCTCCGCACGGCCCGGGCTCTTCCGTCTCGACGCCCACACCCGGCTCCGGGTCACTCCCGGCGCCGAACCCGCCGCCGAGCTGCTGCGCCACTACCTGGAACCGGCCGTGGGACGGCGCCCGGAGACGGGCCCGGACGGGACGTTCGTGCTCGCCGTCGACCCCTCGCTCACCGGACTCGGCGAGGAGGGGTACGGGCTGACCGTCGGCCCCGAGGGAGTGCTGCTGCGCGCGGCCCGGCCCGCCGGACTGCTGCACGGCGTGCAGACGGTGCGTCAGCTCCTGCCGTACGAGACCCTGTCCGCGGGCCGCCCGGCGCCGGGCGGCCCGGCCGGTGTCGACCTCCCCGGCGTGGAGGTCTCCGATGTGCCGCGGCACCCGTGGCGGGGCGCCATGCTCGATGTGGCCCGCCACTTCCAGCCGGTGTCGTACCTGCGCCGCTATGTCGACCTGCTCGCACTGCACAAGCTCAACGTGCTGCAGCTGCACCTGACCGACGACCAGGGCTGGCGGATGCCGGTGGCCGCCTACCCGCGGCTCACCGAGGTCGGCGGCCGGCGGGCCGAGTCGATGATCGGGCCGGCGGGGAGCACCCGCTTCGACGGCCGGCCCCACTCCGGAGCGTACACACGCGGCGAACTGGCGGACCTCGTGAGCCACGCCGCCGCGCGGGGCGTGACGGTGGTGCCGGAGATCGGCGTGCCCGGTCATGTGCGCGCCGCGCTCGCCGCGTACCCCGAGCTGGGCAACCGTCCCGAGCGGCGCCTCGACGTCTGGACCCGGTGGGGTGTCTGCCCCAACGTGCTGGGCGTCGGCGAGCACGTCCTGGACTTCTTCCGGACCGTCCTGGACGAGGTGACGGACGTCTTCCCCTCCCCCTACGTTCACATCGGCGGCGACGAGTGCCCGACGACGGAGTGGGAGCACAGCCCGGACGCGGTCGCCCGCGCGGCCCGCGAGCACCTCGCCGGTCCCCGGGAGCTGCACGGCTGGTTCCTCGGACGCGTCGCCGACCACCTCGTACGGGCCGGGCGGCGGCCGGTGGCCTGGGCGGAGCCCGGTACGACGCTGCCCCTGGAGTGCGTGGTGATGAGCTGGCGCGAGCCCGGGCACGCCTGGGCGGCGGCGCGGCGCGGTCACGAGGTCGTGTACGCCGACCATCGCACGACCTATCTGGACTACGCCCGGGGCGAGGGACCGCTGGAGCCGCCCGCGCAGCCGGGGCACGTGGTCGGGCTGCGGACCGTGCACGGCCTCGATCTCACGGCTCCGCCCTCGGAGTCCGGGCCGGCGGCTCGTGTGCTCGGCGCGCAGGGGCAGTTGTGGACCGAGTTCGTCACGACGCCTGAGCACATCGAGTACCTGAGCTTCCCGCGGCTGTGCGCCCTGGCCGAACGCCTGTGGAACCCGGACGCGGGCTGGCCGGAGTTCCGCGACCGCCTCGGCGGTCACACGGCGCGGCTGGACGCGCTGGGGGTTCCGCACGCGACGCCACCGGCCCTGCCGCGGCAGCGGACGCCCCCGGCCCACACGCCGGCGTGAGCCCGCCTCCCCCGGCGGCCGCCTTCCTGCCTCCCCTGACCGACCTCCTCTGCGATCCACCGTGCACCACCCCCTCCGCTCTCCCGCAGCAGGCGGGAGCACCGAAAGGAATCCACGGATGAGTACGCGTCCCACCACCGGCACCGCCGGCCGTCGCTCGCGCGCGGCCCTCGCCCTGACCGCGCTCCTGGGCAGCGCCGCACTGGCCGCCCTTCCCGTGACCACCGCCTCCGCGGCCGGCGAAGGCGTGGCGGTGCAGTACCGCACCAGCGCCGGCGGCAGCAGCGCCGACCAGAGCGAGCCCTGGTTCAAGGTCCGCAACACCGGCTCCTCTTCCGTGCAGCTGAGCCAGGTCAGGATCCGGTACTACTTCAAGGCCGACTCTCCCGCCGCCGCCTACCGGTTCGCCTGCTCCTGGGCGGTCAGGGGGTGCTCGGTCATCACCGGCACCTTCGGCACGCTCGCGAAGCCGACCGCCACGGCCGACCGCTATCTGGAGATCGGCTTCACCCCGGCCGCGGGCTCCCTGGCGCCGGGCGCCGACACCGGAGACATGCAGCTGCGGTTCTACCGGTCGACGTGGCAGCCGCTGAACCAGAGCGACGACTACTCCTTCGGCGGCGGACAGACCTCGTACGCCGACTGGACCAAGGTGACGGCCGAGGTGGCCGGCACGCGCGTCTGGGGCGTCGCCCCCGAGGGCGACGGCCCGACCGAGCCCACCGACCCGCCCACGGACCCCACCACCCCGCCGGGCGGTGGTCAGGCGCTGTTCGACGACTTCACGTACGCCTCGTCGTCGGATCCCGCGCTCGCGGCGCACGGCTGGAACGTGCGCTCGAACTCGGGCGGCCCCGGTGTGCCGGGCGCCACCTGGGACCCGTCGAAGGTCACCTTCTCCGCCCAGGGCGGCGGCACCGTCATGAACCTGGAGACGTCCACCGCGGGGACCGGCGAGTCGACCCGGCACACCGAGGTCCTCACGAAGGCGACGAAGTTCCGGAACGGCACCTACGCGGCCCGGGTCAGGTTCTCCGACGCGCCGAGGTCCGGGCCCGACGGCGACCACATCGTGCAGACCTTCTTCACCATCAACGACCTCAAGGCCCCGATGGCCGACGACTACGCCGAGTACGACTTCGAGTACCTGCCCAACGGGGGCTGGGGCGAGCCGGGCAACATCCTCTACACGACCTCGTGGGAGACCTACAACCCCGACCCGTGGCAGGCCGTCAACCAGCACACCGAGAGCCGGCAGAGCTTCGCCGGCTGGCACGACCTGGTCGTGACCATCGACGGCAACGCGATCACGTACTACATCGACGGACAGCTCTTCGGGACGCACGGTGCGGCGTACCTGCCCGAGCGGCCCATGTCGATCAACTTCAACCAGTGGCTGATCGACCTCGACGGCCAGACGTCCACGACCCCGCGCGCCTACGACCAGCAGGTCGACTACGTCCTCCACGTCAAGGACCAGGTGCTCACCCCGGCGCAGGTGGCGGCGAAGGTCGCCGCGTACCGGAGCGCAGGCACGGCCTACGTGGACGAGGTCCCGGCCTCCTGAGCCGGACCGCGACCCGGGCCTCGTGTCCCGCGCCCTTCGCGGGTGCGGGACACGAGGCCCCCTTGCGCCGGGGAGCGGCGCCCTGGCGGGCGTCCTCGCGAGGGCCTAGCGGCCCTGGAGGCTCCGCACGTTGTCGCCGAAGGTCCAGCCCTTCGAGCCGTCCCAGTTGGCGGACCAGGTCATCAGGCCCTTGAGCGCTCCGCGGTAGTTCCGCCAGACCTGGGCGACCGCCGACGGTGCCATGTAACCGCCGCCCGCACCCGGCTGGGCGGGGAGGCCGGGCACCTGCTTGTCGTAGGGCACCCGGACGGTCGTGCCCTGGACGACGAGGCCGCGGTCGAGGCAGTCGGTCTGGGCGACGAAACCGGCGACGGTGCCGGCGGAGTACGAGTCGCCCGAGCAGCCGTACATGCTTCCGTTGTAGTACTGCATGTTGAGCCACCACAGGCGTCCGTTGTCCGCGTACTTCTTCACGATCGGCAGGTACGCGCCCCAGATCGACCCGTAGGCGACGCTGCCGCCGGTCACGTAGGCCGTCTCGGGTGCCATCGTCAGGCCGAATCCGGCGGGCATGCGGGCGAGCACCTGGTCGATGATGTGCACGAGATTGGCCTGCGAGGTGGAGAGCGTGGTGATGCTGCCGCTGCCCACGAGTCCGGTCTCGATGTCGATGTCGATCCCGTCGAAGTTGTACTTCTTGAGGAGGGGCACGACGGTCTCGACGAACCGGTCGGCGACGGCCCGGGAGCTCAGGTCGATCCCCGCGGCGGCCCCGCCGATGGACATCAGGATGGTGGCGCCGGCCGCCTTGGCGCGGCACATCTCGGCGGGGGTGGCCACCCGCACGGTGCTGTCCATGCCGTCCTCCCACAGCACGGTGCCGTCCGAACGGATCACCGGGAAAGCCGCGTTGATGACGTTGTAACCGTGCGCGGCGAAGCGCGCGTCGTCGATGGGCGCCCATCCGAAGGGCGGGTGAACGCCGTTCGCGGCGCCGTCCCAGTTCTCCCAGTAGCCCTGGAGGACCTTCCCGGCGGGCTTCTGCTTGAGGGCGCAGGTCTGCGGATCGGCGGCGGGAGTGGCGGCGGCGTCCGGGACGCCGGTGAGGACGGTCGCGGCGGCGAGCAGGGCGGCGACGGCGGTTCCGAGGCCCCTGATGAGGCGATGACCGGGCATGCGTGCTCCTTGGGACGTGGGGGTGACCCTGGGCATGGCGTGCGATGCTCACGCAGACCGTAGATTGGTCCATACCTTTCGTCAACCACCGGTGAATACTGCTGAGTTGACAGCCATCAGCCCCTTGTCCAGCCGGCGTCTCCGGCCGGTCCGGCACGCCCGGCGCCGCGTCCGCCCCGGCACCGCGTCGGCGCCGGGCGGCCCCCTGGGGCGACCCGCTGTGCCGCCTGACGGCCGTCACACGTCCGGCGTATCGCCCGGAGACCCTGCGCGGTCCGCCGACCGGTCCCCGTTCGCGGCGCACAGGTGGTCCAGCTGCGTCCCGATCTCCCGACGGAGCGCGTCGTGGCGCGGGCCGAGCCGGAAGCGGGCGTCCGTCCACCGGTCGCGCGGGTACGTCCACACCGGCACGCCGACCAGTTCCGGCGGCTCCCACGTGTGGCGCGGCCAGATGTGGGCGTGCAGGAAGGGGTCCGTGTTGCCGAGGATCTCGATGTTGACCCTGCGGAAGGCGGGGTCGAGGCGCCGACAGGCCCGTTCGACCGCTTCCGCGAGCCGGTCCATGTCGCCCAGGAAGGCGAGGCGTTCGCGCCTCGGCAGGTCCGACAGGCGCTGTACGCCGGGTTCGTCGACCAGGAGCACCGTGTAGCCCGGCAGGAACTGCACGTGGCCCATCACCGCGAAGCCGGAACGCAGGCGTCTGAAGACGGTCGGGTTCTCGCCCCGCAGGGCGGAACCGATCCGGTCGGTTCGCCAGTGGTCCGTCATGCCGCGGCGCTACCGGTCCGCGCGGGGGGCCGGGCCGCCCGGGACGACCAGGCCGGTCTCGTAGGCCAGCACGACGGCCTGGGCGCGGCTGTCCAGGTTCAGCTTGCTCATGGTGCGGTTGAGGTGGGTCTTGACGGTCGCCTCCCCGATGTAGAGCTGCTCGGCGATCTCCGCGTTCGACAGCCCCCGGGCGGTCATGCGCAGGACCTCGCATTCGCGCGCGGTGAGGAGGTCGAGGTCGGTCGCGGGTTCCGGGGCGGGACCGGCGCAGGTCACGTAGGCCTCGATCAGGCGGCGGGTGACGCTCGGCGCGAAGAGCAGGTCGCCCTGGGCCACCGCCGCGACCGCGTCGATGAGGCGCTGGGGGCCGGTGTCCTTGAGGAGGAAGCCGGATGCTCCCGCGCGCAGCGCGGCGTAGACGTACTCGTCGAGGTCGAAGGTGGTCAGGACGAGGATCCGGGGTGGCGGGGCGTCGGAGTCGGCGGCAGCGGCGTCGGCGAGGATGCGTTCGGTGGCCACCGTGCCGTCCATGCCGGGCATCCGGATGTCCATGAGGATCACGTCGGGTCGCAGACGCGCCGCGCAGGAGACCGCCGACTCGCCGTCGGAGGCCTCGCCGACGACCTCGATCCCCGGGGCCGCGCGCAGGAGCGCGACGAGGCCGGCCCGTATCAGGTCCTGGTCGTCCACCACGAGCACGCTGGTCATGCCGGGGGCGGGCTCCCCCACGGGTCGGCGTTCTCGCCGGTGACGGGAAGTCTGAGGCACACGCGGAATCCCCCCTCGGCCCGAGGGCCTGCGTCCACTGTTCCGCCGTAGAGCCTGGCGCGTTCGCGCATGCCGATCAAGCCGTGTCCCGGGCGTGGCGGAAGCTTGGCCGGATCCCGGCGGTGGGGACGCCCGTCGTCGGTGACGGTGACGCGCAGTTCGGCCGCCCGGTGCTCCACCAGCACCTCGGCCCGGGCCGGCCGGGCGTGCTTGAGGACGTTCGTGAGCGCCTCCTGCACCACCCGGTACGCGCACAGTTCGATGCCGGGCGGGAGGGGCCGGGGCGTGCCCGCGGTCGTCAGGTCGACCGGGACACCCGCAGCCCGGACGCGTTCGGCCACGTCGGCGAGGGCGGCGAGGCCGGGCATCGGGGCGTACCACGCGCCCGATTCGCCGCTCCCGTCCGGTATCCGTCCCGAATCGGCGGCCTCGGAACGCAGGAGGGAGAGGATCCGGCGCAGCTCCCGCAGCCCCTCCTGGCTGGTCTGCGTGATCGTGTCGAGGGCCGCACGGGCGGTGTCCGGCTCGGTCCGGAAGACATATCCGGCCATGCCCGCCTGCACGTTGATGACCGACATGTGGTGGGCGACCACGTCGTGGAGCTCGCGGGCGATCCGGCGCTGCTCCTCGGCGACCGCCCGCCTGGCCCGTTCCTCCTGCGCCTGGCGCAGTTGCGCCGTGAGCCGGGCCAGTTGCCGGTTCCGCCGGGCCAGCCGACGGGCGCTGTTGCCGAAGACCCAGATGACCGAGGGCACCGCCAGGGCCTGGATCACGGCCACGGCGACGCCGAGTTCGGGGGCGGTCAGTCCGCTGTAGAGGATGACGGCGGCGACGAGCGCGGCGGCCCCCGCGGCCGTACGGGGAGGCCGCTGCGCGGCGACGCCGTACAGGGCGATCGCCGGCCCCCAGAAGTTCAGCGAGGGCTGGTAGCCGGCGGCGAGGTAGCAGGCGAAGGCCACGCAGGAGGCGACGAGCGCGCCGATCGGGGCCACCCGGCGCAGGGCCAGGGGCAGGCCGACCAGCGCGCTCAGGGCGTAGGCGGGCGCGTCGAACGGCGGCCAGCCGGCCGGGTGGTACTGGTGACCGATCGCGGCCGTCGCCCCCACCAGCCCCACGGCCACCGTCGCGTCGACGAGCCGGGGGTCCACGCCGCGGAACCACCTCGCCCAGAGGGCCCTGATGCGCATCGCGCGATGCTACGTGCCGCGTCGGCGGGAGGGCGTCATACCGGAGGAGCAGTGTGCCCCGGAGTGCGCTGCCGCACGGGTTTACCCCGCTTCTCCACTCCGCGGTGGACGCCCTCGGCGGGGTCGCCGCGCGATGGTGGTCGGGCTTTCGGCGCCCGGCGCACAGCGCGGCGGGTGCCCCGTCCCACCCTTCGACCACACAGGGGGAATTCATGAGGATCAGCAAGCGGACCGGCGTCCTGCTGTCGACGGCGACCCTGCTGCTCGGCTTCGGCGGCGCGGCCACGGCGGCCCAGGCCGCTCCGGCTCCCGCTCCGGCGGCGGCCCTGGCGTGCAGCACCAGCAACGCGACCTCCCCGAAGACGGCGAGCGTCGACGGCATCTTCATCGAGCTGCGGTACAGCACGTCCAGCCGCTGCGCCTGGGGCCGGATCACCCACGCCGACCCGGGCGACAAGGTCTGGGTGGACCGTTCCAGCAACGGAGGCTCCTCCTGGGAGGGCCCGCTGGGCATGACCACCGTCCAGACCGGCTCGGACACCCACACCCCGGCGTACAACGACGCCGGCTACACGATGCGGGCGTGTGCCTGGAACGACACCACGGGCAACATCCGCTGCACCGGCTGGTACTGAGCCGGCCCGGCGGCCGCCCTTCCACGGGGGGAGGGCGGCCGCCGCTCCCCCCGCGCCGGCCCAGGTCCGGCCGCGGCACCGGTGGAATCGGGACCGGCGGCCGGTGACGGGAATAGCGTCGCGGGGTGCCGGGGTTGCCGTGGCGGGAGGTCATTCATGTCACTTGAAGGTGTGTACGAGCCGAGCCCCTCGAAGTGGGTCCGGGACCAGGTCGAGTTGTACGAGGCGTCCGGCGGCACGGAGGGGACGACCATCCGGGGGCTGCCCGTCGTCCTCGTGACCAGCCTCGGGGCGAAGAGCGGCAAGATCCGCAAGACCCCGCTCATGCGGGTCGAGCACGAGGGGGCGTACGCCCTGGTCGCCTCGAACGGCGGCGCGGTGAAGCACCCGGTCTGGTACCACAATCTGGTGGCGTCACCGCGGATCGAGCTGCGGGACGGCCCCAAGGTGTGGGACATGAGGGCCCGGATCGTCACCGGCGAGGAGCGGCAGACCTGGTGGGAGCGGGCCGTGGCCGCGTTCCCCGACTACGCGGACTACCAGACGAAGACCGAACGCGAGATTCCGCTCTTCGTGGTCGAGCCGGTCGCCTGAGCCTCACCACGTAGAGGCGGCGGCACCGGGAGCCGGCCGAGACCACGGCTGCGGATCGAGACCACGGCCGGGAGCCTGTCGCGACCCGGGAAGCAGGACAGGGCACAAAGCGGGCACTCTACCAGGACCGGGGCTTCGACACCGGGAAAACGACTACTCTCCACGCTTGTGTGCATGCGTACGGTAGTCATGGGCCAGGGAGGGAACACCTTGGTCTTCAGCCTGAGTCGTCGCCGTAAGCCGGTGCCCGAGAGCGGCGCCTGCCCGTACTCGCACGCGCATGTGCCCGCGCCCGCGCCTCCGCCCCCGCCTCCTGCCGTCACCGACCCGTCGGCCTCGGTGCGGCAGGAGGCGGAGCGGTTCATCCGTCAGTTCCACCACGAGCAGCCGCACGCGGGCGACGTGGAGTGGCGGGTGCGCGAGGTCTCGGCCGAGATCGATCGGACCGGGACCTACGTGCACTCCCCCGCCGAGCTGGCGTTCGGCGCACGGGTGGCCTGGCGCAACGCGGCGCGGTGCATCGGCAGGCTCTACTGGCGCAGCCTGGTGGTGCGGGACCTGCGGCAGGTCACGGCGCCCGAGGCCGTCGCCGAGGAGTGCTTCGAACATCTCCGGCTGGCCGGGAACGGAGGCCGGATCCGGCCGGTGATCTCGGTGTTCGCACCGGACCGGCCGGGTCGGCCGGGACCACGGATCGTCAACGACCAGCTGGTGCGGTACGCCGGCCACCGGGCGGAGACGGGCCGCTGGCTCGGTGATCCGCGCAGCGCCGCGCTGACGTCCGGCGCCCGCGAGCTGGGGTGGAAGCGGAGCGAAGAGCCCTTCCAGATCCTGCCGTTGATGGTGCGGGAGCGGCCCGGCGCCCGTCCGGAGTGGTACGAGCTGCCGGACGGCGCCGTGCAGGAGGTGCCGCTGCGCCACCCGGACCACGCCTGGTTCGCCGAGCTGGGGCTGCGCTGGTACGCGGTGCCGGCGATCAGTGACATGGTCCTGGAGATCGGCGGGGTGCGCTATCCGGCGGCGCCGTTCAACGGCTGGTACATGGGGACCGAGATAGGCGCGCGGAACCTCGCGGACGCCGAGCGCTACGACCTGCTGCCGGTGGTGGCCGACCGTCTCGGCCTGGACCGGTCGTCGGAGCGGACCCTGTGGCGTGACCGGGCCCTGGTCGAGCTCAACGTGGCGGTGCTGCACTCCTTCCAGGAGGCGGGGGTGACGATGGCGGACCACCACACCGAGTCGGAACGGTTCCTCCGGCACATCGCGCAGGAGGAACGCCACGGCAGGCCCACCCCCGCCGACTGGAGCTGGATCGTCCCGCCGGTCTCCGGCTCCGCCACGCCGGTCTTCCACCGGTACTACGACCCGGTGGACCCGTCTCTGCGACCGGCTTTCCTCGCGCGGGAGCAGTCGGCCGTCGCCGTCTCCGGATAGCTCCGGACGCGCCCGGGAACCCTCGGCCGTCTCCGGACAGCCCTCGACCCGCCCCGGAGTCCGCGGCTCCCACCGCCGGGCTGCCCGGTCCACGCGGCCACCGGGCCCGGCGGGGCGGCCGGTGTCCGGACGGCCGGTCTCGACGAGCACGGTCGCCCCACCGATGGTGCCGTGCCGTCCGGAGTCCGAGGATCCGGCCCCGGACGGCGCGGTCCCGGGAGTGCCGCTCACGCGCCGGATCCCGGGGGCCGACGCCCGCGTGGTCACCGTACCGCCGACGCCCGCGTGGTCACCGTACCGCCGACGCCCCCGCGCCCCGGGGCCCGGCGCCGGTGACGGTGGCGACGGGCCCCCGGGCGCCCTCCGTCGAGGACGTCGGAGCGCGGCAAGGTCAGGCCTTCGGGGCGTAGCCCGCCGGGCGGGTGGTGAAGGCGGCCCGGCCCTGGGTGCGGCTGCGCAGGTGCGTGGCGTAGCCGAAGAGGGCCGCCAGCGGGACGGTGGCGGTCAGGACCGCCGTGCCGGCGTGGGCGGTGGAGTCGGTGATCCGGGCACGACGGGCCGTCAGGTCGCCGAGGACGGTGCCCACGGCGGTCTCCGGTGCGGTGACGGTGACCTCGGCGACCGGTTCGAGCAGGGCCGTGCCGCCCGTACGGAGCGCCTCGCGCAGGGCGAGGCGGCCGGCCACGCGGAAGGCGAGTTCCGAGGAGTCCTTCACATGGGTGGCCCCGTCCGTGAGGGTCACCCGCACGCCGGTGACCGGGTGACCGCCGAGCGGCCCCTCCGCCAGGGCGTCGCGGCAGCCGGCCTCGACCGCGCGGACGAACTCCTGCGGGACACGGCCCCCCGTCACGGTCGACCGGAAGGCGAAGCCCCCCTCGCCGTCATCGGTGCCGCCACCTTCCTCCAGGGGCTCGACGTCGAGGACGACGACCGCGAACTGTCCGGCCCCGCCGTCCTGTTTGACGTGCCGGTACGTCAGGCCGGTGACCGTCCCGGCGGGCGTCTCCCGGTAGGCGACCCGCGGCCTGCCGACGGTGACGTCGAGGTCCCGGGCGCGGCGCAGCTTCTCCACGGCCACCTCCAGGTGGAGCTCGCCCAGGCCGGACAGCACGGTCTGACCGGACTCGGGATCGGTCCGTACGGTCAGCGACGGGTCCTCCTCGGTGAGGCGGGCCAGGGCGGTGGCGAGGCGTTCGGTGTCCCGGCCGCTCCGGGCCTCGACCGCCACCGACACCACCGGGGTGGTGGAGACGGGCGGTTCGAGGAGCACCGGTGCGCCGGGCGCGCACAGGGTGGCGCCGGTGCGCGCCGCCTTCGGACCGACGACGGCGACGATGTCGCCGGCGACGGCCAGGTCGGCCTCGGTGGTGCGGTCGGCCTGGACCCGGAGGATGCGGGCGATCCGTTCGGTGCGGCCGGCGGCGGTGTCGAGCACGGTGTCCCCCTTCCTCAGGGTTCCGGCGTAGATGCGGAGGTAGGTCATGCGGCCGTTGGGCGTCGTCGTCACCTTGAAGGCGAGCGCGGTGAGCGGCGCGTCCGGGTCGGCGGGGAGCTCGCCGCGTACCGGAGGCACGTCCGCGGGAGCGGGCAGATAGGCGACGACGGCGTCGAGCAGCGGCTCCACTCCCCGGTTGCGGTAGGCCGAGCCGCACAGCACGACCACCGCCTCGCGGGCGAGGGTCAGTTCACGCAGGGCGGCGACCAGGGTGTGCTCGCCGAGGGCGTCCTCGGCACAGAACTCCTCCAGGGCGGCGGGGTGCAGTTCCGCGACGGTCTCCTCCAGCCGGCGGCGTCGGCGGACCGCCTCGTCGCGCAGTTCCTCGGGTACGGGGCCGAGCTGGTACGTGTCGGAGCCGGCCGGCCAGGTGACGGCGCACATGCGGACGAGATCGACGACGCCGGTGAAGGCGTCCTCGCGTCCGATGGGCAGCTGCACCGGCAGCGGCACGGCGCCGAGGCGGGTGCGGATGCTGTCCACGGCGGTGTCGAGGTCGGCGCCCGCGCGGTCGAGCTTGTTGACGAAGGCGATGCGGGGGACGCCGTGCCGGTCGGCCTGGCGCCACACGGACTCGCTCTGCGGCTCGACGCCCGCGACGGCGTCGAAGACGGCGACGGCGCCGTCGAGGACGCGCAGCGCGCGTTCGACCTCGTCCGCGAAGTCGACGTGTCCCGGTGTGTCGATCAGGTTGAGCCGGTGTCCGGCCCAGTCGCAGCTGACGGCGGCGCTGAAGATGGTGATGCCGCGGTCGCGTTCCTGCGGGTCGAAGTCGGTGACGGTGGTGCCCTCGTGGACCTCCCCGCGCTTGTGGGTGGCGCCGGTGAGGTAGAGGAAGCGCTCGGTGAGCGTCGTCTTGCCGGCGTCGACGTGGGCGAGGATGCCGAGGTTGCGGGTGGTGCTGCGGTGACGCATGGTCAGTCTCGTTTCGCGTGCGATGCGGTTGCAGGGCAGCGCGATTCCCGTGACGACGGGCGGTCGGGAGCGGGGGAGCCTACGGCCTCCGGTCAGGAGGGCAGGGCCCGCGGCCTCTCTCGTCGCGGGTCAGCGGTGCCGGCCGCGCAGCCGGCACCGGAGCGACGAAGAGGCCAGGATCACGTCGTACCGGGCACGGGAGACGCCCACGGCGGCGGTCACGAGAGTGGTCGCGCGCATGGTCGTCTCCTTTCGGTGATCTCGACCGTCCCGGGCGGTCCCCGTGGTCGGGACGACCGGAGGCGGCCTTCGGCTCGTCGGTTCGGCTGGAGTCTAGGCACCGACGGGCGCGGTGGAACACCGATTTATCGCCGGGCCACGAACAGCGCACCGGGCGACGCCGGTGGAGCGTTCGACGGCCCTCCGCGGTCCTTGACGACGTGCCGGACGGTGCCGGCGCCGCCGAGGGAGGGGGGTGGCATGCCCCGGAAACACCGAAGGGGCCGGTGCCGTACGCGACCGGGCGGCCAGGTCCCGACGGCGTGGTCGGCGGCGACGCCGGGGCCGGCGGCAGCGTCCGGGCGGGGAGGAGCGCGGCGCCGCGGTCGACGCCGGCCCCGCGCGCCGGGCGCCCCGGGCCCCCGCGGCCCTACGGCTTCGGGGCGCGGCGCTGGAGGGCGCTGCGGCTGACCCAGTAGGTGATGACCGCGCCCCAGAACAGGGGGAAGGCCAGGGAGCCGAGGCCCTCGATGCGCCAGAGGGCCAGGGTGAGGACCGAGTGCAGGACGAGGAGGGAGACGGCGACCGCCATGGCGACGACCGGCTTGCAGCCCCGCGAGACGAGGAGCAGCGGACGCCGCAGGTGCGGTGGTACGCGCCGGGTGAGCCACAGGAACCAGCCGGCCCAGCCGCCGACGAGCACGGCCGCGCACAGCAGGACGCTGATGACGGCGTCGCCGCCGGAGGCGCCGGCTCTCAGGTGGGCGGAGGCGACGGAACTGACGGCGAAGCCGGCGAGGGCGACCCAGCGGGAGCCCGCGACGGTGCCCCAGGCCATGGTCTCCAGGTTGTAGCGGGCCTGCCGGTCGTTGAGGTCGAGGGCCGCGGACTGGACGAAGCCCTCGGCCGCCCTGGTCCAGGATCCGCGGCGCCGCCAGCGGTGCCGCAGGTGCAGCAGGGAGAGGTTGTTGTGGGCCTCGCTGCTCTCGGGGTCGAGGCGGAGCGCCGTCTCGTAGGCCTGCTGGGCGACCTGGAGGTCTCCGATGCGCTGGGCGGTCAGGCCGACCAGGAAGTGGGCGTCGCTCTCCTCGGGGGCGAGGGCCACGGCGGTGCGGGCGGCCTCGTACGCGGCGCGCTTGCGTTCCGCGCGGACGGAGCGGTCGAGGACCGTGCCGAGGGTGTAGTGGCTGCCCCAGTAGCGCGGGGCGATCTCCACCGCCCGCCGGGCGGACTCCTCGGCCTGGGCGTACTCCTTGAGGGCGAGCAGGATGTGGGTGCGCATCAGCCAACCCCCGACGGAGTCGGGCTCGGCCCGCAGGGCCTGCTCGACGGTGGCCAGGGCCTGCTGTTCGTCGCCGAGCCGGTGCCGGCACCGGGCGAGGAGTACGAGCGCGGCCGCGTCCTCGGGCTCCGTGGCCAGGTGTGTGGCGAGCAGCGCGGCGGCCTGCTCGTAGCGACCGAGTTCGACGAGTGCGTCGGCCTGACGCAGTTCGAGGCTCATCCGACCTTGTCCCTGTCGTGGGTGATGCTGAGCAGGTTCGGTACGAGTCCCAGCCAGAAGAGGAGCTGGGGGACGGCGCGGTCGGTCCACGGCACGAGGACGAGGAGCAGCGCGCACAGGGTGGCCCAGGCGGCCTGGCACAGGACGACGCGGGGCCAGAAGGAGCGGCGGACGAGCGAGAACACCGTCAGCCGGGCGCCGGTGCGCATGCGCCGGTAGCGGCGCCAGGCGCCGAAGGCCCAGACCGCGCCCATCAGGGTGAGGGCCCACAGGCGGGTGCCGAGGTCGACCGGAAGGTCCTTCGGCTCTCCCTCGGTGGGGAAGACGTCGGTGGTGACGGCGGCCATGGCGAGGCACAGCAGGGCAAGCCAGCGGGTGCCGCGGAGCATCCGGTAGACGGCCCGGTCGAGGTCCTCGCGCAGCTTCTCGGCGTGGGGCGCCGCGGCGAGGCCGCCGGCGTACAGGTCGGCGGCGCGGGCGGCGGACGTGCCGGGTCGGGCCGCCTCGCGCTCGGTGGCGGTGGTGACGGCGAGCGGATGCGCCGGGTCGATCCGGATGATCTGGCGGATGGCCTCGTCGGCCAGGTCCGGGCGCCGGTGGAAGGTGGCCACCGTGTGCAGGGTCACCCAGCAGTACGTCACCTCGGGGCCCTCCTTCACCGCCGCCCGCGCGTGTTCGAGCGCCTCCTCGGGGCGGTCCGGGGCCAGCCCGAGGAGGAGTTCGGCGAGCTGGCGGCGCGGGCCCCAGGCGTAGGGATCGATGCGCACGGCCTCGCGCTGGGCGGCCTCGGCCTCCTCCAGCCGGCCGAGCGTGCGCAGCGCGTAGCCGCGGACGCAGTGCGCGTCGAGGAAGCCGGGCTCCAGGCGGAGCGACTCCATGGCCGCGGCGTAGGCCTCGGACGCCCGGCCTAGGGTCCACAGGACCTGGCCGAGCAGGCTCCACGCCCGGTGGTCGTCGGGGTCCTCCGCGAGGGCCGGCCCGAGCAGCTCGTGGGCCTCCTCCACGCGCATCATCTCGTAGAGGACCCGGGCGCGTTCGACCTGGGGACTCGTCGTCACAGCTTGCGCTTCTTCTTCAGGTAGGCGACGAGGTCGTCGTACATGCCGCCGTCGTTGGCGAACATGGCCACGTTGCGGGCGGAGGCGAACCAGGACTCGCTGGACGGCCGGATCTGCTTGGCCGCCTGCAACAGGTCCTTGGTGCCGATCATGCGGACGGTGCCGGAGCGCGCGGAGTCGAGGAGCGCGGCCTCGGCGGCCGTCTCGCAGACGTGCGCCAGGTCGGCGCCGGAGAAGTCCTCGGTGGCCTTGACGACCTTCCCGAGGTCGACCGACTCGATGGGCCGGTCGCGCAGGTGGTAGCGGAGGATCGCCTCGCGGGCCGGGGCGTCGGGCGGCAGGACCAGCAGGGTGCGGTCCAGGCGGCCGGGGCGGCGCAGGGCGAGGTCGACGTCCCACGGCACGTTCGTGGCGGCGAGCACGAACACGCCCTCGTTGCGGTCGCCGTCGATGCCGTCGAGCTCCGTGAGGAGCTGGTTGACGACGTTGCGCAGTCCGCTGTGGTGGGTGCGGGAGCGCTTCGCGCCGAGGGCGTCCAGCTCGTCGAGGAAGACGACGCAGGGCGCCTGACGGCGGGCGGCCTCGAAGATGTCGTGGACGTTCTTCTCGGACGTGCCGATGTACATGTCCAGGATGTCCGAGAGTGACACCGACATGAAGCCGGCGCCGAGTTCGCCCGCGACGGCGCGCGCGATGAACGTCTTGCCGCAGCCGGGCGGGCCGTAGAGGAGCAGCCCGCCGCGGAGCGACTTGCCGTACAGGCGGCGCAGTTCGGGGTTCCGCATGGGGGCGAGGAACGCGGCCTCCAGACGGTCCTTCACCTCCTGCATGCCACCGACGTCGGCGAGGCGTACGTCGACGTCGCCCGGTCCGTCGATGTCCCAGGCGGACGCGTCGCCCGCGTCGCCGCTGCCGTCGGAGGTCAGCGGCTGCTCGGTGGCGTGGTCGGCGAAGCGGGGGCCGACGAGGTCCGCGACGTCCTGCTCGGCGGCGGCCCAGTCGAAGGCCGGCGGGCCGGCGGGCGGCCGCGTGGTGGACTCCGCGCCGGGCACGTCCGGCGCGGGCGCGCCGGTGGCCACGGAGTCCGGGCCGGTGGCCGTCGGGTCCGCTCCGTCCGGGCCGGTGGCCGTCGGGTCCGCTCCGTCCGGGCCGGTCCTGTCCGAGTTCCTCGTGTCCGGGGTGTTCGTTCCCCGGCCCGCTTCCGTGCCCGTCGCTTCCGGGCCCGTCGCGTCTGCCTGCGGGCGCTCCGCCATGCGGGGCGTCGGCGACGTGGGTGCGGCCGGCGGCCCGGTGGGCGTGGGCAGGTCCATGGCCCGGACCATCAGATCCCGGGCGGCAGGGTCGCCCGGGGCGTGCTGGAGCGCGACGGCGGCCTGGCTGACGGCCTCGTCGCTTCTCCCCTCGGCGAGGAGCAGTTCGGCGAAGTGCAGCCGCAGAGGCACGTCTTCGGGGGCGGCGGCGACGGCGGCGCGCAGGCTACGGATGAGGGGAGACTCGTCGGACATGGGGGTCAGCCTAGAAACAGCGCCGGCCGCCCCGTTCACCGGGTGCGGTCGTGATCACCGGCGGGGCGGCCCTCCGCCCCGCGCAGGGCCGGCGACCGGTCCGGCCGGCGGCCCGGTTCGGCCCGGCCGCCCGGACGCGCCGGTCCGGCCGCGGCCCGATCCGGAAGACCCGGCCCCGGGCGTCAGGAGTGGCCGCGGCCCGGCCGGTTCCCGCCCTGACCGCCCTGCCCGCCCCGGCCGCCGCCCCGGGCGCCACCGCGGCCGCCGCCCTGGCCGCCGCCGTCCCGGCGCGGACGACGGCGGTTCGGCTGGGGTACACCGGGACCTCCCGCGGCCTCCGGCGAGGAGAACATCATCGGCACGGCGGGCGGGGTCGCGGGAGCGCCCGGCGACGCCGCCGGAGGGGCGCCCGGGGCGCCGGTCCCGCCGGTGGCCGCCGTTCCCCCGTTCGCCGCGGCAGCGGCAGCCGCGGCGGCCCGGGCGGCCAGGGACTCGTGGCCGCCGGCGGGACCGGCTCCCGCGAGGACGGTGGCGTGCGAGATCAGGGGCGCGCAGGCCTGGCAGATCTCGGCGAGTGTCCAGACCTCGGCGAGGAGCGGGTTGTGGATGAGGACGAGGAGCGTCCTGCCGGTGCAGGTGGCGCGGGCGGTGTGGTGCCGGCAGCCGGTGGCGCCGCAGGCGCAGGCGGCGTTCGGGCGGAGGGTGGCGAGGCGGGCGTGCGCCCGGGCGTGTTCGGAGGCGAAGACGCGCAGGGCCTGGAGGTCCCGGGACCGGGCGGGCATGCGGCAGCCCGCCGTGGTGCAGGTGACCGTCGCGGAGTGGTCGGGGTGACCGCTGAGTCGGATCGTCCAGGTCCTGCCTGGCAGACGTGATCCAGGAAGCATGCTCAACGCGCGCGTGTCCGTTCGAATGAGAGGGGTGTTGCCCTTCGTTTTACCCCGTGGGCGCCCCAGGTTCACATCCGGGATTGGTCCAGCCGGTGGAGACGCGGTGCGCGCGCAGGCGTCGCAGGGCGAGGAGACCGCCGATTCCGGGCACGAGGGCGACCCACCTGGTCGGGGTGCTGCCGCGGGTGAGGCGCCAGGTCGCGCCGATGACGAGGAGGTACGCGCAGCCGTGCGCCGGGCCCATGAGGGAGGAGACGGGACGCAGGTGGAGGGTCGCCAGATTGGCGAGCATGACGAGGAGCGTGACGAGTTCGGCGTGCGCGGCGGCGCGCAGCGGTCGGAGGCCCGGTTCCACGGTCACGCTCCGGTGGTGGAGCCGGGGCGGACGATCATCAGGACGGTGACCGTGGCCCACAGGACGTTGAAGACACCCGCGAGCATCGCCAGGCGGCGGTCGGCCGCGCCGCCGCCCGGTCCGCCGACGGCGGCAAGGGCACCCTGCTGCGCCGGGAGGATCGCCAGGGCGAGGACCGCTGCGGCGGCAGCGGTGAGGACGACGGAGGCGATCAGCCAGGCGCTGCCGAGGACGCCCAGGCTGCTCGCGGTGGCGAATCCGAAGACGGGCACGGCGAGGCCGAGAACGGCGTAGACGCGGCAGATGCGGTGCAGGGTGCGGAGGACGGCACGGGGGTCCGGGTCGTCCGGCGCCGCGTGGGCCCGGCGCAGGGCGGGCGGGAACATGCTCGCGGCGACGGTGACGGGTCCGACGGCCACGATCGCGGCCAGGACGTGCAGGGCGAGGAAGAGTGTGGTCACGGGGGCCTTCGAGGGGCGGGGTACGGGGCTTCGCCGACGGCCTGGCGGCCCGGCGGTGCCGACGGTATGCCGTGCCCGCGCCGCGTCCCAGTGGCGGGAGTGCCAGGTGTCAACGGAAAAGTGACATCCGCCGTCGAGGCCCGCCTCACACGCTCTGAGCTGCAAGTGGTCGGGCCGCACGCGCTCACCCCCCGGCCACGGAGCGCCGCCGGAGGGCTATGTTCCTGCCATGCACACCGTCGCCGTCCTCGCCCTCGACCGGGTCGTCCCCTTCGACCTCGCGACCCCCATCGAGGCGTTCACGCGCGCCAGGCTGCCCGACGGACGCGCGGGCTATCAGGTGCGGGTGTGCGCCGCGCGGCCCGAGGTCGACGCGGGGACCTTCGCACTGCGCGCGCCCTGGGGGCTCGCAGCGCTGCGGGAGGCGGACACCGTGGTCGTCCCGGGGACGGCCGATCCGACGGCGCCGCTGCCCGACGAGGTGCGCGAGGCGCTGTGCGCGGCGGCGGCGAACGGGACGCGGATCGCGTCCATCTGCGCGGGGACGTTTCCGCTGGCGGCGACGGGGCTCCTCGACGGGCTGCGGGTGACCACGCACTGGATCGCGGCCGATCTGCTGGCCGAGACGTTTCCGCGCCTGACGGTCGACCCCGACGTGCTCTACGTCGACAACGGGCAGTTCCTCACCTCGGCCGGCGCGGCGGCGGGCCTCGACCTGTGTCTGCACATGATCCGCGCCGACTACGGTTCCGCGGTCGCCGCCGACGCCGCGCGGATGGCCGTCGTGCCGCTGGAACGAGAGGGCGGACAGGCGCAGTTCATCGTCCACGACCGCCCTCCGGTGCCCCGGGGCTCGGACCTGGAGCCGCTGCTCGCCTGGCTGCAGGACAACCTGGGCCGCGCGCTCACCCTCGACGAGATCGCCGCGCGGGCCGGGACGAGCACCCGGACGCTGATCCGCCGGTTCCGGGAGCAGACCGGCACGACGCCGCTCCAGTGGCTGCACCGGGCGCGGGTCCGGCAGGCGCAGCACCTGCTGGAGACGACCCGGCACTCCGTCGAACGGATCGGCGCCCAGGTCGGCTTCGGCTCCCCCACCGCCTTCCGGGACCGCTTCAAGCGCACCACGGGCGTGAGCCCGCACTCGTACCGGCGCAGCTTCGGCTGAGCGGAAGCCGTCCACGCTGGGGGCCGCGTCCGGACGGGTGGGCCGCGGCCCGGCCGCGGGCTGTGGCCCGCCCCTCGGCTGCGGCCCACCTCGTTGCCTGCGGCCGCACTCGTCGCCTGCCGCACCCCCGTGCGGCCGCCTCCTCCGTGGCGCCGCCCCTCCCGTGCCTGGGCGCCCGTCCCCGTGAGCCGTAGGCGCCGTCCCTCCCCTGCCTGTCTCCCGCCTCGACGGCCGGCGCCCCTCCCGTGGCTCCCGGCCACTCCCGCCGCAGGGCGATCCGCCGTCCTACCCGGCGTCCGCCGGATAGGACACGCCGATCCGTTCCCGTACGGCGTCCAGCGTGCGCATCACCGCCAGAGAACCGTCCAGCGGCACCAGCGGCGACTCGGTCTCGCCCGCCCTGAGGCAGCGCATGACCTCGGCCGCCTCGTGCTGAAGGGTGTCGTGGCGCCCCTGTCCCGTGAACTCCTCCGGCTCGTGGCCGTACCGGTGGAGCACGAAACGCTCCGGACAGAAGAAGCCGCGGGGTATGTCGATCCGGCCGGCGGTACCGGTGATCGAGGCCGTGATCGGTGTGTCGGCCACGATCGAGCAGGACAGGAGCGCGCTCGCGCCGGAGTCCCAGCCGAGCAGCACGCCGGTGTTGAGGTCCACGCCCTCGGGCGAGAGCAGCGCGTGCGCCTGGACGCGGTCGGGCTCGCCGAGCAGCAGCTGGGCGAAGGACACGGGGTAGACCCCCAGGTCGAGCAGCGCGCCGCCGCCCAGGGCCGGGTCGCGCAGCCGGTGCCCTGGGGCGAACGGGCCGGCCAGTCCGAAGTCGGCCTGCACGGTGCGGATCTCGCCGACGGCGCCGTCGGCGACGAGCCGGGTGAGCTCGCGGACGAGCGGGTTGCAGTACGTCCACATGGCCTCCATGAGGAAGAGTTCGCGCTCGCGGGCGAGCGCGACGAGCTCCCCGGCCTCGCGGGCGTTGAGCGTGAACGCCTTCTCGCAGAGCACCGCCCGGCCCGACTCCAGGCAGAGCCCCGCCGCGGCCCGGTGGGCGGCGTGCGGAGTGGCCACGTACACCACGTCGATGTCCGGGTCGGCGGCGAGCTTCGTCCAGTCCCCGTACGCCCTCGGTATCCCGAACCGGTCCGCGAAGGCCTCCGCGGACCGCGCGCTGCGTGACGCCACCGCGACGACCTCGGCGTCGGGCATCGCCAGCAGATCGGTCGTGAAGGAGGCCGCGATGCCCCCCGTGGCCAGCACACCCCACCGTACGGTCCCGCCCATGCCGTCTCCCACCCCTCGTGTCACGGACCGCTGCCGACCCGCGTCGGCAGCCCGGAGCACCGGAGCATAGGGGTGGTGGGGTGTCCCGGACCGAGTCGACCGATGCGTGGACGCCGGCCGCGCCAGGCCGCGGCGCCCGGCGCGACAGGACCGGGATCCGGGGGCCTGGCACGGCCGGATCGGCCGGGATCGGCCGGGATCTGGGGCCTGGCACGGCCGGCCGCGGGTGCGAGGGCCAGGGGACGCGTGGAGCAGGGGACGCGAGGAGCAGGGGTCGCGAGGCTCCCGGGCGGGCGTCGGCGGCGCGAGGAGGCCCGGGCCGCGGCGCCACCTGCGCGTCGGACGCCCAAGGACACGGTGTTCGGCCGGCGCGGGGAGTCCCGCGGACAGGGGCTCGACCGCATCCGGGACGCCCGAGGAGACGACGTTCGCCAGGCGCGGGAGACCCGAGACCACAGGGTGCGACCGGCGCGGGCAGGCCCGAGACCACAGCGGCGACCGGCGCGGGCAGGCCCACGGCAGCGGCGTTCGGCCGGCGCGGGGACGCGAGGGACGCCTGGGCCCGAGGTGCCACCAGCGCGGCGGAGGCGCGGCGGGCCGGGGAGTCCGGCCGGTCCGGCGGTTGTGGGGTGGCGGGGCGCGGGCCGGACACGGAGCATGGAAGTGCGGCTCGTGCCGATCGAAGAGGCTGGAGTGTTCCGCATGATCGAGAACGAGACCGGCGAGGCCTGGGGCGACGACGTCTACCAGCCCGACGGCAGCGAGGTTCAGGACGACGCGGGGCTGCTCGACGCGTCGGACACGCTGGTCGGGCCCGTCGACCCCGTGGAAGAGGGGTACGTTCCGCCGGACCGCCCGTGGGCCGTCGAGCACACCGGGGTCACCGCGGCCGAGCGGCTGCGGGGCGAGACGCTGGACCAGCGGCTCGCTGTGGAGAGGCCCGAGGACGCCGGCGACCCCGACTGGGACGGCATCGGCGACTCCGTTGACACCGACGGCGAACCGCTGGACCGTGAGGTGGGCGACCACCGCGCCGGCCGGCTCGTGGCACCGGACAACGGCCTCGCCCTGTCCCCGCTGGAGGGCTACGCCCGTGACGTGGGCATCGACGGCGGCGCGGCGTCCGCCGAGGAGGCGGCCGTGCACCTCGTCGAAGAGGAATGAGTCCCGGAATCCGCCGCCCGATCCCGCCCCGGACCCTCGCGGCACCCGCGCGCCGGAGGCCCGCCGACCCGGCTCACGACGCCCTGGCCGGTTCTTCGAACTCGTACTCCTGACCTCACAGGGCCGCTTCAAACGTGAAAGACGGCAGGCTCGCACAAGATCGTGATGTGTGCACCAAACACCCGAGAGCCGTTATCCATCCGTTATAAACGGGCATTTTGACCCGCTAACGACCCTTTTGACGGGTGGGAAGTGACGGACTTGCGGGCCGATCGAATTTTGCGCACCTATCGCATTCTCTCGCTTTGCACAACCCTTCCGGGCCAGGAAGTTCGTCGACTTGCTGGGTAGCTTCGGCCGACATGACCACAGCGCACATGACCACGGCACGGATGACATCCCCGAGGAGCGACGTCACCATCGGCCCCGCCGAAGTGGCGGACGGCGCCGATCTCTGGCGCATCGCCAGCGAATCGGGCGAACTGGACGTCAACTCGCCCTACAGCTACCTGCTGTGGTGCCGCGACTTCGCCGCGACGAGCGCCGTCGCCCGCGACGACTCGGGGCGCGCGGTCGGCTTCGTCACCGGCTACCTGCGCCCCGAGGCGCCGGGGACGCTGTTCATCTGGCAGGTGGCCGTGGACGGTTCGCACCAGGGAACCGGGGTAGCCGCAGCCTTGCTCGACGCTCTTGCCGCCCGGGTGGCGGCGGAGCACGGGCCGGTCCGGCTCGAGGCCACGGTCACCCCGGGGAACGTGCCGTCCGACCGGCTCTTCCGCTCCTACGCGCGCCGCCACGGCGCGACCGTGACCCGGGAGGTCCTGTTTCCGACCACCTCGTTCCCCGACGCGCCCGACGCCGGTGTCCACGAGCCCGAGGTGCTCTACCGCATCGGCCCCGCGGCGGCCTGACCCGCCGCCCCGGCAGGTCGTCCGGACCCGCCGCGCGGCGCACGCACGTCTGAACCTGCTCATCACCCACCCCCCATCGAGATCCGGGAGAACCGTGACCCTCACCGACATCGCCCCGTCCGTCTTCGAGACCGTCGAATCCGAGGTGCGCAGCTACTGCCGCGCCTGGCCGGTGGTCTTCGAGCAGGCCCGAGGCAGCCGGCTGTACGACGAACACGGGCGCCCCTTCCTCGACTTCTTCGCCGGAGCGGGCTCCCTCAACTACGGCCACAACAACCCGGTCCTGAAGCGGGCCCTGCTGGACTACCTCGCCAATGACGGCGTCACCCACGGCCTCGACATGTCGACGACCGCCAAGCGCGACTTCCTGGAGACCTTCCGCGCGACGGTCCTCGAACCGCGCGCCCTGCCCTACAAGGTGATGTTCCCGGGCCCGACCGGCACCAACGCCGTCGAGGCGGCCCTGAAACTCGCCCGCAAGGTGACCGGGCGGGAGACCGTCGTCTCCTTCACCAACGCCTTCCACGGGATGTCCCTCGGCTCGCTCGCCGTCACCGGCAACGCGACCAAGCGGGCCGGCGCGGGCGTTCCGCTCAACCACGCCGCGCAGATGCCCTTCGACCACTACCTCGGCGGCCAGGTGCCGGACTTCCTGTGGTTCGAGAAGCTGCTCGCGGACCCGGGCTCGGGCCTGGACCACCCGGCGGCCGTCATCGTCGAGACCGTGCAGGGCGAAGGCGGCATCAACGTCGCCCGCGCCGAATGGCTGCGCGGCCTCGCGGACCTGTGCCGCCGCCACGACATGCTCCTGATAGTCGACGACGTGCAGATGGGCTGCGGCCGCACCGGCGACTTCTTCTCCTTCGAGGAGGCGGGCATCACGCCCGACATCGTCACCCTGTCCAAGTCCATCAGCGGCTACGGCCTGCCGATGGCCCTCTGCCTGTTCCGCCCGGAGCTGGACCAGTGGCAGCCGGGCGAGCACAACGGCACCTTCCGCGGCAACAACCCGGCCTTCGTCACCGCGACCGCCGCGCTGGACGCGTACTGGAGCGACGGCGCCCTGCGCGAGCGCACCCTGAGCCGGGCGCACCGGGTCGAGCAGGCCCTCGGCGACCTGTGCGGCGACGACGAGCGCATGGGCCTGGGGTACCGGGGCAGGGGTCTCGTCTGGGGCCTGGAGTTCGCCGACGGCGACCGCGCCGACGCCGTGTGCCGACGGGCCTTCGAGCTCGGGCTGCTCCTGGAGACCTCGGGGCCGCACGGCGAGGTCGTGAAGCTGCTGCCGCCGCTGACGGCGACGGACGACGAGCTCGACGAGGGGCTCGGCATCCTGGCCCGTTCCGTACGGCACGCCGCCGACCGCGCCCTCGCCGCCTGAACCGCCGCAAGAAGGAGAGACCTCATCCATGATCGTCCGTAGCTTCGCCGAGATCGAGAACACCGAGCGCCACGTGCGTGCCGCCTCCGGCACCTGGGAGAGCAAGCGCATCATCCTCGCCCGTGAGCGGGTGGGCTTCTCCCTGCACGAGACCGTCCTGTACGCCGGGACCGAGACGTCCATGTGGTACGCGAACCACGTCGAGGCCGTCGTCTGCACCGCCGGCGAGGCCGAGCTCACCGACCACGAGACGGGCCGCACGTACACGATCGTGCCCGGAACGATGTACCTCCTCGACGGGCACGAGCGGCATTCGCTGAAGGTCAAGCAGGACTTCCGCTGCCTGTGCGTCTTCAACCCGCCCGTGACGGGCCGCGAGGACCACGACGAGAACGGCGTCTACCCGCTGCTCACCGAGCCCGACCCGGCCTGACGACGCGGTGCCTCGTCCGTCACGAGAGCACGAGGTCCGTGACGCGACCACGAGACACCCGCCGTCCCGCCTCACCGCGACACCCGCGACACCCGCGACACCCGCGACACCCGCGACAACGACACCTGCGACAAGAGACACGAGAAAGGCAGGCACCGCCCCTCATGACCTCCGCACCGACCCGTCCCGTCGACCTCTATCCCACCCGCGGCACCGAAGAGGTGCTGGTCGGCCGCAAGGACCCCGTCGTGTGGTCCTCTCCCGCGACCCCGGGGCCGTTCTGGGCCCGTGAGCTGGAGGAGTACGAGCGCGACGGCTTCGCCACCGTCGACGCGCTCGTCACCCCGGACGAGGTCGTGGAGCTGCGGGCCGAGCTGGACCGGCTCGTCAACGACCCGAGGGTGCGCGAGGACGAGCGAGCCGTCGTGGAGTCGCACTCGCAGGAGATCCGTTCCGTCTTCGAGGTGCACCGGATCAGCGAGGTGTTCGCCCGCCTGGCCGCCGACCCCCGGATCGTCGGGCGGGCCCGCCAGATCCTCGGCTCCGACGTGTACGTCCACCAGTCGCGCGTCAACGTGAAGCCCGGTTTCGGGGCCAGCGGCTTCTACTGGCACTCCGACTTCGAGACCTGGCACGCCGAGGACGGACTGCCGCAGATGCGAACCGTCTCGGTGTCGATCGCGCTGACCGAGAACCACCCGACCAACGGCAGCCTGATGATCATGCCGGGGTCGCACCGGACCTTCCTCGGCTGCGAGGGCGCCACCCCGAAGGACAACTACAAGAGGTCGCTGCAGATGCAGGACGCAGGCACCCCGTCGAACGCCGCCCTCACGCAGTTCGCCGAGGCGTGCGGCATCCGCCAGTTCACGGGCGCGCCGGGCTCGGCGACCTGGTTCGACTGCAACGCGCTGCACGGTTCGGGCGACAACATCACCCCGTATCCGCGCAGCAACGTGTTCCTCGTGTTCAACAGCGTCGAGAACATCCCGGAGGCCCCGTTCGCCGCACCGGTCCGACGGCCCTCCTTCATCGCCTCGCGCGACTACACCCCCATCGGGTGACCTCTCCCCCGTCGCGCCGATGGCCCGCCGGCGGAATCCGTAGCGGCTGAGCGCCCTCGCGTCCCGTGCACGCGAGGGCGCTCTTCCGTGGGGTGCGCGCCACGGCAGTGGAAGCCGTCTGCGCGAAGGCGACGGAGGGTCCCGAGCAGGCCGTGACGTCGCCGGCCGGGCGGCAGGACGGCCCGACGCACTGCGCGCGGTCCGGATCGACGCCTTCACGACCGCTTCGGCTCCCTCCCGAAGTCAGCGCCGCGCCGTTCGCCGCCCCGCTCGTCTTCGCGCCGCCGATGCCGGGCTTGCGGCTCAGGTCCGTCCTCAAGTCACTGCCCGGCGCGGCCTTCCCCCTCCCCCTCGCCCACGGCGCGTACGGCGCCGAGGAGCCGTCGTGGCGGTGCCCCGGGGCCAGAACCCATTCCAAGGCGACGGCGAGCGCCCCGCGCTACGGATGGCGCCGGAAGGTGCTGAATAGGGAGAGGCGTGCACGACTCTGTCCCTTCGGCAGCGCCGGCCGCAGCGGCAGTTCCGGCACGCGAACGGTCGACGTGCGTACTCGTACGACGAAGGGCACGTCATTCCCGCTCACGAGGCCGCGGCAGGCGCTGCGGGGGCGGCACCGCGCGCGTAGGCCAGGGCCTGACGATCGGTCGCGGCGAGCGCGTGCCCCCTTCGGGCCGAGCGGAGCCGGCGGACCGGCGAACGCCGACGAGGCGTCCGTACACGGGCTGCGCGAGGGCCGCGAGGAGGAGGCGGCGGGCCGGACGGGGGCCGGGGGCTGGTCGCCATGGCCGGCCGGGCGCCGACCCGGCTCTCCGGGCGGCCGGCAGCAGCCGGTGACGATCGGCCGGGCGATCGCCGGGCGGCGGGAGGTCACGCTCCTCGGCGGGGCGACGTCCGCGCCCCGGCCCGGGGTCGGTGGCGGAGGTACCGGACGTGCTGCGGAACACGGACGTCAGGCTGCTCGGCCTCACCCACGAGATGGGGAGCAACCGGGACGCGTCGGGACAGAATCCTCAGGTTCGGCCGGGGAATCGTCTGACGCGGCGTCGCATGAACCGACAGGGCGTTGCCGCGCCCGGCCGGCCGCGTTCGCGCACGCCAGAATGCCGGGCCCGGGGCGTACACCGTCAGGGGGTACACCCAGGGCCCGGCTGTTGTGGTGGCGCCCGTTCCGGAAGCGGGACGCCTCGCCCGCTCCGGCCCGGTCAGGGCTTGGCGGGCGAATCGGCGAGCATGCCCTCGCGCAGCCGCGCGAGGCTGCGGGCGAGGAGACGCGACACGTGCATCTGCGACACGCCGAGCTGGACGCCGATCTCCGACTGGGTCCGCTCCTCGACGAAGCGCAGGTGCAGCAGCAGCCGGTCGCGCTCGTCGAGACGCTCGACGAGCGGGGCGAGGGTGTGGAAGTCCTCGAAGAGTGCGAGCGCCGGGTCCTCCTCACCGATGAAGTCGGAGAGCGAGGCGTCGACGTCATCGTCGTCACCGTTGCCGAGGGCGGCGTCGAGCGAGGTGGAGGAGTAGCCGTTGGCGGCGATCTGCGCCTCGATCACCTCGTCCTCGGAACGGCCCATCGCCTCGGCGAGTTCGGCGACGCTGGGCGACCGGCCGAGCCGGGAGCCCAGCTCCTCGTTGGCCTTGGCCAGCTCCACGCGCGCCTCCTGAAGGCGGCGGGGCACGTGCACCGCCCAGGTCGTGTCGCGGAAGAAGCGCTTGATCTCGCCCACGATGTACGGCACGGCGAAGGTCGCGAACTCGACCTCGCGGGACAGGTCGAAACGGTCGATCGCCTTGATGAGGCCGATGGTCCCGACCTGGATGATGTCTTCCATCTCGTCGCCCCGGGCACGGAAGCGGTTCGCCGCGTACCGCACCAGCGACATGTTCATCTCGATGAGGGTGTTGCGGACGTACTGGTGCCCCTCCGTCCCCTCCTCCCGTACCGCCAACTCGCGCAGGAACACCTTCGACAGGGCGCGCGCGTCCTGGGGCGCGACCTCGTGAGGAGCCTCGAGCACGGGCAGGTCCTGGCACGCGCCGTCGTTCACGGCCGTTGTCGTCGCCTTCGCCATCTCGGTCCGCACGGGGACAACCTCCTGTTTTTCGCCGAACGTTCGCCTGTGGCGTACCGCCTACCCCCACTTCACCCACGTACTCCTACCTAATTTCGGCGGGCATCTTTTCGGTGGGCGAGGGCAGGCGGGAAGTGCCCGAATCACACCAACTGTGAGAAATGGGGTTCATGATGAACAGTCAGGGCGACGTACGGTCGGGCCCGTCGACGCCCGTGCGAGAGGCGTACGACCTCGGGCACCATGGAGAGACGCACGTACGCACCTCGGCACAGGCACGCCGGGAGATCCGTCTCGCGCTGGGGTCCGGCACGACGACCCGGCCCGAACAGGTCGAGGACGTCATGCTGGTGGCGTCGGAGCTGGTGACCAACGCGCTGCGGCACGCCGGCGGGGTGACCGGATTCGCGGTCTCCGTGGGGCGTGACAGCGTGACCGTGTCGGTGAGCGACGCCAGTCCGCGGCCACCGCGGTACGCGTTGCCGCATGACCTCCGGCCCGGCGGCTTCGGGTGGCCGATCGTGCTGCGCCTGTCCCGTGAGGTGTCCGTGGACGTGGGGCGCGCGGGCAAGACGGTGCGCGCGGTGGTGGCGGTGGACCGCTGAGCGTGCGCGCCCGTCGCCCCGTACCGGCGTCCCGCACCCGCATCGCACCCGTCACGCATTCGTTCCGCACTCCGCACACATCGACTGAGGAGCCATGGAGAACCTTCTTCGACTGGTCATCGTCCTGGGCGGCTCGGCGGCGGTGTCGCTGGCCGCGGTCCGCGCGGCGGACCTGCTCGCACGGAAAGCCGACGCACGCCACCCCGAGACCCCGCTGTGGGGGCTGCTGCGCCGGTGCCGCACACCGCTGTACGTCGTTCTGTTCACCACCCTGCTCGGGTGGACGTTCCGCGCGACGCGCTGGGCGCCGCTGGAGGAGCACGCCGCCGCGGTGAGCCATCTCCTCGTGCTCTGCCTGATCGGCGGCGGCGCCTGGCTGGCGATACGGGTCGCCGCGGCCGTCGTCGAGTCCTCGTACACGCGCTACGCCGGGCGGTCGCGTGACGTGGCCCGGGTGCGGCGGGTCCACACCCAGGTGACGCTGATCATGCGGGTGGTGTCCGTCGCCGTGGGCGTGATCGCTGCGGCCGTGGCGCTGGTGACCTTCCCGGCGTTCCGGGCGGTCGGGACCTCGCTGCTCGCCTCGGCCGGGATCATCGGCATCGTGGCGGGCGTGGCGGCGCAGTCGACGCTGGGCAATCTCTTCGCCGGCTTCCAGATCGCCTTCGGCGACATGGTCCGGCTCGGCGACACCGTCGTCGTGGACGGGGAGTGGGGCGTCGTGGAGGAGGTGACCCTGACGTTCCTGACGGTACGGACCTGGGACGAGCGCCGGGTCACGCTTCCGGTGTCGTACTTCACCTCCCGCCCCTTCGAGAACTGGTCGCGCGGCGGTGCCGAGATGACCGGCACGGTCTTCGTCCACTGCGACCACACCGTGCCGGTGTCGCGGATGCGCGTGCGGCTGCGCGAGTTCCTGGACAGCTGCCCGACGTGGGACGGCCGGGCCTGGGACCTCGCCGTCACCGACACCTCGCCCACCTGCGTCACGGTCCGCGCCCTGGTGACCGCCAAGGACGCCGACGACCTGTGGACCACCCGCTGCGCGGTACGGGAGGAGCTGGTCGCCTGGCTGTCGCGCGAGCATCCCGACGCGCTGCCCAAGGTGGTGACCGCTCAGGCCGAGGCCCTGTCCCACCGGTGACGCCCCCGTGGCGACTTGCAGACAAGGAGCGGCACGTTCCGCATCCCGGTGCGCCCTGCGGGCAGTACAGCCGGAGACGGCCTGCCCCGCGCGGCCACCGAAGTGAGGAGCAGCCATGCCGACATCGTCACGGGCCGGAGAGCCCGTCTTCACCGCCGACTTCGGCTCGTCGGAGCAGTGGGTCGCGGGCCGCTCGTGGGCCTATCCCGACGGCGGACCGGTCAATCCGGGCGACAACAAGCTGGACCATCTGACGGCCGATCCCGCCTACGCGCGGTCCGGCGTCTTCCGTGCGACCCGCCGCCGGGACGGTCTCTGGGACAGCGGGCTCCTCACGACCGAGGGAAGCCCGCAGGGCTTCGAGGTGCGCACCGGCGACACCCTGGAGGCACGGGTGCGCCTGCCCGAGGAGACGGGTGCGTGGCCGGCGATCTGGACCTGGCGGGACGGCGGGCAGGAGGTGGACGTCTTCGAGTACCACCCCGACAACCCGGACCTGCTGGAGCTCTCCAACCACGTGCGGGGCACGCACCGCTACCACCGCTCCGCCGGCGTCCGGCCGGGCGGCTGGATCCGGCTGCGGACCGAGTTCGGGTCCCGCTCGGTGGTGTGGTGGCTCGACGGCGAGGAGGTCTTCGCGGACCACCGCGGCGTCGGGCGCTCCTGGCACGCGTACCTGATCGTCAACCTGTCGGTCTGCGCGGGCCGTTACCACCCGGCACCGCCCCCCGGCACGACGGCGATGTCCTACGAGGTCCGCGACCTGCGGGTGTTCCGACCCGGCGCCCGTCCCCTCACGGACGACGTCCCGCACTGAGCGGGGCGGGCGGCCGGGCTCCGCGGGAGCACCTGCGCGGCGGGGCGTCGGCACAGGGGTACGGCGGCCCCGCACGCAGCCCGACGCCCTCGCCGGACGCGCGGGCCCGCAGGCCGGCGGCCGGGGCCGGCAGCGGTGGTGGTCACCACCAGTAGGTCGGGTAGCGGGGTGCGCCGCGGCGGATGCGGGAGACCACGAACTCCATCAGGACCAGGACGGTCGACGCGCCGAGGAGCAGGGGGACGAAGCGGGCCGGGGACGGGGACTGGAGGACGATCACGACGGCGGTGGCGCAGGCGGGTGCGTGCGGTGTGCGCGCGAGGGTCGTCAGGGCCAGGGTGACACCGGCGGCGATGGCCGCGGCGGCGGAGCCGGCGCCCGTCACGGCGAGGGTCGCGTAGCCGGCGGCGGCCGCCAGGAGGTGGCTGACGACGACGCTGCGCGGCTGCGAGAAGGGCAGCGTCGGCGCGCTGTGCACCAGGGCGGCGCTGGCGGCCAGGGGCGGGATCAGGACGGGCTCGTGGATGGCCGCGCCGATCGCCACCAGGCCGAGGAGGACGAGCGTGACCGTGCTGACGCTGTGCACGGCCGCCGCCGGGGCCGGGCGGGCCGGGGCGCGACCCGCGATGCGGGGCCTGGTCGGGGTCTCGGGGGCTGCGGTGTCGGTGCTCATGCGCTGGTGTTTCCTGGCGGTCGGCCTCGGGCCGGCGGGCGCCGGAGGCCGGGAGAGAGGACGGGGATCGGGGAGAGCGGGCCACGGACGCTGTGATCGACAGTCGGCCCGCCCTTGCGCCCACGTCTGCGCCGACCGGGTGGGGGCGGCACTCCCTCCGGATTGTATACAAATCGTTGAAGCAGGGAGGAGTGGGGTGGGTGGGATCACATCGGCCCCACGCCCCGTACCGGAACCCCCTCGCGGGCGCGGGGCTCCCCGTTCTGACGCCGGGCGGCCTGTGACAGGGTGAGCCCGTGACCTCGACGACCGACATCTCGCGCCCGGCTGTCCGCACCGACCGGGTCCTCCTCGGCTGCATGGGGCTCGGCGGCAGCTGGGACCCCAGCCCCTACTCCCCCGCCGACGTCGACGCCGCCGAGGCGGCGATCCAGGCGGCCCTGGAGAGCGGCATCACCGCCTTCGACCACGCCGACATCTACCGGCACGGCAAGGCCGAGGCCGTGTTCGGCGAGGTGCTCGCCCGCACCCCGGGACTGCGCGAGCGGATCACGCTCCAGTCGAAGTGCGGCATCCGGCTCGCCGACGGGGACCGGCCCGGCGTCTACGACCTGCGCGGGGCGACGATCGTACGGAAGGTCGAGGAGAGCCTGACCCGGCTGCGCACGGACGCCCTGGACATGCTGCTGCTGCACCGGCCCGACCCGCTCGCCGACCCGGCCGAGATCGCGGAGGCCCTGGAGTCGCTGCACCGGCAGGGGCTCGTGCGCCGGTTCGGCGTCTCCAACATGAACGCCGCCCAGATCGCCCGGCTCCAGGCGCACCTGGAGCTGCCCCTGGCCGCGAACCAGCTGGAGATGAGCCTGCTGCGCAGGGACTGGCTGGAGGACGGCGTGCTGGTCAACACGCCCGGCGCGGCCGGTGTCGGATTCCCCGCGGGCACGGTCGAACACTGCCTGCACCACGGCGTCGCGCTCCAGGCCTGGGCCCCGCTGGCGCAGGGGCGCTACACCGGACGGCAGCAGACGCCCGAGGAGCACGCCACCGCCGAGCTCGTCGCCGAGCTCGCCAAGGCCAGGGGCACCACCCCGGAGACCGTCGTCCTGTGGTGGCTGCAGCGCCATCCCGCCCGGATCTCCCCGGTCATCGGCACCACCAACCCCGACCGGATCCGCGCCTGCCGCGGCGCCGCCGTCGGCGACCCGGACCTCGGCCACGAGGAGTGGTACCGCCTGTGGGTCACGGCTCGCGGCGCCGCCCTGCCGTAACGGGGAGCCCCCGCAGCGAACCGACCTCTCCAGCGCCCGTTCGTCCACCCCGAGGAGCCCCGCCCGATGCCCGACCCCGCCTCGCCGTCCGCCGCCCCCTCCTTCGAACTGCTCGCCGGCGCCCCGGACTCCCCGGTCCTGCTCCACGTGCCGCACGCGTCCCGGCTGATCCCCGCGGACGTACGCGCCGGCATCCTCCTGGGCGACGCGGAGCTCGAACGCGAGCTCGACCACATCACCGACGGGCACACGGACCTCGTCGCCGCCGTGGCCGCGGCGTCGGCCACCACTCCGCCCTGGCGGTTCGTCAACCGGCTCTCGCGGCTGGTCGTCGACCCCGAGCGCTTCCCGGACGAGCGCGAGGAGATGCTCGCCGCAGGAATGGGCGCCGTGTACACCCGGACCACGCACCGGGCCGAACTGCGCCCGGCCGGATTCGATCCCGCACCGCTCGTGGAGCGGTACTTCGTCCCGTACGCCGAGGCGATGACGCGGGCCGTCGACGAGCGGCTCGCCGCGACGGGGCGCGCGGTGATCATCGACGTGCACTCGTACCCGACGTCCGCGCTCCCGTACGAGCTGCACGGCGACGGCTCGCGGCCGCCCGTCTGCCTCGGCACGGACTCCTTCCACACCCCGCCCGCGCTGCCGGCGGCGGCGCGGCGGGCGTTCGCCGGTTTCGGCGGGGTGGGCATGGACAGCCCGTTCGCCGGCACGTACGTACCACTGGCGCACTACGGACGGGACGCCCGGGTGAGCGCCCTCATGGTGGAGCTCCGCCGGGACCTGTACATGACCGAGCCCGGCGGACCGGCCGGACCGGGGGCGCGGGCCCTGGGCGTCGCGCTGGCCGCCCTGGTCGACGCGGTGACGGACGCAAGCGAGTAGGGACGGGGCCGTGCCGCGGCGTCATGCCGCGCTCCGCACCGTGCGCCTCGGTCGGGGCGGGCACGACGGGCCGGACCTCCGGGCCCGGCCCGGTCCGCGGACGGCCGGGACCGGCCAAACCATCGACACTCCCTGAAAGGCAGGTGCCGTGTGAACCGCACGACGGAGCCGGCGGAAGCCCGCGTCGAGGATGCGGACACCCTCTTGGTCGCGCCGGCGGCCCTGCACGACCATGACGCGATCCGGGACTTCTTCGGCTCCACGATCACGCCGGAGGCCCTCGCCTCCGGTGCGTCCGACCTCGCGCGGAAGACCGTCTACCTCTGCGGCGACATAGCCCGGACCGACCCCCGCCACCTGGGTGCGGCCGCCCGGGTGTTCGTGATCCGGGAGCTGTCGCACGGCTGTCCCGGGGATGCCGCCGGTCCCTGGACCCTCGTCGACGTCGGCCGCGTACCCCTCCGCGTCCACGGCGTCGGCGTGTACTACCGCCGCTTCTTCGGACCCGACGCCGATCACTTCGGGCGGATCCGCGCGGAGCACGCGTTCCAGTCCCTGACGGAGTCCACCAAGCCCGGGACGGCCCGGCGCAGCGGCATCTATCTGACGCCCGTCACGCGGAGCGGGGAGGACCTGCACTTCCGCCTGCTCCGGTGCTCCACGAACCTCTCGGGGCCGACCGAGGGTTTCCGCCCGACCGACACGCACATCGTCGAGGAGCTCAACCGCGAGGCGGCCACCGTCTTCCGTGACCAGGCGCCGCTGAATCACGTGCTCGCCCAGATCTACCACAACTCCCGGGCCACACCGGAGCGCAAGCAGTCCAAGGCCAGGATCTCGGCCCACGCCGACAAGACCAAGGACATGCCGGGCAACGGCATCATGGCCTTCTGCACCTTCTACGACCGGCTCGACGGGCTGCAGCCCCTGGCCGATGACGCCTTCGACCACGGCGTGAAGGGGACGAGCGCGCTGACCAGGCTCCACTTCCGCCTCAAGGAGCCGGCCGCGGGGCCCCACGGGGCCGCGCTCCCCCAGCAGTTCACCCTGACGCTCCACCCCGGCTCGGTGTTCTTCATGCCGCTGTCCACCAACCGTCTGTACACGCACGAGATCCGGCCCTCGGCCCTGGACCCCGACGTGCTCCCGACCCGCCTGGGATACGTGGTGCGCTGCTCGAACGCGGAAGCCGTGCACAGGGACGGCCGGACCTTCCTCAAGGTGGCGGGAGACCTGGTGGAGCTGGGGCCGCCCACGGCGGAGGGCATGGGCGACCTGCGCAGGCTGTACGCCGAGGAGAACACGACCTCGTCCTTCGTCGACTACGGCGACGGGTTCCTCTTCAGCATGAACACGGGAGACTACCGTGCCCCCCGAATCTAGGAACCTCCCCGCATCCAGGATCGCGGACGAGATCGTCACCTGCACTTCGTCGATCGAGGGGAATCCCTTCGAGGAACTCTTCGCGTCCGCTCGGCTGGAGGACGTGGGGAAGGGCCGCCGAGGGGGTGTCCTGACCAGGACCGACGCTTCCGGCGGTGTGCCGCTCGTGCGCACCACCACCCGTTACGCCGGTCCGCCGCAGCGTTTCGGGCCGGTGCACGAACGGCTGGCGCGGCGGATCCGGGAGCGCGCGGCGCTGCCGGTCGGTTTCGACAACGCCCTCATCGAGTGCTACACGAACGCGTACACCACCATGGGCGCCCACTCCGACCAGGCCCTCGACCTGGCCGACGAGTCGTTCATCGCCGTCTTCTCCTGCTACCGGCGTCCCGAGGCGGGCCCGCCCAGGAAACTGGTCTTCGCCGCGAAGGGTCCCGGTGCCGAGACGTTCGAGATCCCCCTCGTCCACAACGGCATCGTCGCCTTCTCCGTGGCGTCGAACCGGCGTCTCCGGCACAAGATCGTTCTGGAGGGGCACGGCCGGACGCCCGAGAACGAATGGCTCGGCCTGACGTTCCGTACGTCGAAGACCCTCCTGCGGTTTCACGACGGCGATGCCTACCTCCCGCAGGGGGCGCGCCTCACCCCGGCCGACGAGGAGCAGAGGCGCGAGTTCTACCGCCTGCGGCGCCGGGAGAACGAGGAGACGGACTTCGTCTACCCGCCGCTGACGTACACGGTCAGCGAGAGCGATCTGATGCCGCCCGTCGGTCCGTGAGGGCCGGTGCGGGGCCCCGGCCGGGCCGGCCGCCGCTCCCGGAGGGCCCCACGCGCTGCCCGCAGCCGCCCGCGGGTCCGGGGGCGGGCGTAAACTGTCCAGGTGAGCGCACGCAGGTACGAACTGGTGTTCTCCGGCGGGGCGGGCTCGGCCCGCGACGTCCTGATCGTCGAGCGCACCTCGGCATCCGGGCCCGGCGGCCATCCCGTGTACGCCGACCCGTCCGGCATCGTCCGCGCGGAGATAAGCGACCGCGGTGAGGTTCGCGTCCTCCCCTCGGGCGGACACCAGCAGCCTCCCGAGAGCGTCATCGCCCGGCCGCTCCCCGAGGGCCCGGACGACGCGGTTCCGGACGTCGCCTAAGCTTCGCGGATGACCACCATCGAACCCGCATCCGAGCAGTCCGGCCCGCGCTACGTGCGAGTCACCATCGAACTCGTCGCCGAGATCACCGACGAGCAGGCCCTCAAGGACGCCGCGCTCGCCCAGGTCAAGGACGACGAGTACATGGACGAGGGGGAGCGCGCCCAGGCCGTCGAGGCCATCGACCTCGATCCGTCCGGTTCGCTCGCCCACTTCATCGACCCGATCGCCCTCCTCGGCGACGTGCCCGGCGTGGAGCTGGCCTCGGCCACCTGGGAGTCCGCGCGGACCGAGTACGACCCCGACGACGAGACCTGGGAGGAGCACTCCCTGGAGGACTGAGCGGGAGTCGCCGCGGGCCGCTCTCGACGCCCGGACCGCGTGGTGCTCGACCCGGACACCGTGTGGCTGGTAGGAGAGGCCTGCACAGTACGTCTGGTGAGGGGGAAGCATGAAGCCGTTGGAGGCGGGGGACCCGGAGTCGGTCGGCGACGGCCGGTACCGGCTGGTCGGGAGGCTCGGTCAGGGTGGCATGGGGGTGGTCTATCTCGGCCGCTCCCGGTCAGGCCGGGCGGTCGCGGTCAAGGTCGTGCGGCCGGATCTGAGCACCGACCCCGAGTTCCGGCGCCGGTTCGCCCGTGAGGTGACCGCGGCGCGGCAGGTCGGTGGTTTCCACACGGCGCCGGTCGTCGACGCGGATCCCGACGGGCATCCGGCCTGGCTGGTCACCGCCTACGTGCCCGGGCCCACGCTGCGGGCCGTCCTGGACGAGGTGGGGGCGCTTCCGGAGGACAGCCTCACCGTCCTCGCCGCCGGTCTCGCGGAGGCCCTGGACGCGATCCACCGGGCCGGGGTGGTGCACCGCGACCTCAAGCCGGCCAACATCATCGTGGCCGAGGACGGGCCGCGCGTCATCGACTTCGGCATCGCCCGCGCCCTGGACGGCACGGCGGCCCTCACCCGTACCGGCCTCCAGGTCGGCACCCCGGGCTATCTCGCCCCCGAGCAGCTCACGGCCGGCACCATCACCCCGGCCGTCGACATGTTCGCGCTGGGGGTGGTGCTCAGCCAGGCGGCGGGCGGCTCGCCGTTCGGCGACGGTTCGTCGGTGGGCTGGCTCTACCGGGTCGTCCACGAGGAGCCGGACCTCGGCGCCGTTCCCCCGTCCCTGCGGGAACCGGTCGCCGCCTGCCTGGCGAAGGACCCGGCGGCCCGCCCCACCCCCGCGGCCTTCCTCGACGCCCTGACGGTCCGCCACCGGCCGGACGGCGGCTGGTTGCCGGACGCCGCCACGCGTCTCCTCGGCACCGCCCCGGGGCTGCCGACCACCTCGGTCGCACAGGAAAAGTCCGCCCCCGCGCCGACGCCCCCGGAACCGACGGCGGTCGAGCCGGAGCCGGCGAGCGGCGCGCCCGAACCCACCGCCCCGAGCGGGCCGCGCGCGGCGTACGGCCCGCCGCCCGTCTCCGGGCCCTTCGCCGGCGGCGGACAGCCACCGGTCTCCGGGCCGGACGCGGGAAGCGGGCGGACGTCCGTCTCCGGGCCGGGGACCGGGAGCGAGCCGACCGCGGTCCCGGGCCCCGGGACGGCGGACGAGCCGACGGCCGCCGGGCCGGGGAACCCGCCGGTGCCGGTCACCCGGCCGACGTCCCCGGGACCGGGGCAGCCGCCCCCGCACGGTCCCGCGCCGGGCGGGCCGGCCGGGCCTCCGGCCCCCTCCCCCGCGCCGCGGCCCCGCCGCCGGGTGGCCGTCGTCGCCGCCCTCGTGGCGGCCGCGGCCGTCGCCGGACTGCTCGTGTGGCAGCCCTGGAAGGGTGAACCCGGCACCGGGAGGAAGCCTGGGGGCGGCACGTCGTCGACCGTCGCCGGGCCCGCCGCCTTCCCGGACACCCAGCTCCTCGTCCGGGAGGACACCGCGCCGGGCTGGCCGCGGGAATGTCATGCGGTGATCGCCGTCCGCCCGTCGACGAAGGACGAGCCGCGGCGGCTGGTGCCGGGCGGCTCCTGCGACACCCTCCCGCAATGGGCGCCGGACCGGGCCTCGTTCGCGTTCACCCGCACGACGCCCGAGGGCACGGCGGTGTGGACGGCCAAGGCCGACGGCTCCGACGCGCGGCGGGTGGCGGCGATCTCGGGCGGGCGGGTGTCGTGGTCTCCGGACGGCACCCGGCTCGCGGTGCTGCGGAAGCAGGACGGCGTGCAGCAGTTGTTCGAGGTGAAGGTGGCCGACGGTACGGTCCGGCGGCTCACCCACGGAACCGGCCGGGTGGAGGACCCGTCGTGGTCGCCCGACGGTTCGCGGATCGCGGTCTCGCTGGAGGCCTCGGCCCCGGGCGACTGGCAGATCCACGTCGTGGATCCGTCGAACCCGGACAAGGAGCCCCGGCAGGTGACCCGGCTGCCGCATCCGGCACTGGACGCCGTCTGGTCGCCGGACGGCAGGACCTTCGCGTACACCGCCGGGACCTACCAGGGGGCCACGCGCGGCGACATCCGCCTGGTCCGCGCCGACGGCACCGGGGACCGGCCGCTGGTCAGGACGGCGGAGCACGAGATGGACCCGGCGTGGTCGGCGGACGGCACGTGGCTGGCCTTCGTGCGCGGGCCGTACGAGAAGCCGGTGATCTGGGCGGTCCGGGCGGACGGCACGGGCGAGCGGCGGGTCACGACCGGTACGGCGCCGGAGGGCCACCCGGCCTGGCGGTGACGCCGGGGCCCGCTGCCACGGGGCCGGTACGAGACGCCGCGGCGGCGGTACGGGGGACTGCCCCGTACCGCCGCCGTGCCGTGGGCGGCCGCGTCAGCCGGTGAGGGAGAACGCCTCTCCGTAGACGCTCCAGTACAGCGGGGTGTTGAGATCGAGGTTGTTCTCGTTGAGGAAGCGGCGCTGGGCGGTACTCACGCGCGTCGTGTCGCTGTGAGCCTCCTCCTTGCGCATCTCCTCCTCGCGCGCGTCCAGGAAGGCGTTGAGATACGCCTTCTCGTCACCGCCCCGGGACGGCGGGAGGGCCCGGGAGAGGGCGACCTGGCGGATCGAGCGGAACCCGTCCTCGCCGTGCATCACGGCGGAGTCGTAGTACGCGAACTGCCCCAGCGCACGCAGGCCGTCCGCCTTGGCCTGGGAGAGCGCGGGGTTGAAGTAGACCCGGTCGCGCTCCTCCTCCTGGGTCTGCTGGAAGACCGCGTCCTGGGCGGCCTGGCGCCAGGCGCCGGTGAAGCCGGGGTCGAGACCCTGGTGGGAGTCGGTGCCGTTCACCCTGCGCAGGGCGGGCAGATAGGACGCGAGCGGGTTGCCGGGCTTCTTGGCGGTGTACCGCTCGACGAGGTCGAGCATGTCGCCGGTGCCGGAACAGAAGCCGATGATGCCGGCGGTGTAGCCGCGGCCGTCGTCGATGTCCTCGATGTAGGCGAACTGGGCGCGCCAGTCGAGGGAGGAGTTCTCGAAGGAGGACACCAGTTTCATGGCGACCTCCTTCTTGGCCGGGTCGTCGAGGTTCTTGCCGGTCGAGGGCGGGGTGGTCGACCCCGTGCCGTACGCCTCGACCTCCCAGAGCGAATAGCCGTACGGGGTGCCGCGCTGGGTGCCGAAGACGCGCAGGTAGCGGCCGGTGCCGTCGACGGTGAGGTCGTCGGTGCCGCCGTCGCCGGTGGTGGTCTCGTAGAGCCGGCGCCAGCTGGAACCGTCGTCGGAGACCTCGACGCGGTAGGACTTCGCGTAGGCGGCCTCCCACGTGAGGACGACCCGCTTGACGGCGGTGCCCGCGCCGAGATCGACCCGGATCCACTGGTTGTCGACGCCTTCCGCGCTGGCCCAGCGGGTGGTGGTCGAGCCGTCGACGGCCTTGGCGCCGGTGAAGGTGGTGGTCTCCGTGGAGGACGTGGTGACCGGCCGGCCCTGGGCGAGGTTGCCGGCCGCCGCGGCGGCGGGCGTGAGACCGGAGAGCGCGGGGACCAGCAGACCGGTGGCCACGGCGGCGACGAGGGCTGCCGTGCGGTGGCGCCGAAGCGCGTTGATGGTGGGGGGCATGTCACTCCGCTTTCTGGAAGAGACTAATAGGAAAGCTTCCTAACTTTCACTGGGGGCGAGATTAGGGGCCGCCCAGAGGGCGCGCAAGAGGGCCGACAGCAAAGGGAGTTGAGGCGTTTCCCGAAGGGCGCCGGAGGCTCGGGCCGCCTCCGGCTCCGGCCCGGCTGGGCGTGGTGCGGTCACGCACCGGCGGCGGGATGCGGTGGGGTTCCGTGCGGTCACGCACCGGCGGGCGGGGCGCGGTGGAGTGCCGTGCTCACGCACCGGCGGCGGGGCGGCGCAGCGTCACCGGGGGGCGCGGGCGCGGCGCGGACCCGTCTGCCCGCGCGGCGTGTCGGCTCTCGCGTACGCCGGGGGGCCCGTTCCCAAGTCCGTTGCGGGCGCGCGCCGGTGCCACGAGGATGGCCCGCATGCGGAACATCGTGGTCATCGACGCACCGTCCAACCTCGGCCTGCGCCCACCCGCCCCCGGCACCGTGCCCGGTTGCTACAAGCTGGCCGGGGCCCTGCGCGAGAACGGGATCGTGCGACGGCTGGGGGCGGCTGAGGGCGGGGTGGTCGTGCCGCCCCGGTACGACCGCGGCGACTGGCAGGAGGGCGACGGAGTCTTCCACGCGTCCGCCCTCGCGACGTACACCGTCCGGCTCGCCGACCGGATCGAACGCCACGTGTCGGCAGGGGACTTCACGCTCGTCCTCGGCGGCGACTGCTCCATCCAGCTGGGGGCCGCGCTCGCCCTGCGCCGGCTCGGCCGTTACGGCCTCGCGTCCGTCGACGCCTCCCCCGATTTCCGCAACCCGGACAACTCCGACCGGATCGGTGCCGCCGGCGGCGAGGAGCTGGCCCTGGCGACCGGCCGCGGTCAGAGCGACCTGACCGACCTGGAGGGCCTGCGCCCCTATCTCCGGGACGAGGACGTCCGCGCGTTCGGCACCCGTGACGCCTACGCGGAGGATCCCGAGGTCGTCCAGCTGCGGGCGCTGAAGATCTCCGTCGTGACCGTCTCCGAACTGCGCGCCTGGGGCCCGGGCGCGCTCGGCGCCGCGACCGCCGTGAGTCTGGAGACCCCGGCCCTGGACGGCTTCTGGGTACACCTGGACGCCGATGTGCTCGACCCCACCGTGATGCCGGCGGTCGACAGCCCCGATCCGGACGGACTGCTGCCGGACGAGCTGACGGCGCTGCTCCGGCCGCTCGTCCGCTCGCCGCGCTGCGTCGGGCTCAACGTCACGATCTACGATCCCGACCTCGACCCGGAGGGCACGGCCGGGGCCCTGCTCACCGACCTGGTCGTCGCGGCCCTCGCCGACGGCTGACGGCCGGCCGGCACCGGCGGGAGCACGCGGGCGCGGTACGGGGGCAGGAGTGCGGAAGGTGTGCTCCTGACGCGCCCCGACCCCGGTCGCCCGCGCGGTGAGGCGAGGCGGCCGGGGTCACGGGCGGCCCGGGCGGGCCGCCGCTATCGGGTCAGCGTTCCTCGCGGAACTCGACGTGGGCGCCGACGACGGGGTCGTACTTGCGCAGGACCATGCGGTCGGGGTCGTTCTGGCGGTTCTTGCGGGTCACGTAGGTGACGCCGGTGCCGGCGGTGGACCTGAGGGTGACCACGGGGCGCTGGGTGGTACGGGACATGGTGCTCCTTCCGGCCGCGGTCCGAGATCATTTTGACTCGGCCATGCCAGCCTCGATGCGTGTAACAGGGGACCCCGCCGTCGCATTCCCTCCCGTTCCGACCCTTCCGGGACCACTCCTCCGGCAGGTATCCCGGCCCGCTCGCACCCCCGCTACCGGCCCCGGCACCGGTCACATGGGGCCTGGTCACCGTCAAGGGCTTCTCCCGAGAGGGCTCGCCCAGCACGTGCATGACCCTGGACGTGACCGCGTGGCGCAACGCGGTGCCGTCGGGCTCAGGTGGCTGACGGGCACTCAACAAGGGCCCTCCGCAAACCTCTTGCTGTTGCGAGTAATGTGCAACAAGCTTGAGGGGCCCTTACGTGCGCCCAGGATGCGGAGACCCCTCATGCCCTCACTCGTGCCGGACACCGGACCGCAGCGCGTCATCGCCGCCTCCAATCTGGTGAACACGATGGGCAGCGGGCTCTATCTGACCGCCGGGGTCCTGTACTTCACCCAGGCGATGCACCTCCCGGCGGCGCACGTGGGTCTCGGGCTCGGCGCCGCCGGGCTCGTGTCCCTCGTCGTGGGGATCACCGCCGGACATCTCGCGGACCGGCGCGAGGCGCGCGGCGTGTACGCGGTCACGCTCGTGGTGCGCGCGGCGGCGACCGGAGGGTTCCTGCTGGCGGACCGGCTGTGGGTGTTCCTCCTGACGGTCTGCGCGGCCACGGCCGCGCAGACCGCCGGTCTCGCCGCGCGCAGTCCGATCATCCGGCGGCACGGCGGTGAGCGCCCGCAGGAGTTCCGGGCGTACCTCCGCGCCGTCACCAACGTCGGCATCTCGCTGGGCGCGCTGGGTGCGGGCTGGACCGTGCAGGCCGGCACCCTCTCGGCGTACCAGCTGCTGGTCGTCGGCAACACGGTCGCCTTCGCCGCCTCGGCGGCCCTCCTCGTCCTGCTGCCACCCGTGCCCCCCGTGCCCGCTGTCGGCGGGCCACGCTGGATCGCGCTGCGGGACCGCCCCTACCTGCTGCTCACCGCGGTCGACGGCGTCATGTCCATCCAGTTCAAGGTGCTGACCGTGGCGATCCCGCTGTGGCTGGTGCAGGCGACGAGCGCGCCGCGCGGGCTCATCGCGGGCACCATGCTGGTCAACACCGCCCTGGTGATCGTGCTGCAGGTGCGGGTCGGCCGCGGCATCGACTCCCCCGCCGCCGGGGCACGGGCGTATCGGTGGGCGGGCCTGGCCTTCCTGGTGTCCTGTGCGCTCGTCCCGCTCGCGGCCGGAACGCCCGCCTGGGCTGCCGTGACGCTCGTCCTCACCGCGGTGGTGGTGCACACGATCGGTGAACTGTGGCACGCCGCCGCCGGTTTCGAACTCTCCTTCGCGCTCTCTCCGGAGCACGCGACGGGGCAGTACCTCGGCGTGTTCGGCCTCGGCGCCGGACTCGCTGAGGGCTTCGGCCCGGCCCTGCTCATCGCGCTCTGCATCGGCTGGGGGCGCCCCGGCTGGTACGTCACCGGGGCGCTGTTCGCCCTCACCGGGCTCGCCGCCCCACTCGCCGTCCGCCGGGCGCGGCGGGCGCACCCGGCGTCCGGCACGCTCACGGTAGCGGCGTCGTCGAGACCACCGGCGGGTGTTCCCCGGGCCGGTTCGTGACCGCTCTCGCGAGCACGGCCGAACTGCCCAGGATCGTACCGGCCGGACCCGCGGCCGTGGCGCGCGTCAGCACGGTGCGCTCGCCGAGGAACGCAGAGGTGGACCGGTCGAAGACCCACTGGGTCTGCTCACCGCCCGCCGCCCGGGCCACGGCCACGCCCTCGCGCCCCGCCGCGTCCTTCGCGGACCCCAGGACCGTGGTCCCGGGGATCCGCGCCGCGGCCTCGTAGAGCGCGGCGGTCACGCTCGGCGGCGCCCACGTCTCCGCGAGGAGCGTGCCGATGGCGGTGAACGCCCGCTGGTGCGGGTCCCCGTCGGCCGGGGGCCGCGTCTGGGCGTAGACGAGCCGCAGCAGGACCTCGGGGTCGGTGGGCAGCGCCGAGACGTACGCGTGCGTCGGTCGCGCGATCGACGGTGCCCCGGGGCCGAGGACACCGGGCTCGGGCGTGGCCCCGCGGTGCGCCAGCCGCTCCACGGGACCGCTGACGTCGAGCGGCGTGTCCGGCGCCCCGGTCTCGCGCAGCAGCCCTTGCCGGGTGCCGCCGGCGGACAGCCACACCTGCCGACGGTGCGCCGCCGCGGGCGGGCTCGCGGGGCCGCCGTCCGCCCTGCGTCCGACGTACGCCACCAGGCTCTCGATGTAGACGAACTGCTCGGGTCGCACCGCCGTCCGCGGCGTGGCGGCCGCCGCGAGCGCCGCGCGGCCCAGCACCTGACCGGCGTCCGGCGCGGCGACGACGTCCGCCCGCGGAGCGGGCGGCGCCGGGGACTCGCCGGCGAGCACGACGAGTACGAGTCCGGCGGCGACGGCACCGCCCACGGCGGGCACCGCGAACCGCGGGACGCGCCGACGCGGCCGGGCCCGAGCGGCGCTCAGCACCTCGCGCCGCAGCGCCAGACGCCGCTCCGGACTCAGGTCCGGAACCTCGGGGGGCGGCAACAGGACGGCGAGTTCGGCGCGGAGGCGGGCGTCATCGGCGGGGGACTTCACAGCGGGCTCTCCGTGGCGGGTCGGCGGGCAGAGGCGGGGGTGGGGTGGGGGTGACTGAACGGACGGGGGGTGAGGGTGGGGATGACTGCCGGGACGGGGGTGAGGGTGGGGATGACTGCGCGTCCCGCCGCGCCGGGACGGGGGTGGGAGTGGGGGGCGCGTTCGCGGCCGCCGGCGCGGGCCGGCTGCCCGCGACGGCGGCGGGGCCGACGGGGACGGACGCGCGGCCACCGGCGGCTTCGGCGGGGGGTGCGTGGGCCGCCGCAGCCGTGGCGGGCGCGGCGCGCGCGGGCAAAGCGCGTCCTTCCGAGTTCTTCGAGTGGCCGACCGTGCTGGAGTGCGAGGCGCCCGCGGAGTCGGAGCCGCCTCCCCGAGGAACTCCGGGTGCTCCCCGCGCGCCCGTGCGGTACCTCGCGCGGAGCTCCGCCTCCGCCAAGGTCCGCAGCCGGTCCCTCGCCCGCGACAGGCGGGAGCGGACCGTGCCGACGGGGATGTCGAGGGCCTCCGCGGCCGCCGCATAGTCGAGACCGGCCCAGACCACCAGGGCGAAGACCTCGCGGTCGCGGCGGCGCAGGCGCGTGAGGGCAGTGCGGGCCGCATGGAGCCGTTCGGCGTCGGACAGCCGGGTGACCACGTCGTCGGTGAAGTCGGGGAGCACGCCGCGGTCGGCCAGCCGGGCGAAGGCCGCGTCGCGGCGGCGGGTCTCACGCGCCTGGCCGCGCAGGATGTTGGTCGTGATGCCGAGCAGCCAGGGCCGCAGGCTGCCGCCGTCGGGGAGCAGGCGGCCGCGGCAGCGCCAGGCCTCCAGGAAGGCGGCCGACACCACGTCCTCGGCGGCGGCCCGGTCGCCGCACACCCGCAGCGCATACCGGTGGAGGACCTGCGCGTGCTCGTCGTACGCCTCGCCGAGCGCCGCGGGGTCCCCCGCACGGAAACGATCTCTCATAGCTGGTTGCACACTGGGTACTGACCGCCGGTTCGAGCGGGTTCCCGTGACGCCCGCCACACTCACCGACCTGCGCGGCCGCTGTGGCGCAGGTCACGGGAACGGGGCCGGCCGGACCGACCAGTGCAGGTCATGAACGATCACCCGACCAAGCGGCGGACCGTACTGCGCGGGTTCGCCGTCGCCGCCGGCGCCTGCCTGTCCACGACCGCGACCGCCGCCGCGCGGGGCGCGGAGACGTACGCCCTGAGGCTCGTCCACCTCGGGCGCGACGGCGCACCGACCGCCGGACACGTCACTCATCTCACCGGCCTCTCGGGCGCGCTCGCCGGGACCACGCTGACGCCGGAGGATCCGTCCGGCACCGTCACCGTCCGGGTGCCCAGGGGCCGTTACCTGCTGGACAGCGCCATCGACGGCAAGGACTGGATCGTCCAGCCGCGCCTGGACGTGGACGGTGACACGACCGTGGTGCTCGACGCGCGCACCACCGCTCCGGTCGACGTGCGGCCGCCGGACGCGAGCGCCACGTTCTCGCACAGTGGTTCCTTCGTCGAGGTCACCTACCAAGGGGCCACGGCCCTGGCGAACCTGGTGCGCTCCACGCCGGAGCTCAGGGTCGCGCACCTCGGTCCCGCCGCGGAGCCGGGGTCCGTCCGGTCCTGGGTCGACACCTACTGGGAGGGGGCACGGGGCCGGTACGTCCTCGGGTACGCCTTCTCGTCCGACCGCGCACCGACCCGTCTCGTACGGCGTCCCGCACCGGGGGACCTCGCCACGCTCGTCGTGCGCGCCGCCGCGCCGGCCTGCGGCCCGGGCTACGGGTTCGTCGACCTGGCCCCGTCTCCCGGCCCGACCCCCGCGCTCGCCCTGGCGGAGCCCGTGCCGGGTGCCGTGACCTTCTTCGTCACGCCCGAGCGCGGCACCTGGGACGTCACGTACAGCGCGCCGTCGGAGCCGGAGACGGTCGTGGCCAACCGCTACCTGGCCCTGGGCATCGAGCTCCGGGCCGGCACCACCACCGTCCACACCTTCGACGGCCCGGTCTTCGGGCCGGCCCTGGACCCGTCCCCCAGCGCCCCGCCGCCGGGCCTGCGCGACGGCGACTCGCTCGACCTCGCCCTGCCGCTGCTCGCCGACGGCGACGGGCATGTGCCGTCCGCGCCGCTCCACCTCGGCGCCACGACCACGCTGCACCGCGACGGCGTGCTCGTCGGCACCCGGCGCGGCACGCCGGGGCACGCCTCGTTCACGGTGCCCGCCGGGCGCGCCTCCTACCGGCTGTCGACCACGGCGATCCGGCCCGTCGGGCGGGTCACGGCCACCTGGACCTTCGTCTCGGCGGCGACCGGGTCCCCGACGGAACTCCCTCTCGGCATCGTCCGGTTCGCCCCCGGCCTCGGCCCGGACGGCACCGTCCCGCCGCTGCGCACGACACGGGTGGGGGTGTCGGTGCAGGGCGCCGCGGAGCGGTCGGGAGTCAGGTCTCTCGCGGTGTCCGTGTCCACGGACCGGGGCGCCACCTGGGTCCCGGCCCGGGTGACGGACGGGGTCTTCGCGCTCACGGCCCCGGGCCCTGGGCGGACGGTGTCCCTGCGCGCCGAGCTCACCGACGTGTTCGGCAACACCCTGACGCAGACCCATGTCGACGCGTTCGGCACGGGGGCCGGAACGCCCCGGGTCCGCTGACCTTCCCCGTGACGCGGGTGGAGCAGCTCGCGGACCTGCTCCACCCGTGCCTCACCTGGTCGGGTCCAGTGCGCCGTCCTCCGCGTCGGACTCGGGTTCTCCGCGCTCCGCGTCGGGCTCCGGTGCGCCCTCGTTCGCGTCGGGGTCCGGGTCGACGTGGCCCTTCGGGTCCGGCTCGACCCGGCCGTCCGGGTCCGGCTCCGGCGCCGCGATCTGCATCGCGCGAAGCCGCTCCGGCTCCGCGACGACCTCGATCGCCGTGATCAGACCGTCCGTCACGTCGAAGGTGAGCACCACACGGAGGCGGCCCTGCGGCGCCATCGCCAGGCCGAAGGACCCGTCGACGAGCGCCAGGCCGGTGAAGCGGGCGCGGCCCACGGCCGCCATGGCGCCCTGTGCCACGGTGCGGCCGCCGGAGACGACGACCGGTTCGGGCGTCGGTACGACCATCCGGTCGGCGTGGAGGACGACGTCCGGGTGAAGCAGGGCCACCAGCGCCTCGAAGTCCCCGCCGCGCGTCGCGGCGAGGAAGGCCTCGACCACGCTCCGGCGGCGGACGGCGTCGGCCTCGGCGGCGACCACGGTGCCGCCCCTGACCCGGCGGCGGGCCCGGCTCGCGAGCTGCCGCACGGCGGCCGGGGTGCGCTCCAGCATCGGCGCGATGTCCTCGAAGGGCACGCCGAACATGTCGTGGAGGACGAACGCCAGGCGTTCGGCGGGCCCGAGGGTGTCGAGTACGACGAGGAGGGCGACGCCGACGGAATCGGCCATCAGCGCCTCCTCCTCGGGATCCCGCCCGGGCAGGTCGGCGCCGGGCTCGCCCGGCCGGTCCTCCAGAAAGTCCTCCCGGCGCCGGTCGCGCGACCTGAGCATGTTGAGGCAGACGCGGGACACGACGGTGGTGAGCCAGCCCCCGAGGTTCTCCACGCCGGCGATCCCGGCGCCGTTCGCGCGCAGCCACGCCTCCTGAAGGGCGTCGTCGGCCTCGGCGAGGGAGCCGAGCATGCGGTAGGCCACCGCCCTCAGATGCCCGCGGTCCCGCTCGAACCGCTCGGTCAGCACGCCGCCGTCGTCCGTCGTGATCATGTCCTGGCCACTCCCCCGGTTGCCCCACCCCGTGAACGCCTCATGAAAGCACGCCTGTTCAGCCCTCCGGGACGGGGGTCGCCCGGTGGTGGCAGAGCCGCCGGCGGGCTCCGGTGCGGCCTCGTTCCGGGCCCCTGCGCCGCCCGACGGAGTTGTGGCGCGTCCGGCGCCCGCCGAGGGCGGTCTCGTACGCGAGGCGGACGAGGCCGGGGGCGAGCAGGACGCCGCATGTGCGGGAGGGGCGCGAACCGTCCCGCGGTGCCGCCGTCCGGTGCGGGCAGGCGGCGGGCACCTCCTCGTGCGCCCGGCACCGTCCCGAGGCGACGGTCTCGACGAGCTCGGGGCGAGGAGGTCGCGGACCCCGCCCGCGGAGCCGCGGACGGCGGGGCCCACAAGGCGCGGCTCGCCGTCCACGGCTGCGGAGCTCGCGACGTGCCCCTCGGCGCTCTCCGTGCTGTCGGTCACGACGGCGTCCGCCGGCGATCGCGGTGCCGCGGTGAGGAATTCGGTACCCACGGGTAGGCGAGCGCCCCGTCTTGCTATACGGTCCGTCCAATAGCTTGCTAGACATGGTGTCTAACAAGCGCGTCCGTTCCCCGCCCTCGAGGTCCTCGAAGGAGCCGCACCATGGCAAGCAGCACCGTCCGGCCGGCGGACCAGGCCCGGCAGCCCGAGCGCGACGCGGCCCGCCGGCTGCTGGAGTCGTCGGCCAAGCTCTCCTACGATCCCGCCACCGAGGTGGACTGGGACACCCCGCTCGACGAGGACTTCCACGGGATGAGCCCCGAGTGGAGCACCCTCTACGGCACGCGTTACTGGCAGGAGCTGACGGAGGCCCAGCGCAAGGAACTGACGCGGCAGGAGTCCGCGTCGGTGGCCAGCACCGGCATCTGGTTCGAGATGATCCTGCAGCAGATGGTGCTGCGCGACATGTACGCCAAGGACCCGACCGACCCGCGCTTCCAGTGGGCCCTGACGGAGGTCGCCGACGAGTGCCGGCACTCGATCATGTTCGGCCGCGGGGCGGCCAAGCTCGGCGCCCCCGCCTACCGCCCGGCGCGCTTCGTCCGCGAACTCGGCCGGGCCTTCAAGACGCTCGCCGTCGGCGAGGCCGCGTACGCCTCGATCCTCGTGGCCGAGGAGGTCCTCGACGTGATGCAGCGCGACTGGATGCGCGACGAGCGGGTGGTGCCCTTCGTCCGCACGATCAACAACATCCATGTCGTCGAGGAGTCGCGGCACATGAAGTTCGCCCGCGAGGAGACCCGCGCCCGGCTGCGCAAGGCCGGCCCGCTGCGCCGCCAGGTGCAGGCGCTCGTCGTCTCGATCGCCTCGTACTTCATCGTGACCAGCATGGTGAACCGCGAGGTGTACGCGAACGCGGGTCTCGACACCGAGCGGGCGCTGGCCGAGGCCCGGGCCAACGAGCACCACAAGTCCCTGATGCGGTCCAGCTGTTCGGGTCTGATGGAGTTCCTCGCCTCGGCAGGGCTGCTGACCCGTCCGGCCGTCGCCGTCTACCGGCGCGCCCATCTCATCTGACCCCCGCCCCGCCCCGGCACCCCTTCCGCCCCTCACCGGAGCCCGCGAGCTGACGACGCCATGACCTACGCCATCACCCAGACCTGCTGCAACGACGCCACCTGCGTGGCCGTCTGCCCGGTCAACTGCATCCACCCGACGCCCGACGAGCCGGACTTCGGCCGCACCGAGATGCTCTACATCGACCCGAGGTCCTGCATCGACTGCGGTGCCTGCGCCGACGCCTGTCCCGTCGACGCGATCTTCCCGGCGGACTCCCTCGCCGTCGGGCAGGAGCCCTACGCCGCCCTCAACGCGGCCTACTACGAGCAGCGCGGCCCCCGGCCGGCCCCGGAGGACGGGCCGACCTTCCACGCGTGGGGCGCGCCGTCCTTCGCGCGCTCGCTGCCGTCGGACTTCGGGCCGCTCCGGGTCGCCGTGGTCGGCACGGGCCCGGCGGGCATGTACGCGGCCGAGGACCTGCTGCTGCACACCAACGCCGAGGTGACGCTGGTCGACCGGCTGCCGGTGGCGGGCGGTCTCGTCCGCTACGGCGTGGCACCCGACCACCCCGCGACCAAGCGGATCGGCGACACCTTCGCACGCTTCCACACCCACCCCCGGGTGCGCATGTACCTCGGCGTCGACGTCGGCACGGACGTCACGGCCGGGGAACTGGCCGCGCACCACGACGCCGTCGTGTACGCGGTGGGCGCGGCGACCGACCGGCGTCTGGGCATCCCGGGCGAGGACCGGACGGCCAGTGTCGCGGCGACGTCCTTCGTCGCCTGGTACAACGCGCACCCGGAGGTCGCGCCGGACGCCGTCGACCTGTCGGGCGCGGAGCGGGTCGTGGTCGTCGGCACCGGCAACGTGGCCCTGGACGTCGCCCGCATCCTGGTCTCGGACCCCGGGACGCTGGCGGCGACCGACATCGCGGACCACGCGCTCGCCGCGCTGCGGGCCTCCGCGGTACGCGAGGTGGTGCTGCTGGCACGGCGCGGGCCGGAGGCTCTCTCCTGCACAGCGCCCGAGCTCCTCGCGCTGGGCCGGATGCCGGGGGTGCGCGTGGTCGTCGACGACCACGATCCGCGCGTGTGGACGGCCGTGGAGGCCGCCGCGCCGCACGAGAAGGCGGCCCTGCTCGGCGGGGCGGTGCGCGACCGCGTGGACTGGGCGCAGCGGCCGGGGCCCGAGCGGCGCATCGTCTTCCGCTTCCACTCCGCTCCCGAGGAGATCCTCGACGGGGCGGTGCGCGTGACGGGCGGGGGCGGGCCCGCCGAGATCCCGGCCGGCCTGGTCCTGCGGGCCGTCGGCTACCGCGGACTCCCGGTGGCGGGGCTGCCGTTCGACGAGGGGACCGGCACGGTCCCTCACGCGAACGGGCGGGTCGAGGGCCACCCCGGCACGTACGTCGTCGGCTGGATCAAGCGCGGCCCCTCCGGCGGCATCGGCGCCAACCGCACCTGCGCCGCCGAGACCGTGGGCACCCTGCTGGCCGACGCCGTCGACGGCGCGCTCCCGGTGCCGACGGGCAGCGCCCGGGCGTTCGACCGGCTCGCCCGAGGCCGGGCCCGCACCGTGGTGGACGCCCGTGGCCTCGCCGCGATCGACCGGGCCGAACGCGCCCGCGGGGAGGAGTCCGGCCGCCCCCGGGTGAAGCTGGGCACCCTGCCCGAACTGGTCGCCGCCGCACGAGGACGCCGCCGACTGCTCCGCTGACCGGCGGAGCCGCGGCCACGGCGGGGCGGCCCCGCGGGGGTCGTCGGCCGCCGGAGGCCGACGGGCACGCGGACGGGAGTCCAGGGGGGCGCGGGGTCAGCCCCGCGCCCCCTTCCGTACGGCCTCGCCCGCGATGATCGACTGCCTCCCGGCGTGGCTCCGGGATGCGGGCGGGCGATCCCGATTGAGTGCCAGGCATGAGTGACACATCTGCTGTCGTGGTCGGTTACGACGGTTCCGAGCACAGTGCGCGTGCCCTCGACTGGGCGCTGCGGGTCGCGCGGAGCCTGGAGGCGCCGCTCACCGTGGCCCATGTCCGGTCCGATGCCCTGCAAGTCGGCAGTGCGCGGATCGCCTCGCTCGGGGGAACGCCCGAGATCCCGGACACCGTCGTGGACGCGCTCGCCGCCCAGGTGGGGCCGCGCGCCGAGGGGCTCGACGTGCGGTACGCCTCGCTGGACGGCTCCGTCCTCGACGCCCTCACCGAGGCGGCGCGGGACGCCCGGCTGCTCGTGGTCGGCTCACGCGGACGGGGCGGCTTCGCGAGCCTCCTCCTGGGGTCCACCAGCCGCGCCCTGGCCTCCTCGGCGCCCTGCCCGGTGGTCGTGGTCCCGCACGAGGCGCGCGCCGCCTCGCTGCAGAGCGGCGCGGCGGCCGGCAGGGTGCTGCTCGGGCTGCACGTCGACGAGACCGCCGACGAGGTCGTCGACTTCGCCTTCGAGGCGGCCCGGCGGCGGGGGGCGCCGCTGGAGGTGGTGACCGCGTATCCGGTGCCGCCCTCCCCCGCCCTGCTGATCGGCGCGCCCGCCCCCGCCCTCCAGGTGCCGCCGCCGCTGCCGGACGAGACGCCGGAGCTGGCCGAGTCGGCGATTCGGCGCCAGGAGGAGCGGCTGCGCCCCTTCGCCGAGCGCCACCCGGAGGTCGAGGTCGTCCAGGCCGTCACCCCCGCCGACGCGGCGGGCCGTCTGGTGGAGGACTCCCAGGAGGCGGGGCTGGTGGTCGTGGGCCGCCATCACCGGCACCGGGTCGAGACGCTCCTGGTCGGCTCGGTCGCCCATGCCGTGCTGCACCACGCGGCCTGCCCGGTGGCGGTCGTGCCGCCGGCCCGGCGCACGGAGAAGTCCTGAGCACCGCCACCCCGGTACCCCGGTACCCCAGCACCGCAGCACCCCGGCACCCCGGCACCCCGGCACCCCGCGGGCAGATCAGGGGTACGCGGTGGCCCGGGCGGGCGGGAATGCGCCCTGTTCACCTCTTCGGGTGATGGCGGTTGTGGAGAAACGTGTCTGCCTCGGTAGAGGGCGCCAACCTCGACACACGGGGACCGATCCAGTGGAGCGTGTCCATGCATCTGATCCGACGCGGCGATCCGCATCTCGCCGTCCGGTCGAGCGACGGCATCACCACGGTCGAGCTGTACGGAGAGCTCGACCTGGTGACGGTGCAGCGCGTCCGGCCCGAACTCGACGTGCTGGCCCGCGAGGCGCCCGCGCTCACCGTCGACCTGCGCCACGTCACGTTCTGCGACGCCTCCGGGCTCGGGCTTCTGGTGCGCTGCGCACAGCGCGTGCGGGACCGTGGCGCGGAGTGGGGCCTGGTGTGCGAGCAGCCGATGATCCTGCGGTTGGTGCGGCTGGCCGCGCTGGAGGACCTCCTGCGGCCCTCGCCGCCCGCCCCGCCGCAGGGGAGCGGCGACCCGCCGGGACCGCGGACGGCCCGGCCGGGGCGGCTGCCGGTATGACCGGGCAGCCGCCGGGGCCGGTCACCCGGGCTCAGGCGGGCAGCAGCTCACCCGCCCCGCCGTGCTCGAGGGTCCCGCCGGGGAACGCCCCCGGGTGCACCGCCGGCGGCCGCATGCCCGGCAGCCGGAGCTCGATGATGCCGCGGACCGCCGACCACTCCTCGTCGAGGATCGAGTAGAACGCGGTGTCCCGGACGATGCCGTCGAGGCCCCGCGAGTGGGCCCTGCGCACCCCTTCACAGGTGGCGCCGAGACGCTCGATCGCGACCCGGGAGCGGGTGTTGCGCGCGTCGGCCCGCATCGAGATCCGCCGGACGCCCCAGCTCTCGAACGCGTGCCGCAGCATGAGGTACTTGGCCTCCGTGTTGACCCCGGTGCCGCGCGCCTCGCTGGAGATCCAGGTGTTCCCGATCTCCGCGGCGTCCGGAACCGAGGTCAGCGGATCGCCGTAGGGCACGCCCGTGACCGGCGGCCAGACGACCGGCCCCCGCCAGTAGTCGAGTTCCAGGAAGCGTGTGGACCCGAGGACCCGGCCGGTATGGGGATGGACCAGGGCGAAGGGAAGCACCCGGCCCTGCGCCTGTTCGGCAAGGGCACGGGCGATGTAGTCGCAGGAGGCGTCAAGGCCGTGGGGCACGGAGGTGTAGGCATACGCTGCACGATCCATAGCACCCGCCCAGGCAATGCCCTCGGCGTGGCGCATGGCCAGCGGCTCCAGACGCACGGTGCGCCCGGTAAGGACTACAGGTACTGGCACGGGACCTCGGGTCTTTCACGGGCAGGGGTCATCGCACGCCGGATCACGGCGAGGATGAAAGGGAGGGGTTCCCGGCCCGGTGCCGACCGCTTCGCCCATGAGGAAAAGGGCAAGTGAAACGGTTCGCCATCGGTGGCGGGAGGAACAGTATGCAGCCCCGAGGGCTCCGAGAACAGAACCCCACACGAACCCGTGCACACAGCTAGGTGAATGTCCGGTTTACCCCGATCCCCCGTTCAGCCCAGCGACCCCCTGCGACCCCCCTCAGGAATCGGCATCCGCGCAGGTCGGATGGCCCCAGCCGGTCGAGTTCTTCATGATCGTCTCGCCCTTCCCGTACGTCTGTCCACAGCGGCACCGTCCGGGGAAACGGGCCTTCAGGGAGGGCCCGGAGGAGCCGCCGCCCGAGCGCCGCGGGCGGGCGGCGCCGGCGGCCTTCGCGGGGCGCTTGGCAGCGGGGCGCGCGGCAGCCGTCTCGGGCGGGGGCAGCGGCGAGCCGGCGGCGGACCCGGCGGGCTCCTGACTGCGGGCGGAGTGGCTGGCCGCACGGTCGGCGGCATCGTTCAGCGGGTCGCCGTCGACCTGGTGGGCGGGGGTGTAGACGAACTCCACGCTCCGGTCGGACAGGAGCGCGTCGATGGCCACCACGAGGTCCTTGTTGGCGACCGGAGTGCCGGCCGAGGTCTTCCAGCCCTTGCGGCGCCAGCCCGGGAGCCAGGTGGTGACGGCCTTCATCGCGTACTGCGAGTCCATCCGCACCTCGGCGGGCACCGCGGGGTCGAGGCGCTCCAGGAGCCGGAGGAGCGCGGTCAGTTCGGCCACGTTGTTGGTCGCGGTGCCGAGCGGCCCGGCCTCCCAGTGGGCGACCTCGCCGCTCTCGGTCCCGATGACCCAGGCCCAGGCGGCGGGCCCGGGGTTGCCCTTCGAGGCGCCGTCGCACGCCGCGATGATCTTCTCTGTCATCCCTCGATCCTGACATGCCCGGACACCCGCCGACGACCACCCGCGGGGCGGGGCCGGACGGTGCATCGCCCGCACCTGCCGGCGGGGCGGCGGGCCAGGCCTCAGGCCGGACGGCGGCCCCGGCCGGACGGCGGACTCCGGCCGGACGGCGGACTCGGGCTGGGCACGGGCCTCGGCCAGGACGTCGGGGCCTCCGGCCCGGCAGCGTCCCCCGGCAGGGCGACAGGCCTCCAGGACGGCGGCAGGCCCCTGGCAGGGCGGCCGACCCGCGAAAGGGCAGCAGTCCCCCGGCACGGCAGCGGCCGGGGCAGCAGGCCTTCTGCCCGAGGGCGGCCGGGGCGGCGGGCCGCACGGCGGCGGGCCGCGGGCTATTCCGCCGCGGTGAGGGTCGCGTACACGACGACGTTGGCGTCGTACCCGGAGCCGCTCCGCCAGGACCCGCCACAGGTGATCAGCCGCAGCACCGGACGCCCGGACGGGCCGTACACCCGGTCGTCGGGGAAGGCGTTCTTCGCGTGGACCTCCACCGCGTCGACCGTGAACACCGCCGTCCGCCCGTCCTCGCGGTCGACGTCGATCTCGGCGCCCCGGGTCAGCGACCCGAGCCGGTAGAAGACGGCCGGCCCGGACGGGCTGTCCACATGGCCGGTCACGACGGCCGCACCCCGCGCGCCGGGAGCGGTGCCGTCGGCGTACCAGCCGGCGCGGGCGGCGGCCGAGGCAGGGGGCGGCCGGAGCCGGCCCCGGTGATCGAGCCCCAGCCTTGTCAGCTCGGCGGCCACCCCGATGTCCGGGATCCTGATGCTCACCGGGTCCGACGGAGGCAGGGGGCGTGCCGCGGGGTGGTCCGCACCGGCCTGCGGGGCGGTGCGCGGCACGGGCGGGCGCGCGTGCGCGGCGGTCGACGAGTCGACCGGGCCGTCGCCCAGCGCCCGGGCGACGAGGAGCAGGCCGGCGAGGGCCGTCCAGCCGACCGCGCCGAACGAGGGGGTGCGCCGCGGCGTCGTGCCGGTGCCCCGTCGCGCGGTGCCTTGCGTCATGTCGAGGATGCTTTCGTTCGAACCGGCGCCCTCCCCGTCCGCCCTCGTGCGGAGGGGTCCGGGGAGGGCCGCACGGTCAGGCCGAGGGCCTGGCGTTCGTGGCGCGCCGGCGCATGCGGATCGCTCCGCCCGCGACGGCGCCGCCGAGGAGCAGCGCGCCGAGGACGAGCTGACCGTCCGAGGAGTCCGTCTGCTCGGCCGCCGCGGCCCAGCCGTAACCGGCGTCCACAGCGCCGTTCGGCCGGCCGGAGACCTGGTAGGTCACCGTCTGCTTGATGCGCGGGGGGCACTTGAGGGTCACCGTGTCCGTGCCCGAGGCGGCGTCCTCGGGCACCTGGAAGGTCCCCACCAGGGTGCCCGGCCGTTCGCCCTGGAAGAGGTGGAACTGGCCGGCCGTCTCCGACTCGCCCTTGCCGTAGGTCTCCTTGCCGCACGCGGACGTGGTGACGGTGACGGTGGTGCCGGGGGCTGCCTTGGCCGGGAAGATCCGGGCGTCGCCTGCAGCCCCTCCGACCGCGGGCTCCGCGGCGGCGGCGAGGGCCGCGGGGCCGGACAGGACCAGGGTTCCCACGACCAGGACGGCCTGCAGAGCGGTACGTGCGGGAATCATGCATCTCTCCTTCGGCGGAGCCCGCCGGCTCGTCTGCCGGAAGGGTGCTGTGCTCCATGCACGAGGGAAAGGCCGGCCGGTGATCACCGCAACGCGAGGACCGCCCCCGGTTGTCCGCCGGACGGGTGCTCCTCGGCCCCCGTTCGCCCGGTCGCCGCAGGTCACAGCGGTGACCACGGTCCGTCACATATGACGCAGCCTCAGGTGCGAACGGGCGAGGCGGACTTCACCGTACGCCCGAGGGAGAGGCCGGCTCCCCGCGACCGGCTCCCCGCGGCCGGCTTCCCGCGTCGGGGGTCCCCGGGCCGGGGAGGGACGGTGGACACCCCGATCGGCCCCGGCCCACCCGGGCGATCACCGGTGGCGGGGCGGAACCCGCGCTCATAGCTTCGCGATATGACCAGACGACAGATCGCCCTCCTGGCGTGCGCCACCGCTCTCGCCGCCACGGGGCTGGGTGCCGCCGCACCGCCACCTGAGAGCCGCTCGATCCACCGGGTGATGCCCGGGGGGTCCATCCAGAAGGCCGTCGACGCCGCCAGGCCGGGCGACACGATCGTCCTGTCCCCCGGCACCTACCGCGAGAGCGTCCGGATCACCACCTCAGGGCTGACCCTGCGCGGCGCGGGCGGCCTGCCGACCGTCCTGGAGCCCGGCGCCGGCACCGACACCTGCGCGAAGGCGGGCAACGGCATCTGCGTGACGGGTACCGACGGACACCCCGTCGAGGGCGTCACCGTGCGCTCGGTGACCCTCCGGGGCTTCGCCAGGAACGGGCTGTGGGCCTCGTGGACCGACCGGCTGAAGGTCCAGCAGGTGATCGCCGAGAGGAACGGCACCTGGGGCATCGCCCAGGAGAGGTCCGTACGCAGCACGGTGCTCCGCAACATCGCCCGCGACAACGGCGACGCCGGCCTGTTCCTGGGCAACACCCTCGACCAGGAGCAGGGCGCCGCCGACACGATGGGCACCCGGGTCAGCGAGAACCGGGTGACCGGCAACCGGATCGGCATCACGGTCCGACGGCTGCGCAATCTCGCCGTCGAGCGCAACGAGGCGAGCGGCAACTGTGCCGCCGTGTTCGTCGTGGGCGACGAGTCCGCACCCCGGGCGGGCGCGATGAGCGTGCGCCGCAACAACATCCACGACAACAACAAGCTCTGCCCGAAGACCCCCCGGCTGCCGGCCCTGCAGGGCTCGGGCATCGTCCTGACCGGCGCGGAGGAGACCGTCGTCGCACGCAACAGGGTCGTGGACAACGTGGGCAGCTCGCCGTTGTCCGGCGGGATCGTGCTCTTCAAGAGCTTCGTGGGCGTCGTCAGCGAGCGGAACGAGATCCGCGACAACGTGGTGCTGCGCAACGGCAGCGCCGACCTGGCCAACCGGGACCTCGCGGGAACGGGCAACACCTTCCGCGGCAACACCTGCCGCGTCTCCGAGCCCGCGGGTCTGTGCTGACCGCGCGACGTCCTCCCCGCCCCTCATTCACCCGCCTGCCGGAACCGGCTCGGCACGACAGCAAAGGCACAGCGAGACATGACGACTCTTGATCCGGCTCCCCCGCCGCCCATGCGGCTGAGGGAGCTCGTCTTCGGGGCGGCCGCCGCCGCCGCGGTACGCGCTGCCGCCCGTCTCGGCGTGGCCGACGCCCTGGGCGACGAGCCCATGCGCGTGGAGGACCTCGCCGCCGCGGTGACGACCGAACCGGCCACCCTGCGGCGGCTGCTGCGCGCGCTGTCCAGCCAGGGGGTGTTCACGGAGCGGCCGGACGGCACCTTCGCCCACACCGAGATGTCCCGCCTGCTGCGCGAGGACGATCCGCACAGCCTGCGCTACATCGCGCTGTGGTGCACGGAGCCCTGGACGTGGGACGTGTGGCCCCGGCTCGACGAGGCGGTGCGTTCCGGCCGGAACGTCTTCGAGGACGTCTACGGGCGGGAGTTCTTCTCCTACCTCAACGAGGACGCGCCCGAGTCCGCCCATGTGTTCAACCGCGCCATGACCACCTCCAGCGAGCAGTCGGCCCGCGATGTCGCGGCACTGCTCGACCTGGGCGACGCGACCTCGGTCGTGGACATCGGCGGCGGTCAGGGGCACGTCCTGGCGAGTCTGCTGGAGAAGCACCCCGCGCTGCACGGCACGCTGCTCGACCTCCCGGCGGTGGTCGGCAACGCCGACGCGCGGCTGCGCGAGGGCGGTTCGCTGGCCTCCCGGGTCCGGATCGTGCCCGGCGACTGCCGCGAGGACATCCCCGTCCGGGCGGACGTGTACATCATCAAGAACATCCTGGAGTGGGACGACGAGAGCACGCGCAGGACGCTGCGCAACATCCGCGAGGCGGCGGCCCCCGGCGCACGCGTCGTCGTCATCGAGAACCTGGTGGACGACACCCCGTCGATGCGGTTCACGACGGCGATGGACCTGCTGCTGCTCCTCAACGTCGGAGGGGCCAAGCACACCCGGGCGAGCATGGTGGAACGGCTGACCGGCGCCGGACTCGTCCTCGGCGAGGTCCGTCCCGTCAACGCGTACCTCCACGCCTTCGAGTGCACCGTGCCCGTCTGACCGGGCGGTCCCCCCTCCTCCGTGCGCACCGGCCCCCGCGGCCGGTGCGCACTCCTGTGCCACCGGCGCTGCGGGCCGGGCCACGAACGGGCCGGATGCCGGGCGGGGCCGGGCCACGGACGGGGAGGAGGGCAGGACGGGGAGGAGGGGGGAGGGCAGATGCCCGGCCGGGGAAGAGGGAAGCGGCCCGGCCGGGGAACCCGGAAGGGGTCCGGGCACTTTCGAGGCCGCCGGCTCCGTGGACGGAGCCGGCGGCCTCGGCGTCGCTGCCGGGTGGGGCCTCAGGAGCCCGGCGCCCGCTCCCAGCGGTAGAAGCAGTGGGCCATGGCGTCCTTCGGGCTGCGCCAGGTCTCCGGGTCGTACGGGCTGACGAACGCCGAGAGCTGGTCGCTGATGGTGCGGAACTCCCGGTGCCCCGCGGTCCTGGCGATGGCCGGCGCCGGGTCCCGCTCGGACTCGATGAGGTGCAGGTACACGTCGCCGAACTGGAACAGGCTGCGCCGGTTGACGCCGACGAGGTGCGGCAGCTCACCGCGGTCGGACTCGGCGAACACCTCGGCGATCGACGGCGCCGAGCCCGGCGCCATGCGGGCGACGATCAGTGCGTGGTGCATGGACGTCCTTCCTGGGGTGCCCGTCAGGCGGACGCGACCGGGGCGTGGCCGCGCTCGCGCGCGGCCAGCACGATGCGGTCCCGGATGAGGGCCATCTGGGTGCGGGAGTTGCGGTTGATGTTGTCCGTCATCCACGTGTCGTCGACCGGGGCGTCGGGCTTCATGGCGAAGTCCTGGATCCAGCGCATCTGGACGCCGCCGGGCAGCTCCGTGTACTCCCACCGGATGTTCATGTGCGCGAACGGTCCGGTCTCGACGCGGTGGGCGCGGACGATCCGCCTCTCCCGGTCCACGGTGCGCTCGGACACCCAGCTCCAGACCGTCCCGTTGTCGTCCGGGTGCATGGTCAGCCGGAAGGTGGTCGTGTCGCCGTCGCGTGAGAGCACCTCGACGGAGGCGTACTCGCTGAAGAGGTCCGGCCAGCGCTCGATGTCGTTCGTGATCTCCCAGACCAGGTCGAGGGGAGCGTCGATGGTGATGCTGTTGTCGGTGTGTCCGGTCATGTCAGCGCCCCGCCTTCAGGACGTCGTTGACCAGGACGACGAACTCCGCCGGCGTCTTGCAGCGCTCGGCGTCGTTCGGGAGCGACACGCTGTAGCGGTTCTCCAGCTCGCCCACGATGCCCAGCAGGCCGAGCGAGTCCACCCCGAGGCTGCCGAAGTGGTTCTCCGGGTTCTGGGCGAGCTGCTGCGGGTCGACGGTCACGCCGGCCGACTGCTTCATCAGCGCGGCCAGTTCGTCGAAGGTCAGTTCCTTGGTGATCACTGTGTCTCTCCTTCTCCGCCCGGTCCTACCGGGCGGCCTCACCGCGGCGCACGACCAGCGCCGCGTTGGATCCCATGAGTCCCCGGCTGAGCACGAGGGCCGTGCGCAGTTCGGCGGGGCGCGCTCGGGACATCACCAGGTCGAGGTCGTGGCAGATGTCGAGCACATTGGGGGTGGGGGGCACCAGGCCGTGCTCCATCGCGAGCACCGCCGCCGCCGTGTCCAGCACGGACGCACCGCAGTAGGCGCGCCCGATGCCGGTCTTGGGCGCCGTCACCGGCACCCGGCGGGCGTGCGCGCCCAGGGCGTCGGCGATGGCCAGGGCCTCGGCCCGGTCGGCCTCCGGCACGCCGAGGGCGTCGGCGAACACGACGTCGACCTCCTCCGGCGCGCAGTCGGCCTCGTCGAGGGCGACCCGGATCGCCTGGGCGAGCCCTTCGCGGGACTCCGGCCAGCGCGAGGCGCCGGTGAAGGTGGCGCCGTGGCCGGCCACGAAGGCGCGGACGGTCGCTCCCCGGTCGAGCGCGCGCTGCTCGTCCTCGACGACGAACATGGCGCCGCCCTCGGCGGGGACGAAGCCGCAGGCGCCCTTGGTGAACGGGCGGTAGGCGCGGGCCGGGTCCTCGACGGTGCTGAGCTCGGGGTATCCGAGCTGGCAGGCCATCGAGTACGGGGCGAGCGGCGCCTCCGCGGCGCCGACGACCACGGCGCCGGTCCCCCGCCGGACGGCGCGGGCCGCGTGGGCGAGGGAGTCCAGGCCGCCGGCCTCGTCGCTGGCGACCACGCCGCACGGCCCCTTGAAGCCGTGCCGGATGGAGATCTGTCCGGTGCTCGCGGCGTAGAACCAGGCGATGGACTGGTAGGGGCCGACGAACTTGGATCCCTGTCCCCAGAGTTTCTGCAGCTCGCGCTGGCCGAACTCGCCGCCGCCCGATCCGGCGGCGGTGACCACTCCGATGGCGTAGGGGTCCTTCCGGCCGTGCTCGCCGCCGAGGCCGGCGTCGTGCAGGGCCAGTGCCGCCGCCGCCATCGCGTAGTGGGTGAAGCGGTCGGTCTGGACGAGGAAGCGCTCGTCGATCAGGGCGGAGGCGTCGAAGCCCTCGACCTGTCCCGCGACCTTCAGGGGGAGGTGCTCGCACCCCTCCCGGGTGATCCGGTCCAGGGCACCGAGTCCCTCGCGGACCGACTTCCAGTACGCGTCGGCGCGCAGCCCGTTGGGGGCGATCACGCCGATCCCGGTGACGGCCGTGCGCCGTGGCCGTTGACTGCTCATCGTGTCCTCCCACCCGGCCCGGTCAGGAGTACGGCGGACTGGAAGCCGCCGAAGCCGCTGCCTACGGAGAGCACGTTCCTCAGCTTCCGGGGGCGGGCGGTGCGCGGCACGTAGTCCAGGTCGCACTCGGGGTCGGGGGTCTCGTAGTTGGCCGTCGGGGGCACCACCTGGTGCTTCAGGGCGAGCACGCAGGCGGCGACCTCGATCGCGCCGATCGCCCCGAGCGAGTGCCCCACCATGGACTTGATGGAGCTCATGGGCGTGTCGTACGCGTGGGAGCCCAGGGACAGCTTCACGGCGGCCGTCTCGTGCCGGTCGTTCTGCCGGGTGCCGGAGCCGTGCGCGTTGACGTAGTCGATCGCCGTGGGGTCGGTCCTGGCCTGGGCGAGCGCGGTGTCGATCGCCCGGGACATCTCCAGCCCCTCGCTGGTCAGACCCGTCATGTGGTAGGCGTTGCCGTACGTGGCGTAGCCGCTGATCTCGCAGTAGACGTGCGCTCCGCGGGCCCGGGCGTGCTCGTACTCCTCCAGGACGAGGACCGCCGCGCCCTCTCCCATGACGAAGCCGTTGCGGCGGTTGTCGAAGGGCTTGGAGGCGTGCTCGGGGTCGTCGTTGTCCGGGGAGGTCGCCTTGATCGCGTCGAAGCACGCCATCGTGATCGGGGAGATCGGCGAGTCCGACGCCCCGGCGATGCACACGTCCGCCCGGCCCTCCTCGATGGTGTGGAAGGCGTAGCCGACGGCGTCGAGACCGGAGGTGCAGCCGGTGGAGACGGTCTGCACCGGACCGCGGGCGCCGAAGCGTTCCGCCACGACGGAGGCGAGGGTGCTCGGCGAGAACGCCAGGTGCAGTTTCGGCCGGGCGGCCCCGTGGTCCACGTCCCACCGCTGTCCGCGCTCGCTGACCAGGACGTAGTCGTGCTCCAGGCGGGTCGTGCCGCCGACGGCACTGCCCAGGGACACGGCGACGCGCCAGGGGTCCTCGGCGTCGGTGTCGAGACCGGAGTCGCGTACGGCCTCTCCCGCGGCGGCGACGGCGAACTGGACGTACCGGTCGGTGTGCTCGGTCAGTTCCGGGTCCAGGCCGTGGGCGAGCGGATCGAAGTCGCACTCGGCGGCGATGCGCGAGCGCAGGCCGGCCGGATCGAACAGGGTGATGCCCCGGGTCGCGGTCCGGCCCTCGGAGAGCAGGTCCCAGAAGGCCGCCGCGCCGTCCCCGCCCGGGGCTATGACCCCGATGCCGGTGACCGCCACGCGCCGGGTCACTCGAGCGCCCCCGTCCGCGCGGCCGCGTGGCCGTGGTCGCCCTCGCACCCGTGCGACCCGGTCGCGACGGGCTCGGCGTCCTCGGTGGCCTCGGTGTCGACGTGCCCCAGGCTGGGGCGCGGGGCGAGCGGTCCGAGGTGGAAGACCATGCGGGCCTCCACGTCGCCGACGTTGCGGAAGCGGTGCCGCACACCGATGGGGATCAGCAGCCCCTGATCGGGGAGCAGGGTGTGCGTGTCGCCGTCCAGGTCCACCTCGAAGTGCCCCTGGACCACGTACACGAACTCTTCGGAGTACGGGTGGTAGTGCTCGCCGATCCGCTCTCCCGGCTGCACGATGGCCAGGCCCATGAAGCCACTGGTGGAACCCACCGTGGCCGGCGTGAGCACGGCCCGGATGTCACCTCCGCGTCTGCGGTTGGGCTCCGTGTCGCTGAGGTTCACGATGTGCGGGAGCTGCTTGAGCATGGTTGATACCTCCGAGTGTGCGCTGACGGGTGGGGAGGCCGGGCGGAGGGCCGCGGTCGTCCGCTCAGGAGTCGCCCGAGGTCCGGTCGGTGACGGGCAGCATGTCGGCGTGCGACAGCAGCCGGTTGATGTTGCGCTCGTTGTCCAGGGCGCCCTCGACACCGATGGCGGGACCGTCGAGCAGACGCTCCAGTTCCGAGGCCTTCCCGGCGCCCTTGACGCCGAGGGAGGCGACGGGGTCCGCGTCGAGGTCGGCGGTGAGGTCGATGAGCCGCACCACGATGTCGTCGCGCGAGAAGAGGGTGCTGCCGTACACGGGGCTCTTCGGGTCCTCCGCGGCCTTCTGGTCCTGCTCGGCGAGCAGCCGGGCCAGCTCCATGCCCCGGCCGGGCTTGGCCGGGTAGTACAGGGCGTGCCGGCGCAGCCCGGCGGGCGTCGGGCGGCCGGAGACCACGTGGTGCACGGCCGGGAGCGCGGCGCGGGTGAAGAACACGCGGGCCGACTCGGGGTCGGCGAGGTCCCGGTCCTGCTCCAGGTAGGGGTTGATGGCCTCCTCGACCGCGCGGACGCCGGGCTGCCGGGCGACGTGGCGCAGCGCCGCGAGCAGGTCGCCCTCCACCTCGACGGCCCGCACCACCCGGTTGCCGTGCATGAAGAGCGAGGTGCGGCGCAGCCGGGTGTTCTCGTCGACCTGGGCCTCGGGCGACTCGTAGCCGGCGAGGAGCTCGGCGACCTTCGACTCGGAGCCCGGCTTGACGGTGAAGGTGAGCGCGTGGCGGGTCACGCCGTCGCCCTCCCGAGCCGTCCGCACGGCCGCGAGGGTCTCCGGCGTGGCCGGCAGCCGGGCTCCGGTCTCGCGGAGGATGCTGTAGCGCATCGACCGGGTGTCCCGGACGCAGCTGTGCATCGGCTTGACGGTGTCGACGTGCTCCTCGCTGTTGACCCAGGCCAGGAACGGCGGAGCGCTCTCCCACTCACTGGTGATGAGCCACTGGTTGGGGTTCTCGATGGACTGGCACAGCTGGTCGCTGATGTGTCCGGGGACGTCTGCGACCTGCCGGCGCATCACCTCGTACGCCTCGAGGAACTGCTGCTGGGCACCTTCGTACAGGTCGAGCAGCAGGATCACCCGCAGCCGGGATCCGTCGAACGCCGATTGCGAGGTGCGGGCCGTGGTGGTCGCGGTGGTGGTGGTCATACGACGCGTCTCTTCTCTTCTTCGAGAGCGGGGAGGGACGGTCCGGCTCGTGCGGCCGGGGTCGCCGTCATGTTCCGATGGTTGACGCGGTCCGGCGATCCCAGCGAGTCCCACGGCGCGGATGAGTGAACTACGCGTCATTCGGGTGCCCCTCGCGGGCGGCGCGGCCCGGGGAGGGCATGAATCTGCAACCCATCCCCGACGCGCGTCGCAGGTGACGCGGGAGGACCAATGAACCGAAGTGCACCGGCCGGCGATGAGATCGGGCACCGTACGCCCGTGCTCATCGTCGGCGGCTCCCTCGTGGGTCTGTCCACCTCGCTCTTCCTGGGGCGTCTCGGCGTGCCGCACACCCTCGTCGAGCGCCACTCGGGCACGTCGATCCACCCGCGTGGGCGGGGGAACAACGTGCGCACCATGGAGGTGTTCCGCGGCGCCGGGGTGCAGCAGCGCATCAAGGAGGCCGCGTCCGTCCTGGGCGCCAACAACGGCATCCTGCAGACGCCGACCCTGGTGGGCGAGGCCGGCGAGTGGCTGTTCAGGAAGATCGACTCGGACGGCAGTCTCGGCCGGTTCAGCCCCGCCGAGTGGTGTCTGTGCAGTCAGAACGACCTCGAACCGGTCCTGTTGGAGAGCGCTCGGGAGCTGGGCGCGGATCTGCGCTACTCGACCGAGCTGATGTCGTTCGAGCAGGACGCCGACGGCGTGACGGCGCAGGTCAAGAGCCGTGAGACGGGCGAGCACACCACCATTCGGGCGGATTTCCTGGTCGCGGCCGACGGCCCGCGCAGCCCCGTGCGCGAGCGGCTCGGCATCGGCCAGACCGGCCCGGGCGACCTGTTCCACAACGTGAGCATCACGTTCGTCTCCCGCGGCCTCGCGCCCCTCGTGGGCGACCGCCGGTTCATCGTCTGCTACCTGACGAACCCGGAGGCCGACGGGGCGCTGCTGCCCGTGGACAACGGCGAGCGCTGGGTGTTCCACGCCCCGTGGCATCCCGAGCGGGGCGAGACGCTGGAGGAGTTCACCGACGAGCGCTGCCGGGATCACATCCGGCGGGCCGTGGGGGTGCCGGACCTGGACGTGGAGATCACGGGCCGGGCCCCGTGGCACGCCGCCGAGCGGATCGCCGAGCGCTACGTGGCCGACCGGGTGTTCCTCGCGGGCGACGCGGCCCACGAGATGCCGCCCACGGGGGCCTTCGGCTCCAACACCGGCATTCAGGACGCGCACAACCTGGCCTGGAAGCTGGCCGCGGTGCTCGGTGGCTGGGCCGGTCGCGACCTGCTCACCTCGTACGACACGGAGCGCCGGCCGGTCGCTGAGGCGACGAGCGCCCGCGCCTCCTCGCGCTCGGTCGAGCACAGCCACCCGGGTTACGCCCCCGGTCCGGGAGCGGGCGGCCCTGGTGGAAGGACCGGCGGGATCCTCAACGTGGCCCTGGGCTACCGCTATCCGCACGGCGCGGTCCTGGGGGCGGACGTCACGGTGCCGGTCGTCCCGGACGGCCTGCGGCTGACGGGCGAGCCGGGCAGCCGTGCGCCCCACCTGTGGCTGGACCGCGCGGGCACCCGGATCTCGACGCTCGACCTCTGCGAGCGGTCCCTGGTGCTGCTGAGCTCCGCGAACGCCGCCGGCGGCTGGCACACCGCGGCCGCACGGGTGTCGGAGCGCCTCGCGGTGCCGGTCGACTCGTACCGGATCGGTACCGGTGGCGGCGCGGAACTGGCCCCGGAGGACGGCGTGGACTGGGCCGCCGCGTACGGCGTCACCCGGGACGGCGCGGTGCTGGTCCGCCCGGACGGGTTCGTCGCCTGGCGGTCCGACGGCGCGTCGGAGGATCCCGAGGGCGCCCTGCGGGCGGCTCTCACGGCGGTCCTCGCGCTGGACTCCCGGCCGGGCCGGGGCGCCCAGAGCAGGCGCTGACGCCCGGCGGACGCCGAGGATCACGGCCCCCGGCGAGAACGACGCCGCTCCTCCGCCGCACGGATGCGGCGGAGGAGCGGCGTCGTCTCCGGGTCCTGCGGGGTCAGTCCGTGGCGGCCGGGAGGCTGTCCATGAAGGAGCTCACCGAGAAGACCGCGTTGCCGGGGCCGGCCGGGCCGTAGCCGGGGGGCGAGCTGAGGCCGTGGGACTCCATCGTCGCCCGGTAGGCGTCGAGGAGCCGGATGTGGTACTCCAGCGGCGCACCGGCGGGGTTGGCCTTGCCGAGCGGGGTGGTGGGCTCGGGGCACCAGGTCGTGAACCGGGGCGTGATGCCGCGGGACATGAAGTACTCCAGGCCCTCCGTGGTGGAGGCGATGGCCTCGTCGACCGTGGTGAAGCCGAAGGGCTCGGCCATCTCCACGCCCGCCACGAAGTTGGGGATGACGTTGCGCGGGCCGAAGACCTCGGCGGAGTCGAGGATCCGGCGGTGCCACTCGTCGCGGCCCACGTACCTCTCCTTGCCCGGGCAGTACAGCTCGAACAGACGCTTGTCCCACACCTCGTAGTTGGGGTGGTAGATCTGGATGCCGTAGTCCTTGAAGCGCTGGACGTCAGCCTTGGGCAGGGCCTGGGCGACGACCTTGCCGATCCAGCGGCCGGGGAAGCGCTCCTCGATGGCCTGGGCGTACTGGCCGTAGAAGTCCGCCTCGTCCTTCCCGCCGACCTGGGAGGTGACGGCCCCGCCGGTGAGGGTGTAGGCGGTGGAGGCGCCCGTGGTGTCGTACTTGTCGATGATCGCGAGCGCCTCGAGGACCTCTTCCACGTCCTTCACCCCGGTGTAGGGGCGCCCGGCGGCCTTGTGCTGGCGCCAGTTGTGGTTGATGTCGCAGTACTGGCACTCCTCCTTGGCGCCGAAGTACTGGCAGACCCGGAAGACGGTCAGGTAGATCAGGTAGCCCCACTGGATGGTGGGGGCGACCTCCATGACCGACTTGCCGCTGGCGAGGGTGTGGCGGTAGTACTCGGGCATCGGCGGGAGGCCGACGTCGGCGATGCGGTTGCCGTCGAGGTAGAGACCGAGCATGCCGTCCTCCCCCGCGGCGACCCGGTAGGGCGATGCGGGGTTCACCCGCACGGACACGACGGTGCGCCGGAGCCCGTACGGGCCGCCCGTGAGGACGATCTCCTCGGGCGGGCGGCGCAGGGCGGCCTGGCCGAGCTCGGGCAGGGTGCGGTGGTCGAAGGAGAAGATGAAGTACGACTTGGGCTTGACCTCGCCCGATGCCTCGTCGCCGGAGTCGGTGAGGGCCGAGTCGTCGAACGCGATGCCGCCGCGCAGCAGGTCCTCCTTGATCACCGCCTCCTTGGGGACGTGCGGGAAGCGGTGCATGAGGTCTTCGACCTCGTCGGTGCGGCGGATCATGCGCGAAGACATCTCCTCGGTCGTGCGGTCGCGGGCTGCGTGGGCCTTGGTGTCCACCCTAGGACGGCTCCGGCGGGCCCGGCATCCGCCCCCGGTCCCGGTCGGTCTCCGTCGCCGGGCGGACGGCCCGGTCAGCGGCCCAGGACGACCTGGTGCCCGGTGACCTCCAGCTCCAGCCCGTCCGGGTGGGAGCGGGCCGCGGTGAAGTCGATGTTCCGGGGCAGGGGGACCCGCCAGGTGTACGTGGCGCCGCCGAGCTCGGGGACCCGCAGCTGGAACTCGTCGGCCGCGACGGCCACGCTCGCCGCCGTGTCCAGCGGCCTGCCCTCCCAGTTCCCGGTGATGCGCAGCGCGGCCTCCTGACCGCCCGCGGTGCTGCCGGCGGCCGGCACGACGGTGAGGGCGCCGCCCTTGCCGAGCAGCCGCGAGACGACTCCGGACAGGTCCTCGTAGCCGATGGTGACGCGGCCGGTGACCAGGTTGGCGCCGGCGCTGCGGGCGCTGAGCGAGGACGCGGTCAGGTCCTGCAGGTCCAGGTCGAGCTTCCGCACGTTGAGGTGGTCGCCCTGGGCGTTGACCGTGGTGTTGACGGAGAAGTTCCCGGCGCTCAGGGTCACGTGGTCGAGGCTGAGGTCCGCGGCCTGGGTGAGGAAGGGGAAGCCGTGGATCGAGACCTCGGTGAAGCCGTTGGTCGACCCGGCCCCGTAGCCGTACCTCTCCTCCGCGAGCGCGACGGCCTCCTTCTCCGCGTAGTGCACCGCGATCCGGTCCACCGCGACGAACAGCCCCGCGAGTACGACGACCATGATCACCAGCACTTTGACCCAGCGCCGCTTCATTCCGTGCTCCCCCCGTGTGTGCCGTGCCCGCTCGCTGCGGGCACCGGCTCACCCGATCCTAGAAGTTGCCGTAGTTGACCTGCCACGTGGGCAGCCCCATGCGGCGCCAGACGGCGACGACCCGGTCCCGGTCGTCGAGGGACACCCGGACGGCGTAGCGGTGGCGTACGTGGGCGTCGAAGAGCTCGGCCTTGACGAGGTCGTCGGAGCGGCCGTCGCCGGAGGCCCGCATCCACAGCTCGTCGTACGGCACCTCGTAGCGCTTCAGCCAGGCCTCGGTGAGCTCCCGGTGGTCCTCGCTGCGGCCGGAGAGCAGCACGATCCGGTCCTGGTGGGCGGCGCGGAAGGCCCGCAGGGCCTCGCGGACCGGGAGGTTGAGCAGGTCGAGGCCGCAGCGGGTGAAGTCGTACGGCCCGCGGTCGCCGCGCAGCGCGAGGGTGCCGTCGATGTCGCAGAGGACGGCACCGGGCAGCGCCGGGTCGGCGACGTACGGGGTGACGCCGGGGCGGTCGTTGAGCCAGGCGTCGGTGAGCCGCCAGCCGCCGCGGGTGGCCTTGGCGTGCTTGCCGGCGAGGATGCGGATGATCTCCTCGCCGACCGGCCGCTCGCGGGCGGCGTCCCGGCGGACGCACTCGTCGACGGGCACGTCGGTGTAGTCGTGCACCACGAAGGTGGCCTCGCGCCCGGCGACGGCGGCCTTGAGGCGCTTCGGGATGTGCGGGGTGAGGTGCGTGTTGTCGACGACGACGTCGAAGCCGTCGTCGACGGCGGCGCGGACCGCCGCGTCCTGGATGCCGAGGACGGTCTGCTCGTGGGCGGGCGAGCGGCGGTCGCCCGGCACGTCCAGCATGGTGCGCAGGTCGTCGAGGTTCACCCGGCGCATCCGGCCCTCGGACCGCTCCTGCAGGGCGCGGGCGGCGGTCGTCTTGCCGGAGGCCGGCAGTCCGGTCATGACGTGGACCACGGGCACGGTCAGTTCTCCTCGTCGGTGGTGAAGGGGTCGGCGGCCTCGGGGCGGAGGGCGCGCCAGAGCATCAGGTCGGTGCGGCGCCCGTCGAGGCGCAGGAAGACGGCGGAGCGCAGCTGCCGGTCGGGCAGCTGTGCGGCGGCCCGGGCGAAGGCGCCCCGGTCGTCGGCGAGGTGGGCCAGGGAGGCGTACGCCTCGTCGACGGCCCGCTCGCGCGCCGCGAAGTCCTCCTCCAGGCGGGTGATCACGGACCGCACCCAGGCGTCGAACTCGTCGGGCACCTGCTCCAGGAGGGCGTCGAGGGGACGCCCGCCCGCGGAGCGTATCCCGCCGAGCTCGGCCATCGACAGGCCGAGGCCCTGGGCCAGGATCCTGGCGGAGACGCCGGCGAAGCGCTGGATGCCGTGGCCGCGCCAGATGTCGCGCTCCGTGACACCGGTGAGGACCTTGTGGAGGCGTACGTACTCGGCGATCTTGGCCTTGGCGCGGACCCCGGAGGAGAAACGCAGCACGAAGCCCTCGGCGTCCATGCCGCTGGCGGGGCTGCCGTCGGGCAGCGTGTTCGTCTCGGTCAGCTTCAGGAGCTCGTCGAGCGGCATCGGCGGGTGGACGGTGACGACCGAGCCGATGCCCTGCCAGGCCGTCGCGGCCTCGGCGAGCGGGATCTCGGTGCCGTCGGGTCCGTGGGCGGCGAGCAGCACGAGGTCCCGGCGGGCGCCGTAGTCGACGACGATCCGGTTCTCCGGGTAGACGATCTCCGTCAGGTACGTCACGCCGGCCACGAGGGCCGTGGTGTCGGCGGCGTCGAGGCGGCGCTGGGCCCACGTGGCCTGGGTGCTGACGAAGGACCCCTTGGAGGCCACCCGCCACCGGCCCTCGTAGTGGAAGACGACGCCGAGGCTGCCGTCGACCTTCTCGTACACCTCGAACGGTTCGTCCGGGAGCGCGGGCGCGTACGGGCGCCCGGAGTCGTGCTCGGAGACGTTGAAGAACTTGGGCAGCGGCAGGGCGACGATCCGTCCGGTGCGGTCGTCGGCGACGAGACCGCGGCAGCGGGTGGTGACCTCGTTCCAGACGCCTTCGTACTGGCAGACCCGCGTGTACGTGTAGATCGACAGCGGCAGCTCGGGGTGCGCCTTGCGGGTCACGTGCCCGGCTTCGACGGCGGCGGCCAGCCGGTGCGGCGGCAGCAGCGCGTCGAGCATCAGATACGCCTGGCTCATGGGTTCCCTCCCCTGTTCAAGGCGGCCCATTCTTCTGTGCGTTCGCGCCCCTGACCAGCGAATTAGCGGACCGGGTCGGGCAGGGGGCGCTCCCGGCGGCGGCCCGCCCGCCAGACCGGCCCGCCGTGCCCGCGCGGCCGCCCTCCGACCCGCCGCGCGGGCACCCGGTCCCGGCGCCCGGCCCGGTCGTCCGGCCACCCGCCCGCCCGGGTGCCGGAGGTGCGCTTCTCGTGGTCACCCGGGGACCCCGGACCGGACCGGCGCCGGCCATCGCGACAGGCGTGATCTGCACGACTTCGCCGCCCGTGTGTCCGGCACCCCGGGAGAGGCGACGGCCGCGGAGACGGCCCTGGTCCCGCGCACCTACGAGCACGCCGGGCCGCCGGCGGCGGAGGCCTGAGCGGGCCGCCCGCGAGGCGTCCGGGATCCGGGCCCGCGCCGGGCCGGTGCGCCGGGCCCCGTAGACTCGCCGCCCGAGGACGTACGTCGCAGAACGCCGAGGAAGCGAGCCCCATGAACTACGCGGACACCACCGCCCCCATCTACGCCGAGCTCATACGTGAGCAGGGGGACGTTCCCGGCGAGGTGCGCCGGACCGCCGAGGAGGTGCTGCGCGACCTCAGCCGTGTGATCCAGATGCCGCCGTCCGGGCTCGCCCCGACCGGCGCGCAGATGCAGCAGATGCAGCCGATGCAGCAGATGCAGCAGATGCAGGGGATGCAGCCCACGCATCCGAGGCAGTGAGCAGGAGCCGCTTCGGCGGCCGACAGGGGGCCTGAGCATGACGGGTACGGAACACGCGAACGGGACCGGCGACGAGGTCCACGAGCGGGTACGACGCAGCTATGACGTGGTGGCCGAGGAGTACCGGGCCCGCATCGGGGACGAGCTCGACGGCAAGCCCCTGGACCGGGCGCTGCTCGCCGCCCTGGCCGAGCAGGCGGGTGACGGGGCGCTGATCGCCGATCTCGGCTGCGGGCCCGGACACATCGCCGGCTGGCTCGCGGAACACGGCCGGAACGTGGTCGGGGTCGACCTCTCCCCCGCGATGGTGGCGATCGGCCGCAAGGAGTATCCGCGGGCGGAGTTCCGCGAGGGCGACCTGCTCCGGCTGCCCGCGCGGGACGGCGAGTTCGACGCGGCCGTCGCGCTGTACTCGCTCATCCATCTCGCCCCGGCCGAGCTGGCGCCGGCCCTCGCCGAGATCCGGCGGGTGCTGCGGCCGGGCGCACCGCTCCTCGTCTCCTTCCACATCGGCAGCGAGGTGAGAAGGCTCACCGAGTGGTGGGGACACGACGTCGACGTCGACTTCCACTTCCTGGATCCCGCGGCCGTCGAGGCCGCGCTGCGGGAGGCGGGCTTCCGGATCGAGGCCCGGCTCGACCGCGCTCCCTATGCCCACGAGGCGGAGACGCGACGCGCCTATCTGCTGGCCCGCCGGGAGGACTGAGCACCGGGAAGGGCGGACGCCCGCGCGGTGCACCGCGCGGGCGACGGCAACATCCGGCTGTTCCCTCTCCCTCCCCCGCAGACGGGTCAGGCCCCCAGGGTGCGCCAGAGGAAGGTGTGCTCCAGGGCGCTGTTGTAGGCGGTCTGCTCGTGGTCGCTCGCGCCGGCGTGGCCGCCGGACAGGGTCTCGTGGAGCAGCACCCGGTGGCCGAGCTCGCGCAGCCGGGCGGCGGCCTTGCGCGCGTGCCCGGGGTGGACGCGGTCGTCTCTGGTCGAGGTGGTGAGCAGCACGGGCGGGTAGGGCTGCCCCGCGGCCAGCCGGTGGTACGGCGAGAGCGCGGCGAGGTGCGGCCGGTCCGCCGGATCGTCGGGGTCCCCGTATTCGGCGGTCCAGCTGGCACCGGCGAGCAGCGTGTGGAAGCGCAGCATGTCCAGTAGCGGGACGTGCGCGACGATCGCCCCGAAGAGCTCGGGGCTGCGCACGAGCATGGCGCCCATGAGGAGGCCGCCGTTGCTGGCTCCGGTGATGCCGAGGCGTTCGGGGGTGGTGATGCCCCGGGCGACGAGGTCGCGGGCGACGGCCTCGAAGTCCTCGTAGGCGCGGTGCCGGTCGGCCTTGAGGGCGCTGCGGTGCCAGCGCGGGCCGTACTCCCCGCCGCCGCGGATGCCCGCCACCACGTACGTGCCGCCGCGGGCGAGCCAGGCGCGGCCGCGCACGCTGTCGTAGGAGGGGGTCAGGGAGACCTCGAAGCCGCCGTATCCGGTGAGGAGGGTGGGCCCGGGAACGTGCTCGCGGGCGCCGACGACCGTGTAGGGGACGCGGGTGCCGTCGGCGGAGGTCGCGAAGTACTGGCGGGCGTCGAGGCCCGTGGCGTCGAAACGCTCGGGCGCCTGCTTCACGGTCTCGCCGGGCAGGCCGATCTCGCCGCGGTGGAGCGTGGTCGGGGTGAGGTGTCCGGTGATCGAGAGGAAGTACTCGTCGCCGGTGTCCGGGTCGGTGTCGGTCAGGGTCGCGGAGGCGAGCGGCGGGATCTCGGCGAGTTCGCGCCGCTGCCAGCCCTCGGGCCCCGGGGTGAGGACGTGCAGGCGGCTGGCGACGTCCTGGAGGGTCTCGACGACGAGGTGGTTGCGGGTCCAGGCGTGGCCGGCGAGGGCGGTCCGCTCGTCGGGGACGAAGAGGACCTCGGGCTCGCGGTCGCCGGCGAGGAAGGCGTCGAGGCGGAAGGCGAGCAGGGCGCCGGCGGGCCGGCCGAGCCAGGGCGTCTTGGGGGTGACGAGCAGCCATTCGCGGTGCACGGAGCTGTCGGCGTCGTCGGGGACGTCGATCCGGCGCAGCTCACCGGCCTCGGTCAGCAGGTGGGTCTCGTGGTGCCAGAAGTCGCGGTAGCGGGTGACGAAGTCGCGCTCGAAGCCCTCGGTCGGATCGTGCCAGGCGGAGACGGCGAGGTCCGACTCGGCGCCCTCGTGGACGAGTGCGGCGGACTCGAGCGGGGTGCCGCGGCGCCAGCGGCTTACCGTGCGGGGGTACCCGGAGGCGGTCATGGTGCCGGGCCCCTGGTCGGTGCCGACGAAGACGTGGTCCTCGTCGATCCAGCCGATGTCGGTCTTGGCCTCGGGCAGCCGGAAGCCGTCCTCGACGAAGGCCCGCCGCTCCAGGTCGTACTCCCGCACCACCACGGCGTCGCCGCCGCCCCGGGCGAGGCTCACCAGGGCCCGGCGGAAGGCGGGCCGCAGCACCTGCGCGCCGGCCCAGGTCCAGTCCTCGCCCTCGGCGGCGGCGAGTGCGTCGAGGTCGAGCAGGACGTCCCAGGCGGGCTCGTCGGTGCGGTACTCGTCGAGGGTGGTGCGCCGCCAGACGCCCCGGGTGTGACCGGCGCCCTGCCAGAAGTTGTAGAGGTGCTCCCCGCGCCGCCGGGGGTACGGGATCCGGTCGGGCGCGTCGAGCACCTCGCGCAGGTCGGCGACGAGCGCGGCGAAGCCCTGGCCGTCGGCGAGTTCGGCCTTCGTCTCGGCGTTGCGCTCCCGCACCCAGGCGAGCGCGCGCTCGCCCTCGACCTCCTCCAGCCAGAGGTAGGGGTCGGCGGGGCCGGTGTCCGTGCTCGTCTCGGTCATGCCGACGATTGTGGACCACGCCACGGACACCGTGCGGCCCGCCCCGGGCCGGCAGGGGTGCGGCCGGGGGCGGCCGATCGGCCGGCCCGCCGCGGTCCCGGTTCACTCCTCCGGCAGCAGGCCCAGCTGGTCGAGGAACTCCATCTGGTCGAAGTACAGCCGGTAGCTGGTGATCCGGCCGTCCTTCACCTGGGCCAGGTCGATCCCGCGGAGGTTGACGGTCCTGCCGGTCGCCGGCAGCGTCTCCCCGTCGGGCAGCGGGATCGGGCCGGTGTTCCTGCCGGTGTAGATGCCCTCGTCGATCGCGGTGTCGCCGGTCTCGAAGCGGTTCCGGTAGGTGAACGTCGCGTCCGGTATCGACGTGGTCATCGTCCGCCAGTACGCGACGATCGCGTCGCGCCCCTGGATCTCGCCCTCGTCGGGTGTGAGCGCGACGGCGTCCTCCGTGTAGAGGCCGGCGATCGTCTCGAGGTCTCCATGGGTCACCGCCTCGGTGAGACGGTCCATGACATCGCGTGCCTCGCCCATGATCCACCTCCGTGGTCAGGATCCCGGGTGCGTCCCGTCCTTCCATTCTTCCACCGGCACGCATTGGTTCGTTTCCGGACCAATCAGCAGACGCCTCAACCCGGAACCCTCAGGGTCCTCCGGAAGTTAACCAATCGATTACTGCACGGCCGTATACCTTTGAGCCCTGTTCCCTCATCCTGTCCTCGACGTGCCACCGGGGCACACGGGACACGAGGGGCGGGACATGATTCCCATCAGCCGCAGAGGGTTCGTCGGCATCGGGGCGGGGCTCGTCGCGGGGGCCGCGCTGCCCGCGGGTTCGGCCGGGGCGACCGAGGCGACCTCGGCCGCCGCCGCGGCGGCCACCGGGACCATCACCGACGTGAAGCACGTGGTGATCCTCATGCAGGAGAACCGGAGCTTCGACCACTACTTCGGCCGGCTGCGCGGCGTGCGGGGCTTCGGCGACCGGGCCGCGGGGAACATACCGGGCGGCTGGGGCACCTTCAACCAGCCCAACTGGGGCGGTCGGCAGTATCCGTGGAAGCTGAGTTCCACTCCCCCGGCGGGCGGCGTGGACGGCGAGACGCTCGCGCAGTGCAACGGCGACCTGCCGCACAGCTGGACCTCGCAGCACGCCGCCTGGAACAAGGGGCGGATGGACAACTGGGTGACGGGCGTGGGGAACACCCGCACTCTCGGCTACCTGGACCGCGGCGACATCCCGTTCCACTACGCACTCGCCGACAGCTACACGGTCTGCGACGCCTACTTCTGCTCGACGCTCAGCGCGACGGGCCCCAACCGCACCTTCCTGTGGAGCGGAAAGGTCGACGCCGGCAGCAAGGACGGCGGCGAGGAGTCCGGGCTGACCTGGGAGACGTACGCCGAGGCCCTGCAGCGGGCCGGGATGACCTGGAAGGTCTACCAGAACGCCCAGGACAACTACGGCGACAACGGTCTCGCCTACTTCAAGAGGTTCACCGACGCGCGGCCCGGCGACCCGCTCTGGGACCGCGGCATGGGCTCGGTGCCGAAGGTGACCGGCTCGACCCCGGACGACATCGCGGCCGCGATCCGCGCGGACGTCGTCGCCGGCACGCTGCCGCAGGTCTCCTGGGTGGTGGCGAGCGAGGCGTTCTCCGAGCACCCGTACGCCCCGCCCGGCGACGGTGCCCACTTCGTGGACCTGGTCTACCGGGCGCTGGCCGCGAACCCCGAGGTCTTCGACTCGACGGTGCTCTTCCTCAACTACGACGAGAACGACGGGTTCTTCGACCACGTGCCGCCGCCGGTCGCGCCGCCCGGCACCGCGGGCGAGTACATCGACGGGGTGCCGATCGGTCTCGGCTTCCGGGTCCCGATGATCGTCATGTCGCCGTGGACCCGGGGCGGCTGGGTCAGTTCCGAGGTCTTCGACCACACCTCCGTCCTGCGCTTCATGGAGGTCTGGACGGCGGCTCTCGGCACCCCCGCCTCCTGCCCCAACATCAGCGCCTGGCGCCGGAAGGTGGTCGGCGACCTGACCGGCGTCTTCGACTTCGCGCACCCGGTGTACGGGGTGCCGGCGAACCTGCCCGGCACCGCGAAGGTCATCGGGCAGTCCACCTGCGGTCCGCTGCCCAACCCGGCCCCGCAGGACAACGCGCTGCCCGCCCAGGAGCCGGGCACCCGCCCGGCGCGCGCCGTGCCCTACCAGGTCAACGGCAACCTCGACCGCTTCGAGTTCGGCGCCGCGGGCAAGATCCTCGCCTGGTTCTCCATGACCAACCAGGGGACCGAGGCCCGCCGCGCGGCACACTTCACGATCCATCCGCACCAGTACCGCGACACGGCCGCCTGGCAGTACACCGTCGACCCGGGCACCACCGCCACCGACTACTTCAACATCGGGCTCGGCTCCGGCTCCGGCAAGTACGACATCTCGATGATGGGCCCGAACCGCTTCCTGCGCCGCTTCATCGGCGACGCCTCCAAGGCGGGCAAGGACATCGAGGTCGCGGCGCGGTACGCGGTCGAGCCGGGCACCGGGAAGACGGCCGTCTGGTTCAGGATGACCAACAACTCCGCCTCGGACGTCACCTTCACCATCCGCTCCAACGCCTACCGCACGGACGGGCCCTGGACGTACACGGTGCCGGCGAAGTCCTCGCGCGAGGACTACTTCAACGCGGTCGCGTACAGCAACGGGTGGTACGACTTCACGATCCTCGCCGACCTCGACGGCACCTGGTCGCGCCGCTACACCGGCCACATCGAGACCGGCGCGCCGAGCATCTCGGGCTGACCCCTGCCCGCCCCGGGCCTGCCGCCGAGGCGGGACCGGGGCATACCGACAGGCCGCCCGCGGCTTCCCGGGGCGGCCACCCGGAGGCCCGCAGCCACCCCGAGGTCCGCGGCCACCCGCCGGACCGCAACCACCCGCCGGACCGGTCGCCGGGGGATGCCCGACCTGGCCCTGAGCTCCCCTGGACCGGCCGCCCGGAGGGCCGGCAGCCACCCGCCGGGCCGCTGCCGGGCCTGGCCGGGCCGGGCCGACGCCGGACCGGTCGCCGGGGGGATAGGGGTTGATGTGCACGGCCTCGCGCCGGGCGGCCCCGGCCTCCTCCAGCCGGCCGAGCGTGCGCAGCGCGTAGCCGCGGACGCCCCCCGCTGTCCGCCGCCGGCCGCCGGGGTCCGCAGCGGCCGCCCGGGGTCCCGCCGACGGCACCCTCGTCACCCACTCGGCCGATATACAGGGTTTCCCGATGATCCCCCCGGTTAGTCGTCTTCCAAGGACCGTCGATCTGTCGGCGGTCAGGAACGTGGAAGGGCGGACTGTCACCGTGTCTCGACCGAGAATCCTCGTGGTGGGCGCCGGATTCGCCGGGGTCGCGTGCGTACGGCGCCTCGAACGGCGGCTGGTCGACCGGGAGGCCGCGATCTCGCTGCTCTCCCCCTTCTCGTACCAGCTCTATCTGCCCCTGCTCCCCCAGGTCGCCTCCGGCGTCCTCACCCCCCAGTCGGTCGCGCTCTCCCTGCGGCGCAGCGAACGGCACCGGACCCGGATCATCCCCGGCGGCGCGGTCGGCATCGACACCGATGCCAAGGTCTGTGTGGTGCGCACCATCACGGGCGAGCTCGAGACCGAGCCGTACGACCACCTGGTCCTCGCACCCGGCAGCGTCACCCGCACCTTCGACATCCCCGGGCTCGCGGAGCACGCCCGCGGCATGAAGACGCTGGCCGAGGCGGCCTACATCCGTGACCACGTCATCGCTCAGCTCGACCTCGCCGACGCGAGCCAGGACGAGGCGGAGCGGGCCGCGCGGCTGCAGTTCGTGGTGGTCGGCGGCGGCTACGCGGGGACCGAGACGGTCGCCTGCCTGCAGCTGCTCACCGCCACCGCGGTCAAGCGCTATCCCCGGCTCGACCCGCGGCTCATCAAGTGGCACCTGGTCGACATCGCCCCCGCGCTGATGCCCGAACTGGGGCCCAAGCTGGGCGCGGCGGCCCTGGCCATCCTGCGCAGGCGGGGGATCGAGATCTCCCTCGGGGTGTCCGTGGCCTCGGTGGACGACGAGAACGTGACGCTCACCGACGGGCGGGTGCTGCCCTGCCGGACGCTCATCTGGACGGCCGGCGTCGCCGCGAGCCCGCTCATCGGGACGCTCGGCGCCGAGACCGTGCGCGGCCGTCTCGCGGTCGAGGCGGACATGACGGTGCCGGGCTTCCCCGGGGTGTACGCCCTGGGCGACGCGGCCGCGGTGCCCGACCTGGCCAAGGGCGAGAAGGGGGCGATCTGCCCGCCCACCGCGCAGCACGCGATGCGCCAGGGCAAGGTGGTCGCCGACAACCTGGTGGCGACGCTGCGGGGCGAGCGGACCCACCCGTACGAGCACAAGGACCTGGGCCTGGTCGTGGACCTGGGCGGGTTGGACGGCGTCTCCAAGCCGCTCGGCGTGGAACTCCACGGCATGCCCGCCCAGGCGGTCGCCCGCGCCTACCACTGGGGCGCGCTGCGCACCAACGTGGCCAAGACCCGGGTGCTGACGAACTGGCTGCTCAACGCGGTGGCCGGGGACGACTTCGTGCGCACGGGCTTCCTGTCCTCGAAGTCCGGCACGCTGCGCGACTTCGAGTACACGGACGCCTACCTCTCCCCCGAAGAGGTCCGCGCGAAGACGGCCGCTCTGCGCGCCGCCTCGTCCTGACACCCCCGCCGCCGGCCGCCGCGTGGGCCGCGGCGGCGAGCAGCTGCACGGCGGCGGCCGCGAGCAGGGCGCCCGGCAGGGAGCGGGCGGCGAGCGGCCCGGCCAGGGCCGCGCCCAGGGCGAATGCGGTGATCTTCACACTGGCCCCGGTCGTGAAGACCTGGGCCCGCAGCCGCTCCGGCGCCTCCCGCTGCCGCACCGCGAACAGGGCGGTGAGCTGGGGCCCTTCGGCGGCCCCCGCCAGGAGCACGGCGGCCACGAGCGGCCCGGTCCGGCAGCTCGCCGCGGTCGCGAAGGCCGCCGCGAGCACCAGCGGCGCGACCCACAGGACCGTGTCGGGCACGGGCGGGCGCCGCCGCCGGGCGAGCACCGCGCCCGCGCCGAGGGCGGCCAGGGCGACGCAGGCGAGCAGCAGCGCCCCGTTGCCCGGGGCGCCGAGGGCCCGCGCCCCGAGCAGCGGGAGGCACGCGACGAACCCGCCCTGCCCCAGGCAGGAGACCGTCGAGGTGAGGGTGGCCCGGGCCAGCGGCCGGGAGCGGGCCAGGAAGGCGAAGCCGCGCACCAGGTCGCCCGCGACGGCCCGCACGGTCACCGGTTCGCGCGGCGCAGGCCGGCGCGGCAGGCCCCTGGTGGCCGGCACGGCGACGAGGATCAGCGCGGCGGCGACCACCACCGCGGAAGCGGCGCCCGCCGGCCCCGCGAGGAGCCCCGCGAGGGCGGGGCCGAGCAGACCGGACGCGCCGAAGGTCATCGCGTCGAGCGCGTGGACCCGGTGCAGCCGGTCGGCGGGCACGGATCCGGAGAGCTGCGAGGTCCAGCCGCCCGCGAGGGCGGGGGCGAGTGTCCCGGCGGCGAGCGCGACCAGCAGCGTCAGCGCGAACGGGACGCGGCCGAGGCTCAGCAGGACACCCCACAACCCGAAGGCGTAGAGCACGAGTGTGCCGGCGAGCAGTCGGCCCGGACGCGCCGCCCGGTCCAGGAGCACGCCGAAGATGGGTCCGCCGAGCGCCGCGGCGGCCGTGATTCCCGCGAGGAGCGCCGCGGCGGTCGTGGTGGAGCCGGTCTGGGAGTAGCCGAGCAGCAGGAGCGCCGGGCCGGACATCTCGTCGCCGGTCCGCGCCGCGGTGGCGCCCAGGAGCAGACGCCGGGTGAGGGGACTCCCGAGGACGGAGCCCCGGGTGACGGAGCGTCGGGGAACCGGGCGCGGGCGGTCGCCGCGCGGGGTGTCCGGGCTGGAGCGCCGGTGGTGGTGGGGCACCGGCCCGACGCTACGCAGGTAACTCAAAAGTCCACAAGATGCGTTACATTCGCCGGATGGCCCCCACCACGCCCCCGGTCCTGGACGACGGCCCCGCCCGCCACTCCGTGCTCGCCAACGCACGGCGCGCCGCCGCTCTCGTCAACGTGCTGAGCGGTCCGGACCCGGGTCCGAGCCGGATCGACGAGGTCGCCGGGGTACTGCGTGCGTACGGCGAGAGCGAGCCGCTCGGACTGTCCGACGAGGATCTCCCCGGCCTGCGGGAAGCGGCCTCGGCCCTGCGGTCGGTGTTCGCCGCGGAGGGCGTCACCGAGGCGGCGGAGAGCCTCAACTCCCTGCTCGCCGCGCGGACGGGCCCGCTGCGGCTCACCGCGCACGGCGGTGCGAGCCCCTGGCATCCGCACGTGGACCGGGACGACGACGCCCCGTGGGCCGAGTGGTTCCTCGCCTCCTCGTGCCTGTCCCTGGCCGTGCTCCTGTGGGACCGGGGCCGCGCTCCCGGCGGCGTGTGCGCGTCGGGCGCGTGCCGGGACGTCTTCGTCCCCGACGGGCGCGGGCGGGAGCGCCGCTACTGCTCGCGCCGGTGCGCCACCCGCGAGCGGGTCGCGGCGCACCGGCGGGGCCGGCCGGCCGCCGAGGGCGGCCGGTGAGGCGTCAGATGTCGATGACGCGGTAGGCGATCGTGTAGACGCCGCCGGAGCCCTCCAGGGAGCGGTACTGGACCTCGGACCCGGCCTCGCTGCCGGTGACCAGGGTCGCGCCCAGCTTGTCGTCCCCGCCGAAGGTGTCCTTGTCCCAGAGCGTGAGCGTGCGGGCCTGCTCGCGGCCGAGGATCAGGGCCGCGTTGCCGTTGCCGTCGGTCAGGGTGCGCACGTAGCCGGTGCCCATGGTCTGGTACGTGATCCCGTTGCCGGGCCAGACCTTGACCTGGTTGCCGTTGGCGTCGGTGATGTTGAGGTAGGCCTCGTCGTGGTCGCCCTCGCTCTGCTGGTGGCAGGTGAGCTGGACGAGCTCGATCTTCACGTAGTCGATCGGCTCGGCCTGCGCCGTGCCGGCGAAGACTCCCAGGCTGCCGAGCCCGAGAAGGGCGGCGGCGGCCATGCGGACGCTGCGGTTCTTGTTCATGTGGTTCCCCCTTGGTGACGTCCCGTCGGGTGACGGGCTGCGGTGCGTCCCGCCTCCGTGGCGGGCCGTTCGTGCCGTTCCCCCCGGCACGTCCCTTACTGTGCCGGGCCGGCCGGGTCCCGTTCTACGCGCGTTCCGCTGGGTGGAACATCACGTACGACGGCGCCGCCACCAGCGCGCCGTCCTACGGCAGCCCACCCCGACGGGACCGCAGCAGCACGCACCGGTGCCGTGGTTCCGAGCCCGACCGGCACCGGACCCACCGTCGGCGCCGCCCCCTCCGCGGGTCAGCCGGCCAGCACCACGGCCGGTCCCATGACGACGACGGGCTCGCGGGCCGGGTCGAGCGCGCGCAGCAGTGCCGTCATGTCCTCGCGGGGCAGCGCGACACAGGCCTGGGTGGGGCCGCCGTGGTCGACGTGGATCCAGACGCCGCCGCCCTTCTCCTCGCCGAGCGGGCGCTCCTTGTCGAGCGGGGTCCTGCCGGGGACGCGGTTGTAGTCGATGGCGACGACGTAGTCGAAGGAGCCTTCGAGGGGTTCGCCGAGGAAGCCGGTGCCCGAGACGTCGAACGCCTCGTCGTGGTCGTAGGGGAGGCGGGCCCCGGGGTCGGGCAGCCGGCCCCCGGCGTCGCCGAGCCGGAACACGCCGATGGGGGATCGCAGGTCGCCCGCCTCGTGGTCCTCGGTCCAGCCGCGCAGGGCGTTGCGCGCGGTCCAGGGGCCGGCCGACCTGCGCCAGGGGCCGGCCGGGTCCCGCTCGTACAGCGCCACGTCGGCGACGGTGCCGTCGACGGCGTCGCCGCTCACCACGAGGGCCTGCGTGGTGCCGTCGGGAATGTGGGCGTGGGTGCGCGGTCCGACTCCGGGGATGCGTGCGGGGGCGCGGTTCGCGGCGTCGCGCGCATCGGTCAGCGCGGTGCTCGGCGCCGCCGACGCGTGGGCGGGCGCCGGCGCCGGGGCCCCGGCGGGCGGCCGCGGAGCGCCACAGCCGGTCAGCGCCAGGGCCGCGGACAGGGCACACGTGAGCACCGTTGCGGTGCCCTTGCGGACGGGCATGAGCCGGCCACCTCCGAGGGTCGGGGCAATGCGCCCATCCGTACCCGGTGCGCTCCCGGCCTGTCGCCCCGGCCGGGCCTCCTCACCCGTCCGGGCCAGGGGCAAAGCAGTTGACGGGGCGTCGGCCGGGCGCTTGGCTGCAGCCGTGAACGACTCCCCCGCGAACGCCCTTCGCATCACCGCAGTCGACCCGGACGACCCGGTCGCCTCCCCCGCGCTCCTGGCGGACTGGCGGCGGGTCCACAACACGATCATCCCGACGGCCCCGCTCTCCGCCGACCAGGTGCGCGAACGCGCGGGCCGCAACCGGCTCGACGTCGCGTACGCGGACGGCACCCCGGTCGGCTGCTCCACGGTCCGCCCGCCGGACGAGGAGACGCCCGCGGCGACGGTCATCTCCCGCATCCTGCCGGGGTACCGCGGCCGGGGCTACGGCACGGCACTGTACGAACGGGGCCTGGCGCACGCCCGGACGCTGAGCGACGCGGGCGTGGAGACGGTCGTACTGGCGAGCAACGAGGAGGGGCTGCGCTTCGCCCTGGCCCGCGGCTTCGTGGAGACCGAGCGCTACGTCCTGCCGGGCGACACCGTGCCGTTCGTGACGCTGCGGCTGGAGGAGGACACGGCGTCCGGGTCGTAGGGGGGCGCCGCCGTCGCCCGCCGGCCATGGCCTGATGGCTCGTCAGATCAACCGGGTCTCGACTCTGGGAACCTCGCGCCCCCGGCGCTACCCTCCGCGCATGATTCCGACCGTGGTGTGGGGAACCGGAAATGTCGGGCGCGCGGCGATCCGAGCCGTCGACGCCCATCCGGCGCTCGAACTCTCGGCCGTCCTCGTCGCGAACCCCGCCAAGGTCGGCCGCGACGCGGGCGAGCTCGCCGGGCTGGGGCGTGATCTGGGGGTCGCGGCCCGGGACGACGTCGAGGGCGTCCTGGCCGAGGGGCCGCGCGCCGTCGTGTACGCCGCCTCCGGCGACATGCGCCCGGACGACGCGCTCGCCGACGTGGTCCGGGCCGTCCGGGCCGGGGCGGTCGTCGTGACGCCCTCGCTCTATCCGCTCTACGACCAGCGCGGCGCTCCCGCGGAGTTCCGCGAGCCGGTCCTGGCCGCGGTCGCGGAGGGCGGCGGCTCGCTGTTCGCCTCGGGTGTCGACCCGGGCTGGGGCAACGACGTCCTGCCGCTGCTCGTGAGCGGTCTGGGCAGCACGGTGGAGGCGATCCGCTGCCAGGAGATCTTCGACTACTCGACGTACGAGCAGGAGGAGTCGGTCCGGTATCTCGTCGGCATGGGCCAGCCCATGGACTACGAGCCGCCGATGCTGCTGCCGTCGGTGCCGACGATGGTGTGGGGCGGTCAGCTGCGGCTGATGGCCCGGGCGCTCGGGGTCGAGCTCGACGAGATCCGCGAGACGCTGGACCGGCGCCCGCTGGAGGCGACGGTGCGCACCCGCACGATGGGCGAGTTCGCGGCCGGCACCCAGGGCGCGGTCCGCTTCGAGGTGCAGGGGATCGTCGACGGCGAGCCGCGCCTGGTGATCGAGCACGTGACCCGGATCCACCCGGACTGCGCCCCGGACTGGCCGGTGCCGCCCGACGGGTCGGGGGCGCACCGGGTGATCGTGGAGGGCCGGCCGCGGATCGAGGTGACCGTGGCGGCTTCGGACGAGGGCGAGAACCGGTCGGCGGGCGGGAACGCGACCGCCGTGGGGCGGCTCGTGGGGGCCGTGGACTGGCTCGTGGAGTCGGAGCCCGGACTGTACGACGCGCTGGACGTGCCGTTGCGACCGGCGGTGGGGAAGCTGGGAAGGAGACCGCGGTGATCATCGACATTCCCGAGGGCCAGGAGCCGATCGGGTACGTATGGGGCGACATGGTGCCCGGGATCGGGATGGCGGCGGCGAACTTCTCGCTGTCCGTGTACTCCCACACGACCCTGGGACTGCGCGAGTTCGAGGCGGCGCGGCTGCGGATCGCGCAGATCAACGGGTGCAGGTTCTGCCTGGACTGGCGCACGGACCGGGACGGGGAGAAGGTCGAGGAGGAGTTCGCCGACGCCGTCCTGGAGTGGCGCACGACGGAGGCCTTCGACGAGCGGACGCGGCTGGCCGCGGAGTACGCGGAACGGTACGCGCTCGACCATCACCGCCTGGACGAGGAGTTCTGGGGGCGGATGACCGCGGCGTACAGCCAGGTGGAGATCGTGGAACTGACGATGAGCCTGGGTTCGTGGCTGGCCTTCGGGCGCCTCAACCGGGTGCTCGGGCTCGACACGGTGTGCGTGCTGCCGACGCACTGAGCGGCGGAAGGGGGCCGGCCGGTCCGTTGCTCGGCCGGCCCCCTTCGTGCGCCGCGCTTCCTCCTACAGGTCGGTCGCGATGATCTTCTCGATGTTGCGTTCGGCCAGGGCCGTGATCGTGACGAACGGGTTGACGCTCGTGCTGCCCGGGATGAGCGCCCCGTCGATGACGTACAGGCCGTCGTAGCCGCGCAGCCGGCCGTAGTTGTCGGTCGCGCTGCCGAGCACGGCGCCGCCGAGCGGGTGGTACGTGAGATGGTCGCCCCAGATCTTGTACGTGCCGAAGAGGTCGGTGCGGTAGATCGTCCCCTCCTTGGCGTTGATCTTGTCGAAGATGGTCCTGGCCGCGTCGATGGAGGTCTGCTTCCAGGCGCGGTCCCAGTTCAGGTCGACGCGTCCGGTGGCGGCGTTCCAGCTGAACTCGGCGCGGTGGGGCGTCTTCGTGATGGACAGGTAGAAGGACGCGTAGGTCTCGATGCCGGTGGGCAGCGGGGCGACCTCGGCGAAGGCGCCGCCCGCGTCCCAGTTGTCGATGCCCGCGGTGGGCATGGCGGACTGGAGCTTCCCGGTCGGGTCCCACATGTGGTTGGCCCGGCCGCACATGACGTTGCCGTTGTCGCCCCAGCCCTTGCCGACCTGATCGGTGAGGGCGGGCAGGGCGCCGGTGGCCCTGAGGCGGGTGAGGAGCTTGCTGGTGCCGACACTGCCGGCGGCGAAGAACACGCGGTCGGCGGTGACGGTCTTGGTCTCGACGGTGGCGCCGGTGGTGTCGAGCCGGTCGATGGTGACGGTGTAGCCGCCGCCGGACGCGGGCGTGACGTTCGTGACCTTGTGGAGCGGGGAGACGGCGACACGGCCGGTCTCGGCGGCGCGGGCGAGGTAGGTCTTCTGGAGGCTCTTCTTGCCGTGGTTGTTGCCGTAGATGACCTCGCCCTCCAGGGCCGACCTGGGCACCGAGCCGGCGGCCTCCCGCTTCATGTAGTCCCAGTCGTAGACGTTGGGCACGAAGACGAAGGGGAAGCCGGAGCGCTGCGCGTGCTTACGGCCGACGCGGGCGTACTGGTAGCAGTCGGCGCTCTCCCACCAGGCCTGGTCCACGCTGGTGACGCCGAGTCCGGCGTTGGCGCGCGGATAGTAGGTGGCGTACATCTCGGCCGGGTCGACGGTCGGAAGGAGCGACGGGAAGACCTCGCGGCGCGGGGTGACGGCCATGCCGCCGTTGACGAGCGAGCCGCCGCCGACGCCGCGGCCCTGGTAGACGGTGATGCCGGCGAAGTCCTCGGCGTCCAGGATGCCGGTGTAGCGGGGGACGTCCTTGTCGAGCGGGAAGCCGAGGAAGTTGCTCAGCGGCTGCTTGGTGCGGGTGCGCAGCCAGAAGGACCGGTAGTCGGGTTTGGTGGTGTTGGCGAAGATCTTCCCGTCGGGCCCGGGGGTGTCCCAGGCCATGCCCATCTCGATCATGTGGACGTCGACGCCGGCCTGGGCGAGCCGGAGGGCGGCGACCGAGCCGCCGTAGCCGGTGCCGACCACGAGGGCGGCGACGCGGGCGCCCGGCGGGATGGGGGCGAGGACGGCGGCGACCTCTGCGGGGGTGGCGGCGTTGGCCTGGCCGGTATGCCCGGCGAGCGCGAGGCCGCCGAGAAGAGAACCGGTTCCAGTGACGAAGCGACGGCGGGTCAGACCTCTGGATTCCGAGGTCGTCGGGGATCTGTCACTCACGTGATGTTCCTCACTTCGAGAGTGAATGGGAACATGTTCTACTGGCGCATTCGTGGGAAGTCACGCGAAACCGACGGGTAACTTGCGGCTGAAAAGCGCCGTCTGCGATCACTTCGCACCGCACAACCGCCCCCCGGGTGTCGCGCACGACTCCGGGCCTGATAAATCTTCACATCTGGTCGTCGCTCCGCAGCCCGTGGGCGTGCGCGAACGGCACCGGGGGGGTTCACGCGAGACGGGTTCGTGCGCCATGGCGCCGCGCCCTCGGTTCAGCTGCGCCGTTTCTCCTTCCCGGGCCGCTCCCTGCCCGGGTGCGCCGCGACGCGGAACGTGAAAAGGGAGCGTGCGCATGGGCCGAACCGCCCGTGAGAAGGCATTCAGATGGGGTGCGGCCACCGTGGCCGCACTGGCCGTCACCACAGCCGCCGTCCCGGCTTCGGCCGCGACGGCGGCGCCGGCCGGCGAACCGGGCCCTCAGCGGGTCGGTTCGGCGCCCAAGGTGCCGCGGGGCGCGGTCCGTACCGCCGACCCGGCCCCCGGTGAGACGCTGGAGCTGAGCGTCGTCCTGGAGCCGAGGGACCCGGCCGCGCTGAGCCGGTTCGTCAGCGAGGTCTCCACCCCGGGCTCGCCGCGCTACCGCCAGTACCTCGGTACGGGCGAGTTCGCGCAGGTCTTCGGCGCCGAGCCGCAGGCCGTGGAGCGCGTGCGCGCCGAGCTGAGCGCGAAGGGCCTCACCGTCGGCGCGCTGCAGTCGGACGGCCTCACGCTGCCGGTGACGACGACCGTCGCCAAGGCCGCCAAGGCGTTCGGCACCGAGTTCGACGGCTACCGGCTGCGGAACGGCCGGGCCGGCCTCGTCAACACGGTGGCCCCGCAGTTCGGCGGCCGCACCGCCGAGGACGTCCGCGGAGTCGTCGGCCTGAGCACGCTCTCCTCGTACGAGCCGCGCAACACCGGCGCGAAGGGCAAGCCCCGCAAGGCGGCGGCCGGGACCGACACGGTCGCCCGCCAGCCCCGCCTCACCGGCACCACGCCGACGATGTGCACCGAGATCAAGAACCTGTACGCGACCGCGTCGGGCGGCGTGCCCGCCGCGTACGACGGACAGGACTACTGGAGCGCCAAGTCGCTCGCCGCGCAGTACAACATGGCGAACCAGCCGAACGTGCAGACCGGCACCACCATCGCGGTCTACTCGCTGGAGAACTACGACCTCCGGGACATCAACGCCTACCAGGCCTGTCACAAGACGAAGGTCCCGGTCAGCTCGGTCCGCATCAACGGCGGCCCCGCCGAGCCGGCGAGCTACGAGACGGGTGTGGGTCTCGAGACCGCGCTCGACGTCGAGACCATCGCCGGTCTCGTCCCGCAGTCCAAGATCCTCGTGTACCAGGCCCCCAACACCTGGAACGACGGCACGGCCCTCTTCCGCCGGATCGTCTCCGACAACCGGGCCAAGGTCGTCTCCGTCAGCTGGGGCAGCTGTGAGATGAACACGCCGACCGAGGTCATCGACGCGGAGAACCTGGCCTTCCAGCAGGCCACCGCCCAGGGCCAGAGCGTCGTCGTGGCCTCCGGCGACAGCGGCTCCACCGGCTGCTACTCCGACTACGACGGCAACGGCGTCCCGGACCAGCCCAACGCCAACCAGCTCGTGGCCGACTTCCCGGCCGCCTCGCCGTACGTCCTCGGCGTCGGCGGCACGACCATGCGCGGCTCCGTCGCCAACCAGACCACCTGGAAGGGCTCCGGCGGCGGCGTCTCCCGGCACTTCGCCGTGGACTCCACCACCGGCTTCCAGGCCGGCCGCACCGGCGCCGGCTACAGCGACACCTTCTGCAGCCCGGCCGCCGGCAGCGCCTGCCGCCAGGTCCCGGACGTCTCCGCCGTCGGCGACAGCGCCACCGGCTACCCCGTCGCGTTCGGCGAGGGCGGCCAGTACTGGTGGATCATCGGCGGCACCAGCGGCGCCGCGCCGGTCTGGGCCGCGCTCCTCGCGCAGGCAGACCAGGACCTGGCCTGCCAGGCCAACGGCTCCGTCGGCTACGTCCACCCGGCGCTCTACAAGCTCCCGGCGACCGCCTTCCGCGACGTCACCACGGGCGACAACAACCTGACGGCGTCCGGCAACAACAGCGGCCTCTACAAGGCGGGGGCCGGTTACGACCTCGCCACCGGCCTCGGCTCCCCCAACGGACGCGAGATAGTCACCGGCCTGTGCAAGGCCGTCGCCCCGGCTCCGGCCGCGACGTTCAACGCGCTGCCGCCGGCCCGCATCCTCGACACCCGCTACGGCATCGGCCGCGCCGGCACCTCCCCGGTCGCCGGCAACGCCACCGTCAAGCTGAAGGTGACCGGCGTGGGCGGCGTCCCGACGACCGGCGTGACCTCCGTGGTCATGAACGTGACGGCCGCCTCGCCGACCGCGGCGGGCTTCCTCATCGCGTACCCGACGGGCACCACCCGCCCGAACTCGTCCAACATGAACTGGCTGAAGGGCCAGATCGTCCCGAACCTGGTGACCGTCCCGGTCGGCAAGGACGGCTCGGTCGACCTCTTCAACGCCGGCAGCGGCACCACCCACTTCATCGCCGACATCTCGGGCTACTACTCGACCGAGGCCGGCGGCGGCACGTACGTGCCCAAGGGCCCGGCGCGCATCCTCGACACCCGCTACGGCATCGGCCGCGCCGGCACCTCCCCGGTCGCCGGCAAGGGCACCGTCTCGCTGACCGTCGCGGGCGCCGGCGGCGTCCCGGCCACCGGGGCCACCGCCGTGGTGCTCAACGTCACGGCGACCGCGCCGGCGTCGGGCGGTCACCTCATCGCCTACCCGAGCGGCACCCCGCAGCCGACCGCGTCGAACATCAACTGGCTGGCCGGTCAGACCCGCCCGAACATGGTCGTCCTGCCGATCGGCGCCGACGGCAAGGTGAACCTGTACAACGCCGGTACCGGCACCGTGCACTTCATCGCCGACGTGTTCGGCTACTTCACCGCGGGTGGCGAGGGCTCGGCCTTCCACACCGCGGGCCCGGCCCGGCTGCTCGACACCCGGTCCGCTCTCGGCACCGCGGCGGCCGCGCCCCTGAAGGGCGGCACCAACCTGGTGCTGAACCTGAACGACGGTCACACGCTGGCCACGGCCAAGGCGGTCGTCCTGAACGTCACGACCACCGCCCCAACCTCCGGCGGCTTCCTGACCGTGTGGCCGGACGGCACCGCGCTGCCCAACGCGTCCAACCTCAACTGGACCGCCGGGCAGACCACCGCCAACCTCGTCACCGTGCCCGTCGTCAACGGAAAGATCGACTTCCGGGCGAACGCCGGAACGGTCCACGTGATCGCCGACCTCTTCGGCTACTACTCCTGATTCCGGGAGCCCCCGGGCCCCGTCCCCCGCGCGCGAGCGCCGGGGGCGGGGCCCTCGCCGTTTCCGCTCCCGGAGCTCAGTCCCGCCACCAGGATCCCCGCCAGCGCGGCCCAGGCCACGGCGCCGGGACCGGTCCCGCGCCAGCCGAGGGCCGCCAGGAGCAGACCCGCGCAGAGCCCGGCGGTGAGGGCCCGCCGGTCGCGGAGGAAGGCGAGGGTGCGCCGGGCGGAACCGGGGGTGCGCCGCTCACGCAGGGCGAGCCGGCAGACGAGCAGGGCCGCGGCGACCGCCGCGGTCAGGGCCAGGATCATCCCGTGCACCGCCTCTCCCCGCGGTCCGGCCGGGGTCCGTGTGCCGGGCCGTGGTCCGTCCGCCTGCGCACAGTGTCCCCGGCCCCGGCCGCCGGCGCGCGTCAGGCCGCCAGGAAGGCCTCGATGGCGTCGGCGAGGGCCTGCGGGGTCTCCTCAGGGGCGTAGTGGCCCGCCTCGGGGAGGACCTCCAGCCGGGCGTTGGGGTACCAGCGCAGCCAGGTGGACTCCATGGCCTCCGCACCGAGGGCGGGGTCGTGGGCGCCGACGACGAGGAGGACGGGGGCCTGGTTGTCGCGGACCCGCTCGTGAAAGTCGGTACGGGACCAGGAGTCGAGGTAGGCGCGGAAGGCGGTGGCCGACGAGCGCCGCAGCGAGCGGTCCACGAGCGCGGAGAGCCAGGCCTCGTCGTACCGGCCGCCGGTGGTGTTGTCGATGATCGCCCGGCGGTTTCCGGGGTTCTCGGCGGCTCCGGCGAAGAGCTCCCAGGTGTCGGCGTCGAGGGGGAAGCCGGCCGCGGAGACCGGGGAGATCCCGACGATGGACCGGACCCGCTCCGGAGCGTCGAGCAGCATCAGCTGGGCAGCCTTGCCGCCCATGGAATGACCGACCACGGAGAAGGTGTCCCAGCCCAGGTCGTCCGCGACGGCGAGGGCGTCGGCCGCGACCTCCTCCATGGTGTAGGCGCCCTCCGCGTCGATCGCCTCGCCGTAGCCCCGGCAGTCGAGGAAGGCGTACGACCCGGCCGCCTCGTCGAGGTGGTCCCGCAGCGGTGCGAAGCTCGTGCGGTCGCCGAACCAGTTGTGCAGCACCAGCGCCCGGCGCGGTCCGCTGCCCTGTACGTCGTACGGAAGAACCCGGCCCGTCATCGGTCCCCCTGGTCACGAGGTGGTGGGGCCGCACGCCCGCCGCGACGGCCGGGCACCGAGTCTCGCGAGCGGGGGAGCGCCGGTCAATGCCCCCGGAGAGTGGTTCACGCGCCGTTACTCCGGATGCGTGGCCCTTCGGGGCGGGAGCATGCTGGCTGTGTGACCTCGTACGGCGCGGCAGGCTCCGCCCCGTCGGCCGCGACCGGGCCGCCGCCCCGGGACACCGCCGTCGACGGGCACCCCGCCGACGCCCTGGGCGTGGTGCTCGCCGAGGCGGTGCTGCGGGCCGTGGAGGCGGCGGGCGGATACGCGGGCGGCGTCTACCTGCAGTCGGGGACGCCCGGGCTGCTGCGGCTCGCCGTGCTCGCGGGCCTGCCGGGCTCGCTGTTCCGGCCCTGGTGGCGGATGCACGTGAACCGCCCGTTCCCGGTGGCCGAGGCCCACCGATCGGGCCAGCCGGTCCACCTGGGGGACGTCGAGGAGGCCATGCGGCTCTTCCCGCAGCTCGTGGCGAGCCTCCCGTTCCCCTTCGCCTCCCTCTACACCCCGGTGATCAGCGGCCGGGAGCGGTTCGGCGTCCTGGTGGTGCTGCGCGACCCCACGCCGGGGGTGCCGGTGGACACCCGGGACCGCGGCCGCATGATCCACGAGGCGCGCCGCCTGGGCGTGACGCTCGCGGAGCTCGCGGCGCACGGCACCCGGGTCGAGTGGCCGGGCGAACCGGTGTCCGTGCAGCTGCCGACCCGGACCGGGCCTCCGGTGCGGATCGGCTACTTCGACTGGAACCTGGACACCGGCACGGTCACCGCGGACCAGGGGCTGCGGGACATCCTGGGCGAGACGACCCCACTCCCCTGGGACGTCGAGGCGCTGACCGCCCGGCTGATGCCCGAGGACACGTACGCGTTGTGGGCGCTCGCCCGGCAGGCGGCGGGCTCCGGCGGGCCCGCAGCGCGCCGGATCCGGCTGAAGGGCCCGGACGGCGGGCTGCACCTCCTGGAGGTGACCGCCCGCCCGCTCGACCGGGACCGGGGCGGAAACCTGCTGACCGGCTCGCTCGTGGACCTCGGCACCGGGCTCCTCGGCTCGGACGCCACCGACCGGCTGCCCCGGGCGATCCTGGCGATCGACCGGCTGGGGCGAATCACCTACGTGAACGAGCGCACGGAGGCGCTCCTCGGTCGGCCGCGGGGCACCCTGGCCGGGCACCCGCTGTGGGAGGCGCTGCCCTGGTTCGCCCACCCGTATCACGAGGAGCAGCTGCGCGGCGCGCTGCTGTCCGACCAGCCGATCCACTTCCTGGCCCATCCGGGGCGCGGCGAGTGGCTGTCCGTCTCCCTGTATCCGGGGCAGGACGGGGTGACGCTGGTCCTGGTCCCCCAGGGGGATCCGGCCGACGGACCGAGCGGTGGCCTCACCGGCCCCGACGACGACGGCCTGTCCTCGCCGGAGGGCCGGGCCGCCGCTCTGTACCGTCCGGTGGCCCTCGCCATCGCGCTGTCGGAGGCGGTGACGGCGCGCCAGGTGTCCGCCGTGGTCACCGAGGAGCTGCTGCCCGCCTTCGGCGGCCGGCAGCTGGCGATCTACCTGCTCAGCGAACGGCATCTGTACCTGGCGTGGGAGACCGGCTTCCCGCCGGGCTTCCTGGAGCCCTTCGACGGGGTCGGTCTGGGCGCCCACGTACCCGGTGTGGAGACGCTGACGACGGGTAGGCCGCTCTTCTTCGAGTCCATGGAGCAGCTGAACGCGGCCTACCCGGGGCTTCCGCTCGACGCCCACACGGGTGCGCGGGCGTTCCTGCCGCTCATCGCCTCGGGCCGGCCGGTCGGCTCGTGCATCCTGGGCTTCGACAGACCGCGCGGCTTCGACGCCGAGGAGCGCACGGTGCTCACCGCTCTCGCCGGTCTCATCGCCCAGGCCCTGGAGCGGGCTCAGCGCTACGACTCGGAGTCGGCGCTCGCCCGGGGGCTGCAGGACGCGCTGCTCCCCCACCGGCTGCCGGTGTACGAGGGCGTGGAGACGGTGGGCCGCTATCTGCCCGGCACGCAGGGCATGGAAGTGGGCGGGGACTGGTACGACGTGATCGAGACGATCCCGGGGCACCTGGCCCTCGTCATCGGCGACGTGCAGGGCCACGGTGTGGCCGCGGCGGCGACGATGGGCCAGCTGCGCAGCGCGGTGCGGGCGTTCGCGCTGGGCGGCCTGCCGCCGGAGGACGTGGTGCGGGGGACGAACCGGCTGCTGATCGACCTGGATCCGGGCCAGTTCGCGAGCTGCTGCTACGTCGCCCTCGACCCGGAGACGGGCGCGGTGCAGGCCGCCAGGGCCGGGCATCCGCAGCCGCTGCTGCGCCGGGCGGACGGCCGCACCGAGGTGGTGGACCTGGCGGGCGGCGTGGTCCTCGGTGTCGACGACACGGCCACGTATCCGGAGACCCGGCTGCGGCTCGAACCGGGCGAGGTCCTCGCCCTGTTCACCGACGGCCTGGTGGAGCGGCCGGACACGGACATCGACGTGGGCATCGAGCAGCTGCGCCGCACGTTCGCCGCGACCGGGGCGGTGCCGCTCGCGGACGCGGCCGACCGTCTGATCCGCGAGGCACGCCAGGCCCCCGACCGCCCGGACGACATCGCCCTGCTGCTCGCGGCCCGGTGGGGCCCGCGCGGTCACGCGGGGTGAGGGCCGGCCGGCGGCGGCTCAGGGGCGGTGGTGCTGGTCGGTCATGGTCGGCAGGCTGGAGTGCACGGCGGTCGAGGAGAAGTTCGAGCGGTCGAGGTGGGCCCGCTCCCTCCGGGCCTGCTCCATGACGAGGCCGTCGGCGTTCTCGGTGCCTCCGTTGCCCCGGCGCAGCAGGACGACGACGAGCACCGCGACAAGGACGGCGAGGACGGCGAACAGTACGAGCAGTGTGGTCACGAAGTCTCCCCCTCGTAGCGGACGGGCCGTCACCGGCGCCGTTCGCGCTCACGATATCCGGGGGCCGGTCACGCGGGAACGCTCTGACCGCCGTCACCCGGTCGGCTGTGCGGCGCTGGTACGGCGGGCGGTGCCCGGAGAGGCTGGGCGCACCGGGGGGACGACTGGCAGGCCGTCCGAGGAGGACATGTGCAGCAGGACAAGCAGCCCGAGTACCGCCCCGTGGTGTTCCGCGACCGCTCCGCCGGGTTCGCCTTTCTGACGCGGTCCACCGCCACCAGCGACCGGACCATCGAGTGGGACGACGGCAACACCTACCCCGTGGTCGACGTCGAGATCTCGTCCGAGAGCCACCCCTTCTACACGGGCACGGCGCGGACGGTGGACAGCGAGGGCAGGATCGCGAGGTTCGAACGCCGGTACGGCGAGGAGAACGGCTGAGCCGCTCCGCCATAACCGGTCAGTGGATGACCACTTCGCCTTCCAGGATGAGTGACGTGACCGCGACGGAGCCTCTCCGCTCCGTCCGGCCACGCTCTTGTCTGCTTGTGTCTGCTGGGAGGGAACGCGTCATGATCGTGGTCACCGGAGCGACCGGTAACGTCGGACGACTGCTCGTGGAGGAGCTGGCCGCGGCCGGCGAGGACGTGACGGCGGTGAGCCGCCGGCCGGGCGCCGCGCCGCTGCCGGAGGGCGTGCGGCACCGGTCCGCCGACCTCGCGCGGCCCGAAGGGCCGGAAGCCGCCTTCGCGGGCGCCGACGCGGTGTTCCTGCTGGTCGCCGGGGTCGGCGACGAACTGCGGCCGCGGGAGATCGTCGCCGCCGCCGTGGCGGCCGGGGTGCGCAGGCTCGTCCTGCAGTCCTCGCAGCTGCTCGGCACCCGGCCGGATTCCGCGTCCCACCGCCCGCTGCGGGAGTTCGAGGCCGCGGTGCGCGAGTCCGGTCTGGAGTGGACGGTGCTGCGGCCCTCGGGCTTCGCGTCGAACGCGTTCCTGTGGGCCGACGCGGTGCGGACGACGAGGACCGTGGCGGCGCCCTTCGCCGACGTGGCCCTTCCGGTCGTCGACCCGGCCGACATCGCCGGGGTCGCGGCCGCCGTGCTGCGCGAGGACGGGCACGCCGGGCGCACATACGTCCTGACCGGTCCCGTACCGGTCACCCCCCGCGAGCAGGTGGCGGCCCTCGCGCGGGCGGTGGACGCGCCGGTGCGGTTCGTGGCGCAGACCCGGGACGAGGCCCGGGAGCAACTTATGCGGTTCCTGCCGGAGGCGGCCGTGGAGGGCATGCTGACCGTGCTGGGCGAGCCGTACGCCGAGGAGCAGCGGGTGAGCCCCGACGTGGAGCGGGTGCTCGGGCGGGCCGGCCGGCCGTTCTCGGCGTGGGCGGAGCGCAACGCCTTCGCCTTCGTGTGACGGCGGGGGCCCGGGCTCCCCGCCCTCCTCCTGCCCCGGTGGCGTTGTCAGTGCCGCCACGTAGGGTGACCGACGCCGGTGACAAGCCGGCCGACGGGGTGTCACGGGAGGCGAGGGGCGATGCGGGAGCTGTTTCTGGAGGAGCCGAAGGGGTTCGTGCGGTGGATCGACCTGCCCGGCTCCGAGGAGGGTCCCGCGCGGGTGTACGTGCACGGCCTGGGGTGCACCGGCGCCTCGGACTTCGCTCACATCGCGGTCCATCCGGCGCTCGCGGGGAGGCGCTCGCTCCTCGTCGACCTGCTGGGTTTCGGGCTGAGTGACCGGCCCCGCGACTTCGACTACCGCATGGAGTCCCAGGCGGCGGCCGTCGCCCGGATCCTCGACCACGAGGGTCTGACGGGGGTCGAGCTGGTCGGGCACTCGATGGGCGGGACCGTCGCGATCCATCTGGCCGCGGCCCGGCCGGATCTGGTGGACCGGCTGGTGGTGGCCGAGCCGAATCTGTACGCGGGCGGTGGGGCGTTCTCGTCGCCGGTCGCGGCGATGGCGGAGGACCTCTTCGTCCGGGTGGGCTGCGCTGCGATGATCGCCGGGGCCGCCCGGGCGGACTACGCGGCGCGGCTGCGGCTCGCGGACCCGAGGGCGGTGCACCGCAGCGCGGTGGCACTGGTGGAGGGTTCGGTGCCGACGGCGGGCGAGCTGTTCGCCGCGCTCCAGCGGCCCCGGGCCTTCCTGGTGGGCGAGTTGAGCCTGCCGGACGCCGATGCCGGGAAGGTCGCGGCGATGGGTGTCCCGGTACTGGAGGTGCCGTCGGCCGGGCACAACATGTCGCTGGACAACCCGGACGGTTTCGCCCGGGCTCTGGCCCGCGCGCTCGCCTGAGTGCCGGCGGGGGCGGGTCAGGACGTGCGACCGCCCCCGGCCGGTGCGACACGGGGGCGGTGGCCGACGCCGGGCGTGGGCCGTGCGGTCGGATCAGGCCTCGATGACGCCGGAGGCCGCGACGCGGATGTCGGCGTTGGTGGCGCCGGAGCGGGAGCCCAGGGACTCGATCTTGTCGACGATGTCCTGGCCCTCGACGACCTCGCCGAAGACGACGTGCTTGCCGTCGAGCCAGTCGGTGACGATGGTGGTGATGAAGAACTGGGAGCCGTTGGTGTTGCGGCCCGCGTTCGCCATGGACAGCAGGTACGGGCGGTCGTGCTTGCGCTTGAAGTTCTCGTCCTCGAACTTCTCGCCGTAGATGCTCTTGCCGCCGGTGCCGTTCTCGTTGGTGAAGTCACCGCCCTGGAGCATGAACTGGGGGATGACGCGGTGGAACGGGGAGCCGGCGTAGCCGAAGCCGTGCTGGCCGGTGGCGAGCTCGCGGAAGTTGCGGGCGGTCTTCGGGACGTCCTCGTCGTAGAGCTTGAAGACGATCCGGCCCGCCGGCTGCTTGTCGATGGTGATGTCGAAGTACACGTTGTTGCTCATGGGGACATCCTGTCATTCCTCGGGCACTGCACACGCACGGGCCGCCGCCTCCCGGGTGGCAGTGGCGGAGACCACGTGCCCCGCACGGCCCTGGGGAGCGGTGCGGGGCACGGGCGGATCGGGGGTGGCCGTGCTCAGAGCAGGCCGCCGACCTCCGAGATCGGGAGGCCGCCCGCGCCCTCGGCGGTCTCGCCCACGAGGGTGCTGACGTCCTGGTCCTCCTGGAGCAGGCCGGTGACGCCGGGGCCGGCGGTGCCCGGCTCCGCGGCGGAGGCGTGCGGGGGCGGGGTGACCAGGGCGGTGACGACACCGGCCGCGAGGGAGGCGATGGCGAGCATGCTGCGCTTCTTCATGCCCTGGTCAACTACCGAGCAGAGCTGAGGTTACGGCGGCGCTCGCCTCGATTCCGCGTACCGGTGCGCACATACTGAGTCACATCAGAAAAACGCACCAAAAGGCGGGAACCACCCATTCGGCACGAATGTCTTTCCCTATGACACTCCAGTCCCCATCCCAGGAAGTTCGGGGGACGCCATGTTCCACCGTCAGACCCTCGCGACCGCGGCCGCGGGCATCCTTCTCGCCGGCGGGATCGGCGCCACGATCCCCGCGGGCGCCGCGTCCGCCCCGTCCCGTACGACCCCGCCGGCAACGGCCCAGGTCGTCAACGTCCGCTGGGGCGGACACCCGGGCTTCGACCGGCTCGTGATCGACGTCCGGGGCACCATGCCCCCGGTGAGCGTCAAGCCGGTGAAGGAGCTGCGCTACGACGGCTCGGGCACCAGGGTGCCGCTCCCCGGGAGGCACTTCCTGGAGATCAGGCTCTCGCCCGCCGCCGCCCACAACGAGTCCGGGCAGTCCGTCTACCGGGGACCCCGGCTCCTCAGGATCCACCTCCCCGCGCTCAAGGGCGTCGCCCTCACCGGCGACTTCGAGGGCGTGGTCACCGTCGGAGCCGCCTTCACCGCCAAACCCGTGTACCGGACCTACGTGCTGCACTCCCCCGAGCGCTTCGTGCTCGACGTCACCCACCCCGCACCCGTCTGCCACGGGTGATCCGGCCCCTCCCGCGGGGCGGTGGCCGCCCGGCGGCGGCTGCCGCCCCCCTTCCGCCCGGGAGTCCCCTCCCGGGCGGCCTCCGGCTGCCGGCGGACGGGGCGTGGCCCCGCGCGGCCGGCGGCGCGGTCCTCCCGGCGGGGCCCCGGGACCGGTGACGGTCAGGTCGGCCGCTCCGGTTCACGGGCGTCGCGGTCCAGACGGCGCAGCACGAGCTGCTCGTGGACGAGCCGGCCGACCAGCGCGCCCCCGTAGACGACGAAGCCGACCCCGACGAGCCAGGACTGCAGGACGAGGACCGTGCCGAACTGCCCGTAGGTGACGGCGTTCGAGGCGATCAGGGGCGAGAAGACGAGCGCGGAGAAGATCCGCAGCCCCAGCAGGCCGAGGGCGGTGAGGACCGCTCCGGGCAGCAGGGCGCGCCAGCGGATACGGCCGCAGAGCAGGAAGCGCTGCGACCACCAGAAGAACAGGAAGGTGCCGAGGACGTCGCCGAGGGCGACGAGGGCGGTGACGAGGGCCGAGGAGCGCTCGGGCGCGGGCGTCGCCACGAAGAGCAGGAGGGCGACGACGAGGACACCGAGCCACACGACATGGCGCCACATGGTGTGCCAGCGGGCCGTGGGCAGGCCCCAGACCCGTTCGTAGCCGGTCTGGACGGCGGACCCGAAGGTCACGCCGAAGGCGGCGAGCGCGGCGAGACCGAAGGCGGTGGTGCGCTGGAGGGCCGCCCCCGGCTGCCCGAAGAGCTGCTCGACCTCCTCCTCGGAGACGTCGGAGACGCCGAGGCCCTGAACGAGCCAGCGGGCGAAGCCCTGGCCGCTGGCGAGGTCGGCGGCGGCGATCACGATGAGGAGGGGAACCAGGGTGAGCAGGCTGAGCGCGGCGAACCCCATGGCACGGTGCATGAGTTCCATCTCGCGCCCCCGGTTCCAGAGGAGTCCGACCGAGGAGGTGAGAACCCGCTCGTGGAATCGGTGGAACCAGTGGCCGTGCTCGGTGGGGGCATCGTCGTGCGGCGCACCGGAAGAGGGGGGCATGCCTCGTCGAGTACCCCGCCGACCGGCCGAACCCGTCCGGCATGCCGCCGAACGGGTGCAGGAGTCGAACCCGTCACCATGCCGGGCAGGGTGGCCGGACCGCGCGTGAACGCGCGGCGACGGCGCCGTCAGGCGCTGCGGAGCCGCGCGGCGGGGCCGGACCGGACGGTCACCTCGTAGGTGCTGAGGGTCGCGTGGTCGTCGCCGGAGCAGACGACCTCGACGCGGACCGGAGCCCCGCAGTCGGCGTGCCGGATGTCGAGGGGAGTGCCGGCGGGATCCCCGGCGTGGAGATCGCCCCACTGCTTCAGGGCGAGCAGGACGGGCCACAGGTCGCGGCCCTTGGGGGTGAGGCGGTACTGGGAGCGGGTGCGGGCCCCGGGCTCGCGGTAGGGCTCCACCCGCAGGACGCCCGCCGCGACGAGCTTGCGCAGCCGGTCGGCGAGGACGGCCTCGGAGAGTCCGATGTGGCGGCGGAAGTCGTCGTAGCGGCGCACCCCGTTGAAGGCGTCCCGCAGGATCAGCAGGGACCACTTCTCGCCCACCAGGTCGAGCGCGCGGCGGACCGGGCAGTTCTCGGTGTCCATGTCGAGGTAGTCCATCGTCACACTGTAGACAGCTGGCTACGGCATTGACAGTCAGCTGGACGGACATCTAGCTTCGATCTTCGAAGTCAGATGAGGGGCACCCGGCCCCGGACGGAGGGAACCGGTGATGGAACGGACACGGACGGTGCACTGGAACGACGCGACGGCCACCGCCGGGGCCGCCGCCCGCATGGCCGGTCTGGACTTCCTCCGCGAGCTGATCGCGGGGCGCCTTCCGGGGCCCCCGATCGGCGCACTGATCGGCTTCGGCCTGGACGAGGTCGAGCACGGCCGCGCGGTGTTCTCGTTCGAGCCGGGCGAGGAGCACTACAACCCCATCGGCAGCGTGCACGGCGGGGTCTACGCGACCCTGCTCGACTCGGCGGCCGGCTGCGCGGTGCACACGACGCTGCCGCAGGGCATGGCCTACACCTCGCTCGACCTGTCGACGCGCTTCCTGCGCCCGATCACGATGCACACGGGCAAGGTGCGGGCGATCGGCACGGTGCTGAGCGCGGGCAAGCGAACGGCACTGGCCGAGGCGGGCCTCTACGACGACCAGGACCGCCTGCTCGGGCATGCGACGAGCACCTGCATGCTGTTCCCGGTGGGCTGAACGGGCCCGTCCCGTCGGTCCGCGGCCGGCCCGCGCGAGCACGGACCGGCGCCGGGGCCGGGCCGGAACGGGTCCGGTCAGTGGGGTTTCAGGAGCACACGAAGGGGCTTCCGGTGCGGGTGCAGTGGTCGGGCGCGAGGTCGTCGGCGGGGTAGGGGGCTCCGGTGGCCTGGAGAGCGGCGCTCACCAGGGTGGCGAGCAGGTCGATGTCCGAGCCCATGTCCAGACGGACCGTCACCCAACCCGAACCGGCCCGCAGGCGCAGCGCACTCGATGTCAGGAGGGCCGGCCGGAGCCGGGCGATCATGGCACGGGTCAGATGGACCTCGGCCTCGTGCTCACCGTGGAAGTGCACGATCTCCTGCGTCGCGGTGCGCAGTCCGAGCTCGGCACCGCACGGCGTGCGTCCGGCGGTCAGCGAGGGCCAGCTCATCAGGCGTTCACTGGCGTGCCTGGCTGTGTTCATACGAGGAGCGTGCCGCGCCGGAAGGGCCTGCACAAGCGTCCTGCCGAAACAATCCCGCCTCGGCTGGAAATCGTCGACTCGGTTCACGCCACGGGGCGTTCGCGGACCCGCGCCGCGAGCACCGCGACGTCGTCCTCGGCGGTGCCTGCGTCGAGCCTCCGCAGCACCTCGTCGACGACCGCCTCCGGCCCCGAGCCCGGCGGCAGGCGCAGTGCGGCGAGCCTGGCCAGCGAGACGTCGATGTCCTCACCGCGCCGCTCCACGAGCCCGTCCGTGAAGAGCAGGAGGGTGTCGGCCGGGCCGAGGGTGCGGACCTCCGGCTCGTAGCCGCCGAGCCCGGTGCCGAGCGGCGGGCCGACCGGCAGGCCGACGAGTCCGGCCGACCCGTCGGCGCCGAAGACGACCGGCGGGAGGTGCCCGGCGCTGGCGAAGGTGGCCGTGGACCGTGCCGGATCGACCTGGATCAGCAGGCAGGTCGCGGGGCGCCGGCCCTCGTCCTCGGCGACGACGGCGTCGAGTTGACGCAGCACCCGGTGCGGCGGCAGGTCGGTGGCGGCCACCTCGCGCAACGCGGTCCGGTAGGCGTTCATGTCGACCGCGGCGTCCAGGCCGTGACCCATGACGTCCCCCACCACCAGGAGGCTGCGCCCGAAGTGCAGCCGGACGGTCTCGAACCAGTCCCCGCCCACCAGGGTGCGGGGCCCGGCCGGGAGGTACCGGCCGGCGATCTCCAGATTGGGGTGGGGACGCCCCGGCTCGGCGACCAGGGCGCGCTGCAGGTGCAGGGCGGTGGCCTCCGTGGCGGCGAGCCGGCGCGCGTGGCCGAGGTGGAGACCGGCGAGCCGCGCGGCGTGGGAGACGACGGCCGACTCGTGCGCGGAGAACGCACCGGACGCCCGGGCCACCCGCACGCTCCCCAGCTCCTCGCCGTTCCCGGTCACGAGCGGCCGGGCCAGCACCCGGGAGCCGTGCGGCGCACCGTCGTCGCCGGTCCCGTCCAGGAGCGCCCCGCGCCCGACGACGGAGGCGCCTGGGGCGGGATCGGCGCCCTCCGGGGGAAGGAGGTCGACCCCCGCGGCGTCGGCCACCCTGCGTACCAGGAACCCGGCCAGTTCGGCGCAGACGGTCCGTTCGTCGAGCCGGGTGCCTATCTCGGCGGCGGCGTGCTCCAGGGCGTCGATCCTGGCGAGGGCGGCCTCGTACTCCCCCTCCGGCCAGGACCGCTCCCCCGCTCGTTCCGACACCGCGCCTCCACCGCCGTTGGACTCCCTCCCATTCCACCAGCGGGCCGCCGGGCCCGCGCGCGGCACCCCCGGACCCGCCGCGGGTCACCCTCCGTGTCGCCCGGGAGCGGCGAACGCCGAGCGGCCCGGGGCGCCGGGTCGCGCCGGGCCGCGGCGGAGATCCCGGCGGCGGCCGCGGCGGGGTCTCCCGGCTCCGGGGACGGGATCCGCGCTCTGCGCCGGTGAGCCGTGCCCGGGTCCGCGGCTGACGGTACGCTGCGACTACTGGCGGGTAACCCAAGCGCACTCCGGGGGGGGAACTTCTCATGACGACCGGATACTTCAGCTCCGTCGACGACGTCGCCGCGCGGCTCGCCGCCACCGGCTACCTGGCCTCGCCCGCGGTCGCCACCAGCGTGTTCCTCGCCGACCGGCTGGGCAAGCCGCTGCTCGTCGAGGGACCCGCGGGGGTCGGCAAGACGGAGCTCGCGAAGGCGGTCGCCGAGGTCACCGGGGCCCGGCTGGTCCGGTTGCAGTGCTACGAGGGCGTCGACGAGGCCCGTGCGCTCTACGAGTGGAACCATGCCAAGCAGCTGCTGCGGATCACCGCGGGGCGCGACGAGAGCTGGGACGAGACCCGCACCGACATCTTCGGCGAGGAGTTCCTGCTGTCCCGCCCGCTGCTCACCGCGATCCGCTCCGACGAGCCGACCGTGCTGCTCGTCGACGAGACCGACAAGGCCGACGTCGAGGTGGAGGGGCTGCTCCTGGAGGTCCTCAGCGACTTCCAGGTGACCGTGCCCGAGCTCGGCACCATCACCGCCACCCGCCGCCCCTTCGTGGTGCTCACCTCCAACGCGAGCCGCGAGCTCTCGGAGGCGCTGCGCCGCCGTTGCCTCTTCCTCCACATCGGCTTCCCCGAGGAGGAACTGGAACGCCGGATCGTCCGGGCCAAGGTGCCCGGCATCGACGAGGCGCTGACCGCCTCCGTCGTCCGGGTGGTCGGCGCGCTGCGCGCGATGGACCTGCGGAAGGCGCCCTCCGTGGCCGAGACCGTCGACTGGGCCCGCACGCTGCTCGCGCTCGGCGCGGACACCCTCTCCGAGGAGGTCGTACGGGACAGCCTGGGCGTGATCCTCAAGCACCAGGAGGACATCCGGCAGGCGGCGGCCAAGCTCGACCTGGGCGCGGTGTGAACGCCGCCCCCGAGCGGTCCGGCGCGGCCGACCGGGTGACCGGCCTGGTCCGGGCGCTGCGGGCGCACGGCCTGCGCATCGGCACGGGCGAGACCGTCGACGCCGGCCTCGCGCTGGAGGCCGTGGGCTTCGACGACCGGCAGCGGATGCGCGAGGCGCTCGCCGCGACGCTGCTCCACGGCGAGGGACAGCGGCGGGTGTTCGACCGGGTCTTCGACCTGTACTTCCCGCTCGTCGAGGGGCGGACGCCGGAGCACGAGCCGGGTCTGCCGGACGACGATCCCGCGGCCGCCCTCGCCGGGCTGCGCGAGCGGCTCGTCGCCGCCCTCGCCGCGGCCGACGCGACCGCGCTGACGACGCTCGCCGGCGAGGCCGTCGGCGCGCTCGGCGGCTTCGGCTCGACGCCCGGCTCGGACGGCTGGTCCTCCCACCAGACGCTGTCCCGGCTGCGGCCCGAGACCCTGCTCGCCCGGGTCCGCGCCGCGCTGCGCGAGGGCGGCGGCCGGGATCCGGAGTTCGGCGACCGTCTCACGGACGACGAGATCCGGCGCCGCATCGAGGACTTCCGGGAGCGGGTGCGGACCGAGGCCCGCCGCCGGGTGGCCCTGCGGCAGGGCCGCGAGCAGGTGGCCAGGCGGGCCGTCGCCGCGACCCCGGACCGGGTCGACTTCCTGCTGGCCGGACGCGAGCAGCTGGAGGAGCTCCGCCGGACGCTCCGGCCCCTGGCCCGCACGCTGGCCACCCGGCTCGCCGCGCGCCGCCGCCGGGCCGCGCGCGGCGAGATCGACCTGAGGCGCACCCTGCGGCGCTCGCTGTCGACCGGCGGCGTGCCCGTGCGGCCGGTGCTGCGGCGCCGCCGCCCCGGGCGGCCCGACCTCGTCCTGCTCTGTGACGTGTCGGGCTCGGTGGCCGGCTTCGCGCACTTCACGATGCTGCTCGTGCAGGCCCTGCACGACCAGTTCAGCCGGGTGCGGGTGTTCGCCTTCGTCAACCGCGTCGACGAGGTGACGGACCTGGTCGCCCGCGGCCGGAGCGACCCGGCGGGGCTCGGGGAGCGGATCCTCGCCGAGGCGACGCTGACCGGCTGGCACGGACAGAGCGACTACGGGACGGCGCTGGGCGAGTTCACCGAGCGCTACGCCGACGCGCTGGGCCCCCGGACCGTCGTCTTCGTGCTGGGCGACGCCCGCACCAACCGCAGCGACCCCAACCTGCCCGCCCTGAAGTTCCTCGCGGACCGGGCCCGGCGCGTGTACTGGCTCAATCCGGAACAGCCCGCGCTGTGGTCCACCGGCGACTCGGTCGCCCATGCCTACGGCGAGCTGGTCGACATGCGATCCTGTCGCAACGCGGGGCAGCTCGCGGAGCTCGTCGGACGGCTCCTCCCGGTCTGAGCCGTCCGCTCCCGGGACCGGTGGCAGCGGCCTGATCAGGGGAGATCGTCCCGCACCGGGTAGCGTGGCCCGCATGGAACTCTTGGGTGAGATCACGGCCGGCCGTCCCCTGCTCGTCCTCGCGGTCAAGGAGGAGGCGCAGCATCTCGACACCGACCTGCCGGTGCTGCTGACCGGCATGGGCAAGGTCAACGCGGCCACGGCGCTCGCCACGGCCCTCGCCCGCGGGCCGCTCCCCTCCGAGGTCGTCAACCTGGGCACGGCGGGCGCGCTGCGCCCCGGCTGGACCGGCACCCATGTCGTCGGCACCGTGATCCAGCACGACCTCGACGGCGAGCTGCTCGCCAGTCTCACCGGCGAGACCTACGGGGCGCCGATCGCCCTGCCGACCGGCGGCGAGGTCGTCCTCGCGACCGGTGACGCGTTCATCGCGGACGAGGCGGCCCGGGAGCGGCTGGCGCTGCGGGCGGCCCTGGTGGACATGGAGGGCTACGCCCTCGCGACCGCCGCCGCCTTCGCCGGGGTCCCGCTGCGGATCGTCAAGCACGTGAGCGACGAGGCCGGCGAGGGGGCGGCCCGCAGCTGGCGCGAGTCGGTCGCCGAGTGCGCCCGGGCCCTGGCCGACTGGGCCGAGGCGAACACCCCGTACCGCGGCTGACCCGGCCGGACCCGAACACGGGGCGCCCGCCGGGTGCCCCGCGGCGGACCCGCCCCCGGGCGGCGCGTCCCGACGAACGCGCCGCCGGCCAACGGGAGTTCCCTCCCCGGGGCTCCCGGTGTCCCTTGACATTCCGGAACCGCCCCTGCCTAAGCTGGGGCGTTCCCTTCCGGACCCGTGGAGGCCCCCGTGCACGCACCGATCGCCGCGCAGCGCCGTGGCCGTCGTGCCGTGACCTCCGGGGCGCGCTTGAGCTGGCGGCGGCACGTCGATCTGTGCCGCACCGCCTCCGCCATCTGTCCTTCCGCGCACCGCTGACCCCGCCCCGCCGCCGCGCACCCGCGCCGCGGTGACGGCCCGTCGCACGCCGCGCATCCGCTGACGCACCGCAGAGCGCCGGGGCCCCGAGACGCCACGGCCCGAGCCGCCGTACCGCTGCATCGCCCCGTCGCCGCAGCGCCCCGGCGTGTCACTCGCCCTCGTGCCGTCCGCTCCCCCGCCGCCGTGCCGACGGTCCGCCGTGCCGCCCGACGTTCGGAAGGACCTCCATGCCTCACCCCGCCCTGCACCTCGCCGTCGAGATCGACGGCGACGGTGCCCACCCGGCCGCCTGGCGCCGGGCCGCGCACGCTCCGGGAGCACTGCTGAGCCCCCGCCGGGCCGCCCGGGTCGCTGCCGTCGCCGAGAACTCCGGCTTCACCCTGGTCACCCTGGACGACGGCATCCTGCCGCCCGGCTCCGCGGCCTCGGGCGGTCCCGCGGGCCGCATCGGCGCGGTGGAGCGGGCGGCCTTCATCGCCGCGTCCACGAGCGTGATCGGGGTGGCCCCGGTCGTCGCGACCACCTACGCCGAGCCGTTCCACGTCTCCACCCGCCTCGCCTCGCTCGACCACGTCTCGGTGGGCCGGGCCGGCTGGGTCGTCGGGGTGGAGGACGCCCCGGAGGCCGCCCGCGCCTGGGGCAGGCCGCTCGTCGCGGGCGAGGCGGCGCTGCGCCGCGAGGCCGTGGACGGACTGCGCGTGGTGCGCGACCTGTGGGACTCGTGGGAGGACGACGCCGTCATCCGTTCGGTCGCCACCAGCCGCTACCTGGACCGCGGGCGGCTGCACTACGTCGACTTCACGGGCGAGACGTACAGCGTGAAGGGCCCGGCGATCGTGCCCCGCCCGCCGCAGGGGCGGCCCGTCGTCCTCGCCCCCGCCGGGCTCGTCCCTCCGGAACTGGTCGACGTCGCCCTGGTCGAGGGCTCCTCCCCCGCGCTCCTCGGACGGGCGGCAGCCGCCTCCGGCGCGCCGCTCGCCTTCGCCGAGATCGAGGTCGCCCTGGACACCCCGGACGAGTCGGCCGCCGAGCGGATCGCCGACCTGGAGCGCTTCGCGTCCTGGGACTCCGACCCGGGCCGGCCGCCGGGACGGCTGCGCTACACCGGCTCCGCCCAGGGGCTCGTCGAGCTCCTGGACGAACTGAGCGCCCTGGTGGACGGCGTGCGGCTGCACCCGCTGGTGCTCGACGAGGACCTGGCGGTGCTCTCCCGGCTGGTCCTTCCCGACCTGTTCGTCCGGCGGGTGGCCGCCCGTCCGCTGCCGGGTGCGACGCTCCGGACCTCGCTCGGACTCCCCCGGCCCGAGAGCCGCTTCGCCACCGCCGCCGCCACGCCCGCCCGGGAGGGGAACCGATGACCGCCACCGACCCGTACGACGTCCCCCGCCCCGACGCCCAGCTGCATTTCGGCGTCTTCTTCCAGGGCGTGAACCACTGGACCATCTGGTCCCATCCGGACAGCGGCTCGCAGATCGACCCGGCCTCCTTCCGGCGGGTCGCGCAGACCGCGGAACGCGGGCTCTTCGACGCCTTCTTCCTCGGTGACGGGCTGCGCCTGCGCGAGACGGGCGGCGAGATCCACGAGCTGGACGTCGCGGGGCGTCCCGACTCGCTCGCCCAGCTGTCCGCGCTCGCCGCCGTGACCCACCGGATCGGTCTGGTCTCCACCTCCAACACGACGTTCAACGAGCCGGTCGACCTCGCCCGCCGGCTCGCGAGCCTCGATCTGCTCTCCGAGGGCCGGGCCGGGTGGAACGTCGTCACCACCGACAACGCCTGGACCGGAGCCAACTTCCGGCGCGGCGGCTTCCTCGACCACGCCGACCGCTACCGGCGCGCCGAGGAGTTCCTGAGCGTCGCCCGCGCGGTCTGGAACGGCTGGGCGGACGGCGCGGTGGCCGATTCGGCCGATGCCCGCACCTGGTCGGTGCCGGGCACGATCGGCCGGGTGCGGGCCGCCGGGGCGCAGTTCGACGTGGACCTGACCCCCACGCTGCCGTGCAGTGCGCAGGGGCATCCGGTGATCTTCCAGGCGGGCGACTCGCCGGACGGCCGGGACTTCGCGGCGCGTAACGCCGACGTCATCTTCTCGGCGCACGGTCAGGACTTCGACGACGCGCTGGCGTTCGCCGGGAACATCCGGCGCCGGCTGCGCGCGGCGGGGCGGCCGGAGGACGCGCTGCGGATCCTGCCGGGCACCGAGATCATCATCGGGGCGACGGAGAAGGAGGCCGAGGAGAAGGCGCGCTGGGTGCGGCAGGAGCAGGTCACCCCGGCGACGGCCCTCGCCGTCGCGGGCCGCGTGTGGAATCTCGACCTCTCCGACCGGGACGCGGACGGACCACTGCCCGCGGAGGACCCGGTGGTGCTGGAGAACACCGGGGCCTTCGGCGCGTCCCGGATCGCCGACCCCCGGACGGTGGTCGCCGAGTGGCGGGCGAAGGCGGAGGCGAACGGCTGGTCGCTTCGGGAGACCGTCATCGAACTGGGGCCGCAGCGCGGACACGTGGGGACGCCGTCGGAACTCGCCGCCAGGTTCACGCGCTTCGCCCGGCACGGTGCGGTGGACGGCTTCAACGTCTCGCCGTATCTGATCCCGGACGGTCTCGACGACATCGTCGACCTGCTGGTCCCGGAGCTCCAGGAGCGCGGGGTCTACCGGACGGCGTACACGGGGAGCACGCTGCGGGAGCACCTGGGCCTCGCCCCGCTCGCCTGACCGAGCCCCGGGTCTCCGCCGGGAGCGGGCCGGGCCGTCGCCCGGCCCGCTCCCGCCCCGCGGCGCCGTACCACCCGTTCGGCCGGGCGGCGGTTCGAGCGGTGCGGGAGCGTCCTCGGCGGAGGCCACGATGGTCGGCGCCCGGACCGGTGAGAGGGCCGACCCGTGCGGGGACGGCAGCGCCCGTCCGGCTCCGCACGCCCGAAGGCGGTCCGGGGCCGCTACGGCAGGGCGGCCGGCGCCTCCGCCGCTCGCGGGGCGGCCGGTTCCGGGGGGCGCACGACGAGCAGCGCGGCCACGTCGTCGTCGAGGCCGCTCGCCCCGTAGACCGCGAGGTCCTCGTGGAGCAGCGTCAGCACCCGCTCCGCGGGCTCGTCCGCCCAGCCGCCCAGCCGCTCCTCCAGGGGATAGAAGTCACCGGCGCGGTCGCGGGTCTCGCTCACCCCGTCGGTGAACAGCAGGAGCCGGTCCCCCGGCCCGAACGGTACCTCCTCGATGTGGTGCCGGGAGGCGTACAGGCCCGCGAGGTTGACGGGCAGGGAGGGGTCGGTGAAGTCGACGGCACGCACGCGGCCCTCGTGCTGGAGCAGGGGGGCCGGGTGGCCGCAGCTGAGGAGGCGCACCAGGTTCAGGTCGTCGCGCAGCTCGATCAGGAGGACGGTGGCGAAGCGCTCGGCGGCGTCGGAGTCGGGATCCCAGGCCCCGTAGCGCTGCAGCCCCTCTTCGAGCCGGTCGGCGAGCGCGCCGAGGTCGGGCGCCTCGGTGACGGCGGCGCGGTAGGCACCGAGCAGGACCGAGGCGGTCTCGACGGCGCCGAGGCCCTTGCCCTGGACGTCGCCGAGCATGACGCGGACTCCGCCCGGGACCCGTACAGCCTCGTAGAAGTCCCCGCCGATCCGGGCCTTGGCCGCGGCCGAGACGTACAGGAGGTGCAGCTCGACCGTGCCGAGACGGGGTGCCAGCGGGCGCAGCAGCACCCGCTGGACGACCTCGGCGACGGCGGTGACCTCGCTCAGGTCGCGCTCGTAGCGGGTGCGGACCCCGCTGACCCACAGCGCCGCGACGGTGACGGCGGCCAGGACCAGCTCAGCGGCGACGACGTCCGTCACGGGATCGTGCTGGGCCACCCCGAGGACCACCCTCAGCGCCATGGCGACCAGACCGATCGCGAGGGTGCCGCGCACGCTCCAGGTGATGGCGGCGAGCGCGGGACCGATGACGAGCAGCCGGTCGAAGTGCTGCCCTTGCGAGGTGATGAGATCGGCGGCCGCCACGAGGGCGAGGGCCAGGAGGGGCAGCGCGAGGCCGAGGTTGAACTCGGTGCTCGTCTTCGTCACGGCGGGGAGGCGACCACCATTGGGCATTCCGTGATCGTACGTAGGAAAGCGGGCCGTACGCGGGCGTTACGGCCCCGCTGGCGTGTCCGCGACCCGCCGTCGGGCGCCCTGCTCCTGCCTCGGCACCCCGGGCAGGCGGAGCGCGGCCGGTACGGCGAGCGCGCCGACGGCGGCGAGGGCGGGCAGTGCGGCGCCGGAGGCGAGGAGCAGGGTGGCCAGGGCGACCCCGACGACCGGGCCGGTGTTCATGGCGGTCTGCTGGAGCCCGCCGGCGACTCCGGCGTGCTCCGCCGCGGCGTGGTGCACGACGACGGAGGTGGCCGTCACCATGACGGCCCCGAAGCCGGCGCCGATCAGCGCGGCGCACGCGCCGGTGGCGAGCCCGGAGGCGGTCACCACGGGCCGGCCGAGCAGCAGCACGCCGGCGGTGAGCAGGACGGCGCCGCCGGTGGCGGTGGCCCGCGCGCCCACCCGCTTCTTCAGCAGGGCGCTCAGCGGCGCGCCGACGATTACGAGCAGGGCGAGCGGAAGCATCCGCAGCGCGGTGGGCAGCGGGCCGAGGCCGAGGGTGTCCTGGAGGAGGTACGTGGCCGTGAACAGCGTGCCGGAGAGGGCTGCCGACACCGCGACCAGGGCGCCGAGGCCGGCGACGACCGGGCCGGGCCGCAGCATGTCCGGGGGCAGCAGCGGGTGCGGGGTGCGCCGTTCGTGTCCGGCGAAGGCCACGGCGGCGAGCACCGCGAGGACGAGGACGGGCGCGGCGCCGGCGACGGGCCCCTGGACGAGCGCGTGCACGAGGCAGGCGAGCGCGAGGCCCAGGAGGCAGGCGCCCGGCAGGTCGAGCGCGCCGACGCCCGGCGCGGGCTCCCGGCGCGGTTCGGGAACGGCGAGGCACAGCAGGGCGATCGCGAGCGTCGGGGGCACGCCGATGAGGAACACCGCCCGCCAGCCGTAGGCGTCGACGAGCAGCCCGCCGAGCAGCGGTCCGGCGGCGGCCGCCAGGCCGATGGCGCTGGTGCGCAGGGCGACGGGCATTCCGAGCCGTTCCGGCGGGAAGGCGGCGCGGAGCATCCCCAGGGTGGCGGGCTGGAGCAGAGCGCCGGCGACGCCCTGGAGGACCCGGAGGGCGACGACCCAGCCGATGCCGGGCGCCAGGGCTATCCCGGCGGAGGCGCCGGCGAAGCCGAGGCAGCCGAGGGCGAAGAGCCGCCGGTGTCCGTAGCGGTCCCCCAGCCTCCCGGCGAAGACGAGGAGACTGGCGACGGCGACGAGGTAGCCGGTGCTGGTCCACTGCACCTGCCCGGTGTCCGCGGCGAGGTCCGCCTGGAGCGCGGGCTGGGCGATGGTCAGCACGGTCCCGTCGACCGCGACCACGGCGGCGCCGACGACGCTGCAGGTCAGGGCGAGCGGGCGGTGGAACGCGGAAGGACGCCCCGGAGGTCCGCTCATCGCCCGCCGCCCGAGGCGCCGGCACCCGGTCCGAGGTGCGCGTCGAGTGTCGCGGCGAGCATCGGGGTCATGTCCTCCGTGCCGGTCGCGAGGCGGAGGCTGCCCCAGCGCCTGAGCTGTGCGAGGCCGTGGAGGTTGGCCCACAGGGCGCCGGCCACGACCGCGGGGTCGGCGAGGCCCGGCCGGGCGCGGGCGACGAGCTCGGCGAGGTGGGCGAAGAGCGGGAGGCTGGTGTCGCGCAGACCCAGCCGTCCGCTCTCCAGCAGGTCGTGGCGGAACATCAGCTCGTACATCCCGCCGCGGTGGTGGGCGAAGTCGAGGTAGACGCCGGCGAGGGCCGCGATCCGGGCTCGCGGCTCGTCCTCGGTCACCGCCGCCACCCGGGCGCCGAGCTCGCGGAATCCCTCGTGGGCGATGGCGGAGAGCAGGTCGAGGTGGGTGGGGAAGTACCGCCGGGGCGCACCGTGGGAGACGCCGGCGCGACGGGCGATCTCGCGCAGGGAGAGGGCCTGGACGCCTTCGGCGTCGACGAGCTCGACGCCCGTGCGGACGAGCCGGTCGCGGAGTCCGGTCTCGGGAGGGTCTGCGGTCATGGCACCTGTGTACCCGATGTCAGTAGACACTGTCTACACGGCGCGTAGACGGTGTCTGCGAAGATCACCCGCACGGTCCGTTACACTGGTGCACAGCGAAGGGGAGTAGCCCTGCGAACCGGTCGTCGACACACTGGAACCTCCGGGTTCCCGGTGACCGGGCCCTTGCGGAGACGCGGGTGGGCGAGACCTTCGGCCAGGCAGTACGCCACGTCCGCACATCTGTGGACGTGGACCGTCATGCCGGGCCGAGTGGTCCTCCCGTCGCCCACGAGGCGCCGTGCCGGGCCCGGGCCCGGTCCGAGCAGAGAGCCCCGGTATGCACCTCGACCCCTTGGCGATCATCACCGCCTTCGGGCTGATCTTCCTCGCCGAGCTTCCCGACAAGACGATGTTCGCGTCCCTCGCCATGGGCACGCGCATGCGTCCGCTGTACGTGTGGTTCGGCACCTCCACCGCCTTCGTCGTCCACGTGGCCATCGCCGTCGGCGCCGGCAGCCTCCTCGGCCTTCTCCCGGGCTGGTCGGTCAAGCTCGTCTCGGCCCTCATGTTCGGCTTCGGCGCCTTCATGCTGCTGCGCGGCGGGGACGACGAGGGCGAGGAGGACGCCGGCGGCAGGACCGTGACCGGCTTCTGGCCCGTCTACTCGACGGCTTTCATGGCCGTGTTCATCAGCGAGTGGGGCGACCTGACCCAGATCACCACCGCCAACCTCGCGGCGACCAACGGCACCTGGTCGACCGCGATCGGCTCGGCCGCCGCCCTGATGAGCGTCTCGGCGCTCGCGCTCGTCGCCGGCCGCTTCATCGCCAAGCGCGTCCCGTTGAAGACGGTCCAGCGCATCGGCGGCATCTGCATGGCGGCGCTCGCCCTCTGGTCGGTCACGGAGATCTTCACCGGCTGACGCCCGTCGCCCCGGTCCGCCGGGGAGGGGACCGGGACATGTCCGCCGCCCTACGATGCGGGCATGTCCGTCCCTTCCGAACCCACCGACCGCCTCCAGGCGTTCGGCAACCAACTCGTCGATGTCCACCTCTACCTCCGCGAGGAGCTGGCCCGCCTCCGCGCGGACGTGGCCGGGCATCTCGCCGCCGGCGGTCCGCGCCCCCGCGAACTGCGCGCGCACTGCCTCGCGTTCTGCTCCGCCCTGACCCGCCACCACACCGCCGAGGACGACGGGGTCTTCCCCGCGCTGGCCCGGCGCCACCCCGAGCTGCGTCCCGTGCTCGACGAGCTCTCCCGGGACCACGAGCAGGTGACGGAGCTGCTCACGGCCGTCCGGAAGCTCGTCGACGGCCTCGGCACCGGCCCCGAGCCCGACCCCGCCGAGGTGCGGCGGATCCACGGGGAGCTCGACGGGCTCGTCGCCCTGGTCGAGTCCCACTTCACCTTCGAGGAGCGCAAGCTCGTGGCCGCGCTGAACGCGCTCGACGAGCCGCTGCCCGAGGACTTCGCCCTGCGGGACCTGACGGAACGCTGAGCGGGTCCACGTCGGATCTCTTGATGAAGGTGTGAATCACTGCTTCACTTCTTCCATGCCCTACCGGCGCACGCCCGCGGTCCAGGCCCGTCTCGACGCACAGCGCACCGCGGTCGTCGAGGCGGGCCTCGGTCTGCTCTCCGAGCAGGGCTACGCCGGCTGCACCGTGGCCGCCGTCGCCGCACGGGCGGGAATCGCCACCGGGAGCGTCTACCGCCACTTCCCGAGCAAGGCCGAGCTCTCCGTCGAGCTGTTCCGGACCGTCGTGGGACGGGAGGTCGCGGCGGTCTCCGAAGCGGCCGCCCTCGCCGCACACCGAACGGCCTCCGATCGCGTGGTCGCGGTCATAGAGACCTTCGCGAGCCGCGCCCTGAAGGCGCCGCGGCTCGCCTACGCGCTGCTCGCCGAGCCGGTCGACCCGGCCGTCGACGCCGAGCGGCTGGTCTTCCGGCGGGCCTTCCGCGACGTCTTCGCCGAGCGGATCGCCGCCGGCGTGCGGGACGGCGAGCTGCCGCCGCAGGACGCCCGGCTCACCGCCTCCGCGCTCGTCGGCGCGGGCGCGGAGGCCCTGATCGGCCCGCTGACGGAAGGGGCCCCCGGCCCCGGCACCGTTCCTGCCCTGGTCACCTTCACCCTGCGAGCCCTGGGAGTAGCCGATGCCGACCACGCATGAGGTCACGAACCAAGTTCCGCCGCTCACCGGTCACGACGTCTCGGCCGACCCGGCGCTCCTCGAGTCGCTGCACCGCGAGGGCGCGGGCTGGGCCGAGAGCGACGTACGCGAGCTGGGCGTGCTGGCCGGCGGCCGGGAGGCTCAGGAGTGGGGCCGCCTCGCCGAGCGTCACTCCCCCGTCCTGCACACGCACGACCGCTACGGGAACCGGGTCGACGAGGTCGAGTTCCACCCGTACTGGCACGAACTGATGACCGTGGCCGTGCGACACGGACTGCACGGCGCTCCCTGGTCCGACGGACGCCCGGGGGCCCACGTGGCGCGCGCCGCCAAGGTGTTCGTGTGGGGGCAGGCCGACCCCGGGCACCTGTGCCCGATCTCGATGACCTACGCGGCGGTGCCCGCGCTGCGCGCCGAGCCGGAGCTCGCCGCCGTGTACGAGCCGCTGCTGTCCTCCCCGCACTACGACTTCGGCCTGCGCGTCCCGACGACCAAGCGCGGGATCATCGCCGGCATGTCGATGACGGAGAAGCAGGGCGGCTCCGACGTCCGCGCCAACACCACCCGAGCGGTCCCCACGGGCGAGGCCGGCCTGTACGCCCTGACGGGGCACAAGTGGTTCACCTCGGCCCCGATGTCGGACGTCTTCCTGACCCTCGCCCAGGCGCCGGGCGGGCTGTCCTGTTTCCTGGTGCCGCGGGTGCTCCCGGACGGCTCGCTCAACGCGATCCGCTTCCAGCGCCTCAAGGACAAGCTGGGCAACCGCTCCAACGCCTCCGGCGAGATCGAGTACGAGGGCGCCCTCGGCCGGCTCGTCGGCGAGGAGGGCCGCGGCGTCGCCACCATCATCCGCATGGTGAACATGACCCGGCTCGACTGCGCGCTCAGCTCCGCCTCCGGGATGCGCCTCGGCCTGGTCCAGGCCGTCCACCACGCGACCCACCGCAGCGCGTTCGGCGCCCGGCTGCGCGACCAGCCGCTCATGACCAACGTGCTGGCCGACCTTGCCGTCGAGGCGGAGGCCGCGACGGTCGCCTCGATGCGCCTCGCGGGCGCCGTGGACCGGGCGACGGCGGGGGACGAGGAAGAGGAGCAGCTGCGGCGCCTCGGCCTCGCCGTCACCAAGTACTGGGTGTGCAAGCGGGCACCGGTCCACGCGGCCGAGGCACTGGAGTGTCTGGGCGGCAACGGCTACGTCGAGGACTCGGGCCTGCCCCGGCTCTACCGGGAGTCCCCGCTGCCGTCCATCTGGGAGGGCTCGGGCAACGTGGCGGCGCTCGACGTGCTGCGCGCGATGGCCAGGCAGCCCGCGGCCGTCGAGGCCTTCTTCGCCGAGGTGGACCGGGCGGCCGGCGCCGACCGGCGCCTGGACGCGGCGGTCGGCCGTCTGCGCAAGGAGCTCGCCGGCCTCGGCGACCCGGCGGCCCTGCAGTACCGGGCCCGCCGTCTGGTCGAGCACCTGGCCCTCGTCCTCCAGGGCTCGCTGCTGGTCCGGCACGGGCATTCGGCGATCGCCGACGCCTTCTGCGCCTCGCGGCTCGACTCGGACTGGGGGATCGCCTTCGGGACGCTCCCGCCGGGTCTGGACACGGCGGCGATCATCGAGCGCGGCGCGCCGGTCCTCGCCGGGGCCTGAGCCCTCTGCGGGCGTCGCCTCCCGGGAAGCGTCCGCAGAGCGCTCGCGCGTGGGCCCGCCGGTCGTTCCCGTCACCGCGACGGGCGGGTGCGGGCCCGGCCGCGGCATCGTCACCGACCACCGTCCGCACTTCCGCGCGGACGACGACACCCCGGCGACCGGGGTCCGGCTGCACACGCACGTGGCGGAGGACCACCTGACGGGCAGCTGACGACCGGGCAGAACGACCGCGACGGGCCGGGACCGGACGACGCGTTCACTCGTTCGTGAGTTTCCCCCGCCTACCGTGCCGGAGCCTCGCCACGCTTGATCCATGACCTTACGAACGGACGGCGGCGGCGAGGCCGGGGATCAGCAGGCGGTGCTGCTCGTGGCGGGGCTCGCGGACCTGGCGGTGAGCACGCTGGGCTCGGCCCTGGGCACGGTGCGGGGGCTGTTGCGGCGCTCCGACACCGTGCAGTTGGTGGAGGAGGCCCAGCGGGACCTGGTGGCACGCGGGCGGCTGGCCCTCGACCGGTACGCGGCGACGCCTCCGGCCCATCTGGAGGTGCTGGCCCGGCACGTGCGGGAGCGGCGGGCCCGCGACGATGGCTGAGGCCTGGGACCCGGCCGCGTTCAAGGCCCGCGTCGACGGGGTGCTGCACCGGTTCGTCGCCGAGGAGGCGGACCACCTGGTCGACGTCGACCCTGCCCTGGCGCCGGTGGCCGAGCAGCTGGAGACCGCGGTCGCCCGCGGCAAGCGCCTGCGGGCCGCGTTCTGTTACTGGGGCTGGCGGGGCGGCGGACAGCCGGACAGCGACGCGCTGGTGCGCGCGGCGTCCTCCATGGAGCTGGTGCACGCGGCGGCGGTCGTGCACGACGACCTGATCGACGCCAGTCCCCTGCGGCACGGGCGGCCCACCGCGCACGAGGCACTGCGCTCCGCCGTGCCCCGCCATCCGGAGGCGGCCGGCGCCGCCCGGGCGCTCGCGATGCTCGTCGGGGACCTGCTGATGTCGCTCGCCGGGCAGTTGTTCGTCACCAGCGGGCTGCCGGCCGCCTTCCTGGGCCGGGCGCGCCCGCTGTGGGCGGCACTCGCCCGGGACCTGGTCGCCGGGGAGTGCCTGGAGATCCTGCACACGGGCGCGGCGCCGGACCTGGCGACCTCGCTCAAGGTGATCCGCCACAAGACCGCCAAGTACACCGTCGAGCAGCCGCTGTTGATCGGCGGCGCCCTGGCCGGGGCCGCCCCCCAGCTGCGCGAGGGCTACTCCGCGTACGGGCTACCGCTCGGCGAGGCCTTCCAGCTGCGTGACGACCTGCTCGGTCTATTCGGGGACCCGGCGCACACCGGCAAGGCGACCGCCGACGACCTGCGCGGGCCCCGGCCCACCGCCCTGCTGGCGGAGACCTGGCGGCTCGCGGACACCGGCGGGCGCGAGCGGCTGCGCGCGCTGCTCGCGGTGGACGGCCCCGACGGGGACACGGGCCCGGACGAGGTGCGCGCGCTGATGCGGAGCCTGAGGGCCCCGGAGCGCGTGGAGCACCTGATCGCCGCCCGGGTCGAGGAGTCGCTCCGCGTCCTCGACGAGCTCGACGCACCGCCGCCGGCGGTCGCCGCGCTGACCTCCCTGGCGCACTCCGCGTCGACCCGGCTGTCCTGACCCCGTACCGGAGCCCGCTCCGGTGGCCCCGAAGGAGCCCGCATGATCCACACCGAGGCGTCGATGGACGCCCTGCGCCAGGCCGGCGACGAACTCGCCGACGCGACGGTCGCCACCCTCTTCGAACGCGGGGAGGTCGGCGTCTTCAACACCCTGATGCGGTACGTCTCCACGGCCGGCGCTCCGCTGCCGGACGGTCTTCCGGAGGTCGCCCGGGAGTACCTGCACGTCACGGCCGCGCCGCCGAGCTGGGTGGACTGGGGCGAGATGGAGAAGGCCCGGCTCTTCTTCACCGACAACGACGTGCACATCACGACCGCGCTGTCGTTCGCGGCGATGCCCGCCTGCTATCTCGTCCCGCACGTGGCGCGGCTGCTCGCGACGACGCACGGGCTGAAGTACCCGGCCAAGCGCATGGCGGAGACCGGCCAGTTCACGGTGTACCTGATGCGGCCGGACGCCTTCGAGGCGGGCGGCCGCTTCGTGCCCGCCGCGCAGAAGGTCCGGCTGCTGCACGCCTCGATCCGGCACCATCTGCGGCGTGAGGACCGCTGGGACGTCGCCGGTCTGGGACTGCCGATCTGCCAGGAGGACATGATCGGCGGGCAGATGTTCTTCTCGATGCTCGTCCTCGACAGCCTGCACCGGCTGGGCATCCACATGTCGACGGAGGGCGCGGAGGCCTACGCCTACGCGTGGCGGGTGGTCGGCGCCATGCTGGGCGTCGACCAGGAGGCCGTGCCGAAGGACCTCGACGAGTCGCGCCGGTTCCTCGACCTCTACATGCTCCGGCACATGGGGCCGTCGCCGGACGGGGCGCTGCTGACCCGGCAGCTGATCGAGCTGTACGAGGAGGTCGTGCCGGGCACCTTCTTCGACCCGATCGTCTCCGCGCTCGTCCGTCACCTGGTGGGCGACACCTGCGCCGACTGGCTGGAGGTCCCCCGCACCTCCTGGGACACGGTCGTCAAGGCGGTGCCGCATCTTCTGGGCGCCGTGGAGACGGTCGAGGACCGCTCGCCGCTCGCCGCCTGGATCCTGGACCGGCTCGGGCACCTCACGACGCAGTTCGAACTGTCCTCGCTCACACGCGGCCGGGTGATGCACTACGCCATCCCGGAGCACCTCAGGAAGGACTACGGCATGTCCTCCGCGGTCTCCCGCTCGCGCAGGTGGAGCCCGCCGCCGCCGGTGCTCTCCTGATCCGGCCCGGCAGCCCCTTGCCCGCCGGCGTCCCGACCGCGCCCGGCGTGTTCACTGCCGAGGCCGCGTCGATCGGCCGGCGGGCCGGTGCGGCCCCCGCTCAGCCGGGGTAGGTGATCGACCCCAGCGGCGGGCAGGGGACGAGCGTGGTGCCGGCGCCGGGCCGTTCGACGAAGGCCCGGGCCTCGGCGGCCCGGCGGCGCGAGGTCTCCAGCGCGTCGGCGTCCCAGGCGTCGCGTCGGGCGCGGTCGTCGTCCCAGGTGTCGTCGATGAGACTCAGGCTGGTGTTGCCGGAGCTGCGCTGGAACTCCGCCTTCAGGGCGGCCTGCCGGAGTGCGGTTCCGGTCGCGGCGAGATCGAGGCGGGTGGCCAGCACGCCGGGGGTGTGCGGTCGGCGGGTCGGCATGGGGGCCTGGGGGAGCGACGACACCCCGGTGTCGAGGCGGCCGATGTTGTCGACGCTCGCCTGCTGCGCGTCGCTCACCATGGTCCGCATCTCCCGGTGCAGCCAGAACAGCTCGTCGAGGTCGGCCGGCGTGACGCGCATCCGCTGGTAGAGGGCGCGGAAGCGGGGATCGCCGTGCAGAGGGCGCACGGGAGGTACGTGAAGCGCCACGCAGTCGTTGTAGCCGTCCGCCACCGCGGCTTCCAGGTGGAGGATGGCGACTTCCGTCTCTCCTCGGAGGCATGCCAGCCCGGCGAGGTTGCCACGGCCCGCGGCGGCGATCCAGGCGCCTTCGGGGCCGAGCGCCGTGGCACGCGCGACGACGTCGTGGAGGCCTCTGGTGCCCGCCGTGGCGGCCCCCTCGGTCAGGAGTTCCACCAGCACGTCGTGCAGGCGGTCGGCCAGTGAGTGGACGGTGTCGACCATGGATCTCCTCGGACCTCGGTGGTGAAGAGCGCAGGGGTCGGGTGTGTGGCAGCCCCGTGGAGAGGACGGGTGGGCGGGGTGGGTGGTTCCTGGGCGGCGTGCCCGGCCGGGATCAGTTGTCGGGCCGAGCGGGCACCGCCGTCTCGACGAACGCCCTGACCAAGGCGTTCTCGTTCACCGTTGCCCAGACCAGGCCGTATTCGAGGGGCGGGGCGTCGTCGAAGGGCACGTAGGCGATGCCGGGGCGCGGGTGATAGAGGGCGCCTCGCGCCGCGCCGGGGGCGACGCCGCGGCCCGCGCCGACCAGGGACAGCACCTCCTCCCAGGTGGCGGCCTCGGGGCCGGGGTGGATGGCGGCGCCGGACGGGGTGCGGGCCGGGTAGTGGGCCTCGCGCCAGGCGCGGGAGCGGGTGCGGCCGGTGGTGACCAGGGTCCGGCCGGCGAGGTCCTCCAGGCTGACCGTCTCGCGGCGGGCCAGCGGGTGTGCGGCCGGGACGAGCAGGACCCGGTCCTCCCGGGCGAGCACCGGCCCGGCGGTCAGCCCGGGGACGCCGACGGGGAAGGCCACGTACTGGACGTCGAGTTCGCCGTCCTCGACGGGACGGGTGCCCGCGTCCACGGGCACCTCGCGGAGGGTGAGCGCGCAGCCGGGGTGCCGGGCCAGGAAGGCGTCCGCGGCGGCGGTGAGCAGTTCGCCGCCCCAGGGGGAGCCGAATCCGACGCGGAGGGTGCCGAGGAGACCGCGGCCGGCGGCGGTGGCGCGTTCGAGGGCGGCCAGGATCTGCGCGTGGGCGGGCCGGAGTTCCTCGTGGAGGCGGCGGCCTACGGGGGTGAGGGCGACGCTGCGGCTGGTGCGGGCGAAGAGGAGCGTGCCGACGCGCCGCTCCAGCTTCTTGACGGTCTGGCTGATCCGGGCCGGGGAGACGCCGAGGCGTTCGGCGGTGCGGCCGAAGTGCAGCTCGTCGCCGAGGGTGAGGAACGCCTCGAGTTCGTGCCGTTCGAGCACCCTCCGCCTCCGTTCCGTCCCCGGGTCGTGCCCCCGGTCCGCTGCCGATCGTTAAGTCCCGCTCAAGGCCGCTTGCATTGTTTCACCTTGATGGCCCCTCCTGCGGGGCGGGAGCCTGAGACGTGTGACCCTCCCCCTCTCCGGCCCGCGCACCGCACAGCCGCCCGCCCCGGCCCCCGTGAACGTCCTGGTCGTCACCGTGGCCGGGTCCGTGACGGTGGCGAACATCTACTTCCCGCAGCCGCTGCTCGCCTCCGTCGCCCGCGGGCTGGCCGTCTCCGACCGGACGGCGGGTCTGGTCGCGTCGGCGGCGCAGTTCGGGTACGCGCTGGGCCTCCTGCTGCTGGTGCCGCTGGCCGACACCGCGCGCCTGCGACCGCTCGCCCGGGCCCTGCTCCTCGCCACCGGCGCCGCCCTGCTGGCCGCCGCCGCGGCGCCGAACATCGCGACGCTGGTCCTCGCCACGCTCGCCCTGTCGACCACGACGGTGCTGCCGCAGATCCTCACCCCGGTGGCGGCCGGACTCGCGGGGCCCGGGCGACGCGGCCGGGTGGTCGGCGTCATCGGCCTGGGCCTGACGCTGGGCTCCACCCTCTCCCGTACCGTCTCGGGCGCGCTCTCCGACGCGACCGGCAGCTGGCGAACCGCCTATGTGGTGGCCGCGGCGGCGACGACCGCGCTGCTGTGGGTGCTCCCGCGCGCCCTGCCGGAGCGCGCCGCCCCGGCGGACGAGCCCCGTGTCCCCTACGGGCGGATGCTCAGGGGACTGCCCCGGCTGCTCGGCGCGTACCGGAGCCTGCGAGCGGCGGCGCTGCGGGGCGCGTGCGTGTTCGCCGCGTACAGCGTGTTCTGGGCGGCGCTCGTCTTCCATCTGGCCGCTCCTCCGCTGGGGTACGGGCCGGGGGCGGCGGGTCTGTTCGGGCTCCTGACCGTGCCGGCGGCGCTGGCCTCGGCGTACGCGGGGCCGCTCACGGACCGGTACGGGGCGGGGCCGGTCGGGCGCTGGGCGCTGGGGTGCGTGGGGCTGGGCCTGGCGGTCGCGGGACTGGCGCCCGGCTCCCCCGTGGCGCTCGTGGCGGGGGCCGGGATGGTGGTGCTCGGGACCAGTTCCTGCCAGGTGGCGAACCAGTCCCGGGTGCTCGGGCTCGGGCGGGAGGTGGCCGCGCGCGTGAACACGGTGTTCATGCTGTCCACGTTCGCCGGCGGTGGGCTGGGCTCCCTGGCGGCCGCCTGGCTCTACGGGGCGTACGGCTGGACGGCGGTGGTGCTCGCGGCCGCGGGATTCACGGTGCTCGGCCTGGCGGCCGGGGCAGGCCGGCCCCGAGTTGCGTGACGCCCGCTACGCGCAAGGCTGGGGATACCGGTCCGCGCACCCGCAGGGAGACACGATGCAGCAGCCCGCCCCCCTCGACCTCGGAGCCCTCGTCGACGAGCACCTGGCCAAGGCGCGTGCCGACGCCCACGGCCGCAGCGCCCACCTGGTGGTGCACGACGGGGTCCTGCGGCAGAGCGTGATCGCCCTGATCGGGGGGATGTCGCTGGACGAGCACAACGCTCCCCCGGCGGCGAGCCTCCAGGTGCTGCGGGGCCGGGTCGAGCTGACGGCGGCGGGGCGGTCGGAGGAGCTGGCGGCGGGCCAGCTCCAGATGATCCCGAAGGAGCGTCACGGACTCACCGCCCTGGAGGACGCGGTCGTGCTGCTGACCGCCGTCAACGACTGACCGGGCCCGGTCGGTCCCGCTCAGGCCTCCGGGGGCGTCCTCGCAGCGGCCCGGCGCGGTGGTACCGGGGCTGCCAGGTCGTGGCACGCCATACTCCGCCCCGCCGTTTGTGGCTGCCGGGCCCATAGGGGCCGGCTTCGCCGCGGCTCTACTCTCCGGCGCATCCCCACCCGTCCGAGCCGCACGGGAGTCCTGATGCGACCCACACGAACACCCCGTCCCTCACGCCCGCGGCGCCTCGCGTGGCTGCTGGTCTGCGCCCTCGCCGCCCTGTTCCTCACCGCGCCCGCGTCCGGGGCCGCGGCCGCGGCGCCGGCCCCGGTGCCGGGGACCCTCACGCCCTACAACATCGGCGCGGTGTACACCGCCGGGGTCTCCTCGGGCGGCTACATGGCGACGCAGCTGCACGTGGCCTACTCCGGGACGGTCTCCGGTTCGGCGGCCTTCGCCTCCGGTCCGTACGACTGCGCGCGCACCAGCCTGCCCACCGCGCTCAACGCGTGCATGAACACCACGCAGGACCTCCAGCTCGCGCAGCTGGAGCAGCTCACCCGCGACAGGTCCGCGCAGGGGCAGGTGGATCCGGTGGCGAACCTGGCCGGCGATCCGGTGTACGTCTTCAGCGGGACGAACGACTCCACCGTGAAGCAGCCGGTCGCGACCGCGCTCTCCGACTACTACGCGCACTTCGGCGCCCGGGTGCTGTACAACCGCACCACCGCGGCCGGCCACGCCTGGATCAGCCCGCTCGGTCCCAACGCCTGCGGGGTGACGCAGACTCCGTTCCTGAACGACTGCGGATTCGACGCCGAGCGCGAGCTGCTCGGGCATCTCCTCGGCTCCGTGGCGGCGCCCGCCACCTCCCCCTCGGGGAGCCTGATCCGCTTCGACCAGAACGCCTACGCGCCCGGCGGCTCGGCCGCCGCCCTGTCGATGGGCGACGAGGGCTTCGCGTACGTCCCGGCGTCGTGCGCGGGCGGCGCGGCCTGCTCGCTGATGGTGGCGCTGCACGGCTGCAAGCAGGGCTACGCGTACCAGGGCTTCGGCACCCGGTTCGTCGAGGGCGGCTACCTCAACGAGTACGCGGACACCAACGCGATGGTCGTGCTGTACCCGCAGGCGGCGCCCACCGGCACTCTGGAGAACCCCAACGGCTGCTGGAACTGGTGGGGATATCTCGGCGACGCGGCGTACGCCCGTCACGGCGGGAAGCAGATCGAGGCGGTCATGGGCATGGTCCGTGCCCTGCGCGGCGGCACTCCCCCGCCGCCCGCGGGCGGCGGCTCGGTGACGCTGTCGAGCGTGGACGCACAGGACGGGTACGTGAAGGCGGCGGCCGACGGCTCGGGTCCGGCGGTCGGCACCCTGGAGGACCTGTCCGGCTACGCGCTCGGCCGCGGCACGGACGGGAAGGTGAACCGGACGCTGCTGTCCTTCGACACGTCGCGGATCCCGGCGGGCAAGGAGGTGACCCGGGCGTATCTGACGGTGTCCCGGTCGAGCGGCTCGGGCGACCCCTGGTCCTCGCCGGCCGGCAACCGGCTGCTCGTCGACGTGCGCACGGGCTGCTTCGGCGGGTGCGCGGTGGAGGCCGCCGACTGGTCGGCTCCGGCGACGGTCGCGGGAGCGGCGGAGATCGGGACGTTCTCCTCGGGGAGCGCCGTGTCCACGAACCTGTCCCCTGCCGCGCTCGCGGCGCTGGACCGGAGCGGGACGACACAGCTGCGGCTCGGGTTCGCGTCGGCGCCGGTCACGACCGCGTACCTCTTCGTCAACCAGGCCGCGCCGGTGACGCTGACGGTCGAGTTCCGGTAGCGCGCCGGAGGGTCGTTCACCGCTCCGGCGTCACGAGCACCGGCGGGTGCCCCTGGGGCGGTGAACGGCGGGGGTGCGGCGATCAGCGCGCGGAGGCCGGGTCCGGGAGCCGTCAGACGCGCTTGTTGACCCATTCCAGGGTGACCCTCAGATTGGCGCTCGTACTGCCCTGGACGACGAGTGCGGTGAGCGCACCGCTGTCGATGCCGAGCTGGCAGCCGAACTCCACCGTCGCGCGCTCGGGTGCGGCCCGGTGCAGGGCTTCGCCCAGCTGCGCGGCGAAGGAGGACAGGGCGCCGGTGACCTCCGACAGATCGGGCAGCCGGCCGCGCCCCTCCAGCTCCGTCGGTTCCTGCCCGGCGGGGCCGAGCGGCTGCGCCTCCACGTAGAGGACGCCTCCGGCGAGTTCGACCTTGGTGATCTCCGTCATCATGACTCCTCGGATGTCGTCGGGCGGGTGCTGTCGTGTCGTCAGGTCGTCGTGCCGTCGTGCTGTCGGGTCGTCGTGCGGTGAGGTCTCGTGGCCGGCGTGCCGTCAGGTCGTCTCGTGGCCGGCGTCTCGGGACGTCGGCTCCTCCTCGTCCGGTCAGAGGGCGGGCAGCAGGGCACCGGCGGCCGCGCTCCCGGTGGCGGGGCCGAAGGCGCTGCCGCGGCGCCACTCGGACCAGCTGAGGTTCCAGTCGCCGTAGCCGTTGTCGAAGGGCGTCATCGGCCGGCCTGACCCGTTGACCACCCGGACGACATCGCCCTCGCGGACCGTACGGAAGAGCCAGGCGGCGTCCTCGGTGCTCATGCCGGTGCAGCCGTGACTGACGTCCTCACTCCCCTGCGCGTCGAGCGACCACGGGGCGGCGTGCAGGTACTCGCCGCTCCACGTCACCCGGGTGGCCCACTGGACCTTCAGGTCGAAGAAGTCGCTGTTGCCCCGCGTGATGCCGATGGAGTCGCCGCGCATGCGGACGGTGGCCTCCTTGCCCAGGACGACCTTGATCCCCGCGCGCGTGCGGTAGCCCTCCTTGCCGGTGGTCACCGGGATGGTGCGCACGACCTGCCCGTCGCGCAGCACGGTCATGGTGTGCGCCGCGACGTCGGTGACGGCCTCGATCCGGTCGCCGGTGGTGAGCGTCAGCGGTTCGGAGGGGCCGCCGTAGAGCCGGTCGGTGACGCGGACGCCGTCCAGGGCGCTGCGGACGCGGATCGTGGCGTGCGCGGGCCAGTAGTCGCGCGGCCGGTAGTGCAGCGTGGTGGGCCCGACCCAGTGCCAGGAGCCTTCGACGTGGGGTTCGGAGCTGACGTGGAGGGCGCGTTCCACGGCGCGGCGCCCGCCCGGGTCGGTGGCGGCCACGGGGTGGCTGAGCTCGGCCGTGAGCGGCTGGCCGACTCCGTAGGTGCCGCCGTCGGGGCCGAGTGCGGCGGTGAGCCGTTCGCCCGCGGGCGCGGCCGGGGTGTGCAGGTCGAGCCGGGCCCGCCGGTGCGCGGGCCCGCTGCCGCCGGTGCGCTCGACGAACAGCCCGACGGCGTAGCGGGAGTCGGCGGGGAGCGGCGCGACGCTGGTCCAGCGATTGCCGTCGGGGCTCACGGCGCCGGCGACACGGCGCCCCCGGTGATCGGTGACGGTGACGTCGGCGAGCCGGCCCGAGGTGCGCAGGACGAGGTCGAGGGGGCCCGACGCGGTCCGGGTGTCGAGGGCGAGGGACCTGCCGTCGAGGACGAGGTTGCGGCGGTGCGCGGTGCAGAGCGCGCCCTCGGCCGGACAGGCTCCGACGGAGACGAGCATGCTCGGTACCAGGGCGGACTGCGCGGTAACGGACGACGGCTGGGCCGCGTTGAGGGCCAGCACCGCTCCCGCGGCGACGGACAGGGCGCCCCACCCCTTGATGTTCCTGCGTGACGACACCGCGGACACCCGCCCCTTCTCTCCGGTGCTGACCTGGCCCGACTCATGCCATCAAAACGGATGAAGAGCCTAAAAGATGATCAACCGACCGGGCGTGGCGCACGAGAGACCCGAGAGACGACTCGAACGCACCAACGCGAGACGGGGGGAGGGTCGGAGCCGCCGGGGCGGGACGCGAAGCAGAGAACGGCAGGCGCAGGGGCGGACGCGCGGGAAGCAGACGCGGGGGACGCTACGCCGAGCGGGACGACCGCCGCGGCCTTGTCGCGGAGCAGGGTGACGGTGCAGGCGGCGCGCGGTCCGGCGTAGCCGGCTGGTCAGTAGGGTCACCGTGGCGGTCATGCGCGCACGCCGGCCGCTCACGCTCACCCCTCCGGGTGATTTCCAGCCGTAGGAGAGGGGGTATTCCCCTCCGAAATGCCGGACGGCCGGCGCGGCTTCCGTTCCACACGTGCGCCGTGGCGCTCCACCCGTACGGCGGGCTCGTGGCGCACGTCCACCCGTGCGCCGCCACCTGGCCCCCGACGGCGCCCGGGGAGCATGCGGGACGGCCGCCGTGCGGTGCCGGTCAGCGTGGGACCTCGGGCAGCTCCTCACCCGTCTCCAGAAGCGACTTCAGACTGGAGACGAGCGCAGGCCAGCCTTCGGCGACCAGTCCACGGATGGTGCCGCCGGGCGCCAGGTCGTCATGGACGACGGTGAGTTTGACCATGTCGCCGGCGGGCTCGATGACGTAGCTGACCTTGGAGCGTCCCTCGCCGACGAGTCGTGCGAAGACCTCGTCACCGATGCCGACGGCCTCGGCCCACTCGGTGGTGAAGGTGTGCCAGGTGTACGACAGCAGACGGCCGGGATCGGCGGCGAGGACGACCTGTGCGGGGTCCGCGGTGGTCCGCCCGCCCTCCTCCCACACCATGGGCGATCCGACGGCCCAGTCGGTCTCGAAGGTCACGCCCCAGTAGCGGCGGGTGAGGCCGGGGTCGGTCAGCGCCTTCCACAGCTCGTCGGTGGTGGTGCGGATGTACGTCGTATAGACGAACGCGTCGGTGTCCATGCTTCCCTCGCCGTCCATCGGAGCTCGCTCCCTTCGCTGCCATCGACCCGGCGGACCCTCACGCGTCCGCGCGCTCACGGCCGGAGGGCCGCGGCCACGAGCCCCTCGGTCTGCTCGGTCCCGCGGCCGGCCGCCTCCTCTCCGCCGGTCCACCGGTCCAGGACCGGTCCGGCCACGCAGGCGGGCAGGGTGGGCGTGCGGGTCCCGGGATCCGCGACGCCACGGCCGGCCGGGAAGGCCCGGACCGCGACGCGCCCCGGTTCTCCCTCGGCACCAGGATGTCCCGCGGTCCGGGGTCTCGCACGCCCCGCCCGTGGTGGACCGGGCGGCGGGAGGGGCCGGCGGTCCGGGGATCGTGCGGCACGCGGCCTGGATCCCGCCTCCCACCAGGCCTTTCACGGGTGAATAGGTGTGGAGGAAACTATTCAACTGGGTGCTAGTTTGTCCGGATGTCTCTCAAGCACGCGGTCCTGGCGGCCCTCTTGGAGGGTGAGGCGTCGGGGTACGACCTGGCCAAGCTCTTCGACGTGGCCGTGGCCAACTTCTGGGCGGCCACGCCGCAGCAGCTCTACCGGGAGCTCGACAAGCTCTCCGAGGCCGGTCTGATCGCGGCGCGGGTGGTGCAGCAGGAACGCCGTCCGAACAAGCGCATGTTCACCCTCACCGAGGCGGGCATGGCGGACCTCGTGGCGTACACGGCGCATCCGCCGAAGCCGACGGCCGTCCGCGACGAGCTGATGGTCCAGGTGCAGGCCTGCGACGAGGGGGACACGGCGGCGGTCCGGGCCCATGTACGGGAGCGGATGGACGCGGCCAGGGCGAAGCTCGCGCGCTACGAACGCCTGCGGGAGCGCCTGCTCGACGGGCGGGACGAGACCTCCTACCTGCGCGAGACCCCGCGCGTGGGGCCGTATCTGACGCTGATCCGCGGCATGGCCTTCGAGCAGGAGAACGTGCTCTGGGGCGAGCGGGTGCTCGGGATCCTCGCCGAGCGGGAGGCCCGGCAGGAGGTCGGCCGACAGTAGGCGAGCCATCGGTCTGCCTATGCTGAGGGACATGAGCCATAGGCAGCGGAATGGGCAGGAGCGGCCCGACGGCACGCCGGCGGAGGACGGGGCGCCGCGGCCTGCAGCAGCCGGCCGCGGGCCGCTCGACCTGTCGCTCCTGCGGACCTTCCTGGCGGCGCACCGCACCGGCTCGTTCACGGCCGCGGCACGGCTCCTCGGCCTGTCGCAGCCCACGGTGACCGCCCAGATCCGGGCACTCGAACGGCGCCTCGACCGGGAGCTGTTCGAGCGCGGGCCGCGCGGCACGGCGCCGACGCCGTACGCCGACGAGCTCGCCGCGCAGGTGGCCGGGCCGATCGACGAACTGGCCGCGGTCGCGGACCAGGGCCGGAGCGGCGCCCGGCCTGCGCCGCAGCCCGTGCACCTGGCCGGACCGGCCGAGTTCGTCTCGGTGAGCGCACTGCCCGCCCTCGCGCCGCTGGTGGGCGAGGGCGTACGGCTGCAGGTCACGCTGGGGCTCACCGACGAACTGCTCGACGGGCTGCGGGCCGGGCATCACGATCTGGTCGTGGCGACCTACCGCCCGCGGGGCCGGGCACTGGTCTCGGTGCCGCTCTCCGACGAGGAGTTCGTCCTGGTCGCCTCGCCGGACCTGGCTCGGCGCATCGACCGCGAGGCGCTCGCCGCCGACGGGCCCGGCGCGCTGCTGGGCGTCCCCATGGTCACGTACGCCGAGGACCTTCCGATCGCCCGGCGCTACTGGCGGCACGTCTTCGGGCGCCGGCTCACCGGGGAGGCCGCCGTGACCGTACCCGACCTGAGGGGCGTCCTCGCGGCCGTCACGGCGGGCGCGGGCCTCGGTGTGCTGCCGGCCTATCTGTGCCGGGCGGAACTCGACTCGGGCGCGCTCGTCACCCTTCTCGAACCGGAGGACCCGCCGATCAACACCGTCTATCTGGTGCAGCGTCCGGGAACCCCGGACAACCCCCACGTGACGCTCGTCCGTGACCGGCTGCTCGATGCGGCGCGGGCCTGGTGACCCCGTGCCTACCGCCGGGTAGCCCCGTGGGGTAGCCTCCGTGCGCATGAACGTCGGTGACATCGTCGAGGACTTCACCCTTCCGGACGAGACGGGCGAGCCCCGCTCCCTCTCCGGACTGCTGGCCGAGGGCCCCGTCGTCCTGTTCTTCTATCCGGCCGCACTCACCCCGGGCTGCACCGCGGAGGCCTGCCACTTCCGCGACCTCGCGGGGGAGTTCCAGGCCGTAGGCGCCCGGCCGGTCGGCATCAGCACGGACGAGGTGGCGCGCCAGCAGGAGTTCGCCGACCGGCATTCGCTCGGCTATCCGCTGCTCTCCGACCCCTCGGGCGAGATCCGGGACCGCTTCGGGGTGAAGCGCGGCTTCTCGCTGGCCCCCACGAAGCGCGTCACCTTCGTGATCGACGAGGACCGCCGGGTCCTGGAGGTCGTCCGCAGCGAACTGCGGATGAGCGCCCACGCGGACCGGGCACTCGCGGCGCTGCGGTCACGAGGACGCTGAGCCGAGGACCGCGCCCCGGGCCCGGAGGCCGCCGACGGCCTCCCCGCCGCCTCTCTCCCCCGATCCCCGTGCCCCTCGTCCTCTCCGCGCCTTCACGGGCACGGCCCCGGCCGGGGCGTCCCCGGAGCCGATCACGACGTGCGGGGTCGCGAGGGGTCGGCGACACTCGCGGTACGCGATGCCGCACAGGCCGCCGCGGGAACGGAGTACAGGCATGGACGACTATCCCCTGCTCGACCTCTTCTGGACCATGCTCTGGTTCTTCCTCTGGATCATGTGGCTCTTCCTGCTCTTCAAGATCGTGACGGACATCTTCCGTGACGACGAGATGAGCGGCTGGGGCAAGGCTGGCTGGCTGATCTTCTGCATCCTGCTGCCCTTCCTCGGCGTGCTCGTGTACGTCATCGCCCGGGGCAAGGGCATGAGCCGGCGCGACGTCAAGCAGGCCAAGGAGTCGGAGGCGGCGTTCCAGGACTACATCCGCAGGACGGCGGGCGCGTCCGCGGGCGGCAAGGGCGGCAGCGCGGACGAGCTGGCGCGGCTCGCCGAACTGAAGAACAAGGGGGCCATCACGGACGAGGAGTTCCAGCGCGCGAAGGCCAAGGTCCTGTCCTGACCCGGCACCGCGAGAACGGGAGGACGCCGGCCCGGCCCGTCCGTCGCCCGCCGCTGCTGCGCGAGGCGACCACGGAGCCGGGCCGACCGCGCGAGCGGGGTGGCCGCGCGAGCGGGGTAGCCGCGCGAGCAAAATAGCGCGTCGCGCCACCGGCACCGCCACGGCCGAGCTCGTCGACGCACTCGTACGCGTCCCCATACCCTCCACCCTTAATACGCATCTCAGATGCGCCTTTGATACGGTCATGCCGTGCGGTTGACGAAATTCACCGACCTGGCGCTGCGTGCCGTGATGCGCCTCGCGGTCTCCGAGCAGGACGCCTCCCCCACCACGCGCGAGGTGGCCGAGTCCATGGCCGTGCCTTACGCCCACATGGCGAAGGTGGTCACACGCCTGCAGCACCTGGGGGTCGTCGAGGCGCGACGCGGTCGGGGCGGCGGCCTGACCCTCACCGAGCTCGGCCGGAAATCCTCGGTCGGCCGGCTGGCGCGGACCCTGGAGGGCGACGACGAGGTCGTGGCCTGCGACGGCGATCCCCCGTGCCCCCTGCGGACGGCCTGCCGGCTGCGCGGCGCCCTGCGCCAGGCACAAGAGGCGTTCTACCGCACCCTCGATCCGCTGACCGTCGCGGATCTGGTCGAATCCCCCACCGGACCGGTGCTGGTCGCCCTGTCCGCCGGCCGACCCGTCGACTGAGACACGCCCGCACAGTCCCCCACCCCGACCCGCGCTCGGCGCGCGCTTCACCACGTTCTTAAATACGTAGATCATCTACCAATTAAGGAGTCGTCATGCTGTCCGAGCAGGCCGCCCCCGTCGTCCGCGCCACCCTCCCCGCCGTCGGCGGCGCCCTCGACGAGATCACCGAGCGCTTCTACGCGGGGCTGTTCGCGGCCCGTCCCGAGCTGCTGCGTGACCTGTTCAACCGCGGGAACCAGGCCACCGGCGACCAGCGCAAGGCACTCGCCGGCTCCATAGCGGCCTTCGCCGGAGCCCTCCTGGCGAGCCCCGACACCCGGCCGGACGTCATGCTGGCGCGGATCGCGCACAAGCACGCCTCGCTCGGGGTCACCTCCGAGCAGTACAAGGTGGTCCACGAGCACCTCTTCGCCGCGATCGCCGCCGTCCTGGGCGAGGCCGTGACGCCCGAGGTCGCCCGCGCCTGGGACGAGGTCTACTGGCTGATGGCCAACGCCCTCATCGCCCTGGAGGCCCGGCTCTACCAGGAGCGGGGCGTGGCCGAGGGCGCGGTCTGGCAGCCGATGGAGATCGCCGGACGCACCCAGGAGACCACCGACACGGTCTCCCTCACGCTGCGCCACCCGGACGGACGGCCGGTGGCGGCGTTCCGGCCCGGACAGTACGTGAGCGTCCAGGTGACGCTGCCCGACGGAGCGCGCCAGATCCGCCAGTACAGCCTCTCCGCCGCGCCCGGCCGGCCCGAGTGGCGGATCACCGTCAAGCGCGTCGACGGCGACCCGGCCGGCGAGGTCTCCTCCTGGCTGCACACCCACGGCCGCGTCGGCGAGCGGGTGACGGTCTCGGCGCCGTTCGGCGATCTGATCCTGCCCGAGGGTGACGGTCCGCTGCTGCTCGCCTCGGCGGGCATCGGTTCGACCCCGATGCTCGCGATGCTCGACCACCTCGTCACGACCGGCACGACCCGTCCGGTCACCGTCGTCCACGCCGACCGGTCCCCGGCCGGCCACGCCCACCGCGAGGAGCTGCTGCGGCTGGTCGACGCGCTGCCCGAGGGGACGCTGCACCTCTGGTACGAGGAACCGGGCGCGACGGACGCCACCCGGGGCCGGGCGGACGTCTCCGCCCTCGACCTGCCCGACGGAGTGACGGCCTACCTCTGCGGCCCGCTGCCCTTCATGCGGGCGGTCCGCGGCGACCTGCTCGCCCGCGGCGTCGCGGCGGCCGACGTCCATTACGAGGTCTTCGGCCCCGACCTCTGGCTGGGCACCACGGCCTGACGAGGCCCCCGCCCCGATCACCGCCCCCGGCGACCCGACCGGCGGGCTCCTTCCGCGGGCCGGCGCTCGGCCGGTCCGGTCCGGCCGGGACGCGCCGCCGAAGCCACCCCCCTCGGTCTGGCGCCACCCGGGATCCGCACGCGAACCGCCCGTCTCCCTCGCGGCTGTACGGGAGACGGGCGGGCGCACCGTGAGGCGGCGGGGTTCAGCAGCCCGTGGACCAGATGTGGGAGTCACCGCGGTCGTTGGCGGCTCCGTTGTAGCCGACCTCCTGGCCGGGGGCGAGACAGATCGTCATCGAGCCGCCCTGCCAGGCGGACTCGTAGACCTGGACGTGGTCCTTGATCCCCGGGCCCGAGATCCCGTGGTTGGCCCAGGACGAGTCGGTGTCGGCGATCCAGCTCTCCCACCAGCCGTCGTCGCCGCTCCAGTTGGCGCGCTGCCCGCCGAAGTTCGCCTCCTGCCAGGCGCAGAACTCCCCGGAGGGACATTCGGCGGCCGTGGCGGGCGCGGTCAGGGCCAGTCCGCCCGCGAGGGCGAAGAGGGCGGCCGCGGCGGGGCCGAGGAGTCGCTTCATGAAGCGTCGATGCCTTTCGTTCCGGTGGATGTCGCGGACAGCTCGGCTGCCCGCCGCAGCGCGCGGGCGCGCAACTGCTCGTAGGTGGCGACCTGGTCGCGGTGGAGGGTCCGCACGGTGGCCAGCTCGGCCGGTTCCAGCCGGGCGCGCACGTCGGCGAGTCCGCTCGCCCGGGCGCAGCGGTCGGCGACGGCCGGGGCGGGCGGGCCGGGCCGCGGACGGCCGGCGGGCGCGGCACACCGGGTCCAGCGGTCGAGGGCGGCGCGGTGCGCGGGGTCGTCCTTCATCCGGGCGTGGGCCTCGGCACGCAGGTTGTCGACGGTGACCTGGGCGCGGAACCAGCGCGTCTGGTCGCCGTACAGCTGCGCGCGGGCGGCGGCGACACAGCCGTCACTGTTGGCCGTGACGGTGAGGCCGGTGGCGAGCGTGAGGGAGAGTTCGCGGGGGTCGCTGCCGAAGAGGGCGGTCTGCAGGCGCCGGTCATCGGCGGGGGCGCGGGCCCGGGAGACCGCGGTCAGCGTGAGGCCCTGGGCGCCGAGACACTCGGCCACCAGCCGGCGTTCGGCAGCCTTGAGGAGCCGGTCCTCTCCCTGCCTGCCGGAAGACACGGCGGCGGGCCGGTCCGCGGGTCCGGGCCGGACGGTGGCGCAGCCCGCGGCGGCGAGGGCGACGGCGGCCGCGGCGATCGCACGGCGGGTGGCGTGACGCATGGTTCCCCCTGATGACGGGCCGGATCGGAGGCCGGCGAAGTGATCACCGTCCGTTTCGTGGCGATCAATGCCCGGCGCCACGCGGGCCATGCAGGGCTTCGGGACGGGTCACCCGAAGGGGTCGAACGCGCCGGAGCGCGCGCCGCCAACAGGGCGGCCGGAGGGCTCGCGGCCGCTGCGGGCAGTGGTCGGCGGGCCGTGGATACGACAAAGCCCCGGTTGGACGGGGGATTCCAACCGGGGCCGATTGCCGTGACGTAAGGAAGGGCGGTCACCTCTGGGGGGGACCTGGGGACCGGGCCCCTTCACCGTCACATACAGATGAACGCTGAACGATGTCGCATTGTTCCGCCCTGTCCCCTACGTCGGACGTGAGGCACCTCACCCCGTCTGCCCGGCTCAGTCGTCCTTCTCGGGGCGGTAAACCACTCCGGGCTCGGCCTTTCCGGGGGCGAGCAGCTGCGGGACGGTCACGAAGGTGTAGCCCTGCCGCTTGAGCTCGTCGATGATCCCGGGCACGGCCGGGACGGTCCCGTCGTAGATGTCGTGGAGCAGGATGATGCCGTCGCGGTGGGCCTGATCGAGGACCCGCTGCCTTATCAGGGCCGAGTCGTCGGTGGAGTAGTCCTTGGCGGTGATGCTCCACAGGACCTGGGCGAGGCCCAGGTCGCGGCTCACGTCGCCGACGGTGTCGTCCGTGCGCCCCTGCGGCGGGCGCATGAGGGTCGGCTTGCGTCCGGTGAGCCGCTGTATCGCGTCCTGGGTCCGGGAGAGCTCGTCACGGACCTCGACGGCATCGAGGTCCGTGAGGATGCGGTGGCTCCAGGTGTGGTTGGCGACCTCGTGCCCCTCAGCCGCGATGCGCCTGACGACCTCGGGGTAGCGGTCGACATGCTTGCTGCCGAGAAGGAAGAAGGTGGCCGGCACCCGCTTCTCCTTGAGCGTGTCGAGCAGTCGGGGCGTGTCCTCCCCCGGCCCGGCGTCGAAGGTCAGCGCTATGCATTTCGCCGTGGCACAGTCGACGGCGGGCGCCGCACCGCCGCCCTTGCCGTCGCCGCCGCCCCGGCCGCCGTCCGGGTCCGCCTCGGCGCGGGCCTCGCCGGGGGTGACCCGCTCGGCGGAGCAGCCGGTGAGCGCGAGGACCAGTGACGCGGCGGCGACGAGGGCGAGGGCCGATCCCCGTCGGCGGCCCTGCGTGATTCGGAACATGTACGACTCGCTTTCCCCGGACTCGGATCGTCGACCGTTGCGTCCCACACCTGGTCAGGGCGGGGATCAACGGCTCGCCGAGGACTATACACACGGTGTATACACGGGGAGGCGAGGGGGGTCCGTACGGCACCGACGCCACAGCGCGGGCACGACTGGCCCCGGGCGGCGACCGTACGCTCCGCCCGGGGGCCGGGACACGCCCTCAGCGGGACGCGAGGAGGAGGCGCGCCTCGGTCTCCTGATCGCCGGAGACGGACTGCAAGGACTGGATGTCGAAGGCGCCCGCCAGCACCTTCTCGACCTCGTCGACGGCGTGGTACCCACCTGTGAGCACCGCGCCCACCATTCCGGTGAGCGGTGCCGCCTCGACCTCTTCGTGCCGGCCGGCCGCCGTGTCGAAGGTGGCCGTCCAGACGGTGGGTGCGGGCGCGGTGGGCGCCGCCTGCGGGCCCGGCGCCGCGAGGTCCTCCCCCTGGTAGGTGTGGTCGAGGACGTCGAAGACGGCCTGGGCGTCTTCCCGGCTGCAGTCGCTCAGCTGCACGGTGACGTCGGTGTCGATGTGCAAGTCGTACACGTCGCTCATCTCCTCGTGTGCCCCTTCGCTTCCAGCATCCCTCTCGACGAGGCGTCCCGCGAGGTTCGTGGCACCGTGGGAGGAGGACACGGGAGGCGGTGTGGCGGAAGGCGGACGAGGGTCCACGGACCCCACGGAGCGGGACGGCGGCGAGCTCTCCCTGGGGCGCCACGAGACGCCCGACGAGCGCGCCGACCGACGCTGGAACGAGCTGATGCAGGAGATCCGGGTCGCCCAGACGGGCGTACAGATCCTCTTCGGCTTCCTCCTGACGGTCGTCTTCACCCCTCGCTTCCCCCAACTGACCGACACGGACCGGACCATCTACGTCGTCACCGTCTCCCTGGGCGCCGCCGCGACCGGAGCGCTGATCGGGCCCGTCCCCTTCCACCGGGTGGTCGCGGGCCGTCGGATCAAGCCCCGGGCCGTCTCCTGGGCCTCCCGACTGACCTTCGCCGGCCTCGTCCTCCTCTTCCTCACCCTGGGCTCCGCGCTGCTGCTCGTGCTGCGTGTGGCCACGGGGGCGACCTTCGTCCCGTGGCTCGTCTCCGGAATCCTCGTCTGGTACCTCCTCTGCTGGTTCGCCCTGCCGATGTGGGTGCGCGGTCGCCACACGGCCGACGACCAGGACAGGTGACGACCGCGGGGCGAAGGAGCGGTGCGAGGGGTACGCCGAGCGCACGGCCGCGCCTCAGCGGGTGGCGAGGACCGTCTCGACCGTGTCCGCCTCGGCGGCGGACTTGTCGGGGCGGTACCGCACGACCCGGGCGAAGCGCAGCGTCACCCCGGCCGGGTACCGGGTGGACCGCTGCAGGCCGTCGTAGGCGATCTCGACGACGAGCTCCGGCCGTACCCGCACGGTGAAGCCGTCGTCCGCCACGGCGAGTTCGCCCAGCCGCTCGGTCTGCCAGCGCAGCATCTCGTCCGTGAGCCCCTTGAACGTCTTGCCCAGCATCACGAACGTGCCGTCCGCCGCCCGGGCGCCCAGATGCAGATTGGACAGCAGCCCCGTGCGCCGCCCGTGGCCCCGTTCCACGGCGAGCACGACGAGGTCGAGGGTGTGGACCGGTTTCACCTTCAGCCAGGTCCGGCCCCGCCGCCCCGCGACGTACGGCGCGTCGATCGCCTTGACCAGGACGCCCTCGTGGCCCCGGGCGAGGGTGTCGCGGAAGAAGCGCTCGGCGGCCTCGACCGCCGCCGGGTCGTCCGGCTCGGTCACGACGGTCCGGCGCACCCGCAACGATTCGGGCATCAGCCGGGCGAGCACGTCGTGCCGCTCCCGCCCCGGCCGGTCCACGAGAACCTCGCCGTCTGCCGCGAGCACGTCGAAGAACACCGGGGAGAGCGGCACGGCGGCGGCCGCGCCGGCCACGTCCAACCGGGAACCGACCCGGGAGGCGATGTCCTGGAACGGCAGCGGCCGGCCGGCCGCCGGGTCGACGGCGATCACCTCTCCGTCCAGGACGAACTCGTCCCCGGCGATCTCCCGCGCGGCTGTGACCACCTCGGGGAGGCGGCCGGTGATGTCGTCGAGGGAACGGGTGTAGACCCGGACCTCGTCGCCGCGCCGGTGGACCTGGATCCTGATCCCGTCGAGCTTCTCCTCCACCGCGCAGGGCCCTAGCGCCGCGACGGCCTCGGCGACCCCGCCCGCCGTGTGGGCGAGCATCGGCTGCACGGGGCTGCCGACGCGGAGCGTGAAGGTGCCGAGCACGGCCGGCCCTTCGGCGAGCACGGCGCGGGCGACGCGCGGCAGCGAGCCTTCGAGCATGACGGCCCGACGCAACTCCCCCGGCACGACTCCCGCCGCACGGGCCACGCCTTCGAGGGCGATGGCGTCGAGGGCCCCCTGGCGTACGTCACCGGAGAGCAGACGGAGCAGGAACTCCTGTTCGGGCAGGGTCGCCGCGGCCATCAGGTCGTGCACGAGCCCTGCCCTCCTGGACTGTGCCCCGGCTCCCGACACCCCGGCGAGTTCGGACAGGACCGCATCGGCAGCGGCGAGGGTCAGCTCCGGCTCGGCGACCGGCGGCACGGCCGGCGGCAGGACGTGCTTCAGCACGCTCCACCCGACCCCGATCCGCCCCTGCGGCAGCCGCCCGGAGAGGTAGGCGATGACGAGCGGGCTCTCGTCAGGGTCGGTCTCCGCGAACAGCTCGGCCAGCAGGGCGATCTTCTGCGACCGCGCCGACGTCGCGGCGACCTGCCCCGACACCTCGGCGACTCGGGCAAGGAGCATGCGCCCATGGTGCCCGCGGGCCGCTCCCGGCGCACCCCGGCGCGCATCACGGCCCCGGTCGGGACCTGGCCTCCTTCCGCCTGCGGAGCCGGTCGAGCAGACGCCGCCGGGTCCGCCCGCCCGGCGCCCGCCCGCCACCCGGCGACCGCGCCGGTCCGGACGACGCCGTCACCGCCGGCCCGCGCGCCGTCGGCACGGCGGGTGCGGGCGACAGCGGGTCCGCCGCACGGAGGCCGAACGGCTCCCGTCCCTCCGACGCCGCGGCCCCGGTGGTTTCCGCCTCGCCGATGTCCGGGGGGGCCGTGTCCCGCCCCGCGGCCCACGGTGAGCCGAGGAGCACCCCGGCGCCCGCCCTTCCGGTGCCCGGGAGCGCCGCGCGCGGCCGCACCGGCCAGGCCGAGGACGGCGGGGGCACGAGAGCGGTCATGGAGAAGGGCTCGGGCGGCGGCGCTCCCGGCAGCGGGGCCTGGCGGTCGGCCCGGGCCTCGTCGAGAGCGAGGGCGAGGCTCATGCGGTGCCACAGGATCTCGTCCGGGTCGTCCGCGAGAAGCAGGCGGTCCGCGATCTCGCGGGCCGCCGAAGCATGCGGCCGCCAGGAAGGCAGCGCGGGGCGGAACCGCTCCAGATAGGCTCGCTCGAAGGGGTCGTCGACGACCTCGGCTACGTCGACGGGGTCGAGGAGCGAGGCGATGGCCGCCGTGCGGGCCCACGGGTCGGCGCTCGCCCGCAGCAGCATCCCGAGGCGCCTGGCCCGCCAGTTGCGAGGCCGCCAGTCCTCGGCGCCGTCGGCCCTCGTACGCACGTCCAACGGCAGCCTGCCCATGAGCAGCCCGGGGTGCGTGAGGGCGAACTCGCCGAGCTCGGCGGCCGGATAGAGCCAGACGACGGCCCGGTAGCGGTTGACGTAGAAGCGCACGGGGCTGAAGTGCCCGGTCTTGGCCAGCCGGGCGAACCGGCCCTTGGTGACCGAGAGCAACCGGGCCCCCTCGGTCGTGCCGACGGAGCGGACCCGCTCGCGCAGTCCGCCGGGGAAGTCCGGCGCCCCTCTGAGCCTCTCGATCTCGCTCCGTGCCACCCGGCGCCGGGTCGGGTCGGCGGGTCCGTCCCCCGCCCCACCCCCGGAGCCCGGCACCGTACGGACGATACCCAGGTCCACGGCGAGCTGGAACTCGTCGCGCTTCAGGGCCAGTTCCTGTGCGGCGCGCCCCGGCGCCACGGTGAGCGGGCCGTCCTTGCCGAGTCCGGCGCCGCGTGCGGGCGCCATCCGCTCCGCCGGTTTCCGTGTCGTCGCCCAGCCGGGCCGGGCCGACTCGGGCGGTGCCGGTGGCGCGGCGGGAGCCCTGTCGGACGCCCCATGGCTCCGGGTCGCCTCCCGAGGCGCCCGCCGGGTCGCCTGCTGCGTCACTTCTCGCGTGGTCATGCGTCGTCTCCCCGTATCGCGTTCATCTCGAACACTCTCGGTGACGACCGTAACGCACAGTGACGACTTCTCGCCTGCCCTGTGGACAACCGGCTGTGGACAACCTCAGATGTCGTCCGCTCCGCCCCCGTCACCCGGCTGCCGGGCCGCCACGCCCAGGTGCTCGCCGACCCGGTTCACCAGCAGCGTCATCTCGTAGGCGACCTGGCCGACATCGGCCTCGGCGGCGCTCAGGACGCACAGGCAGCTGCCCTCGCCCGCCGCCGTCACGAACAGCAGGGCCTCGTCGAACTCCACCATCGTCTGGCGCGGCCGGCCGGCCCTGAAATGCCGTCCCGAGCCACGGGCCAGACTGTGCAGCCCGGACGAGACGGCGGCCAGGTGCTCGGCGTCCTCCCGCTCCAGACCGCTGCTCGCTCCCGTCACCAGGCCGTCGTTCGACAGCACCAGCGCGTGCTGTATCGAGTCGACCCGGCGGGTCAGATCGTCCAACAGCCAGTCGAGTCCCCGGTCCAGCGCCATGTGTGCCTCCCCCTGTGCGGTACATGCTTCCGATCAGCCTTACGCACTGTCGTGGACAGGGCAAGCACCCGTCACCGCCCGCGCGCCGTCCCGTGCCCGGGCCGTCCGGGTCCCACCCCGCGCACCCGGCCCCCGCCCTCAGCCGACCGAGTCCAGGAGCCGCGCGGTGTGCACGCGTCCCGCGTACTCCACGAGCCGGATGAGGACCTCCTTGCCCGAGTCCCGGTCCCGTGCGTCGCACAGCACCACCGGCGTGCCCCGGTCCAGGTCCAGGGCCCGCGAGACGTCGTGTGCACCGTATGTGCGGGCGCCGGTGAAGCAGTTGACGGCGACGACGAACGGGATCCGGCGGTGCTCGAAGTAGTCGACGGCGGGGAAGCAGTCCTCCAGGCGTCGGGTGTCGGCGAGCACGACGGCCCCGAGCGCGCCCTGCGAGAGCTCGTCCCACAGGAACCAGAAGCGGTCCTGTCCGGGGGTTCCGAAGAGGTAGAGGGAGAGGCCGGAGCGGATGGTGATGCGGCCGAAGTCCATGGCCACGGTCGTGGTGGTCTTCCGGTCGACGCCGCCGGTGTCGTCCACGGACTGCCCGGCACGGCTGAGCTGTTCCTCGGTGCGCAGCGGCCGGATCTCGCTGACGGCGCCCACCAGGGTGGTCTTGCCGACTCCGAAACCGCCGGCGACCAGGATCTTCAGGGCGAGGGCGGTGGTGTCCGCGCCGCCCGCCGGGGTGCTCTCAGAGCGCTCGTAGGCCATCGATGACTTCCCTCAGGATCCGTTCGTCTGGGAGTTGTGCGGGCGGTACGGGTCTGCTGACCTTCACGAAGCCGGCTTCGAGGAGATCGCCCAGCAGGACCCGGACGACCCCGACGGGCAGGTCGGCATCGGCGGCGAGTTCGGCGACCGACTGGGTCTCGGCGCGGCACAGGGTGAGCAGGGACCGGTGTTCTGGACCGAGGAGCGACTCCTCGGCCGTCCCCGGCGGGTGGTCGTCGACGACGACGAGCGCGATGAGGTCGAACCGCACGTTGCTCGGCCCGGGCTTGGTGCGCCCGCCGGTCATCGCGTACGGCCGGACGAGCGGCCCGGCGTCGGCGTCGTACCACCGACTGCCCGGCACGGGCCGGCCGTCGCCGGTGCTGCCATCGTTCATGGGGTTTCTCCGGTCAACCGGCGGCAGGCGGGGTCGTCGTGAGCCGCGGCGGGGTGTGCAGGTGCTCGCCGACCCGCTTCACCAGGCGGGCCATCTCGTAGGCGATGAGGCCGATGTCGGCGTTGACCCCGCTGAGCACGGCCAGGCAGGAGCCGTCCCCGGCGGCGGCGACGAAGAGGAAGCCGTCGTCCATCTCGACCATGGTCTGCCGCACGCCGCCGGTGTGGAACTGGCGTCCGGCACCCTTGGCCAGGCTGTTGAAGCCCGAGGCTATGGCCGCCAGGTGCTCGGCGTCCTCGCGGCTGAGTCCGCTGGAGGCGCCGACGGCGAGGCCGTCGTTGGAGAGCACGACCGCGTGGCGCACCTCGCGGACGCGCATCGCGAGGTCGTCGAGGAGCCAGTCGAGTTCGCCGGAGCGCTGGTGGGACACCCTCTCGTGGTCGATCATCCGTCGTCTCCTTCACTGCCGGGGTCGCTGGGTGCGTGGCCGTGGCCGGTGCCGAGAGGGCGCCGGGGGCCGGGCGGTGTGCCGCCCGAGATGCCTGGGCCGGGGCCCGTCCCGGTGCCGGGGCCGGGGCCCGTCCCGGTGCCGGGGCCGGGGCCCGTCCCGGTGCCGGGGCCGGGGCCCGTCCCGGGGCCGGAGTCGGAGCTGGTGCCGTGGCCGGTACCGGAACCGCGGCCGTGCCCGGTGTCGGTGCCGGACGGCGGACCGGAGAGCGGACCGCTGGGGCGCGGGCGGCCCGGGGCAGGACCGCCGCCCCGCTGCCAGCCCTCGCGGTAGGCGGACATCCGATCCCTGACCTGCTCCGGGGTGCGCCCGGCGGCGCCGTCGGGAGCGGCCGGTGCGGCGTACGGATCGGGTCCGGGCGCCTCGCGCAGTTGTGGCACGAGGCTCGCCTGGCGGACCCGCCGCGGCAGGTCGCCCCCCTTGTCCCCGGCCGACGCCGCCGGTCCCGCCGAGGGAGCGCCCGGCGCCGCGGGCGGCGTGGGGGGTGCCGGCGGGGCCGGGGGCAGCGAGCGGGCACCGCGTTGACGCAGGGCGGTGACACCGGCCGGGGGCCGGGCCGGCTCCGCGGGCACCGCGAGGGCGGGGATGCGGGGCGGCCGGGGGCCGCCGGCGGCAAGCTCGCCGGGCGGGCCCGCGACGACCGGTGCCGGGCGCGGGCCGGGCACCGGGGCTCCCGCGGGCACCGGCCCGTCGGCCGGGCGCGGCGCCGGAGCGGCGGCCGGTGGAGCGGTGGGTGCGGTGGACCGGCCGGGCGGGAGGGCGCCCTGCAGGAGGTCGTTGGGGAGCAGCACGACGGCGGTGGTGCCGCCGTAGGGCGAGGTGCGCAGATGGACCTTGATGTCGTGCCGCGAGGAGAGCCGGCTGACGACGAAGAGGCCGAGCCGGTCGCTGTCGAAGAGGTCCAGGGCGTCCGACTGGGCGATGCGGGCGTTGGCCTCGGCGAGGCTGCGCTTCCCCATGCCCAGCCCGCGGTCCTCGATCTCCAGGGCGTAGCCGTTGCCGACGGGTTCGCCGCTGACGCGCACCTTGGTGTGCGGCGGGGAGAACTGGGCGGCGTTCTCGATGAGTTCGGCGAGGAGGTGCGTGAGGTCGGCGACGCCGCCGCCGACGACCGCGGCGTCGGGGAGCCGGCTCAGCTCCACGCGCGCGTAGTCCTCGATCTCGGAGACGGCGGCGCGGACGACGTTGGTGAGCGGGACGGGCATGCGCCAGGCCCGGCCGGGGGCGGCGCCGGAGAGGATGATGAGACTCTCGGCGTGCCGGCGCATCCGGGTGGTGAGGTGGTCGAGCCGGAACAGGTCGCCGAGCTCGTTCGGGTCGTCGGCGCGCCGCTCCATGCTGTCGAGCAGGTTGAGCTGACGGTGCACCAGGACCTGGCTCCGCCGGGCCAGGTTGACGAAGACGCCGGAGATTCCGTTGGCGAGTTCGGCGCGTTCGACGGCTGCCGAGAGCGCGGCGCGGTGGACGGTGGTGAGCGCCTCGCGGACCTGCCCGATCTCGTCCACGGGGGCGGGTCCCGGCCGGGCCTCTGCCTGGACGTCGATCTCCTCGCCGGCCCGCAGGCGGCGCATGGCGGCGGGAAGTTTACGGCGGGCGATCTCCAGAGCGCCGTTGCGGAGGCTGATGAGCTCGACGACGAGACCGCGACCGATGCGGACGGAGATCACGAGGGAGGCCAGGACGGCGACGAGCCCGAAGACGACGGCGGCGCCGCCGACGCTGAACGCGCCCCCGCCGAAGGGGTCGTAGCGGTCCGCCGCACGGGCGCGGGCGGCCTTCATGACGCCGGAGATGCCGTCGCGTACGGAGGCGTGGGCGGCGTCCCACTCCGCGGAGGTGACGGCCTGGGCGGCGCTCCGGCCGGGGGCGGCGGCGCGCACCCGCTCCTCGGCGGTCTCCAGCTGCCGGTAGGCGGGCTGGGCCGTGAGGTCGCGCCACGCGGTGCGCTGGGGCGCGGGCAGGTCGGCGGTGGCGGTCTCGGTCAAGGTGCGCCGGGCCTCGACGGCGCCGCCGAACTCGCGTAGCCCGTCCGCATCGAGTTGGCCGGTGAGGTGCGCGAAGCCGAGCAGTGCGTCCTCGCGGGCGAGCATCTCCGCTGCGCGGGCGAGTTCCAGCAGGACGCGGGCCTCGGCGCCCGCCCCGGTGTCCTCGATGCCGGAGAGGGCGCCGCCGACGGAGAATCCGGCGGAGATGGCTGCCGTGTACGCGTCGTAGATCTGGTCCCCGTCGGCTCGGCCGTCGACGGTGGCGGTGCGCAGTCGGCCGAGTGCCTCGGCCTTGACGACGAAGTCGGCGACCCGTGCCGACGCGTCCTCCGGGAGGCTGCCGCTGTCGCCGACCGTGTGGCGGGGGTCGAGGCGCAGCCGGGCGACGGCGGCGTCGGTGGCCCGCCCCAGCTGCTTGAGCTCGTCGGCGCGGCCGGCGGCGGGGGCGGCCGTCTGGCGCACGGCGGCGCGCCGTTCGTCCTGGAGAGCGACGATCGCGAGGACCACGGGCTGCCGCACCTCGGTGTCCACGGACTGCAGGAGCCGGAGCCTGGCGATGTCCTGGGCGGTGGTGACGGTGGCGAATCCCCACAGGGCCAGGAGGGAGACGACGGGGACCATGAGCAGCGAGACGATCTTGGCGCGGACGGTGCGGGGGCGCAGTCCCCGGCCCCGGATCCGCGTCGCGGTCGAGGGGGCGGGGGGTGCTTCGCGGTGTGCGGAAGGCTCGGGAGCGGGTCGGCCGGGGGCGGGCGGACCCGTCAGGGGCGTACCGGTCGGGGGCCCGGCGGGCCGCTCGGGGGGTGCCGTCTCGTCGGCGGGCGGCCCGGCGTGCGCGCGGCGTCCGCGGGCCGCTGCGGGCGGCTGCGCGGGTGCCCCGGCGTCCGGGGTCCTGCGGGGAGTTCGCATGGCCTCCTCGTTCCTTCGTTCACGGACCTGTGGGGAGCGGGCGGGGTCCGCTGGCGCCGAGGGCGTCGGGCGGGGTGACGTGGGGGCGGGGGCCGACGAGTACGACCGGGGGCGCGGCGGGCGCCGGGGGAACGTCACGGGGGGACGATGCCGAGGTGGCGGGGGTCGTGGTGAGAGGGGGACCGTGGCCCGCCGGACCGGAGTCGGACGCCGCTTGCGCCTCCTCAGGGCCGCGCCTCCCGGGTGGCCGGCCCGAGCGGCCTCACCGTCCTAGGCGTCCGCCGCACCGTGCACCGGCCCCGACGGATGTGCGTAGGCGGGCGTGCCGTCCCCCTCCCGCGGTCCGACGCGCGTCGTCTCCGGCCGGAAGCCGGGCGGTGCGACGTCCACCGCCCGTTCGTCGGGTTCGCTCAGACGCACGGCCGAGGCGGAGGCGGCGCGCTCGCCGGCCGTCGGCGAGAGGGCGACGAAGGCGGAGGTGATGAAGAGGTACGAGCCCAGGCCGACGGCGAGCGGGAAGACGAACTGCATGACCGAGGCCCCGGGGAGCTCGGCCGCCGAGGGCGCGACCTCCACGCGTACGGCGAACATGCCGGTGTAGTGCATGCTGCTGACGGCCGCGCCCATGACGAGCGAGGCGAGGGCCACGGCCGCGGGTGAGTGGATGTCGAGGGCCGCCCAGAGGGCCGCCGTCGCGGCGACGACCGCGATGACGACGGAGAGGGCGACGAGCGCCGGGTCGTAGCGCACCTGTCCGTGCAGCCGCAGCGCCGCCATGCCCATGTAGTGCATGCTCGCCACACCGACGCCGGTCGTCAGGCCGCCGATCATGAGCGAGCGGACGCGGTCGCGGCCGTGTCCGACGACGAACACGCCGACGCCCACCACCCCCATCGCGATGAGGAGGCTGAGGAGGGTGAGCGGGACGTCGTAGCGGATGTCGGTACCGGTGACGCCGAAGCCCAGCATCGCGACGAAGTGCATCGTCCAGATGCCGGTGCCGAGGGCGGAGGCCGCGGTGAGCAGCCAGTTGCGCCGTGACCGGCCGGTCGTGTCGAGGGCGCGTACGGTGCAGCGCAGGCCGAGGGCGGCGCCTGTGCAGGCCATCGCGTACGACAGCACGGGTGTCAACCAGCCGTAGCTGGCGTGGTCCAGGTGTCCCATGGCTCAGGGACGCTAGTGCGCTCCTGGGGGCGCACCGGGGGCGCATTTCGAAAGCTGATGGAATATGACATCGAGATGTTCCTGAACGATCGCACCGGGCTCGAACGTGCGCGCAGAACGTTCACTCCCCCGAGGGAAGTCCGAGGATCCGCGGACGGTCGACTCACGCCTGTGGGTGACGCGCATCTGAGGGATCATGGAGCGCATGAGCGACGACCCCCCACAGGTACGGGAGTTCTTCGGCAGCCGTGCCGCGCGCTGGGACTCCCGTTTCCCCGACGACGGCCCCGCCTACGCCGCCGCCGTCGCCGCACTCGGCCTGCGCCCCGGCGACGCCGTCCTGGACGCGGGCTGCGGAACCGGCCGGGCATTGCCCCCGCTGCGCGAGGCGGTGGGTCCGAGCGGCACCGTGATCGGCGCGGACCTGACGCCCGAGATGCTCACCGAGGCCGCGCACGCCGGACGCGACCGGGCCGGCGCACTGGTGCTCGCCGATGTCGCCCGGCTGCCGCTGCGGGACGGCGGGCTGGCGGCGGTCTTCGGCGCGGGGCTCGTCTCGCATCTCGCGGACCCCGCCCGTGACCTGCGGGAGCTCGCCCGCGTGACGCGGCCGGGCGGGCGCCTGGCGCTGTTCCATCCGATCGGACGCGCCGCCCTCGCCGCGCGCCACGGGCGACGGCTCACCGACGGGGACCTGCGGGCCGAGCCGCGCCTCCGGCCGCTCCTGGCCGGCTCCGGATGGCTTTTGACCTCGTACACGGACGAGGACGACCGCTTCCTCGCACTGGCGGTACGCCGCCCGGAGTGAGCACCGGGGCACCGGGCGGCCCCGGCCGGAACGGGTGGTGGGGCCGGGACACCGGCGGCTACCGTGCCATGATCCGGTCTCCCAAGGGGCGCACGCCCCGCGCGCCGCCGTGGCCCCTCCCCCGCGACCGCCGTCCGCAGGTCGGGATGTTCCCGTGCCGCCTCTCGACGGGCGGGTTACTCACTGGTTAGGGTGCGCCGACGACCAGATGGGGAGGCTGACGTGGGTGAACCGGAACCCGCCGCGACCGGCGTGGAGCACGGCGACGCCGACGACGACGCGCTCTACGTGCTGACGGCGGCGCTGCTCACGCCCGCGCAGTTCCCGACCGTGCTCGGCGACGACTACCCCGCGGCGTGCGCGGCTCTGCACCTCGAGCCCTGCGCGGAGGGATACGGGCTCGTGCTCGGCCAGGACGGTCAGGGCGCGCGGTGGACGGTGATCGTGGACGACGTCTCGCTGGTCGCGGTCGCCATCGCCTCCTGGGACTGCGGGATGGAGTACGACCTGTCCCCCGACGAGCGGTCCGTCGTGGCCGCGCTGCCCGGCTGGCCCCTCGCCGTCGCGACAGCCGCGCCCGGACTTCCCGCGCCGCACGACCCGGAGCCGGAGGAGGGCGACCCGGCCCCGCTCGCACCGCCGGACGGCGGGCGGTGGGGGCCGGCCCAGCGGCGCCTGGGCGCGGACATGGTGGCGCTGCAGTGGTCCGACTGGCGCTCCCGGATGGACGAGGACGAGGACGGCGGCGCGCCGGACACGGGCTCTGCCGGGGACGGCGCCCACCACGCCCCGGAGGTCGCCGTGAGCCCGGCCCCCGAAGGCGACGGCGCCGGGAACGCCCCCGGCCACGCCCCGCACACCGGAGTCCGCCGGGCACTCGACGAGCTGAGCCGCTATCTGGAGCAGGCGCCGCCGGTCGGGCGGGTACGGTCGAGCTTCGCGGCCGGTGAGGCACGGATGCTGCGCGCGGACGGGCCCGGCTGGTCGCTGGTCGCACGGACCGACGACATGGCCTTCCTGCTGCTGGACGACGAGCCGCACGAGGTCCTTCCGGTGACCCGGGGTCCGCGGCTGCCCGCGCTCCTGGAGGCCTTGGACGCGATGGCGGTCCGGCCGAGCTGAGCGCGTCCCACACTGCGCGGTCATGCGAGGTGTGGTGCGGGCCCATGGTCCGGTGATCGGGGCGCCCGCAGGATGTGGCGGCGCGCCCCTCGGGGTGCGCCACTGTCCGCACCGTCGTCCCACCGGAGGCCGCCATGCGCCTGTCCCGAGGCGTTCCCCTGCTCGCCGCGCTCCTGACGGGTCTCACCGCCCTCGGCCCCGCCGCGCCCGCCGGCGCGCACACACCCGGCCACTGCGCCCGCCAGGACCGGCTCCACGTGCCGGGCGCCGAGCACCAGGAGACCGCGTGTCTGCCGGATCTCACCACCGCGGGGCTGGCCGGCACCCCGTACACCGACCTGGCCGACCAGGCCGGCCTCTCGGCGAAGGGCACGGTCAACCCCTCGGGCGTGCCCGGAGTCCAGATCGACGGCTACTTCCCGGACGGCTCGCGGCTGAACGCCACCCACGGCTGGGCCCATGACGCCCAGTTCGTCATCCGGCTGCCGGACCACTGGAACGGCGGCCTGGTCGTGACCGGCGCACCCGGCACCCGCCGCCAGTACTCCACGGACGCGCTGATCTCCGACCAGGTGCTCGCCCGGGGCTTCGCGTACGCGGCCACGGACAAGGGCAACACCGGACCGGACTTCTTCACGGACGGGCGGGAGCCCGGCGACGCGGTCGCCGAGTGGAACCGCCGGGTCACCGAGCTCACGAGGGCCGCGAAGAAGGCCGTGCGGCAGCGGTACGGGGCGGGCCCGCGGCGCACGTACATGACGGGCATCTCCAACGCCGGCTACCTCACCCGCTGGCAGCTGGAGAACCGGCCCGAGCTCTACGACGGCGGCGTGGACTGGGAGGGCGTGCTGTGGACCACCCGCGGCCCCAACCTCCTCACCAGCCTGCCCGTCACGGTCGCCCGCCACTTCGGGTCGGCCACCGACGAGGACCTGATCGGGGCGGGCTTCGCGCCCGGCTCGCGCTTCCTGTGGCCGTACCACGAGAAGGCCTACTGGGGACTGACGCAGAAGATCTTCCGTGCCGAGTTCGACCCCTCGTACGACCCCGCCTGCCCGGGCACGACGGCCGGTTCGACGGTGGAGGAGCTCCTCGCGCCGTGCGCCTCGGACGCGTCGTACGCCTACCCGGCGCGCCCCGCGTCCGTGCGGAGGGCGGTGGCGAAGGTCGCGCTCACCGGCCGGATCGGGAAGCCGCTGATCACCCTGCACGGCGACCTGGACACGCTGCTCCCGATCGCGACCGACTCGGACGTGTACGCGCGGATGATCGACGCCCGGGGCCGGGGCGCCCTGCACCGCTTCTACACGGTCCAGGACGGGACGCACACCGACGGTCTGTACGACACCTACCCGGACCGGCTGCGGCCGATCCTGCCCTGCTACCGCTCGGCGTTCGACGCGCTGACCCGGTGGGTGGAGGCGGACGTGACGCCGCCCGCGGACGGGCTGGTCGCCCGGCCCGCGAGCGGTGACGTGGTCAACTCCTGCGCGCTGGGCCGGGGCCGCGATGCGGACGGAAGCCGTGCCCCGGGCCGGAGTTGATCAGACCATCTCCAGGGGACGGTGCGGCTCCGCCGGCAGCTCGACCCGGATCGAGTCGCCCGGCCGCACCTCCCCGCCGGCCAGCACGACGGACATGACCCCGGCCTTGCGGACGATCTGCCCGTTCTCGTCGCGCCCGAGGACCTGCTTGAGCAGCCCGTGGCAGAAGGCGTCGATCTGCGCACACGGATTGCGCAGCCCGGTGACCTCCACGACGGCCTCCGCGCCGAGGTGGAGCCGGGTGCCGGTCGGCAGGCCGAGCAGGTCGATGCCACGGGTCGTGACGTTCTCGCCGAGGTCGCCCGGGGCGACCTCGAAGCCGGCGCCGGCCACGTCGTCGAAGAGCTCCGCGTGGATCAGGTGGACCTGGCGCAGATTGGGCACGGTCGGGTCCTTGGCCACCCGCGAGCGGTGCTTGACCGTGACCCCGGCGTGCACGTCGCCCTCCACGCCCAGGCCGGCGAGCAGCGTGATGCTCTCCCGGTTGGGCTTGGTGAACGAGTAGACGCCGTTGCTGCTGACCGTCGTGACGGTGCCCTGGACCGTGTCTGCGCTCATGAGACGCATTCCCCCTCGCGGTGATGTCGCGGCCCGACCTTACGCGAGGCCCTCGAGGCGCAGCGGGGCACCCACCTCGTGCAGGTGGCCGAGCGCCTGCCGGTAGGAGTCGACGAAGCCGGTCTCGGTGTACGGAATGCCGAGCGCCGCGCAGTGCGCGCGCACCGCGGGCTGGGCGAGGCGCAGATGGGGGCGCGGCATGCTGGGGAAGAGGTGGTGCTCGACCTGGTAGTTGAGGCCGCCGAGGAACCAGTCGGTGACGGCGCCGCCGCGGATGTTGCGGGAGGTGAGGACCTGGCGCCGGAGGTGGCCCCAGGAGTCGCCGTCGGGGTGGGCGTCGGGCATCTCCATGCCCTTGTGGTTGGGGGCGAAGGCCATGCCCAGGTGGACGCCGAGCAGCATCTGGTGGAGCAGCGCGAAGACGAGGGCCTGGAGCGGGCTCAGCAGGGTGAGCAGCAGGGTCACGTAGCCGGCGAGGTGCGCCAGGAGCAGGGCGCCCTCGACGAGGCGCTCGCTGCGGCTGCGCCAGGGGCCGGTCCGGGAGACCAGGGCCTGGATGCCGTACACCTTGAGCGCGATGCCCTCCAGGGTGGTCAGCGGGAAGAAGAGCCAGGCCTGGTGGCGGGTCAGCCAGCGGCGCAGTCCGGTGCGGTCGGCGGTCTGGTGGGCGGCGAAGACGAGGACGTCGGCGGCGACGTCCGGGTCCTTGTCGAGATGGTTGGGGTTGGCGTGGTGCCGGTTGTGCTTGTCGTTCCACCATTCACGGCTCATGCCCAGGAGCAGGTTGGCGTGGACGAGCTGGAGGATCCGGCCGAGCCTGCGGTGGTCGGTGATCTGGGAGTGGCCGGCGTCGTGTCCCACGAAGGCGGCGCGGGCGGAGAACAGGGCGAGCGGGAGGGCGAGCGGCAGGGCCCACCAGGACGGGCCGATGAGCGCGAGGCCGGTGAAGACCGCGGCGAGACCGAGCAGGTTGGCCACGATCCCGCGGGCGTACCAGGCCGGGCGGCGTTCGAGGAGGCCCTGTTCCCTGACGGTGCGCAGGAGCGGGGCGAACTCGCTGCCGGCGCCCTTGTCCTGGGCGCCCCTGCGGGGGCGCCGGGCGGGACTCGGCCGCCCGCCCGGGTCTGCGGCAGAAGGCGCGGTGAGCGTCGCGGTGGCCTGGGGCATGGCGGTCTCCGGGTTCCGAGGAAGGGTCCGTGGAAGAGGCCGTCGCGCGGGCCGCGCCGGCTCCATGAAACCTACGGATCGGTGATCGTCCGGGACCATGGCGTCACCACCCGGAGCGGGTCGGGGGGGCGCCCCGGGGGCGGGGGTGGGGCCTTCCCCACCCCCGCCCCCGGCCCCCTCCACGTCGCGTGACGTGGATCACCGAGCGGGGGCACGCGGGGCGGTCCGGCTTCCTGTACCCTCGGCCGCTCGACCTAGTAGTCAAATTTGAGGAATGCGTTGTCGCAGTCTCCGTCGCAGTCGCCCTCGTCCTCGCTCCACCCCGATGAACTCGCCCGCCGGTCCGTCCTCTTCCTGCCCGCCGATCCGCCCCGCACGGGCCGGTTCGCCTTCTGGTCCCCGGACGCCGCCCTCGGCGCACCGACCGCGGACGACGCGACGCCCGCCACCCTGACGGTCGTCGACGACGGCGTCCGGACCGTCACCGTGCCCGCCCTCCTGCTGTCCGTACGGGACGCCCTGCCCGTCCTCGCGCGGGCCCGCTTCGCCGAGGACGCCGCACCGTCGGCGGCCTTCTGGGGCGCCGCCTCGCTGTTCGCGCTCGACCTGGTCGCCCGGGGCCTGCTGCTCCCCGGACTCACCGAGGGCGATCTCGACGCCTGGCGGGTCGGGCCGCTCGGCCCGGAGGACCTGGCCGCCCTGCGCGACCTCGCCGCCTCCATGCCACCGTCCGCCCACGCCGTACCGCTGCCGGAGCCGGCCGAGGACGGCGGGCCGCTGCTGCCCGAACCCGAGTTCCTGCTCAGGGCGTTCGCCGACGCCGTGGCCGACACGCTGCCGCGTACCCCGGCAGCCCCGCTGGCCGCCGGCGGGCCCGCCTTCGCGGCCGACGAACACCACGACCCGCAGTCCCTCCCGCACCAGCGGGCCTGGGCGGCGGAGGTGGCGGCGGGTCACGACGCGGGGGTGCGGCTCTCGCTGCGCGTGGAGCTCCTGACCGACGGGCCCGCCGACGTGACGGAGGCGGGCCGCGGAGACGCCGGGACGGAGCGGGCCGGCGCCTACGCCGACGGGTCCGCACCCGCCTTCCGCGTGGTCCTCCAGATGCACGCCGCCGCCGACCCGGCCCTCGTCGCGGACGCGGCCGAGGTGTGGGCGGGAACGACTCCGGCCGGCGCGGCCTTCGGCGCGCGGGCCCGGATGGACGCACTGCTCGCGCTGCGCCGTGCGGCGCGCGCGTGGCCGCCGCTGTCCCCGCTGCTCACGGCCGCCGTGCCGGACGCCGTCGACCTCGCCGACGAGGAGATCGCCGAACTCCTCGGCCCGGCCGCCCGTGCGCTCGCCGCGTGCGGCGTCCGCGTGCACTGGCCCCGCGAGGCCGCCCACCGGCTCACCGCCCGCGCGGTGATCGGACCGCCCGACCAGGACGGCTCCGGGTCCGGCTCCCGCGACCGGGGCGACGCGCTGCCGTCCTTCCTGTCCGCGGACGCCCTGCTCGCCTTCGACTGGCGCTTCGCGATCGGCGACGAGGAGCTCACCCGCGCCGAGCTCGACCGGCTGGCCGAGGCCGGGCGCCCGCTCGTCCGGCTGCGCGACCAGTGGGTGCTCGTCGACCCGGACGAGCTACGCCGCGCCCGGGAGCAGCGGGACCGCAAACTCACCGCGGTCGAGGCGCTGGGCGCCGTCCTCACCGGCAGCACCGAGATCGACGGTCGCCCGGTCGAGGTCCGGGCGACCGGCTGGATGGAGCGGTTGCGGGAACGGCTCGCCGACCCCGAGGGCGGCGCACAGGAGATCGCCCAGCCCGCCGCCCTCGCCGCCACGCTGCGCGACTACCAGCTGCGCGGCCTCGGCTGGCTGCACCGGATGACCTCGCTCGGGCTCGGCGGCTGTCTCGCCGACGACATGGGCCTGGGCAAGACGATCACACTGATCTCCCTCCATCTGCACCGGCGGAGCGACCCCGAGACGGCCGGCCCGACCCTCGTGGTCTGCCCCACCTCCCTGATGGGCAACTGGCAGCGGGAGATCGAGAGGTTCGCGCCGGGCACACCCGTGCGGCGCTTCCACGGCGCGTCGCGCACCCTGGAGGGACTCGCGGCGGGCTCCCCCCACGCCCCCGCCGACAGCGGCTTCGTCCTCACCACCTACGGCACGATGCGGCTGGACGCCGCCAGTCTCGCCGAGGTGCCGTGGGGGCTGGTCGTCGCCGACGAGGCGCAGCACGTCAAGAACCCGTACTCGGCGACCGCGCGCGCCCTGCGCACCATCGGCTCGAAGGCGCGCGTGGCGCTCTCGGGCACGCCCGTCGAGAACAACCTGTCCGAGCTGTGGGCGATCCTCGACTGGACCACCCCGGGGCTGCTCGGCGGGCTCGGCGCGTTCCGTACACGCTACGCCTCCGCCGTCGAGGGCGGCGCCGATCCGGGCGCGGCCACCCGACTCGCCGCGCTCGTCGGGCCGTTCCTGCTGCGGCGGCGCAAGTCCGATCCGGGCATCGCGCCCGAGCTGCCGCCCAAGACCGAGACCGACCACGCCGTGGCGCTCACCAAGGAGCAGGCGGGGCTGTACGAGGCGGTGGTGCGCGAGACGCTGGCCGCCGTCGCCGGGGCCGACGGGATGGAACGGCGCGGCCTGGTGGTCAAGCTGCTCACGGGGCTCAAGCAGATCTGCAACCACCCCGCGCAGTACCTGAAGGAGGACCGGCCGCACATCGGGGGCCGCTCGGGCAAGCTGGAGCTGCTCGACGAGCTCCTCGACACGATCCTCGCCGAGGACGCGAGCGTGCTCGTCTTCACCCAGTACGTGGCGATGGCCCGTCTGCTCGAGGAGCATCTCGCGGCGCGCGGCGTGCCGGCCCAGTTCCTGCACGGCGGCACGCCGGTGGCCGAACGCGAGGCGATGGTCGCCCGCTTCCAGGCCGGCGAGGTGCCCGTCTTCCTGCTGTCCCTGAAAGCGGCGGGTACCGGCCTCAACCTCACGCGGGCCGGTCACGTCGTGCACTACGACCGGTGGTGGAACCCGGCCGTCGAGGCCCAGGCCACCGACCGGGCGTACCGGATCGGGCAGACGCAGCCCGTACAGGTCCACCGGCTGATCGCCGAGGGCACGATCGAGGACCGCATCGCGGACATGCTGGAGCGCAAGCGGGCGCTCGCCGACTCGGTGCTCGGCTCGGGCGAGGCGGCCCTCACGGAGCTGACCGACGCCGAGCTGGCCGAACTGGTGCGCCTGCGCGGGGAGGACGGACGATGAGCGGGTACGGGAACGGGCCGGGGAACGGCGACGGCGAGGAGCGGACCTTCGCGGCGCTGCCGCCGGTGCAGGGCGGTGCCTTCGCCCGGACCTGGTGGGGCCGGGCGTGGCTGAAGGCACTGGAGGACACGGCCCTCGACGGCCGGCAGCTGAAGGCGGGGCGGCGCCACGCGCGGGCCGGAGCGGTCGGCGCCGTGTCGGTGCGGCCGGGCCGGATCACGGCCGTGGTGCAGGACGGGAACGGCTCGGCCCACCGCAGCGACGTGCTCCTCCAGGAGCTGTCCGAGGAGGAGTGGGACCGGCTCGTCGACCTCGCGGCCGACAGTGCCGGCCACATCGCGGCCCTCCTGGACCGGGAGATGCCGCCGCACCTCGTGGAGGACGCGTCGGCCGCCGGGATCGAACTGCTGCCGGGCATCGGCGATCTGGAGCCGGAGTGCGGCTGCGAGGCGTGGGACCACTGCCCCCACACGGCGGCCCTGTGCTACCAGATGGCGCGGCTGCTCGACCAGGATCCGTTCGTGCTCCTCCTGATGCGGGGGCGCGGGGAGCGGGCGGTCGTCGAGGCGCTGCAGGAACGCAGCGCCGCGCGGGCGGCGGGCGTCGAGGAGGCCCATGGCGCGCCGCACCCGGGTGAGGCCGCGCGGACCGGTTCGGGCGTGTCGGCCGCCGAGGCCTTCGCGGCTCGCGACATCCTGCCGCCGCTGCCCGCCCCACCGGTTCCGTCGGCGGCTCCGGGCGGGCCGCCGTCCCTCGACACCGAGACCGACCCGGAACCGGGGATCGACCCGGCGGCCCTGGAGTTCCTCGCCGCGGACGCCGCGGCCCGGGCGCACCGTCTGCTCTCCGGCGCGGCCACGCCCGGCGAACCCCCGCTGACGGCTGCTCAGGACGCGGTACGGCTCGCCGCCGGCGCCCCGGCCCCGTGGATCGCGAGCCGCCTCGCGGAGGGCTCCGGGCGCACCCGGGCCGGCCTCGACCTCGCCGTACGCGCCTGGCGGCTCGGCGGTCCGGCCGCCCTGACGGTCCTGGAGGAGGAGTGGACCCCGGGCCCCGAGGCCCTCCGACGCGCCGAGGCCCGACTGGCGGAGGCCTGGGAGGGGGACGAGCACCCCGTTCTCCGGAGGTCCGGCCCCGCCCACTGGACGGTGGTCGGCTCGGACACCCAGCTCCGCCTCGGCGAGGACGGCCGGTGGTGGCCCTACCGCAGGGAGGGCGCCCACTGGGCCCCGGCGGGCCCGGCGGAGCACGACCCGGCTGCGGCGCTGGCCGGGGCGGTGCGGCCGGCGCCGTAGGCGGGCGCGGGACGGGGTGGTGCGGCGCCGGAGGCAGGGGGGTGCGGACCGCCCGGGTGCGGACGGGGCGCGGGTTCCGGGCGGGACGGCAGCGGTGGGGCCTCGTCCCGGCGGCGTCACTGCAGGCGCGTGGTCAGCTTCCGGCCCGTTCCGGACGGGACGGCCAGGCTGCAGGCGACCGTGTCGGTGCCCAGAAGGTAGCTGGTGCGGTAGGGGTACTGGACGAAGGTCGTCCAGCGGGTGCCGAGCGGCTGATCGGCGGCCTTGAGGCGCAGCGGCCCCCGGCACAGTGCGGCCGCCGCGTCCCGGACGGCCCGGTCGTCGGCGAAGCGGCCCGAGAGGCGGAGCCGCGCGACGAGTTCCGCGTCGTGCGGCGTGTCGCAGTTGCGGCGGACGACGGTACCCAGCGCGTCGCGGTCGATGTCGAAGCAGGCGCCGACACGCAGCCCGTCGTACGGCGTCGGGGCGGGGGACGTCGCGGCGCGGCGGGGCGCGGTCGGCCGCGGCCGTGGGCGCGCGGTTCCGGAGGGCGCGGCGGGGGCGGTGGGAGAACCGGAGGCCGGCGTGTGCGTGGGGCCCGGGCCCGTGCGGGGTGGCGTGGTGCGGCGGGCCGTGCGGGTGGGCAGGGGCGAGGGGCTCTCGCCCTGCGCGGAAGGCTGCTGCCCCACGCCCGGGGCCTCCGCGTCAGCCGGGTCGCCGTCCGACGCGTCCTGCGTGTCGGAGCCGGTGACGGCCGGACCGGACGGCGTGGCGCGCACGTCGCCGTCGCCCGGACCGCCACCGCCGTGTGCGGTGACGGACAGGGCGAGGATCGCGGCGAGTACGGCGACCGGCAGGACGACGACGCCCGGCCGTCTCGGCGGCCGGGCGTCGCGGGACGGGGATTCCGTCGACGGGCGGAGCATGGGATTCAGGGTCGCCCGCCTGCGCGCGTGTGGCGAGCGATACCGGTGAGTTGGGCCCCGCTCGTACAGAACCGTGACAATCCCGCAGCTCGCACGAGACCCGGAGCCCGCCGCACGTGTGCCTACAGACCCAGCTGGCGCTCGGCCGCGTCGACGGTCTGCGCGAGCAGTACCGCGATGGTCATCGGGCCGACGCCGCCGGGGACGGGGGTGATGAGGGAGGCCCGCTCGGCGGCGCTGTCGAAGTCGACGTCGCCGACGTTGCCGGGGTTGTAGCCGGCGTCGACGACGACGGCGCCGGGCTTGATGTCCTGGCCCTTGATGAACTGCGGCTTGCCGACTGCGGCGACCAGGATGTCGGCCTCGCGGATCGCGGCGGGCAGGTCGGCGGTGCGGGAGTGGCAGTAGGTGACGGTGGCGTCGCGGCCGAGCAGCAGCAGACCGGCCGGCTTGCCGAGGATGGCGCTGCGGCCGACGACCACGGCACGCTTGCCGCTGAGCTCGACGTCGTACGCGTCGAGCAGCCGCATGATGCCGCCGGGGGTGCAGGACGCGAAGCCGGGGAGGCCGAAGCCCATGGCGGCGAACGAGGCCATGGTGACGCCGTCGACGTCCTTCTCCGGGGCGATCGCCTCGAAGGCGGCGCGCTCGTCGATGTGCGGGCCGACCGGGTGCTGCAGCAGGATGCCGTGGACGTCGGGGTCCTCGGAGAGCGCGGTGATCGCCGCGACGAGCTCCTCGGTGGTCGTCTCGGCCGGGAGCTCGACGTGTCGGGAGCGGATGCCGGCCTTCGCGCAGCGGTTCTGCTTCATCTTCACGTACGTGACGGAGGCCGGGTCGGCGCCGACGAGGACGGTCGCGAGGCAGGGGGTGACGCCGGTGCGGCGGGTGATCTCGGCGGCGCGTACGGCGGTCTCCTCGACCGTGCGACGGGCGAGCGCGGTGCCGTCCATGAGGCGTGCGGTGCTGGTGGACATGGGCCACTCCTGGGCGTCGTCGAGGAACGGGGTTCGCCCAGGCGCACGGCTGCGACACGTCCGCGCGGGAGCCGCGCGTCCGCCGGGCCGCTCCCCGGTGGTGATCCACCTCAAGCGCCAGTCACGGCCCGGGCACCACTGTACGTGACCGGGTCGTGCAGGCTCCGGTCGGGGCCGTGTGCGGCCTGCCCGGCGACCTGTCGGCGGGCCGCCGGGGAACGACGACGCCTGGGTGACGAACGGCTCGCCGGGGGCCGAGTCGCACGACGGATGGGCCACAGGGACGGAGGCCGCCGGGGCGGCGGGAGACGCCGAGCGGCCGGGCCGCAGGGCGACACCCGGCCCCCGGGAAGTGCCCGAGGCGCGGCGCTTCCCGGCAGTGGTTCCCTCGTGTCGGCAGGAAGGCGGCCCGTGATCCTGAGAGGCTGGTGGGGTGCGTGATCGGATGGGGCTGGCCGAGGTCCTGGCAGCGGCGGAGAAGGCCGCGCCGGTGGACTCCCTCAACGTCGTGGCACGCAATCTGCGCGACCGGTTCGGGGCCCGGTCCGTGTCGTTCCTGTTCGTCGACGTCGCCGGCCGGCGCATGGTGCGGGTCAGCGAGGAGGCGACCGCACGGCAGGAACGCGGCCCCGACCGCATTCCCCTCGCCGGCAGTGCCTACGACGAGGTACTGCACGGCCAGAAGCTGGTCCACCTGCGGGTCGACGGGCAGGGGTACCGGGTGCTGGCCCCGGTCACCAACCGCGGTGACACCCTCGGGGTCCTGGAGCTGTTCCTGCCTCGCGTCGCCCCGGAGGTGCTGGAGCAGATCGAGGAGGCCGCACACGCGCTGGCGTACATCGTCGTCACCGATCGCCGCTTCACCGACCTCTACCACTGGGGCCAGCGCACCACCCGGGTCAGCCTGGCCGCGGAGATCCAGCGTCAGCTCCTGCCCTCGTCCCCCTCCTGCGAGGCCTCCGAGTTCGCTCTCGCCTGCGCCCTGGCACCGGCCGACAACATCGCCGGGGACACCTACGACTACGCCCTGGACCGCGAGACCCTGCACCTGTCCGTCACCGACGCCATGGGTCACGACGTCGATGCCGCGCTCATGGCCACGCTGGTCGTCAACGCCTCCCGGGGCGCTCGCCGGGCCGGCGCCGGCCTGGTGGAGCAGGCCGGCGAGACCCATAAGGCCCTCCTGGGCCACGGCCGGGGAACCTTCGCCACCGGCCAGTTGCTGCGCATCGCCCTGGACGGGAGCGGCGCCCGGCTCGTCAACGCCGGCCACCCCTGGCCACTGCGTCTGCGCGGGGGTCTGGTCAGCGAGATCCCGCTGCACGCGGACCTTCCCTTCGGCATCACCACGCAGGGCCGCTACCGGGTCCAGGAGCTGGATCTTCGCCCCGGTGACCGCCTCGTGCTCTATACGGACGGCATGCAAGAAGGCCCGGCCGAGGACCTCGACCTCTCCGCTCTCATCAGTGACACCGCCACCGAGCACCCCCGCGAGGTCGTACGCCACCTCATCGGCGCGGTCGCCGACGTCTGCGAGGGTCATCTCCCCGACGACGCCACCGTGCTCTGCCTCGACTGGCACGGTCCCGTCCCCCAGGCTCAGAGCCACGCCCGGACAACGGTTCAGGACCGTGCAGCCGTGGCTGCACGGTCCTGAACGTGTCACTCGACCCTTACTCACCGGGCGCTTCGGCCCGGGGCGGGAGTCAGGCGGGGTTGATGTTCTCCGCCTGCGGGCCCTTCTGGCCCTGGGTGATGTCGAACGTCACGGTCTGGCCCTCCTGGAGCTCACGGAAGCCCGAGGAGTTGATCGCGGAGTAGTGGGCGAAGACGTCCGGGCCGCCGCCGTCCTGGGCGATGAAGCCGAAGCCCTTTTCCGCGTTGAACCACTTCACAGTTCCGGTAGCCATGTCTGATGCCTTCCAGTCGATGAACGCCTCCCACCAGGTGGTGGAAGGCGGAGGTGATCGCCCTGGTTCCTGCGGCACAGCACAGCAAAACGCCCACGCCCGAGGCGTGGGCAAAGGGAACTTCCGAACCACGACAGCTGCCACAGACGGTACACGCCCGGACACGCTCCCACCACAGGAAACGAGCACACGTCGTGGATCTTGTGCGGGCAGGCCCGCCGCGGGGCGGCAGGCGCACCCTCGGTCAGGCCGCCGTCGGATCCGCCGATCGGGCGGCGCGGCGGTAGGCGGCGTTGATGCGCCGGGCCTCTTCGAGCTGGTCCTCGAGGATGACGATCCGGCAGGCGGCCTCGATCGGGGTGCCCTGGTCGACGAGCTCGCGGGCGCGGGCGGCGACACGCAGTTGGTAGCGGGAGTAGCGGCGATGGCCGCCGGGCGAGCGCAGCGGCGTGATCAGCCGGGCCTCGCCGATGGCGCGGAGGAAGCCGGGGGTCACACCGAGCAGCTCGGCGGCCCGGCCCGTCGTGTAGGCGGGATAGTCGTCGTCATCGAGACGTTCGTAGGGAGTGTCTGCCGTCATCGCACCTCTTTCGTGGAACGCGTCGAGGGGCCCGGGTGCGGTACCGGCACCCGGGCCCCGAAGGAACTGCTACACCATCTGCCGGCCCTGATTCCGTGCCGGCCTTCTGTGTCCGCGGACCCGACCTGGCTGCTGTCGGGCGTGCGGGGATCGCGGTTGCGTGACCGGAGACCACCTCGCTATCGATGTCCTGCGGTACCCGGGCTCACTGCACCGCCCGGGCGATCCTGATGGCGTTGGCTCCTCCGTTCTTCCCTCTGGATCGATCACTTGCCTCACGGGAACTGCGAACTGCTGGTATTTCAGGTACTGCTGATGGCCTCTCAGAGCGCCATCCCGGCAGCCGGCCCCGTCGCCCGTCCTGCGTCTGCTCGGGCTGGGAATCCCCTACCGAACCCCGATGCGCGCGTCCGCAGCCGACGCCTTCACCAGGGGTACCGCATCCTTGCCTCACTGCTGGGTGCTGCGTTCGCGGGTGCCGCATCTGCCATGACGGCGGCCCCGGCGCGGCGGCCCCTGATCACTGCGGGCCACCCGGTCCGGCCGTCAGCCCCGTCGCCGTCCTGCGAAAACCCTGGCTTCGGGACTCCACCGCCGTACCGTCCTGCAACTGCGTGTCCTGCTGGTACCACGTGCCGGCAGTTCTCCTCTGCCAGGCCCTGCTGTCCTTCTTGGCTACGGCAGAAACCATAGCCCTGCCGTTCCCCAATGTCTACTGCGGCCGCTATAGATTTTCGCGAGCGAGGCAATGAACTAATCGACCCCGGGCAGCGAGCCCCACGGGGCGCGAGGTGCCGCCCAGGAGCGACCGTCGCGGGGTGGGCGATCAGGACGAGCCCTCGCACTCCGGCAGGGCCGGCAGTCGGAGCAGGCGCGGGACGGCGAGGCGCCGGGGCGGTCGCATCCCGGCCACTGCGAGGCCGGCGGTTCGCGGCACCCCGGTCGCCGACCCTCGCGGCCACCGGGAAGAGCGGCAGGTGGGCACGGACACCTCGCGGCATCGAGTACCAGGAGTGCAACTTCTTTCACTCCTGGAAACCCTCGTTGAGCTGGACTTTGACATTCCGTCCGAAGGCGTGGCTGAAAATACTTGCAGCAACTTGCGTAAGTGTTTCGCGGGCGCCGAAGCTGCGCAGCATGGCAAACCTCATGCAGCAGATAGCGCGTCCCGTCGCTCTCGCCGCCACCGCCGCGGCCGGCCTCCTCATGCCCCTGACCGCCGCCCCGCCCGCCGTGGGTGACACCGGATCACCGGCTCCGGAGTGCGTGGAGTACGTCCAGAGCTGGCGCTACACCGACGTCCACAACGGCTGCGGCGACGCCGTCTCCGTCACGGTCCAGTACACGAACGGCCAAGGGGCCCCGTGCCGGGCGCTGCAGCCCGGAGAAGGGGCGACCTTCGCCGGCTACGGATCGGACGGCAACTACGTCACGGGGCTGCGGACATGCGACCCCACGATCACCAGTCGTGCGGGCCTGACGAGCGGTTGACGCCTCGCACTCCACTGCCGCCTCGCTCGGCCACTGCCGCCTCGACCGCACCGGTGCCGCCGGGATTCCGGACGGCTGCGGGCGGTCCGGAATCCCGGACGGCTGCCCGCGGAAGACCATGCGGCCCGCGTGGACGCCGAAGGGGCCACACCGACGTACGCAGTGCGGCGTCCCGGCGCGGAAGGCGTGGGCGGGGCGGGGCGGACCGCCCGTCAGGTGGTGCGGGACAGGACGTCGGTGACGCGGCCCGATGCCCGGGAAAGCAGGATGCTTCGACGGGCGTCGGTCGGGTAGCGTGCGGGCCATGTCGAGTCCTGAGTCAGACACGGTGGGGGCTTTCGGTCACGCCGTCAGCCCCCTGAACCACTGAGCCCGTAGCCCTTCGTCACACCACCTTCTACGGTGGGACGGGTGTGCGCTCGGGGCTGGCCGCGGTGACGAGATGACCTTCTCGTGCCTCTCCTCACCTCGGAGCCCACTCGATGCCTCTCGCCTTGTACCTGCTTGCCATGGCCGTCTTCGCCATGGGCACCTCGGAGTTCATGCTCGCCGGCCTCTTGCCGGACATCGCCTCGGATTTCGACGTCACCGTCGGGACAGCAGGCGTGCTCACCTCGGCCTTCGCGACCGGCATGATCGTCGGCGCCCCCCTGATGGCCGCGCTTGCCCGCAACTGGCCCGGGCGCCCGGCCCTTCTCGGGTTCGTCCTCGTTTTCGCGGCAGCTCACGCCTTGGGCGCCGTCACCACGAGCTTCACCGTCCTGTTCGCCACCCGCGTCGTCGCCGCGCTCGCGAACGCGGGGTTCCTCGCCGTCGGCCTGACGGCTGCGGCCACTCTGGTCCCACCTGACAGGAAGGGACGCGCGCTGGCCGTCCTGCTGTCGGGAACGACGGTGGCGACGATCGCCGGTGTCCCCGGCGGGTCGGTACTCGGCACCACACTCGGCTGGCGGGCCACCTTCTGGGCAGTCGCCGCCCTCTGTCTGCCTGCGGCTCTCGGCATCCTGAACGGCATCCCCGCAGGACATGACAAGGACGAGGCGACCGACAAGCCGGCCTTGCGAGCGGAGCTCGCCCAGCTCGCCCGGCGGCGGTTGATCCTGGTGATGCTGATCGGCGCGCTGGTGAACGCGGCAACCTTCGGCAGCCTCACCTACCTCGCCCCCGTGGTGACCGACAGCGCCGGGCTGGGCGAGTGGTGGATCTCTGTCGCTCTGGTGCTCTTCGGTGCCGGTTCCTTCCTGGGCGTCACGGTCGCCGGACGCTTGTCCGACCGAAGCCCCGGACCGGTCATCGCGATCGCCGGTCCGTTGCTGCTCATCGGCTGGCCGACTCTGGCGGTGCTGGCCGACAGGCCGGCCGCCCTGTTCACCCTCGTATTCGTGCAGGGCGCGCTGGCGTTCGCGCTGGGCAGCACGCTGATCACACAGGTCCTCTACGAGGCCGCGGGAGCCCCCACGATGGCCGGCTCGTATGCGACGGCGGCGCTGAACGTGGGCGCCGCCGTCGGCCCCGTCGTCGCTGCGGCCACGCTCGGCACCGAGGCCGGGCCCCTCGGACCGTTCTGGACCAGCGGGCTTCTCGTCGCGGTCGCGCTGCTCATCGCCTTTCCCCTCCTCACCGCCATCACGGCCGGCCGGAACACCAAGGTGCTGCGGTGACACATGCCCACGCACCCTCGACCATCGAGGACCACCGCGAGGTGGAGCGCTCCCAGCGCATCCTCGCCGACGAACTCCGGTAGGCCAGGCAGTGGTCCGCTGAAGCGGCACGGGCGCGGGCGATCGCGGTCTGGAAGGTCCCCCACGAGTACCACCGGCCTCGCACCGCCGCCGGTGACCGTCCTCCGGTCTCACGCCTCCACGCGAGCGCCGCCGGCGTCGTGGCCGGCAACACCTAGGCTGTGGATCATGACGAGTGCGGCGGAGCGGATGGCGCGGGCGTTCGACGCCCTGTCGGGGGACTACGACGACGCGCACCACGACATGATCGCGTCTGAGCTGACCGACTGGCTGGCGCCGACGCATGACGAGGCGGTGGCGGACGTCGCCTGCGGCACGGGGGCGGTGGCGCTGGCGGTGGCCCGCCGCCGACAGGAGCCGAGGCCGGCGACGCCGGTGCTGGCGATCGATCTGTCGGCCGGGATGGTGGCCGCAGGGCAGGCCCGGGCGGAGCGGGCCGCCGTCGCCGGCAGCATCGACTGGCGGGTGGGGCCCGCCGTGCCGCTGCCGGTGGCCGACGACTCGCTCGACCTGGTGCTCTGCGCGTCCTCGCTGCACTTCCTGGGGAGTGCCGCCCTGGCCGACTGGCGGCGCGCGGTCCGGCCCGGCGGCAGGATCGGCTTCAGCCTTCCCCTGGCCTCGGGGTTCCGGCCCGGCGGGGTGTTCGCCGACCTGGTCGCCGCCGACCTGGCGCTGCCCGGGACGGCCGGGGACGCGGTCCGGCTGGCCGGGACGGCCGGGCTCGCCGCTCCGGCCGCGCGGGAGCTCCGGCTCGGCGCCCGCGCCGTCGTACTGGTCCGGGGAACCGTGCCCGGCGCCCCTGGCCGTGACGCGGTGGCCACCGCGGCCGGAGAACCCCTGCTGTCGCACTCCCCCGCGCCGCTTGGTTCCTCTTGATCTCCGCGGTACCGGAGCGCCGGCACGTCTCCTCACCCGACGCGGTCTCGCCGTGGACCCGCTTCCGGTCGTGCTCCCCGGCCTCGTCCGTGCCGGTGCCCGTGACGGTGCAGTCGACGCCGCCCGCCGCTGCCGAAGGCAGAGTGCCGGCGGCTGCGGTAGGACAGCTCGCCGGCACCGCTGCCCTGCCGGCGCCCTCCCTCACCGGAGCGGAAGCCGCATTGCGCGGGGGTCCCGCCGGCAGGTCGGAGGGGTGTGCTCGGGCGATCGGGATGCTCGGTAGCGTGATCAGCTGGTGCATGGAGGGTCCATGCGTCCGGACGGTCCCCGCCGGGGCTTCCGGCGAAGAGTGATGAGGCTGCGATGAGCGAACTGACGAAGCCCGAGGTCGACGTTCCGGAGGGTGACGCTCCCACCGAACTGACCGTCCGGGACCTGGTCGTGGGCGACGGGCCCGAGGCGAAGCCGGGCATGGTGGTCCGGGTGCACTACGTCGGTGTCACCTTCGAGTCCGGCAAGGAGTTCGACGCCTCCTGGGACCGGGGCCAGCCCTTCAAGTTCGCCCTGGGCGGCGGCCGGGTCATCAAGGGCTGGGACCGGGGGGTGAGGGGGATGAGGGTCGGCGGCCGGCGCGAGATCATCGTTCCCCCGCGTCTCGGCTACGGCAAGCAGTCGCCCTCGCCGCTGATCCCCGCGGGCTCCACCCTGATCTTCGTGGTGGACCTGCTCTCGGTCTGAGGCAGGCCCGCGTCCGGTGTCCTGCGGAGGTCCGGCGCTCCGCCCGGCCGTCGGCCACGTCAGGGACGCACCTCCGCGCGTGCGGGACGCGTCGACGCTCGGGGCACGCCGAACGGGCGCTTGCACTCCCGGCCGTCACAGGATCTCGGCACGTGCCGTGGGGCGGTGGCGGGCTCGGCGAGAGGATCGTGCAAGCAGTCTTTGTGCCTCGATGAGAGGCCGGGCGGCGGACCTCTGCGGCGAACGAGCCCGGGGGCGGGACGGCCCCGGGCTCGCCGGACTCGGCGGGACGCTCACAGAGGACCTCACGCGGAGTACTTCTCCCGGAGCCGTTCAGATCCCCGGCACGGTGTTCTACGGTCTCCTCCATGCGAGCTCCGCTGCTGCACGGGCGCTGTCCCGGACTGACCGGTGCGCTTCCCTTCCTCCCCCTGGGCGAGGCGCCCACGCCCGTTCGGCCGCTGCCGGGGCTGGGCACCCGCGCCGCACTGTGGGTGAAGGACGAGAGCGGATACGGCGACGGCGGCTGGGGCGGCAACAAGGTCCGCAAGCTGGAGTGGCTGCTGCCCGAGGCCCGGCGGCGCGGCGCCGGAACCATCCTGACGGTCGGCGGCCTCGGCACCCACTGGGGCCTCGCGGTCGCCCGCTACGCACGGGAGACGGGGCTTGCGGTGGCCCTGGGCCTGATCGACCACCCCGTCGACGAGCATGTGCGGGCCCAGCTGGAGCGGCTGCGCGCCTCCGGTGCGACGCTGCACTTCCTGCACACCAGGACCAGGCTGATCCTGGCGGCGCCCTGGCTCTTCGCCCGGCACACCCGGGGCCGCTCCCTGCCGTACTACCTCCCGGCGGGCGGCTCCTCGCCGCTCGGCACGCTCGGCGCCGTCGAGATCGCCCTGGAGCTCGGCGCGCAGGTCGAGGGCGGGACGGTGCCGGAGCCTGCCTGGGTGGTCACCCCGGTCGGCTCCGGCGGTACCGCCGCAGGGCTGGCCCTCGGACTGCGGCTGGCGGGGCTGCGCACCCGCGTCCTGGGTGTCGTGGTCAACGACACCCTGAGGCTGGACTCCACCACCCTCCTCGGGCTGGCCCGCCGCTCCGCGGCCCTGCTCCGGAAGCGGGGCGCCGATCTGGGCGGCGCGGCCCCCGGCCCCGGCTCGATCCGCACCGAGACGGCCTGGCTGGGTGCCGGTTACGCGCACCCCACACGGGCCGGGGACGAGGCACTGGCCCGCGCCTCGGCACAGGCGGGCCTGACCCTGGAGCGCACGTACACCGCGAAGGCGCTCGCGGCCGTGCTCGCCCTGGACGCGGCCGGCCGGCTGGAGGGCGGCCCCGTGGTCTTCCTCCACACCCATGGACCGCGATGACGCGGGACTTCGGGGCGGGGGCAGGGCGCCGGGCCGCCCGGCGAGGGCGGGTCAGGCGCGCAGGACCCGTACTCCCGCCGCTGCGACGGCCGCTTCCTGCTCTTCGGTGAGCTGGTCGTCCGTGACGAGGTCGTGGATGTCGGACAGCGGACAGATGTCGGCGAAGGTGACCCGGCCCACCTTGCTGCTGTCCGCCAGGACGACGGCCCGCGCCGTGCTGCGCAGGAAGGCCCGGTCCGTGGTCGCCTCCATCTCGTCGTGCGTGGTGCAGCCCTCGCTCGCCGTCAGCCCGTCGACGCCGATGAAGGCGATGTCCAGGTGGTAGTGCGCGAGCATCCGCTCGGCCGCCGGTCCCACGAGTTCGTAGCTGGCCGACCGGCCGATGCCGCCGATGACCACGAGGCGGGTCTCGGGCCGGGCGATCAGCTCGGCCGCGATGTTCACCGCGTTGGTCACGATGGTGATGCCGCCCCGGTCGGCCAGCCTCCTCGCCAGTTCGCTCGTCGTCGTGCCGCCCGTCATCCCGACCACGGCGCCGTCGGGCACCAGGCTCTCGGCGGCGAGGGCGATCTGCCGCTTCTCCGCCTGACGCGTCTCCCGCCGCTGACGCAGGGGCACCTCCAAGTTGACCGCGCCGCCCCGGGTACGGTGCAGCAGCCCTTGGTCGTGGAGCTCCTGGAGGTCGCGCCTGACGGTGGCGGTCGAGACCTTCAGGAGGTCGGACAGCGCGTGCACGTCGGCGCTGCCCTCCTCGTTCACGTACGCAAGAATTCGGGCTGTGCGATCAGCTTTGAGCATGAGCGCAGTCTAGAGGGGGCGTCCGGCTGCGCCCTCGGCGCAGCTCCGGGCAGGGGCGTCCGCCGGGCCTGCGGGGTGGGGAGCGGTCAGGATCCGCAGGAGGCGCGCCACCTCCCCCGCCACCGCCTCGCGGCCGTCCCCCAGGTAGACCCGGGTGTCGACCAGCTCGGCCTCCGCCGCCAGACGCCTGCGGACCGCCTCGGTGAAGGCCTTGTTGAGGTGGGTCGCTATGTTGATCTTCGTCATGCCGTGCGCGACCGCGGCCGTCAGGGCTCCGTCCGCCACCCCGGAGGAGCCGTGCAGCACCAGTGGTACGGGAACGGCGGCCCGCAGGGCGGCGATCAGGTCGAGGTCCAGGGTCGCGGTGCGGGTGAGCATGGCATGCGACGTGCCGACGGCGACGGCCAGCGCGTCGACACCCGTGCGCGAGACGAACTCGGCGCCCTCCCGCGGGTCGGTCCTCGCCCCGGGCGCGTGGACGCCGTCCTTCCCGCCGACCTCGCCGAGTTCGGCCTCCACCCAGACGCCTGCCGCGTGGCACGACGCCGCCACGTCGGCCGTCGCCCGCACGTTCTCCTCGTACGGCAGGACGGAGGCGTCGAACATCACCGATCCGAAGCCCAGCTCGACCGCCTCCTCCACCAGTGACCGCCGGGTCGCGTGGTCGAGATGGACGGCCACCGGCACCGTGGCCGCCCGGGCCACCGCCAGGACCGCGGTGCCGATGGGTGCGAGACCCCGGTGGTAGCGCACGGCGTTCTCGCTGATCTGCAGGACGACCGGCGCCCCGGCGGCCTCCGCCCCGGCCACGATGGCCTGGGCGTGCTCCAGCTGGATGACGTTGAAGGCTCCGACGCCGCTTCGGCTCCGCAGGGCGGGTGCGACGATCTCTCCGGTTCCGACGAGGGTCACGATTCTCCTTGAGGGTGTGCCGGGTCGACTTCCCCGATCCGTACCGGGCCGGGCGTACGGCCGTGGCCGGCGGCACCGAAGCGGCCGGGCGGCCGGTGGGGACCGCTGCGCCGTTCCCGCCCACCGCCCGTGGCGGTCCACCCGGCGGCGTCCCGGGCGACGACGCTCACGGTGCCGGGCTCCGTACCGGCGCCGGCGGAGCGCGGGCATGCCGCCGACGGGGCGACGCGCATCCGGGTCACGGCTGGTCGAGGACGATGGAGCGGGTGAGATTGCGCGGGTGGTCGGGGTCGAGGCCCTGCCTGACCGCGAGGCCGACCGCCAGGCGCTGCGCGCGGATCAGGTCCGCCAGGGGGTCGAGCGCGGAGGTCGAGACCCTGGCACCGGTCGACTCGACCTGCCCGACGAGACCCGCCGGCGGTTCGCCGAGGAACCACACCAGACTGGCCGGACCGCTGACGCTGATCGGTCCGTGCCTGAACTCCATGGCCGGGTAGGACTCGGTCCACGAGGACGACGCCTCACGGACCTTGAGCGCGGCCTCCTGGGCGACGCCGCAGGTCCAGCCGGTGCCCAGGAACGTGAACTGCCGGGCGTCGAGGGCCCCTTCGGGCAGTGGCTCGTCCAGCGCCCGGCGTGCCTGCTCGGGCAGGTCGGCCGGTGCGGAGCCGAGGTGCGCGCGGAGCAGGACGAGCGCGGTGGTCGCGAACCTGGTCTGCACGACGGACTTCTCGTCCGCGAACTCCAGCGCGACCACGTGGCGCGCGGCATCGCCGACCGGGGTGCCGGGGTCCGCGGTGATCGCCACCGTCTCGGCGTTCCGTACGCGCGCGAGCGCAGCGAGCACCTCGGTGGTCGTACCGGAGCGGGTGAGGGCGATCACCCGGTCGTACCGCCGTGCGGCCGGGAACTCCGACGCCGCGAACGCGTCGGTCTCTCCCCTGCCGAGCGACTCGCGGAGCGTCGCGTACGCCTGGGCGATGTAGAGCGAGGTCCCGCAACCGACGATCGCCACCCGCTCGCCGGGAGCCGGCAGGTTCTCCGGTGCCAGAGCGAGGGCACGCTCCCAGCACTCGGGCTGGCTGGCGATCTCGTCGTCGACATGAGCCATGAAGTCCTCCTGCGCAAGACTGCACAATGGTGCGTGAAGTTGATCGATGTATAGTCCAGAATCTCAACTTTGCGCAATACTGCGCACACGGCGTTCAGGATCGAGCAGCGGGAGCAGCGGCGGCCCGCGCCCGTGCGAGGCCCGGATCTGCGCCGGTGCCCCGTCTGCGCCAGGATCCGTCCGGCCGCCGGGCACGCCGCGCCCCGGTGCGCGGCGACGCGGCCGCCCGGCGAGAACGGCTGCCCGCCGGAATCCGGAAGCGGGTGACCGGTCATTTCGCCGATGTCCTCCGCCGCCGGCGCCCCGAGAGTGACGGGGCCGGTCCGCACCGGTGCGCCGACGGCCCAGCGGTCGGCGCCTCGCCACCACGCCATGACGGCACACGACACGAGAGGACGACTCCGTCGTGAAACGACACATCGCCGCCGCAGCAGCAGCCCTGTCCTGCCTCCCCTTCCTCGCCGCGCCGGCCGCCACCGCCGCGGCCGCGCCCGCCGCACCGGCCGCGGACAACCCCTACCAGCGCGGGCCGGCGCCCACCGTGGCCTCGATCGAGGCGGCCCGCGGCGCCTACGCGGTCTCTCAGACCAGCGTCTCCTCCCTGGCCGTCACCGGCTTCGGCGGCGGCACCATCTCCTACCCCACCTCCACGAGCGACGGCACGTTCGGCGCCGTGGTGATCTCCCCCGGCTTCACCGCGTACGAGTCCTCGATCTCGTGGCTCGGTCCCCGGCTCGCGTCGCAGGGCTTCGTCGTCTTCACGATCGACACCCTCACCACGCTGGACCAGCCGGACAGCCGGGGCCGTCAACTCCTCGCCGCCCTCGACTACCTGACCCAGCGCAGTACGGTCCGCTCCCGCGTCGACGCCTCACGGCTGGGCGTCATGGGCCACTCGATGGGCGGAGGAGGCACCCTCGAAGCCGCCAAGAGCCGGCCCTCGCTCAAGGCGGCCATCCCGCTCACCGCCTGGAACACCGACAAGACGTGGCCCGAGATCAGCACCCCGACCCTGATCGTGGGCGCCGACGCGGACACCATCGCCCCGGTCGCCACCCACTCGGAGCCCTTCTACGAGAGCCTGCCGGCCTCCCTGGACAAGGCCTACCTGGAGCTCAACGGGGCCACCCACTTCACCCCCAACAGCTCCGACACGACGATCGCGAAGTACAGCGTCTCCTGGCTGAAGCGGTTCATCGACGACGACACCCGCTACGACCAGTTCCTCTGCCCCCTGCCGCGGCCGAGCCTGACCATCGAGGAGTACCGGGGCACCTGCCCCCTCGGCTGACGCGCCCGTCGTCCCGCCGCGTACCGGGGACGCGGCGGGATCCCGGGGTTGCCGGCCGCCCGGCGCGTTCGGCGCCCGGGAGACCGCACATCCGCGCGTGCCGGGACGCGGACCCGGGCCGCGCCGATTGTCGGCGTGCACAGCCGGCGCCCCCGAGGTATGGACCCCGGCCCAACGCCTCCCTCTTTCCTCGGCTCTTACCGGCCAGTACCGTGACGGCGTGAGTGGAGCGCCGAGGGTCGTCGCTGCTCCGCGGCTGTACGACCGCGCGTCCGGTCTCGCCGTCGTGGCGGAGCTGTCGGCGCGGGCCGCCGAAGGCGCGGGGGGCGTCCTGCTGCTCACCAGCCGCCCGGGCACCGGCAGGACCGCACTGCTCGACCGGGCGGTGCGCGACGCGTCCGTCCGGGCGCACCTGGTGGGCGCGCCCAGTGGCAACCGCGTGCCCTGGAGCGGGGTGCGCGCCCTCCTGTCCGCCCTCGCCGCCACGCCCTCGGCGGCGCGCCGCGCGCTGCGGGCGGCCCGCGGCCCGGGCGGCGTGCCCGGCGCGCTCGAAGCGCTGTGTCCGGGCGAACCGCTGCTGCTCTGCCTGGACGACCTGCACCGCTGGGACGCGTATTCCCGCACCTCGCTCGACGCGGCCTGGCGCGGGAGCCGGGGACCGTGGGCGTGGGTCGTGTCGGTCGCCGCCTACCACCGGCCCCCCGATGTACCGGGTGCCCGGCTGTTGACCCTGGGGCGGCTGAGCGACGCCGGGGCGCGGGCTCTGCTCGACGACCTGTGCCGGGTACCCCTTCCGGCGTCCCTCCGCTCGCGCCTGCTCGACGAGGCCGCGGGCCATCCCGGTGTCCTGACCGCGACGGCCGCCCGGTTCGGCGCCGGTCCGGAACCCGACGGCGGGCCACCGGGCACGGTCGCCGACGACGCCCTGCTGTCCGAGGTGTACCGGGGGCTCCTCGACTCCCTGCCGGCCGAGTGCGGGCGGCTGTTGACCCTGGTGGCCGTCGCCGGCGAGCCCCCGCACGGCACCGGGCAGCCGGAGTCGCGGGCCGGGCGGCCCGTCGGCTCCGACGCGGTCCGCCCGGTCCGCGCCGACGCGGTCCAGGCGGTGGCCCGCGCCGTACGCGCGTCACCCGAGACGCTCGACCGGCTGGTCGCCGACGGGTTCCTGCGCGGGCCCCGGACAGCACTCCGGTTCGACGACCCGTTCCTTCGGCGCGCGGTCCTGGGCACGCTGCCGCCGGCTCGGCGCCGGGAGCTGTCCGCCCTCTTCGCCCCTCCCACCGGAGCCGGAGCGCCGGCGGCGAGCGGGACGACGCCGCCCTCTCCGCAGGCGCCGGAAGACGTCCGCGGAGCACCCCCTGCGCCGCGCGCGACCGAATACGTCCGTGTGCCGTCCGATGCGCCGTGCACCCCGGACGACGGACGGGTGCCACCCACTGCGCCGTACGTACCGGACGACGTCCGTGTGCCCCCCGACGTGCTGCGGGGACGGGCCGAACTCGCCCGCGGGGTGGCCGGACTGGGCGACGGACCGGTCGGGGACGCCCATCACGTGCTGCTCCTCGCCCATTCGCTGCTGCGCGAGGAGGCGCCGCTGGACGCCGCGGAGGCGCGGTTCCTCGCCATGGAGGCGGCGTGGGCGGCCGGGGACCCGGAGGCCTGCGCCACCGCCCTCGGGGGTGGCCCCGGCGGCGATCCCTCCGGCTCCCGACGCCCCGCCGGATCGCCCGCCGAGGCCGATGCGGCGGAACGGTACTTCCGCGACGGAATGTGCGCCGCGCTCGACGCGCGGCTGGCGGAGGCGCGGGCGCCGCTGGCCCGGGTCGTCGCCCTGGACGGCGCGTCCGGTGATCCACGCCGTCTGGTGCGCGCGGGCGCGGCCGCCCTGGTCCTCGGGGACGCGCCCGCCGCCGTACGCGTCCACACCCGCGCGCTGGCGACGGTGCGTGCCACGGCCGGGACCGTACCGCTGTGCCGGGTTCTCGAGCACCTGGCCTACGCCGAGTTGCGCGCCGGACAGCACGAGCGTGCGGCCGCGCACGCCAGGGAGGGGCTCCGCACGGCGGAGCTCGCCGGGCAGCGCAACGCGGCCGCCCACCAGCACGCGATCCTCGCCCTGGCGGCCTCCGTCCGGGGCGATGCCCGGGCCGTCAGGGAGCACGCGGGCCGTGCGCTCGGAACCGCCCGGGCGCACGGCCTCGTCCAGGCGACGACGCTCGCCGAGTGGGCGATCGCCCGGGCCGAACTGGCGGGCGGTCTCGCCGTACAGGCCGCGGCCCGACTTGCTCCCCTGGTCGGGCGAGGGCCGCGCGGCGGCCACTTCGCCCTGCGGATGCTCGTCGTGCCCTGCTTCGTCGAGGCCGCCTGCGCGGCGGGCCGGGAGGCCGACGCCGGCAGGGCCGCCGAGGAGTTCGCGGTCTGGGCCGGGCTCGGCCTCGACCCCCAGGCGCCCGCCCAACTGGCCCGCTGTCGGGCCCTGCTGGCCGGATCCGGGGATCCGGCCGACTGGTACCGCGAGGCGGTACGGCAGCACGAGGACGGCGGCAACGACTTCGAGCGGGCCCGGACCCTGCTCGCGTACGGCAAGTGGCTGCGCCGGCGCCGGCGTCTGGTCGAGGCGCGAGGGCCGCTCAGCGACGCGCTGGTCACCTTCGAACGCGCGGCGGCCGGCGTGTGGGCCGACCAGGCACGGGCCGAACTGCGGGCGACCGGCGGTGCGGTACGCGGCAGGGCGGTCCCCGGCGCGGCGGGCGAGCTGACTCCGCAGCAGCAGCGCATCGCCGGGCTGGTGGCGGCGGGGGCGACGAACCACGAGATCGCCGACCGGCTGTCGCTGAGCCGCCGCACCGTCGACCACCATCTGCGGAACGTCTTCGCCCGGCTGGGCGTCCGCTCCCGCGTCGAACTGTCGGGCCTCCTGTCCCGGCCCCCGGGCGACGGTCGCCGTTCCGACCGGTGACCGGAGGGGGCCGGGTCGACGGGCGAGGGGCTTCACCCCACCGCCGCCGGCCCGCCACGGCTCCAACCCGCGCCTCCTGCCCGCGACGGCTCCAACCCGCCGCCGCCGGCCCGCCACGGCTCCACCCCACCGCCGTCGGCCCGCAACCGCCCACCCCGCGGCCTTGCGGCTGACGGTGCCTCAGCCAGCGGCCGTCAGCCGGAAGGCGTCCAGGGCCAGCGTCATCTCCGTGAGGTCCCGCGGCCGGGACAGGGACCGGGAGGTCAGCTGTTCCAGGCGGCGCAGCCGGTTGAAGACCGTGTTGCGGTGGCAGTAGAGCCGCGCCGCCGCCCGGCCCGCCGAGCCCTCGCACTCCAGCCAGACGTCCAGTGTCTCCAGCAGGATCGCGCGGTCGGCCGGGTCCAGTTCCAGCAGACCGCCCAGGACGTCCGTCACCAGGAGGCCGGCCAGCTCCGGTTGTCCGACCACGAGGGCGCCCGCCATCCGGCGGTCCAGCCGGACGATCTGCCGTGAGTCCGGCGGGCTGGTCCGCAGCGCCAGCTCCGCGAGCCTGCGTGCCCGGCCCAGTTCCGCCAGCCCGGTCACCACCGGGCTGATCCCTCCGGGCCCCGGGCAGCGCCCTTCGAGCAGGTCGGACAGCGCGTCCAGACCGGTGCCCTCCGCCAGCGACACCACCCCGATCTCGCAGTCCGCGCCCATCCGCCACAGGAACCGCACACCGGCCCCCTGCACCCGCCGGTGGAACGGCTCGGGGACCTCCCGCCGGTCGTGCCGCAGCACCACCACCGCGTACCGGCCGTGCTCCGGCAGATCCAGTCCGGCCGCCGCCCGCGAGGTCACCTCCGGCGAACACCGGCCCTGCAGCAGGGCGTCGAGGAGCGCCTGGAGCTGCTCGTCGGTGCGCCGCCGCAGCTCCCGTTCGGTCGCCCGGTAGGCCTCCGACGCGGTGTCCGCCTGCGCGTCCACCGCCTGCCAGACCATGGTCGCCGACTGGGTCAGCACCGCCATGCGCGACGGGAACGCCGACGCGTCCTCGATCAGCGCCTCCCACACCAGATGACCGGCGTGCCGGTAGGCGTGCACCACCAGCTCCAGCGGCATCCCCTGCTCGGCGCGCCGCCGCCCCAGTTCGTCGGCGTGCTCCAGGTCCCGCCGCGGCGAGTCCCGCGGTGCCGAGATCATCTCGATCCCGATCCGCATCGCCTCGTGCGCCTCACGCCAGTGCTGGTCGTGCGGCACGACCCGGCCGTACACCGGCGCGTGCTCGTGCAGTTCCCTCAGGTGCTCGTCCACCAGCTCGGGCAGCCGCTCCAGAAGCCCCGTACACGCCTCGGCCAACAGCTTCCAGTCATCGCCGGTCCGTGGTCTGCGCCGTCCCATGCCCGGAGGATGCCACCCCGCACCCCTTCCCGACAGGCCCCTGACGCGCGGTGTTGTGCGCGTGCACAACCCGCACCGGCGCCCGCTGGTCACCGGCAGCGTTTCGGCCGCGGCACGTGGACGGGCCGCCTCCGCGGTGCTGGGGTGAGCGCCACCGAACGGGCCACGGAAAGGGGAACCATGGGAGGGACCGGACTCGCCCTCGAGATCACGGACCTGTCGGCGGGATACGGACCGGTGCACGCCCTGAGGCGGGTGTCGCTGACGGTGCCGGAGGGCGCCGTCGTCACCGTCCTCGGCGGCAACGGCGCGGGGAAGTCCACTCTGCTGAGGGCCGTCTCGCGCACGCTGTCGTTCCACGGCGGGGCCGTCACCTCCGGCACCGTCGAGCTCGGCGGGCGGCCGATCGGCGGGCTCACACCGGACCGGGTCGTCGCCGCCGGCGTCTGTCAGGTGCCGGAGGGGCGGCAGGTCTTCGCCCGGATGACCGTGGAGGACAACCTGCGGGCGGGGGCGCTCGGCGCCCGGGGCTACCGGAAGGCGAGGGCGTCGGCCCTGCGACGGGTGCACGAGCTCTTCCCCGTGCTCGCCGACCGCTCCCGCCAGCCGGCCGGACTGCTGTCCGGCGGGGAACAGCAGATGCTCGCCGTCGGACGCGCGCTGATGGCCTCGCCGAGGCTGCTGCTCCTGGACGAGCCCTCGCTCGGCCTCGCCCCGCTCATGGCGGCCCGGATCGCCGACACGATCCGCGAGATCAACGCCCAGGGCACCACCGTGCTCCTCGTCGAGCAGAACGCGGCGCTCGCGCTGCGGCTCGCCGACCGGGCGTACGTCCTGGAGGTCGGCGAGGTCGCCCTGTCCGGCCCGGCCTCCGAACTCGCCGCGTCCGACGAGGTGCGGCGGCGCTACCTGGGCGTCGTCGACGGGGACGCGGACGCGCCGGACGCGGTGGTCGCACAGCCCGTGCTGTCCGGCTGGGAGGAGACCCGATGAGCGAGCCCTCCGGCCGGGGCACGGACCCCGGTGCTCCCGCCCGGCCGCCCTCCGCACCCGGCGAGGACGCCCCGACGGGCACCGGGCCCGCCGGCCGTACACCCGTCACCGCACCCGCGCCGGATACGCCACCCGCCGCCCCCGGAGCCGTCGCCCCGCGGGGCCCCTCCGCCTCGACGGCCCTCGCCGCCGTCCCGGCCCTGGAAGTCCGTGACGTGACGGTCCGCTTCGCCGGGCTCACCGCTCTCGACGCCGTGTCGTTCACCGTCCGTCCCGGCACCGTGCACGCGGTCATCGGCCCCAACGGCGCGGGGAAGTCGACGTGCTTCAACGTGCTCTCCGGCGTCTACCGGGCGACCTCGGGAAGCGTCCGGCTCGGCGCGCACGAACTCACCTCCCTGCCCCCGCACAAGATCGCCGGACTCGGCGTCGCCCGCATCTTCCAGAACCTCGCGCTCCCACCCCGCACCACCGTCGAGGACAGCCTGATGCTCGGGCGGCACCGGCTCACGCGTTCCGGCTTCCTCGCCACCGGGCTCCGACTGCCCTCCGCCGCCCGCGAGGAGGCCCGCCACCGCGCCCGCGTCCGCGAGATCGCCGCCTTCGTCGGCCTGGAGAAACAGCTGGCGCGACCCGCCGGATCCCTCCCGTACGGCCAGCAGAAGCTCGCCGAACTGGCGCGCGCACTCTGCATGGAGCCGACGCTGCTGCTGCTCGACGAACCCGTGGCCGGGATGACCGGCGACGAGCGCCGCCGGACGGCCGCCGTGATCGCCGGCGTCCGCGACAGCCTCGGGATCTCCATCGTGCTCGTCGAGCACGACATGGGAGTGGTCATGCGGCTGGCCGACGCCGTCACCGTCCTCGACTTCGGCCGCCGGATCGCCGACGGCACTCCCGCCGACGTCCAGAACGACCCCGCGGTCGTCCGCGCCTACCTCGGAGAGGAGACCGCCGGGTGACCACCTTCGCCGAACTCCTGCTGAACGGCGTCTCGCTAGGATCCGTGTACGCCCTCATCGCCCTCGGCTTCGTGGTGATCTTCCGCGCCACCGAGGTCGTCAACTTCGCCCACGCCTCCCTGCTGCTCGCGGGCGGCTACGTGACGGCCGTGCTCCACGAGAGCATCGGCTTCTGGCCCGCGCTGCTGGCCGGGATCTGCGGCGCGGCCCTGGTCGGCGCGGCCGTCGAGTTCCTCGTCATGCGCCGCTACCGCGGCTCCGACCAGAGCGTCCTCGCCATCGTCACCATCGGGGTCGACATCCTGCTGGCCACCGAACTCACCCGCCGCATCGGCACCGACATCCTGTCGCCCGGCGACCCGTGGGGCGACGCCGTCGTCACCCTGGGTCCGGTCACCCTGGCGCAGACCCGCATCGCGGCCCTTCTCGTCGCCGGAGTGCTCATCACCGCCTTCCTGCTCGCCTTCCGCCACACCTCCTGGGGCGTTGCCATGCGCGCCGCCGCCGAGAACCGGGAGACCGCCGCCCTCATGGGCATCCGGCTCGGCCGGGTCTCGCTCGGCGCCTGGGCGGTGGCCGGTGGTCTCGCCGCCGTCGCCGCGCTCTTCCTCACCGTCTTCCCGACCCCGGGCCTGGAGCGCACCACCTCCCTCGCCGCGATGAAGGCCTTCCCCGCCGCCATCCTCGGCGGGCTGGACTCCACCACCGGCGCTCTCGTCGGCGGCCTGCTGGTGGGCGTCACCGAGTCCCTCGCCACCGGCTACCAGGGCGATCTGGCCTTCCTCGGCCGCGGCATCGGCGACCTCGCCCCGTATCTGGTGATGGTCGCGGTGCTGCTCCTGCGCCCCGCCGGGCTCTTCGGCACGAAGGAGCCGTCCCGTGTCTGACACGCTGCCCCGCCGCGGAGCGGCCGCCCTCGCCCGTCCTCGCGTCCACGGGTGGGCCGCCGCCGGGCTCGTGCTCGCCGGCCTGCCGTTCTACCTGGACCGGTTCTGGCTCCAGGCCGGGCTCTTCGCCATGGCCGCCGCGATCGGCGCCATCGGCATCAACCTGCTGACCGGTGCCACCGGCCAGCTGTCGATGGGCCACGCCTTCTTCCTCGCCGTCGGCGCGTACGGCTACTGCGCCTTCGCCGGGGACGGGACGGACGGGCTCACCGGACTCGGCCTGCCCGGCTGGCTCGCCGCGGTCCTCGCCGTCGCCCTCTCGGGCGCGGCCGGCGGGGTGTTCAGCCCCATCGCCGGCCGGCTGCGGGGCGCCTACCTGGGCATTGCCACCCTCGCGCTGATCTTCATCGGACAGCACGTCCTGTTCAACGCCCACGATCTCACCGGCGGCTTCAACGGGCGCGCCGTGCCCCCGCTGAGTCTCCTCGGCCTCACCTTCGACGACAGCGAACTGCTGGTCGCGCAGGTCCCGTTCGGTTCCGCCGAGAAGCTCTGGTACCTCGGTCTCCTCCTCCTGCTCGCGAGCGCCCTCTTCGCCCGCGGCGTCCTGCGCGGCCGCCCCGGCCGGGCGATGAACGCGATCCGCGACCACCGGATCGCCGCCGGGGTCCTGGGCATCCCCGTGGCCCGCCACCGTGCGGCCGTCTTCGTCCTGTCGTCGATGTACGCGGGACTGGCGGGGGTGCTGCTCGCGCTGGTCTTCCAGCGCACCGTGCCGGAGTACTTCGGCATGATGCTCTCCCTCGAATACCTGGCCATGATCGTCATCGGCGGTCTCGGTTCGGTCGCCGGGGCGGTGGTGGGAGGCGTCTTCGTCTCCCTGCTGCCGCAGCTCCTCAACCGGTACAGCGACGCACTGCCCCTGGTCTCCGCCCCCGGGACGGGCGGGATCGCACCGGGGGAGGCCGCCCGCTATCTCTACGGCGCAGCCGTCGTCGCGGTGGTGCTCTTCCTGCCCGGCGGCCTGGTCCGGCTCGCCGCACGGCCCCGCGGGCGAACCGCCCGGCCCTCGCACTCCTCCAGGGAGGAACGATGACCCACCCACGCCAGGCCCCGAGAACGACGGCCGCCGTACTCGCCGCCGCACTCGTCGTGCTCACCGCGGTCGGTTGCAGCTCCAAGGCCCGGTCCACCGACGACGCGGGCCCCGGAGCCGACGGGGTGAAGTCCGGCAAGGGCGTCACCGACACGACCATCTCGGTCGGTGCGCTCACCGACATGACGGGCGTGTACGCCACGCTCGGCAAGAGCGTCACCCAGGCCCAGCAGCTGTACGTGAAGCAGGTCAACGCGGCCGGCGGGATCTGCGGCCGGCGGCTGGAGCTGACGGTCCGGGACCACGGCTACGACCCGCAGAAGGCGCTCTCCGCCTACACCGAGCTGGAGCCGAAGGTCGTCGGCTACATGCAGTTCATCGGCTCGCCGTTCGTCGCCGCGGTGAAGCAGCGCGTCGACTCACGGGACAGGGGGCTGGTCCTGCCGCAGGCCTGGTCGGCCTCGCTGCTCGGCTCGCCGTACATCCGCGTCCTCGGCTCCACGTACGACATCGAGACGATCAACGCCGTCGACTTCCTGGTGAAGGAGAAGGGGCTGAAGGCGGGCGACAGGGTGGGCCACGTCTACTTCGAGGGCGACTACGGCGAGAACGCGCTGAAGGGGTCGAAGTTCGCGGCCGGGAAGGCCGGGCTGACGATCGTGGAGCAGAAGATCAAGCCCACCGACAACGACATGTCGGCCCAGGTCGCGGCGCTGAAGCAGGCGGGTGTCAAGGCCGTGGTCGTCAGTGCGGGCCCGCGCCAGGCCGCCTCGCTGGTCGGCGTCGCGGCGGCGACGAGGTTCCTCGTGCCGGTGATCGGCAACAACTCGGCCTTCGCCCCTCAGCTGCTGGGCACCCAGGCCGGGCCGGCGCTGGAGAAGATGTACTGGTTCGCCTCGCCGAGTCTCCCGATCGGTGCCGACACCCAGGCCGCGAAGAAGGTCGTCGCCGATTACAGGGCCGCTTACCCGAACGACGGCCTCGACAACGGCATCGTGGCCGGCTGGACGGCCGCCGGCGTCTTCGGGGAGGCGCTGAAGAGGGCCTGTGACGCCAAGGATCTCACCCGGGAGGGCGTCGACAGGGCCCTGCTGACCCTGAACGCGTACGACGCCGGGTTCGGGGTGCACGACTTCAGCGACCCGAACGCGCCGTCGTCACGCGAGTCCGTCATCCTCCGGCCGGACAAGTCCGTGCCGGGCGGCATGCGGACCGTCCGCGGACCGCTCGTCTCCGATGCGGCGAAGGGCTTCACCCCGAAGGCCGGCTGAGCGCGCCCTCCGGAGCGGCACCCCTCGCAGGTGGCCGGGCGGGGGCGCGGTGCCGGGGGCGCGGTGACAGGCGCCCCGGGACCGTGGTGACGGAGCCGTGGTGACGGGTGCCGAGACCGTGATGACGGGACTGCGGTGACAGGGCCGTGGTGACAGGCGCCCCGGGGCCGTGGTGACGGAGCCGTGGTGACGGGTGCCGAGACCGTGATGACGGGACTGCGGTGACAGGGCCGTGGTGACAGGCGCCCCGGGGCCGTGGTGACGCGTGCCGGGACCGGAACGGCCCGGTCCCGGCACCCCGCCCCGCGAGCAGGCCCCGCGAGCAGGCCGCGCGACCTCGGTCGGTGGGGCGGCGCGCGGCGCGTCACCCGTTCGTCCGGCAGCGCGGGCAGCCCCCGCCGTTCGCGCACAGACTGCTGAGAGCCGCCCGGTCTCCGGCCGCTCGCGAGGGCGGCAAGACACGTCCACGCTGCAAGGGAGGGGCCCATGTCCGATGCGTTCCGCGAGGGGATCGGCCCCGACCTCCGCGACCCCGCGCCCGAGCGGCCCCGGCGCAGGCAGCCGGCGGCGCGGGAGGGCTCGCGGGGCCTCGGGCCCACCGTCCGTCACGACGCCGGGTACGGCACCGCGTACCACGGGGCCGTCGAGCCCCGGTGCGGCACCGTGAACACCGCGGCCACCGCCGGTCCGGAGCCGTACGACGACCTCGACCGCGGGGCCGGGGCCGAGGCCGCCCGCGCATAGGCAGGGGGATGGGCGGCATGAGCGGAGGCGACGACCTGCCCGGGCTCGGCGAGGCGGTTCTGGACGCACTCTTCACCCAGTCGGACGTGGGGGTGCACGTCCTCGACCCGCAGCTGCGCGTGCTGCGGGTCAATCCGGTGGCCATCGGCATGCGCGGAGTCGAACAGGAAAGCCTCGTCGGCCGACCGGTGGCGGAGGCGTACGCCGCGCTCGGGGTGCACGTGGACGAGGCGATGTTCCACGGCGTCCTGGCCACGGGACGCCCCGTACACGAGGCGCTGCTGCGCAGTAGGCCGCTCGCCGATCCGGATCGTGAGCACGTGTTCTCCGTGTCGGTGTACCGGCTGCGGAACGAGGCGGGGCGCACGCTGGGGCTGGTCGCGACGGCGGTGGACGTGACCGAGCGGGAGCGTGCGCAGGGCCGGCTGGACCTGCTCCACCGCGCCCGGGAGCGGATCGGCGGCAGCCTCGACGTGGAGCGCACCGCCCGGGAGCTGGTGGACGTCATGGTGCCGGACTTCGCGGACGGCGCCGTCGTGGCGCTCACCGACTCCGTCCTGCGTGACGGGGCGCCGAGGCCTCCTTCGCGCGACAGCCCGCTGTTGCTGCGCTGTGCCGCGGCGGGCGGCGCTGCCGGCGAACGGCCGCCTCCGCCGGTCGGGTCGGTGCTGCTGCCGGGGCTGTTCGGTGCGGACTTTCCCTCCTCGCCCGTGGTGCTGACCGTCCCGGGGAGTGCCGACGAGGACGGCACGCCCGAGGGGCAGCTGCTGGTCGCGTCCTTGTCGGCACGGGACCAGGTCCTGGGCGCCGTCGCCTTCCGGCGGCGCCCGGGCGCCGAGCCGTTCACCGACGAGGACGTGGAGCTGGTACGCGGAGTCACCTCGCGGACGGCGATCAGCCTGGAGAACGCGCTGCGCTTCACCCGCGAGCACATCGTCATGACGGCCCTGCAGAGCTGGCCGCTGCGGCAGGAACAGGACACCCGGCGGGCGGCGGAGATCGCCCAGCGGCACCGGCCGGGTGGCAGGGGCGGCGCCTCCTGGTTCGACGCCCTGCCGCTGCCCGGCGCCCGGGTGGCGTTCGTCGTGGGAAAGGTCGAGGACCCCGTGCTGAGCGCGGTCGCGACGATGAGCCGGCTCCGGACCGCGGTCCACAGCCTGACCACCCTGGACCTCGACCCGCACGAACTCCTGGCCCGGCTGCACTCCACGGTCCTACGGCTCGCCCGTGAGCAGGCGGCCACGGGAGAGGCGGACGAACCGACGGCCCACTGCACGTTCGCCGTCCACGACCCGGTCACCGGCCGGCTCGACGTCGCCCGGGCGGGCAGGTCGCTGCTCGCCATCGTCCATCCGGACGGCTCTCTCGACACCTCCCCCCTGCCCGACGGACCGCTGTTGGGCAGGGAAGGACCGCCGTTCGCCAGTACGAGTCTCGTGCTGCCCGAGGGCAGCACGATCTGTCTGGCCTCCCCCGCGGACACGGAGCAGAGCGGACCTGCCCTCGAGGACCTGGCGAACGCGCTGGGTCACCCGGTGCGCGAGCCGGAGCAACTCGCGGACGACGTGGGCGCGCTGCTGGCCGCCGACCGGGTCCTGCTCGTCGCCCGGACCCGACGGCTGCCCGACGGCGACGTGGCGGAGTGGACGGTCGAGTCGGACTTCCGGGCGGTGGGGCCGGCCCGGCGCAAGGCGGAGGGCCGGCTGCGGGAATGGAAGTCGACGGTCGACCCGTTCGCCGCCGCACTCGTGGTGAGCGAACTCGTCACCAACGCCGTCCGCTACGGCGCCGGACCGATCACGCTGCGGCTGATCCGCGGCGGGACGACGCTCCTCTGCGAGGTCGACGACGCCGCGCTCACCGCCCCGTACCTGCACCACGCCAAGGCCGTGGACGAGGGCGGCCGCGGGCTGTACATCTGCGCCACGCTCGCGGAGAGCTGGGGGGTCCGTTATCGCGAGCACGGCAAGACGGTCTGGGCCGAACTGAGCACCACGCCGGACGCCGAACCGGAGGCGCGGCGGGAAGAACGGGGAAAGGCGACCGGGAACGGCAGCGGCCGGCCGGAGAGGCCGTCCCCACGGCCGGACACCGCCGCTGATCCCGCCCACTGAACGCCGCGGAACGGGGCGGTGCACCACCGTCCGGCGCATGCCGTCGTGCACCACCGTCCGGTGCATGCCGTCGTGCACCATGGCCGCTGAGGCCGTCCGTCTCGAACAGGCTTGGGCGGGGCGGAAGTCCGGCCCCGGCGAGACCCGCGCCGGAGCCTCGGCGCATCCCTGTCACGCGAGTCCCGCATCATCACCGGACGGCGGTGTGGACAGGTTGCCTCTCCCGGCGGAGCCGTGGGGCATGCCGCACGGGGGCACCGGGCGACGTGACCCTACGCGTCGCTCCGGGACGTCTCCTCCGGGATGCGACGACCTCCGGAATCAGCGATCCTGGAATTGTTCTCTGAACCGAACCAACCTCCCCACTCACGTCGATCGCATCAGCCGAGCCCACTCGGCTGGTGAAGGAGGCGCTGTGGTTGCCCTGAACCGCATGCCTTTGAGGGGCGGGGGCTGCGTTCTCATCGAGGGATCGACGCCGTCGGACGGGCCGGTCAAGGCCGGTCGCATCGGCGACACCATGCACGAGCTTCCGGGGAGTCTCCAAGCGGCGCTGGAACCGATCACGGAGGCCGCGCGCGCCACTCTCGAACAGCTGCGGAAGGCGCGTCCGGACGCCATCACGGTCGAGTTCGGGGTCAACCTGGCGGTCGAGGCGGGCGCTGTGATCACCAAGAGCCGCGCCGACGGTCATCTGAAGGTGACCGTGTCCTGGGAGCGCAACGGCGCTGCCTTGTCGGGCGGAGAAGGGAGTTGATCCCCCGTGGCCGGGACAACGGGGGCGTCGGGTGCGACGCGACTCCCCCTCGCCGTCGCTCAGATCCTCGGCCCCGACGGCACCGCGGCAGGCGCGGGATTCCTGGTAGCCGGTGACCTTCTGGTGACCTGCGCGCATGTGGCGCGTGCCGTCGGCTCCGGCCCCGGTGACCGTCTGAAGGTGGCCTTCCCCCGGGTGGAGGACGCGGAGCCGATCGGCGGCCTGATCCTCGAAGCACCGTGGCGTGACCCCGAGGCCGAGGATGTGGCCTTCGTCCGCCTCAACGGCGTTCCCGCGGGGACGGAGGAGGTGCCCCTGGGACCGGCCGAGGGCAGTCGCGGTCACCGAGTTCGTTCCTTCGGGTTCCCCTCCCAGGCGCCGCGGGACGGGCACTTCGGCTTTGGTGTAGCCGGGGACCTGCTGCCGGCCTCGGCCGACGGGATCGAACTGCTCCAGCTGACCGGCGCCAACGACCTCACCACCGGGTTCAGCGGCGGGCCGGTCCTCGACGAGGAGACCGGCCTGGTGGTCGGGATGCTCACCGAGATCACGGCCCCCGACGCATACGAGCGTGGACACAACATCGCGTACGTCACGCCCACTCGGACGCTGCGGAAGCTGATTCCCGAGCTTGTCGAGAGCGAGTCGTGCCCCTACCGGGGCCTGGAGTCCTTCACCGCCGAACAGGCGCGGTGGTTCGAAGGCCGCCAGGACGCGGTGCGGCAGGTCATGGCCAGCCTCGCCCGGCAACGGCTCACCCTGTTGCTCGGTCCTTCGGGCTCCGGCAAGTCGTCGTTGATCCAGGCAGGCGTACTGCGGGCGGTTACCGGAGGCGAACTGCCGGGCAGTGAGCGGTGGTACATCGTCCTCGTGCGTCCCCGACAGGACCTGCCGGCCGAGCTCGAGCGCGCAGGACTGCCGGGCGCCGGCACCGACGGGATTGCCGCAGCCGTTGCCCGTTGCCTCGAAGACGATCCCGCATGCGAGCACGTCCTCCTGGTCGTCGACCAGTTCGAAGAGGTCTTCACCCAGCCCCACCCGGACGGACAGCGCCATACCCGGGAGGTCACCGCGGAGATCGCCGAGGCCACCGCGGCAAGCGATCGGCTCAGCGTCGTCCTCGTCATGCGGGACGACTTCTACCCTCAGCTGGCCGCGCAGGGGCCCGAACTCCTCGAAGCGGCAACCCCAGGACTCCTCAACGTTCCCAGCACCCTGAGCCGTCAGGACCTGCACGACATCGTCACCCTGCCCGCCGAGGACGTGCGGCTCCGGTTCCAGGCAGGACTGCCCGAGCAGATCATCACGGACGTCCTCGCCACGGCACCCGACGGCGCGGCCACGCTCCAGGTACCCGCCACCGTCCTGCCGCTCCTCGAACTCACGCTCAGCCAGCTCTGGCAACAGCGTCAGGACGGCTATCTGACCCACGAGGCGTACCGGCGCATCGGAGGGGCCACCGGAAGCCTGACTACCTGGTGCGACACCGCTCTCGACGCACTGTCCACAGAGCAACGCCCCGTCGCCCGGCGGATTCTCACCTCCCTGGTGCGCCCGGCCGACCCGACCCGGCGCATTCCCGCCACCCGCGCACAGGTCCCCCTGAACGAATTGCGCGAGCTCGCGACGAGCCCGGACAGCGCCCTCGACGGAGCGGGCAGCTTCGACGAAGTCCTCGCCATCCTCACGCATCACCGCATCGTGACCACCCAGACCGTCGAGGTCCGTGAGGGCCCCGGCCACCATCCAGGTCAGCCGGTGGCCGAGCTGATCCATGACGCACTCATCCGCGACTGGCGCACCCTGCGCGAGTGGGTCGGCCAGGACCGCCGGTTCCAGGAGTGGTTCGAGCGCACGCGCGAGCGGCGTGCGCGCTGGGCCACCGGACAGGACCCGGGCGACCTGCTGGCCGGCACGGCCCTCGCCGAAGGTCTCGACTGGGGCCGGCAACGCCATCTGCCCAGCGACATCTCAGCGTTCCTCACGGCAAGCAGGCAACGCCAGCATGCCGTCATCCGGCGCAGCAGACGCCTCAACAGCATCCTCGCGACGCTGCTGGTGCTCGCCATGGTCGCCGTGGGTGGGGCGGTCTGGCAGTGGCGGTCGGCCGTGGACGCCCGCGAGACGGCCCTGTCCCGGCAGCTGGCCGCGAAGTCCACCGAACTCATCACGACGAATCCGGAACTCGCCTCGCTCCTCGCCGTGAAGGCGTATCGCACGAGCCACAATGCCGAATCCCTGGAGAGCCTCCGCAACGCGGCGTCTCTACCACAGCATCGACGCCTGACCGGCCATACCGAGACGGTCCGTACCGTGGCGTTCAGTCCCGACGGAGAGACTCTCGCGACGGTCGGGGACGACCACACGATGCGCCTGTGGGACGTTGCCACCGGCAAGGCCCGCATCTTCCGCAAGCTCACGAACGAGGTGTACTCGGCGTCGTTCAGCCCCGACGGCCGGACGCTCGCGACCGGCGACGCCGACGACACGGTACGCCTGTGGAACACGACCACCGGAGCGTCCCGCGCCATCCAGGCCGAGGGCGCCGGCCAGGTCGTCGCCGTGGCGTTCAGTCCCGACGGGAGCACCCTGGCAACCGGAGGAACGGACACCAAGGTGCGCCTCAGGGATGCGAGGACCGGCGAGCTGCGCAAGACCCTGCCCGGGCACACCGATCCCGTGTATTCGATCGCGTTCAGCCCCCAGGGCAGCACCTTGGTCTCCGGCAGCACGGACTCCACGGCGCTGCTGTGGGACGCTGCCACCGGAAGGCGGCTGAGGAAGCTGGAACACCCCGGACCGGTCTACTCGGTGGCGTTCAACCGCGTGGGCACCACCGTCGCCGTCGGCGGCGCGGACGGTACGGTGCAGTTGTGGAGCACGGCCACCGGCGCGGCCCGCAGCACGGAGAGCGGCAGCGCGGTGGCCTCGGTGGCGTTCAGCCCCGACGGACGGACCTTCGCCACCGGCAGCGACAACGTCGTGCAGCTGTGGGACACCGCCACCGGAGCCGCCCTCACGAGTCTGTTCGGCCACACCGATGACGTTCAGTCGGTGGCGTTCAGCCCGAACGGACGCATCCTCGCCTCGGCCGGACTCGACCGCACGGTGCGGTTGTGGGACACCCGCAGCGGAGCGGTACGAGCCACCCGGGCAGGACACCCCGCCGGGGTGCTCTCGGTGGCTATCGACCCGGCGGGAAAGACCCTCGCCAGCAGCGACACCTTCGGCTACGTCCGGCTGACCGACCTGGCCGACGGGGCGGTTCGGGCGCCCGTCGCCCGGCATGACGGCGGTGTGCACGCGGTGGCGTTCAGCCCGGACGGCCACACACTCGCCACCGGCGGCATGGACAGCAAGGTGCGCCTGATCGACGTGCCCACCGGCAGGACGCTCAGGACGCTCGCCGAACACGCGGCTGAGGTACACGGTGTGGCCTTCAGCCCCAAAGGCGACCTCCTCGCCTCGGTCGCCGGCGATCGCACCGTCGTCTTGTGGGACCCGGGCACGGGCAAGCGCCTTGACGTTCTGGAGCAGCAGGCGAACGGGATCAACGACGTGGCCTTCAGCCCTGACGGACGGATCCTTGCCACCGCGGGCAGTGACGCGCACGTCCGGCTCTGGGACGTGGCCACGGCCAAGCTCCGCTCCACTCTGGTCGGCCATACGAGCCAGGTGACGTCAGTGGCCTTCAGCTCCGACGGACACACGCTTGCCTCGGGCAGCTCGGACCGCACCGTCCGGTTGTGGGACATCCCCTCCGGCGCCCCCCGTGCCACCCTGCTCGGAGCCACGGACGAGGTGGAAGCAGTGGCCTTCAGCCCCGACGGGCAGATGGTCGCCGCCGCCGGGATGGACCTGTCCACCCGCCTCTGGGACGTTGACTCCCACAAGCCGCTCATCACCTTGATCGGGCACACCAACGCGGTGTTCGCCGTGACGTTCAGCCCCGACGGCCGCACCCTCGCCACCGGTGGGCTCGACAAGAACGTACGCCTGTGGAACACCGAACTCACCGAGCCCGCCGCAGCGGTCGAGAGCATCTGCCGCACCGTCGGCCGTGATCTCACCCCTCAGGAGCGGTCGGCCTATCTGCCAGGCCAGGCAGCCAGTCCCGTCTGTGGATCGGGCTGACTCCGGACCCCCGCGGCCCATCCGCCGTGTGGCGTGACCGCCCGCGCCTCCCGCGCCAGGCCAGAGCCCGCTCCCTCACGCGCGGAACCGCCGAACCCCCGTAGCGTCCCCTGCCTGACGGCAGGGGACGCTACGGGGGTTGCCTCGCCGGGTTCGGCTCACAGGCGTCGGCGAGGGCGCGGGATCAGGCCCGGAGCAGTCGCTCCGTGACCTCACGGTAGGTCCGCAGGGTCTGCCGGAGCTGCTCGGTGTCGGGGCCGGGCCCCGCCGGGTCGCCGTTCTCCTGCCAGCCCGCCGACAAGGCGGCCCGGCGGTCCCTGAGGGAGGCGACGAGCTGTCGCTCCACCTCGGCGAGGACCTCGTCCGCCTCGGCGACCGAGTCGCGGGGCCCGTCCACGAAGCCCGCGAGGGCCTGGTGCAGGAGCTGCCCGAGGCGGTCGCGTTCGGCGTCGCCGAGCAGCGGTCCTGCCGGACCTCCGCCGTCGTGCGCGGCGAGCTCCGGTCCCGGCCCGGACGCGGTGCCGGGGCCAGCGCCGTGGGCGTGGTCCTGACCGCGTCCGGCGTCGACGGGCGTGCCGTCGTCACCCGGCCGGCTCGCCGTGTCCCGTCCGCGCGGCGCGGCGGGGGTCGCGGCGGGAGCGTTCGTGCGGCTCCCGCCGCTCCGGCCCGTGGCACTGGGGGCGTCGGACGGGACTGCGGGCGGGGCCGTCTCCGGATGAGACGTCACCGAAGGCGGAGCGGGCGGCGGGGAGGCGGGGGCGGGCGGTGCGGCGGGCGGAGTCGCCGGAGGGCCGGCCGGCCGGACGGTCCCGGCCGCGCCGTCTCTCCCGTACCCCGTGGGTGTCTGTCCGCCGGCTTCCCCCGACGGCCGCGGGACCGTGGGGTCCGCGAACTCACCGCGCGCGTCGGTGTCGTGCTCGGCTGCCGCACCGCGTTCCCGGTTCTCGCGTGCCATCACGCACCACTCCCCTTCGGCTTGAGCAGATGCCGGGGCTGCCGCCCGGCCGCCGGACGGGCCCGGACGCCCTCGGTACCGGTCGCGCTCCCCGGCGCCATCAGATCCTCGAACAGGTCACGTGCGCGGACCAGCGCCTCGCGCAGCTCCTCGGTGGAGGCGGACGCGGAGCGCGCCGCCCGGCTCAGCGTGCGCAGGCCCTCCACGTGGTGCGGGTGGTGCACCGACAGGGCTGCGAGCTGCTCGTCGCGCCGGTCGGGATCCGGGAAGCCCCGGGTCGCCGCGACCCGCCCGAGGAGTTCGTCGGCGTCCGCGGCGGCCTGCCGCGGCGCGTCGACGAAGCGCTCCTGGAGCATGGTCCACTGCGCTTCGTAGTGCTCGCGTACGGCGGCCTCCAGCGGCAGCTGACGGACGCCGCCGTACGCCTCCACCCGCTCGCGCAGGTCACGGTGGGCGGACTCGGTGTCTCCGGCGTGCAGTTCGAGGGTGCGGTCGTACTCGGGGCCGAAGCGTCGCCTGAGGGCGCTGGTGCCGCTGCCCCTGCCCGTGCGGGCCCGGAGCAGGGCGCCGGCCGTGAGGAGAAGCACGGCTGCTGCCGCTGCGATGATGAGAACTGCGGTCAGGGTCGACATGACTGCCTTCCTGGACGGTGATGACTCCTGGCTGCTCGTCACTGTGTTCTGGGCGCCTGTCGGTTCGCCTTGCCGCTTCTCGGGGTGGCAAACCCGGGGCGCTCAGGTGCCGGCGGTTCGGTGGGGACGGACTGCCCCGCGGAACACGACGGAGGCCCCGGGCTCGGTGAGCCCGGGGCCTCCTCCACCCGCGGTGCCGGAAGGGGGAGCCGCGTCAGAAGGGGGAGCCACCGAAGGGGCCGCCCAGTCCGTAGTACGTCGCGAGCTCGTCGCGGTAGCGGGGCTCGCCGAGGTGCTTGTCGCGGTGGAACTCCGGAGCGTCCTTGATCTGCTCCTTGGTCCGGTCCACGAAGATCTTCCTGTCGTCCAGGTCGATCCGCACCACGGTGCTCGCGGGGAGGAGGACCTCCTTCCCGAAGATCCACACTCCGGTGTCCACGACCAGATAGGCGTCGCCGACCTCGTCGGAGTGCGCGTCCACCTTTCCGATACCGCCGTCGATCGCCTCGACCTTGTAGCCCTTCAGGTCGGTGCCGGCCAGATGGCCCGAGGTCGACTTGAAACTCCACCCGTGCTCAGTCACCCGAAAACAACTCCTCCGGTAGCCGGGACGGCCTGTTTCGCCGTCCCCCTTTCCGTCTGCGGTGCCCGGCGGAACGCGTTCCCGCCTGGGCTCCGCCTGCCCCGCACGCCGCGACCCATGCCCCGCCTCTCGGCACGACGTCCGCCGCGGCCGACGCAAGGCGGCCGACACAAGGGGACGCAAGGGCTGCGGCGCAAGGGGATCACGTCACCTCCGCCTGGTGCGGTGGGCTGCCGTCCGCGAGGCGTCAGGGCCGGGCCTCAGCCGAGCGGGGGCACCCGCTCGGACTCGGGCGGCGGCCCCGGCGGAGTGCCGTCGCCGAACGGGCGGCCGCCGAGCTCCTCCCGGGCGTGCGGGGTGAGCCAGCCACGGGTGTCCGGCCCCCGCGGGACGATCCCGGTCGGGTTGATGGTGTGGTGGACCACGTAGTAGTGGGCCTTGATCTGCGCGAAGTCGATCGTGTCGCCGAAGCCGGGGGTCTGGAAGAGGTCTCGGGCGTAGGCCCACAGGGCGGGCAGCTCGGTCAGCTTCTGCCGGTTGCACTTGAAGTGTCCGTGGTAGACGGCGTCGAACCGGACCAGGGTCGTGAAGAGCCGGACGTCGGCCTCGGTGATGGTGTCGCCCACCAGGTAGCGGCGGCGCGCCAGCCGGTCCTCGAGCCAGTCGAGCCGCCGCCACAGCCGCCGGTACGCCGAGTCGTACGCGTCCTGCGTACCGGCGAAGCCGCACTGGTAGACACCGTTGTTCACGTCACGGAAGACCTTCTCGGCGACGTCGTCGATCTCGTCGCGCAGCCGCTCGGGGTAGAGGTCGGGGGCGCCGGCGCGCTGGTGGGCCCGCCACTCCCTCCCGAGATCGAGCGTGATGCGGGCGAAGTCGTTGGTCACCACCTGGCCGGTGGGGATGTCGACGAGCGCGGGCACCGTGATGCCCCGCGCGTAGCCGGGGTCGCGCTCGAAGAACGCCTCCTGCAGGCGCTCGATGCCGAGCACCGGGTCCCTGCCGCCGGGGTCCAGGTGGAAGGACCAGCTGCGGTCGTCGTGGATCGGCCCGGCGATCCCCATGGAGAGCACGCCCTCGAGTCCCATCAGCCGCCGGACGATCGCCGCCCGGTTGGCCCACGGGCAGGCCCGCGCGATCACCAGGCGATAGCGCCCGGGCTCCACGGGCCAGCCGTCGCGGCCGTCGGCCGTGACGCGCGTCGTGAGGTAATGCTGATCCCGCCTGTACTCCCCGTCGCCGGCCACACCTCGAGCGTAAGCGCACCGACGGCCCCGCGCGAAGCGACAGGGCGTGACGAGCCCCGGGGCGGTGCGGCGTGCGCCCGTCCGGTGGACCGGAGGTGCCGGGTGTCCGGGGCGGCCTCGCAGGCGGCGCCGCGCCCCGCTGTCGCGGACGGCGAGGGCGGGATCCCGGGCGGTGCGGGGGGCACCGTCGCGGGCCGTCAGGGGCCGGTTGTGAACGCCGCGCTTCACGCGTGTGTCGCTCGATTCACTATGCGAGACGCAGTGGGAAGAGCCGTTGACGCGTCCGGAATTCGCTGCAAGCCTCTTGGACGTGAGCGCGTCAGACAACCTCTCCGCGCGGCTCCACGTCGATCTGCGACGTCAAGCCAGCGCCATCTGTGCCGTCGGCCGGTAGAACCGCCGAACGGCGTCTCTCCTCTGCTCTGCTCCCGGCCGTTCAAGTGTTCTTGACCGTGCCACCGCGGTTTCCGCGCCCTCTCTTCCACCGTTCCAGGGGATTCACCCGACGGGGTCCCGTTTCCGGTTCCCCGCGCATGCACCGTCCTTCCGCGACCTGACGCGCCGTTTCCGGCAGCGCGTTTCCCCGGGGTCGCCAGGCGGCGCGTCGCGGGTCCCGTCGCCGTACCCACGGAAGAGCTCCGCAGCAGCTCCCCCAACCGCTCCCTTTCACGTGAACAGGACTTCCCATGACCACGACGGCGTCGACCCGACGACAGTTCCTCACCCTGCTCGGCCTCTCCGCGGCCGCCGTGAGCTGCGGGACCTCCGCTTCAGGGGCGTCCGGCGGGGGCCGCACCCGGACGCTGCGGTACCAGGGCTGGGCGGGGCAGGTCATCCTGCCGGAGCTGGCCGAGGACCTCGGCTACCTGGAGGACGTGAAGCTGGAGTGGATCGGCAACACGATCAGCGGGCCGCAGGACATCCAGTCCGCGGCCACCGGGCAGACGGACTTCGGCGGGGCGTTCAACGGCGCGGTCGTGAAACTGGCCGCGAACAGAACTCCCATCAAAGCGGTCATCAGCTATTACGGCTCCGACAAGGACGCATACAACGGCTACTACGTCCTCGCCGACAGTCCGATCCGTTCCGCCCGCGACCTGGCCGGCAAGAAGGTCGGGATGAACACGCTCGGAGCGCATGCGGAGGCCATGCTCGACATCTATCTCCAGCGTGGCGGTCTCTCCGAGGCCGACATCGACAAGGTCGAGCCGCTGGTGGTGCCTCCGGTGAACACCGAGCAGTCGCTGCGCCAGAAACAGATCGACGTGGCCGTGCTCGGCGGGATCCTGCGTGACAAGGCCCTGGCCACCGGCGGGATCCGCCCGCTGTTCACGGACTTCGAACTCCTCGGTGCCTTCAGCGCCGGCTCCTACGTGATGACGGACCGGTTCCTGCGGCAGAACCCCGACACGGCCAGGACGTTCGTCACCGCCGTGGGACGGGCCATCGAGTGGTCGCGCACCACTCCGCGCGACGAGGTCGTCGCGCGGATGACGGAGATCGTGAAGAGGCGCGGACGCAACGAGGACACGGCGCCGCTCCGGTACTGGCGGTCCTACGGCGTCGCGGAGACGGCGGGCCGGATCACCGGCAAGGAACTCCAGCTCTGGATCGACTGGCTGTCCGAGCGCGGCGACATCCGCAGGGGCCAGGTCTCGCTGGCCGACCTCTACACCAACGACTTCAACAGGGCCGGGCAGGCCGGCGCGGCGAAGCCCGCCTCACCGGTCCCCGCCGCCTCGAAGAGCGGGAGCTGATCATGCCGGCATCCACCACGCCCAAGGTCGTGTTCGAGGGCGTACGGAAGGACTTCACGGTCAAGGACCCGAAGCGGACGGCGGGCGGGAGGCGCCGGTCCCGGGAGTTCACCGCGGTCGACGGCATCGACCTGCGGATCGCCGCGGGTGAGTTCGTGGTCCTGGTCGGCCCCAGCGGCTGCGGCAAGTCGACCCTGCTGGACCTGCTGGGCGGCCTCGCCCGGCCGACGGCCGGACGGATCCTGCTCGACGGCGAGCCGGTGACCGGTCCCGGCCTGAACCGCGGCATCGTCTTCCAGCAGTACGCGCTGCTGCCCTGGCGCACGGCACAGGGCAACGTCGAGTTCGGCCTGGAGGCCACCGGCGTACCGCGCCGCGAACGGGGCGCACGGGCCCGGGAGTTCCTCGAACTCGTCGGCCTGTCCGGCTTCGAGAACCGGCATCCGCACGAACTGTCGGGCGGGATGCGGCAGCGGGTGGCGATCGCCCGCAGCCTCGCCTACGACCCCGACGTGCTGCTCATGGACGAGCCGTTCGCCGCGCTGGACGCCCAGACCCGTGAGTCGCTGCAGGACGAACTGCTCCGCATCTGGCAGCGGACCGGGAAGACCGTCGTCTTCATCACGCACAGCATCGACGAGGCCGTCTACCTGGGGCAGCGCGTCGCCGTCATGACGTCCCGGCCGGGACGCGTCAAGCAGGTCGTGCCGGTCGCCCTCGGCGCCCGCACCGGCACCGACGACATCCGTTCCAGCCCCGAGTTCGCCCGCCACCGGCACCGGATCTGGTCGCTGCTGCACGACGAGGTGGCCAGGGCCCAGCAGTTGGAGAAGGAGGAGGCGACCGCATGAGCCTCATCACCCGGACCACCACCGAGAAGACTCCCCCGCCCACCCCGGAGAGCCCCGCCGACGCCCACCGCGACCCGGCGCCCTCCGCTCCCGCCCCTTCCCCGTCCGGCCCCTCGTCGCCCGGCACCTCCTCGCCCCCACCGCCGCGGTCGTCGCTCGGGGGCCCGGTCCGGCCGGCCCCGGTGCGCCGGGTGGTCCGACGGCTCGGTTCCCTGCTGGTCACCGGCGTCACCAAGTCCGCCGCGATCGCGGCCCTTCTGCTGCTGTGGGAGGCCGCGCCACGGCTGGGGCTGGTCGACCGGATCTTCCTGCCCCCGTTCAGCGAGGTCGCCGTCGCCTGGTGGGAGCTGGCCGCCGACGGTCAGCTCGCCGACCACACGTACGCCAGTCTGGTGCGCTCCTTCAGCGGATTCGGACTGGCCCTGGCGCTCGCCGTGCCCCTCGGTCTGCTGATCGGCTGGTACCGGCCCGTCGCCGAACTCCTGGGCCCGCTCCTCGAGGTGTTCCGCAACACCGCCGCGCTGGCCCTGCTGCCGGTCTTCGTCCTGCTGCTGGGCATCGGCGAGACCTCGAAGATCTCCATCGTGGTCTACGCGTGCGCCTGGCCGGTCCTGCTCAACACGATCAGCGCCGTGCGGAACGTCGACCCCACGCTGCTGAAGCTCGCGAGGTCGATGGACCTGTCCGCGCCCCGGCTGTTCCAGAAGGTCATCCTGCCCTCCGCCGTGCCGGTGATCTTCACGGGCATCCGGCTCGCCGGAGCGGTGTCGATCCTGGTCCTGGTGGCCGCCGAGATGATCGGCGCGAAGGCGGGCCTCGGCTATCTGATCAACGCCTCGCAGTACAACTTCGCCATCCCCCAGATGTACGCCGGCATCGTCACGATCTCCGCCATCGGCGTGGCCTTCAACCAGCTCCTGGTGGTCCTGGAACGCCGGCTCAGCTCCTGGCGCGTCTCCCCCGGATCCTGACCGGCGCCTCCCGGCGCGTACCGGACCGCCGCCCGTCACTCGACACCCGTCACCTGCCCCCCCCGATCGACCCGGCACCCGCACCCGGCACCCGGCGCCCGCCCCGACCATCGCCGCCGCCCGGACGTCCCGCCGCCCCGACCAGAGGAAACCCATGACCGCGACCAGCCCCCGCCGCCTGCATCTCAACGCCTTCCTGATGAACGCCGGCCACCACGACGCCGCCTGGCGCCATCCCCGTACCCAGCCCGAGCGGATCACCGATCTGCGCTACTTCCAGGAGCTCGCGCGGACCGCCGAGCGCGGGCTGCTCGACTCCGTCTTCCTCGCCGACGGGCTGGCCCTGTGGGGGAACGCCCGGTACAACGCGCTCGGCGGCCTCGAACCGCTCACCCTGCTGTCGGCGCTGGCGGCGGTCACCGAGCACGTGGGTCTCATCGCCACCGTCTCCACCACCTTCAACGAGCCCTTCCACACCGCCCGCAAGTTCGCCTCCCTGGACCACATCAGCGGCGGCCGGGCGGGCTGGAACATCGTCACCTCGGGCACCGAGAACGAGGCCCGCAACTTCGGCCGCGACGAGCATCTCGAACACCGGTTGCGCTACGAGCGGGCCCGGGAGTTCGTCGAGGTCGCCACGAAGCTGTGGGACAGCTGGGAGGACGACGCGATCCTGCTCGACCGTGAGCGCGGCGTCTACGCGGACACCGACCGGGTGCGGGAGATCGCCCACCGCGGCGAGCACTTCGCGGTGCGGGGCCCGCTGAACGTTCCGCGCAGTCCGCAGGGCCACCCGCTGCTGGTGCAGGCCGGTTCGTCGGAGGACGGCAAGGAGTTCGCCGCGCAGTACGCCGAGGCCGTCTTCACCGCCCAGCAGACACTCGCCGACGGGCAGGCCTTCTACAAGGACCTCAAGTCGCGGCTCGCCCGCCACGGACGCGAAGAGGACCACCTGCTGGTGCTCCCGGGCATCGCCCCCGTCATCGGTTCGACCGAGGCGGAGGCCCGCGCGCTGGAGCAGGAGCTCACGGAGCTGCAGATCCCCGAATACGGGCTCGCGCAGCTGTCCGGGATGCTCGGCACCGACCTGACGGGGGTGCCGCTGGACGGGCCGCTGCCCGACCTGCCCGAGGAGCGGGACATCAACGGCAACAAGAGCCGTTTCACCCTCGTCGCCGAACTCGCCCGCCGCGACGACCTGACCGTGCGCGAACTCATCGCCCGGCTCGGCGCCGGACGCGGCCACCGCGTCCTCGCCGGCACCCCGGAGCAGATCGCCGACGAGCTCCAGCTGTGGTTCACGCAGGGCGCGGCGGACGGCTTCAACATCATGCCTCCCCATCTGCCCGGCGGTCTGGAGGACTTCGTGGACCACGTCGTACCGGTCCTGCAGCGCCGCGGGCTGTTCCGCACCGAGTACACCGGCCGCACCCTGCGCGAGCACTACGGGCTGGCGCGCCCCGCCGGCCGGTCGGCCGCGGCAGCGGGCCAGCCCCTGTGACCCCCTCCCCTCACCCCCTTCCCCCACGTCACCTCCCCCACCTCAGCTCTCCCCTTCTCCTCAACCGCACCCTCGCCCTCACGAAAGGACCCCGCACATGACCACCAGCACCGCCTTCGACGTCCGCAGGATCGGAGGGCGGATCGGCGCCGAGATCCACGGAGTGGACCTCGGCGGCGACCTCGCCCCCGCCGTCGTCGCGGAGATCGGCTCCGCCCTCCTGGAGCACAAGGCGCTCGTCTTCCGGGACCAGCAGCTCGACGACGCGGGCCAGCTCCGCTTCGCCTCCCTCTTCGGCCCGCTCACCACCGCGCATCCGACCGTGCCGTCCGTCGACGGCCGGCCCGAGATCCTGCCCGTCGACGGCGACGAAGGCATCCGCGCCAACCACTGGCACACGGACGTCACCTTCGTCCGCACCCCGCCGAAGGCGTCCACGCTGCGGGCCATCGTGGTCCCGCCCTACGGCGGCAACACCCTCATCGCCAACACCGCGGCCGCCTACCAGGACCTGCCCGAGCCGCTGCGCGAGCTGGCCGACAGGCTGTGGGCGGTACACACCAACGCCTACGACTACGCCGCCCCGAAGAACGAGAAGGCGGCCGAGCACCGCAGGCGGTTCGTGTCCCGCACGTACCGCACCGCCCACCCGGTCGTCCGCGTCCACCCCGAGACCGGGGAGCGCGGCCTGTTCATCGGGGGCTTCGCCCAGAGCATCCTCGGCCTCGGCCCCTCCGAATCCCGTGACCTGCTGCGCATCTTCCAGGCGTACGTCACCCGCCCCGAGAACATCGTGCGGGTGGCCTGGCAGCCGGGCGACCTCGTCCTGTTCGACAACCGCATCACCCAGCACTACGCCCCGGACGACTACGGCGACCTGCCGCGCCTGCTGCACCGCGTGACCGTCGCGGGCGACGTGCCGGCCGGTGTCGACGGCACGCTCAGTCACCTCATCGAAGGCGACGACGCCGGCCACTACACCCCCGCGACGGCGTGAACTCACACCGTGCGCCCGTTCGGCGTGCGGGGGGTGTAACGGCCCGCGCGCAGGCGGTGTGACCGTCCGGAAACCGGACGTTCCTACCGTCGGACCCCGGATGGGAGACTTCCCGTCCGGGGTCCGACGGGGAGGGGTGCCGGTGGCGTCGCAGGGAGCGGTGACCGAGACGGTCCGGACGGTGTGCTCGTACTGCGGCGTGGGCTGCGGAATCGTCCTCGACGTCGTGCGCGAGTCGGCGAACGGTCCCCGGCGAGCCGTGCGGACCGCCGGGGACAAGGCCCATCCGGCGAATTCCGGGCGCCTCTGTACGAAGGGCTCCACCAGCGCCGACATGATGGGCGCCGCCGGGCGGGCGACGGCGGCGCTGGTGCGGGGCGAGCGCGGTGGTGCGCAGGCCGAGGCGGACGTCGACGCGGCCGTGGCCGACGTGGCGCGGCGGCTGCGGGCGATCCTGGACGAGCACGGGCCGGACGCCCTGTCCTTCTACGTCTCCGGCCAGATGTCGCTGGAGGCCCAGTACCTGGCGAACAAGCTCGCCAAGGGCTTCGTGCGGACGAACCAGATCGAGTCGAACTCGCGGCTGTGCATGGCGTCGGCCGGTTCCGGCTACAAGCTGTCGCTGGGCGCGGACGGCCCACCCGGGTCGTACCAGGACTTCGATCACGCCGATGTCTTCTTCGTCATCGGCGCGAACATGGCGGACTGCCACCCGATCCTGTTCCTCCGGATGATGGACCGGGTGAAGGCCGCCGGGGCGAAGCTGATCGTGGTCGACCCGCGGCGCACCGCCACCGCCGACAAGGCCGACCTCTTCCTCCAGATCAGGCCCGGCACGGATCTCGCGCTGCTCAACGGGCTGCTGCACCTGATCGTCGAGAACGGGCACGTGGACGAGGACTTCGTCGACGCGTTCACGGAGGGCTGGGAGGCGATGCCCGCCTTCCTCGCCGACTACCCGCCCGCGAAGGTCGCGGAGATCACCGGCCTCCCGGAGGCCGACATCCGGCGGGCCGCCCGCTGGATCGGCGAGGCCGGTGAGTGGACGAGCTGCTGGACGATGGGTCTCAACCAGTCGACCCACGGTACGTGGAACACCAACGCGCTGGTCGATCTGCACCTCGCGACCGGTGCCATCTGCCGCCGGGGGTCCGGGCCGTTCTCGCTCACCGGTCAGCCCAACGCCATGGGCGGCCGCGAGATGGGCTACATGGGACCGGGCCTGCCCGGGCAGCGGTCGGTGCTCGTCGACGCCGACCGGGCCTTCGTGGAGAGGCTCTGGGGCGTGCCGGAGGGCACCCTGCGCACGGACGTCGGGCGCGGGACGGTGGAGATGTTCGAGCGCATGGCCGCCGGGGACATCAAGGCCTGCTGGATCATCTGCACCAACCCCGTCGCCTCCGTGGCCAACCGCAAGACCGTCATCGCCGGACTGGAGGCCGCCGAACTCGTCGTCACCCAGGACGTGTTCGCGCAGACGGAGACCAACGCCTACGCCGATGTCGTGCTGCCCGCCACGCTGTGGGCCGAGTCCGACGGGGTCATGGTCAACTCCGAACGGAACCTCACCCTCGTCCGCGGCGTCGTCGACCCGCCCGGGCAGGCGATGCCGGACTGGCAGCTGATCGCGCGGGTGGCGTGTGCGATGGGATTCGCCGAGGGCTTCACCTACGGGTCGGCGGAGGAGGTGTTCGAGGAGCTCAAGCAGGCGTGGAACCCGCAGACCGGGTGGGACCTGCGGGGCGTCTCGTACGAGCGGCTGCGCGTCGCGCCCGTGCAGTGGCCCGCACCGTCCGCCGACGGCCCGGACCGCAACCCGGTCCGCTACCTCAACGACGGTGTCAGCCAGACCCTGCTCGTCCGGCCGGACGGCTCCCGTCCGCGGCTGGCCTTCCCGACACCGAGCGGGCGCGCCCGGTTCTTCGGCCGCCCGCATCTGCCCCCGGCGGAGCTTCCCGACGACGCCTACCCGTTCGTCCTCAACACCGGGCGCCTCCCGCACCAGTGGCACACCCTGACCAGGACCGGGAAGGTCGCCCGGCTCACGAAGCTGAACCCCGGCCCCTTCGTCGAGATCCACCCCGAGGACGCCGCCGCGCTCGGGGCCGCCGACGGCGACCCCGTGGAGATCGCCTCACGCCGCGGCCGGGCCGTGCTGCCTGCCGTGGTCACGGACCGGGTCCTGCCGGGGAACTGTTTCGCGCCCTTCCACTGGAACGATCTCTTCGGCGAGTACCTCGCCGTCAACGCCGTCACCCACGACGCCGTCGATCCGGTCTCCTTCCAGCCGGAGTTCAAGGCCTGCGCGGTCACGCTCACGAAGACGTCCGCTCCGGTCCCCGTCGCCCGTCCGCACCGGGCGCCGGAAGGGGAGCGGGCGCGGGGCACGGAGACGGTCGCGGGTTCCGCGACGGCCGTCCCCGCGCCGGCTTCCGCCCTCGCGCATCTGCTCGGGGTCGCCGATCTCGTGCCGCCCCCGTTCTCGGAGCCGGAACGCCGCTATCTCGCGGGCTATCTCACCGGCCTGGCCGGCGCCCCCGCGGACGGCCGGGTCCCGGTGCTGCCCGCCTCCGCGCCGTTCCTCCCCGCCCACGGGCTCTGGGTCGACGGTGTCCTCGCCGGGATGTTCTCGCGCGCAGGCGCTCCCGGGCCGGCGCCGGCGGACCGGCCCCGGGACGAGTCCCCCCCCGCTCCCGCCCGGCGCCTTCTCGTCCTGTGGGCGTCCCAGACCGGGAACGCCGAGGAGTTCGCCGCCACGGCCGCCGGCCGCCTCACCGAGGCCGGGTTCGCCCCGTCCCTCCTCTCCATGGACGGCGTCGACCTCGCGGAGATCGGAGACGAGGCGGATCTGCTGGTGGTGACCAGCACCTTCGGGGCGGGCGACGCCCCGGACAACGGCGCCGCCTTCTGGCAGGCGCTGAGCGCGGACGACGCCCCGCGCCTGGAGGGCGTGCGTTACGCCGTGCTCGCACTGGGCGACTCCGCTTACGACGACTTCTGCGGCCACGGCCGGCGCGTCGACGAGCGCCTCACCGAGCTGGGCGCCGTCCGCCTGCACCCCCGGGCCGACTGCGAGCCGGACCACGAGCAGCGCTCCGGCGCGTGGCTCACCGCGCTCCTCCCGCTCCTCGCGCCCCCGGTCCGAGAAGCAGCGGCCCCGCCGCCCCCCGTTCCCGCACCCGCGCAGGCGGCGGGTACCCCGACGGGGCCCGCCGCCGGGGCGGTCCCGTCCGGCCCCGCGGCCCGCACCACGGTGTACACGAAGTCCTCGCCCTTCCCCACGCTGCTCGTCGGCAACCGGCTGCTCAGCCTGCCCGGCTCCCGGAAGGAGGTACGACAGTTCTCCTTCGACACCCGGGACGGCGAGCTGGCCTACGAGGCCGGCGACGCCCTCGGCGTATGGCCGGCCCACGGTGCCGACCTCGTCGCCGAGTGGCTCGCGCTCACCGGGCTCGACCGCGACGAACCGGTCGACGTCGGAGACCCCGCGCCCCTCCCCCTGGCCGAGGCCCTGCGCACCCGGCTGGACATCACCCGCATCACCCCGGACCTGCTGAGGTTCGTGACCGAGCGCACCGGCAGCCAGGAGCTCAAACGGCTGCTGCGCCCGGGCAACAAGGGCGAACTCGCCAAGTGGAGCTGGGGGTTGCAGGCCGCCGACCTGATCGGCGCCTTCCCCGTTCGCGCGTCCGCCGCCGAATGGACCGCCGTCCTCAAGCGCCTGCGGCCCCGCCTGTACTCGATCTCGTCCAGCCCGCTCGCGCACCCGGGCGAGGTGCGCCTCACCGTCTCCGTCGTGCGCTACACCAACGACCGCGGCCGCGGCCGCACCGGCGTGTGCTCGGCCTATCTCGCCGATCACGCGGACGACGGGCCCGTCCAGGTGTTCGTCCAGCCGTCCCCGCACTTCCGCCCGCCTGCCGACCCGGCCACCCCCATGATCATGGTCGGTCCGGGGACGGGCGTGGCCCCGTTCGTCGGCTTCCTGGAGGACCGTCAGGCACGCGGTCACACCGGCCGCAACTGGCTGTTCTTCGGTGAGCAGCGCGAGGCCGGCGACTTCTACTACCGCGAGGAGCTGGAGGCGCATCTCGCCGCCGGGCGGCTCGACCGGCTCGACGTCGCCTTCTCGCGCGACCAGCGGAACAAGGTCTACGTCCAGGACCGGATGCGCGAGCACGGCTCCGCCCTCTGGTCCTGGCTGCGGGACGGCGCCCACCTCTTCGTCTGCGGCGACGCCTCCCGCATGGCCCGGGACGTGGACCGGACCCTTCGGGAGGTCGTCGCCCGCCACGGAAGGATGGGCGAGGAGGAGGCCGCCGCCTACGTCGAGCGGATGGCGGCGGACAAGCGCTACGTCCGCGACGTCTACTGAGAGCCGGGGCGCCGGCAGGCCCGGCCGCCCTGCCCGCCCGGCCTCGTCGCCGCGCCGTGGAGCGGGCGGCCGCGCCGTGCCCGCCTGGCCTGCGCCGATCGCGGGTAGTGATCCCCCGCACACACCTCCCGCTCCGGGTGGGAGCGCGTGCTAGCGTCCGCGAGCGTGACCTCCGCCCTCCGCACGCCCGCGTCCGCCCCGGCCCCGGCCCCGGCCGGATCCTGCCCGTACGAGCGTCCGGCCGCCTCGACGCTCCCGGGGACGGCCCCGGAAGACCCCTTCGGGCTGCTCGACCTCTTCGACGAGGGCTTCGTCAGGGACCCGTACCCGTGGCTGGACCGTCTGCGGTCCGACGCGCCGGTGCACCGTGACCCCGCCACCGGACTGTGGCTGGTCAGCCGGTACGAGGACATCCGCACGGTACTGCTCGACCCGGCGTCCTTCCGGCCCGACAACGCCCAGAACGCGGTCACGCCGTTGGGCGTGCCGGTGCTGCGCGTTCTCGCCCGCGCGGGCTTCCGGCTGCGTCCCGCGCTGGCCAACAACGCCTCCGAGAGCCATGCGGGCCTGCGCCGCGTCGTCACCCGCTTCTTCAACGCCCAGCGGGTGGCGGCCGCCGTCCCCGTCATCGAGCGGATCGCGGACGAACTGCTCGACTCGGTGCGGGAGGAGCTCGCCGGCGCCGGGGAGAGCGACCTCTTCTCCGCGTTCGCGCACACGCTGCCCTGCCGGGTGATGATGCGGCTCCTCGGCATCGAGGATCTGGACGCCGCCACGCTGGTGCGCTGGAGCGACGCGTCGCTGGAGCTCTTCTGGGGGCGCCCCTCGCCCGCCCGCCGACTGGAACTGGCGGAGCTGGTCGGCGAGTTCCACCAGTGGCTCACGGAACTCGTGCACCGCAGGCCGGCGCCGGAGGACAGCTTCGTGGGAGCCCTGGCCCGGCACCGCCTGCCGGACGGGACGCCGCTGGATCCGCGGACCGCCGTCGGGGCGTGCTTCTTCGTCTTCATCGCCGGGCAGTCCACGACCGGACAGCTCATCTCCACCGTGCTGCGCCGCGCACTCGCCGAGCCCGGGGTGTGGCCGCGGCCCGCGCACGAGGAGGGCTTCGCCGAGGCGTGGGTCGAGGAGGTGCTGCGGCGCGAGCCACCCGTCACCTCCTGGCGCCGGGTCACCGCGCGCCCGCTGGAGCTGGGCGGTGTCGACCTGCCCGCCGGTGCCGAACTGCTGCTGATGCTCATGGGCAGCGGCTCCGACCCGGACGTCTTCGACGCCCCCGGGCAGATGGTCCCCGGCCGCGCGAACATCCGCCACCACCTCGCCTTCGGGGTGGGGCGGCACCGCTGCCCGGGTGCGGCCCTGGCACGTACGGAGGCGGCCGTGGCCCTGCGCGCGGCGGCCCGCCGCCTGCCCGGCGTCCGGCTCGCACCGGAAGCGGCCCGGGCGCCCACCCTCGGCCTGCTCTCCTTCCGCGCGCCGCTGCGGGTCCCGGTCGTCGCGCCGCCTGCCTCGGCCTGACGCCGGGCCGGCACCTCCCGCCCGGCGGAGCCCCGCGGCCGGCCTTCGCCCGGCGCAGCCGTGCGGCCGACGGCAGCCGTGGGCCGGAGTTCCCGGCCCGACGGCTCCCGGGCGGGACGGGGGCTTCGGCGCGCCGGGCAGCGCGCTGCTCCGGAGGGCGATCTTGTCGGGGCGCGCCGACAATGAACCTGACGGGCCTTCCCGCGACGACGGCGGGTCGGGTGGTTCTACGGTCGGGAGGTCGTGGGACGTGGCATGGGTGTGGCCATGACGGCGGAGGACCGCGCTCCGCCCGTCGGCCCGGACCGTCCTGGCGAAGGGGTGGGCCGTCCTGCCGGTACGCCGGCCGGTGCGCCCGCGGCGGCCACGCCGTCCCCGGCGACGGGTACGACCGCGCGGGCCGTGACGAGCGGGGCGCGGGTGGCGACCGCGGAGGGCGGGGGGCCCGGGCCCGCGGAGCCGTCCGGACCGGCTCCCTCCGGCCCGCCGGACGAGTCGTCCTCCCTCAGGAATCTCGTGACCCGGCTGACGACCGCCTACCCCTCGGTCGACGCGGCCGCCGTCGAGGCCGCGGTCGTGGCGTCGTACGGCCACTTCGAACAGGCCCGGGTCCGGGCGTACCTCCCTATCCTGGTCGAACGACGGTCCCGGAAGGCGCTGGACGCGGTCCGCAGGGCCGACGGCGGCCGGACGGCCGATGTCCGGGCGCCCGGTCCGGAGCCGGACGCGGCCGCGGATCGGAGGCAGGGCGATGACGGGACGGTCGGTTTCCGTGGGAGGACCGCACCGGAGTTCGGGGGATGACCGGGGCGCCCGCGCGCCCGCCGGGTCCCGCGGAGCGTTGCTCGTGACGTTCCCGGTCGGGCGGCCCGCCCGGCGGCCGGGCGCCGCATGATGTCCTGGGCGCGGGCCGTCCCCGGGGTCCGCGCGTTCTCGTCCTACCGGCGCGAGTGGCTGGTCAAGGACCTGGTGGCGGGGACCGTCCTGACCACGCTGCTGGTGCCGCAGGGCATGGCGTACGCCGAGCTGGCGGGGCTGCCGCCCATCACCGGCCTGTACACGACGGTTCTCTGCCTCCTCGGATACGCGCTGTTCGGGCCTTCCCGGATCCTGGTGCTGGGCCCGGACTCCTCGCTGGGGCCGATGATCGCCGCGACGGTGCTGCCCCTGGTGGCGGCGGACGGGGATCCCGCGCGGGCCGTCGCCCTGGCGTCGCTGCTCGCCCTGATGGTGGCGGGCATCATGATCCTTTCCTCGGTCGCGAAGCTCGGCTTCGTGGCCGACCTGATCTCCAAACCGACGATGATCGGCTACCTGAACGGCCTGGCGCTGACCATCCTGATCGGTCAGCTGCCCAAGCTGCTCGGCTTCGAGGTCGAGGCCGACGACCTGATCGGCGAGTTCACCGGTTTCGTGGCGAGACTCGGCGAAGGGGCGACGGTGCCGGCCGCAGCCGCGGTCGGATGCGGCGGGATCGCCGTCATCCTGGTCCTCCAGCGCTTCCTTCCGAAGGTGCCCGCGGTGCTCGTGATGGTCGTCCTGGCGATCGCCGCCACCACCGTCTTCGACCTGGGCGGACGCGGGGTCTCGCTGGTCGGCGAACTGCCCCGGGGGTTCCCGCCCTTCACGATCCCGGACGTGCGGCTCGCCGACCTGTCACTGCTGCTCGGCGGCGCGCTGGGCATCGCGCTGGTCTCCCTGGCCGACACGATCTCGAACGCCTCGGCCTTCGCGGCCCGCCAGGGGCAGGAGGTGCGCGGAAACCAGGAGATGGCCGCGATCGGCGTGGCCAATCTGGCGGCCGGTCTCTTCCAGGGCTTCCCGGTCAGCACCAGCGGATCGCGTACGGCGGTCGCGGAGCGCGCGGGCGCCAGGAGCCAGCTCACCGGTGTCGTCGGCGCGGTGATCGTCGTCCTCATGCTGGTGCTGGTGCCGGGCCTGTTCCGGAACCTGCCCCAGCCGGCCCTGGCAGCCGTGGTGATCACGGCGTCGCTGTCGCTGGCCGACATCCCCGGTGCCGTGCGCCTGTGGCGGCAGCGCCGGACGGAGTTCCTGCTCTGCTGCGCCGCGTTCGCCGGCGTGGCTCTGATCGGCGTGCTGGCCGGGATCGCCGTCGCCGTGGCCCTGTCCGTGCTCAACGTCTTCCGCCGAGCCTGGTGGCCGTACCGCACCGTGCTGGGGCGGGTGCGGGGCCTCGAGGGCTACCACGACGTCCGGTCCCACCCCGAGGCCCAGTTGCTGCCCGGGCTGGTCATCTACCGCTTCGACGCCCCGCTGGTCTTCGCGAACGCCAGGACCTTCCGCGAGGAGATCAGGCGGCTGGCCGGGGCGGAACCGCCGCCGCGGTGGATCGTGATCGCGGCCGAGCCCATGACCGACGTGGACACCACCGCTGCGGACACCCTGCGGGAGCTGGCCGAGACGCTGGAGGCGCAGGGCGTGCACCTGGTGTTCGCCGAGCTCAAGGACCCCGTGCGGCGCGCCGTCGAGCAGTACGGGCTGATGCGGACGCTCGACGCCCGGCGCTTCTACCCCACCGTGGAGGCGGCCGTCGCCGCCTACCGCCGGCGGCACGCCGGGGCGGACTGGACGCCGGGGGCCGGGGACGGCCTCTGAGGCAACCGCCGCGCCGGCCGCCGCCCCGGGGCCGCCTTCGCCGGTACGGCCGGTGCGGCCTGCGCTACCGCCGCGACACGGGGACGAGGCGGAGGAGGCCGTGCAGGACGGAGTCGATCGTGTCCTGCGCGGGCTCGTCGCTCACATGGGTCAGCAGCCGGGCCAGGACCTGCAGCAGGTGGGGAGAGGCCATCACCCGGGGGTGGAGGACCGGCCGGAAGCCGAAGCGGGAGAAGAGCAGGTCGCCCGCGACGTTCCCCAGCCGGTAGTAGCGCGCCCAGCGGCGCTGGATCTCGACCGGGTACTGGTGCAGCGCGTGCTCGCGGCGTGGTCCGGCCGGCCGGGCCAGCGCCAGCGCGATGATCTCCGCCGCCACCTCGGCGGCCTCCATGGCCTGCGCGATGCCCTCGCCGCTCCACGGACTGACCATGCCGGCGCTGTCGCCGACGAGCAGCAGGCCCCGGCGGTACTGCGGCCGCCGGTTCAGTCCCATCGGCAGCGGAGCGCTGCGCAGCGGGGAGTCGGCGTTCTCCTCGTGCAGTCCCCATTCCGCGGGCAGCCGGGGCAGCCAGTGCTCCAGCACAGCCCGCAGGTCCACGGGCCGGCGCCGGCGCTGCTGCGGCAGCGCGCCGAGGCCCACGTTGACGCGCCCGTCCCCGAGGGGGAACACCCATCCGTAGCCCGGCAGATCGGCCCCGGTGCGGGGACAGCGCAGGTCGGCCCACAGCTCCAGGTAGGGGTCGTGGGTGCGGGCCTCACTGCGGTAGTAGCGGCGGGCGGCCGCGGCGACGGGCCGCTTCGCGTCGCGTTCGAGCCCCAGGCCCAGGGCCGTACGCGCCGAGGCGCCGTCGGCGGCGACCACGAGCGGGGCCCGGTAGGTCACCGGCTCGCCGCCCGGACCGCGGGCGGCCGTGACGCCGATGACGTGCCCCGATCGGTCGGTCAGCGGGCCCGTCACCTTCACATGGGTCCGCAGGCGTGCTCCGGTGGCGCTCGCGTGCGTGGCGAGCAGGTCGTCGAAGTCGTGCCGGCTCCGGGTCAGGCCGAAGTCGGGAAGGGCGCCCAGGCGCGGCCAGTCCAGCTCCACCTGGTGCCCGCCGCAGACCCAGCGCATCCCCTTGTTGCGCATCCAGCCGGGCGCGTCGATGTCGATGCCCAGCCGCACCAGCTGGTTCACGCTGCGCGGGGTCAGGCCGTCGCCGCACACCTTCTCCCGGGGGAAGCCGCTCTTCTCCAGGAGCAGCACGTCCACACCGGCCCGCGCCAGGTGCACCGCGGCGGCGGAACCGGCCGGGCCGGCCCCCACCACGATGACCTGCGCCTCCTCGTCACCGGCGCCTTCAGATCCCCCGCGGCCGCCCTCGGGGCCGCCGCCATCCTCGTCACTTTTGGTGATCACTCCCCTACTATGCCCCCAACCGGCCCCGTCAGACCCCGCGGCACGGCCGAAGCGGCCGCGCGTTCCCGCCGGGCGGGCGGACCCGCCCCACCCGCCGGGCAGGGCCGCGGGGACGGCTCCTCGGCTACCGGCCGGGCAGGACGGCGCGCGCGGGCCCGGGGGGGGGGCCCCCCCCCCCCCCCCCCCCCCCCCCCCCCCCCCGCGCGCTCGCACACGCTCACCGCCCGGCCCGCACGCGCTCACCCCGTACGCCCGCACCGCCCGGCCCGCACACCCCGTACGCCCGTACGCCCGCGCCCTGCGCTCAGCAGATCCGCGGCAGTTGCTCGCCGAGCGGCATGTCCACCACCCGTGTGCCGCCGAGGCCGGTCCGGGCCACGACCATGCCCGGATGCTCCGCCACGGCCTCCCCGATGACCGTCGCGCCGGCCCCGAGCGGGTGGGCGCGCATGGCCTCCAGCACGGACTCCGCCCGCTCCCGCGGGACGAAGGCGACCAGCTTGCCCTCGTTCGCGACGTACATCGGGTCGAGGCCGAGGATCGCGCAGGCGTTGGCCACGGGATCGGGGACGGGCACGGCGCGCTCCTGGAGGGCGACGCCGGTACCCGAGGCGACGGCGATCTCGTTGAGCGAGGCCGCCAGGCCGCCCCGGGTGGGGTCGCGCAGCACGTGGAGGTCCGGTGTCACCGCGAGCATCGCCTCGACGAGACCGCCGAGCGGCGCGCAGTCGCTCTCGATCTCGACCCCGAACTCCAGGCCTTCCCGCACGCTCATGATCGCCACGCCGTGGACGCCGACGGGGCCGCTGACGATCACCACGTCGCCGGGGACGACGCGCTGCGGCCGCAGATCAACCCCGTCGGGGATCACGCCGATCCCGGAGGTGTTGATGTAGACGCCGTCCCCGTGGCCGGCCTCCACGACCTTGGTGTCGCCGGTGACCACCTGGACGCCCGCCGTACGCGCCGCCGCGCCGAGGGCGTCCGCCACCCGGGCGACGACCTCGGTCTCGACGCCCTCTTCGAGGATGAAGCCGCAGGACAGGTAGGCGGCCCTGGCCCCGCTCATGGCGAGGTCGTTCACCGTTCCGTTGACGGCCAGGTCGCCGATGCTGCCCCCGGGGAAGAACAGCGGGCGCACCACGAAGGAGTCGGTGGAGAAGGCCAGCCGGGCACCGCCGAGTTCGAGGGTGGCGGCGTCCGTGGTGACCGAGAGCGCGGGGCCGCCGAAGGCGGGGACGAAGATCTGCTCGACCAGTTCGGCGGACAGGGCGCCGCCGCCGCCGTGGCCCATCACGACGCGCGCCTGGTCCCGCAGCGGTGCCGGGCAGGTCCAGGCCAGCATGTCCGGTGCCGAGCCCCCGCCGAGGGGACCGCTGGTGCTCGTGGTGGTCGTGTCAGACAACGGAGCGTCCTTCCAGGGGCGGGAGGTTCGGGGACGGGGCGGTCGACGGCACGGCCTCGGGGGCGGTCGCGTCCGACGGGACGGGGCCGGGGGCCGGAACGCCGGGCGCCGGGCCCCGCCGCCCCGGCGAGCCGAGGTCGAGCCGCCGGTAGAGGTAGTAGGCGGCGCAGGCTCCCTCGCTGGAGACCATCGTGGCGCCCAGGGGGGAGCGCGGGGTGCAGAGGGTGCCGAACGCCTCGCACTCGTGGGGCTTGAGGAGTCCCTGGAGGACCTCCCCGCTGCGGCACTCGGCCGGTTCGCGGGTGTCGATCCCCTCGACGGAGAACCGGATCTCGGCGTCGTAGTCGCGATACCGCTCCGAGAGCCGCCAGCCGCTGTCGGGGATGACGCCGATGCCGCGCCAGGCGCGGTCGGTGACCTCGAAGACGTCGTCGAGCATGGCCCTGGCCGCGGGGTTGCCGCCGTCCTGCACGGCACGGGGGTAGGCGTTGTCGACGGTGTGCTCGCCCCGCTCCAGCTGGAGCACGGTCCTCCGGACGCCTTCGAGGATGTCCAGCGGCTCGAAGCCCGTGACCACGATCGGCACCCGGTAGCGTGCGGCGAGTTCGGGGTACTCGGCGGTGCCCATGACGCTGCAGACGTGGCCGGCGGCGAGGAAGCCCTGCACCCGGCAGTCAGGGGAGCGCATGATCGCGTCGATCGCGGGCGGTACCCGGACGTGGGAGACCAGGAGGCTGAAGTTGCGGATGCCGAGCCGGCGTGCCTGATGAACCGTCATGGCGTTGGGCGGGGCGGTGGTCTCGAAGCCGATGCCGAAGAACACCACCTCGCGCCCGGGGTTCTGCTCGGCGATCCGCAGCGCGTCCAGCGGCGAGTAGACCACCCGGACGTCGCCGCCCTGGCCCCGGACCTGGAACAGGTCCCGGCCGGTGCCGGGGACCCTCAGCATGTCCCCGAAGGAGCAGAAGATCACGCCGGGGCGGGAGGCGATCTCCAGGGCCTTGTCGATGACCTCCAGCGGGGTCACGCACACCGGGCAGCCGGGGCCGTGGATCAGCTCCACCTGCTCCGGCAGGAGTTGGTCGACGCCGTGCCGGATGATGCTGTGGGTCTGGCCTCCGCAGACCTCCATCAGCGCCCAGGGCCGGGTCACCGTCGCATGGATCTCGTCGAGCAGCCGCCGGGCCAGCCCGGGGTCCTGGAACTCGTCGATGTACTTCACCGGTGCACCTCTCCGGCGACGCCGTCGGGCGCCTGCCACTCGCCTTCCGCCGTCCCGGCGGCCTCCCACGGGTCGCCGAACTCCTCCTGGAGCATGCCGAGGGTCTCGAACAGCTCCAGCGTCCTCCTCGCCGACTCCTCGTCCAGCCGCTGCAGGGCGAAGCCGACGTGGACGATCGCGTACTCGCCGACCTCCAGGTCCGGCAGGTACTCCAGGCAGACCTCCTTGACCACGCCGCCGAAGTCGACGGTGGCCATCCGGGTGCCGTCCCGGTCCTCGACGTCCAGCACTCTTCCAGGGACCGCCAAACACATGTGCGTCTCCTCACTGTCGCTGTCGTGCTCGCGCGCCGGCGTCCGGGGCGGCGGCGACCCGTCCGGCCACGACGAGCTGGCCGAGGGCCAGTCCTCCGTCGTTCGGCGGGACCAGGCGGTGGCGCAGGACGGTGAAGCCGTCCCGGCTCAGGACGCGGGCGCAGGCCGAGGCGAGCACCGCGTTGGCGAACACTCCCCCGGTCAGCGCGACGGTCTCCACGCCCAGTTCTCCGCGCGCCGCGTCGCAGACCGTGTGCACCAGACGGGCCACCGCCCGGTGGAAGCGGGCGGCGACGAGGGCCGCCGGAACGCCGCCGCGCACGTCGTCGGCGGCGGCGGCCAGCAGGGGCGCCGGATCGGCGGTGAGCGGACCGCCGGGCTCGGGAGCGCGCAGCCGGAAGGTGTAGCGCGCGTCGTCCCGCGCCGCCGGTTCGCGCAGGGCCGCGGCCTCCAGGGCGACGGCCGCCTGCGCCTCGTGGCCGGCGAGATGGCAGATCCCGGTGAGGGAGGCGAGGGCGTCGAAGAGGCGGCCCATGCTGGATGTGGGTACGCAGTTCAGGCCGCGGGCCAACTGTTGCCGGATCAGGCGCAGTTCGTCGGGCGGACAGGTGCTCACGCACGGCAGGGCGGGGTCGGCCGGGAGTCCTGCGGCGTACAGGTGGGCGAGGGCCATGCGGTACGGCCGCCGGACGGTCGCGTCCCCGCCGGGCAGCGGGACGTAGGCGAGGTGCGCGTATCGCGAGAACCCCGCGTAGTCGGCGAGCAGGAACTCCCCGCCCCAGACGGCGCCGTCGAGGCCGTAGCCGGTGCCGTCGAAGGCGACGCCGAGGACCGGGCTGCTGCCGTCGTGGCCGTTCTCGGCCATGGCGGCGGCGACGTGCGCGTGGTGGTGCTGCACGGGGACGACCGGACGTCCCGCCGCGTGCCGGGCGGCCCAGCGGGTGGACCGGTACCCGGGGTGGCGGTCGGCCGCCAGCAGGACGGGGGTGACCCCCGTGACGGACTCCAGCTGCCGCTCGGCCGAGGTGAGGGCCAGCTGGGTCGCCGGCGAGTCCATGTCGCCGATGTGTGCGGACAGCCAGGCCTTGCGGCCCTCGCCGAGGCAGAAGACGTTCTTGAGGTCCCCGCCGACCGCGAGCGTGGGTGCCACCTCGACCGGCAGGGTGAGCGGCAGCGGGGCGTAGCCGCGGGAGCGGCGGAGGACGAGTTCCCGGCCGTCGACGACGCGTACGACGGAGTCGTCGCAGGGGACGTGGACGGGGCGGTCGTGCAGCAGCCAGGCGTCCGCCAGGCCGGCGAGCCGGGTCAGGGCGTCCGCGTCGTCGGTGACGATGGGTTCGCCGGAGAGGTTCCCGCTGGTCATGACGAGAAGGCGGGGCCCTCGCGGGTCGTCGGCGCCGAGTCCGAGGAGCAGGTGGTGGACCGGGGTGTACGGGAGCATCACGCCGAGGTCCGGGCTGCCGGGGGCCACCTCGGCGGCCGGGGCGGCGCCGGGGCGCGGCGGGGTGTCGCGGCGGCGCAGGAGGACGACGGGCCGGACGCGGCCGGTGAGGAGTGCGCGCTCCGCGGGGGTGAGGTGGACCAGCGGCTCGACGTCCGCGAGGTCCGCTGCCATCACCGCGAAGGGTTTGTCCCCGCGTGCCTTGCGCCGGCGCAGTGCGGCCACGGCCGCGGGGTTCGTGGCGTCGCAGGCGAGGTGGTAGCCGCCCAGGCCCTTGACGGCGAGGACGGCGCCGTCCGCGAGCATCCGCCGGGCGGCGGTCACCGGATCGGCGGCCGCGTCCGCCGGGGCGGCCCGGCCCGGTCCGGCGACCAGGCGCAGCCGGGGGCCGCACTCCGGGCAGGCGACGGGCTGCGCGTGGAAGCGCCGGTCCGCCGGGTCCTCGTACTCCCGCGCGCAGTCGGGGCACAGGGGGAAGCCGGCCATGGTGGTGTGGGCGCGGTCGTAGGGCAGGCCGGTGACGATGGTGAAGCGGGGCCCGCAGTGGGTGCACGTGACGAACGGGTGGCGGTGTCTCCGGTCGGCGGGGTCGGCGAGTTCCCCGAGGCAGTCGTCGCAGGTGGCGGTGTCCGGTGGGACGAGGGTGCGGACGTCGCCGCCCTGCCGCGAGGGGACGATGACGAATCCGCTGCCGCCGCTCGCCGCGACCGGGGTCGTCTCGACGGATTCCACCCGGGCCAGGGGCGGCGCCTCGGGCGCGACGCGGGCGCAGAAGGCGGCGACGTCGGCGGCGTCGCCCTCGACCTCGGCCACGACGCCGTCGGGGGTGTTGGTGACGTGGCCGGACAGGCGCAGGCCGGAGGCGAGGGCGTAGACGTAGGGCCGGAAGCCCACGCCCTGGACGACTCCGCGCACGACGACGCGGGTGCGCCGGACGGGCGTCGGGGGTGCCGTTCCCGGGCGTACCGCGGTCACGCGCCGGCCCGGGCCATCACGGGCATGTGGGGGGCGGCGCCCTCGGCCGCGGCGAGCGCCCGGTCGAGCAGCGTCCCGGCGCCGCGGCCGTCGCGCGCGGAGCTGAGGAGGACCTCGACGCCGGGGTTGACCTGCTCGACGTTGCGGCGGAAGGCCGCCTCGTCGAACTCCGCGGCCGCGGCCAGGTCGGCCTTCGTCACGAGCACCAGTTGGGCGAGGCCGAAGGCCGTGGGGTACTTCAGGGGTTTGTCCTCGCCCTCGGTGACCGAGGCGAGGACGACCCGGAGGGATTCGCCGAGGTCGTAGCCGGCCGGGCAGACGAGGTTGCCGACGTTCTCCACGAACAGCACCCGGGTCGCCTCGGGCAGCCAGTCGTGCAGGTGCCGGGCGACCATGTCGGCCTCCAGGTGGCACAGCCCGTCGGTGTGCACCTGTTTGACGGGGACTCCGGCCCGGGCCAGGCGTTCGGCGTCGTTCTCGGTGGCGAGGTCCGCGGTGAGCGCGGCCGTGCTCACGTCGCGTTCGGCGGAGAGCCGCAGGGTGCGCTCCAGCAGGGCGGTCTTCCCGCTGCCGGGGCTGGACATCAGATTGATCATCGTCGTGCCGCGGGCGGTCAGCTCGGTGCGCAGGATGTCCGCGGCGGCGTCGTTCCTGGCGAGGACCGCCCGCTGGAGGTCGACTACTCGGCACATGTTCGGCTCTCCTCGGTGAGGGGTTCGCTGCGTGGTGCGCCGGTCCCGGCGGGCCCGGTCCAGTGGACCTCCCGGATCCGCAGTTCCCGCCCGGAGACGAGCTCGACGGCCGCTCCCGCGCAGTCGGGGCAGAGCAGGTGCGGGGGCATGCCGACCTGCCAGACGCGGGAGCAGGGCGCGCAGCGTGCGGTGCCGGGGACCGTGTCCGTGATCAGCTCGGCGCCCTCGGCGACCGTGCCGGCGCAGGCGAGTTCGAAGCAGAACCGGAGCGAGTCGGCGACGATGCCGGCCAGCTCGCCCACCTCCAGGCGGATGCTGCTGACGCCCTCGGCCCCGCGGGACCGCGCGGCCGTCTCGACCTGGTCGACGACGGCCAGGGCGACGGACATCTCGTGCATCGCGCTCCGTCCCTGGCTGGGGTGTCTCCGGGCCGCCATTACAGGGCAGGAGCGCTGCGGGGTGCGGCCCGGCTCGCCGGGCGGGCGCCGGGGTGTCGTCCGTTCGGTGGAGTCGCGCCGCTGTCCGGGGCCCGTGCGGGGCCCCGGACAGCGGATCCTGCGGTGCGCCGGGCGCGTCACATCCTGCTGATGCGCAGGTAGCGCCGGAGGTCGGGCAGGACCCCCTTGACGAGGGCCACGGCGGCCAGGGCGGCGGTGAGGGTGACGACGGTGGTGCCGATGACGTTCTTGCTCATGCTGCTCTCCGTGTCGGGCTTCGGACGGCGGCTTCCCGGCCGACGAGTTCGGTCACCATGCGGACCGCCCCGGGCACGGCGGCCGCGACCTGCGGGCTGAGTTCCATTCCCTCGTCGAGGCAGGCGGGTTCGCAGCCCACGACGAGGATCCTGCGGGGCGGCGCGGCGCCCGTCCCCGCGCACAGGGTGTCCAGCAGGGCGAGGACGGCGTCGGGTGTCATCCGGTGGCCGTCGAGGGGGACGCCCCCGGGGTCGGCGGCCCGGCCCTCCGGCGTGGTGGCGTCGATCAGGTAGAGCGTCCCGGGTGCGCCGCCGCGGGCCGTGGCGTCGACGAGGACGAGGGTGTCCCAGCCGTCGAGGAGCCGGTAGGCGAGGTCGACGCCGCGGATCCCGACGTCGGCCACCTCGACGTGGGGCGGCAGCCCGCCCTGGGCGAGCAGGCGCGCGGTCTCGACGCCGAAGCCGTCGTCGCCGAGGAAGACGTTGCCGACGCCCGCCACGAGGGTGCGCGGGCCGGCCGGGGGTTCGGGGTCGTTCACGTGTCCTCCAGGGCGCGGACCTCGTCGGGCTGGAAGTAGAGGAAGCGGCCCTGTTCGCGCCGGATGTCGGCGCCCGGGTCGTCCTCCAGGGTGACCGCGATGTGCACCCCGCCGTCGACGTCGTGCAGCACGGCTTCGACGAGGGCGCTGCGGCCGTCCACGAACAGGTCCTGGGCGTCGGACCGGCGCAGCCGCGGGCACAGGAGCACCCTGCTGCCCGCGCTCACGGGCCGTCCGTCGACGAGCACGTGGTCCCGTGCGGGATCGACGGTCGGGTCGCCCGCCGGGTCCCACCAGGGGGTGTCCGGTGCGAAGGGGTCGGCGCCGGCGGGTGCCTGGGGTCCCGTGACCTCGCGCAGGCTGCGGACGGCTCCGTGCAGCCGCTCCAGCACCTCCTGCGGCATGCTGTCCGCCAGGTCGATGACTGCCGCGGCACGGGCGTCGGTTCCGCGGGCCTCCCGCTTCTCGTCGTCCGTGAGGGCCGCGGTGCGCAGGGCGAGGATCTCGTCGATCTCGGTCGCGTCGTAGAGCGCTCCGGGGCTCTCGGGGGCGATGGCCGGGTGGTCGTCGAGGATGATCGGCGAGGAGAGGACGAGATCGGCACGGCCGGGTTCGCCGGCCAGAACGGGCCAGGTGTTGCGGTTGTCGCAGGAGGCCACGGCGCCCCTGGCCCATTCCGGCGGGTCGGTCATCGACAGGAAGGATCCGGCGTCGAGGCGGAGCAGGGTGTGCGTGGCGACCAGGGAGTGCGCGAGCGCCGCGTGCCGGTCCGCGCCGGGTCCGGCGTTCCAGCGGCTGTCGTTCTCGACCGTGACGGACAGGCGCCGAACGCGGTACGGGCCGTCGAGTTCGGCGGTGGAGATCCGCAGGACGCCGCTGATCGCCTCGCGGCGGCGGACCAGCCGTCCGCGGACGCGCCCCCGGGCGTCGGTGACGTCCTCGGTCTCCGCGGCGGCGGGACGGCTGAAGGGCACGGTGACGCCCTCGCCGTCCAGTGCGCCGACGGGGACCGTGAGGGCGACCCGCTCCTCGACGCCCTCGTCCCACGCCGGCAGGACCCGGTCGGGCAGGCGCAGTTCGGCGACCGGGGCGTGGCTGCCGTCGGCGCGGAGCTCCTCCACGGTCCGTCGCTGGACGTGCAGGAAGCGCACCTCCAGGGCCAGTTCGGCGCCGGGCCTGGGTTCCATGAGGCAGGAGGTGTGCTGCCGCGAGTGCTCCCCGGCGGCGTTCCAGGACGGCGGTACGAGGACCCCGAACTGCCAGCGGAACCGGTTCTTGGCCGCGGACGCCCGGTACGGATAGAGGACGTAGCCCTCGAAGAGGACGGCGTCGGCGACCTGCCGCGCGACGGCGAGCCGCGCCTCGGTCTCGGAGCTGAAGACGGCGGTCGTCACCGGGCCTCCTCCCCCGCCTCGGCGAGCAGCGAGTCGACGGTGGCCTGCCAGGACGGGAGGGCGCGGCGGGACCGGTAGGCGAGCAGGGCGTCCATCGCGTCGTTCGGGAGCCGGATCCAGCCGCAGCCGGGGAAGTGCTGGTCGATCATCTCGCGCCAGACCTTCACCGGCATGCGGTGGACGACCTCCTTGTCCCAGGGCACCGGCTCGACGTGGAATCCTCCGGCGCCCGTGAAGGCGGTGCCGGAGAAGAGCAGGAGCAGCGGCACCTCGCCGTCGGTCAGCGACCGGAGGTAGCGGCTCGCGGCGATGTCGGTGTCGTAGGTGCAGGGCACGACGAGGTCGGTGTCGATCTCGCCGGTGAATCCGGGGACCATCACGGAGACCTGGGCGAACTGCACCGGGTTGAGGCTGCTGCCCCAGCGGGCGCGTTCGCCGAACAAATCGCCGAGGGCCGCGGCCTCGGTGTCGTCGTACCCGCGCCGGGCGGGCTCGATGCGGATCTGGCAGCGGAGCGCCAGGGCGTGCACCCGGGTGCCCGGTGTCGCGGTGATGCGCAGCCGGAAGACCAGCGTCGGTCCGGCCGCGTAGGTGTCGGCGCGGACGTCGGTGCAGGCGAAGGAGAACTCGGTCACGTGCTGCTCCCCTGCACCTCGCGCGCCGCTCCGCGGACGCGGGCGAAGACGGCGTCGAGGTCGGCGCGTGCCTCGGCTCCTCCGTCGAAGCCCTGCCAGTGCAGTCGCATGCGGCCCACCAGTTCGTAGCAGATGTCGATCGGCACCAGGAAGCACTCCGTGCGTCCCTGGTGACGGCGCATCAGCAGGGCCTCCACGTCGGGATCGAGGAGGTCGGCGAGCCGGGTGGCGCCGCGCACGGCCTCCCAGGCGGGGTCCTCCGGTTCGCTCTCGGCGGCGCCCGCGGGGCTGGGGTAGAGCGCCACCGCCCGGCCGAGCGCCGAGTTGTGGAAGAGGAAGGCGACCGAGACCGGGATCCGCAGCGACTCCCACACCGCGTCGTCGACGCGGTGCGCCGGATCGGCGAGGACGCGGTCCGGCACGGCCCGGAAGCGGCTCCGCGTCGCGGCCGAGTGGTCCATGAGCTGTGCGCAGGGACCGCAGGCGCAGGCCAGGGCCCGCCGGTCGACGTCGGCCAGGTGGCGGTGGCCCGCGTCGGCGAGCCGGGCCCCGCACAGTTCGCACCGCTCTTCGCGGGGCGGGCGCGGGGCGGTGAAGCGCCGCAGGCCGGTGGGGGCCGGGCGGGCCCGCGTTCCGGTCGGGTGCCCCGTCATGCGGGGCCGCCCTGGCTCGCCGGGGACGGGCGGGCTCCGATCTGGAGCAGTGCGGGCTCGCGCGCGCCCTGCGCCTCCAGTTCGACGCCGGTCACCTCGGGGGCGAAGCAGGCGAGGGCGTCCAGCGCCGCCTGCCGGGTGGCTTCCCGGGTGCTCGGGCATCCGCAGCCGGAGGAGGCCGCGACGGCGAGCGTCAGAACGCCGCTCGCCGCGTCGAAGCCGGCGTTCCGCACGTCCTGCGGCAGGCCGGACAGCGCCCGGTCGATGCGGCTGGGCAGGTCCTCCGGGTGCAGTCCGTGCAGGTTGAGCAGGCTCGCGACGAGTGCGTCCGCGAGCAGGGCGGCCATCGGTTCGGCGGAGGGCCCGGACGGGGGCCGCCCGATGAGTTCGACGACGCGGGTGAGCCCGCTGCCGTAGAACTCCACGAGGACCCGTACGAGGTCCTCGGCGGCCGCGACGGCGTCGGCGTCCCCGGTCTCCGCCAGCCGGTCGAGGACCTCCTCGACCCGCCGGCCCGCCTGCTCGGCGGTCACGGCGCTCATCCGCCCAGTCCGCTCAGGCCGGTGGGCACGTGCATCGCCTTCACGGTGCGGCCGTTGCCGGTGTACATGTGCACCCCGCACGGCAGGCACGGGTCGAAGCTGCGGACGGCGCGCATGATGTCGATGCCCTTGAAGTTCTCGGGCGTGTTCTCCTCGAAGATCGGGGTGTTCTGCACCGCGTCCTCGTAGGGTCCGGGGGTGCCGTAGGTGTCCCGGGTGGAGGCGTTCCACGGCGTGGGCGGGTACGGGTGGTAGTTGGCGATCTTGCCGTCCCGGATCACCATGTGGTGGGAGAGGACGCCCCGCACGGCCTCGGTGAAGCCGACGCCGATGGACTCGTCGGGCACCTCGAACTTCTCCCAGGTCTGGGTGCGTCCGGCCCGGACCTCCTCCAGGGCCTTCTCGGCGCTGTGCAGGGCGACGGCCGCCGCGTACGCCTGGAAGTAGGTCCGGGCGCGGTTGCGCTCCAGGGCGTTGCTCCACTGCGGGATCTTCCACTCGAAGGTGGTCTCCGGCTTGGTCAGCGTCCGGGGCAGGTTGATGACGACGCTGTGCCCGGTGGCCTTGACGTAGCCGATGTCGACCAGGCCGGACAGGGCGGTCGACCACAGGCGCGCGATGGGGCCGCCGCCGGTGTCGAGCGCCAGGTGGTCCTTGCCGTCGAACCAGCGCGGGGACATCACCCAGCTGTACTTGTCGTCGAAGTTCCGCTTCTGCGGGGCGGGGATGGTGTGCTGGTTCCACGGGTGCCGGGGATCGACGGGGTTGCCCAGCGGGTCGTGCGTGACGAACTGTTCCTGCCCCTGCCAGTCCTCGTAGTAGGAGCTGCCGAGCAGGATGCGGATGCCGAGGTTGATCCGCGTGAGGTCGTTGGTCACGAGCTTGCCGTCGACGACGACGCCCGGGGTGACGAACATCCGCCGTCCCCAGTCGGTCATGTTGGCGTACGTGAAGTCGCAGTGCTCGGGGTCGTTGAGCGCTCCCCAGCAGCCGAGGAGGACGCGGCGGCGGCCGACCTCCTCGTAGCCGGGCAGCGCTTCGTAGAAGAAGTCGAAGAGGTCGTCGTGGAGCGGGACGACCCGCTTCATGAACTCCACGTAGCGCATCAGCCGGCTGAGGTAGTCGGTGAAGAGCTGCACCGACGCGACGGTGCCGACGCCGCCCGGGTAGAGCGTGGAGGGGTGGACGTGACGCCCCTCCATCAGGCAGAACATCTCCCGGGTGTAGCGGCTGACCTGCAGCGCCTCGCGGTAGAACTCGCCTTCGAGGGGGTTGAGCGAACGCATGATGTCGGCGATCGTGCGGTAGCCGTGCTCCGCGGCGTGGGGGGCCTCGGTGCGCTCGGCGAGTTCCAGGACCCCGGGGTTGGTCTCGCGGACCATCTTCTCGCAGTAGTCGACCCCTACCAGGTTCTCCTGGAAGATGTTGTGGTCGAACATGTACTCCGCGGCCTCGCCGAGGTTGATGACCCACTCGCCCAGGTGCGGGGGCTTCACGCCGTACGCCATGTTCTGCGCGTACACGGAACAGGTGGCGTGGTTGTCGCCGCAGATGCCGCAGATGCGGCTGGTGATGAAGTGCGCGTCGCGCGGGTCCTTGCCGCGCATGAAGACGCTGTAGCCGCGGAAGACGGAGGAGGTGCTGTAGCACTCGGCGACGCGCCGCTGCTTGAAATCGATCTTGGTGTGGATGCCGAGACTGCCCACGATCCGGGTGATGGGGTCCCAGGCCATCTCCACCAGGCCGCTGCCGTCGCCCTTCGCCTTCGCCTGAGATGCCATGGTCTGTACGGTGCCCTTCTTCGGTTCTTCGACGTCACGAACGGTGGTCGGTTGAGGGGGTCTGCGGGCCGGCGGGCCCGGTCACCACGGCGGCCGGTAGCCGGTGGTGATCCGGTCGCCGGTGTGCCGCCACTTCGGCTCCCTGTCCACGGTCCTGGCCGTGATGCTCCGCAGCCGGCGGATGACGGAGCCGTAGACGCCGCTGGCGGAGCTGGAGACCTTGGCGCCGGGCGGTTCGTCCATGAACGGCATGAACTTGTCCGGGAAGCCCGGCATCGTGCAGGCGATGCAGATGCCCCCGACGTTCGGGCATCCGCCGATGCCGTTCATCCAGCCGCGCTTGGGGACGTTGCACTTGACGACCGGCCCCCAGCAACCGAGCTTGACCAGGCACTTGGGCGAGTCGTAGGTGGTGGCGAACTGGCCCTGCTCGTAGTAGCCCGCGCGGTCGCAGCCCTCGTGCACCGTCGCTCCGAAGAGCCAGGTCGGGCGGAGCTTGTCGTCCAGCGGGATCATCGGCGCGGAGCCGACCGCCTGGTAGAGCAGGTAGGTGAGGGTCTCCGCGAAGTTGTCCGGCTGGATGGGGCAGCCGGGCACGCACACGATGGGGATGCCGGCGCCGGACTTCCAGTCCCACCCGAGGTAGTCCGGCAGGCCCATCGCGCCGGTGGGGTTGCCCGCCATGGCGTGGATGCCGCCGTACGTGGCGCAGGTGCCGATCGCGACCACCGCGAGCGCCTTGGGGGCCAGCCGGTCGATCCATTCGCTGGTGGTGATGGGCTGGCCGGTCTCCGGGTTGTCGCCGAAGCCGCTCCAGTACCCCTCGGGCTTGATGTCCTCGTTCGGGATCGAACCCTCGACGACCAGCACGAACGGGTCGATCTCGCCCCGCTCCCCCTTGAAGAACCACTCGATGAACGTGTCGGCGCCGCCCACCGGACCGCACTCGAAGTCGATCAGCGGCCAGTGGACCGCGATCTTCGGCAGTCCGGGCAGGCCCGCCAGCGCGATCTCCTCGATGCTGGGCTGCATCGCGGCGGTCAGGGCCACCGAGTCGCCGTCGCAGCTCAGTCCCGCGTTGATCCAGAGGATGTGGATCGGCTTCTCGTCGCTGCCGGGTGCGGCGCCCCGGTCCTCGGCCGGGGCCTGCGTGGTGTCGTTCATGGGTCGCCTCCTGCGGAGGATGGGGCGGAGGCCCGCTTCGGGCCCTGCGTACGAGTCAACGGTCGGCCGGACCGGCCGGGCCCGCACCCCGGGAGTCGGGGGATCCCGCACTCTGGGGCTCCTTGCGGGCGAAGGCCCGGCGCAGGTCGTGGAAGGGCGCCGCGGGATCGTCGAAGATCGCCCGCATCCGGCGCAGCTCACGCTCCCGGTGGGCCGCCAGGGGCGTCCGCGCCTCCCTGACCTCGTGTTCCGCCTTCTTCGCCGCCACGCGGGACGCGACGCCGGGGTGCGAGGCGAGGCGCGCGGCCATGCGGGTGATCTCGTCGGAGAACCCGCCCGGCCCGCAGTCGACGACCCGGTCGACGAGGCCGAGGCTGCGGGCGGCGCCGGCAGCCACCGGCCGGGCACTGCGGGTGAGGCGCTCCGCGAGAACCGGGCCCACCTTGCGGGGCAGGGTGTGCGTCCAGTACTCCGATCCGTACAGCCCCATGCGCCGGTAGTGGGGGTTGAGGACGGAGCCCCGGCGGCACCACACCTCGTCCGCGGCCAGCGCCAGCATCACCCCGCCCGCGGCGGCGTTGCCGCCGATCGCGCTGACCACGAGCCGGTCGGTCGTGGTCAGGACCGCCTCGACGAGGTCGTTCATGGCGTTGATGTTGGCCCAGGCCTCGGCGGCCGGGTCGGCGGCGGCCTCGATCACATGGAGGTGGATGCCGTTGGAGAAGAAGTCGCGCTGTCCGCCGAGGACCAGGACGGACGTGGGGCGCCCGCAGGCCGCCCGGTAGGCGCTCAGCAGGCGACGGCAGTGGTCGGTGCTCATCGCGCCACCGGGGAAGGCGAAGGACAGCACCCCCAGCGGCCCCTGCTCCCGGTAGCGGATGTCGGACCACGTCCGGCCCCGCGCCGGTGCGGCGACGGGCACGGGCGGCTCGGGGAGCTCCGGCAGCCGGCCCGCCAGAGCGAGGGTGGCGGGCAGTTTGCAGGCACGCGCCTCGCCGGCGGCGGTCCGGGCGCGCAGCTCCGGGATCCAGACGGCGCCGTCCCCGGTGGCCCGGCAGACCGCGCCCGCCCGGGTCGCCAGCAGCTCTCCCGGCCGGCCGCGCAGACCGTCCTCCGGGTGGCCTCCGTGCAGGAACCACTCGGCCCCGAGCAGCTCGTCCAGGACGCCGGGCTGGGAGTCGGCGGCGCGCAGGCGCCGCAGGACCGTCTCGGTGTCCTGGTCCCAGGAGATCCGGCGCTCCTCCTGGCGGAGGAAGGGCCGGGCGCGCGCCGGGCCGGTCTGCGGGCTCGGTGCGGCCCCGGCGGCGATCCGCTCGACGGCGAGGTGCACGGCGGTCATCGCGGCGTCGGACAGTTCGTTGCGGTAGAGGTCGCTCTTGCCCACCGCCGGGACACGGAAGGGGACGGTGGCCCAGACGTCGCCCGCGTCCATCTCCTCGTCGGCCTGCAGGACGGTGACGCCCCACTCGTCGGCGCCGTCCTGGATCGCCCGGTCCAGGGAGGACGGCCCGCGGTCGCCCACCGGACCCGGGTGCACGATCAGACAGTGGCGGCTCGACCAGACGTCCCGGGGTACGACCGCCTTCAGCAGGGGCGCGAGGACCAGGTCCGGGGCGTGCCGCACGACGGCCTCCCGGATGGCCGCCCCGTCGGGCGTGATCTCCACGGCGACGGCGTGCCCGCGGTCCTGCAGTTCGGCCCGGGCCCGCTGGGTCAGACTGTTGTAGCTACTGGCGATGAGCAGAATGCGCATGGCAGCCCTCCCGCGTCGTCGTGGAAGCCTCGCGCCGGGGCCGCGGGTCGGGGGCGGCCCCAGCGATCGTCGGGCAACCCGGACGGAGAGGGCGGCGACGCCTCCCGGGGCCTCACTCGATAGAGACCCGATTCCCACCACTTGGCGGCAGCTCGCCGTGGGGAGCCGGGGGCGAGGGGACGGGGGCAGGGGGCCGGGGCCGCCGGAGCGGCCCCGGGCGTGGCCGGGCCGGGCCCGGCGCGCCGCTCACTGCGGCATGAGCACCGTGTCGATGACGTGCACGGTCGCGTTCGAGGTGGGCACGTCGCCGCAGACGACGGCGGCGGTGCCGTTCACCTTGTACGCGTCCCCGGACCCGCTGGTGGTCAGGGTGCCGCCCTGCAGTGTCCTGAACGACCCGTCCGCGAGGTCCGCCTTGTCCACGGGCCGGTCGACCACGTGGTAGGTGAGGATCTTCGTGAGGGTGGCCTTGTCGGCGAGGACCTTGTCCAGGTCAGCCTTCGGGATCTTGGCGAACGCGGCGTTGGTGGGCGCGAAGACCGTGATGTCCTTGGCGTTGTTCAGCGTGTCGACCAGACCGGCCTTCTTCACGGCGGCCACCAGGGTCGACAGCTGCGGGTTGCCGGCCGCCGCCGTCGCCACCGGCTGCTGCGCCATGGTGTCGAGCGAACCGGCCCCCTGGGCGGGGACCGACGCGCAGGCCGGACCGAAGGGGCCGTCTCCGTCGTCGGCCGACGCGTGCGGGGCCAGGGCTCCGAGCGAGACCACGAGGGCGGCGGCGGCCAGGGCGGCCGGGACACGACGTCGGGTGAGCGTGGTGTTCATGACGTGCTCCTCCGTCCGGCCGGACGCCCGGCGGGCGGCGGCCGTGGATCGGGTTGTCCTCTCACCCTGGGCTTCGACGCGGGGCGGGTCCCCGGATGAGACGGACGGCGCTTTTCCTCGCACCGGCCGCCCGTGCCACGAAAGCCCGGCGGAGGCGCATCCGCGGCGCGTCCGCCCGCCGAAGACCCGGAGGGGCTGCCACAGGGCACCCGCAGGCACGGAGCGATCAGGACCGGTATGACGGCTACGCACTGGCTCTTCGGCGACCAGCTCGGTCCCGCCTTCCTCGCGGCGGGCGCGGGCGGTCCGGCCCGGGACGCCCCGGTGGTGATGATCGAGTCGCGGGCCGTCTTCCGCCGCCGCAGATTCCACCGGGCCAAGGCCCATCTGATCCTGTCGGCGATGCGGCACCGAGCCGCCGAACTCGGCGACCGGGTGCGCTACGTGCGCGCCGACACGTACCGGGAAGGGCTGCGGCGGGCCGTGGGCGACGGGCCGGTGACGGTGCACCACCCCACCTCGCGGGCGGCGCTGGAGCTCGTACGGTCGCTGGACAACGTCACCGTCCTCCCGCCGCGCGGCTTCCTGGTCCGTCACGAGGACTTCGCCGCCTGGACGCACGGGCGGCGCACGCTGCGGATGGAGGCCTTCTACCGGCGCGTCCGCGGCGACCACGACCTGCTGATGGAGGGCGGGCAGCCGGCCGGCGGCACCTGGAACCTCGACCACGAGAACCGGGAGCCGCCGCCCCGGGGTGCGCGGACGCTGGACGCCCCGGCGCCGTACCGGCCCCGGGAGGACGCCGTCGACGAGGAGGTCCGCCGCGACCTCGACCGCTGGGAGCGGGCCGGGGACGTCTCCTTCGTCGGCCGGGACGGCCCGCGGCTGTTCCCCGCGGACCGGCGCCAGGCCCTCGCCGCCCTGGACCGGTTCCTGCGCCACCGGCTGGCCGGGTTCGGCGCGTACGAGGACGCGATGCTCGCCGCGGACGACACGCTGAGCCACAGTCTGCTGTCCTCGTCCCTGAATCTCGGCCTGCTCGACCCGGCCGAGTGCGTGGAGGGAGCCGAGGCCGTGTGGCGGGCCGGCGAGGCACCGCTGAACTCGGTCGAGGGATTCGTCCGGCAGATCGCCGGCTGGCGGGAGTACGTCTGGCAGCTCTACTGGCACTTCGGCGAGGACTACCGGACCTCGAACGCGCTCGGCCACACCGCCGCCCTGCCCGGCTGGTGGGACGACCTCGACGCGGACGCCGTGTCGGCCCACTGCCTGGCGACCGTGCTGCGCCAGGTCAGGGACACGGGATGGACCCACCACATCCCGCGGCTGATGGTGCTGGGGAGCTACGCGCTCCAGCGGGGCTGGGACCCGGCCGCCGTGACGGACTGGTTCCACCGCAGCTTCGTCGACGGTTACGACTGGGTGATGCTGCCCAATGTGGTGGGGATGTCCCAGTACGCCGACGGCGGCAGGATGACCACGAAGCCGTACACCTCCGGCGGCGCCTACATCGACCGCATGAGCGATCTCTGCGGGCCCTGCCCGTATCGCCCGGACCGCCGGGTGGGGGAGGACGCCTGCCCGTTCACGGCGGGCTACTGGGCCTTCCTGCACCGCCATCGCGGGACGCTCCGGCACAACGCCCGGATCTCCCGGGCGGTGCACGGCCTCGACCGTCTGCGGGACCTGCCGGCCCTGCTGGAGCAGGAACGGGCGCGGGGCGGGGAGCCTCCGTGAGGGGCCGGCGGTCCCGGTGCGCCCGGTGCGGCGCCCCGCGACCGGCCCCGCGGCTCCGGACCGCGGAGCGGCATCCGGCCCGTCGGCGCCAGGCGCCCGGGCCCGTACGAGAGAAGAGGACGGCATGCGGAGCACGGACGGCGGACGGTACGACGTGGTGGTCGTCGGAGCGGGGGCCGCCGGGCTCGCCTGCGCCGGCGACCTGGTGGCGGCGGACCTGCGGGTGCTGCTGCTGGAGGCGGACGGGACGGTGGGCGGACGGATGCGCACCGACCGGGTGGCGGGCTTCACCGTGGACCGCGGCTTCCAGGTCTTCAACACCTCGTATCCCCAGGTGAAGCGGCGCGTCGACCTGAAGGCGCTGCGGCTGCGGCCCTTCACGCCCGGGGTGCTCGTGCACACCGAGGACGGGCCGTTCCGGTTCACCGACCCCACCCGACGGCTCCGGGAGAGCCGTGACCTGCTGCCCGGTCGGCTCGCGTCCGGCCGTGACCTGCTCGCGCTCTCCGCGCTGACGGCGCGGGACGTGCTGGCGCCGGCGTCCGTGCTGCGGCGCGGCAGGGACGGGACCACGCTCACGGCCCTCGCCGAGGCGGGCGTGTCGCCGCAGCTGGTGGAGACGTTCTTCCGGCCCTTCCTCGCGGGCGTCTTCCTGGAGGACGAGCTGGAGACCTCGGCCCGCTTCTTCCACCTGGTGTGGCGGAGCATGCTGCGCGGCACCCTCTGTCTCCCGGCCGGAGGGATCGGGGCGGTTCCCGCGCAGCTCGCCGCCCGGCTGCCCGCCGGCGTGCTGCGGACCGGTTGCCCGGTCACGGCCCTGACGGAACACGGCGTGGCCGTCGCCGACGGACCCGGGGTGGAGTCCCGCGCGGTGGTCGTCGCCACCGGCCAGCGCGTCGCGGCCGGGCTGCTGCCGGGGCTCCGGGTCCCGGACGGGCGGACGGTCACCACGCTCTACCACGCGACGCCCCGGCCCCCGCTGACGGAGCCCGTGCTCGTCGTCGACTCCCACCGCCGGTTCCTGAACACCTGTGTCCTCACCGCCGTCCAGCCCGGTTTCTCGGCCGACGGACGCGCGCTGGTGTCCACGTCGGTGCTGGGCTCCCCCGGTCCGGCCGCGACGGACGCGGTCCTGCGGGCCCTGGGCGAGGTGTACGGGACGGACACGGGCGACTGGGAGCTCGTCCACCGCGTCACGGTCCCCGACGCCCTGCCGGCGATGCCCGGCGCCACCCCGCTGTCGCGGGGCACCCGCTTCGCGCCCGGGCGGTACGTGTGCGGGGACCACCGGGCCACCGGTTCGCTCCAGGGCGCGCTGGCCTCCGGGGCGCGCGCGGCACGCGAGGTCCTCGACGACCTGCGCAAGGGCCCCGACATGCGCATCGTTTCCGCATCGTAAGGTGGAGGAATGGCCACGACGACGCACGGGATCACGACGGGCGCGGTCGCGCGGCGCCTGGGAGTCTCCCCGACCACGGTGCGCTCCTGGGACCAGCGCTACGGCATCGGCCCGGCGGTGCGCGGGGACGGACGGCACCGCAGATGGAGTCCGGCGGACGTGGCGATGCTGGAGGAGATGTGCCGCCTCACGTCGTCCGGCGTCCCTCCCGCCGAGGCGGCCCGGGCCGCCCAGCGGGTGCGGGCCGGGGCGGAGGCCGGCGGGGCGCCCGCCGCACGGCCGGCCGTCCCCGCTCCGCCGGTCGAGCCGGTCGAGCCCGCGGAGCCGGAGGGGCCTGCGGACCCCGCGGAGGGGCTTCCGGCGCCCGCCGACGGGGCGCCCCGGAAAGGCCGCAGGTCGGGGCCCGCCAGCGGACTGCCGCTGGGTGACGTGCGGCAGGAGTGCCGGGGGCTCGCCCGCGCCGCGGTGCGTCTCGACGGTCCGTCCATGGACCGGATCCTGCAGGAGGTCCTCGCCCAGCACGGGCTGGTCACCGCCTGGGAGGAGGTGATGGCCCCGACCCTGCACGCGGTGGGCCGCAAGTGGGAGTCCTCGGACGACCGTTACGTCGAGGTGGAGCACCTGCTGTCCTGGCACGTCTCCACCGCGCTGCGGCGGGCCGTCGTCGCCGCGCCGTCGGCGGTCTCCCCCGGCGCCGCACCGGTCGTGCTGGCCTGCGTCCCGGCGGAGCAGCACACGCTGCCCCTGGAGGCGCTCGCGGCGGGGCTGGCCGAACGGGGCCTGCCGACACGGATGTTCGGCGCGGCGGTCCCCGCCGAGGCCCTGGACGCGGCGGTGCGGCGGCTGGGTCCGGCCGCCGTGGCGCTCTGGTCGCAGGCACGCTCGACCGCGAACCACGCCCTCGCCCGCCATGTCGCCGGCACGGCGTTCGGGGTGAGGGGAGCGCGCACCGCTCCGCTGGTCCTGCTCGCCGGGCCCGGGTGGCTCGGCGGGCGGCCCGGACCCGGCATGGTCCGGCCCGCCGGACTGCGCGAGGCCGTCGACGTGATCGCACGCCGCTACGAGAACCGGGCCGCGCCCGGGGAGGGCTGAGTGCCCCTCCCCCACGGGCGGTTCGGCGCGGGCCTCGTCCCCGCCGGCGGTTCGGCCCGGCCTCGTAGGGCGTGGCGGGTTCCTACGAGCCGGTCCGCGCGGGCTTCGTACGGCGCGGCGGGCGCGGGAAGAAGCCGCTGGTGCGGGCGCGGTAGGCGGCGTAGCCGGGGCGGTCGGCCATGTGCGCCTCCAGGAGGCGCTTGCCGCTGCCCCAGATGAGCAGGGCACTCATCACGAGCGGTGAGACCAGGGTGAGCAGCGCGGTCTGCCAGGTGGCGCAGACGGCCGTCAGGTACAGGCCCCACCAGACGCAGAAGTCTCCGAAGTAGTTGGGGTGCCGGGTCCAGCTCCACAGCCCCTGGTCCATGACGCGGCCGCGGTTGGCCGGGTCGGCCTTGAAGCGGGCGAGCTGACGGTCCCCCAGCCCCTCGAAGGCCAGGCCGGTCGCCCAGACGGCCAGTCCCAGGTAGGCGGTGGCGCCGAGCGGGTCGGGCAGCAGGACGCCGACCTGGACGGGCAGGGAGACCAGCCAGACGAGGCCGCCCTGGAGCAGGTAGACGGTCCGCAGCGCGTAGAGCGTGGGGTTGCCGCGGGCGCGGGCCAGCATCCGGGCGTAGCGCGGGTCCTCGCCGTGGCCCCGGCCGCGCCGGGCGATGTGGACCGCGAGCCGCAGTCCCCACAGGACGGTGGCGAGCGCGACGACGGTGCGGCGCACGTCGTCGCCGTGCCCCGCCGAGAGGGACCAGGCCACGACGGCGACGGCGGCGAAGGCGACTCCCCAGGCGACGTCCACGATCCGGTGCAGGCCCTTCGCCGTGCCGACGGCGAAGGCCACCAGCATGACGGCGAGCGCCGCGCCGGCCGAGGCCGCCGTCACGCCGGCGAGGGCTCCGGTGTCGACGACGGTCACGAGACTCCCCCGTCCCGGGGAGCGGGGGCGCCGGGCAGGGAGGACCCGCCGTCGGTGCGCGTCCGCACGGCGGGCGGCCGGATCGTTCGCCGGCGGTTCATCGGCTGCCCTCCGTGCGGGGGTCCGCGGTGAGCAGGAGCTGGCGGACGTCGAGGTAGCCCGAGCGGAATCCGGCCTCGGAGTAGGCGAGGTAGAACTCCCAGAGGCGCCGGAAGACCGGGTCGAAGCCGAGCGCGGAGACCGCGGTCTCCTGGCTCAGGAAGCGTTCCCGCCACTGCCGGAGGGTTTCCGCGTAGTGGGCGCCGTAGCCGGTGTCGTGGGTGATGCGCAGGCCCGCGGCGGCGCTCTCCGCCGCCAGGGACTCCGGTGAGGGGATCAGCCCGCCGGGGAAGACGTACTTGCTGATCCAGGTGTGGGTGCGGGCGGTGGCGAGCATCCGCGCGTGCGGCATCGTGATGGCCTGGAGTGCGACGCGGCCGCCCGGGGCGAGGAGCCGCCGGAGGGCCGCGAAGTAGTCGGGCCAGTACTCGGCCCCGACGGCCTCGATCATCTCGACGCTGACGACGGCGTCGTAGCGGCCGCGGATGTCGCGGTAGTCGAGGAGCTCGACGCTCACGCGGTCGGCGACGCCGGCCTCCGCGACGCGCCGGCGGGCGAGGGCGAGCTGTTCCTCGGAGAGGGTGACGGTGCGGACCCGGGCTCCCCGGGCGGCGGCGCGGATCGCGAGTTCGCCCCATCCGGTGCCGATCTCCAGGAGTTCGGTGCCGGGGCCGGTCCCGGCCAGATCGAGCAGCCGGTCGATCTTGCGGTGCTGGGCGGCGGTGAACTCCGCGTCGGGAAGGATCCGCCGGTCCTCCGGGAGGGGGTCGAAGACCGCCGAGGAGTAGCTGAGGCCGGGGTCGAGGAAGAGGGCGAACAGCTCGTTGGAGAGGTCGTAGTGGCGCTGGATGTTGCTGCGGGCGCCGTCGGGGGTGTTGAGGTCGGCGGCGGGCCGGCGGCGCACCCAGGCGCCCCGCAGCCGGCGCAGCGGGGCGGGGACGAGTTCGTCGACGTGCCGGGCGAGCACGGTGAGGACACCGACGAGGTCGTCGGCGTCCCACTCGCCGGCCATGTACGCCTCTCCGAAGCCGATGAGTCCGTCGGCGCCGATCCGCCGGTGGAAGGCACCGGGGTCGTGGAGCGTCAGGGTCGGCAGGGCGGCCTCGCCCGCGCGCCCGGGGGGCACCGCGGCGTCGTCCGCCCGGCCCGGGGGCACCGGGCCGGGCTCCCCGTGGCCCCGCCCGGCGGAGGAGCCGGCGCCGGTGCCCTGTATCCGCAGGGGCAGCCGGGCGAGCGCCCGTTCGACGAGGTGCCGGGCGACGGCCGTGCGCAGCGCCGACGCGCGGGGCGGCCGGGCGACGTCGGGCCAGCGGTCCGGGTCCACCGGGACCGCGTCCGCCGGGGTGACGGGTGCGGCCGAAAGGACGGTGTGGGTCACGGGGTGCCTTCCTTCAGGGTGGAGAGGGGCCGGGGTCGGGGTCGCACGGGCAGGCCCTTGAGGTAGAGGCGGATCCCGTGGAAGCGGATGCCGAGGGAGACGGCGAGGGTCGACCAGGGGCGGCGCAGCGCGGCGGCGAGCACCGTGCGGGGACGGGCCGGCCGATGGGTGCCCCGGACGACGGCCGTCAGGGGGCGGGTGCCGTCCCCGTGGCGGAGCTGGACGGTGAGGTCGAGGTGGTCCCCGGGCAGCGGCAGCCGCATCCGGTAGACGCCCTCGACGTCGAGGAACGGGGAGACGTAGAAGTCCTTGGCGACCTCGGCGCGGCCCCGCTCGTCGGGGCGCAGCAGATAGGCGTGACGTCCCCCGTACGTGTTGTGCACCTCCGCGACGACGCAGACCGGGCGCCCGGCGCGGTCGTGGCACCAGTACAGGGTCAGCGGGTTGAAGACGTGCCCGAGGACCCGTGCGTGCGTGAGCATCAGCACCCGTCCGTCGGCGTCCCGGACGCCATGGGCGGCGAGGTGGGCGTCGAGGCCGGCCCGGAGGGTGGGGGCGTCGCCGTCGAAGTGGTCGCGGGGGTCGAAGCGGGCGAGCGGGCGCAGGGGCCGGGGCAGCACCGGCAGGTCGTCCAGGTCGACCAGCCACTGGTAGGTGCGGTGGCGCAGGGCGTAGCGGAAGGGGGTGACGCGGGTGTGGGTGATCTCGATGTCGTACAGGGCGGGCACGGCGGGCCGCCGGGGTGGGGCGACGGCGTCCGGGGTGCGGGGCTCGGGCGTGGCCGGGGTGCGGGAGGCGGGCATCACCAGGTCACCCCCAGGTGCCGGGCGGCCTCGACGCCGGAGCGGCAGCCGTCCTCGTGGAAGCCCCAGCCGTGGTAGGCACCCGCGTACGCGGTGACCGGGCTGCGCAGACCGGGCAGGAGGCGCTGTGCCGCGACGGACTCCGGTGTGTAGACGGGGTGTTCGTAGGTCATGCGGGCCAGGACGGTCGACTCGTCGAGGCGCTCGTCCGGGTTGAGCGTGACGATGTGCGGCTCGCTCGTGCGGAGCCGCTGGAGCCGGTTCATGTCGTAGCTGACCTGGACGGCGCCCGGACGCGCGGCGCAGGAGGGCAGCCGGTAGTTCCAGGAGGCGCGGGCGTGCGGCGAGCGCGGCAGCAGCCTCGTGTCGCGGTGCAGGACGGTCGGGTTGCGGGAGTAGGTGAAGGCGCCGAGGACCCGGCGTTCCTGCTCGGTGGGATCGGCGAGGAGGCGCAGGGCCTGGTCGGGGTGGACCGCGACGACGACGGCCGCGTGCTCCGTCGACTCGCCGTCGGCGGTCACGACCGTGGCGCGGTCGGCGCCGCGGACGACGGCGCGGACCGGGGTCGCGGTCCGGACGGAGCTCACGGACTTGGCGACGCGCTCGACGTACGCCGCGGAGCCGCCGGTGACGGTCTTCCACTGAGGGGAGCCGGTCACCGAGAGGAGTCCGTGGTGGTCGAGGAAGCGGAACAGGTAGACGGCCGGGTAGCGCAGCGCCGTGTCGGGCGCGCACGACCAGACGGCGGAGACCAGCGGGACGGCGAAGTGGCTGACGAAGTAGGCGGAGAAGCGGTGGGCCCGGAGGAAGTCTCCGAGCGTGCGCGTCGTGTCGTCGGCGGACAGCAGGCGGCGGGCGGCCCGGTGGAAGCGCGGGATGTCGGCGAGCATGCGGAGGTGGCGGCCCCGGCGGATGTTGCCGCCGCCGAGGATGCCGCGTATGCCGCGCGCGCCCGCGTACTCGAGGCCGCATCCGTCGCAGCGGACGGACATGCTCATCTCGGAGTCCTGGGTGGCGACGCCGAGTTCGCGGAAGAGGCGGAGGAGGTGGGGGTAGGTGCGCTCGTTGTGGACGATGAATCCGGTGTCCACGTGGAGCGTCGCCCCCTCGCGGGAGGGCAGTTCGTGGGTGTGCGCGTGGCCGCCGAGCCGGTCCTCGGACTCGTACAGCACCACGTCGTGGGCCCGGGACAGGACGTGGGCCGCGGTGAGTCCCGCGATCCCCGCCCCCACGACCGCGACGCTTCGTCCGTTCATCGTCTCCACCCTTGTGCGGGGGCCGGCGGCCGGTGGCGGCCGCGGCCCGTTCCTCTGCTGTCGGTTGTTCGGAGCCCTCGCCCGGCCGGACGGGTCAGCCGGGGGTCGCGGCGAGGGCGAGGTTGTGACGCATGCGCTGGAGGCCGCGGCGTGCGTGGCTCTTGACCGTGCCGAGCGGCATGCCGGTGTGGTCGGCGATCTGCGTCTGGGTCAGGTCGGCGAAGTAGGCGAGTTCCAGGACGTCGCGCTGGACCCGCGGCAGTCTGGCCAGTTCCTCGGTGACGACGAGCCGGTCGAGGATGCCCTCGGGCTCCTCGGACGTCCTGCTCTCGTGCTCCAGGACGGCGCCGAGGACCGCGGTGAGTTCGGTGCGGCGGGTGCGTGCGGTCAGGGCGTCGGCGATCTTCCGGCGGGTGATGCCGGTGAGCCAGGCCGGCAGGGTGCCGCGGTCGGGACGGAAGTTGGCCCGGCCGCGCCAGGCCGCGACGAACACCTGCTGGGTGACGTCCTCCGCCTCGCGGGGGTCGCCGAGCGCCCGGGCGGCGAGCGTGTGGACGAGCCGGCCCCAGCGGCGGTAGGCCGCGTCCAGTGAGCCCTCGTCGCCCTGGACGAGCCTGCGCGCGATCGAGGCGTCGCTGTCGGGGGCGTCGTCCGTGGTGGCGCCGAGGCCGCCGGTGGACTCGTCGGCGGGGGCGGCGCCGCGGGGGGTGCCGGGGGCGCCGGCCGTGCCCTCGTCGGGCCGCGCGCCGCGCGGGCCGGGCCCCGTCGGGACCGCGAGGTCGCCGGTCATCCGGTGTGCGGTCATGACGCTTCCTCCTCCGGGTGGTGGTGGTGTCCACCAGGGCCGTCCGCCGCTGGGGCGGTCCGCCGGGACCTCACCGGTCCCGTGTGCCTCCACGTTCCGGCCGAACGGCACCTCGCCACAACTCGCATCGATTCCGCATTGAAACGACGCGGACATGCGTCGGTTCTCGCATCGGACCCGGTACGGGAGGGCGATGGGGGTCTCAGGCCCCGGAGCCGACGCGCACGACCAGCAGCGCGATGTCGTCGTCCGCCGCGGCCGGGACCAGGTGGGTGAGCAGGCGGTCACAGAGCGCGGGCAGGGAACGGACGGGCGCGGCGAGCAGTTCGGTCAGCTCCGTGAGGCGTGCGTCGATGTCGCTGCTGCGGGCCTCGACCAGGCCGTCGGTGTACAGGACGAGGAGGCTGCCGAGGGGCAGGACGACCTCGGTGGTGACGAAGCGGATGCCGCCGACGCCCAGCGGCAGGCCGGGCGGTATCTCGAGCAGTCGGGCGGTGCCGTCGGGCGCGACGGTCGCCGGGGGCGGGTGGCCCGCGTTGGTGATGCGGCAGTGGCCGGTGGCCGGGTCGATCACGACGGACAGGAAGGTGGCGAGCATCGGTTCGGCGAGGTCGTCCAGGGCGGCCTCCAGCTGGTACAGCATGGACTCGGGATCGAGGTCGAGGCGGGCGAGGGCCCTGACGCTCGCGGAGAGCCGGCCCATCACCGCGGCGGCCGCGGTGCCGTGTCCCATCACGTCGCCGATGACCAGCGCGACCCTGCCGTCGTCGAGGGAGATGACGTCGTACCAGTCTCCGCCGACCTCGTTGACGTCGCTGGCCGGCAGATAGCGGTGCGCGACCTCGATCCCCGGTGGCGGACTGATGTGCTGGGGCAGCATGCTGCGCTGCAGGACGGCCGCGGTGTCGTGTTCGCGGCGGTAGAGGCGCGCGTTGTCGACGCAGACCGCGGCGCGGGCCGCGAGTTCACCGGCGAGGGCGATCTCGTCCTCCGTGAAGGGGCCGAGGGGCCGGGTCCGGTAGAACGTGGCCGTGCCCAGCACCACCCCGCGGGCGAGCAGCGGGATCATCATGAACGAGTGGACCCCGAGCCCGAGCAGCTTCCCGGGCGCCTCGGAGTGACCCGCGGCCGGGGCGACGGCCTGTGAGTCGAACCGTGCGACGACATACGGATGGCAGGCGCCGAGCACCCGGGTGTACGGCGCGTTGGCGGGAAATTCGAGGGTGCGCCCCAGGGGCGCGAGGACGGCCGTGACGGGTGATCCGGTCAGGGGGGCCTTGGCCAGCCGGCGCAGCGTCGTGCCGCCGACCAGGCCCGCGCCGAGCTCGCTGCCCACGGCCAGGCTGTCCAGGACGTCGACCGTCACGGCGTCCGCGAGGTCGGGTACGGCGACGTCGGCGAGTTCCTGCGCCGTGCGCTCCAGGTCCAGGCTGGTGCCGATCTTGAGGGTGGCCTCGTTGACCAGGGCGAGGTGGCGCCTGCCGGCATCGGCTTCGAGCTGTGCCTGCTGCTGGGCGGTGATGTCGATCAGGGTGGCGGCGATGCCGATCGGGCGTCCGTCGGTGTCCTCCAGCCGGACGTACGACCCCGACCACACGTGGTCGTGGTCCGGGTCGGCAGGGGTGCGGCCGGTACGGCGCGAGTCCAGCACGGGCCTTCCCTCGTCCAGGGCCCGGCGCATCGCGCGTTCCATGTCCGCGGCGTTGACGTCGGGGAGGATCTCGACCAGGCGGCGCCCGATGTGGGCGGCCTGCGACAGACCGTTCATGGCCTCCAGCGCCGGGTTGACGCGCAGGAACCTCAGGTGGGTGTCCAGGATCGCGATGCCGACCGGGGAGCGGGAGAAGAGACCGTCCCACACCGCGGACGAGCCGCGGATCCGTCGCGCGGCCTCCGCCTCCGAGGCGAGCACCAGCACCGTCGTCCCGCCCCGGTGCCGGGCCGGGACCGGGCAGGCCCAGATCTCGAGCTCCAGCGGGCGCCCCTCCTTGTGCCAGGCCGTCACCACGCCCATCACACCGCGCCCCGTGGCCGCCCCCTCCCACAGCGAGCGGCCGAGACTGCGGTCCGCGTCGGGGTGGAGCAGCTCGGCGATGTGCCGGCCGAGCACCTCGTGGGGGGTGTAGCCGAGCAGGTCCTCGGCGGCGTGGTCCCAGCGGACGATCGCCCCTTCCGCGCTGGTGGCCACGACGGCGACCGGAAGGGCCCCCAGCCATCCGCCCGCGTCCCGGGCCGCGCTGGTGGTCACCTCGTCGAAGGGCACCTGCTCCATCGCCACCGCGATTCTCGTCCGTACGGGCCCCCGACAGCCGCCGTCCTTCCCCAGTATGGGCGCGGGTCCCGGGTTCGTCTCGCGGGCCGTGACCGCGCGGGCCCGTTCCGCTGTGCCGCGGGCACCGGTGCGGACCTCGGCCACGCGGGCCCTCCTCCGCCGCCCGCTCCGGACCGTGACCGGGTCAGGGGCCCGCACGGCGCCCGCCCCGCAGGCACCCCGACGCGAGCACCGCAGGCACGCGCGCGCCGCAGTCACTCCAGAAGCTCGCGCCGCGGGCACCCGGAGCCCGCCGGCCGCGCCCCGGGCCCCCGCGCCGCGTGCTCACGCGGCGCGCGCGACGGGCGGCGGTCTCCGCGCCGGGTGCCGGGCGCGCCGCGGGGGCCCGGCCGGCCGCCGTGCCCTGACCGACCCCCGGGTGGAGCCTTTTCTCGTGCCCGCCACGGACGCCCGCGACGCGATGATCCATGTCACTGTCGTGGGATCTTCAGAAGGCCGCGGCGCAGCCCTTAGCGTTGCCGAAACGAGCCGGGCACGACGAGGGCGAGTGCCGCTCCAGGGCGGCGGGTACTCGGGTGAGGTGTCGGACCCGTACTGCTCATCACCGGCAGGGTGAAGGGATCAGGATGTTCCGCAAGGTGCTGGTGGCCAACCGCGGCGAGATCGCGATTCGCGCGTTCCGCGCTGGCTATGAACTGGGTGCGCGCACGGTGGCCGTGTTCCCCCACGAGGACCGCAACTCACTCCACCGGCTCAAGGCCGACGAGGCGTACGAGATCGGGGAACCCGGGCATCCGGTGCGGGCCTACCTGTCCGTGGAGGAGATCATCCGGGCGGCCCGGCTGGCCGGTGCCGACGCCGTCTACCCGGGGTACGGCTTCCTGTCCGAGAACCCGGAACTCGCGCGCGCCTGCGAAGAGGCGGGCATCACGTTCGTGGGCCCGTCCGCGCAGACGCTGGAGCTGACCGGCAACAAGGCGCGCGCGGTGGCCGCCGCCCGCGAGGCCGGCGTACCCGTGCTCGGCTCGTCGGCGCCCTCCACCGACGTGGACGAGCTGGTCGCGGCCGCCGAGGGCATCGGTTTCCCGGTGTTCGTCAAGGCCGTCGCCGGCGGCGGCGGCCGCGGGATGCGGCGGGTCGAGGACCCGGCGACGCTGCGCGAGTCCATCGAGGCGGCGGCCCGCGAGGCCGAGTCCGCCTTCGGTGACGCCACCGTCTTCCTGGAGAAGGCCGTGGTCGACCCCCGGCACATCGAGGTGCAGATCCTCGCCGACGGCGAGGGCAACGTCATCCACCTGTACGAGCGGGACTGCTCGCTGCAGCGCCGCCACCAGAAGGTGATCGAACTCGCGCCCGCCCCCAACCTCGACCCCGAGGTGCGGCAGCGCATCTGCGACGACGCCGTGCGGTTCGCCCGTCGGATCGGCTACCGCAACGCGGGCACCGTGGAGTTCCTCCTCGACCCCGAGGGCAACCACGTCTTCATCGAGATGAACCCGCGCATCCAGGTCGAGCACACGGTGACCGAGGAGGTCACCGACATCGACCTCGTGCAGTCGCAGCTGCGCATCGCCTCCGGGGAGACCCTCGCCGACCTCGGCCTGGCGCAGGAGTCCGTGGTCCTGCGCGGCGCCGCGCTGCAGTGCCGGATCACCACCGAGGACCCGGCCAACGGCTTCCGCCCCGACACCGGCATGATCAGCGCGTACCGCTCGCCGGGCGGCTCCGGCATCCGGCTCGACGGCGGCACCACCCACGCCGGGACCGAGGTCAGCGCCCACTTCGACTCGATGCTGGTCAAGCTGACCTGCCGGGGCCGGGACTTCAGGACCGCGGTGGACCGGGCCCGGCGCGCGGTGGCCGAGTTCCGCATCCGCGGCGTGTCCACGAACATCCCCTTCCTGCAGGCCGTCCTCGACGACCCGGTCTTCCAGGCCGGTCAGGTCACGACGGCCTTCATCGAGCAGCGGCCGCACCTGCTCACCGCACGCCACTCGGCCGACCGCGGCACGAAGCTGCTCACCTACCTCGCCCACGTCACGGTCAACAAGCCGCACGGCCCGCGTCCGGAGCTCGTCGCCCCGACGAGCAAGCTCCCCCGGCTGCCCGAGGGCCGCCCGGCCGCCGGCTCCCGGCAGCGGCTGGCCGAGCTCGGCCCGGAGGGCTTCGCGCGGAGCCTGCGCGAGTCGCCGACCCTGGGCGTCACCGACACCACCTTCCGCGACGCCCACCAGTCGCTGCTCGCCACCCGGGTGCGGACCAAGGACCTGCTGGCGGTCGCCCCGACCGTGGCGCAGACCCTGCCGCAGCTGCTGTCCCTGGAGTGCTGGGGCGGCGCCACCTACGACGTCGCGCTGCGCTTCCTCGCCGAGGACCCCTGGGAGCGGCTGGCCGCGCTGCGCGAGGCCGTGCCGAACATCTGCCTGCAGATGCTGCTGCGGGGCCGCAACACCGTGGGGTACACCCCGTACCCCACGGAGGTGACGGACGCCTTCGTGCAGGAGGCCGCCGCGACCGGCATCGACATCTTCCGCATCTTCGACGCGCTGAACGACATCGACCAGATGCGGCCCGCGATCGACGCCGTACGGGAGACCGGGACGGCGGTCGCCGAGGTCGCGCTCTGCTACACCTCCGACCTCTCGGACCCCGCGGAGAAGCTGTACACCCTGGACTACTACCTGCGGCTGGCCGAGAAGATCGTCGCCGCCGGAGCGCACGTCCTGGCGGTCAAGGACATGGCCGGTCTGCTGCGCGCCCCCGCCGCGGCCACCCTGGTGTCCGCGCTGCGGCGCGAGTTCGACCTGCCGGTGCACCTGCACACCCATGACACCGCGGGCGGCCAGCTCGCCACGTACCTCGCGGCGATCCAGGCCGGCGCGGACGCGGTGGACGGCGCCGTGGCCTCCATGGCCGGCACCACGTCGCAGCCCTCGTTGTCGGCGATCGTCGCCGCCACCGACCACTCCGACCGGCCCACCGGGCTCGACCTGCAGGCGGTCGGCGACCTGGAGCCGTACTGGGAGAGCGTCCGCAAGATCTACGCCCCCTTCGAGGCGGGTCTGGACTCGCCGACCGGGCGGGTGTACCACCACGAGATCCCGGGCGGGCAGCTCTCCAACCTGCGCACGCAGGCCGTCGCCCTCGGCCTGGGCGACCGCTTCGAGGACGTCGAGTCGACCTACGCCGCCGCGGACCGGATGCTCGGCCGGCTGGTCAAGGTCACTCCGTCGTCGAAGGTCGTGGGCGACCTCGCGCTGCACCTCGTCGGCGCCGGTGTGGCACCCGAGGAGTTCGAGGCGACCCCGAACCGCTTCGACATCCCCGACTCGGTCGTCGGCTTCCTGCACGGCGAGCTCGGCACGCCGCCCGGCGGCTGGCCTGAGCCGTTCCGCACCAAGGCGCTGGAGGGGCGCGCCGGCCCCAAGCCGGTGCAGGAGCTGACCGCGGAGGACCGCGCCGGCCTCGCCAAGGACCGGCGGGCGACGCTGAACCGCCTCCTCTTCCCCGGTCCGACGAAGGCGTTCGAGGCACACCGCCAGGCGTACGGCGACACCAGCGTGCTCGACAGCAAGGACTTCTTCTACGGGCTGCGCCCGGGGAAGGAGTACTCCGTCGACTTCGGGCCCGGCGTGCGGCTGCTCATCGTGCTGGAGGCCGTCGGCGAGGCGGACGAGCGCGGCATGCGCACCGTCCTGTCCACCCTGAACGGCCAACTGCGGCCGATCCAGGTGCGCGACGACGCGGCGGCCGCCGATCTCCCGGTGACCGAGAAGGCCGACCGGTCCGACCCCGGCCATGTGGCCGCGCCGTTCGCGGGGGTGGTCACGCTGGCCGTCGCCGAGGGCGACGAGGTCGAGGCCGGTGCGACGGTCGCCACCATCGAGGCGATGAAGATGGAGGCCTCGATCACCGCCGCGAGGAGCGGACGGGTGTCCCGTCTGGCCATCAGCCGGATCCAGCAGGTCGAGGGCGGCGACCTCCTCGTCGAGATCGGCTGAGACAGCGGGCGGACGGCGCCAGGGTGCGAGGGCGACCCGGCCCGCCGCTGCGGTGGGTGCCGTTTGGCCCGGCCGGTCCGGCCGGGCCACGGCAGCACGGCCGGACCGCCCCGCCATCCCGGGGGCCACGTACCCCCTTCTCTCGTCCCCGGTCGGCGTGCCTCGTGCCCGTCGAAGCGCGTGACGTGGGGGAATTCCGGTGCCCTAGAGTGAGGGCGTGCCGTCGTACAGCATTGGGCAGGCCGCGCAGCTGCTCGGAGTCAGTTCGGAGACCGTTCGCCGGTGGGCGGACGGCGGCAGGCTCGGCATGGAACGGGACGGGGCCGGCAAGCGGGTGATCGAGGGCGCCGCCCTGGCGCGCTTCGCACAGGAGCGGGGTGCGGGTCTCCACGCCGTCCCGGAGGACGGCGTGTCGACCTCCGTGCGCAATTCCTTCGTGGGCATCGTGACGCGCGTGCGGGTCGACGACGTGGCCGCGCAGGTGGAGGTCCAGGCGGGCCCGCACCGGCTGGTGTCGCTGGTGACCCGGGAGGCCGTCGAGGAGTTGGGGCTCGACGTCGGCGTGACGGTGACCGCCCGGGTGAAGTCGACGAGCGTGCACGTCGACGTGCCCTGAGGGCCGCGCGCCGGTCCGTCCTGCGGTCGAGGCGGAACAGGTCGCGGGCTCGTCGCGACAGCGGACGGTGTGACGGTGTTCACGTGGACGGGCAGGTCCTCCGCGGTCCGCGCGCCCGGGAGCAGTCGTGCGCGAGGAAGACCTCCAGGGTCTTCGGGAGCATCGCGCCCGACGCGCGCCCGGCGGCGGCCCCAGGACGGTCGCGCGGCACACCTCGCGTACGTCGACGGGGACGCCGGCCGACAGCATCGCCCGCCCGTCGAGTTCCCCGGCCCGGCGCCCCGCGACGCCCAGGGCGCGGCGGACCGGGCCGCCGCCGGCGGGGAACGGGCCTCGCCGAGCGCGGTGTTCAGGCCTTCCGGAGTGCCGCCGGGGAGTCCGCTGCCCGGCGGCGCGCTCGCGCACCGGGCGCGGGCGGCGCGGGATCTGCCCGTACCCACGGGGACGGGGGGGGAACCGCCCCGGCCCCGGTCGAGGTGACCGGGGCCGGGGCGGCGTTCCGGGCCGGAGCCCGGAAGGGGGCGATGCGGAGCCGGGTCAGGCGACGTTGACCGCGCTCCAGGCCTGCGCGACGGTGGCGTACTCGGGGCTGGTGGCGCCGTAGAGGTCCTTCGCCGCGCTCAGGGTCGCGGCGCGGGCGCCCTTGTAGTCCGTGGTGGAGGTCATGTAGACGGTCAGCGCCCGGTACCAGATCGCGGAGGCCTTCTGGTTGCCGATGCCGGTGACCGTGGTGCCGTTGTACGTCGGGCTGTTGTACGTCACGCCGTTGACGGTCTTCGTGCCGCTGCCCTCGCTGGCGAGGTAGAACCAGTGGTTGCCGACGCCGGAGGAGTTGTGCACGTCGAGCCGGCCGACGGACTTCGACCAGTAGTCGGCGGAACGGCCGTCCAGGGAGGGCTTGTCGAAGCGGCGCAGCCACGGCGGGGTGGACTGGTCGCTGAAGAGGTAGTCGGGGGTGTCGATCGCGTTGTTGGCGTACCACTCGACCATCGTGCCGAGGATGTCGCTGGTGGCCTCGTTGAGGCCGCCGGACTCGCCGCTGTAGCGCAGGTTGGCGGTGGCGGAGGTGACGCCGTGGGTCATCTCGTGGCCCATGGTGTCGAGATCGACCTGCTCGGGGTCGGTGACGCCGTCGCCGTCGCCGGTCATCATGCAGAAGCAGGCGTCCGACCACTGGGCGTTGTCCCACTTGGTGCCGACGTGGACGAAGACGGTGGCGCCGCGGCCGTCGTTCTTGATGCCGCTGCGGCCGAAGGTCGACTTGTAGTAGTCGAAGGTCTTCGCGGTGTTGGCGTGCGCGTCGACGGCGGCGGTGGAGCGGTCGGTGGAGAACTTCCGGCCGTCGCCCCAGACGTTGTCGGCGTCGGTGAACAGGGTGCCCGAGGAGCTGTTCAGGGACGAGGCCGAGACGTTGCGCGCGTCCTTGGTGACGTGCTTGCGGACCGGGTCGATCAGGGCGAAGGAGCCGTCCGCCTGCTGCGTGGTGTCGATGGTGATGTCACCGGTGTACTCGGAGTGACCCGTGCCGCTGGCCTCGCGCTCGGTGTCGTAGTTCTCGATCGCGGCACCGGTGGTGGCGTCGGTGACGAAGACCTCGCCGTGCGGCTGGCCCTGGTCGCCGAGACCCTGCACGGTGGTGCGCCAGGCCAGCCGCGCGGTGCCGTCGGCGGCCCACACGATCAGCTCGGGGGTGGACCTGGCGTCGCTGACGAGTCCCTGCGAGCGCTTGAGCGCGCCGGCCGCGGTGCCCTTGGCGTCGACGCCGGGGGTGACGGACCTGAGCGCCACCTTGCGGGCCTTGGCGTGGCTGGATCCCTTCAGCGCGCCGTCGGCCCTCTGGTGGACGACGAAGTCGCCGCCGACCACGGGCAGGCCCTGGTAGGTGCGCTCGAAGCGGACGTGCTGGGTGCCGTCGGCGTCGATCACGACGTCCTTGACCTGGAGCGCCTGGCCCGCCCCGAAGCCGAAGGTGTCGGCGTGCCGGGTCACGTTGGCCTCGGCGCGGGATATCGCCGTGTCGCGGACGGAGTTCGCGTGCTGCGCGGCGTGGGGCTGCGAGTACGCCGGTACGGCCAGGGCGCTCGTGGTGATGACACCGGCGGCGACCAGCGTGGAAAGGGCAAGGAGGTGACGGGGCATGACGCGGTGCTTCCTTCGCTCGTCGTGGGGGTGACGACGTCCGTGGACGTTGACGCGAAGTGTTCACCAGGTGTCATGTTCCTGACGTGATCCCAGGTGGGATACAACTGTGGAGCTATAGGGGGTGGGCGGGCGCGGCCCGGCCGGTCATCCGTCGGCGCCGAGGGCGAACTCCTCCCCGCCCTCGTCCCACCAGGCCAGATACCGCGGCCGCTGCCGCACCAGCGCCAGGTAGGCGGCCAGCAGCCGCTCCCCCGCCGCGTCGGCGAGCTCGGGCGGGACCGATTCCGCGTTCCAGGCCAGTTGCAGCCGCCGGTGGAAGGGGACGCCGGCGAGCGGCCGCTGGACGGTGCCCTGGGCGGGGACGTCGGCGGTCGGCCACACCCCGCAGACGGCACGCCGGCCGGCGACCAGGATCCGCGCGACGGACAGGTCCGACGTCACGTGTGCGATGCGGGGAGTGAATCCGGCCGACTGGCAGGTCAGATGGAGGTAGGCGTGCACCCCGCTCTCGTCGGCCTCCGGCATCACCCACTCCTCGTCCCGGAGGTCGTACAGGCTGACCGTCTCCTGGCGGGCCAGCGGGTGGCCCTCGGCGAGCAGGACGAAGACAGGCTCGCGCAACAGCGTGCGCGTCGCCACCGACTCACCCACCGGCAGGGGGAATCCGGGGAACTCGCCGAAGACCGCGATGTCGCACTTCGACAGGCTCAGGGCCTTCATCAGGGTGTGCACGGAACGGCGGGCGTCGATGGTGATCCGGCGTTCCGGGACGAGTTCGAAGAGCGCGGACATCAGCAACGACACCAGGGGCCCGGCGGTTCCGCCCGCCCGCAGCGGCGCGGCCGTCTCCCGGTCCGCCTCGGCCGCCGACCGCGCGTGCTCGCGCAGCCGGTCGAAGCCGACGACGAGGTCCCGCGCGCAGCGCAGGACGTACTGCCCGTTCTCGTTGGGCTTCACGCCGTCCGCGCCGCGGATGAAGAGGGGACCGCCCAACTCGTGCTCGATCCGCTTCAGCTGGGCGCTCGTGGCGGGCTGGGACAGCTGCAGCCGTGCTGCGGCCTTGCGGATGCTGCCGGCCTCGGCGACGGTGAGCAGGACACGGAGGTGCCGGAACTCGAGGTGCATGAACATTCCCCGCTCAGGGCGGAGGGCCCCTTGCACCCCCCGTGACCAGCAGTACCAGCTGCCCGGGGGCATGGTGACCAAGATTCCGACGGGGCCGCCGCGGCGGCAACCACGGGACGGCAAAATCTGCGTGCGGGCCCCACGGATCGGCCCCGCCGCCGTGCCGCGAGGCCCGGCAGCAGGCACCCCCGCGTCACCCGCCGCCCTTCCCGTCGCCCGGCGCGCTCCCCGTCGCCCGGCGCCCTTCCCGTCGCCCGGCGCGCTCAGCCGGTGGGCGCCTCGCGCACCGGGTGCTTGCTCAGGATCGAGACCCGGTTGAAGGCGTTGATGGTGACGGCCACCCAGATCACGGCGGAGAGCTCGTCGTCACCGAACACCCCGCGCGCCTCCTCGTACGCCCGCTCCTGGGCGAGCGCGTCGGCGGGACGGGTGGTCGCCTCGGCGAGCGCGAGGGCCGCGCGCTCACGGGCGGTGAAGAGCCCGGTGTCGCGCCAGGCGGCCAGCACGCCCAGCCGCCGGGTGGTCTCACCGGCCCGCAGCGCGGCGCGGGTGTGCACGTCGAGGCAGAAGGCGCAGCCGTTGAGCTGGGACACGCGGAGGTTGACCAGTTCGACGAGGATCCGGTCGAGGCCCGCCTCGGCGGCCGTCGCGCGGACGGCGTCGGCGGTCCTCACGAGCGCCTGGTAGGCCGCGGGGCTCTGTTTGTCGAGGTAGATCCGCCCGCTCACCGGGACCGCCGCGACCTGTACCGTCTCACTCACCCTGCACTCCTTCACCTGTTGTCGTCTCGACTATGATCATCCATACTTGTTGAAAATGAAACTACATGGATGAGGAGGGGCTGGGAAATGACCGTGACGGAAGTCGAGGTCCTCACCGCCCGGGACGTCCCGCTGGGCGGACCGCGCGCCATGCGCGTACGGCGTACCCTGCCGCAGCGGGCCAGGACGCTGATCGGCGCCTGGTGCTTCGCCGACCACTACGGCCCCGACCGGGTCGCCGAGTCCGGCGGCATGGACGTCGCCCCGCACCCGCACACCGGCCTGCAGACCGTCAGCTGGCTCTTCACCGGCGAGATCGAGCACCGTGACAGCCTCGGCAGCCACGCCTTCGTGCGCCCCGGCGAACTCAACCTCATGACCGGCGGTCACGGCATCGCCCACACCGAGGTCTCCACCCCCGACACCACCGTCCTGCACGGCGTCCAGCTCTGGGTGGCCCTGCCCGACGCGCACCGGCACGCCCCGCGCGACTTCCAGCACCACGCCCCGAAGGCGCTGCGCGTCGACGGGGCGGAGCTGCGGGTCTTCCTGGGCACCCTCGCCGGCGAGACCTCGCCCGTACGCACCTTCAGCCCGCTCCTCGGCGCCGAGCTCCTGATCGACGCGGGCGCCACCGTCACCCTCGACGTCGACCCGGCCTTCGAGCACGGACTGCTCGTCGACGAGGGCGACGTGCGCCTCGACGACACCGTCCTGCGCCCCGCCGAACTCGGCTACGCGGCCCCGGGCCGCACCACCCTCACCGTCGCCAACGCCTCCGACCGGCCCGCCCGGACCGTTCTCCTGGGCGGCACGCCCTTCGAGGAGGAGATCGTGATGTGGTGGAACTTCATCGGACGCAGCCACCAGGACATCGTCGAGGCACGGGAGGAGTGGGAGCGGGCCTCCGACCGCTTCGGCGACGTGGCCGGCTACCCCGGTGACCGGCTGCCGGCCCCCGCGCTGCCGAACGCCGTCATCGCGCCCCGGCGGAACCCCTCCCGCCGCTGACCTCCCACACCACCCCGTACCGACCCGCACCCCCTCCCGGAAGGACCGCCATGAGCGAGCAGAGCGCCACCCCCGTCGTCCGTCACGTCGACGCCCGCCACCGTTACGAGATCCTCGTCGCCGACCAGCGCGCCGGTCTGACCGCGTACCGCGACCGGGACGACCGGCGGGTCTTCTTCCACACGGAGGTCGACGAGGCCTACGCGGGCCAGGGTCTCGCCTCGATCCTCGTCGAGCAGGCCCTCACCGACGTCCGCGCCTCCGGCCTGCGCATCGTCCCGGTCTGCCCGTACGTGGCGAAGTTCCTCAAGAAGCACGAGGAGTTCGCCGACATCACCGACCCCGTGACCCCCGAGGTCCTGGAGTGGCTCGACGCCCGCCTGGGGCGCTGACGACTCCCCGCGGCCGGCCGCCCCGGCCGCGGCAGGGCGGCCGGCGGCGGGCGGCGCGTACAGTGGGGGCGGGCGCGGTGAGATACAAGAGGAGTCCGTGTTGACCGCCGTCAACCTTGAGCACGCCACCGTCCCCGCCGACACGGGCGAGGTGACCCTGCTGATAGCCCGCCGGGTCGAGCCCGGCCACGAAGCCTCCTTCGAGCGGTGGGCGAAGGGCATCCTGGAGAGCGCCGCCGCCTTCCCCGGGCACCTCGGCCACGGGCTCTTCCGCTCCTCGGGCGGCGACGCGCCGTGGTTCCTCGTCCACCGGTTCCGGGACCCGGAGGCCTGCCGGGCCTGGCAGGAGTCGCCCGAACGGGCGGCCTGGTTCGCCGACTGCGACGGGCACCACCACACCGAGATCGCCCGGCGCAGGCTCACCGGCATGGAGACCTGGTTCGCCGAACCGGGCTCGACCCGACCCGCGCCGCCCCGGTGGAAGATGGCGATCAGCGCGACCCTGGCGATCTACCCGATCTCCGTGTTCGGCGGTCTCTTCCTCACACCGCACCTGACCGCACTGCCGCTCCTGCTCAGCAGCGCGGTCGTCGCCTGCGTCTTCAACGTGCTGATGACGTTCGTGGCGATGCCCGTCGTGAGCAGGCTGCTGCGCGGCTGGCTCAGCTCGTAGTCGTGACCGGCGCGCGGGAATCGCGGTGCACCGCCGGTCCGGGCGAACGCCTCCGGGACGCCCGCGCGGGCCTGGCCCGGTGGTCACGGCCCCGGCAGAATGCGCCCATGACCGATGACTCGCCGGCATCCGGCGTCCGTGTCGAACGCGACGGGCCCGTGACGACCGTGGTGCTGTCCCGGCCCTCCGCCCGCAACGCCGTGGACGGGCCCACGGCACGCCGCCTGGCCGACGCCTTCCGGGCCTTCGAGCGGGACCCGGACGCCTCGGTCGCCGTGCTGTGGGGCGAGGGCGGGACCTTCTGCGCGGGCGCCGACCTCAAGGCCGTCGGCACCGATCACGGCAATCGGGTGGCGCCCGACGGCGACGGACCGATGGGGCCGACCCGCTTGCGGCTCACCAAGCCGGTCATCGCCGCGGTCGCCGGGCACGCCGTGGCGGGCGGGCTCGAACTGGCCCTCTGGTGCGACCTGCGCGTAGCCGAGGAGGACGCGGTCTTCGGGGTGTTCTGCCGCCGTTGGGGCGTTCCGCTGATCGACGGCGGCACCGTTCGGCTCCCGCGGCTGATCGGCGAGAGCCGTGCCATGGATCTCGTGCTCACCGGCCGGGCCGTGCCTGCGGCCGAGGCGTACGCGATGGGCCTCGCCAACCGCCTCGTTCCGCCGGGCCGGGCGCGGGCGGCGGCGGAGGAGCTCGCCCGGGAGATCGCGGCCTTCCCCCAGCAGTGCCTGCGTCACGACCGGATGTCCGTGCGGGAGCAGCACGGGCTGCCCGAGGCCGAGGCCCTGGCGGGCGAGCTGCGGCACGGCATGGTGCCCCTGTCGACCGGCGAGACCCTGGCGGGAGCGGCGCGCTTCACCGCGGGAGAGGGCAGGCACGGCTCGTTCGGCGATTGACCGGCCCGGGGGAACGGGCCGGGGGCACACTCCCGGGGTCGGTCGGGGTGGTCCTGGGAGCGGTCGCGGGTACGCCCCTGCACCGGCGGCGCGGAGCCGGCGCCGGTCGGCGCGGTGCGCCGTACCGGAGTGTCCCGGACGTCAGCGCGCTGCCCGAGGATGGCCGGCAGGGTGGAGGCCTTCGGGTGGAAGCATCTGACCGGTGACAACAGGCTGATCATGTCGGTCGTGCCCGTCTAAGGTGATCCCCATCCGGCCGTTCCCACTCTCGTTCAGGTGGGAACGACCGCGTACGCGCCTAACGGGGACATCGCGGGAACGTTCTCGTGCACCGCCATCAACTCCCAGAGCGGCATAGGCTCGACGTGCTAGGAGGGACCAGTAGTGGCAACGCTCTCGCAGATCCAGGCCTTGCTGGGTGAGCCCAGGTTCAACTGGTCGGATCCGACTCCGTGGAACGAACTGCAGCAGGAGTTCGGCATCGAGTTCCCGCCGGACTTCCGTGAGATCGTGGACGCCTACGGTTCGGTCACGATCAACGGGCAGTTGTACCTGGAGCACCCGGCCGGACACCTTCTGCACAGTCTGGGCAGGACCGTCAGGGGCGATCTCGATCTCTGGCGCGAGGAGGACATGGCGGAGCTGCTGCCTGGTCCGGTAGGGGCGGACCCCGGCGGGCTGATGCCGGTGGCGTCGGCGGTGACGGGGGAATGGATCTTCCTTCGTGTTCCCGACGACGCCTCGTCGCCCTGGCGGGTCGTGGTCCAGGAGATGGACAGCCCGGCGTGGACCCTCTACGAGATGACGTTCGGCGAGTGGCTGCTCGCCTATCTCAAGGGCAGGGACGTGACGTTGTGCGCGCGCGACCGCGCGCCTGACGGACCGTCGTACGAGGTGCTCTCCTGATCCTGCCGGCAGAGCGAACGCGGTCGTGCCCCGGCCCTGGTGGCCGGGGGCACCGTCGCTTCCACGTGCGGTCAGGACACGAGCCGGGCGTCCAGCTCGGTCAGTTTGACCGTGCACAAGCCGCCTCGCTCGGTCGTGACGTCCGTGACCTCCAGTTGGGTGCCCGGGGCGAGGATGTACTCCTCCTCCCCGGTGAACGCGGAGAAGCTGCGGATCCCCACCGCGCGCGCGGGGGTCACCTCGAACAGCGTCCGCTTGCCACGGCTGCCGAGGAAGGACCGGGCGACGCTCAGCTCGGAGGTGCATGAGGAGACACCCCACCAGGTCACCGTCCCGCCGACGGGGTACTGCCGGCGCAGGTCCAGGCCGACACCGCGCCACAGCGGCCGGTTCTGGGCGGGGAGTCCGGAGACGGCCGAGCACAGCAGGCGCAGATACGGCAGGTAGGGGACGACACGGCTGCGGTCCGGGGAACGCAGCACGGCGTTGATGGTCCGGTAGAAGCCCGACTCGCAGGTGTAGAGGAAGAGCGCGGCGATGGCGTCGGCCGAGAGCCCTCCCCCGGTGGGCTCGTCCGCCCGCCGCTTGCCGAACTCGCGTGAGCGGTCGATGTGCCGGCCGAGCCCGGACAGCGTGCCGGTCACCGGGGCGACTGCGTCCTCGAAGGGCATCAGCGGGGTGTCGAACACGCCGGTCACCGGGGGCAGGACATGGCCCTCGTCCTGGACGCTGGTGAGCCGCTCCAGGTAGAGCTGGTGCAGCTCCATCGTGGAGGCGATGAAGGCGCCCATGCGCGCGGCGACGTCGGCGTCCGGGCCTCCCTTGCCGGCACCCGACCCGCCGGCACCGGCGGACGGCTCGTTCCAGCCCTTGCTCGGCAGCCAGTCGACCGGGTCGGCGCCGAGCGACAGCAGGGCGTCGTTGACCGTGGTGAAGTGGTCGCCCTCGCAGAAGAGATCGCCCTGCGCCGCCGGGTTGGCGTGGTCGATGTGCCGGACCTCGACTCCCGGGTACTTCTTCTGCAGACGCAGGACGGTCCGCTTCAGGGCGCGGGCGTGGGCGCCCCACCAGGCGAAGACGACCCCGCGGTCCTCCTTGTCCGCCGCCTCCTGCTTCGCCCGGAGGATCTCCTCGACGATCCGCTCGGCCACCGGGCGCCAGAAGGCGGTGTGCTGGTCGGTCGCCACGGCGCCGTCGGCGCTGGCGGTCAGCGAGGCGTTGAGGAGCAGCACGCCCTGGGTGAGCATCGCCTGGAACCACTCGGGCGGCTGGACCGTCTCCCGTTCCTTCAGCAGGGCGCGGACCTCGCCGACGGGCGTCTTCCTGTCGATGCCGTACTTCCACATGGCCGCCGCCTTGATGAGGCAGCGGATGCTGACGACCCGTCCGAACTGGCTGTCCTTCCAGTCGTTGAACGTGTTGTCGAACATCGCGATGCCGGTGGCGCTCTCCGGCCGCGGATAGGGGTTCTGCCCGAAGGCGACGACCTTCCACTTGTGCGGCGGGTTGGGCTTGAGCGCCTGGAAGGTCAGCTCCCGGACCGGGACGACCTGGGGGCTGCGGCCCGGGCCGATGAACTCGGCGGCACCCGGCCGTGCCTCGATGACGGGCTGGAGGACGGGGAGCCAGGGCTCGCCGCCGCCGGTGAACAGGCCGGTCAGGCCCAGCGGGTCGGCCGCGTCGGGCTGCGACGGGGCGGGCGTGGTCGGTGTGCTGGCGTCGCTCATGGAGGAGGAGCTCCCGGTCGTCGTGTCCGAGGGGGGAAGGGGGCCGGTGGCGGGCGCGGCGGAGCCGGGGTCAGCGGCGAAAGGAATGCCCTTTGGGCGGCATGATCCGCACCCTGGTCGTCGCCGGCGCCTGGTCGATGCACGCGAGCTGGGCGGTGATCGTGGCGCGCAGCTCGTCGTCGTCCTCGAACCAGTGGTCGTGGAACAGCGTGTAGCCGGTCCACATCAGGTTGGCGCAGACCCGGGCCGGCACCCGGCCGGTCTGTGCCCCCATGCCGACCAGTGCCACCGAGCGGATGCTGCCCGGCGCCCGCCGGTTCTGCCGGTGCACGGCCTGGAAGGCCGCCGCGCAGGCCATGGCCACGTTCAGCGTCTCGCTCACGTTCTGCGAGGAGCCCACCATCGTCGGCGTCGAGATCAGGAACCGGGGGACCGTCGCGCCCGAGGGAACGCACACGGCGCTGCCCACCGGCAGGCTCCCGGCGAACCGGTCCCGGACGGCCCGCTGCACCCGCAGCTGGATGCCCGCCCCGAGATGCCGCTTGATCACGGCGTCGACCCCGCCGTCCATCCGGGCCGCCGCGTTCGTCGGGGTGACCCACGCGTCCACGTTCTCGTCGAGGATCGAGCCCCGGCGGATCTCGATGCCCGGCGTGTCGGCGAACGCCGCCCGCCACGCCTTCACCACGCCCTCGTTGACGTCCGCCAGAACCACCCTGAGCGTCGTCTCCACACAGCCCTCGGCCATCACGTACCCCCTGTCAGGAAGCCTCTTGCAACACCCCCGACGCTAGTGGGCAGCACTGACAACGGTTCCCGGGGAAAGCGGCGCTGACGTGCCCTCATGTCACCCCGGCACAGACGGTTCTCCCGGTCCGGGCCGTGTCGTCCGGCTCATGCCGAGGGGCGCCCGACGCCGGCGGTCGCCGTATCGGACGCCCTCGCTCCCGGCGGGGTGGGCGGGCTCGCCCGGTTCAGCAGGTGAGGGTGCCCTTGCGGATCGCGTGGCCGCTCGTGTTGCTGTCGTCGGCCCAGTAGACGGGCTTCGTTCCGCCGGCACACTCGTCGGCGGCCGCGAGGGCGAAGCCCTCGTTGTTCAGATCGGCCATGCCCGCCGGGCGGTTGTAGACGGCGGCCTGGACGAAGCCGCCGCCGGTGCCGATCTTCAGGGTGGTGTGCCGGCCGTGGCAGGTGTCGTCGCAGACGGCCCACAGGCGCGCGGCCTGCGGCTCCCACTGGAGCTCCATCACACCGGACATGCCGCTGCTGATCGTGGCGACCCGGGTGGCGGCGCCACCGTCCTCGAGCACGTAGCCGTACACCGTCCCGGTGCCCTCGACACCGACGAGGAAGACGCCGCCCGCGTGCGCGCCGAAGCGACTCGGGTCGTAGGCCGCACCCGTCGACTCGTCCGTGAAGCCCGCGGCGGTGAGCGTGGCGTCGGGGATCCAGGTGATGGCCTCGAAGCCGGCGTTGGAGCCGACGGCGGGCAGCCCGGCGGTCAGGTTCCACTCCTTCGTGGCGGTCAGGGTGCTACCGGTGCCGGTGGCGACGTCGTAGCGCAGGACGGACAGGCGGCTGGTGCCGGACGCGTCGCCGTTGCGCTCGCTCGCGACGTACGCGCCGCCCGCCGCGCCCGCGGCGGTCAGGGTGACGCCCTCGCTGTCCGGTGCGCCGCTGCCGCCGGGGAAGCGCAGGGTCTTGCCGGACGTCCAGCCGTTCGCGGTGTCCGGCCGCCAGCCGCCGGAGCCGTCGCGGACCAGGCGCCACAGCTTGCCGGAGTTCTGGGCGCCCCACAGCACGGAGCCCTCCTCGTACAGGCCGCTGAGGTCGGAGCCGAAGACGTCGGAGCCGTCGGCCGTCGCCACGGAGGTGCCGCCGGGCCAGGCCTCCGGGCCCGTACCGCCGCCGGTCCCGCAGTTGTTCGGCGAGCCGAGCGTCAGGGAGGCCTGGCCGAAGGCGCCGGTGCCGTCGGGGCAGCGCGACCAGGACGGCGCGGAGTGGCTGGTCCAGGTGAAGCTGTCGACCAGGGTACTGCCGCCCGGCAGGTACAGGCGGGCCTTGTCGCTGGAGCCGAGTCCGAACGACGCCGAGACGTCGAACGCGCGGACGGCACCCGCGGCGAGCGTCGTGCCGGACGGCACGGTGAACTTCGAGCCGTTGTTGTCGTCCTTGAGGATCCAGCCGGAGACGTCCACGGCGGCCGTGCCCTTGTTGAACAGCTCGATCGAGTCGTTGACGCCGCCGGTGGTGACCACCTCGTTGATGCGGACGTCGTCCGCCGGGGCGGCCTGGGCGGCGGGAGCGAGCATGGCCGCGGCGGCGGCCATCGTGGTTCCGGCGACGGCGAGGCGGAGCGAGGCGCGGCGGAGGGGGGCGAGGCGACGACGCCCGCGGGGAGCGCGTACTTCGAGCACGGTGTCCGTCCTGGGAGGAGGGGAGGAGTGGGGGCTGGGCGAGACGAGGTTCCCGGTCGATGCCGAACGGCGGCCGGCATCGGTCCGGTTGCCGTGTGAACGCGTGTCGAACGGCAGGTCGACGAGCACCGGCCGGACGAGGGAGCGCCGGGCTCGCGATCCGCCGGTGCCGGCTCCTCCCTCGCCGACGACGCGGTCTCCCTGTCCGGTCCGGCGACCGGACGGCGGACGCGCGGGCCGGGGACGTCCTCCAGGAGCCTTCCCCCCGCGGGACCCGTACAACTGCGCGCCGCCGCCTTCGCGTCCGGAGGCGGCGGCATGCGCCGCGCCGCCCACGAACGGCCCGGCGGATCCGTCGTCCGACCGGAGCCCGCGGACCGCCGCTACGCCGGGGCGGCGGCGCTGAAGGCCCGGCGGTAGGCGGCCGGCGAGATGCCGAACGCCGTCTTCATGTGGGACCGCAGCGAATTGCCGGAGCCGAGGCCCGCGCGGTGGGCGACCAGGTCGATGGGGAGGTCGGTGGTCTCCAGCAACTGCTTGGCCAGTTCCAGTCGTTGTGCGGTGAGCCACTGTCCCGGGGTCATGCCGACCTCGTCGCGGAAGCGGCGCGTGAAGGAGCGCAGGCTCATCCGCGCGTGCTCGGCGAGCGTGTCCAGGGGCAGCGGTTCGCCGAGGTGTTCCAGGGCCCACGCCCGGGTGGCGGTGGTGCTGGCGAGGGTGGGTTCGGGGACCGGGCGGTCGATGAACTGGGCCTGCCCTCCGTCGCGCCACGGAGGCACGACGCACATGCGGGCCGCCCGGTTGGCGGCCGCGGCGCCGTGGTCGCGGCGGATCATGTGCAGGCAGAGGTCGACGCCGGCGGCCACGCCGGCGGAGGTGAGCACATCGCCGTCGTCGACGAACAGCACCTCCTCGTCGACCCTGACCTTGGGGTAGGCGCGGCGGAACTCGGGGGCGAGATTCCAGTGGGTGGTGGCGGGCCGCCCGTCGAGCAGCCCGGCGGCGGCCAGCACGTACGAGCCGGAGCAGATCGAGACCAGCCGGGCGCCGGGCCGGATGCCGGCGATCGCCGCGCCGACCTCGGACGGCAGCGGGCCGCCCTCGGCGAGCTCGGGCATGGCGTGCGTGGGCGGCAGGATCACCGTGTCGGCGGCGGCGAGGGCCTCCGGTCCGGCCGCGGGCTGGACGACGAAGCCGGCGTCGCTGGGCACGGGCCCACCGTCGGCGGTGCACACGACGACGTCGTACAGGGGCCGGCCCTCGGCGTCCTCCGCGCTGCCGAAGACCCGGGAGGGGATGCCGAGCTCGAAGGGCGGCACCCCGGGCAGGGCCAGCACGGCGACGCGGTGCCTGCGCTGCGGAGCGGGTGCCTCGGCTCCGTCCTGTTCACCGTCGGTGCGCGTGTCCCGTATCTCCTCCATGGCCAGATCCTGTCACATCATGGCCAAACGGCCAACACCACGAGGGGCCCGGCTGCCGGATCGTCTTCCGTGTCGCCGCCGGAAGGGTTCCGGCGGGACACCGATCGAGACGGAACGAGGCGGAGAGAACATGCGCGCGGTGGTCGTGGAGCAGTGGGGCGGACCCGAGAACCTGGTCGAGCGCGAGGTGGAGCGGCCGGAGCCGGGCCTGAACGAGGTCCTGGTGCGGGTGCACGCGGCCGGGGTGAACCCGGTCGACTGGAAGACCCGCTCCGGTGGGGCGCTCATCGAGTGGGGCGACGTGCCGGCCGTCGGCTGGGACGTGTCCGGCACGGTCGAGGCCGTGGGTCCGGGCGTCGGGATCTTCCGCCCCGGTGACGAGGTCTTCGGCATGCCGCTGTTCCCGCGGCAGGCGGGCGGCTACGCCGAGTACGTGGTGGCCCCGGCCCGGCACCTCGCCCCCAAGCCGGCCTCGCTGTCGCACGTGGAGGCCGCGGCCCTGCCGCTCGCCGCGCTGACCGCGTGGCAGGCCCTGGTCGACGCGGCGGACGTGCGCCCCGGGGAGCGCGTGCTGGTCCACGCGGCGGCCGGCGGCGTCGGCCACTTCGCCGTGCAGATCGCGAAGGCGCGCGGTGCCTACGTCATCGGCACCGCGAGCGCCGCCAAGCACGACCTGGTCCGGGAGCTGGGCGCGGACGAGGTGGTGGACTATCGCGAGGAGCGGTTCGAGGACGTCGTCTCCGATGTCGACGTCGTCCTGGACGGCCTCGGCGGCGAGACGGCCGTGCGCTCCCTGAAGGTGCTCCGGGCGGGTGGCCGGCTGGTCACGCTTCCGGGTCCGGACGACGTGCCCGAGGCGCACGACGAGGTGCGGGCCCTGTGGGTGCTCGTCGAGCCCGACCACCTGGGCCTGCGCGAGATCGCCGCGCTCGTGGACCGGGGCGCGCTGCGCCCGGTGGTCGACACCGTGCTGCCGCTCGCCGAGGCGGCGAAGGCGCACGAGATCGGCGAGCGGGGCCGCACGACCGGCAAGATCGTCCTGACGGTGGCCTGATCCCTGACCCGCGATCCGCGCGCCCCGGACCGTCGGCTGCCGACGGTCCGGGGCGCGCGACGAGGGGGCCGGATCAGATCCCGCAGCCGGACGCGGACCAGAAGCGGGTGGCGCGGTGGTCGACGTGGGTGTGGTCGCCGTGCCCGGGGTAGCCGGGCCCGAGGATGCCGGGGAAGCCGTGGTGACGGGCCTGCTGGGCGAGTGTGCACAGCGTGTGCGGTCCGGCGCCCAGGTCGGCCGCGTCGCCGTAGAGGTGCCTGCTGGACGCGGCCCCGCCGACGGCGTCGTTGCAGGCGTGGCTGCGGAATCCGCTGGTGACGGTGACGGGCCGGTCCCCCAGGGCGTGCCGCAGGGCCTCCAGCTTCCACATGGTGCGCAGGGCGTTGGCCTTGGCCGTGGCCGCGCCGACGGCACCGCCCTCCCAGGTGGAGTTGCAGTCGTTGAGCTCGGCGTAGGAGAAGTGCGCCGGGGTGCAGTCGTCGTCCTGGAGGGCGTAGATGCTGCTGAAGGTCGCGGGGCCGGCGACGCCGTCGGCGGCGAGCCCGTAGGCGGACTGGAAGCGCTTGACGGCCGCGGCGGTGGCGGGGCCGTACGAGCCGTCGATGTCGAGCACGCTGCCGTAGCCGGGATATCCGGCCACACGGATCTGCAAGGCGGTCACGTCGGCGCCGGTCACTCCCTGGGAGAGGGTGCGCGACCAGGTGTAGCAGCCGTCGGCGTGCGCGGTGCCGGTGGTCGCCACCATCCCGAGCACCACGGATGACACGAACATGACAAGCGAGAGAAGCAGGCGTACGGGCCGGGACTGAGCGGTGGATCCGGTCATCGAACCTCCATCACCGAACGAGCCTGGTGCGGACCGCGACGTGGGGCCGCCCCCGAAGGTTGGCCGTCCGGGTCGACGCGCGTCAACCACGCGTGACCGGACGCCCTCGGCCGGCCCGGGCGGACCCGGGTCGGGTTCGTCCAGAGGCGCGTCGGCGGCGGCGCGCCCGGCGGCACCCGGCCGCCCGCGCGCCGCCGGACGGCTCAGCCCTGTTCGGTGATGTTGACCATCCACGTGATGCCGAACCTGTCGACGCACATCCCGAACACGTCGCCCCACATCTGCTTCTCCAGCGGAACGGCGACGGTGCCGCCCTCGGACAGCTTCTCCCAGTAGCCGCGCAGCTCGTCCCCGTCGTCGCCGCTCAGGCTCACCGAGAAGTTGGTCCCGGGCCTGTGCTCCATACCGGGCGGCGTGTCCGCGCCCATCAGCGTGTAGCCGCTGGGGCTCTCCAGCATGCCGTGCATGACCTTGTCCTCGTACCCGGGCGGGGCCTCGGAGCCGAACTCGCCGAACGTGCTCACGTTCAGCGTGCCGCCCAGGACGGTCTGGTAGAACTCCAGCGCCTGTCGCGCGTCACCGGAGAAGCTGATGTACGGGTTGAGACGCGATGCCAAGGGGTGCTCCTTCGGAAGGACGGACCGGTACGGGCGGCAGCCTACGGGCGTGATGACCGGAATCTGATGATCTGAGGCTTCCGGTCGCCCGTCTGGTCCTTCACCCGGATCCCGTCCTCGCGCGCTCCTCGCCCGGCCCCGGCCCGGAGGCACCACGGCGCGGTGGTGCGTCCGGGCGGCGGCGCGTCCCCGCGTCAGACGGTCTCCGCGGCGGTCGGCGTCCGCAGGGCGTCGGCGATGCCCTGCGCCAGGAACGGGATCCGGTGGGCGGGGACGCCCGCGATGTTGATGCGTCCCGCGGTCGTGCCGTAGATGCCGGAGCGGCGGCGCATCCGCAGCATCTCCTCCGGCCCGAGGGGCAGCATCGAGAACATGCCCTTCTGCCCGGCGAGGGCCCGCGCCTCCCGCTCGTGGCCGAGTGCGCCCAGATGGGCGACGAGGTCCTCCCGGTTGGCGGTGATCCGGTGGCGCATCACGTCGAGTTCGGCATGCCAGGCGGCCCGCAGGGCCTCGTCGTCCAGGACGGTGGCGACGACGGCGGCGCCGTGGTCCGGCGGCATCGAGTAGAGGGTGCGCGCGGCGTTCTGCAGGGCGGTCTCGACGTGCCGGAGGGCGCGCGTCGAGGAGCCGACCACGACGGCGCACCCGGTGCGGTCGCGGTAGAGGCCGAAGTTCTTGGAGCAGCTGACGGCGATCAGCACCTCGGGGAGGCGTTCGGCCAGCATCCGGGTGGGGCGCAGGTCGGCGTCGAGACCGTCGCCGAGGCCGTGGTAGGCGAGGTCGACGAAGGGGACCCAGCCGTTCGTCGCGGCGAGTCCGGCCAGCTCCTCCCAGGTCGCGGAGGAGGGATCCGCGCCGGTCGGGTTGTGGCAGCAGCCCTGCAGCAGGACGACGTCGCCGGGTTCCGCCCGGCCGAGGTCCTCCAGCATGCCCGTCGGGTCGGACGGCGCGGCCGGGTCGAGCCACCGGTACGTGCGGACGGTGAGGCCCGCGCCTTCGAGGATGGGGCGGTGGTTGACGTACGCGGGGTCGCTGATCCACACCGTGGTGCCGGGGCGGGTCTGCCGTACGAGATCGGCGAGGAGGCGCAGGGCGCCGGTGCCCGCGACGGTCTGGACGGCCGTCGCGCGCTCGGTGAGGGTCCCGGTGCCGAGGACGGTGGCGAGCATGGCGCGGTTGAAGGCGGCGTTGCCCGACAGACCGAGGTACTCCTTGGAGCCCGAGCGTTCCGCCAGGCGGATCTCGGCCTCCCTGACCGCCGCCATGACGGGGGTGACCCCGGTCTGGTCGCGGTAGACGCCGAGGACGAGATCGAGGCGCTCGGGGCGCGGGTCGGCCGCGTACTCGGCGGTGAGGTCCCACAGCGGGTCGGCGGGCGGGACGGGCAGCAGCTCAAGCATCGGAGGGCACCTTCTTCCGGGAGCGTCGGTTGGCGAGGGCGACACCGAGGGTGATGAGGGGGACGCCGATCAGGACGGGCAGGGTCGGGGACTCGTCCAGCAGGGGCACGGCGAGCAGGACGACGGCGACCGGGCTGAGGCTGCCGACGACGGAGCTGCGCTCCGGGCCGAGCCGGCGGATGGCGAAGGCGTACAGCAGCCCGGCGCACAGGCCGACGCCGAGCCCCTGGACGACGAGGAAGAGCGCGATGTCGGCGCCGGCCGCGTGGGCGAGGCCGGTGGGCAGGACGCCGGTGAGGGCGAGGAGGGCGATGACGGCGAAGGAGGGCAGGCAGAGCAGTCCGATGGACCCGACGGGGTCGAGGTCCACTTCCCGCAGGCCCACGGTGTAGAGGGCCCACAGGCCGCTGGCGACGAGCAGCGTTCCGGTGCCGAGCAGGACGTCCGCGTCCAGGGCGGCGGTGTAGCGCCACACCAGGGCCACGACGCCGGCCACGATGAGGGCCAGGCCCGCCGCCTGCGTGCCCCGCGGTGCGCTCTTGCCGCCCGCGACCACGAGGGCGGAGACGAAGAGCGGGACCATGCCGGGCACGATCGCCCCGACGAAGGCCGCCGAGGTCAGGGAGCCGCCGTACATGGCGGCGAGGAAGAAGGGGACCCCGGCACCGCAGACGATCTTGGCAGCGGGGCCGAACCGGACCGCGGCCAGCCGGCGCCTGCGCCGCCACAGGGCGGGGGCCAGGACCACGAGGGGCACTCCGAACCGCAGCAGCGCGGCGTCGGCCGGCAGCAGCGTCGAGGCGCTCAGGGCGCGGGCGCTGAGCGCGAACGCGGCCCAGATGCCCACGGTGAGCACCAGCGCGACCATGCCGACGGCCTGCGGGGAGAGCCGGCCGAGCGGCCCCGCTCCGGAGGTGCCGGGCGCGCGCGCCTCGTCGCGCCCGACTGCGGGCGGTATGCGCGTGTCCGGTGTCCCCACCGTTCGCGCCCCCACCGATTGCGTTGCGGCCACCGCGCCATTCCTCCCGCTCGAACCGTCCCGAAGGCGTCGGGGCGGAACCGGTATGCGGTTGTGCCCCCGGGAAGCAACGCTAGAGCTTTCTCCGGGGCAGCCGATTGCCAGTTATGCCCTCCCGCTCTAGCGTGGGGGCAGAATCTGCCAAGAATCGCCGAGAACGACCGGGAGAGCCGATGGACGCCGTGGATTTCCGGATCATCCACGAGCTGCAGGCGGACGGCCGCCTGTCGAACCAGGACCTCGCCGACCGGATCAGCCTGTCCCCGTCCCCCTGCCTGCGCCGGGTGCGCCGGCTGGAGGAACAGGGTCTGATCGGCGGCTACACGGCCACCGTCGACCAGGTCGCCTTCGGCCTGCCGATCACCGTCTTCGTACGGATCCGCCTGGAACGCCACACCGCCGAGGCGGTCAACGTCTTCGAGCAGCACGTCGGACTCATCGACCACATCCAGGACTGCTATCTGATGGCCGGCAGCAGCGACTACCTCCTCCGGGTCGTCATCGAGAGCCTGGAGGCCTACGAGGCGCTCGTCCGCACGCGGATCCACGCGATCCCGGGCATCGCCTCGATCGAGTCCAGCTTCGCCTTCGGCAGCGTGAAGCAGTCGCGGGTCTACCCGCGCCCGGGCGTCCCGTCGCGGTCAGGCGCGGGCGGCGCCGCACGCTGAGGGCGCCCGTCCGGACCGCGGAACGGCCCCCGACTTCCGCGGTTCACCCAACCGCAACCGGGTCAACTCCACCGCAACACCGGGTATCCTCGCGCGCGCCCTACCTTCCGATCGCCCTCGTCCTGCGATCGAAAGGTTTGGCATGCTCAGTCGGAAGGTCACCCTGGTGGCCCTCGTCGGCGTTCTCGCCACCGGAACCCTGGCCGCCACGGCCCTGACCGGCCTCGCGCCCACCGCCGCCGCGGCGGGCACCACGTTCACCGCGTCCGCCGACACGTACGTCGACAGCCAGAACACCACCACGAACTACGGCGCCTCGCAGCAACTCGGCGTGGACGACAGCCCGGTCAAGCAGATGTTCCTGCGCTTCGACGTCACCGGGCTCACGCAGCCGGTGACCGGCGCGAAGCTCCGGATCCACGTCGACGACGTGGCCGGCGCGGAGAGCGGCAACGGCGGCACGTTCCGCGCCATGTCCAGCACCACGTGGTCCGAGACGGCGGTCACCTACGCCGGCCGGCCCCCCATCGACGGGGCCACGCTCGGCACCCTCGGCTCCGTGGCCCGCAACACCTGGTACGAGGTCGACGTGACCTCGTACGTGAAGGGCAACGGCACCTTCTCCATCGGCGTGACGTCGTCGAGCACCAACGGCGCCGACTACGACGCACGGGAATCCGGCGCCACCGCGCCGCAGTTGGTGATCGAGACGGGCAGCACGCCCACCCCGACCCCGAGCACCTCCACCACCCCGCCGCCGGGCGGTGACCCGGTGTTCGTCGGCGCGGGCGACATCGCCACCTCGGGCTCCGGCGACACCGCGACCGCGAACCTGCTCGACGCCATCCCCGGCACGGTCTTCACGGTCGGCGACAACGCCTACCCGAACGGCACCGCCTCGGACTTCTCCACCTACTACGAGCCGACCTGGGGCCGCCACAAGGCGCGCACCAGGCCCGCGCCGGGCAACCACGACTACAACACCTCCGGCGCGTCCGCGTACTACTCCTACTTCGGCGCCAACGCGGGTCCGGCGGGTCGGGGTTACTACTCCTACGACCTCGGCGACTGGCACGTGGTCTCGCTGAACTCCGAGACCTCCATGGGCGTCGGGTCGGCCCAGGAGAAGTGGCTGCGCGCCGACCTCGCCGCCAGCGACAAGCCGTGCACGGTGGCGTACTGGCACAAGCCGCGCTGGACGTCCAGCTCCAGCCACGCCCCCGAGCCCGCGACGGGTCCGCTGGTCCAGGCGCTGTACGACTACAACGCCGAGGTCATCCTGACCGGCCACAACCACCAGTACGAGCGCTTCGCGCCGCAGGACCCGAGCGGCCGGCTCGACACCGCGCGCGGTCTGCGGCAGTTCGTCGCCGGCATGGGCGGCGCGGACCTCTACGGCTTCGGCACCATCCAGCCCAACAGCGAGGCCCGCAACAACGACACCTTCGGCGTCCTGAAGCTCACCCTGCACGCGAACAGCTACGACTGGCAGTTCGTGCCGCAGGCGGGCAAGACCTACAACGACAGCGGCACGGGCACCTGCCACTGACCCCGTCCGCCCGGCCCGGACGCCGGCCCACCCCCACACCCGGAGGTCGTCACCCCCGTGTATCTCTCCACGATCGGCAGGAGGCGACTGCCGACCGACTCCCCGGTGCCCGGACCGCGCGGCCGCTGGACGGTGATCGGCGGCAACGTCCTCGCACTCGGCACCGTCAGCCTGGTCACCGACGTCTCCGCCGAGATGGTCACCGCGGTGCTGCCGCTGTACCTCGTCCTCGGACTGCAGCTCAGCCCCGTCGCGTACGGCGCCCTCGACGGTCTCAACACCGGGGCCACGGCCCTGCTCAGGGTCGTCGGCGGCTATCTGGCCGACCGGGTCAGCCGGCGCAAGGCGGTCGCCGGGGCGGGCTACGGCCTGTCGGCCCTCGCCAAGCTCGGCCTGGTGGCCGCGGGCGGCTCCGTGACGTCGCTCGGCATCGTGCTGACCGCGGACCGGGCGGGCAAGGGCCTGCGCACCGCTCCCCGCGACGCCCTCATCACCCTCTCCACCCCCGAGCACGCGCTCGGCCGGGCCTTCGGCGTGCACCGGGCGATGGACAGCATCGGGGCCTTCGCCGGCCCTCTCGTGGCCCTCGCCGTGCTCACGGCCGCCGGGCAGTCCTTCGAGGCCGTCTTCGTCACCAGCTTCTGCATCGCGGCCCTGGGCGTACTGGTGCTGTTCCTCTTCGTCCGGGACCGCAGGGAGGCCCGGCCGCCCGCGGGCACCGTCTCGCCGCGCGCCGTGGGCCGGCTGGTGCGTACGGCCCCGGTGCGGCGGCTGGTGTGCGCCGCCGGCCTGCTGGGACTCGCCACCGTCGGCGACGGCTTCGTGTACCTGCTGCTCCAGCGGCGCGAGTCCCTGTCCGTCGGCTGGTTCCCACTCCTCGCCGTCGGCACGAGCCTGTCCTACCTCCTGCTGGCGGCCCCGCTCGGGGCCCTGGCCGACCGCGTCGGACGCCTGCCGGTGATGCTGGGCGGCTACGGCGTCCTCGCCCTGGTCTACCTCCTGCTGCACGGCCCGCTCGACGGTCCGGCGCTCCTCGTCACGGTGCTGTTCCTCTACGGCCTGTTCTACGCCTCCACCGAGGGCGTCCTGATGGCCCTCGCGGGGCCCGTCCTGCCCGAGCGCCTGCGGACCACCGGCATCGCCCTGATCCAGAGCGGCCAGGCACTGGCCTACCTCGGCTCGTCCGTGCTCTTCGGTCTCGCGTGGCAGGCCTGGGGAGCGGCGGCGGCGAGCCGGGGGGCGGCGGTGGCGGTGGTCGTCACCGGAACGGCGACGGCCCTGCTCCTCGCTCCATCGGCCCGCCGGACCCCCGAGCGCTCCCCCGCCACCGGCAGCTCCCCCACCGCCCAAGGCTCCCCTGCCCCGGACGAAAGGCCCGGCTCCTCCTCATGAAGGCGTTGAACGCCCCCACCCAGCGGGGGAAGATCCTCGTCACCGTGCTCGCCGCCGTCCTGCTGACGGCCCTGGCGGCCGCCACCGTCGTCCGTGCCCGGCAGAACGCGTCGTCCGCGCCCTCGGTGAACGACCGCACACCGGCCGCGGCCTCCCCGGTGCTCGCCGGCCGGCCGGGCGCCCGGCTTCGGGTGCTCAGCAACGGGCTGCTGTCCACGGTGCCGCTGGACGACCCGTCCGGCCCGCGCACCGTCACGTCGACCCGCTGCGACCGCGCGTACACGGCGGGCGGCACCACCGCCTGTCTGACGCCGGCCGGGGCCCTCAGCGGCCCCCGGCTCCTCGTCCTCGACGAGGAGCTGAGGACCCGGCACACCGTCGCGCTCACCGGACTGCCCAACCGCACCCGGGTGTCCGCCGACGGGCGTCTGGTCGCCTGGACGCTGTTCGTCGGCGGGGACTCGTACGCCGGCGGCGGCTTCTCCACCCGGACCGGGATCCTGGACACGCGCACCGGCCGGGTCATCGGCTCCCTGGAGGACTTCGCGGTCCTCCGGGACGGCCGCCGCCACCGGGCGGCGGACGTCAACGTCTGGGGGGTGACGTTCGCGGCCGACGACAACCGCTTCTACGCGACGGTGTCCAGCGCCGGGACCCGTTCGCTGGTCGAGGGGGACATCGCGGCCAGGACCCTGCGCACCCTCGCGGACGACGTCGAGTGCCCGTCGCTCTCCCCCGACGGCCGGCGGATCGCCTTCAAGCAGGCCGTCGGCGCCGACCCGGCCAGGGGCTGGCAGGTGTCCGTCCTCGACCTCGCGACCCTGCGCCGCACGCCGCTGGCGGAGACCCGGAACGTGGACGACCAGGCGGCCTGGCTCGACGACAGCACTGTCGCCTACGCCCTCCAGCGCCCGGACGGCACCGACGACGTGTGGACGGTCCCGGCGGACGGCTCGGGCAGCCCGCGCCTCCTGGTCCCCGGCGCCGACTCGCCGGCCGTCCTGCCGGCGGTCTGAGGCCGGCCGCGGAGGCCCACCGCGGGCGAGGCGCCCGTGGTCCGCAGGAGCGTGCGGCCGGGGTCCGGCCCGGTCACTCCTCCGCGCGTCTCCCGGGCCCGAACCGGCCGAGGAGCGCGCCGAGGAGGACCGCGGTCAGGGTGCCGGCGACGACGCCGCTGCCCAGGACCGTGCGGGCCCAGGCGGGGAACCCCGCGTACAGGTCCGGCGTGAGCAGGGGCAGCAGTCCGGCGGTGAGCGCGAGGGCCGCGGTCAGGCTGCCCGCCCCCGTGCCGGACAGGTCCGCCCGGCGGAGCATGTCGACGCCCATGACGGCGATCACCGCGTAGACGACGAGCGACGAGCCGCCCACGACGGCCTCGGGCAGACCGGCCAGCGCCCGCGAGACCGGCGTCGCCAGACCGAGGACGACCAGGAGGACCCCCGCCGCGGCGGTCACGGAACGGCTGCGCACTCCGGTGAGCCGGCCGATGCCGATGTTCTCGGCGCTGGTCACCATCAGGGACGTGCCGAGGAGTCCGCCGGCCAGGGAGACCAGCGCGTCGGCGCGGGCCACGCGCGGAACGTCCCGTTCGGGAGCGGGTGTCCGGCCGACGGTCTCGCTGTTGAGCACGGTCTGTCCGGTGATCTCCGCGAGGGTCGTGAGGCTGAACACGAGCAGCGGCAGGGCCGCCACCGGATCGAACCGGGGTGTACCGAAGGGCAGCAGGGCGGGCAGGGCGAAACCGTCGCCCGTCACCGGGGTGAAGGCGCCGAGGCCGGTGGTCACCGCGACGACCGTCCCCGCCGCCATCCCGAGGAGGACGGAGGTCTGGCGCCAGACGCCGCGCAGCAGCACGTAGCCGGCGACGGTGGCGGCGACCGTGAGCGCGGCGAGGAGCACCGCGCGCGGCTCCCCGGCACCGTCCGGTCCGGTGACGAGCCGGGCGGACACCCGGATCATCGCGATCCCGATGAGCAGCACGGTCACGCCCATGACCAGGGGCGGGAAGAACCGGACGACGCGGGCGTAGAGCGGCAGCACGGACAGCAGCAGCGCCGCCGCCAGCAGGACGGCGCCCGTCGCGGTCGGCGCCCCGTGTTCCTGTGCGATCTGGAGGAACAGCGCGGTCGCGGCGCCGCCGGGGAGCATCACGAAGGGCAGGCGGCCGCCGATCCGCCACACGCCGAGGGACTGGAGCAGGGCGCCCGCGCCGCACAGCAGCAGGACGGCGCTGAGCAGCGAGGCGGTCGGTCCCGGCGGCATCCGCAGCGTGCCGGAGACGAGGAGGACGGTGGAGACCGGGGCGGCGAGCATCGCGAGGACGTGCTGGGCCGCCAGCGGGACGAGCCGGCGCACCGGCACCCGCGCGTCGACGGCCTCGTCCGAGGGGGCGGGAAGGGCGGCCGCGCCGGGGGACGTGGCGGGCGGGCCGGCGGGGGCGGGCGTCATGACGTCGTCTCCAGCCACGGGATGTCGGACGCGGCGTAACGGTAGGCGCGGAAGACCGCGTTGGGCTGGGACGGGAAGATCCCGCGGACCTCGCTCTCGGCGTATCCGGCGAAGTACGGGACGACGTACTCCCAGCACAGGTAGCCGTCCTCGGTCACTTCGAAGAGGCGCCCGGCCGGGGAGTCGGTGACGAGCGTGTTGCCGTTCGGCAGGCGCTGCGCGGAGCCCATGAAGGGCGCGAAGAAGAACTCGCGGGCGGGGTCGTGGTACTCCCACCCGATCTCGCCGGTCGCCCGGTCGATCTCGACGACCCGGGAGTACGGCACGTCGTGGCCGGGCCGGAAGACGCCGTTGTCGAAGACCAGCAGTCGGCCGTCGTCGAGTTCGGTGGGCGCGTGCTGCTGGCTGACGGTGCCGGGGCCGCTGCGCCACAGGATCTCGCCGGTGCGGCGGCTGATGACGACGACGGCCGAGACGCTGCGCAGACTCGCCAGGATGTTGCCCTCGCGCAGCGGGGTCACGCTGTTGATCAGGGGCCAGTGCTCGCGGGCGTACGCCTCGTGCAGGGGGAAGGAGGCGGGGTCGAGGTGTTCCGCCGCGCGCCAGGACCACAGGAGTTCGCCGTCCGGGCCGACCTCCCGGATGGTGTCGGCCCAGACGACGCCGTCCGCCGCCTCGGAGCCGGGCACCCCGCCCCGTACGGCCGTGGCCTCGGACCCGGTGAGGGCCTCCAGGGCGGTGTAGAGGATGCGGCCGTCGTCGAGGTGGTGGGCGTCGTGGTGCTGGAGGGGGTCGCGGTGCTCCCGGAGCACGGTGCCGTCGGGGGCGGCGTGGAGCATGACGCCGCCCCGGTACTTGTGCCACATCGGGAAGAGCGCCTGCTCTCCCGGGAGTACGCCGTTGTAGGCCAGGGTGCCGTCGGTGAGGAGGCGGGCGTGGCGGCCGGGCCGGTAGGGCAGTTTCCACCGGTGCGCGGTGCGGCCGTGGAGGTCGACGAGATAGACCTCTCCGGTGCCGGTGAGCGGCGCGAAGAGGGTGAGTCCGTCGAAGGCGGCGGTCTCGTCGACGGCGATGAGCCCGGTGGGGCGTCGGCGACGTGAATTCTGGTCGATCGGGGGCATGTCGGAACTCCTCGCTTCAAACTTTCTTTGATGAGAGCAACCGACTTTGACGGTAGGGGCGTTGTGTGACGGGCGTGTGTCAGGAGTACGAAACCGGCTCCGGGCCGCCGCCGTGCGCGGCGTAGGGTGCGGTCAGGCAGTGCCCACGAGGGCGGACGGGGCCGTGGGGCGGGGAGGGACGGGACGATCCATGGATGCCGCGAACACACCGCGGGTGGGAGCCGCCGTACGCCGCCGGCGCCGGGCGCTCGATCTGACGCTGGCCGAGGTGGCGGTACGCAGCGGGCTCTCCTCGCCGTTCCTGAGCCAGATCGAGAACGACCGGGCGCGCCCCAGCATGCGGTCGCTGCAGCGGATCGCGGACGCCCTCGGCACGACGGCGGTCCAGTTGCTCGCGGCCTCGGACGAGACCCGCACGGTCGACGTGGTGCGGGCGGGCGACGACAGCGGCCTCGACCGGGAGGCGCGCGTACGGCCGGTGGTGCGCGGCCGTCACCAGCTGCACGCGCTGGAGTTCGTGGGCGAGCACGAGGCGGACCGCGAGTTCCGGCACCGGCACGACGAGCTGATGTACGTGGCGGACGGCTCCGTGGAGGTGGAGGCCGACGGCCGGGTGCACCGGCTGGGACGCGGGGACACCCTGCTGCTGTCGGGCGGCGTCCGGCACCGCTGGCGCACCACCGGGGCGGGCTCGCGCGTGCTGGTGGTCGCGATCGGCGACCATGTGGAGGTGCTGGGGTCCTGACCCGCCCCGGAGGCGCTCGCGATCAGCCGCGGGAGAGCTCGCCGAGCAGCTTCCACGTGCGGCGCCGGTCGTCCTCGCCGCTCAGGTCCGTCGCGGTGAACACCACCTCGGTCGCGCCCGCGTCGCGGTAGCGCCGCACCTCGGCCGCGACGGTCTCCTCGTCGCCGAGGACGGCCAGGTCCGCGGCCCGGTCCGCGCCGGACAGGTCGAGGGCGCGCCGGTAGGAGGGAATGCGCTCGTAGAGCGCGAGCGCCTCGGCGGCCCGCTGCCGCACCCCCTCGGGGTCGGCCGTGACCGCGCCCGGCACCAGGGCGACGACCCTCGGCGCCGGCCGGCCCGCGGCCTGCGCGGCGGCGGTCACGGCCGGAACGATGTGCTCGCCGAGCGCCCGCGGGCCGGCCAGGAACGGCAGGATGCCGTCGGCGAGTTCACCGCTGACCCGTACGGCCTGGGGCCCCATGGCGGCGACCAGGACCGGCACCGGCGGCTGCGCCCCGGGGACTGCCGCCGAGTACGGCGTCGTGGCGGTCAGCAACTCGCCGTGGAAATCGGCCTGGCCCGTTTCGAGGAGGGGCCGCAGAGCCGTGAGGAACTCGCGGAGCAGACCGATGGGCCGCCGGTACGGGAGGCCGAAGGCGGTCTCGGTGAGGTGCGGGGTGCCGAGGGCGAGCCCGAGGTGGTAGCGGCCGCCCGTGGCGGCCTGGGCCGTCTGGGCCTGGCTGGAGACGAGCAGCGGATGGCGGCCGAAGAGGGGGATCGCCGAGGTCCCCACCTGCAGGCCCGGTACCTCGCGCCCGACGATCGCGGCCAGCGACGGCGAGTCGTACGCGAAGGACTGACCGAACCACGCGGAGTGCAGACCGGCGTCCCGCGCCTCGTGCGCGAGCCGTACGGTGACGTCGAGGGGGAGCTGCCAGGAGGTCGAGCCGAGCGTTACTCCGAGAGTCATGTACGCCGCAACAGGGCTTCCCGGTAGCGGCATTCCCGTCCGGTGTGAACAACACGTGTCACGGGCGCCCTTGTTCGGGGCTCGTCGATCACCGCACCGCCGGCCGGCGGGACCCGGCCGCGCCGCAGCGGCACGCCCGGGGGTCGTCGGCCCGTCCCGGCAGGCCGGTGCCGACGGCCGTCCCGGCACGGCGCCCCAGTCGGGGCGACCGGGGCGCGGGCGGGGCCCGGGCGGCGATGCCCGGGCCCCGTGTGGGCGTCTCCGGCCCGGGCGGTCAGCCGACCGTCCACCGCTGGAGGGCGGATCCGGTGTCGGGCTGCTGGGTGACCGGGGCACCGCCGGCGGTGGAGGCCGCGGTCAGCGCCAGTCCGCCGGCGGCTGAGGTGAGGGCGTAGGTGCCGGACGGCTGCCGGACGATGTTCCACCGCTGGTTGGCGCCGCCGTGGCAGGTCCACTGGATGATCCGCGCACCGGCGCTGGTGGAACCCCCGTCGACATCGGCGCACTTGCCCGACGAACCGTTCCTGAGTTCGTAGGTGCCGTCCGTCTGCCGGGTGAGGGTCCACTTCTGGTTGGCACCGCCGTTGGGGGCCCAGGTGATGAGCTGGGTGCCGTTGGCGCTGCTGCTGTTCGGGTTGTCGAGGGCGTTGCCGGCGACCGTGAGCGTGTGGACGCCGTCGAGGGAGGCAGCGACCGACCAGGTGAAGGTCACGGTGCCGGTCGCGGTGCCGGAGGAGGCGGTGACCGTGACGGTGGAGGTGCCGACGGTGGTCGGGGTGCCGGTGACGAGGCCGGCGGAGCTGATGCCCAGTCCGGCCGGGAGGCCGGTGGCGGTGAAGGTGAGGGGCTTGTTCCGGGAGTCGGTGGCCGCGATCTGGAGCGAGACGGCCTGGCCCAGGGTGGCGGAGCGGGGGCCCGGGTCGGTGACCGTGACCGTCTCCGGGGCCTGGCCCGTGGGGGTCAGGCTCAGGGTCTGCTCCGCCGCGGTGCGACTGCCGCCGACGGGGTTGCCGGTGGCGTTGCTCCAGCTGCGGACGGGGGTGGTCTCGGCGGGGCGGCCGGGGTCGGAGGAGAGGCCGAGGACGAGGCCGCTGTAGCGGTTGACGAGCTTGTACGTGCCGGTGCGGCTGTTGTCGGCCGGGGACGCGCCCGGGATGACGAACCAGTCCTGCCCCGCGCCGGCGGCCGCCGGGGTGACCGTGGGCCTCGTTCCCCAGGCGCGGGTGCCCGGTCCGGAGGAGGCTACGCCGAGGAGGTTGCCGGTGGACGCGTTGGCGATGCGGTAGGAGCCGTCTCCCTTGGCGGAGAAGGTCCAGGTTTCGAGGGCCGAGCCGGTCGCGGCGGCGAGGGAGGTGGTGGCGGTGCCGCCCGCGACCTGGGCGAGGACCCGGCCGCCGCCGGTGATGCGGTAGCCCGTGGAGGTGTCGACGGGAGCGGGCGGCGCGCTGGAGTCGACGGTCAGGTTGACGTACTCACCGGAGGAGCCGCCTGAGCAGCCGAAGGAGCAGTACGAGCGGAAGTTCCTGCCGACGATCCCGGAGCCGGTCCTGGTGGCGCTGTCGAGGAACCAGCGGTACCAGGAGGCGTTCCGGTAGCTGCCGGTGTCGCCGAGCCGGAACCACTTCTGCGTGGTCAGGTCGCCGGTGGCGTAGAGCTCCTGCGGGGCGTTGCCGCTCTGGTCCACGGCCTGGGGCTCGCCGATGTAGAGGCCGAGGTGGGCGTTGTACGTGATGTCCATGACGAACAGCGGGGAGGTGGGCGGTGTCAGGCCGCCCGCGACCTGCTGGGCGACGGTCCCGGCGTTGGCGGGGTCGTACTCCTTCTCCTTCGGCACGTAGCCGGTGGTGCTGCCCGCCCCGACGGGGACCATCGTGGACTCGCGGCCGCCGACGCCGGGCTCGGTCCAGGTGCCGTCGTACCACTTCCGCCACGAGCCGGGCGCCATCTTGCCGGAGAGCGGCGCACGGGCGACGTGTCCGTAGAAGGCGGCCCAGCCGCCGCCCTTGTTGACGATGCGGGAGCCGTAGAAGGCGTAGAAGTACCCGGAGGCGGTGTCGACGAAGAGCCGCGGGTCCCCGGTGCCGTAGTGGTAGGTCTGCTGCGGGAAGGCCGTGGTGTCGCCGCGCAGGGTGCTGTGGTGCGAGGTGATGACGTGGTCCTTGACGGTCCACGTGCGGCCCTGGTCGGTGGAGACGGCGTAGTCGATCCCGTCGAAGTGGACGCCGTCGCCGAAGGGCTGCGGGGTGAACTCGTTGTGCACCAGGCCGTACCAGTCGCCGGTGTCCGGGTCGACCCACATCCCGGTGAGGTCGCAGTAGTTGCGGTGGGCGTAGCCGCTGCCGGCGGGCGCCTGGGTGGAGCGGACGCCGGTCGGGCTGTTGTCGCAGCGCCAGGTGGTGTCGTTGTTGCGGTCGACGGGGTTGTCCGGGTCGGCCGCGTCGCTGATGGCGGCGGAGCGGGTGGCGGTGTCGAGGTCGCCGCCGGTGAAGAAGCTCCACTTGCGGGGGTCGTCGGCTCCGTAGAGCGCGTGGGCCTGCTGGTAGTAGAAGGTGCCGTCCTTGTCGATGTACGGGCTCGCCGGGGTGTCGTCCGGGTGGGTCCACGAGCCCTTGGCGCCGACGGAGACGGTGTAGGTGGCGGCGCTCGGCGTGACCGCCTTCGGTGCGACGGTCCTCGGTGGGACCGTCTTCGGCGTGACCGTGGTGGGTGGGACGGCGGCGGGTGCGGGGGCTGTGGCGGCGGAGGCCGTGGGGGCGGCCAGGGAGCCGCCGGCCGCCAGGGCCAGGGCCGCCGCGGCGAGCACGCCGACCAGTCGGGTGCGAGGAGCGTTCACGAGTACTCCTTGGCTGGGGGGAGCCGGGGTGGCACGGACCCTAGGGCCTTTTTGACCGGTAAAACAAGAGCCGCGCAACAAGCGGATCCCCTGCCGTGCAGGGGAGTTGGGCGGGACGGCCGCCCCCTCCCGCCTCCGTCCCGGACCGCCGGCGGCCGCCTTGACCTGGCCAGGGACCGCGGTTACGTTGCCAGCCAATCGCGAACGGCACGACGGGGGCGCCATGGTCACCATGCAGGATGTGGCGGAGCGGGCCGGAGTCACCAAGCAGACGGTCTCCAACGTCATCTCGGGCCGGGTGACGGTGCGACCGGCCACCGAGGCGCGCGTGCGTGCGGCGATCGCCGAACTCGGCTACGTGCCCAACCTCGTGGCCCGCTCGCTCGCCACCGGCAGCACCCGGACCGTGGGCCTCTTCGTGCCGACCGTCTCCACCCCCTTCTACGCCGACGTGGTCGAGCAGGTCGAGGACGCCCTGGAAGAGCGCGGCTACCGCCTGCTGCTGTGCACCACCCGCCTCGACGGCGAGCGCGCCCGCCGCCACCTGGCCGGACTGACCAGCCGCTCGGTGGACGCCCTCCTCATCGCCGGCGACCAGGGCCTCACGGGACACCTCCCGCTCCTCGCCGGCGCCCGCTTCCCCGTCGTGCTGTGCGCCTGGGAGTCCGAACTCCCCACCGGCTTCCCCGTGGTGACCATCGACTACGAACACGGCGGCCATCTCGCCGGCCGCCATCTGCGGGCCCTCGGGCACGAGCGCGTCGCGGTCCTCGCCAGTCCCGCCCACGGTGCGCGTGTCGCGGGCTTCCGGCGCGCCTTCGCCGAGGACGGGATCACCGTGGCCGACGCCGCCGTCCGCCTCGCTCCGGAACCCACCTTCCGGAGCGGCTTCACCGCCGCCACCGAGGCCCTCCGGACGGCGCCCGGCACGACGGCCCTCTTCGCCACCCACGACCTGCTCGCGGCCGCCGCCGTCGAGGCCGCCCGGGCCCTGGGACGAGGCGTCCCCGACGGCCTCTCCGTGGTGGCCCACGACGAGACCCCCGCGGGCCTGCTGTCCCGCTCCCCGCTCACCGGAGTCGTGCTGCCCAAACGGGAGATGGCCCGCCAGGCGGTCGAGGTCGCCCTCCGCGCCGTCGCCGCCCCCGGCACGCCCGTCCCCCGGCCCCGGCTCCTGCGGCCCGAGCTGGTGATCGGCGGAAGCACGGCCCGGGCGGAGTGACCGGGCGGGCGATACCGGGCGTCGGGTGGTTCGGGTCCAGGTGGCGCGCCGAGCGGCCCGCCCGGACAGACCGCACGCCTCGGCCGCCGGGGTCGGCGGCCGGTGGCACCCACTCGTCCCCGCCCACGGCGTCGGCGTCGGCGTCGGCGCGGGCGTGGCGCGCCCGCGTGCACCGTACTGCTCCGACGCCTGCCCCGCGGCCTGCGGGACCGGGTCGTCCGGGTGGGCGGCCGCACCCCCACCGACACCGGACGCGCCCTCCTGGAGCCCCGGCTCGGCCACCTCTTCCGTGGCCGCACGGCCGCCCACGACCGCGGGCCCGTGGACCTCTTCGGCAGCCGGCGGGCGGGGGTGCCGTGTCGGAGGCCTGGCCGCCGCCGTGGCCGGGCTGCGGCGTGGTCAGGTCGCGGCGCTGCTCCTGAACCGTCCGCGTGCCGGCTCCAGGTGGGGGCACGGCCCACCCGGCTCGCCCTCACCGAGGCGGAGCCGGTCTCCTTCGGCGTACGGGCCCCGCGCGAGGAACCCGCCGACGAGGCTCCGGTGAGGGCGCTCGTGGCACCGACGCTCAGCTCGTCGTCGTACCGGAGCACGAGCTGCCGCTGCCCGGCCGGGTGAGTGCGCTGCTGCGGTACGCGGACCCGGGCACACCATCCCGGCGGCGCACCCGACCGGGAGGCGCCGCCGCGCCGACGGGCGACGCGCCCGGTCAGGGGCCGGCGGTGAGCAGGGCCGCGTCACGGCCCCGCCGAGGCGCCGCTGTCGCGACTCGTTCCGGGCACGTCAAGGGGTGCCCGGCGATGGTCAGCGCTGGTACGTCCCGACCAGGACTCCCGACGCCAGCTCCCTGCCCCTCAGGGCGGCGTGCACGTCCGCGGCGCCCGGGTGACCGTTCAGGGGCAGGGGCTCGGACAGGGCGTAGAGGCGGAAGAAGTAGCGGTGGGGGCCGTGTCCCGGCGGCGGCATCGGTCCGGCCCAGCCGACGCGCCCGAAACCGTTGGGCCAGGGCAGGCCGCCCTGGGGCTTCTGCCCCTCCACGGTCCCCCGGGTGCCCGGATCGATACCGGTCACCAGCCAGTGCACGAACGACGCCCCCGGCGCGTCCGGATCCTCGCAGAGGAGGACGAGTTCCGTGGCGTCGTCGGGCACGCCCGACCAGGTCAGCGGCGGGGAGACGTTCTCGCCCTCGCCGCTGTATTTCACCGGGATCACCGTGTGGTCGTCGAAGGCGCTGCTGGTGAGTGCGATTCGGCTCATGGGCGCCGCCCTACCCGGTCCGACGGGGCCGGCACCGGTCCGCCCGGCAATCCCTCCGTTCGGCCGAACCCGGCCGTGGCGGCCCGGCGGTGGGCCGAGGGGGCCCAGCTCCCGGCGGGAATCCTCCTGGAGGGCCGCCCCGGCTCCGGCGGGACGAGCGTCCTGCGCGGCCTGGCGGTGCTCCCGCCCGCCGGGCTCGTCGGCGTCGCCACCACCGATGCCCACGACGCCCCCGTCACGGCGCACTCGCGCGGCGCGGCGGCCCGAGGCCGACGTCGTCCCCGTCCCTCTCCCGGTCCCGTCCCGCCGGCGGCAGGGACGTCCTGCCCGGGAGACCGGCGGCACGTCTGAGTACGGCGCGGGTCCGAGGTGAGTAGCGCCGCTCAGGGCGGCGGTGCGGGCGGCGGCGAGCATGGAGGGCGTAACGTCGCCGACTTCGGGGAGAGATGACGTGCTCGGCAACATCGCCTCGGCTCTGGTTCCGGCCGTGGGCCGGCTCACCGTGAGCACGGACCCGCGCGCCCGGTTCGCCCCGGGCAGCATCGTGGTCGCCAACCACACCTCGCTCGCCGATCCGGCCGTCGTCCTCGCCGCTCTGCACCGCCTCGGCGTCGAGCCGGTCGTCGCGGCGACGGCGGGCCTGTGGCGCGTCCCGTGGCTGGGACGGGCGCTCGCCGCCGAGGGGCACATCCCGGTGCATCGCGGCACTGCCCACGCCGCAGACGCCCTCGACCTCGCCGCGGAGGCGCTGGCGGCCGGCCGCCTGGTGCTCATCTACGCCGAGGGCGGTCTGCCGCTGCGCAAGGACGCCGGCGAGGCGCCGCCCGGGCCGTTCCGCAGCGGCATCGCGCGCTTGGCGCGGCGCACCGGCGCGCCGGTGGTGCCGATCGGCCAGGCGGGGGCGCGACGCCTCGTGTCGGGCGGTACCGCGAAGCAACTGGCGGGACTGGTCACCGCGCCCCTGCGACGGCCCGGACTCCATGTGCACGTGGGGGCGCCGGTGCTGCTGAGCGGCGACGGCCCGGCGGGGACGGCCCAGGCGCACTCGGCCGTGACGGCGGCGTGGCGGGCCGCCGTCACGAGCCTCGGGGAGCCGGTCGCCGCGTAGGCCGCGAGCCCGGCACGGCACGGGAGACACGGGAGGCACGGCTGCCGGGTCAGTGGTCCAGCGGCTTGTGGGCGCTCTCCGGCAGCCGCAGGTACACCGCCGAGGAGAGCAGGCAGAGCGCCGCCACGTACCAGGGGAACAGCCCCGGCCGGCCCAGCTCCTTCAGGAGGGTGCCGACGTACGGCGCCGTGCCGCCGAAGAGCGCGACGGTGAGCGAGTACGGAAAGCCGATGCCCGCGGCCCGTACGCGTGCCGGGAAGATCTCCGCGTTCACGGCGGCGGAGATGGACGTGAAGCCGGTGAGCAGCACCATGCCGGCGCACTGGACGAGGACGAGCGAGCGGAACGAGCCGTCCAGCGCGTGCAGGAGCGGGACGACGAGCGCGGCGAAGCCGATTCCGAAGAAGAGCAGGGACGGCTTGCGGCCGAAGCGGTCGGAGAGCGCGCCGCCGATCGGCTGGAGGACGGCGAAGAACGCGAGCGAGACGGTCCCCGCGAGAAGCGCGTCCGCCTTCGTCATGCCGGTGTTGAGCTCGGCGTAGGTCGGGAGGTAGGAGGTCCAGGTGTAGTAGGCGAGCGTGCCGCCGGCCGTGATGCCGCAGATCAGGAGCGACGCCCGGGGGTGGTGCCGGAGCGCGTCGAACAGGCCGGGGCGGCGCTCCTCGGCGGGGTGTGCGGCGCGGGTCTCCTCGGCACCGCGTCGGATCCAGAACCCGGCGAGGCTCAGGACGGCGCCGAGAAGGAACGGGACGCGCCAGCCCCAGGCGTTCATGTCGTCCTCGGCGAGCTTCGCCACGAGCAGCGCGGCCACGCCGGACGCCGCGAGCTGGCCGATCGAGGTGGAGACGTACTGGAAGGAGGAGAACAGGCCACGGCGGCCGGGGCCGGCGGACTCCACCAGGAAGGTCGTCGAGGCCGCGAACTCCCCTCCCACCGACAGTCCCTGGAGCAGACGGGCGGTCACCAGGACGACGGGGGCGAGGACGCCGGCGGCGGCGTAGGTCGGGGTGACGCCGACGAGGAGGCTGCTGCCTCCCATCAGGAGGATGGTCGCCGTGAGCGCGGTGCGCCGGCCGCGCCGGTCGGCGATCGCGCCCATGAGCAGTCCGCCGACCGGGCGCATGAAGAACCCGACGGCGAAGACGGCGAAGGTGGACAGCAGCGGGACCAGGGAGTTGCCCGTGCCGGGTGGGAAGACCTCGCGGGCGAGGTGGGCGGCGAGGAAGGTGTACGCGTACCAGTCGTACCACTCGACGGCGTTGCCGACGGAGGCGGCGAGGAGCTGGCGTAAGGGATGGCGGGGCGGCAGGGAGGTGCCGCGGGTCGTGGGCGGGGCGGTGGTCTCCGGCGTCTCGGTCATGATCACGCCCTGCCCGCCCGCGGTGCCACCTACGCCCCGGGAGCACCGTGCGACGCAACGCGCACCGCCCACCGGTCGACCCCCGCGTCGCCGCCACCGCACGCGCACCGCCCACCGGTCGACCCCCGCGTCGCCACCCCACCTCGCCCCCGCGGCGCCAACCCCGTCGCCGCCACCGCCCGGGCGCCGCCCACTCCGTGGTCTTCGCCGCCCGGGCCCCCTTACGCCGCCCGCACCTCGTCGCTAGCGCGGCGCCGCCAGCGACGCGGCGACCGCGGCCCCGGCGTGCAGGCGGGTGGTGGCGAAGACCGGCACCGGGCTGTGCTCCGGGGCGACGAGCAGCTCGATCTCGGTGCAGCCCAGGATGACGCCCTCCGCGCCTGCGGCCACCAGCCGGTCGATCACCTCGCGGTAGGCCGCGCGGGACTCCTCCCGTATGACGCCCCGGCAGAGTTCGTCGTAGATCACCCGGTGGACCAGGGCCCGGTCGTCCGCACCGGGCACGAGGACGTCGAGGCCGTGTGCGGCCAGCCGGTCGCGGTAGAAGTCCTGCTCCATGGTGAACGCGGTGCCGAGCAGGCCGACGCGGCCCAGTCCGGCCTCGCGGACGGCCGTCGCCGTGGCGTCGGCCAGGTGCAGCAGCGGGACGTCCACGGCCGCGGCCACCTGGTCGGCCACCTTGTGCATGGTGTTCGTGCAGATCAGCAGCAACTCCGCGCCGGCCGCCCGCAGTGCGCGGGCCGCGGCCGCGAGGACCTCCCCCGCCTCGTCCCAGCGACCGGCCGCCTGGAGCCGCTCGATCTCCGCGAAGTCGACCGAGTAGACGATGCACCTGGCCGAGCGCAGGCCGCCCAGCCGATCGCGGACCTCCTCGTTGAGGAGCCGGTAGTACACGGCGGTCGACTCCCAGCTCATGCCGCCGATCAATCCGATGATCTTCATGCGCCCCACTCTGCCACGCGCCCGCGCACCCCCCGGCGAGACGGCCGAGGTCAGTGCACCGCCGCCGGTCCGGACCGGGCCCGCGGCGGCGTCCCCTGACGCCACGGACGGTGCCCCGGGCCGGTCGGGTGGGTGCCCGTGACCGCCATGACGACCGAGTACAGGCTGGTCTCCGCGGCGATGAAGAGACGATTGCGCTTGGCGCCGCCCCAGGAGATGTTCGCCACGGTCTCCGGGACGTTCAGGCGTCCGATCAACGTGCCGTCGGGGTCGTAGCAGTGCACCCCGTCGTTCATCGCGGCCACCCACAGGCGTCCGTCGTCGTCGAAGCGGAGGTTGTCGAAGCGGGCCTCCGGGCGGGCGGAGGCGTCCGCGAAGACCTCGCCGTCGGAGAGCGTGCCGTCGTCCCGGACGTCGAAGACGCGCACGTGGCCGGCCCGGGTGTCGGAGACGTACAGCCGGCTCTCGTCCGCGGAGAACACCAGGCCGTTGGGCGCCTGGAAACCGTCGGCGACCAGGCGCACCTCTCCGGTGTCCGGGTCGATGCGGTAGACGTGGTTGGCCCCGATCTCACTCTCGGCGCGGTGGCCCTCGTAGTCGCTGGTGATGCCGAAGTCCGGGTCGGAGAACCAGATGGAGCCGTCCGACCTCACCGTCGCGTCGTTCGGGCTGTTCAGCCGCTTGCCCTGCCAGCGGTCGGCCAGGACCGTGATCGTGCCGTCGTGCTCGGTCCTCGTCACCCGCCGGTTGCCCTGCTCGCAGGTGACGAGCCGGCCCTCGCGGTCGAGGGTGTTGCCGTTGGTGTGACCGGCCGTGCGGCGGAAGACGCCGACGGCGCCCGTCTCCTCGTCCCAGCGCAGCATCCGGTCGTTGGGGATGTCGCTCCAGATCAGCTGCCGCCACGCCGGGAGGTAGACCGGGCCCTCCGCCCAGCGGCAGCCGGTGTGCAGCAGCTCCAGTCCCTCGTCGCCGTTCATGCAGCGGCCGGTGCGGAAGCGCTCGTCCAACATCTCGTACAGCGAGGGGCGTTCGGTGGGCATGGTCGTGGTCCTCCCCGTCGTGGTGCCGAATGAGATTCGGCTCGTTGGCGAGATTGGTTGATGAGGTACGGTCTTCGCAAGCACATGCCGAACGGAGAGTCGTGGATCACATCGACCGGGAACTGCTGACACAGCTTCAGCGGGACGCCGCCCAGCCCTACTCAGCCCTTGGACAGGCCGTGGGCCTGTCGGCGGGTGCGGCGCACGAGCGGGTCCGCAAGCTCCGGGAACGCGGAGTCATCCGGCGTACGACGGTGGAGGTGGATCCTGCGGCCGTGGGCGGCGGCGTCCTGGCGTACGTGATGGTCGACTCGACCGCCTGGATGGGCGACTCCGCGCGGGACTTCGCCGGCGTGCCCGAGATCCTGGAGGCGCATGTCATCGCCGGGAGCGCCTCGGTGCTCGTCAAGGTCAGGACGACGACCACCGAGCAGCTCCAGGACGTGCTGCGGCGGATCTACGCCATCGACGGGGTGAGCGGGACGCAGGCGACGGTCGTGCTGGAGACGTTCTTCGAACGCCCCGTCTCGCCGCACCCGGCCTGAGCCGCCCCCGGCGCCGAACCGGCGTGGGACCGCGCTCGCTGCTCAAGTGGGCCGAGCGGGGGGGGCGGTTCGCCCGGGAAAGGGATGGACTCGGTCACCCCTCGGGCGACCATGGGGGACTTGCCCGGAGGCGGCCGCACCGGTCACACCAGTTCCGACCGCGGGTCACGGCGGCCGTCGGTGTGCCGGGCCGCACCCTGGTGCACCGGGCCGCCGGGTGTGCGGGACCACCCCGTGGACCGGACCGGTGGTGAACCGGGCGGGAGTTGCACTGGGCGGCGCCGCGCCGCTGCGCTCGCCGCACGGCTGCGGCAGGAGGACGGTTCGACGCGCGTAAGGGCCGCGGTCGACGGCCCGGTGCGCGACGGCGACGGGTGCGGCGGGCGCCGCCGAGCTCAGGGGGTGCTGCGGACGGGGAAGCTGAAGGAGTGGCCCTGCTCCTTGAGCCAGGGGAGCACCTGCTCCAGGGCCGCGACCGTCTGGGCGCGGTCGCCGCCGCCGTCGTGGAAGAGGATCGTCGGTCCGTTGGACAGCTCGTTCTTGACGGTGTGCACGATCGAGGCCGTGCCCGGCCTCTCGAAGTCCTTGGTGTCCACGTTCCAGCCCAGCGGCCGCATGCCCGACGCGGCCGCGATCCGCCGGCTGTCGGGGGTGAAGGCGCCGCCCGGAGCCCGGTAGTACTCCACCTTCGCTCCCCCGGCCGCGTCCTCGATCATCTTCTTCGCCTCGAGGATCTGCTGCTTCTGGTAGGCGACGGACTTCTTGTCCATGGTGGTGTCGTGGGTGACCGTGTGGTCGCAGAGCCGGTGCCCCTCCGCGACGATCCGCCTGACGATCGCGGGGTTCTCCTGGGCCCGCGGGCCGACCATGCAGAAGACGGCCTTGACGTCGTTCTCCTTGAGGATGTCGAGCATCTTGGGCGTCCAGCGCGGGTCGGGGCCGTCGTCGATCGTGACGTTCACGGCCGATCCGCCCGCCTCGGCGGCGTGCGCGATGCTCTCCGGCATCTTCACCGGCGGCACCTGGGCCGGAGCCCCGTCCTGCGTCGCCGGCGTCCGCCCGTCCCCCGCCTGGGCGGTGGCCTCGGTGTCCGTCAGGGCGGCCGCTCCCCAGGCCGCCAGACTCAGTGCCACCGCCGAGGCCACCACAGCTATCTGCGCGGTGTACTTGCCCTTCAGCCCCATGGAATGCCCACTCCCCGTGTGTTCTTGACCGTCTCCCAGAGGTGAGGACGGATCACACGGCCGGAAGGTTTCACCCGAAGGCATCGAGGTCAAAAGAGTTGCCGCAGGGGGAGGGGCGCTCGGCCGGAACGTGTCCGACCAGGCGCCGCCCCGCCCGGCCGCCCCGCCCGGCCGGCCGGGCCGGCACGACGGCATGACGGCACGACGGACCTTCGACAACGTGAGGAACATCTCGCCCGCAGCGGGCTCGGCCACCCCGGCCCGCTCCTCGCCGCGGCCGGGAGCCGGATGCTCACCTGCTCGCTCGACGGCGGAGTGCGCGGACGAGCCTGGGGACGTCCGCGTCGCGCGCCGGCTCGACGAGGAGGCCGGCGCCAGGAGCCCGGGCCGCCGGCCGATCCGGCAGCGCGTGTCCCGCGCCCGGCACCTCCTGGAGCACCGGCCCCGCCGTGGACGAGAGCCCCGGACAGGTCGGCTTCGCGGACGACGCCGCACCGCCCGAAACCCGCCCACCACGACCGGTGTGACCCCTCTGGCCTACCGGCGCGCCGTCCGCCCTGCCACAACGCCGGCCCTCGCGACGGCGGGCCGAAAGGCACGGCTCGTGGACGCGGGAGGCAGCGACCGGCCACGTCATCGACCGTGCCGCCACCGCGCCTTCGGCCTCCGTCGCGGCCTCGCCGCCCGCGTCCCGTCGCGGCCGGGCCGGGGCGGTATTCCCCGTGCTGTCATCGGAAAGCCGATGGCAGACATCGGATTCCTCATTGGTCAGGTCCGTGCGGGACGTCCTAGGTTCGAGGACATCGCCGCACCGACGGTCCGCGTCCGACGCGTCAGCGCTCGTGGAGCGACGGAGCGCGCGACTCGACCGCCCCGGCCCGGAGCGGCCCGCCCCTCCCTGGAGAGACCCATGTCGAAGATCCTTTTCGTGATGACCGGCGCCGACCACTGGACCCTCGCCGACGGCACCGAGCACCCCACCGGCTTCTGGGCGGAGGAGGCCGCCGCCCCGTACGAGGCGTTCACGGGCGCCGGCCACGAGGTCGTCGTCGCCACACCGGGCGGTGTCGTGCCGACCGTGGACCGGGGAAGTCTCGCCCCCGAGGTCAACGGCGGGCAGGAGGGCGCCGACCGGATCGCCAAGGTCCTGGACTCCTTCGCGGGGCTCGAGAACCCGATCCGCCTGGAGGACGTACGGCTCGACGACTACGCCGCCGTCTTCTACCCCGGCGGCCACGGCCCGATGGAGGACCTGGCGGTGGACGCGACCTCCGGTCGGCTGCTCGTCGACGCACTGGCCTCCGGCCGGCCGCTCGCCGTCGTCTGCCACGCCCCCGCGGCCCTCCTGGCGGCCGTGAAGGAGGACGGCACCAACGCCTTCGCCGGGTACCGGGTCGCCGCCTTCACCAACGCCGAGGAGACGCAGGCCGGTTTCGCCGACAAGGCCCGCTGGCTCCTGGAGACCCGCCTGCTGGAGGCCGGCGTGGACGTCCGGGCCGGCGAGCCGTGGGCCCCGAACGTGGTCGTCGACCGCAACCTGATCACCGGTCAGAACCCGGCCTCCTCCGCCCCGCTCGCGGCCGAGGTCCTCAAGAAGCTGGCCTGAACAACGAGGAGCGCCGGCCTCTTCGAGGAGGCCGGCACGGCCGGGGGCCGGAACAGCCGCGGGCCCGAACGACCGGGAGCCCGGGCGGGGCCGCAACGGCCGGGGCCGGGACCAGGCGGTGGGGCCGGGCGAGGCACCGCCCTCACGCCCGGCCGGAGTCGTTCGCAGACGGACCGCGGCCCGGCGGAGACGCGGCGGAGGGGCCCCGATCGGGCCTGCGGCCGGGAGCCCCGGGGCACGCCGGTCGGCTGCCGCCGGATCCGGCGCCAGCCGTCGCCACCCTGGATACCCGTCGACACCAGTCGACACCCGTCGACACCCGGCGCTCCCGGCGACACCGGCCACACGGAGGACTCCCGGCCGTGCCCGGGCGGCGCCCAGGCCCCGGCGTCGGCGCCCCCGGCCCCCGGCGGCACCCCCCGGCCCCCGGCGGCACCCCCCGGGCCCGGGCAGCGCCCCCGGCCCGGCCGGCGCCCGTCAGCGCCGGTGTGATCCCGTCCGCTCGCCCGCTGCGGTCACTCCCAGTCGTCCCACGGAGGCTCCTCCTCCGGGTCGAACGGGTCGAAGGGCGGTTCCTCGTCCGGCGCCGCCTGCCGTCGCGGGGGCGCGGCGGTCTCGGCCTGCGGGGTCGCAGGCGCCGGCACGGCGGGCGCGTCGGTGGCGGGAGCGGGAGCGGGGGCGCCTGCGGTGTGCTCGGCCAGGGCGGCGAGGACACCCTCGCCGTACTTGGTGAGCTTGGCCTCGCCGACCCCGCCGATCGTGCCCAGCTCGTCGACGGTGCCGGGGAGCCGGGTCGCGATCTCGCGCAGGGTGGCGTCGTGGAAGACGACGTACGCGGGGACGCCCTGCTCGCGCGCCGTCGCGGCCCGCCAGGCGCGGAGCGCCTCGAAGACCGGTACGGCGGCCGGCGGCAGGTCGACAGGGACGCGGGCGGCGCCCTTGCCGGACCGGGCACCGGAGCTCTTGCGGGAGGCGGCGGCCGGTGCCTTCTCCTTGCGCAGGGGGACGCTGCGGCGGCCGCCGAGGACCTCGCCGCTGCCGTCCGTCAGGACGAGCGTCCCGTAGTCTCCCTCGACCGCGAGCAGCCGCTGTGCGAGCAGCTGCCGTACGACGCCGCGCCACTCCGCCGTCGACAGGTCCTCCCCGACGCCGAACACCGAGAGGCTGTCGTGGTCGAACTGGATCACCTTGGCGGTCTTCTTGCCCTGCAGGATGTCGATGATCTGGCCGGCGCCGAACTTCTGGCGGCGCTCCTTCGCCAGCCGCCACACCGTGGACAGCAGCTTCTGCGCGGCGACCGTCCCGTCCCAGGACTCGGCGGGGGTCAGGCAGGTGTCGCAGTTGCCGCACGGCTCGGCCGTCTGGCCGAAGTACTCGAGCAGGCGCACGCGACGGCACTCGACCGTCTCGCACAGGGCGAGCATCGCGTCCAGGTGCGCCGCGAGGGAACGCCGGTGGGCCTCGTCGCCCTCCGAGCCGTCGATGAGCTTGCGCTGCTGGACCACGTCCTGGAGCCCGTACGCGAGCCAGGCCGTGGCCGGCTCGCCGTCCCGCCCGGCGCGGCCGGTCTCCTGGTAGTAGCCCTCGACCGACTTCGGCAGGTCGAGGTGCGCCACGAAGCGCACGTCGGGCTTGTCGATGCCCATGCCGAAGGCGATGGTCGCGACGACCACGACCCCGTCCTCGCGCAGGAAGCGCGCCTGGTTCGCCGCCCGCGAGGCCGCGTCCATGCCCGCGTGGTACGGCACGGCGTCGATCCCGTGCTCGACGAGGAAGGCGGCGGTCTTCTCGACCGACGAGCGCGAGAGGCAGTAGACGACGCCGGCATCGCCCTCGTGCTCCGTGCGGATCAGGTCGAGGAGCTGCTTGAGCGCGTTGACCTTGGGCGCGATGCGGTACTGGATGTTCGGCCGGTCGAAGCTGGCGACGAACTGCCGGGCCTCCTGGAGGGCGAGCCGCTGGGCGATCTCCGCCCGGGTGGCCTCGGTGGCGGTGGCGGTCAGCGCGATCCGCGGCACCTTGGGCCAGCGCTCGTGCAGCATCGAGAGGCCGAGGTAGTCGGGCCGGAAGTCGTGGCCCCACTGGGCGACACAGTGCGCCTCGTCGATCGCGAAGACCGACACGGTGCCGCGGTCGAGCAGCCGCTGCGTGCCCTCGGTGCGCAGCCGCTCGGGGGCCAGGTAGAGGACGTCGAGTTCGCCGGCGAGGAAGGCCTGCTCCACGGCCTGCCGCTCGTACGGGTCCTGGGTCGAATTGAGGAAGCCGGCCCGCACGCCGAGCGCGGTGAGCGCGTCGACCTGGTCCTGCATGAGGGCGATCAGCGGCGAGACCACGACGCCGGTGCCCTGTCTGACCAGCGCCGGGATCTGGTAGCACAGCGATTTGCCGCCGCCGGTCGGCATCAGCACGAGGGCGTCCCCGCCCGACACGACCTGCTCGATGATCGCTTCCTGCTCGCCGCGGAAGGAGTCGTAACCGAAGACGCGGCGGAGCACCTGCAGGGCGTCGGAGGTCTCGGAGGAGGCGTCGGTGAGGGTCATTCCAAAAGCCTAGCGGCCTGCACGGACACCCCCGCCCGCCCGCCGGAAACCTGTGGATGACGCGGGCGGAGTTCCCGGCCGGCCCCCGCGGCCGCTCCCGCTAGGCTTCGCCCAGCACGCGGAGGGCGACGGGCGGGGCAGGGGGACGCATGACGGCGGAAGCTGGGCCGGTACGGACGTGGGGGTCGACCCTCGCGTCGGTCGTGGTGTACGCGCAGGGCGCGCTCTGCCGCCGGGTGGCGCGGGGCACCCTGCCGCCCGGCGGACGGCTCCGGGTGACCGGACTGCCCCGCTCGCTGGACCCGGGGTCCCTCCGGGCCCGTGTGGTGGGCGACGCACCCGGCGTCCGCGTCACCGAGGCGCGGGTGGAGACGCGGGCCGAGCCGCTGGGCGGCGAGTCCCCCGACGAGCTGCGCCGCGAGGTGGACCGGCTGCGTGACGCGTACGCGGCGGCCGAGGCCCGCCGGGACCGGCAGGCGACCCTGATCAGGGAGACCGAGGGCATCTCCCCGGTGCCGCCGCCCCGTCGGCGCGAGGAGCCGCACCGCCGCACCCCGGTGGACGCGTGGCTGGACCTCGTCGCCTTCGTCGACGAGCGGCTCGCCGTGCTGCACGCCCGTCTCGCCGAGTTGGAGGAGGCGCTGCGCGAGATCGGGCACGAGCTCGACCTCGCCGCCGACCGGCTGGCCCGGGCCTCCACCGACGCGGCACGGGACTCCGTGCGGACGACGGTCTCGGCGGTCCTGACCCTCGACGTCCCCGACGGCCCGGCCGACGGCCTCGGCACCGGCGAGGTGGAGCTGGAGCTGGAGTACGGGGTCCCGGGCGCCGTCTGGGTGCCCACCTACCGCCTGGACCACCGTCAGGGCGACGGCACCGGGCGCCTGGTGCTGCGCGCGTCCGTCGCCCAGCGCACCGGCGAGGACTGGAACGGGGTGCGCCTCGCCCTGGCCACCGCCGACCTGCGGCGCCGGACGGACCTGCCCAAGCTCCGTTCGATGCGGATCGGGCGCCGCCAGCCGGTCGCCGCGCCGTCCGGCTGGCGCGAACCCCCGGCGGGCCTCGCCGACCTCTTCACCGGGTACGACGCCGCGGGGCCCCGGCCGGCCGCGCCGAGCGGGGTCCTCGCCGGCGGTCCCCCGGCCGTTCCTCTTCCCGCGGGCCCGCCCCCTCCCCCTCCCCCGGTGACGATGGTCCCGGCGATGGCGCCTCCCGCCTTCGGCGCACCGCCGCCCCCGCCCCCCGCGCCCGGCGGCGGGTACGGGGGGTCCGCGGAGGCCTACGGTTCGCCGGCCGGCGGTCCGCCCGGCGCGGTGAGCCGGTCCGCGGCGGCCGCTGCCCCCAGGGCACCGGCCGCGCCCGGCGCGGCCCCGCCCCCGCAGGCCCGCGCGGCGGTGCCCGCGCCGGCCGCCGCCCCCGCACCCGTGGCGCCTCCCCCGCCGGGCCCGCCGCAGCCCAGTGGTGCCGAGCTCGACTACGCCGGGCTGGTGCTGAGCGGCCCCGACGAGCCGGGCGGCCGCCGCGGCAGGCTGTTTCCCGAGGCCTCCGCCGATCCGGTGGCGACGGAGCACCGCCGCCTGGCCGGGACGGTGGCGTCGCTGCCGCTGCCCGGGCACGCCGTGCGGCCGCGGGAGTCGGCGGGGTCCTTCGACCACCGTTTCGACGCCGCCGCCCCCGCCGACATCCCGTCCGACGGCACCTGGCACACGGTCACGGTGGCCGAGCTGCGGGTCGGTCTGCGCACGGAGTACCTGTCGGTGCCGTCCGTCGAGCCGGCCGTGTACGCGACGCTGGTGGTCTCCAACACCACCGACCAGGCGCTGCTCGCCGGGCCGGTGGAGGTCACGGTCGACGACGACTTCCTGCTGACCGCCGCACTGCCGACGCTCGCCCCCGGCGGGGTCCGGCGGGTGGGGCTGGGACAGGCGGAGGGCATCCGGGTCACCCGGCGCACGCACCTGTACGAGTCGACGGCCGGGCTGCGCAACCACATCGCCGTCCTGGACCACCGCGTCCACGTGGAGCTGGCGAACCGGCTCGCCCGGCCGGTCACCGTCGAGGTCCGCGAGCGGGTGCCCGTCACCTCGGAGCCGGACGTCCGGATCGAGGAGCGGGCCGACTGGGTGACGCCCGAGGACGGCACGGGGCCCGAGCAGCCCGTCCCGGGCACACGCGTCTGGCGGGTGGAACTGCCCGCCGGCGGCAGCACCGCCCTCGACGGCGGCTACGAGATCCGTATCCCGGCCGGCAAGGCCCTGACCGGCGGCAACCGCAGGAGCTGACGACCCCATGTCCACGGATTCCCAGCCGATCGCCCTTCCCGTCACGGCCGTCACCTGTCTGGAGGACCGCGCCCACGTCGAGCGCCGCACCGTGCTCGACCTGGTGGCCGGTGTCCAGCGGCTGCGCCTGGGTCCGGTCGCCGCCCCGGCCGTCGACCGCACCCTGCACGCCGAGCTCGCCGCCGGTCACCCGGCGAGCGTCCTCGACGTGCGGATCGTGCGGGCCTGGACCCCGCGCGGGCCGCGCCCGTCGGCCGGCGACTCGGCGCTCCTCCGGCGCGTCCACGCGCTCGGGGAGGAGCGGTCCGTCCTGGAGCGGCGGCGCGACCGGCTGCGGACCCGTCTCGACCTGCTCGGCCGGCTCGCCGCCGACCTCCTGCGGGAGATCGGCGAGGGCACCGGTCACGGGGAGAGCGAGGCGCCGCGCTGGTCGGCCGAGCTGGCACGGGTCGACGCGGAGCGCGACGGGCACGGAGAGGAGCTGCGTGCCGCGGAGGCCCGTCTGACGTCGCTCGCGGCCGAGCTCGGCGAGGTCGAGCGGGCCGGGGGGCTGGCCGAGACGGAGCCCGCCGAGCTGCTCGCGTACGTGGACCTGACCGTCGAGAGCGAGGTCGCGGGGCCCGTCGGGCTGCGGCTGAGCCACCTCACGCCCTGCGCGCTGTGGCGGCCTGCCTACCGGGCCGTCCTGGAGGGGGACTCCCTGACGCTGGAGACCGACGCCGTGGTGTGGCAGCGCACCGGCGAGGACTGGTCGGACGTACGGCTGACGCTGTCGACCGCCCGGTCCGCCCTCGCGACCGATCCGCCACGGCTCACCGAGGACCGGCTGACGCTGACGGACCGCTCCGCGGCGGAGCGCCGTACGGTCGACGTCGAGCTGCGCGAGGAGGAGATCGGGGACCTCGGCCCCGCCCCGGTGCTCGGGCTGCCGGGCGTGGACGACGGCGGGGAGGTGCGGGTCCTGAGCTCCCCCGCGCCGGTCTCCGTGCGCGCGGACGGTCGCGCGCACCGGGTGCCCGTCTCGTCCTTCACGACCGCCGTGACCCGTGAGTACGCCTGTGCCCCCGAGCTGTCGCCGCTGGTCACCCAGGTGGTGCGGGGCGCCAACCGGTCCGGCCACGCGCTGCTCGCGGGGCCCGTCGACCTGGTCCGCGGGAGCGGCTTCACCGGTCGCGGCACGCTCGACTTCACCGCCCCCGGCGCGCCCCTCGAGCTCGCTTTCGGCAGTGGTGACGACCACCGGGTGGTCCGGCGGACCGAGGAGTCCCGCGAGACCACGGGCCTCACCCAGCGCACCGTGGTCACCCGGACGGTCCGGCTGCACCTGTCGCGGTTCGCCGCGCCGGGCGAGCGGGGCGACCGGGTGGTCGTGGTGCGGGAGCGGATCCCGGTCTCCGAGGTCTCCGCCGTGGAGGTTCGCGTACGCGACGAAGCCTGCTCCCCGGCCCCGGACGCCGTCGACGCGGAGGGCATCGCCCACTGGGCCGTGCCCCTCCCGCCCGGCGGCCGCCGCACGCTCACCCTGGTCTACGAACTCTCGGCGACGGCGAAGGTCAGCGGCCTGTAGCCCCCTGCCGTCGCTTCCCGCGCGGTCCGGCCCCGCCGCCGGACCGCGCCCGGGCCCGACGGCGCCCCGCTGACCGGCCGGTACCGGGCCGGGCGGGCCGAGCCGGTCCTGCGGCGGGGACCGCTACACCCGAACAGCGGCCCGAACAGGGCCCGTCTTCGGCCGGCGCAGGGCGCGTGCCGGCCCGGACATCCGCAGGCGTACCGCCGGCTCACCACCTCAGCACTGCCCGAGCAGGACTCCACCGGACCGCGAACGGGGCCACGGTGAAGCCCGGACCCTTACTTGCAAGCGAGGGTTAACCCTTGCCGCAACACACTTCACTTGCATTTATCCAGCGCATGCAATTATTGTTCTCGCTCGTAAGGCTTCTGCGCAAACACACCTCGGAAGGGTTCGTCCCATGCCTCTCGCGCTCCTGGCCCTGGCCATCGGGGCCTTCGGAATCGGCACCACCGAGTTCGTCATCATGGGCGTCCTGCCCCAGGTCGCCGGTGACTTCGGGGTCTCGATCCCCACCGCCGGCTGGCTGGTGACCGGCTACGCCCTGGGCGTCGTCCTCGGCGCGCCGCTCCTGACCGTGCTCGGGACGAAGGTGTCCCGCAAGAAGATGCTCATGTTCCTCATGGGCCTGTTCATCGTCGGCAACGCGCTCTCCGCGTTCGCGCCGAGCTTCGGCCTGATGCTCGCCGGCCGGGTCGTCGCCTCCCTCGCCCACGGCGCGTTCTTCGGCATCGGGTCCGTCGTCGCCGCCGACCTCGTGGCGCCGGAGAAGAAGGCCTCCGCGATCTCCCTGATGTTCATGGGCCTCACCGTCGCCAACATCGTCGGCGTCCCCGGCGGCACGTACGTCGGCCAGGCGATCGGCTGGCGCGTCACGTTCCTGCTCGTCGCCGCGCTCGGCGTCCTCGGCCTCCTCGGCGTGGCGCGCCTCGTGCCCGGGACGGGACGGCCGCCGGCCGCGAACGTCCGCGCCGAGTTCGCCGCCTTCCGGAACGTACAGGTCTGGCTGGCCATGGCGATGACCGTCCTCGGCTACGGCGGCGTCTTCGCGGCCGTCACCTACATCACGCCGATGATGACCGAGGTCGCCGGCTACACCGAGGGCGCCGTCACCTGGCTGCTCGTCCTCTTCGGCGTCGGCATGTTCCTGGGCAACCTGCTGGGCGGGAAGTTCGCCGACCGGGCCCTGATGCCCATGCTCTTCGTCGCGCTGGGCTCCCTCTCCGCCGCCCTGTTCCTGTTCACCGCGACGGCCCACGACAAGGTCCTCGCGGCGGTCACGCTGACCCTCGTCGGCGCACTCGGCTTCGCGACCGTCCCGCCGCTGCAGAAGTGGGTCCTCGACCAGGCCTCCGCCGCGCCGACGCTCGCCTCCGCCGCCAACATCGGCGCCTTCAACCTCGGCAACGCCCTGGCCGCCTGGCTCGGCGGCGTGGTCATCGCCAGAGGTCTCGGCTACACCTCCCCCAACTGGGTCGGCGGCCTCCTCGCCGCGTCCGCCCTGCTGCTGGCCTTCCTCGCCGCGTTCCTCGACCGGCGCACCCGCCGCTCCCGGATCGTCGCCGGCTCCGCGGAGTCCGTGACCGCGGCGACCGTCCCGGACGCCCGGCAGGTCCCCGCCGGCCTCGGCCGCTGACCGTCCCCCGCACGCCCCGCCCGCACTCCCGCACCACAGATCCAAGGAACGTCATGACCCCCTCCGTCCCCACCGTCACCCTCAACAACGGCGCGGAGATGCCCCGCCTCGGCTTCGGCGTCTTCCAGGTGCCGGACGAGGAGACGACCGCCGCCGTCGCCGCCGCGCTGGAGGCCGGCTACCGCTCGATCGACACCGCGGCGGTCTACGGCAACGAGGCCGGCGTCGGCAAGGCGCTCGCGGACTCGGGCCTCGCGCGTGACGAACTGTTCGTCACCACGAAGCTCTGGAACGCCGACCAGGGCCACGACACCACCCTCAGGGCCTTCGACGCGAGCCTCGCCAAGCTCGGCCTCGACCACGTGGACCTCTACCTCGTCCACTGGCCGGCCCCGGCCCGCGACCTCTACCTCGACAGCTGGAAGGCCATCGAGCAGCTCGTCGCCGAGGGCCGCGTACGCACGGCGGGCGTCTCCAACTTCCGCCCCGCGCACCTGAACCGGCTCCTGGACCACAGCGACCTCGTCCCGGCCGTCAACCAGATCGAGCTCCACCCCGGACTGCAGCAGCGCGAGCTCCGCGAGCTGCACGCCCGCCACTCGATCGTCACCGAGGCCTGGAGCCCGCTCGCCCAGGGCGCGGTCCTGAGGGAGCCGGCGCTGCGGGAGATCGCCGCCCGGTACGGCCGGAGCACCGCCCAGGTCGTGCTGCGCTGGCACCTCCAGCTCGGCAACGTCGTGATCCCCAAGTCCGTCACCCCGGCGCGCATCCGCGAGAACATCGACGTGTTCGACTTCGCCCTCTCCGCGGACGAGATGACGGCCGTCGCCACGCTCGACCGGGGGCTGCGCACCGGCCCCGACCCGGACACCCTGAACTGAGAACGGAACGACGGAGCTCCCGCACCCGGCCGAGGCGGCCGGGTGCGGGAGCACGTCCACGCGCGTCCGCGGGCGTCAGTAGGCGCCGAAGACGTTGTCGATGGAGCCGTAGCGGTCGGCCGCGTAGTTGCAGGCCGCCGCGATGTTGGCGACCGGGTCGTACGGGTCGTTGGCCGTGCCCTCGACGTGGTAGGCCTGGAAGGTCGGGTCGATCACCTGCAGCAGACCCTTGGAGGGGGTGCCGGCGACGGCGTTGGAGTCCCAGTTGTTGATGGCCAGCGGGTTGCCCGACGACTCGCGCATGATGTTGCGGTGAATGCCGTCGTAGCTGCCGGGGATGCCCTTCGCGGCCATGATGTCGAGCGCCTCACGGATCCATCCGTCGAGGTTGTCCGGGTACGAGGTCGCCTTCGCCGGGGCCACGGCCTGTACCACGGCACCCGCGCTCGCGGCGCTCGCCGTCGCCGGGGTCCGGGCCGCCGCGGGCTTCACGCCCGACAGGGCCGCGCCCCGCGCGTCGACGGTCAGCCGCATGCCGGGGCGGATGAGGGCCGGGTCGGCACCGACGGCGGTCCGGTTGTCCTGGTAGACCTTCTTCCAGCCGCCCTTTACCGCGTACTTCCGGGCGATCTTGGAAAGGGAGTCACCCGCGACGACCGAATACCGCACGGTTCCGGGAGCCTTCGTCACCTGCGCGACACGGGCCGTCGCCTTTTCGACTGCGACGGTGTGTACCGCCTGCGGAGTGACCGCCCCGGCGGTCGTCGCGCCGGCCAGCGGCAGGGCCAGGGCGGCGCTGCCGGTGATGCCGACGGCGGCGATGCCACGGGTGAGCGGGAACTTCTTGGAACGGCGGTGCTTGGCGTGTCCACGCATGGCGGGGTCCTCTCCTCCGCCTGCGAGGTGAGCTGTCGGGTTCGGGCAGGAGATGCCCGGCCGTGCCTGAGGCACGGCTTCACCCCGAGCCGCTCCCGGAGTCCGGGGGCGGCGGAGAACCTGGGTCCCCCGCTCCTGCCTGAAGTGGTCGTGTATGCGGTACCCGGGCGGTGGCAGGATTCGGCGTTTCCGTCCGGTTGCCGGGTGACCGTAAGCGAATTCTTCCGGCGAAAACAAGACGGGAATTCATCAAAGCAAATGGATCATTCGGGGAAAGGGAAAGGATCATTCCCCCTCTTTCACCATCACCGCGCCAACGACTCCCCCGGGACTCGGATCTGACGTCACGACAGGATTCTCCCGGCTGGAAAGGCCGTGACCCACATCACGCACTCCCGCCTTTGCGCGCTTCGGGCACAGAAAAGCTCCAATGCCGGAATTCCTTGAGCATTCCGGCATTGGAGCTCAATAGCGGGACATCTACCTCTTTGTCCGAATGGGTACGTTACGGGTCACCGGGCCGGCTCGCGGCCCGGCTCCTCGTCCTGCTGCAGTGCCGCCTCCCCCTCGGTGTCGAGGTGCGGGAGGATGCGGTCCAGCCAGCGCGGGGTCCACCAGGCACGGGCGCCCAGCAGGGTCATCACGGCGGGGACGAGCAGCAGCCGGACGATGGTGGCGTCGATGAGGACGCTGACCGCGAGGCCCAGGCCGAGCATCTTGATCACGATGTTGTCGGACACGATGAAGGCGGCGAAGACGCTCACCATGATCAGCGCGGCGCAGGTGATGACCCTCGCGGTGATCTCCAGGGCATGGGCGACGCTCGCCTCGGCGTCGCCGGTGCGCAGCCACGCCTCGCGCACCCGGGACAGCAGGAAGATCTCGTAGTCCATGCTCAGGCCGAAGACGATGGCGAACATCATCATCGGCACATAGCTCTCGATGGGCACCTTGCCGGAGACACCGAGGGAGGGGCCGCCCCAGCCCCACTGGAACACGGCCACGACGACGCCGTAGGACGCGGCGATCGACAGCACGTTGAGGACGGCGGCCTTGACCGCCACGAGGAGCCCGCGGAACACGGTCAGGATGACCAGGAAGGCGAGCGCGACCACCACCGCGATGATGAGCGGCAGCCGGCTGGAGACGATGTCGAGGAAGTCGACCTGGGCGGCCGTGGTGCCGGTGACGTAGGTCTTCGCGTCCGTACCGGCCACCGCCTGCGGCAGCACGTCGTCCACCAGGTGGTTGGTGAGCTCGGTGGTCTTCTCGTCCTGCGGCGAGGCGACCGAGTAGGCGGTGCCGATCAGGACGTCACCGTCGGGGGTGGGCTTCAGCGCGGTGACCGTGGCCGCGTCGGGCACGTTGGCGAGCGCCTGCTGGAGCTTGCTCGCGAGCGCCGAGCGATCGGAGGCCGGGACCGAGGTCTGGTCCACCACGACGGTCAGCGGCCCGTTGGCGCCCGGACCGAAGGCCGTGGAGATCAGGTCGTAGGCGCGCCGGTCGGTGAACGACTTGGGGTCGGCGCCGTCGCCGATGTGCCCGAGCTGGATGAAGAACACCGGGAAGGCCAGGATCACCAGGGCCACCACGCCGCCGACCAGGAAGTACCAGGGCCGCCGCTCCACCCGCTGGGCGTAGCGGTGCCAGGTGCCGTGCGCGGCTTCGCCCGGTTCGGCGTCGGTCTCCGCGACCGGCTTGCGCACGTGGTAACGGTCGATGCGGCGGCCGACGAGTCCGAGCATGGCCGGGACGAGGGTGAGCGCGGCGATGACCGCGGTGACGACCGTGAAGGCGGCCGCCAGGCCCAGTTTCCCGATGAAGGTGACACCGGAGACCCAGAGGCCGGACAGGGCGATGATCACGGTGCAGCCGGAGACGAGCACCGCCCGGCCGCTGGTCGTCGTCGCCAGCCCCGCGGCGTCGGCGGGATGATGCCCGTTCATGACGTTCTGGCGGTGACGGGTGATCAGGAACAGCGCGTAGTCGATGCCGACGCCCAGGCCGATCATGGTGGCCAGGGTCGGCGAGACCGTGCCGAAGGTGAAGGCCGCCGCCGTCAGACCGAGCAGCGCGAGTCCGCAGATCGCGCCGATGAGAGCGGTGACCAGCGGCATGACTGCGGCGATGATGCTGCCGAAGCCGATCAGGAGCACGACGATCGCGACGGCGAAGCCGATCGCCTCGCTGGTGCGGTCGTCGGCCGTCGGCCGGGCCAGTTCGCCGAGGGAACCCCCGTACTCGACCGTGACACCGGCGTCGCGCAGCGGCTGGACGGCCGTGTCGACGCCGTCGAGATAGCCCGTCCCCAGGGTGGAGGGCGGGACGCTGAAGCGGATGGTGATGTAGGCGGTCTTGCCGTCCGTGGACAGCGGGCCCGTGTTGGGCGTGCCGGGGGGCGGGGTCGGCGGCGGCGTGCCCGGTGGCGGCAGCGGGTTCTGCACGTTGATCACGTCGGGCAGCTTCTGCAGCGACGCGACGGTGGAGTTCACCGTGGAGGCGTCCTGGGTCAGCGGCTCGGAGGGGTTGTTGAGGACGATCTGGGCGCCGTATCCGCCGGCGGCGGGGTCGTGTGCCTGCAGGACGTCGAGCCCGTCGGTGGACTGCACACCGGGGAGCGAGAAGTTGTCCGAGTACTCGCCGCCGAACGCGCGGTCGGCGATCTGCAGTCCGGCCACGGCCGCCAGCCACAGGGCGATGACGATGACGAAGTGCCGGGCGCACCAGCGCCCCAACCGGAAGAGTGAGCCCTTCTGCACCGCGGGGCTGACCGTGGCCTGACGCCCTGATGATCCGCTGCCCTGGGCCGGGCTTGCTGCATTCATGGCACCGCCGAGTCCGGATAGGAGATCCCCGAGCGGAAGTACTGCTCCGACGATGTGCGGATGTGCCGGTCCTGGAGTCAATTGTTCGCCTTCCCCCTGTCGGCGGCATCTCGGCACCCGGAGACGGGCCCCGACCGGCCCCGGGGCCGGGGGCGCACCGCACCCGGCCCACGGCGGGGGCCCGCGCGGACCGGTCGCGACGAGGCCCGCCCGGCGCCGCGGCATCCCGCAAGCGCCCGGCGGGCCGTCGCGCAGGACGGGACGCCCTCCGATGTCGCCATCCCACCGCGTCGCCGATAGTGGAAGCATGAAGCGCTATCCGCTCATCGCCGATCACGGCCTGGTGGGGGATCTGCAGACCGCCGCCCTCGTCTCCGACGAGGGCGTGGTCGACTGGTTCGCGGCGCCCCGCTTCGACTCGCCGGGCATCTTCGCGGCGCTGCTCGACCACGACAAGGGCGGCTACTTCCGGCTCTCGGTCGACGGCCCCGACGTGACGGTCAAGCAGCTCTACTACCCCGACACGGCGCTGCTGGTGACCCGCTTCCTGTCGGCCGACGGCGTGGGCGAGTTGATCGACTGGATGCCTCCCGACCGGACCGGACGGCCCACCGACGAGCACGCCATCCTGCGGGTGATGCGGTGCACCCGCGGGAGCGTCACCTTCGCCCTGGAGTGCCGGCCCCGGTTCGGCTTCGGCAGCAATCCGCACGAGACGCACGTCGACGGGAGCACGGCGACGTTCCGGGCCCCGGGGATCACCGCCTTCCTCCAGACGAACGTCCCGCTGGAGCAGGACGGTCCGTTCGACGTCCGCGGCCGCCTCACCCTGACCGAGGGCAGCATGGCCGGCGCCTCGTTCACCGTGGCGGGCCCGGACGCGCCCGTTCCGCCGCTGCCGGACGAGCAGGGCGTGGAGGCGGCACTGTGGGAGGCCGTCGACTTCTGGCAGACGTGGGTGCGCACCACGCGCTACCGGGGCCGCTGGCCCGACATGGTGCACCGCTCGGCCATCACACTGAAGCTCCTCACCTACCTTCCCACCGGTGCCCCCATCGCCGCGGCCACCCTCGGACTTCCCGAGTTCGTCGGCGGCGAGCGCAACTGGGACTACCGCTACACGTGGATCCGGGACGGCTCGCTCGCCGTGCGGGCGCTGCTGGACCTCGGTTTCGTCGAGGAGGCCGCCGCGTTCACCGGCTGGCTGACCGACCGCGTCACGGAACGGTCCGGCGCGCCCGGTTCCGGCGCCCGCCCGCTGCAGATCATGTACCGGGTGGACGGGGACCCGTGGCTCCCCGAGGAGATCCTGGAGGACTTCGAGGGCTACCGGGGCTCGGCGCCCGTGCGGGTGGGCAACGGCGCGGCGGACCAGCTGCAGCTCGACATCTACGGGGAGGCCATGTACGCCCTCGCGCTCGGCCGCGGCCTCGATCCGCAGCCCACGTACCACGGCTGGAAGGCCGTGTCCGGCCTGCTCGACTGGCTGGCGACGTCCTGGGACAGCCCCGACGAGGGGATCTGGGAGACCCGGGGCGGGCAACAGGACTTCACCTTCAGCCGGGTGATGTCCTGGGTGGCCTTCGACCGGGGGCTGCGGCTCGCCGAGGAGTTCGGCCGGCCCGCCGCCCTGGACACCTGGCGCGCCGCGCGCGACGAGATCTTCGGGCAGATCATGCACCGCGGCTGGAGCGAGCGGCGCCAGGCCCTGGTGCAGAGCTTCGGCGGCGAGGTCCTCGACGCCTCCCTGCTCCTGATCCCCCGTGCGGGGCTGCTGAACCCGACCGACCCGGCGTGGCTGAGCACCCTCGACGCGATCGAACGCGGCCTGGTCCGGGACAGTCTGGTGCACCGTTACGACCCGGGCGCCTCCCCCGACGGCCTGCGGGGCTCGGAGGGCACGTTCAGCCTGTGCACCTTCCTGTACGTGGACGCGCTGGCCCGCGCCGGACGGGTGCGCCCGGCGCGGTTCACCTTCGAGAAGATGCTCACGTACGCCAACCACGTGGGTCTGTTCGCGGAGGAGATCGGCCCGCGCGGCGAGCAACTGGGCAACTTCCCTCAGGCGTTCACCCATCTCTCGCTCATCATGGCGGCGACCACCCTGGACGAGGTCCTGGACCGCGCGAGCTCCGGGTAGGCCCCTCCGGCCGGGGCACGGGCCCGGGGACCCGCGTCCCGCAGGCCGGAACCGGAGGCCGGAAACCGACGGGGCGCCGGGGAGTGTTCACTTCCTGTTCCGTTCACGGGCCAGGCACCGTGCCATCGCACGTCACACCCCGCTTGAACGCTGCGTGCGGATGTGTCCGTGACATGAAGGAGCTTGCAGTGTCCCACCCCCGCACGTGGCGTTCCGGTGTCCTCGCCGCGGCCGTCGTTCCGGTGCTCGCCGTGCTGCTGCCCGGCCAGGCGGCGCAGGCCGCGCCGCTCGGTGCCCTGCCGGAGGTCACCGCCCGTGCCGAGACGGCCGCCCTGTACGACGACGAGGAGGGTGGCAACGCCGACGCCGACGATCCGGCGATCTGGCGCAACGCCGCCGACCCGGGCCGCAGCCTGGTCGTCGCCACCGCCAAGGAGGGCGGCCTGCGGGTCTACGACCTGGACGCCCGCGAGGTGCAGACGGTGCCCGCCCCGCCGGGTCCCGGCGCGGACGACGCCCCCGGCCGGTTCAACAACGTCGATCTGGTGCACGGGCTGCGGCTGTCGACCGGCCGGGCCGACCTCGCCGTGACCACCGACCGCGGCAACGACCGGCTGCGCTTCTACCGGATCGACCGTTCGCGTCCCGGCGGCCCGCTGACCGACGTGACCGCGCCCTCCGTCGCGCCCGTCTTCTCCGCCGACCAGGCGGAGGTCAACGAGCAGCGCACCGCGTACGGGCTCGCCACCTGGACCGACCGGACCAGCGGGCGGTCGTACGCGCTCGTCAGCCGGCGCGAGACGACCCGCGTCGCGCTCCTGGAGATCCTGCCGGCGCCGTCCGGCACCGTCACCTACCGCACGGTCCGCACGCTCGACCTGCCGTCCGCCTTCCGGCTCCCGAACGGGGCGTCGTGGTCCCCGTGCGCCGAGCCCGGCGAACTGCCGCAGGTCGAGGGCATGGTGGTGGACCCCGCGAACGGCACGCTGTACGCCGGTCAGGAGGACGTCGGCATCTGGCGCCTGCGCGCCGACCTCACGGGTACCCCGGTCCTCGTCGACAAGGTCCGCGAGTACGGTGTGCCCGCCACGTACGACGAGGAGACCGAGGAGTGCGCCCCGGGCGCCGACCCCGGCTTCGGCGGTCGCCGGATCAGCGCCGACGTGGAGGGCCTGACCCTGGTCACGGAGCGCGACGGCGACGGCTACCTGCTCGCCTCCAGCCAGGGCGACGACACCTTCGCCGCCTACGACCGCGAGATCGGCGACCACAACGCCTACGAAGGCGGCTTCCGCGTCACGGCCGCCGGCCCGGTGCTCGACGGCTCCGAGGAGTGCGACGGCGCCGCGGCCCTGAACGCCCCGCTGGGCGACCGGTACCCGAACGGTCTGCTCGTCGTGCAGGACGGCCACGCCGGTCCCGAGGACGGCGAGCGCGACGCGACCGGTTTCAAGTTCCTGGACCTCGGCGACGTGCTCGACGCCCTCGACGACTGACCCCCGGCGCACCGCGCGGCAGGAGGGCGGCCCCCGGACCGGACGGTCCGGGGGCCGTGGCGTCAGTCCGCCGGATGGCTCGACACGACCTTGCCCTTGTCGTCGGCGGCGAGGTAGCCGGTCGCGCTGTACTCGTTGGTGAGGTAGAAGCGCATCGTGGGACGGTCCTCGTTGAACGTCCAGCGTTCGACGACGACGTAGCGCATGTTCGGGTCGTCCACCTTCAGTTCGCTCTCGCCGCGCTTGATCAGGGCCGGCAGCTTGTCCCACGCCATGGCCGCCATGTCCATCGGCTGGTCGTCGGCGAAGCCCGCGTTGATGGTGCCGCCGGGGCCGAGCTTCCGTGCGACGCCGCCGCGGTACTCCCACGAGTCGTAGGACTTGGCACCGGGCCGGGTCGGGATGGCGGCGAGCGCGTACTCCTCGTAGATCGTCAGGTCCTTCATCGTCGTGCTCCCGGCGGCCTTGCGGAACGCCTCGATGACGGTGCGGGCGGAGGCCGGCGTCAGGAGGGTGCCGCCGGACACCGGGGCACCCGGTGCGGAGGCCCTCGGCGTGGCTCCGCCGGTCGCGGCGCCCGGCGTCCGGCTGCCGCTCGTCGACGTCGTCCCGCCCTTCGCCCCGTCGCCCTTGTCGTCGCCGTCCGGGAGGAGGTTGACGACACCGACCACCACGAGCGCCGCCACGGCGAGGGAGCCCGCGAGGACCGTGACGCGCCGTCCGGGGCGGCCGCCGGCCGGGCGGGCCGCCCCGGACGGGACGGTCGGCGCCGGTACGGGCGGGCCGAAGCCGCCGGGCGCGGGGTGACCGTGCGTCGCGGGCGGCACTCCGTAGCCGGCGGGCCGCCCGTAGGCGGGGTGGGCGTAGGGCGGGGCGTACGGGCCCGGGGCGCGCGTCCCGGCGTCGGCGGGCGCCGCCGGGGCCTCCGGGCCCGGTCCGGTCCCGGCCCGGGTCTCCGCCTCGGCGAGCAGCTGGTCCAGCCGGGCGCCGTCGGGCCGCAGGGCGGGGTCGCGGACGAGGATCCGGTCGAGGACGGGTGCCAGGGCCCCGGAGCGTACGGGCGGCGGGATCGGGTCGTCCAGGACCGCGACGACCGTGGCCAGGCTGGTGGCGCGGCGCAGCGGGTGGTGGCCCTCGGCCGCGACGTACAGGAGCATGCCGAGCGACCACAGGTCGGAGGCCGGGTTGCCCTCCTCGCCCCGCACCCGCTCGGGGGCGATGAACTCGGCGGAGCCGATGAGGTCGCCGCTGGAGGTGAGCCGGGAGGTGGCCTCGTCGAAGACGGCGATGCCGAAGTCGGTGAGCACCGCTCTTCCGTCGGGCCGCAGCAGGACGTTGGCCGGCTTGACGTCGCGGTGCTGGATGCCGGCCGCGTGGGCGGCGCGCAGGGCGGAGAGTACCTGGCGGCCGAGGGTCACGACCTCGGCGACGGGCATCGGGCCCTCGGCGAGGCGTTCGTAGAGCGAGCGCCCCTCGACGAGCTCCATCACGATCCACGGGTGGGAGCCGTCCAGCGGGTCCACGATGTGGTGGATGGTCACGACGTGCGGGTTCGACAGGCGGGCGAGAGCCCGGGCCTCGCGGACGGCCCGCTCGCGCAGCTGCGCGGCGAATCCGGGGTTGGCCTCCTCGACCGCGGGGTCGGGCGGCCGGACCTCCTTCAGGGCGACATCGCGGTCGAGGGCGATGTCGCGGGCCCGCCAGACGGTGCCCATGCCGCCGCTGCCGAGGCGGGAGATCAGGCGGAACCGTCCGTCGACCAGGGGTCTGCCGTCGTCGTCACTCGTGTTCATGGGCGGTCATCGTAGGCGGTGCCGGTGACAGGCCGGTGCGCGGGCGTGGCCTGCGGGGGTGCGGCCCCCGGCCCGGGTCCGCGGACCCGGGCCGGGGGCCGGCCGCCGGCCACGGCCGGCCCGGCTACGCGGGCATCTCGTACGCGCCCGCGAGGCCCTCGACCCGCTGCCAGACGCGCCCCGTGCGGGCCTCGTCGACGACCGGGCGGCGGACGGCGCCGAGTGCCCACTCCTGCTGCGGGGCGGTCGCGGAGTCCTTGCCGTGCAGTTCGACGGCATGGGCGGAGAAGTCACGGACGAGGACGGCGAACAGCTCGTCGAGCACGTCCTCGTCGAGACCGGTCAGGCCGGCCTGCTCCAGGACCAGCTGGCCGTGCACGACCAGGGCGAAGAGCTGGCCGACGGCCAGGAGGAGGTCGAGGTCACGGCTCTGCGCCTCGTCGGGGGCGGCGGTGGTGACGAACGCGCAGAGGGCGTCGGCCTGCTCGCGGAAGCGGGCGACGTTGGGCAGGTGCGCGTACGCGTCGAAGGCGGGCCGCCAGTCGTGGAAGCGCACCGAGCCCAGGCCGCGGGCCGGCCCCTGCCGGAAGAGGAAGGTGTCGTCGGCGGCGTCGAGGCGGGTCGGGACGGGCTCGTAGGCGACCGGGTCGAGCAGGTGGTTGCGCATGAACTTGAGGATCAGCGCGAGGTTGACGTGGACCGTGCCCTCCAGCTTCGGCAGTCCGCGGATCTCCACGGCGGCCTGGGCGAAGTAGTTGTCCTTCTCGAAGCCCTTGGCGGCGATGACGTCCCACATGAGGTCGATGACCTTCTCGCCCTCGGTGGTCACCTTCATCTTCGTCATCGGGTTGAAGAGGAGGTAGCGGCGGTCGTCGGGGCCGGCGGAGCGGAAGTAGTCCACGGCGCGGTCGCTGAACAGCTTCATGCCGACGAGCCGCACATAGGCGTCGGTCAGCTCGCGCCGCACGTGCGGGAAGGCCGTGACGGGGCGGCCGTAGAGGATGCGCTGGTGGGCGTGGGTGACGGCCTCGTACATCGCGTGCTCGCAGATGCCGATGGAGGCGGTGCACAGGTTGAACTTGCCGACGTTGACGGTGTTCAGGGCGGCGTCGAAGGCGGCGCGCCCGGTGTGCAGGACGTCCTCGGCGGCGACCGGGTAGTCCTCCAGGCGGAACTCGCTGACGAACTTGGAGGAGTCGACGACGTTCTTGACGAGGTGGTAGTCCGGGTGGCGGCTGTCGGCGGCGAAGAAGACGTAGCCGTCGGGGCCCTCGACGTCGGTGCGGCGGCCGAAGACGGAGACGAGGCCGGCCGCGTTGCCGTTGCCGATGTAGTACTTGGAGCCGGTGGCGCGGAAGCCGCCGTCGCCGTCGGGCTCCAGGAGCATGTCGGTGGAGTAGATGTCGGCGCCGTGGGTCTTCTCGGACAGGCCGAACGCGAACACCTCGCCCTGGGTGAGGAGTTCGGTGGCGCGGGCGCGGGCGGCGGCGTTGTCGCTCTGCCACACCGGGCCGAGGCCGAGGATGGTGACCTGCCAGGCGTACCAGTAGTCCAGGCCGTAGAAGCCGAGGATCTCGTTGAGGGCGGCGATCCGGGCGGTGTCCCAGCGCTTGTCGGGGTGCCCCTCGGCGGCGGAGTCCGGGGTGAGGAAGGTGGCGAAGAGGCCTTCCTTGGCGGCGAAGGCGAGGAAGTCGCCGAGCCAGGCGCGGGTGCGGTAGTCCTCGATCAGCCGGCGCTTGCCGCGCTCCTCGAACCAGTCGACGGTGGCCCGCAGGAGCCGGCGGGTCTCGGGGTCGAAGTGCGCCGGGTCGTAGGTCCGCGGGTTGAAGAGCAGCGGGTCGGCCATGGTTGCCGCCTTTCGGCTGTCGGGTTTCGGGTTCGGCTGTCGGGTTCGGCTGGGGTCCTCGGCCGGTGGCCGGGGGGCGATGACGCGGAGCGCGGTGGGGGCGGGCGCCGGGCTCAGGGCCCGGACCTGAAGCGGCCGAGGGTGGCGAGGACGTCGTCGAGCCAGGCGATCATCATGCGTTCGTACGCGACCCCGCCGCGCAGGACGACGTGCTGGAGTTCCCGCTCGGCGTCGGGGGCGCCGTCCGGGGCCGCGGGCATGCGGGCGTCGGGACCGGTGAAGTCGCGGATCTCGCCGGCGAGGTAGTGGGCGAGGCGTTCGGTGTGCGCCCGGCGGTGCCGCTCGACCTCGCGGACCAGGGCGGCCGGGTCGTCGAAGGCGGCGCCGCGGATCTTGACCGCGAGGTCGTGCCGGACGCTCTCGGGCTCGGTCGGCTCGTTCAGCCAGGAGGAGAGCGCCGCCCGGCCGAGGTCGGCGACGGAGTACTCCCGCTTGTCGGGCCTCCCGTGCTGGGGCACCTCCCTGGCCTCCACCCAGCCGTCGCTCTCCATGCGCTTGAGCACGCGGTAGATCTGCTGGTGGGTGGCGGTCCAGAAGTAGCCGATGGACCGTTCGAAGCGCCGGGCCAGCTCGTAACCGGATCCGGGCTTCTCCAGCAGCGAGACGAGGATCGCGTGTTCGAGCGCCATGCCCTCGATCCTTCTATGCAACGAGTTGCATAGCAAGGTGGTCCGGCTCCGATGAGACACGGCTCACCCCGGCGGGGCCCTTCGGGGCAACCGGTGGCGGGCTGCCGCGCGGCACCCGCGGAGCCCGGGGCCGGCGGGCTATCAGTGGTCGCAGTCCCTGTCGTCACTGCCAGGAAAGGCGGGAACCATGGCCGTCCGGCCCGTCCCCGAAGGACACCCGCGCGTCACGCCGTACCTCTGCGTGGACGGAGCCGCGGAGGCGATCGACTTCTACGTCGCCGTGCTCGGCGCGACCGAACGCATGCGGTTGTCCGCTCCCGGCGGCAGGATCGGCCACGCCGAACTGGAGCTGGGCGACTCGGTTCTCATGCTCGCCGACGAGTACCCGGAGATGGACTTCCGCTCGCCGAAGGCGATCGGCGGCACGCCCGTCACCCTGCACGCGTACGTCGAGGACGTCGACGCCGTCTTCGCCGAGGCGCTCGCCAGGGGCTCCAGGGAGCTGCGGCCGGTCAGGGACGAGTTCTACGGCGACCGCAGCGGCCGGTTCGAGGATCCCTTCGGGCACTGCTGGAACATCGCCACGCACATCGAGGACGTGTCGGAGGAGGAGATGGAGAGGCGGGCCGGGGAGGCCCTGCGGTCCATGGAGCCGCCGGCGAGCGGCGGTTGATCCCGGTCCGCGGCCGTCCGCGCCGAGGCCCTCGTCAGGTCCAGGCGAGGGCTGCCCGCGTGCGCCAGTAGGTGTCGGCGGGCTCGGCCAGCGTGGCGAGGCCGGCCAGCTCCCGCGGGCCGAGCGCGAGGGTCGCCGCCCTGAGGTTGGAGGACAGCTGTTCCTCCGTCGCGGCGCCCGAGAGCACCACGTCCGCCCAGGGCTGCGCGGCCGCCGCGGCCAGGGCGACGGCGTCGCAGCCGGCGCCGGTCCGGGCGGCGACGGCACGCAGGGCGGCCGTGTCGGGGCCGGTGGCGTTGCGGTCGGCGAGCCGGCCGTTGGCCATGGCCTCCTTCACGACGACCCGCCAACCCGCGGCGTGCGCCTCGGCGAGGGCCGGCCCCGCGGACGGTTCGAGCGGGTTCCAGGTCGACTGCACGGCCGCGAACAGCGGCTCGCCGCCCACCGTCACGTCCAGCGCCGCACGGATGGTGTCGCCCTGCGCCGGGCCGCTGGTGGACAGGCCCACCCGGACGCCCTCGGCGGCCAGATCCGCCAGCCGGGCGTGCAGCGCGGGATCGGAGAGCGCCGGGCTGTCCGGGGTCACCGAGTGCACGAGGTACAGGTCGGGATTCCGGCCGAACAGTGCCCGGGACTCCGGGACCTGACGGTCGAACACTGCCACCGAGTGCTCCTTGACCTCGTGGGCGGGTACGCCGGAGACCTGCCAGCCGGCCGTGTAGGTGTAGCCCCACTTGCTCCCGACCGTCACCTGGCCCGCGGCCTCGGGGCGGGCGTCGAGCCACCCGGCGAGGAACTCCTCGGCGCGGCCGTAGGAGCGCGCCGTGTCGAAGTACCGCACGCCCGCGGCGTAGGCGGCGTCGAGCAGGGCGTGGGTGCGGTCGCGCAGGGCCCGGACGCTGCGGTCGGCCAGCAGGTCGAGTTCGCGGCCGAGGGTGATGTAGCCGGGGCGCCCGACGGCGGCGGTCCCGAGGCCGAACCGCGCGGGCGGCGGGCCGGCCGCGGTTCCGGTGACGTGCTCGGCCGGCGTCATGTCTTCCCCTTCAGTGGTACGGCGGTGACGGGTCGGGGCCACGGCGGCCGCGCGCGGCCCGCCCGGCCCCCGGCACGACCCTAACCACCCGCGCACGCTCAGGCCCCGCCGGGCGCCGCCGGCGGGGTCGCGCCACGGATCGTCCGAAAGAGGTGCGGCCGAAAGGCGCCGCCCGGTCGTTGGTCCGGACGACACCGGGAACACACGTGACCGCAACCGAGGAGAGGTGAGTGCCGTGTCCGCTTCCGGCTCCGCTTCGGCGCACCGCCGCACGGACGGCCTCAGCACGGCCGTACTGATCGTCAACAGCCGTGGCCAGTACCTTCTGCACCTGCGCGACGCGCACAAGCCGATCCACGATCCCGGGACATGGTCCCTGGTGGGCGGCGCGGCCGAATCGGGCGAGGCCCCGGACCAGGCCGTGGTGCGCGAGATCCGGGAGGAGACGGGCCTCGTCCTCGACGAGGTGGTGCCGTTCACCTCGGCGCGGGCCGGGGGCCCGTACGTCGCCGCGGGCCACATCCTGGTCTACACGGCCCACTGGGACGGCGAGGCCCACACGCTGCCGGTCACGGAGGGCATCGCGTTCCTCTGGGCCGACGTGGACACCATGGCGCACATGACCATGTGCCCGTGGGCGTACGAGGCCGTCAGGACCCATCACGCCGAGTCCCCCGCCGCGCCGCTGCCCGGGCCGCGCGCGGCCGGCGGCCGCGGCGGGCGGCGGGCCTCGGGGGCCGTGCCGAACGTGGTCGGTGCGCATCTGCTCCTGGAGCGCGACGGCACGACCCTGCTGGGCCTGCGCCACCCGGACGTGGCGTTCGCCGGGGGCGAGTGGCACGCCCTCGCGGGGCACGTCGAGCGGGAGAGCGCACGCGCGTGCCTGGTACGGGAGGCGTACGAGGAGGCCGGACTGGTCCTCGAACCGGCCGACCTGACCCTCGTCCACACGGTCCATATGCTCCACCGGCCGGGCGCGGAGCCCCGGATCCAGCTGTTCTTCGCCGCGTCCCGGTGGTCCGGCGAGCCCGCCGTGCGCGAGCCCGACAGGTGCACGCGCTGGGACTGGTGGCCGCTCGACGCCCTGCCGGATCCGATGGTCGGCTACACGCGGGCCGCGATCGAGGGCGTCCGCGCGGGCAGCGCGTACACCGAGACCGGCTGGGACGCCCCGGTCGCCCGGGAAGGACGTCCGGTGTGAGCGAGACGTGGCTGCCGACCGAGGAGTACGCGGCGTCCCTGCCGAAGGCGACGGTGTTCGGCTGCGTGTTCTTCACCGACGAGCGGGACCGGCCGCTGCACCTGCGTTCCGTCTACAGCCCGGAGCACCCCTGGCAGTGGGCGGGCGGTACCGCGGAGGCCGGGGAGCGCCCGTGGGAGACGGCCGTCCGGGAGACGGCGGAGGAGACGGGGCTCGTGGTGTCCGGGCCACCGAGGATGCTGGCGGCGGTCTTCGGGCTGCCGGGTGCCGCGTGGCCGCACGCGTCGGCGGGTTACGTGTTCGACGGCGGCCGGCTGACCGACCGCCAGATCGACGCCATCACGCTCTCCCCGGCGGAGCACGACGAGGTGCGGGTCCTGCCGGTGGAGCAGTGGCGGGAGATCATGCCGGTGCGGGACTTCGACCGGCTCACCGCCGTGATGGACGCCCGTCGCACCGGCACGGCGGCCTATTTCGACACCTGGGACTGGGACCTCTAGGCGGGGGTCGGATCGGACCGGCGTGATCCGGACGACATCGGTCGGGACGCGGGGGCGGCCGCGGGGCGGTGCGCGGGGTGGCATGGTCCGGACGGCATCGGTCGGGATGCGGGGTGGCGGGGTGGTGCGCGGGGCGGCATGGTCCGGACGACATCGGTCGGGATGCGGGGTGGCGGCGGGGCGGTGCGCGGGGCGGCGGGACGGCGGGTCCGCGGGCTGCCCGCCGGGACGGTCGGGGGAAGACGGGTCCGTCGGCGGCGGGCGGCGGGCAGGGGCGCGGGACGGCGGGGCGGGCCGGGCGGTAGGCGGGGCGGCCGGGGCGGTGGAACCGCCCCGTTCCCCCATTCCTCACAGGTCACTGACGTCACATCAGAGATCAGCCAAATCCGACGGGCCACGCAACCTCCGGTCCCTCGCCACCGTCCTCCGGGATCGAGTGGGGCGCCGGGGACCAGGGGGTCCGACGTCGGGTCTCCCGGGGGTGCCCTGACGAATCGGATCGTGAGGAAGACGTCTTGATACGTGTCACACGCGGCGTGACCACCGCCGTGGCGCTACTCGCACTGGCGGGCGCGGCGCCGGGACCGGCGTACGCCCAGCCTTCACCGGGACCGGGGGCGGCGACGCCCTCAGGGAGCCCGGAGACGGGCACCGGGATGCCCGACGGATGGCGGATCACGGGGAGCGGAACCGACCGGCACCTGGTGTGGACGGCGGACGAACGGGTCCCCATGGGCGACGCCCGGGTCGAGTTCCGGGCGGACGGGCGGCTGCTCGGCCGCCCCGTCCAGGAGCCGGACGGACGCTCCTTCCGGCTGCCGCTCGGCGACGAGCGGTTCCCGGAGGGCACCCGTTTCCGCGTGACCGCCGGCGGCCGGGACCTGGACGGGGCCGGTCCGGCCCGCTCCGCCCGCAGGGCGCCCACGGCGCCGCCGGCCGCGCCGGCCGGCACCCCCTTGCCGGCGAACCCGGTGGACCCCGGAAAGGCCGGCCGCTTCCGCACGGTGAGCGGCGAGTACGACCTGGCACCGGTACGGCTGCCCGGGTTCGCGGAGCCCGTAGAGATGCGCGCCGCGGTGGTGGGGCCGGCGGACGCCCCGGGGAAGCGGCCGGTGGCCCTCTTCCTGCACGGCCGGCACGGCACCTGCTACACGCCGGGCACCGAGGACGTGAACGGCGCGTGGCCGTGCCCGGCCGGCATGAAGCCGATACCGAGCCACCAGGGCTATCTCAAGGCCCAGCGTCTGCTGGCCTCCCAGGGCTACGTGACGCTGTCCATAGCGGCCAACGGCATCAACGGCCAGGACCACGCGGCCGAGGACGGCGGCGCCCAGGCCCGCTCGTCGCTGGTCCGCCTGCACCTCGCACGCTGGGCGGACTGGGCCGCGAAGCCCGCGACCGCGCCGGCCGCCGTACGCCGTACCGCCGCGGCGGACCTGTCGCGCGTGCTGCTCGTCGGGCACTCCCGCGGCGGTGAGGGCGTCAACCGGGCCGCCGTCGACAGCCTCGACGCCCCGCCCGCGGACCAGGACGGCTACCACGGCCCGGTCCGGTGGAAGATCCGCGGCAACGTCCTCATCGGCCCCACGATCTTCGGCCAGAACCCGGCACCCGACGTGCCCTCCGCGACGCTCCTGCCGGGCTGCGACGGCGACGTCGCCGACCTCCAGGGCCAGATCTACGCCGACGGCACCCGAGGCGTCAGCCAGGGCGCCGCCCTGCACAGTTCGGTCTACATGGTCGGCGCCAACCACAACTACTTCAACAGCGAGTGGACCCCGGGCCAGGCCAAGGCGCCCGCCATGGACGACTTCTCGTCCGAGGACGGGACCGACCCCGTCTGCTCCCCCGGCACGCCGACCCGGCTGACCGCCCCTCAGCAGCAGACCGCGGGCGCCACCTACATCGCGGCGGCCGCCCGGCTCTTCGTGGACGGTGACGACCGGATCCGTCCGCTGCTCGACGGCACCGGCCGCCGCGCGCCCTCGGCCGACCCGGCCCGGGTGATCACGAACGCCGTCGGCGCGCGGCGCACGCCCGCCTTCCTGCCCGGTGCGTCGGTCTCCGTGTCGGGGGCCGGCCGGCTGTGCGCACAGATCGACCCGGACGCGGCCAAGGCCTGTCTGTCACCCGACGAGCCCGGCCGCTCGCCGCACTTCGCGTACTGGGAGACCTCGTCCGAACCGGGTCGCGACGCCGTCGCGATGCGCTGGACCCGCGCCGGCACCCCCGTCACGGTCCGTTCCGCACGGCCGGTGTCGCTGGCCGGCGCCCCGTCCCTGGCCATGCGGCTCGTCGTGCCGCCGAACAGCACCGGGACCGTGCTCGACGTCGCCGTGACCGACGCGGCGGGCCGCCGCGCGCAGCTCGGCCGGGTCCGTGTGGACGGCCTGCCGGGCACCGAGCGGACCGCCTCGTACTGGGCGCGGGAGATCCGCGTGCCGCTGGCCGCCGCCGCCCGCGCCGGCCTGGACCTCAGGCGGATCGGCGCGCTCCAGCTGACCCCGCGCACCGCCACCGGCCGCGCGTGGCTCATCGACGCCTGGGGCTGGCGGCCCGGCACCCCCGCGGTGCGCCCCGCCGCACTGGCCCGCGTGGACGTCGGCCGGCTGACGGTCGACGAGGGCGACTCCGGGGTCCGCACCTACCGCGTTCCGGTGCGCGTCTCCGGCAAGGGCACCGGGCAGGTGCGTCTGTTCGTGCCGACGCCCGGCAGCGACGAGGTCACGTCGCGCCTGGTCACGGTCCGCCCGGGCCGCCAGGACATCGACGTGCCGGTCCAGGTGAAGGGCAACGACCGCTACGGCTACGACGAGACCCACGACGCCTTCGTCAAGGCGGTCCGCGGCGCCGTGGTCGGCGCGCACCGCGGCGGGGTCACCGCACGGAACGACGACCCGATGCCCACGGTGTCCCTCACGCCCGTCGCCGACGACGTGGCCGAGGGCGAGGCCCTGACCTGGCGGGTGACGCTGTCCACCGCCGCCGACGCGGACATCATGGGCGGCTTCGAGTTCCGTCCGGTCGCCGGCGGCGCGGAGCTGTCGACGGCCGACGTGGACCGCCGCTGGGTCGAGGACACCTTCTTCTTCGTGCCCGATCCGCCCCGGCCGCTGTCCCTGCCGGTCGCCGCCGACGCGTACGCGGCGTTCTCGGTGCCCGCCGGCCGGACGAGCACCGAGGTGCGGGTGCCCACCGTGAAGGACGACGTCGCCGAGCCCACGGAGTCACTGCGGGCCGCGTTGTTCACGTACGACGGGAACTGGGAGCGGGTCCAGGGCCCGGAGATCACGGGCACGGTACGGAACGTGCCGTGACCGGAGCGCTCCCCGCGCCCGGCTGACGGCGGGCAGCGGACCTGCGGCGGCCACCGCCCCCGGATCAGGGGTACGGTGGCCGCCGCAGGCAACTCCGCGAGGCGTCCCGGCGTCCTTCCGGACGACACCGCGCCGGCCGGTCCGGCCGGCCGGCCTGAGCTCCCAGCGGACAGGACAGACGATGAGTGACAAGGCCCGGATCCTCTTCGACGCGCTCGACCTCGACCAGGACGGCACCCTGACGCGCACCGAGGTCATCGGCGCCCTCCGCTCCAAGGGCCCCACCCTCGCCGCGCGGGGCGTACTACCGGTCTGGGGCGTGGGCGATGCCGACGACTCCTCGGCCCTGTTCGACGAGGCCGACCAGAACGGCGACCGGGTGCTGAGCTTCGAGGAGTTCGCGGCCCTGGTGAACCGCCGATTCGGCTGGTGAGCCGGGGCCGGCGGCGCTCCTGCCGCTGCGGCGGGTGCGTCCCGGCATCCTCGTGCCCCGCATCGTCGGATGCCGCGGCCACGGCGTGGAGGAGATGCGCTACGCGAGTCCGGAAGATCGCGGCGGGCACCGGCTCCGGCCGTCCCGGTGCGGGACCCTCGTCGAAGGGGCGGGTCCCGGGCGCTGGGCGATCGGGTCACCACAGGGTTCGGCTCGTCGGGCAGCCCGGCGGCCGGCAGCGCACGCCTCGCCCGGTAGGGGTCACCGCGGCGCGGACCACGTCACCCGGGGCGGCCGGACGGCGGCGCACAACGGCCGGCCCCCGGGGTCGGTGAGGCCGAGCCGGGCGAGCAGCCGGCCGGAGCCGGCGGCGGCCCGGGCGACGTCGTCCGGAACGGCGTCGAGCATGAGCTTGGCCCGGCGGAAGAGTGCCGGGTCCCCGCCGGGGCCGATCGCGACCCAGGACAGGTAGACGAACCGCGCGGCGGGCCGGCCCTGGAGGTAGGGGCCGCGGAAGTCGATGCCGTCGGCGGTCGGGATCGCCGTGCACTCCAGCGTCCAGGCGGCCGAGGGCGCGTCGCCGGGGTGCGGGTCGAGCAGTTCGGCAGGGCGGCCGCGGCGCTGGACGGCGACGTGGATGCCGTCGTAGCCGGGGAATCCGGGTGCCGGGGCGCAGGAGCGGCCGGGGAGGTCGAACGCTTCGATCCGGATCTGCATGTCCCCATCCTGCCCCGGCGCCCGGGAGGGCGCGGGTGCCGGGCGCGGGGGCGCTTCCGTCGGGCGGTGGGCGCCGCCGGGCGGACGTATTCTCGGCGGGCATGCGCGGCGAGGGACGGAAGTGGACGTGAAGAGGTCGAAGCGGGTGGCGGACGTCGGGGGCGTGGCGGTGCCGGACGGCGGTGCGGCGGCGCCGGGCGGCGGTGAGCGCTCGGGCGGCGGCGCCCCCTCGCTGAGCGCGCAGGCGCGCGAGGCCGTGCTGCAGCGGATCGTCGACCGGCGGTACGCGCAGGGTGCACGGCTGGTCGAGCGGGAGGTCGCCGAGGAGCTGAACATGTCCCGCGTCCCGGTGCGCGAGGCGCTGCGCGCGCTGGTCGCCGAGGGGCTCCTCGAACTGCTGCCGCACAGCGGTGTCCGCGTGCGCCGGCTGGAACGCGCCGACGTGGAGCATCTGTACGAGGTGTGGGAGCCGCTCGCCGTACAGGCGTCGCGGCTCGCGGCGCGGGCGGTCGCGGCCGGGGACGTCGAGGGGCTCGCCCGCCTGGAGGCGAGCCTGCGGCAGGCGGAGTCGGCGGCCGCGGAGGACGAGGGGACGCGTGAGGTGGCCGCGCACACGGAGTTCCACGAGGGTGTCGTGGTCATGGCCGGCAATCCGCTGCTCGCGCGGACCATGGAGCAGCTGAGCTGGCAGCTGCGTCTCCTCTTCGGCCTGCGCGCGGAACCCGCGCACATGCGGGCCCAGCACACGGAGATGCACCGGCACATCGCGGCCGGCGACGCGGAGGCCGCAGCCGCGAGCACGCTCCTGCACGTACGCGACAGCAGGGCGGTGGCCTTGCGCACGCTCTTCGGCGAGGCCTGAGAGCTCGTAACCAGGCTTTTGTCGACGGTCCCTGGCCGGCCGCGACGGGTGTGACGATTCGGCCGTTCGGGATGGTGTGAGTACCCGGCGGTGGATCGCCCAGGGCGCGTGTCCTGCCGACTCGGCATCGGCCGGCCCACCGACGTCCCGGTCACCACATTGAGCAGAAGGTGACGGTGACCTGAGGGCCGGCAACCGTCCTAGGCGAGCCTGTCCTGGTCGAGACGAACGCTCAGCTGTGTCCCCAACTCCCGAAAGCCGAGGGCGGCCGCGACCCTGCGGGATTCCACCGGCCGAGCCCGCCACTGAGGCATCAGGTCCGCGGCGAGCGCATGCGCCACCGCTGCGGAAGCGACCTGCCGGGCAAGTCCGCGGCCCCGGTGGTGCGGGGCCGTCAGCACGCTGATGTGCGCGGTCGCGGCCGACCACGTCTGGTACCCGGCCGCGGCTGCCACGTCGGCTCCCTCGCGGACGATGAAGGCAGGAGAGGTGATCTCCTCCATCCCGCTCTCGTCGGCATCCTTCAGCCCTGCCGATCTCACCAACTCGTGGAGCTCTCGATGCCCGGGAGTCAAGGCCTCGATGGCCGCACCGGCCGCCGCGGGGCGGAAGTCGTCCGAGGACGCGTATCCCAAGGTGGCCGGGCCGAGTACCTCGGCAACGGGCAGGATCGTCCGGACCACGTCGGCCTCAGCGAGCGATTCCGCCGGCACCTTGGCCACGGCACACCGCATCGCTCGCGCGGCGGCCTCCGTCGGAGCGGTGACGATCGCCGCGTCACCCAGCACCACCATGCCCGCCCAAGAGGGTGGACAGAGCCCCGAGGCGGGCGAAGCGACCACCGTCACACCGCCGGACGGCGCGAACGAGACGGGCGCGGCGGCCAACATCTCCCACAGGCCACGGGCACGGATCAACAACGGATCAACGCTCATGTCGTGATCCTGCCACCCCAAGATCGCCGCACACCGGGAAAATCGGCCCCCGGCACGACCAGCTCGCGCAGCCCCACCCGAGCCTGGCGCCCGTGGGCGCCAGGCTCACCAACAAGTCCACCCTCCAGCCCAAGAAGCGCGTCTCCGTCCCGAGCGAGATTCAGGGAAAGACTCGACACGCAGAACGTGGCAGGGAACCGCCATGCCAGGCGCGGAGCATGGCGGGCAAGCGTCTTGGGCTGATGGACCAGCCTCTCGCCTGACAGGCTGTCGCCGGCCTTGCCGCCGGCCACCGACCCGGGACACCCGTGAGAAGCCCCTGGCCTCCTGCCGGGACGAGCGGTCCCTCCTCGCGGCAGAACGATCCTCTGATCGAAGGGCGCCTCAGGGTGGCGTTCAGCCATCCCCGGCCCCGAGCACCGAGCCGACACCAGTCATGACGTCGTCTGAAGCAACGACGTCTCAGTTGAGGCAGGTGTCTGTCGCCGTACCCTTTCGGGCGTTGTTCCTGAGGTTGGCGAAGGGCAGGGCCCCTCCGTGGAGTTGTTTGAACTCGTCGACCAGGTCCTGCTCGGCTTCACCCGGGTCGTCCCCGGTCATCAGCCGCCAGGCGACGAGCAGTGCGTCCGAGTCGGCCAGCTGCCAGATGTAGCGGCCGCCCCAGTGGCCGGCCAGCAGACCGAGACCGTGTCGGCGGTAGTCGCCAAGCCTCTGGTTCAGCCCGTTCCGACCCGCCGCCTTGCCGATGTACACGACCGTCGCCCCGTCCACCCAGGCATCGCCGAGCTTCTCTGCGGACACGGACGGGTCGCGGCCCTTGAGGTGCCCGGCAGGGCTGGTGGGGAGGAACGACGGAGGTGCGGTGTCCGCGCGGATCACCACGTAGATTCCGTGCCCGGTAGGGACCTTGCTGCCGGGCAGTTCACGGAACGGCACGAAGCCGCGGAAGCCGCGTGCGGTCAGGGTCCCCTGTGTCAGCTCTGGTATCGGGCTCATCCTGGCATCGTGCCAGGCGATGCTGACCAGCCCGAACGCTTCGCCGTCGCTGGGCCTGAGCGGCCCAGACCATGGCATCTCCAGCCACACGGTGCCGCCTGGGACTGCGGAGGGCCGCGTGAACCTGTGGGGGCCGAGCCGACCCGCCGCAGGAGCCTTTGTATACCGAGTGAGCGGCGATCCTCTACTCCAGCCCGACATATCCCCACAGCGATGCGGAGTCCTTGTTCGTCCTGGCGTGCTTGGTATACAAAATGGGGAGCGGGAGTCATGGTCCCGGCCTGACGAGCCCCCTGTTTGGCGCGCCCTGCTTGACGGCTCCCTCCGGCGCTCCGCTCCCCCTCACCCGTCCGCCGCACCCGAGGAGACCCCGTGCACGCTCCCGCCCCGTCCGCCTCCCCCTCCGCCGCCGGGCCCCTGTCGCGGCGCACCATGCTGGCCGGCGCGGCGGCACTCGCCGGGACCGCGGCCGCCGTGGCCCCGTCCGCCACACCCGCCCAGGCCTCGGTCCCGGCCGGCGCCGGGGGCGCCTCCTCCACCGCCGCGGTGCAGGGCGCCGAGCGGCGGGCGGCCCGGGCGGTCGTCTTCCGCCAGGTGCGCCCCTTCGGCGTGGCGCGGGCCCAGGACCTCGTGGTGGTCGACGGCCGCATCGCCGAAGGACCGGCCCCCCGGGGCGCGAAGGTCGTCGAGGGCGGCGGGCGGATCGCCCTGCCGTCGCTCGTGGACGCGCACATCCACCCCGACAAGACGACCTGGGGCGGTTCCTGGGTGTCGCGGAAGCCCGCGAGCACCATCGCCGACTACGTCGCCCAGGACGCGGAGCTGTTCCGCAGCCGGCGCCGCCCGGTCGCGGAGCGCGCGTACGGCCTGATGTCCCACGCCGTCGCCCGCGGCACCCGGGCCATGCGGGCGCACGCCGACGTGGCCCCGGCCTTTGGCCTGGCGGGCGTGCAGGGCCTCAACGAGGCCCGTGAGCGGCTGCGTCACGCCCTCGACGTCCAGATCGTGGCCTTCCCCCAGCACGGTGTGATCCGCACCCCGGGTACGGCGCGGCTCCTGGAGGAGGCGGCGCGCACCGGGGGCGTCGACATGATCGGCGGCATCGACCCGATCGGTTTCGACCAGGCGCCGGACGAGCAGCTCGATGTCGTCTTCGGCATCGCGGAGCGCCACGGCGTCGGCCTGGACATCCACCTGCACGACCGGGGCGCCAACGGCGTCACGACGCTGCGCGGCATCATCGACCGAACGCGCGCCCTGGGCCTCGCGGGCAGGGTCACGGTGAGCCACGTCTTCTGCCTGCCCGCCCTGTCGGACGCCGAACTCGGTGCCCTCGCGGCCGGCCTGGGCGAGCTCGACATCGCGCTGACGACCGTCGCGCCGTCCGACTCGCTCGTGCTCCCGATCGCCAGGCTGCGCGAGCACGGCGTGCGCGTGGGGCTGGGCTCGGACGGGGTGCGCGACTCGTGGAGCCCGTTCGGCGACGCGGACATGCTGCACCGCGCGCACATCCTGGGCTGGGTGACCGACATCCGCCTCGACGAGGAGCTCGCCGAGTGCTACCGCGTGGCCGCGCACGGCGGCGCGGACGTCATGCACCTCCCGCACGCCGACTTCACGGCCGGGGCGCCGGCCGACTTCGTCCTCGTGCGGGGCGAGTGCCTGCCCCAGGTCGTGGTGGACATGCCCCAGCGCGACCTGGTCGTGCACGGCGGACGCGTGGTGGCCCGAGACGGCGAGTTCCTCGCCTGAGCGACCCCGGGGCCCCGGCGGCCGCAGCAACGCCGCCGCCCCGGCCCTGGGCAGGAAGCGACCTCGGCCGCCCCGGCCCCGGGCGGAGGACGTCCCCGGGCGGGGCACTGCCGAGCCCGCCCGTCCCGCCCTACGCAGCCGTCGGGTGGGGCGGGCGGCTCGGGGCCTTCACGGGACCGACGACGGTGAGCGGGATGCCGAGCGCCTCGCAGAGCCGCCGGGCGCGGGACAGCGCGCTGAGGGAGGCGGGCGACGGGTCGGCGGTGGGGAGCTGCACCCGGACCAGCCGCGGCCGGTGCGAGTGGAGGAGGGCCTCGGTCTCCAGGAACGCCGCGGCCCGGCTGGTGACGTCGAGGTCGCGCAGGAGCGACACGTGCAGAACGCCGTCCTCGAAGGCGTGACTGATGAGCATGACGATCTCCTTCCGGCCGCGCGGTGGATCCCGCCACGTGGCGGGGAGGTCAGGACAGGCGGCTCACCAAGTATCGGGAGAAACGTGCTGCATGCATCCTTCCACGGGGCGTGTCGGGCAGGAACTCCCGACAGGTCGCGGGCGGGCGGACCAGCGGGGGCCTCCGCGGCCCCGGCGACGCCTCGACGGGCGTGTACGAACAGGCTAGGCAGACGCCCCTCGTGATCGCACCCCCACGCCCCGTGAGGCCGGGGACGCGGCCCAGGCCCGGCTTCCCCGTTGCGGCCTGCGGCCGCGCGCGCCTCTGTCAGCGGCGCGGGAGACCCGCCGGTCCGCCGCCCTGCCCGGCCCACCGGTACCCGGTCGCGGCGGTGGAGCAGCCGGTGGACGCCTTGGCCGAGCGATACGAGCGGGTCGTCCGGCGGTCGGCGGGGCGCCAGGAGGAGGCGGTGCGACGGGAGTTCGTCGACGACCTGCTGTGCGGACGGAGTGGACCGGGCCGGCCCGTGGAGGGCCGCGCGCGGCTCGGGCCGCTGCTGTCCCGGCGGGCCGCTGCTGTCCCGGGCGTACGTCGTGGTCCTCGCGCCGGGACCGGAGCCGAGCCGTACGCGGCCGGGTCCGCGGTCGGCCGCGCCCGGTCGAGGGGGCGACGTCAGGTGCGGTCGAGGGCGGCCGCGCCGAAGGACACGTCGAAGCGGTCGCACCAGATGCTGACGCTCGGATAGGCGGCCCAGTCGACGCCGGCGGGCAGCGGGTAGTTCTGGTCACCCTTGTTGCCCTTGAGCCGGGACAGGTTCAGGTACCGCCCCTCGTCGAAGACGCGCCATCCCCCGATCCCCTCCTCGACCGCAGCGTCGCTCAACCAGACGCGCAGGTCGGGCCCGTTGCTGGTGTCCAGGCCCTCGATGCGCAGCACGTGGCTCCCGTCGGCGAGGCGGACGACCTTCACCGTGCCGGTCGTCGTGTGCTCGTGGCTGACGAAGGTCCCGCGCGCGACGACGGTGGGGGCGGCCGGTGCGGCGGAGGCGGGGCCCGGTGCCGGGCCACTCGTGGACGTGACCGGGGGCGCGGACGCCACGACGGGACTGCCGGGGAGCGCGTCGTGCACCGTCTCGTCGATCCACAGGGCCCAGGGCCTGAACCAGACCAGTCCCGCCGCGACGAGCACCGTCGCCACGACGACGGCCCCCCACAGCTTCCTTCCGCGGCGTTCCACGGCACTCCCCCTGATCTCGGCATCGGCTTCCGAGGTCTCATCCAACGCGCGGACGTGGCGCTCCGGAAGGCGCCACGGGATGACGAAACCCTTACGGCGCCCGGCGATGGCGGCGGAGCGCGTCGCGGCGCGGCGCTCGCGGCGCCGTAAGAATGACGGAAGTCTTACGCGCGGCGCGGCCGGGCCCACCGGGGCGGGGGATGTCCCTAGCGTGCCCCTCATGCGCGTACTCGTCACCGGAGGAGCCGGCTTCGTCGGCTCGCACATCGTCACGGCCCTGTTGTCCGCGGGGCACGAGCCCGTCGTCCTCGACGCGTTGCTGCCGAGCGCGCACGCCGCCGCCCCGGAGCCGCCCGCGGCCCCCTTCACCCACGGGGACGTGCGCGACGCCGCCGCCGTGCGGGCGGTACTGGCGGGCGTCGACGCGGTCTGCCACCAGGCGGCCATGGTCGGCCTCGGCAAGGACTTCGCCGACGCGCCCGCGTACGTCGGCTGCAACGACCTCGGCACGGCGACCCTTCTCGCGCAGATGGCGGAGGCCGGGGTGCGCCGGCTCGTGCTCGCGGGCTCGATGGTCGTGTACGGCGAGGGACGCTACGAGTGCCCACGGCACGGCCTCGTCCGGCCCGGCCCCCGCCTTCCCGGCGACCTCGCCGCGGGCCGCTTCGAACCGCGCTGCCCCGACTGCGGCGCCGACCTGACCCCCGGAGCGGTCGGCGAGGAGGCACCGACCGATCCCCGCAACGTGTACGCCACGACCAAGCTCGCCCAGGAGCACCTGGCGGCGGCGTGGGCACGAGCCGTGGGGGGAACGGCGGTGTCACTGCGCTACCACAACGTCTACGGGCCCGGCATGCCCCGCGACACCCCGTACGCCGGCGTGGCCTCCCTGTTCCGCTCGGCCCTGGCCCGTGGGGAGGCCCCCCGCGTGTTCGAGGACGGCGGCCAGCGCCGGGACTTCGTCCACGTGCGCGACGTGGCCGCGGCCAACGTCCTCGCCCTGGAGGCCGTCGGCGCCTTCCCGGCCGGCGCGCTCACGCCGTACAACACCGGCAGCGGACACCCGCACACCGTGGGCGAGATGGCGACGGAGCTGGCGCGGGCGCACGGCGGCCCCGTGCCGGTCGTGACGGGCGAGTTCCGTCTGGAGGACGTCCGGCACATCACGGCCGACTCGGCCCGGCTGCGGCGCGACCTCGGCTGGCGCCCGGAGGTGGGCTTCGCCGAGGGCATGGCGGAGTTCGCGCGGGCCGGGCAGCGGGCGCCGGCGGCGGCCTGAGGGGCGGAGGGGTGAGGCTCGCGTCGGGACGCCGGCGCGAGCCCGCCGTACGGCGGCGAGGGCGCGCGACAGCGGTCCTCGGGACGGCAGTGAGGGGACGCGCCGGGGAAGCGACAGCAGCGGGAAGCGGCGCGTCGGGGGAAGCAGTACGACGGGAATCCCTGCGGCGACAGGCCGCACGGCGGGTCCCCAGGCGACTCCCCCGGGAGGAGCGACCGACCCGCACGGCACGTCCCGCCCAGCCACCGGCCCGCACTGCGGCGGGGCCCCAAACGGCTCCCCCCGGAGCCACCGGCCTGCCCGGCACCCGTCCCAGCCCCGTAGGTATAACCACCCCGCGCCACCCCGCCACGTCGGAGCGACCGGCCCGCACGGCACGTCCCCCGGCGCGACGCCCGCCCCGGGGTTCCGCCGCAGCGGCCGCCCCGCGTCACCGGCCGCGCCGGGATCACCCACCCCACATCCGCCCCGTTATCCGAACGGGGCGGCGGTCAGCTGCCGAGGACGAGCCGGCCGGCCGTGGGGAGCGTCACGTCGAAGCGGCAGCCGCCCGGGACGTTGTGGACCTCGGTGCTGCCCGCGTGGGCTTCGACGATGCCGCGGACGATGGCGAGGCCGAGGCCGGCGCCGGGTGGGGTGCGGGCCTCGGAACCTCGCCAGCCGGTGTCGAAGACCCGGGGCAGGTCCTCGTCGGGGATGCCGCCGCAGCCGTCGGTGACGGACAGGACCACGGCGCCGTCGAGGCGGCGGGCGGCCACCGCGACGGTGCCGTCGGCCGGGGTGTGGCGGATCGCGTTGACCAGGAGGTTGGCCAGGACCCGCGTCATCTCCTTGCCGTCGACCTCGACCGGCACGGCCTCGACGCCCTCCCCCACCAGGCGTACGCCCTGCTCGCGGGCGAGCGCGTCGGCGCCGCTCAGGGCGTCGCCGACCAGGTCGTACACCGACATGCGACTCGGGGCGAGGGTCAGCGCACCGGCGTGGATGCGGGAGAGCTCGAAGAGGTCGGTGACCATCGCGGTGAGGCGTTCGACCTCCGTGCGCATCTGGCGGTGGTAGCGGGCCGGGTCGGCGGCCATGCCGTCCTCCAGGGCCTCGGCCATCGCCCGCAGTCCGGCCAGCGGGGTGCGCAGGTCGTGGGAGATCCAGGCGACCAGCTCGCGGCGGGACGCCTCCAGCGCGCGTTCGCGACTGCGCGAGGCGTCGAGTTTGGCACTGGTGGCGGCCAGTTCGCGGGTGAGGGCCGCGAGTTCGGCGGTGCCGGTGCCGTCGGGCGCCGAGAAGCTGCCGCCGTCGCCGAAGTCGCGGGCGGCCCGGGCGAGGGCGCGGCTGCGGGCGACCACCCACCGGCCGAGCACGAGGGCGGTGCCGAGCGAGACGAGGGCGGCCATCGCGACGACGACGGTCACCACCCACAGGTCGTGCGCGGACAGGAACATCGCCTGGGCGACGGCGAGCGTCCCGGCGAGCATGGCCGTCACGGTGACGGCCGCGACGACGGTCAGCGAGACCGCGACCGAGCGACGGCGCACCAGGCGCAGCACGACCGCTCCGGCCAGGGCGGCACACAGCGCCCCGGCGAGCGCGAAGGCGGCGATGAGCAGGACGTCCTTCATGGCGTGGGGTCCTCTTCCGGTCCGGGCTCGAAGCGGTAGCCGACGCCCCACACGGTGCGGATCAGCGAGGGTCGGGCCGGGTCGTCCTCGATCTTCGACCGCAGTCGGCGTACGTGCACCGTGACGGTCGACAGGTCGCCGAAGTCCCAGCCCCAGACGCGGCGCATCAGCTCCTCCCGGGTGTGGGCGGTGCCGGGATGTTCCAGGAAGTACGCCAGGAGGTCGAACTCGCGGAGCGTCAGGGCGAGTTCGACTCCCGCGCGGGTGACCCTGCGGGTCGCCGGGTCGATGGCGAGCGGGCCCGCCCGCAGCGGGGCCGGGGCGGGCCTCCCCGGGGGCGCGGCGCGGCTCCGGCGGAGGACGGACTCGACGCGGAGCACCAGTTCGCGCGGGCTGAACGGCTTGGTCACGTAGTCGTCCGCGCCGACCTCGAGGCCGGTGATCCGGTCCTCCTCGTCACCCCGGGCGGTCAGCATGATCACCGGCACCGGGCCGGCGGCCCGCAGCCGCCGGCACACCTCCAGGCCGTCCGGTCCCGGCAGCATCAGGTCGAGGACGACCAGGTCCGGCCGCCGGTCTCCGGCCCGCCGCAGGGCGTCGTGGCCGTCGGCGGCGTGCTCGACGGCGAATCCGCTCCGCTCCAGGTAGCCGGTGACCACCTCGGCGACCGTCGGGTCGTCGTCCACCACCAGGATCCGGGCCGGGGTCGCCGGTCCGCCGCTGCTCTCGCTCATGCCGCACAGCGTCGCATCCGGACGGGGCGACGGTCACGGCCGATCGGGGTACGAAACGCGACGTCCGCGTTTCGTAAGGTCTTCCGGGGCCTCCGGCCGCCTTCCGATTCCTACGGTGGGACCTGTGATCCCCATGACCGTAGACGTCGTCCTCCCCTGTCTCGACGAGGCCGAGGCCCTGCCCTGGGTCCTGGCGCGGGTCCCCGCCGGCTGGCGGGCGATCGTCGTCGACAACGGCTCCACCGACGGTTCCCCCGACCTCGCGGCCGAGCTCGGCGCGACCGTGGTGCACGAGCCGCGGCGCGGCTTCGGTGCGGCCAGCCACGCCGGGCTGCTCGCCGCGGACGCCGAGTTCGTCTGCTTCTGCGACTGCGACGCCAGCCTGGACCCAGGACTGCTGCCCGGCCTGGTCGCCCCCGTCGCCGACGGCTCGGCCGACCTCGTCCTCGGGCGGCGCCGCCCCACCCGGCGGGGCGCCTGGCCCGTTCACGCCCGGGCCGGCAACCTCGCCCTCGCGCGACTGCTGCGCCGCCGGACCGGGCTGCGGCTGCGGGACCTCGGCCCGATGCGTGCGGCCCGGCGTGAGGGGCTCCTCGGTCTCGGCCTGACCGACCGGCGCAGCGGATACCCGCTGCAGATGGTCGTCCGTGCCGCGGACGCGGGCTGGCGGGTGCGGGAGACCGACGTGCCGTATCTGCCCCGGGCCGGCCGTTCCAAGGTGACCGGCACGTGGAAGGGGACGTGGCAGGCCGTGCACGACATGCGCACGGTGCTCGACGAGCCGGCGATCGTACGGGGGCCCGAGGCCGCCGTCTCTCCCGAAGGCGGGTTCCGCCCGTGACCTCGCTCCTCGTCATCGCGAAGCAGCCGGTCCCCGGCCGGGTGAAGACCCGCCTGACGCCGCCCTTCAGCCCCGGGGAGGCAGCCTCCCTGGCCGAGGCCGCCCTCGCCGACACCCTCGCGGTCGTGCGGCGGGTTCCCGCCGCACGGCACGTGCTCGTCCTGGAGGGTGAGCCGGGGCCCTGGCTGCCGCCCGGTTTCGAGGTCGTCCCGCAGACGGCCGGTGGGCTCGACGCACGGCTCGCGGCGGCCTTCGCCGTCAGCCACGGACGGCCGGCCCTGCTCGTCGGCATGGACACCCCGCAGATCACCCCCGACCTGCTGGCACCGGCCCTGTGCTGGGAGTCGTACGACGCGTGGTTCGGGCCCGCCGCGGACGGAGGCTTCTGGGCCCTCGGTCTCGCCCGGCCCGATCCGGCCCTGCTGCTCGGCGTGCCGATGTCGCGGCCCGACACGGGCGCCGTCCAGCGGGAGCGGCTGCGCGCGGCCGGGTTGCGCGTCGGCACGCTGCCCGTGCTGCGGGACGTGGACACCGCCGACGACGCGCGGCGGGTGGCGGCCGAGGCGCCGGCCACCCGCTTCGCCGCACGGCACGCGGCCCTGACCGCGACCCCTGCGGGCACGGGCCGGTGACGGCGACGACGGCGTGGCGCGCCGATCCGTACAACGACGCCCTCCGGACGGGCCGCGGTCCGCTCTTCCTGCGGCGCGACGACGGCTGGCTGCTTCCTCTGGAGGTGGAACGCTGGTGCGAGGCTCCCGACCGGGCCGACCGTTCCGTCCTGGACCGCTGCCGCGGCGCGGTCCTCGACATCGGCTGCGGCCCCGGGCGGCTGGTCGCCGCCCTCGCCGCCGGGGGTGGGCGGGCGATGGGCATCGACATCAGTCCGGAGGCGGTGGCCCACACCGTACGGCTCGGCGGCACGGCCCTGTGCCGGTCGGTGTTCGATCCGCTTCCCGCGGAGGGCCGTTGGGACACCGCGCTGCTGATCGACGGCAACATCGGCATCGGCGGCGACCCCGCCGCCCTGCTCCGGCGGCTGCGCCAGGTCGTGTCCCCGACCGGGACGGTCCTCGTCGAATGCGCGCCGCCGGACGTGGACGAGCGGTGCGCGGTGCGGGTGGACGACGGCCGCGGCGGGCTGGGCGCCCCGTTCTCGTGGGCCCGCGTCGGTGTCCGCGCCTTGACCGCCCACGCGGAACGCGCCGGGTGGGCGGTCTCGGAGCGGTGGGCCCTCGGCGGGCGCCCGTTCGTCGCGCTGATACCTCAGGCGTCGTCCGCGTCGCGCGGCTGAGGCCGCGCCCGGCGCCGCCGGACGAGGAGGAGCGCACCCGCCGTCACGGCCACGGCCGCGAGGACGACGGCGAGGTTCCGGCCGTACGGGAGGGGCAGCGCGGACGGGTTCGGCGGCTCCCCAGGGCGTACCAGCAGCGGCAGCGTCACCAGGGTGACGCCGCCCATGACGATGAGGGCGCCCCGCAGTACGCCGCGAGCGGGGCGGGCGGCGACGAGCAGCCCGACGGCGAGCACCAGCGGCGCGATCACACCGTCGTGCAGGACGACGGCTCCGGCCAGCCAGAGCGGCACCGCCGGGGCATGGGGCAGGACGGCCAGCTGCCAGGCCCCGATGCCGGTCAGGGCGAGTCCCGCACCGCCGAGCACGTACCGCAGCACGTTCGCGTTCCTCACAGCACCTCCAGGCGGTGGACCCACTTGGTCTGCAGCACGCCGGGACGGTTCGGCGCGATGATCCGGGCCGGGAAGCCGTGGTCCAGGGAGAGCGTCCGCCCGTTCAGGGTGAGGGCGAGGAGGGTGAGGGGATCGTCGGCGTAGCCGGCGCCCATCTCCATGACCCGGTAGGCACCGCTCGCCTCCAGCGAGGTGACGCGCAGCGCGTCCGTCCCGGGCCGGCCGCCGGCCAGCCGGATCAGGTCGCGCACGCGGATCCCGGCCCAGTCGGCCGCGACGCTCCAGCCCTCGACGCAGGCGATCGGCAGCCGGACCCGGGTCTGCGGCATGGCACGCAGCGCGTCGAGCGTGAGCGTGCGGGGGCGGGGGCCGACGACCTCGAGCCGCCAGTCCGCCAGGGCACGCCCGGACACTCCGGCCGCGGCGGCGGTCCGGTTCACCGGCAGGCCCTGGGGACCGTGGTCCGGATGCCGTGGGGCGAGCAGGTCGAGCGCCTTCAGCGGGGTGAGGGCCTGCCCGGCCGTGGTCACCGTGACGACGCCGACGGCGGCGCCCACGCCGAGCAGCAGCGACCGGCGGTCGCGGACGTCCTCGGCGGGCAGTTCGCGCGTGCCGGGCGACAGGCGTCCCCAATGGGCCCTGATCTCGGGGGCCTTGACGGCGATGTGCAACAGGATCGAACCGGCGGCGATCCAGGCGACGGCGAAGTGCACCGGGACGAAGGAGAACGGCCAGGGGTACCACTCGGCGATGTTGAGCAGTCCGCTGAACACCTGGAAGACGGCGGCCGCCACGAGGACCGCGACGGAGAGGCGTTCGAGGGCGTGCCGCACGGACCGGACCGGTGGCCACACGAAGAGCCGCGGATACACCGCCCACAGCTTGACCGGCAGCAGCACGATCGCCGCCAGCCCGGTGGCGACGTGCAGGCCCTGGCTGAGCCGGTAGCCCCACACCGGCCGGGGCGGTAGGAGGTCGGCGAGCCATCCCGGCGGGTGCTGCAGGTAGTGGCTGACGAGCCCGGTCACGAAGCACACCGCGAAGGCGGCGCCCAGCCACCGTCCGACGGCGGTCGCCGTGCGCGCGTCGTGCAGACGCCCGGAGAAGGCAGGGGGCCGGAAGGCCGGCGGCGCCCATCGCGGCCGTCGGGGCATGGGTGAAGTCATACCGACCATGACACCGCCGCGCGGCGCTGCACGGGGCGTCCGACACCTTACGAAACCCGAACGGCGCGGCGGGGAGCGCCGAACCGCCGCCCCCGGCTGCCCACCGCGCACCGGGCGCCGGCACGACGGCGCCCACGCCCCCGCTCCCCAGTCCTTACGAAACCCGAACGCCCCGCCGGGTCGCCCCCCGGGCGCCCGCGGGCGGTGCCAGGCTGCGCCCATGACCCACCCCGCCCGCATCGTCGCCCTCACCGCGTCCCTGCTCGCCGCCCTGGTCACCGCGCTCGTGGCGCTGCTCCGCGGCGGGGACCGCGGGGCCGCGTTCCTGGGGCCCTATGCCGTCGCCTGGCTGCTCTTCGGCGCGGCGGTGGTGGTCCTGCGCCGGGTGCCGGCCTGGGCCGTCGTGCCGTCGGTCCTCGCCGGGGCGGTCCTGGTCACGCTCACGGGCCTCGTGGCGCCGCCGCGGACCAGCACGGACTCGTTTCGCTATGCGTGGGACGGGCGGGTGCAGGCCGCCGGGATCTCCCCCTACGACCACGCGCCCGCGGACCCCGCGCTCCTCGGGCTGCGGGACGGCTGGCTCTTCCCCGACAGGGCCGGGTGTGCGCACGGCGCCGACCTGTCCGCGCTCGGCGGCGGGCTGTGCACCCGGATCAACCGGCCCGGCGTCCACACCGTCTACCCGCCGGCCGCGGAGGGCTGGTTCCTCCTCGTCCACCGGCTCTCGCCGCCGGGCGTGCGGCACAAGGCGCTCCAGGCCGGCGGCGCACTGCTGTCCCTCTCCGTCAGTGCCCTGCTGGTCGTCGTCCTGCGGCGGCGGGGCGATCCGCGGCGGGCGGCGTGGTGGGCGTGGTGCCCGGCGGTGCCGGTGGAGGGGGTGAACAACGCCCATGTCGACGTGCTGGCGGTGCTCCTGTCCGTGGCGGCACTGGTGGTCGTGGCACGGCGGCGGCTGTGGGGCGGGGTGCTGCTCGGTCTGGCCGTCGCGGCGAAGCTGCTGCCGGCGCTGCTGGTGCCGGGGGCGCTGTCCGGCGTGCGGAAGCCCCGTACGGCGCTGACGGTCCTCGGGTCTGCGGCGGTCACGGTCGCGGCGCTGTACGCGCCGTACGTGCTGTGGTCCGACGGCTCCGTCCTGGGCTATCTGGGCGGGTACGCGCAGGAGGAGGGCTACGACGACGCCGGCGCGGGCGGGCGCTACGCGTTGCTGCGGCTCGTGCTGCCCGATGCCTGGGCGCTGCCCGCCGCGCTGCTGTGCCTGGCGGCGGTGGCCGTGCGGGTCGTCGTGCGCGGTGACCCCGAACGGCCCTGGCAGGGTGCCCTGCTGACGATCGGCGCGGCGTTCCTGCTCCTGACGCCCGGCTATTCCTGGTACGCCCTGCTACTCGTCGCGCTCGTGGCGCTCGACGGCCGGTGGGAGTGGCTGGGCGTCGCCATGGCCGGGGCGGTCGCCTATCTCGCGGGGGCATGTGCCGGGGGCGCGGCGGTGACGGCCGCCTACGCGACGGCGGGCCTCGGCGTCGCCGCGGGCGCATGGCTCCGGCGGCGCTCCGGAACCCCGGTGGCGTCCTCGGGGGACCCGGTCGGGGTGCCGGGCGGGCAGACGGGCGGGGGGCCGGGCGGGCAGACGGGCGGGGTGCCGGGCGGGCAGACGGCCGGCGACACGGCCGGCGGCGGGTGACGGGCCGGGGACATGGCCGACACCACTGTCCGCCCCCTCGGCGTGTGACGGGCCGGGGTGCCCGCCCCGCCGAGAGCGAGAGGGGGCAGGACTCGGGCCGTGACGGTTACGGCAGGGGCTCACGGGTATCCGCGCTGCCGACGGCGCAGGTGACCACCGAGGGAGATGACGCGCGATGGTGCACGACACGATCGAGGTCGAGGCTCCCCTCCGGCAGGTCTACGACCAGTGGACCCAGTTCGAGGAGTTCCCCCGCTTCATGGACGGCGTGGAGGAGGTCCGGCAGCTGGACGACCGGCTCTGCCACTGGCGCACCAGAATCGCCGGGGTGACCCGCGAGTTCGACACGGAGATCGTCGACCAGCTCCCGGACGAGCGGATCTCGTGGCGCACGGTCGGCGGTGACGTACGGCAGCGGGGCGTGGTGACCTTCCGGCGCGTCGACGACGACCACACCAGGGTGAGCCTGACGATGGACGTCGAGCCGCAGGGCCTGGTCCAGAGGGCCGGAGCCGCGCTGGGCATGGTGGACAGCCGCGTGGAGGGCGACCTGTACCGGTTCAAGCAGTTCATGGAGGGCCGCGACCGGGCCACCGGCGCGTGGCGCGGCAGGCTCCGGCCCGGCGACGCGCCGGCCCACCCTCCGCACGCGTCTCCGGAACCCCCGGCGGCCCCGGACCTCCCGGGCGCCCCTCCGGGCGACCCTGGGCCCCCTGATCCCGTACCCCCGGGCCACATGTAGCCCCGGGCCCGACCCGAGGTGGGGGTGCTCCGGTCCCGCTGCGCGGCGCGGGCAGCCGCGGATGATCGCCCACGGGACCCGGATCGCCGTAGACTCGCCGTAGACGCCTTGCGCCCTCCGCGGCCGGCCGAGCCCGGCCCGGTGCACCGCCCCCGTTCCGAAAGGCGGTGACCCGTCGTGAACGACGACCGGGTCGAGAAGGACTTCGAACTTCTGGACGTCTGCCTGCACACGGAGGAGCTGGGGCGCGTCGAAGTGCCCCTCCAGGACACCGAGGGGCGGGAGCCCCTGGTGATTCCCGAGGGGTCGGTGGTCAGTCTGGGACTGACCTTCCGGCTGGGCCGGGAGATCGACGGCCTGACCTACGAGGACACCCGCGAATGGGACGGCGGCGTGCTGGGGAGCACCCGAACCCTCCTCGGCGGCTTCCGGCCCGGCGGCCCGTACGAGGTCCGGCTGCCCCCGGAACGCCTGCCGGTGGGCCGGGCGCATTGCGGTGTGTACGAGGTGTCCGGCCGTTTCACCGACGCCGACGGCCGCGAGCTGGCGGCGGAGCACCACCGTCTCGTGGTGCAGCACCAGCCGGCCCCGCCGCGGGCGCCCCGCGCGTACGGGCCCGCCGGGTCCGCGCCGGGGGCGGGTGCGCGCACGGTGCCGCCGTCGGCGGCGGCGTGACGCCCCGCGCGTGACTTCTGTGGCGGAATGCGCGACAGAAGGGACGTGCCGGCCGGCACGCGGCGTGTCCCCGCTCCGGCGTCCGGTCCCGGTACCCGCGGTCCCCGGCTCCGAGCCTCCGATGCCCCGTGCCGGGTGCCACGGTGTCCCGGTCCCCGTACACCCCTGCTCCGGAGACGGCTCCGCTTCCGGCACGGGAAGCACCGGAAGCGGGGGGACCTGGCCTGGTCGGCTGTCGTTCCCGGTCAGCTGTCGTTCGCGGCGGCCGCGGGATCGGCGTCGTCGCCCGCGCCGGTCACGGAACCGTCGTCCGCGTCGGCGAGCAACCCCTCGCGGAGTTCGGCGAGGATGCGGGTGAGCAGACGGGAGATGTGCATCTGGGACAGACCGACGCGCTCGCCTATCTCGGCCTGGGTCAGGTCCTCGCCGAAGCGGAGGACCAGGATGCGCCGGTCGCGCTCGTCGAGGCGGGCGATGAGCGGCTTGAGCGAGGTGAGGTCCTCGATGAGCTCGTACGAGGGTTCCGCCGTCGCGAGGCGGCGCAGCCCGGACTGCGGGGGGGCGCCCTCGTCGGTCGCGGTGACGTCCAGGGAGCGCGCGGTGTAGCCGCGGGCGGCCAGTTCGGCCTCGGCCACCCGGTCCTCGGGCAGGTGGAGGTGCGCGGCGACCTCGGCGCGGGTGGGGCGGTGGCCGAGCCGCTGTTCCAGGGTGTCGCCCGCCTTGGCCAGGTCGATCCGGAGCTCCTGGAGGCGCCGGGGGACCCTGACGGCCCAGCTGGTGTCCCGGAAGAATCGTTTCATCTCGCCGACGACGGTCGGCAGCGCGAAAGCGGAGAACTCGATGCCGCGGTCCGGGTCGAAGCGGTCGATCGCCTTGATCAGGCCGATCGTGCCGACCTGGACGATGTCCTCCCGCTGCTCTGGCCGGTTCCGGAACCGGCGAGCGGCGAACCGCACCAGGCTCACGTTGAGCTCCACCAGGGTGTTGCGTACGTAGGCGTGCTCGGGGGTGCCCGGGTCCAGTTCCCGCAGCCGGGTCAGCAGGGCGGCGGACAGCGTCTGGGCGTCGTCCGTGGAGACCTGCGTCGGCCGGTCGATCTCGGGCAGGCCGTGCAACGCGTCGCGCCGCACCGCGGCCCCCGAGGTGGGGAGAGCGGAAGGGGAACGGCCGGTGTGGGGGGACATGAGGCTCCTCCGACGGTGGCGACGGACCTTGGCCGCCCGGGTGGCGACGGGGGTCCGTCTGTCCAGCGTCCATTAACCATGATTCCCGATTTGCACCACTTTGACACCCTGGCCCGCATGAACCGGGCCGGTCGGGGCAGCGGTCGAGAGAAGGCCACCCGCCGTCGGAAGGACCGGGAGATGCCCCGCGGATCGAACGCCAAACGCGAACGCCAGTACGAGCACATCAAGGAGAGCGCCCTGGAGCGGGGTGAGAGCACCGACCGCGCGGAGGAGATCGCGGCCCGCACCGTGAACAAGGAGCGCGCCCGCGCCGGCGAGTCCAAGACCGCCTCCCGGAGTTCCCTCCAGGACATGTCCTCCTCGCGCCGCGGCGGACTGCGCTCGCACAGCGGCTCGCAGGGACCCACCTACGACCAGCTGTACGCGGAGGCCCGACGGCGGAATCTGCACGGCCGGTCCCGGATGAACAAAGCCGAGCTGAAGCGGTCACTGGGCCACTGACGCGCGGGCACCGAAGGAGCGACGAACGTGACGCTGGACGGGACGAACATCCTCTTCCTGACGACGAACTACGGCACCGAGCAGGACGAGCTGCGCAGACCGATGGAACACCTGCGGGCGGCGGGCGCCCGCGTCACGGTCGCGGCGCGGCGCCACGAGCCCGTGCTCACCGTGGTCTCCGACCGCCGGCCGGGCCTCGTCGTCGAACCGGACACGACCCTCGAAAAGGCCGACGCCGAGGAGTACGACGCCGTCGTCGTGCCGGGCGGCACGGTGAACGCCGACCGGCTGCGCACCGACGTGACGGCGCAACGCCTGGTCGCCGCCTTCGCGGACGCCGGCAAACCGGTCGCCGCGATCTGCCACGGCCCCTGGCTCCTGCTGGAGAGCGGTGTCGCAGGCGGCCGCGACCTCACCTCGTACCCCTCGCTGCGCACGGACCTGGAGAACGCCGGGGCGAGCTGGCACGACCGGCAGGTCGTCGTCGACCGCTCGGGCGGCCATACGCTGATCACCTCCCGCCGCCCGGCCGACCTGGACGCCTTCGCGGCGGCGATCGTCGACGCCCTTGAGGAGAGCACGCGCGCGGGCGGGCGCCGGACGGCGACGAGGTGAACACGCCGGTGCTCCTCACCCTCCACGGAGGGTGAGGAGCACCGTCGTGGGGCGGCGTCCCGGATCACCGCTGCGGAGGCTCCTCCGGAGGCCGCGGCGCCGATCCGCCCATCTGGTCCTTGAGCCTGTCCTGGGCCGTGTCGACCTGCCCGCTGTACTTGCCCTGCGTCTTCTCGTCGACGAGGTCGCCGGCCTTGTCGACGCCCTTGCCGGCCTGCTCCTCATGGCCCTTGAGCATCTGCTTGAGCTTGTCCATCACGGACATCGCGGCCCTCCTAGAGTGGCCCCCCTGTCCCGTACAGGATCCCGGACCGCGCGGCGGGCCGCATCCGCAGACGGCGGCCGGAGCACCCGATCGCACCGCTCACGCGCCATGAGGGGTACGGCGGCGTCCGCCTTCGGGGCTACCCGGACGGCAGGGGTTCCGACCGTGGTCTGACGCGGGTCGCCCGGCGCCCGCCGTAGCGTCCTGGGCATGGTCAAACTGACTCGTGCGGCCGCGGCCGCCCTTCTCGCCTGCGCGGTCGTGTTACCCGCGACCGCCCTGCCCGCGACGGCGGCGAGCCCTGCGGCGCCCGCCGCCACCGCCTTCCGTTCCTCCGTCCCCGTCACCGCCTCACCCGGCTCCCCCGCCTCGGCCGCCGCTCCCGCCTCCGTCGGCCGACTCGAGCTTCCGGCGCCCACCGGGAAGCTCGGCGTGGGGACCTCCGTGCTCCATCTCGTCGACCGCTCCCGGCCCGACCCCTGGGTCCCCGGGGCCGACGGACGCGAGCTCATGGTGACGCTGCACTACCCCTCGTCCCGCAAGGGGCACGGGCCGTCCGCTCCGTACGCGACCGAGGAGGAGGCGCGGCTGGTCCTGAAGGGCGTCGGCGTCACGGACCCGGCGTCGGTGCGCGCGCTGGCCGGCATGGGCACGTACAGCACCCGGGACGTACGGCCGGCTCCGGGGAGGCATCCGCTGGTGATCCTCTCGCCCGGGTTCGGGGTGCCGCGCTTCACGCTCACGAACCTGGCCGTCGACCTCGCCTCGCGCGGCTACGTCGTCGCCTCGGTCGACCACGCCTACGAGACCTCGGGCACCTCGGTGCCGGGCGGGCGGGTCCTCACCTGTGTGGCCTGCGAGGCCCTGGAGGACGGCCGGGCGAAGGGCGGGGACGTCACCGCGGCGCGGGCGGCGGACGTGCGCTTCGTGCTCGACCGGCTGACCGGTGCCCGCCCGTCCTGGGCCTACGCGCGGACGATCGACCGGACCCGGATCGGCATGGCGGGGCACTCGATCGGCGGCGCGAGCGCCGCGACGGCGATGCTCGCGGACCGGCGGATCGACGCAGGCGTGAACATGGACGGCGCCTTCTGGGACACTCTGCCGGCCGGTGGCCTGGGCGGGCGTCCCTTCCTCTTCCTGGGCACGGACGACGAGACCCACCGCCCGGGTGGCGAGGACGCCACCTGGGACACCACCTGGCGGGCACTGGACGGCTGGAAGCGCTGGCTGACGGTCGCGGGCGCCGACCACTTCACGTTCTCGGACGCTCCGGTGATCCAGCACCACTTCGGGCTGCCCGCCGGGCCCATCCCGGCGGACCGGGCGTCGGCCGTGACGCGCGCCTATCTCGCCGCGTTCTTCGACGAGCACCTGAAGGGCGTCCCCCAGCCGCTGCTGACGGGGCCGAGCGCCACCCATCCGGAGGTGCGGTTCCAGCAGCCGTAGCGACGCCGAGCGGCGACCGGAGCGACCCCGGGCGGGCGCTCCGGCCGCCCGGGGTCGCGGGTCGTGCCTCCGAGCGGGATCAGGCGCGCCCCGCGGCCTTCTGGCTGCGGCGGGACAGGGAGTCGACGACCACCGCGGCGAGCAGCACCGCGCCGGTGATCATGAACTGGACGGCGTTGCTGACGCCCATGATGTTCATGCCGGACTGGATGGAGCCGATCACGAGGGCGCCGAGCAGGGCGGACCAGACCGAGCCGCGGCCGCCGAAGAGGCTCGTGCCGCCGATGACCGCCGCGGCGATGACGTTCATCAGGAGGTTGCCGCCGCCGGAGGTCTGGCTGGCCGACTGGATCTGGCCGGCGAGGAAGATGCCGCCCACCGCGGCCATGGTCCCGGCGATGGTGAAGACGCTCATCCGGACGAAGGCCACGCTGATGCCGGCCCGCCGGGCGCCCTCGATGTTGCCGCCGACCGCGAAGATCTGCCGGCCGTAACGGGTGCGCCGCAGCACGAAGTCGAGGACGACCAGCAGGATCAGGAAGATCAGCAGGGCGAGCGGCAGCCCCTGGTACTGGTTGAGGATGTAGGCGGCGGCGAAGGCGATGGCGCCGATGAGGACCGTGCGCAGCACGATCTCGGCGATCGGCCGGAACGGCACGTGGGCCGTCTGCCGGCGCCGGGCGTCCTGGAGCGAGGCGAGCAGGAAGAGTCCGACCCCCACGCCGGCGGCGACGTAGGCGGTGGCGGGGCTGTGGAAGATGGTCGAGTAGAGCTTGGAGACGATGCTCTCGCTGGGGATGTTGACGGTGCCGGTGCTGCCGAGCACCTGGAGCATGAGCCCGTTCCAGAAGAGGTTGCCGGCCAGGGTGACGACGAAGGCGGGCACGCCCACCTTGGCGAAGAAGAAGCCCTGGATGAGTCCGACGGCGGCTCCCCCGGCGATGGCGACGAGCAGCGCGAGCCATTCGTTCATGCCGTTGAGGACGTTGAGCACGGCGAAGATGGCAGCGCACAGTCCGCTCACGGAGCCGACGGAGAGGTCGATCTCGCCGAGCAGCAGGACGAAGACGATGCCGACGGCGATCATGCCGGTGCCGACGATCTGCTGACTCAGGTCGGAGAGGTTCTGGGCCGAGAGGAAGGTGCTGTCGAGGCTGCCGAAGACGGTCCAGATGATGGCGATGGCGACGACGACCGGCAGGGAGCCCAGCTCGCCGCTGCGCAGCTTGCGCCGGAACTCGCCGAGGTAGCCGCGGAAGCCCTCCTCGCGGACGATCAGCCGGCTGTCGACGGCCGGTACGGCCTCGGGCGCGGCCCGCTGGTCGGACGGGCCACCGGGGTCGCCGGGTGCGCCGCTCCTCCGGTCACCGCTCATCACTCCTCCTCCCCGCGGGCCTGCCGCTGTTCCCGGATCCGGGCCTGGCGCCGGGTCACGGCGCTCTCGCCGGCTCCGGTGATGGCGGAGATGATCTCCTCGGTACTGGTGGCGCGTTTGTCGAAGACGCCGTTGTTGCGCCCCAGCCGCAGCACCGCGATGGTGTCGGCGACGGCCATCACGTCCACCATGTTGTGGCTGATGAGGATGGTCCCCAGGCCGTGCTCGCGGAGGCGTTCGACCAGGTCGAGGACCTCGGCGGTCTGCTCGACGCCCAGCGCGGCGGTGGGCTCGTCCAGGATGACGACCTTGGGGTCGCCGATGAGGGAGCGGGCGATGGCCACCGTCTGGCGCTGGCCGCCGGACAGGGAGGCGACCGGGATGCGGACGCTGGGGATGCGGATGGACAGCGTCTCCAGGAGTTCGCGGGAGCGCTGCTCCATGCGGACCTCGTCGAGCACGCCGAAGCGGCGCAGTTCGCGGCCGAGGAAGAGATTGCCGACCACGTCGAGGTTGTCGCACAGCGCGAGGTCCTGGTAGACGGTGGCGATGCCGAGGTGCTGGGCATCGTGGGGCCGGTTGATGGAGACCGGCTTTCCCTGCCATTCGATGACCCCGCCGTCGGGCGGATTCACCCCGGCGATCGCCTTGACGGCGGTCGACTTGCCGGCGCCGTTGTCGCCGACCAGGGCGACGACCTCACCGGCGTGGACCTCCAGGTCGAGGTCCGACAGGGCTTGGACCGCGCCGAACCGTTTGGAGATCCCCCGCAGCGACAGCACAGGTGCTTCCGGCACCGCAACCGCCTCCGACCCGTTCCCGGGGCCCTTACGGGCCGGTTACTGGAGCCCGGCCTGCTTGCAGGCGGCCGCGTACGTCGGCGTGCAGATCTCGTCGACCGTGTAGAGGCCGTCCTTGACGACGGTGTCGCCGATGTTGGTCTTGTCGACGACGACCGGGGTCAGCAGGTTGGCCGGGACCTTGTTTCCGCTGCCGTTGGTGACGGTGAGGGGGACGAGGTCCTTCGGAAGCGGCTTGCCCTCGGCGAAGTTGACGGCCATCTGGGCGGCGATGTCGGCCTCGGGCTTGTACGGCTTCATGATCGTGATGGTCTGGTCACCGATCAGGATGCGCTGGATGGCGTCCAGTTGGGCGTCCTGTCCGGTCAGCGGCACGTTCATGCCGGCTGCCTTGAGCGCGGTGGAGATGCCGGCCGCGAGGCCGTCGTTGGCGGAGTAGACACCGACGATCTTGTCCTTGCCGAGCGCGCTGATGGCACCGGACATCTGCTGGTTGGCGTTGTTCGGGTCCCAGTTCGGGGTGTCGTACTCCTTGCCGATCTTCACCTTGCCGTCGAGTACGGAGTGCGCGCCGGCCTTGAAGTCGGCCGCGTTCGGGTCCGTGGGCGAGCCGTTGTGCATCACGATCACGCCGGACTTGGCCTTGCCGCCGAGCGCGTCGAGCAGGGCCTTGCCCTGCAGTTCGCCGACCTTGTGGTTGTCGTACGAGACATAGGAGTCGACCGGGCCCTGGGCGAGGCGGTCGTAGGCGACGACCTTCACTCCGGCCTGGTTGGCCTTCTCCACGGAGGACTGGATCGACTTGGCGTCCACGGCGTCCAGGATGAGGACCTTGTCGCCCTTGGCGAGCGCGGTGTTCACCTGTTGTTGCTGGGTGGTCGCGCTCTCGGCGGCGTTGTAGTAGTCGACTTGGGCACCGGGGGCCAGTTCCTGGATCTTCTGCTCGATGTAGGGCTTGTCGAACTTCTCGTACCGGGTGGTCTTGCTCTCCGGCAGCAGCAGCCCGATCTTGATGGTCTGCCGCTGGGCCGAGTTCGACGCCGACTGGGCGACGCCGCTCGTGGCGACCACGCCGAGGGACAGGATCGCGGTTCCCGCGACGGCGATCGCCGCGCGCACTGTACGGGTCATTGCAGGCTCCTTCCGCGCGCCCTCGAGCCTGCACCGCGGGGCCTGGAGGCCGGCAGAAATGCCTGACCGCGGGAGCGTCGGCGCACCTATGGCCTATGTAACGACATTAACTCCCGCCCCTGCGCCGGTCCATTCGCGGAACGTCCGCGGCGCCGCGCCCCCCGTGGGCGCGGCGCCGCGGACGCGGGACCGGGCGCGGTCAGCCGGCGTGCCGGGCCATCCACGCCTCGACCTCGTCGGAGGACCGGGGCAGGCCGGCGGACAGGTTCTCGTGACCGTCCGCGGTGACGAGCAGGTCGTCCTCGATGCGGACACCGATGCCGCGCCACTCCTCGGGGACCGTGAGGTCGTCCGGCTGGAAGTACAGGCCGGGCTCGACGGTGAGCACCATGCCGGGCTGCAGGACGGCGTCGACGTACTCCTCGTTGCGGGCCTGGGCGCAGTCGTGGACGTCGAGGCCGAGCATGTGGCCGGTGCCGGCCATGGTGAAGCGGCGCTGGAGGCCGAGTGCGTAGGCGCGCTCGGCGGGGCCCTCCAGGAAGCCCCACTCGACGAGCCGGGCCGCGAGGTGGCGCTGGGCGGCCTCGTGGAAGTCGCGGTAGGCGGCGCCGGGCTTCACGGCGGCCATGCCCGCCTCCTGGGCCTCGTACACCGCGTCGTAGACCTTGCGCTGCACGGGCGTGAAGGTGCCGCTGATCGGGAGGGTGCGGGTGACGTCCGCGGTGTAGAGGCTGTTCGTCTCGACGCCGGCGTCGAAGAGGAGCAGGTCGCCGGGGCGCACGGGGCCGTCGTTGTCGGTCCAGTGCATGATCGTGGCGTGGTCGCCTGCGGCACAGATCGATCCGTAGCCGACGGAGTTGCCCTCCAGGCGGGCGCGGCGGAAGAAGGTTCCCTCGATCCAGCGCTCGGAGGTGTCGACGGCGCGGGAGAGCTCGGCGACGGCGTCGGTGAAGCCGCGCACGGTGGAGTCGACGGCCTTGCGCATCTCGCCGATCTCCCAGGCGTCCTTGACGAGCCGCAGCTCGCTCAGCGCCTCTTCGAGGTCGGCGTCGCGCCCCTCCTCGGTGGTGACGGCGGCTTCCAGGGCCGGGTCGACGCCGCGGACGACGCGCGTGGGGGTGGTGGAGGCGGCGAGGTCCCGGGTCGCGGTGCGGATGTCGCGGCAGGGCAGGCCGAGGACGCGCTCGGACTCCGCGAGGGAGCGGCGGCGGCCGGTCCACAGTTCGGCGTGGTAGCCGCTCCAGAACTCGTCGTCGTCACGGCTGTCGCGGGGCAGTCGGTAGCAGTACGCGTCGTGGCCGCCGTCCTCGCGCGGTTCGAGGACGAGGGCGCAGTCCCGGGCCTGGTCGCCGGTGAGGTGCACGTAGCCCGAGTAGGGCCGGAAGGGGTAGGTGTCGTCGTTGGAGCGGGTCTTGAGGTTCCCGGAGGGGATCACCAGGCGCTCGCCGGGGAAGCGCGCGGACAGCGCGGCGCGGCGGCGGGCCGCGTAGGGGGCCTGCTCGTCGAGCGTGAGGTCGTGCCGTTCGGTGTCCGCCCAGCCGGTGCGCATGAGCGCGGACAGCTCGTCGGAGATCCCTGCGTACAGACCGTTCTTTCGGCCCTTGGCCACGTCGTGTCCCTTCGTGTTCGTCCGGGTGGGTTCCCGTCACGTCGGCAGGGACGCTAGCCGCGGGCGGGGACCGTGGGTGCCGGGAAGTGCCAGTGGCACTGATCGGACACGCGGTGGGCCGGACGGCGCCGACAATGGACCCATGACGAACGAGAGACTGGGCGAGGCGCTGCGGCTCCTGGGCATCGAGGGGGTCGCGGGCCGGGTCTATCTGGCGCTGCTGGACGGGGCGCCCGCTCCGCTCGGTTCGATCGGCGAGGCGGCGGGCGTGACCGGCGCCCCGCTCGCGGCGGCCTACGCGGAGCTCGTGGACGCCGGTCTGGCCAGCGCGGCGGACGGGGAGGGGGACGTGGTGGCGCCGGTGCCGCCGGCGGCGGGGCTGGAGATCCTGGCCCGGCACCGTGCGGCGGAGCTGGAGGAGTCCCGGATCGCGGTGGGCGGCGCCTTCGAGTCGTTCCGCCGGCACCGGCTCGCCGCGTACAACGACGGTCTCGTGGAGGTCGTCACCGGGGAGGCGATCGGGCGCCGGATGCGGCACGCGTGGGCGAGCGCGCGCGAGCAGATCCGCCAGTTCGAGTCGCCGCCGTACGTGCCCCTGGTCGGCGCCACGGAGGACGCGCTGGCGACGCTCGCGCGCGGGGTGACCCAGCGTGTCGTGTACTCCCGGGAGTCGCTGGAGCACCCGGGGCATCTGAAGGACGTCGTCGAGCCGTGCATCGAGGCGGGCGAGCAGGCCCGGGTGCTGCCCTCGGTGCCGGTGAAGCTGCTGATCATCGATGACGCGTACGCCCTGGTGTCGCTGTCGATCCGGGAGGCGGACGTGGTGAACACGATGCTGGTGGTGCAGCCGTGCGGGCTGCTCTCGGCGCTCGTGGCCCTCTTCGAGCAGTCGTGGAACAACGCCCTGCCCTTCCACGGCCGCGCGACCCGCCCGGCCGGCCTCGCGCCCGCCGACCGGCGGCTGCTGCGGCTGCTCGCCGGCGGCGCGAGCGACGAGGTCATCGCCCGTGAACTGGGCGTCAGCCGGCGCACGCTGTTCCGCCGGCTGCAGATCCTGATGGCGCGTCTCGGCGCCGCGAACCGCTTCCAGATGGCGCTGCAGGCGCAGCGCGCCGGGTGGCTGTGAACCCTTCGCGCAGACCCCGGCGCCGCCTGCCGAGAACTTGCACATTGTGTGCTTACTGCGGACCGGCCCTCCCCGGCCGCTCCGCGCCGGTGTGCGGAGCGGGTGCCCTTCCGTCCGGGTGCGCCCTGTTTCTCCCCTGAGGTGCCGGGGGCGGGCGAATGTGTTACTCGGTCCTGAGGAGAAGCTGTCGCCATTCGGTGAAACAAGCTGCACGCCCGGCAACCGGGGAGTCACAAACGGCCCTGAAAAGGCGTCAACGGAATTGGCTCGGGCAGGTGTTCGCGTGCTTTGATCTGGCCCGCCGCGGCGAAACGGAGGGGTGGCTTCCCCCCATCGTCGCCGAGCCCCGCCGGGCAGCCGCGGCGTGAGACGGATTCCCCCCAATGAGATGAAAGGTGCGCTCCCATGCGTAACGACCTCGAGACCCGTGAGATCGCCGACACCGAGCTCGACGCCGTGTCCGGTGGTGTCATCAGCGTCAACGGCGGCCTCGTCGGCGCCGTGACCGGCGACGTCACCAACCTGCTCGGCACCGTCGGCTCGCTGCAGACCGTGCAGGGCGTCGAGGGCATCGCCAACGGCGTTCCCGGCCTGGCCCAGGGCATCACCGGCGTCTCGGTGAACGCCGGCGTCGTCACCGGCCTCGCCGGTCTCTGAGTGAGCCGCGGCCGTGAACCCGGGACCTTTTCCGTTCCGGGGTTCACGGCCGCACCCGCCGTATTCGTGTCGCGGCGGACGGAATTCCGGCAGTGCGGGAAACGCAGTCGAAGGAACAGTCCATGCAGTTTCGCCAGAAGGCGCTTTCCAAGCTGCAGTCGCCCGAGGAACTCGACCTTCCCGTGCGCTTCGCGCGCCCGCAGGGCCGGCTCGTGCTCGCCGTGACGGTCCTCGTGACGGCCGTGGCCGCCTACTGGGCGTTCACCGGCACCGTGACCTCCGAACTGAGCGCGCCCGGCATCCTCACGCACGCCGAGGGCCGCTATCTGCTGCAGAGTCCGGTGGCCGGACAGGTCACCGAGGTCCTCGTCGCGGAGGGCAGGCCGGTGACCGCCGGGCAGCCGCTCGTCGTCGTCCGCACCGAGCAGGGCGACCGTCCCGTGCGCGCCGTCGCCGCCGGACGGGTGACCGCGCTCTTCGCCCGGACGGGCACCGTCGTGACCACCGGCGCCGACGTGGCGACCGTCGAACGCGTCACCGGCCCCGACGACCCGCTGATCGCCGTCCTGTACGTGCCGGCCGGCGGGGACGCCTCCTCGATCCGGACCGGCGCCGCCGTCGACCTGAGCGTCCGGTCCGTCGCCCGCGACCGGTACGGGGTGCTGCGCGCCCGGGTCACGGCCGTGGGCACCGCCCCCCAGACGCGGGCGCAGATCGGCGGCTTCCTCGGCGACGACGGGCTCGCGGCGGAGTTCACCCGGCAGGGCAGCCCGGTGGCCGTCCTGGTGGCCCTGAAGCGCTCCGCGGCCACCGAGTCCGGCTACGCCTGGTCGTCCGCGGACGGCCCCCCGTACGCCGTCGACTCCGGCACCCCCGTCTCCGGTTCCGTCCACCTCTCCTCGCAACGCCCCGTCGACTGGCTGCTCCCGTGAACCCGCGCAAGAAGTCCACCCGCACCCGGCCCCGTCCGGCCCCCCGCGGCCGCTCGATCCCGCGCCGCAGACCCCGGACCGTGCGCAGCCCCACCGTGCTCCAGATGGAGGCGGTCGAGTGCGGGGCCGCCGCCCTCGCCATGGTGCTCGGGCACTACGGCCGCTTCGTGCCGCTGGAGGAGCTGCGGATCGCCTGCGGCGTCTCGCGGGACGGCTCGCGCGCCAGCAACCTGCTCAAGGCCGCCCGGAGTTACGGACTCCATGCCAAGGGCATGCAGATGGACCTCGCGGCGCTCGCCGAGGTCGCCGCCCCCGCCGTGCTGTTCTGGGAGTTCAACCACTACGTCGTCTACGACGGGATGGGCCGCCGCCTCGGGCGCCGGGGCGTGTGGATCAACGACCCGGGCAAGGGCCGCCGGTTCGTGCCCATGGAGGAGTTCGACACGGCCTTCACCGGCATCGTGCTCGTCCTGGAACCGGGCCCCTCCTTCCGGCGCGGCGGCCGCAGGCCGGGCGTCCTGGGCGCCGTGCCGGGCCGGCTGCGCGGCACCTCCGGCACCATGGCCGCGGCCGTGCTGTCCAGCCTGCTGCTGGTGGCGGTCGGCGCATGGGTGCCGGCCCTCAGCCGCACCTACATCGACATGTTCCTCATCGGCGGGCGGTCCTCGCTGCTGGGCACCCTGTTCGCGGCGATGGCGACCGCGCTCGTGCTGACGGCGGCCCTCACCGCGCTCCAGCAGGCCAACCTGCTGCGCGGACGCATCGTGTCCTCGACCCTGGGCGGCGCCCGCTTCCTGCGGCACCTGCTCCGGCTGCCCGTCGCCTTCTACGCGCAGCGCAGCCCGGCCGACCTGGTCCAGCGGCTCCGGTCCAACGACGCGGTCGCCGAGACGCTGGCCCGCGACCTGTCGGCGGCCGGCGTGGACGCCGTGGTGGTGCTGCTCTACGCGGTGCTGCTGTGGACGTACGACCCGCAGCTGACCGTCGTCGGCATCGGCGTCGCGCTGCTCAACGTCGTCGCCATGCGGATCACCCTCCACGTCCGGGCCACCGGCACCCGCAAACTGCGCGCGGAGAGCGCGCGGCTGACGAACACCTCGTACAGCGGGCTGCAGCTCATCGAGAACATCAAGGCCACCGGCGGCGAGAGCGGCTTCTTCCGGCGCTGGTCGGGGCAGCACGCGGTCACCCTGGACGTGCAGCAGCGGCTCGGCGTGCCGAGCGCGTGGCTCGCGGTCGTCGCACCCACCGTCGCGGCGCTCAACAGCGCGCTCATCCTCATGATCGGCGGACTGCGGGCGGTCGAGGGCCATCTGACGGTCGGTCTGCTCGTCGCCTTCCAGGCCCTCGTGACCGGCTTCACCGCGCCCATCACGCGTCTCAACGGCGTCGCCGGCCGGATCCAGGACTTCGCCGCCGACGTCACCCGGCTCAAGGACGTCGAGAACTTCCCCGTCGACCCGGTGCACACCCGGCGCGACCCCGGCGGCGCGCGCCGCCTCACCGGCCATGTGGAGCTCGACCGGGTCACCTTCGGCTACAGCCCGCTCGACGCCCCGCTCCTGAAGGAGTTCTCGCTCGCGGTCGGCCCCGGGCAGCAGGTCGCCCTCGTCGGCGGCTCCGGCAGCGGCAAGTCCACCGTCTCCCGGCTCATCGCGGGGCTCTACGCACCGTGGGAGGGCGCCGTCCGCGTCGACGGGATGCGCGTCGAGGACATCCCGCGCGGGGCGCTCGCCGCGTCCGTCTCCTTCGTCGACCAGGACGTCTTCCTCTTCGAGGGCACCGTCCGCGACAACATCGCGCTGTGGGACCCCTCCGTCCCCGACGAGGCGGTCGTCGCCGCGCTCTCCGACGCCGCCGTCCTGGACGTGGTCTCCCGCCGCCCCGGCGGCATCCACAGCCGGGTAGAGCAGGACGGCCGGAACTTCTCCGGCGGCCAGCGCCAGCGCCTCGAGCTCGCCCGGGCGCTGGTCCGCGACCCCAGCGTGCTGGTCCTCGACGAGGTGACCAGCGCCCTGGACGCGGTGACCGAGCGGGAGGTCATCGACAACCTGCGGCGGCGGGGCTGCGCGTGCGTGGTCATCGCCCACCGGCTGAGCACCGTCCGCGACAGCGACGAGATCCTGGTCCTCGACCGGGGCACGGTCGTCGAACGGGGACGGCACGAACACCTGGTGGCCGCGGGCGGTCCGTACGCCGAACTGGTCAAGGAGCACTGAGGTGACGACCCCGCACCCCGCCACGACTCCCCTGGACGGCACCGGCGCCGCCCACGCCCCTGCCGTCGTCCCGGACCGGCCGGCCGGCCACTCCCCCTCCGCCCACGCCCCTGCCCACACCGCCCAGGACCCCGTGGTCGCGGCGCTCGGCGGGCTCGGCACCCCGGTCGACGGATCGGGCCTGCGCAGTCTGTCCCTGGAGGGGCCGTCCGTGCTGTGGTTGGTCGTGCACGGCGCGCTCGACCTCTTCGCGGTCGACGCCGCACAGCTCGGCGCCTGGCACTTCCTCGGCCGCGTCGAGGCCGGGGCCCTGCTCCTCGGGCCCGCCGAGGGCCCGGGCCACACCCTGGTCGGCCGCCCGTCCCGCGAGTGCCTGCTGCGCCGGGTGGAGCTGCGGGAGCTGCACCGGCCGGCGTACGGACAGCAGGGGCACACGGGCACCTGGCGGGCCGACACCTGGCAGACGGACGGATGGCAGTCCGACGGATGGCAGACGGACGGATGGCGGTCCGGACAGTGGCCGGCGGACGGACCGGGGCCGGACGGGCAGGGGTACGACGCCCGGTGGTACGGGCCGGGAGCCGCCGCCCCGGCCGTCCTGAGCCCGTTGGAGAACGCCTTCGCGCTCGGCATCGGACGCGGCCTCCGCGTGCTGTACGAAGCCCCGCTCGGCGGCGCCTCCGACACCACCTCGCACGGGGCGGACGACGACATCGTGTGGATGCGGATCGAGCCCGGCAGCGTGTGCTACGGGGCCGCCTACGAGGCGGAGGCGGCGGGGGCCCTGCTCGTCGACGCGACGATGTGGCAGGGCATGGTCGAGCAGCAGTACCGGCTGCTGTACGCCCTGGACCACTGGATCGAGGAGCGCGAGCGCGCCCACGAGGACCGCACGGCCGCGGGGCTCGCGGCGGGCCGGGCGGCCGGCAGCGCGGCGGACCGTGCGCTGCTCGACGCCATCGGGCGCTCCGGCCGGGGCGGCCGGCGGGGCGGCGGCGCGGACGCGACGCTCGCCGTGTGCCGGCTCGTCGCGGCGGACGCCCGGATCGCCCTGCCCGAGACGCCCGGCACGGGGACGGACGAGGAGCGGACGGACCCGGTCGAGGGCATCGCGCTCGCCGCCCGCGTCCGCACCCGGACCGTGGGGCTGCGGGGCCGCTGGTGGCGCGAGAACTGCGGTCCGCTGGTGGGCCGTCGCGCGGCGGACGGGTCGCCGGTGGCGCTGCTGTGGCGGCGCGGCGGTTACGTGGCGGTCGAACCGGGCGGGCGGCGGGAGCGCGTCGGCCAGGGGAACGAGGCCGCGTTCGAGCCGCGGGCCGTGATGTTCTACCGCCCGCTGCCCGAGGGCCGGCCGAGCCTGCTGCGGCTGGTGCGGTTCTGCGTGCGGGGCAACCGCCTGGAGCTGCGCGACCTGCTGCTCGGCGGGCTGGTCTCCGTGTTCCTGGGCGCGACGGTGCCCGTGGCCACGGGCCGGATCCTCGGCGAGTTCGTGCCGGCGGCGGAGAACGACCTGATCGTGCGGACCTCGCTCGCCCTGGTCGCGGCCGCCGTGGTCGGCGCCGCGTTCCTGCTGCTGCAGAACGTGGCCCTGCTGCGCATCGAGGGGCGGGTCGAGGCCACGCTCCAGCCGGCCGTCTGGGACCGTCTGCTCCGTCTCCCGGCGACCTTCTTCGCCGGCCGCTCGACGGGCGAACTGGCGAACGCGGCCATGGGCATCAGCGCGATCCGGCGGATGCTCTCCGGCGTGGCGCCGGTGTGTCTGCAGGCGGTCACGGTCGGCGTGATGAACCTGGTCCTGCTCCTGGTGCACAGCGTGTCGCTGGCGCTCGTGGCGCTCGCGATGCTCCTCGTCGTGGGCGTGGTGTTCCTGGGCCTCGGGCTGTGGCAGCTGCGCTACCAGCGCCGTCTGATCGAGCTCGGAAACCGTCTCGACAACCAGGCGTACCAGACCCTGCGCGGGCTGCCCAAGCTGCGGGTGGCGGCGGCGGAGAGTTTCGCCTACGCCGCCTGGGCGCGGGAGTTCGCCCGGACCCGGGTGCTCCAGCAGCGCGTGGGGCGGATCCAGAACACCCTGGCGGTGCTGAGCGCGGTGTGCCTGCCGCTGTGCACGCTCGTGATGTTCGCCCTCCTGGCCGGCCCGGCCCGCGGCAGCATGTCCGCCGCCGGGTTCCTCACCTTCAGCACCGCCCTGACGATGCTGCTGTCGTCGGTCACCCAGCTGACCGGCGCGCTCCTGTCGGTGGCGGCGGTCCTGCCCGTCTTCGAGCAGGTCGAGCCGATCCTGAGCGCGGCGCCCGAGGTGCGCGACGGCGCGGCCCGGCCCGGCGTGCTGACCGGCGCCCTGGAGGCCAGGCAGCTGTCGTACCGCTACGCGGAGGACGGTCCGCTCGTCCTCGACGGCGTCGACCTGCGCGTGGCGCCCGGGGAGTTCGTGGCGATCGTCGGGGCGAGCGGCTGCGGCAAGTCGACGCTGCTGCGGCTGCTCATCGGCTTCGACCGGCCGACCGAGGGCAGCGTGCTGTACGACGGCCAGGACCTGGCGGCCCTGGACCAGGCGGCCGTACGGCGCCAGTGCGGGGTGGTCCTGCAGAACGCGCAGCCGCTGTCCGGGTCGATCCTGGACTGCGTCCGCGGGGCCGAGGACTTCAGCCTGGAGGAGGTCGCGCGGGCGATCACGCTCGCCGGCCTGGCCGAAGACGTCCAGGCCATGCCCATGGGCCTGCACACCATGCTCTCCGACGGCGGCGGCACGATCTCCGGGGGGCAGCGCCAGCGTCTGATGATCGCCCGCGCCCTCATCCGCACACCGCGCGTCCTCTTCCTCGACGAGGCGACGAGCGCCCTGGACAACGAGGCCCAGCGGGTGGTCATCGAGTCCACCCGGGCGCTGCGCGCGACCCGTGTCGTCATCGCCCACCGGCTCTCCACCGTCATGGACGCGGACCGCGTGATCGCGATGGCGGACGGCCGCGTCGTCCAGCAGGGCACCCCGGCCGAACTCCTCGCCGACCCGCACGGCCTCTTCCACGAGCTGGTACGCCGCCAGCTGCGGTGACGGCCGGGCGGCGTCACCTCCGATGCCCCGTGCGGCCGCGACCGGCCGCACGCTCCTGCTCCGGCACCGCCGCCGGTGATCGGACCGGCCGATGTCGGCAGGGGATGGGATGATCCACGCTATGGCCCTTCCCCAGCCCGAGGACCTCACCTCGCTCGTCCTGCGCACCGACTTCGCCGACGAGAGCGCCTGGGACGCCCTGTGTGCGGCGTTCGACGCGCTGGACGACCACCGGCACGCGACCTGCGTGAGCGACCGGCGGTTCGCGGGGGCGGAGGGGGCGGGGCTGGCCGAGGAGGACGGTGCGGCCGAGGAGGACGAGCGGGTGTTCCACGTCTTCCTCGCGGACGCGGCCGCCCTCGCCGACCCCTCGTATCCGTTGCTCGCCGTGGATCTGGAGGACGAACCGGGGCGGACGTTCCGGGTGCCGCTGCGGTGGTTCGCGGACGTGTCGGCGAACCTGAGCCTGGCGAACATGGACTTCGCCGAGTTCGCGGACGTGGCCGACGACGAGGGCGGAACGTTCCGGGGGTACGGGGACGCGTAGGGCTCAGCGCACCCCGCGGGGGCGGAACTGGACGCTGATGCGCGGGCCGACGGCGCGGGTGGTCTTGGGGACCGCGTGTTCCCAGGTGCGCTGGCAGGAGCCGCCCATGACCAGGAGGTCTCCGTGGCCGGACGGGAGACGGAGGGCGACCGGTCCGCCGCCGCGGGGGCGGAAGGCGAGGTCACGCGGGTCGCCGAGGGCGAGGATCGCGACCATCGTGTCCTGGGTGGCGGAGCGGCCCGTACGGTCGCCGTGCCAGGCGACGCTGTCGCGCCCGTCCCGGTAGAGACACAGGCCGGCCGTGGCGAAGGGCTCGCCCAGCTCGGCGGCGTAATGGGCGCCGAGCGCGTCGCGGGCCTCGACGAGGGCGGGGTGCGGGAGCGGGGCGCCCTCGCGGTAGTGGGCGAGGAGGCGGGGGACGGCGACGACGTTGTCGTACATCCGCCGTTCCTCGGCCTGCCAGGGCACGCCCGTCACGAGCTCCTCGAACAGCGCGTCGGCGCCGTGCAGCCAGCCGGGGAGGTGGTCGACCCAGGCGCCGTCGCCCAGCTCGGTGCGCCGGACGCCCGCCAGGGGGCCGGGCCCGATGTCCGCGCCCTGGTCGAAGAGGGAGCCCTGGAGGCCGGGGATGTCCGGGATGCCGGGTCGTGCCGCTGTCATGGGGACCAGCCTACCCCGACAATCGAACACACGAGCTAATCGGTGGGGAGCAGGTGCCGGTAGCTCCTCGGGTGGGCGGCCAGGAAGTCATCGAAGGACTGCGGCGGGTGCCCGGTGAGGGCGCGGACGTCGTCGGACACGTCGTCCATCTCGCCGGCGGCGACCGCCTCGTACGAGGTGACCCAGCCCTCCACCTCCCAGTCGGGTGCGTCGTGGACGGCGCGCGAGGCGTAGGCCTCGTCCCGCGTCTCGGGGACGTAGGTGACCGTGCGGCCGCTCGCCCGGCTCAGGGCGGCGGCGATCTCGGCGAAGCTCAGCGCCTCCGGGCCGGTCATGTCGTACGTGGCACTGTCGTGCTCGTGGCCCGTGGCGAGCAGCACGGCCGCGGCCGCGTCGGCGATGTCGTCGTGGGTGACCGCCGCGACGCGGCCGTCCCCGGCCGGCCCGCGCAGCACGCCCTCGGGGGAGGTCATCGCGGCCAGGTCGGCCTGGTAGGTGCTGTCGCGCAGGAAGGTGAAGGCCACGCCGGTGGAGCGGATGTGCTGCTCGGTGTGCCAGTGGTCGCGGGCGTAGGTGAACGTCGCGTGGGGTGCGGCGTTGAGGTAGGAGAGGTAGACGATCCGCCGGACCCCGGCGGCCACGGCGGCGTCCACGGCGGTGGCGTGGGCCCTGACCCGGCCCGGTCCCTCGTGGGCGGAGACGAGGAAGAGCGTGCCCGCCCCGTCGAGCGCGGCCCGCATCGCGTCGGCGTCGTCGTAGGACGCCGTCCTCGTGTCCTCGGCCGGCAGCGCGGCCAGCCTTTCCGGGTCGCGTCCGAGCGCGCGCACCGGCGCGCCCGCGTCGACGAGGAGGCCGGTGACGCGCCGGCCGACGCGGCCGGTGGCGCCGGTGACGGCGACGAGTGCGCTCACGGGCATGGTCGCCCCCAGGGTCGTGGCATGAAGGGAAGTGGATCCCCTCCATGCTCCGACGGCCCCGGTCCGGCCGCCATCGGAACCGCGGCCCCGGCACGCCCGGCTCCCGCGCCCGCCCGCCGCACGGGATCTACGACGCCCCGGCCGGTGCCAGCGTGTAGGTGCGCGAGGACGTGTAGAAGTCCAGTGCGGCCCGGCCCTGCTCACGCGGGCCGTGGCTGGAGGCCTTGGCTCCGCCGAAGGGCAGGTGGAAGTCGACCCCGGTGGTGGGGGCGTTGATCCGGATCATGCCGGTGTCGAGGCGGTCGAGGCCGTGCAGGGCGGCGCCCAGGTCGGCGGTGTGGACGGAGGTGACGAGGCCGTAGCGGGCCGCGTTGGTGATCCGTACGGCGTGGTCGAGGTCTCGGGCGGGAAGCAGTGCGGCCACGGGACCGAAGACCTCCTCGCGCAGCAGCCGGTGGCCCGGGCCGGCCTTCTCGACGAGGGTCGGCGCCGCGTACCAGCCGGGGGCGTCCGGCACGGTGCCGCCGGCGAGGACGGACAGGCCCTGCCAGGCGGCGGTGGTGGCCTCGCGGGCGGCCTCGGTGATGAGCGGCCCGCACACGGTGGCCGCCTCGGCGGGGTCGCCCACGGACACCGCCCGCAGTGCCTCGGCGAGGGCCTCGCGCAGCGGGTCGAGGGCGGCGCCGACGGCGACGACGCGGCTGGTCGCGGTGCACTTCTGCCCGGCGTATCCGGCGACGGAGGCGGCGATGTGGGCCGCCGCCTGGGCGATGTCGGCGTCCGGGAGCACGACGGCCGCGTTGAGGCCGCCCATCTCGGCCTGGACCGGGATGCCCCGGGCGCCCGCGGAGCGCACCACGGCCCGGCCGACGGCGGAGGAACCGGTGAAGGAGACGACGTCGGCGGCGGAGACGAGCGCGCCGCCCTCGGTGGCGCCGCCGGGGACGACGGTGAACACGCCCTCGGGCAGGACCTCCTGGGCGATCTCGGCGAACCGCAGCGCGCAGGCGGTGGCCTCGGGTGCGGGCTTGAGGACGACGGCGTTTCCGGCGGCGAGCGCCGGGGCGGCCTTCCAGCCGGGAATGGCGAAGGGGAAGTTCCACGGCGTGATGAGCGCGGCGACGCCGTGCGGGCGGCGCCGGGTGAGCAGCAGGCCGGGTCCGGCCGCGGTGTCGTGGACGGCTCCGGTGGCCTCGTAGGGGGCCTGGGCGTAGTAGCGCCAGATGGCGGCGGTACGGGCGACCTCGGCGCGCGCCTCGGCCAGCGGCTTGCCGACCTCGCGTACGGCGAGCGCGGCGAGTTCGGCGCTCGCGGCCTCGACGGCGGCGGCCACGGCGCCCAGGGCCGCGGAGCGGGCGGCGGCCCCGCCGTCGGCCCAGTCGGCCTGGGCGGCGCGGGCCCGTTCGACGGCGTCGGCGGCGGCGAAGGCGCCGGGGGCGGGGAGGTCGACGAGGACGTCGGCCGGGTCGGCGGGGTTGCGGGAGACGACGCTCATGCGGCGAACCTTCTCTGTGGTGTCCGAGGGCTTGCGCAGTACAATTTCACATTACTATTTTACAGGTCACATTTTCAGCCCTGCCGCGCTCGACGCCTCGCGTCCCGACACGGCGTACGGCTGTCCGAACTCTGCACTCGGAAGTGACTCCTGATGGACAAGCACCCCCGAAACGCCCTCGCCGTGGCCGTACTGACGGCCCTCACCCTCGGCGCCACCGCCTGCTCCGGCCCCGGCGGCGGGGCCGGCGGCCACACCGGCGCCAACCCCGCGACCGGCAACAACGGCCGGACCGTGGGCGGCACCCCGGTGAAGGGCGGCACCCTGACCGTGCTGTCCAACCAGGACTTCACCCATCTCGACCCGGCCCGCAACTGGGTGATGGGCGACATGGACTTCGGCACCCGCCTGCTCTACCGGACCCTGCTCACCTACAAGGCGGAACCAGGCGTCAAGGGAGCCGAGTTGGCCCCCGATCTCGCCGAGGACCTCGGGACCCCGTCCAACGGGGCCAAGACCTGGACCTTCCGACTGAAGAAGGGCCTGAAGTACGAGGACGGCTCCCCCGTCACCGCGCAGGACGTCAAGTACAACGTGGAGCGGTCCTTCTCCCCCGAGCTGCCCGGCGGCCCGGACTACGCCGCCCGCTACCTCGCCGGGGCCGAGGGCTACCGGGGCCCCGCCGGCGGCCGGCACCTCGACTCGATCAGGACGCCCGACGACCGGACCGTCGTCTTCGAACTCCGCACGCCCTTCGCCGAGTTCCCCTACGCGACCGTGCTGCCCTCGTTCGCCCCGGTGCCCAGGTCCCGGGACAGGGGCCCCCAGTACGACAACCGCCCCTTCTCCTCGGGCCCCTACAAGATCGAGTCCTACGCCCGTGACAAGCAGCTCACCCTCGTCCGCAACCCGCACTGGGACCCCGCCACGGACACCGTGCGCAAGGCCTATCCCGACCGGATCGTCGTGACCATGGGGCTCAAGGCCAACCAGATCGACGACCGGCTCGTCTCGGCCGCGGGCGCCGACGCGTCGGCCGTCCCCTGGGACAAACTCCGCCCCGAGAGCACCCCCAAGGTGCTCACCAGGCCGGAGGTCCGGTCGCGGCTCCTCGCCGAATCCACCAACTGCACCGAGATGGTGCAGATGCACACCGGCCGCGCCCCCTTCGACGACGTACGGGTGCGCAAGGCGGTCCAGTACGCCCTCGACCGCGAGGCCGTCCTCACCGCCTCCGGCGGCCCCGCGCTCAACGACCCGGCCACCGCTCTGATGCCCGGCTCCCTCTTCACCGGCGGCAAGCAGCCCGACACCCTGAAGATCCCGCTCCGGGGCGACGTGGACAAGGCCCGGCAGCTCCTCGCGGAGGCCGGGAAGCCCGACGGCTTCAGCACCCGGATCACCGTCTCCAACGGGGACAAGGGCGTCGCCGAGGCGGTCCAGCAGTCCCTCGGCCGCGCCGGGATCAAGGTCGTCATCGAGACCGTCGACCCCTCGGCCTTCTACGACACCATCGGCGACACCGGGAACCGCACCGACCTCGTCTACACCGGCTGGTGTCCCGACTACCCGTCCGGGTCCACCTTCCTCCCCTTCGTCTTCGACGGCCGCTACATCAAGGAGAAGGGCAACTCCGGCAACCACTCCCTCTTCCGCGACCCGGCCACCATGAAGCGCATGGACGAGATCGCGGCGATGACCGACGCCGCGCGGGCGAACAAGGCCTGGCAGGAACTCGACGGACAGATCCTCGCCAAGGCCCCCACCGCGCCCGCGGTCGTCGAGCGCAGGCCGCTGCTCGTCGGCTCCAACATCGCCGGCGCCTTCGGCCACACCTCCTACGGCGGTCAGCTCGACTACGCGACGGTCGGCCTCAAGGACCCCGCCAAGAGCGGCAGCTGACGCGCCGTCATGACCACCGTCACCACTCCCGCACCGGCCGCCCGGCGGACCCCCGCGCCCGCCGGGCCCTGGCGGCTCGCCCGGGCCGAGCTCCGCCGCCGCCCCTCCGCCCTGGTCGCCCTCGGCGTCGTCGTGCTCTTCGCGATCACGGCCCTGACCGCCCCGCTGCTCAGCGCCCTGGGCGGCTGGCGCCCCGACGAGTTCGACCCATCGGCCGTCGACCCCTACCTGGGCGGGCTGCCGCTCGGTCCGCTCGGCGGGGTCTCCGCCGAGCACTGGCTCGGGGTCGAGCCCGTCACCGGCCGCGACCTCTTCGCCCGGGTCGTGCACGGCGCCCAGGTCTCGCTGCTCATCGCCTTCGCCGCGACCGGCATCGTGGTCCTCGCCGGGGTCGCGGCGGGCGTCACGGCCGGCTACTTCGGCGGCCGCGTCGACACCGTGCTGTCCCGGCTCATGGACCTCACCATGTCCTTCCCCTCCCTCATCTTCATGATCGCGATGATGTCCGTGGCCAGGGACGTCGACCGGACCGTGCTGATGATCCTGGTCATCGGGCTCTTCGGCTGGCCCGGCATCGCCCGGATCGTGCGCGGCCAGACGCTGTCGCTGAGACACCGCGAGTACGTGGACGCCGCCCGCGTCAGCGGCGCCTCCGACTGGCGCATCCTCACCCGGGACGTGCTGCCCGGAGTGGCCGGCCCCGTCATCGCGTACACCACCCTGATCGTCCCCGGGATGATCGCCACCGAGGCCGCCCTCAGCTACCTCGGCGTCGGGGTGCGCCCACCCACCCCCTCCTGGGGGCAGATGATCGCCGAGAGCGTCGCCTTCTACGACACGGACCCCGTGTACTTCGCGGTGCCGAGCCTCTGCCTCTTCCTCACCGTCCTCGCGTTCACCCTGCTCGGCGACGCGCTGCGGGACGTGTTCGACCCTCGGGGAGGCCGGGCGTGATCCGCTACCTCGGGCGCCGGATCCCGGGCGTGCTCGGCGTCCTCCTCGCCGTCGCCGCCATCACCTTCGTGATCTTCTACGTGCTGCCCTCCGACCCGGCCGCGGCCGCCTGCGGGAAGTCGTGCAGCACGGAACGGCTCGCCGCGATCCGCGCCCACATGGGGCTCGACCAGCCGCTGTGGCGTCAGTTCGCCGACTTCGTGACCGGGATCTTCACCGGCCGCACGGTCGGCAGCGGCCCGTACGCGCTGCGGTGCGACTTCCCGTGCCTGGGCTACTCGTACGAGAGCAGCCAGCCCGTCTGGGACCTGCTCGTCGACCGCCTGCCGGTGTCCGCCTCGCTCGCCGTGGGCGCGGCCGTGCTGTGGCTGGTGCTCGGCCTGGGCGCCGGGGTCACGGCGGCCCTGCGCAAGGACACCCTGACCGACCGGGCGCTGATGGTCGGCGCGGTCGCGGCCGCCTCGCTGCCCGTCTACTTCACCTCGGTGATGCTGATCTACGGTCTGATCCGGGTGACCGGCCTGCTGCCCTATCCGCAGTACGTGCCGTTCGGCGCCGACCCGGTCTCCTGGGCGACGAACCTGCTGCTGCCGTGGCTGGCGCTGGCCGTCCTGTACGCCGCCATGTACGCCCGGCAGAGCCGGAGTTCGATGATCGAGTCGATGGCGGAGCCGTACGTCCGCACCGCGCGGGCCAAGGGTCTGCCGCGACGGACGGTGGTGGTCAAGCACGGCCTGCGGGCCGGGATGACGCCGATCCTCACCCTCTTCGGGATGGACCTCGGCGGGCTCCTGGCCGGCGCGGTGATCACCGAGTCGCTCTTCGGCCTCCCGGGCGTCGGGCGGCTCTTCTACGGGGCGCTCGCCACCGGCGACCAGCCGGTGATCCTCGGGGTGACGCTGCTCGCGGCCGCCTTCATCGTCGTCGCCAACCTGTGCGTCGACCTGCTCTACGCCGTCGTCGACCCGCGAGTGAGGTACTGATGCCCGACGCAAGGACGCCCGGTCCCCCACCCCTCCTCTCGGTCCGGGACCTGACGGTCGTGTTCCCCACCCGCCACGGGCCCGTACGCGCCGTGGACGCCCTCTCCTTCGACGTGCCGCGCGGCCGGACCCTCGGCATCGTCGGCGAGTCCGGCTCCGGGAAGTCCGTCACCTCGCTGGCGGTGATGGGCCTGCACACCGGCGCCGAGGTCGCCGGCTCGGTCGGACTCGACGGACGGGAGCTGGTCGGGCTGCCGGAACGGGAGCTGAACCGGCTGCGTGGCCGGCGGATGGCGATGATCTTCCAGGACCCGCTGTCCAGCCTGCACCCGTACTACACCGTCGGCGAGCAGATCGCCGAGCACCACCGGGTGCACTTCGGCTCCCGCCGGGCGGTCGCCCGGCGGCTGGCGGTCGACGCCCTCGCCGAGGTCGGCATCCCCGAGCCCCGGCGGCGGGCCGGCGAGTATCCGCACCAGTTCTCCGGCGGCATGCGGCAGCGCGCGATGATCGCGGCGGCGCTCGTCTGCGAGCCGGACCTGCTCATCGCCGACGAGCCGACCACGGCACTGGACGTCACCGTGCAGGCGCAGATCCTGGAGCTGATCGCCCGGGTGCAGCAGGACCGCGGTCTCGCCGTCGTCATGATCACCCACGATCTGGGGGTGGTGGCGCGGGTCGCCCACGAGGTGCTGGTGATGTACGGCGGGCGCGCGGCCGAACAGGCCCCGGTGGACGCACTGTTCGCGGCTCCCGCGCACCCCTACACCCGCGGGCTGCTCGACTCGCTGCCCCGGCTCGACGACCGGGACGACGCTCCGCTGCGGGCCATCCCCGGCTCCCCGCCGTCCCTCCTCGACCCCGCGCCGGGCTGCGCGTTCACGCCCCGCTGCCCGCGCGCGGCCCTCGGCACGGGGACGGAACGGGACCGGTGCGCGGTCGAACGCCCGGTCCTCTCCGGCCCCGCCGCCCACCCGGTGGCCTGCCACTTCCCCGCGTACGAAGGCGTCACTCCGTGAACACACCGAGCACAGCGGCCATGTCCCCTCTTCTCTCCGTGCGCGACCTGACGATGACCTTCCCGGGACGCGGCCGGCGCGCCGCCCGGGTGCGGGCCGTCGACGGCGTGTCCTTCGACATCGCCGAGGGCGAGGCCCTGGGCCTGGTCGGCGAGTCCGGCTGCGGCAAGTCGACGACCGGGCGGATGATCGTCCGGCTGCTCGAACCGACCTCGGGCTCCGTCACGTACGACGGACGCGAGATCGGCCGGCTCCCGCAACGGGCGCTGAAGCCGCTGCGGCGCGAGCTCCAGATGGTGTTCCAGGACCCGCACTCCTCGCTCAACCCGCGCCGCACGGTGGCCCGGATCATCGCCGATCCCCTGCTGGTCCAGGGCAGTTCGGCCGCGGCGGCGCGGGAGCGGGCGGCGGAGCTGATGGAGCTGGTGGGGCTGATCCCGGAGCATCTGGACCGCTTTCCGCACGAGTTCTCCGGCGGCCAGGCCCAGCGCATCGGCATCGCCCGCGCTCTGGCCACGGGGCCGCGCCTGGTCGTCGCCGACGAGCCGGTCTCGGCGCTCGACGTGTCCGTCCAGGCCCAGATCGTCAATCTGATGGAGCGGCTCCGGACCGAACTCGGCCTCGCGTACCTCTTCATCGCCCACGATCTGTCGGTGGTACGACGCGTGTGCGACCGGGTCGCGGTGATGTACCTGGGCCGGATCGTGGAGATCGGGCCGAAGGAGCAGGTGTACGGGGCGCCCGCGCATCCCTACACGCGGGCGCTGCTGTCGGCGGTGCCGCTGCCCGACCCGGCGGCGGAGCGGGCGCGGGAGCGGATCACCCTGCTCGGCGATCCGCCGAGCCCGGCCGCGCCGCCGCCGGGCTGCACCTTCCATCCCCGGTGTCCGAAGGCCCGGGAGATCTGCCGGCAGGAGCCTCCCCTGCTGCGGATCACCGCGGCAGGGGAGGCGAGGGAGGTGGCCTGCCACTTCCCGGAGGTCCCGGCGTCGGACTGAACGGGACGCCGACGCCGGGCCCGTCCTTCGGGCCGCGCCGGTCTCACGGCCCGGCCCGGAGGACACGTCCTACCCGGTGAACCCGGCGGTGATCTTCGTGAACTGCCAGTCGGTCTGGCTGATGCCGGAGCAGTTCTCGACGACTCCGCCGCCGGGGCAGCCGCGGTCGCGGTTGACGGACCAGAAGGCGAGCCGGGCGATGTGGTTGCTGTTGGCCCAGTCGCGGATCTGCGTCCAGGTGGCCGGCGTGGTGGTCTCCTGCTGGTCGGAGAGACCGTTCATGCCGGAGATGCCGACGTGGGCGTACGCGGTGGCGTCGTCCCAGCCGTAGACCGCCTTCAGCTTGTTCTTCAGGCCGTTGGCGGCGTTGACGGTGCTGCCGTACATGTCGGCGCCGCCGCCGAAGTCGAAGGGCATGATCGTGAACACGTCGATGTTCGCGCCGAGCGCCTTGGACTGCTCGATGAGCCGGTTGCCCCAGGAGGTCGGGCCGGTCGTCGAGGTGCCGAAGGTGAGGATGGTCCGCAGGCCGGGGTTGTTCGCCTTGACGATCTTCAGGGCGTTCAGGATGCGGTCCTGGACGACGGCGTTCTCGAACTCGTCGGTGTTCTCGATGTCGACGTCGATCGACTTGAGGCCGTAGGCGTCGATGACCTTCTGGTAGGCGCCCGCGAGCGCCTCGGGCGTCGAGCAGTTGGGCCCGAGCTTGTTGCCCTGCCAGCCGCCGATGGAGGGGACGATGTCGCCGCCCGCGTTGCGGATCGCGGTGATGGTGGACTGGTCGACACCGCCGGTCAGCGGGCGCTGGCCGTCCCAGGCGGGGTTGCAGCCGCCGGAGGAGAGGATGAACGCCATCGTGAAGGTCTTGATGCCGGTGGCGCTCATCACCGCGGTCGCGGACGGCGGGTCGCCCCAGCCGAGGTAGAGGTACGGCGCGGCCTGCTTGAAGCCCGTGCCGCCGCCTCCGCCGGCCTCGGTGGTGACGGTGACGGCGTTGGAGGCCGGGGAGACGTTGCCGGCGGCGTCCCGGGCCTTCACGGTGAAGGTGTACGCGGTGCTCGCGGCCAGGCCGCCGACGGTGGCGCTCGTGCCGGTCACCGTGGAGACCTTCGTGGCGCCCTGGTAGACGTCGTAGCCGGTCACTTTGACGTTGTCGCTCGCGGCACCCCACGACAGGCTCACGCTGGACGCGGTGCGGCCGGTGGACTGGAGGGCCGAGGGCGCGGACGGCGCCTGGGTGTCGCCGCCACCGCCGCCGGGTCCGTCGAGGCTGATGTCGTCGGCGTAGTACGTGCCCTGCCCGTACCAGCCGTGGGTGTAGACGGTCGCGCTGGTCTGGGACGCGCCCGTGGTGAAGGAGAGCGAGAGCTGCTGGTAGGAGCCTGCGGAGGGCGTCCAGGTCGAGCCGCCGCCGTCCACGCCCAGGTAGACGTAGGCGCCGCGGACCCAGCCGGACAGCGTGTAGGGGGTGTTGGGCTGGACGGCGACCGTCTGGGCGCATTTGGCGACGTCGGACGCGCTCGCCGCGCCGGCCAGCGCCTTGGCGCCGCCGTGCACCGGAGTGGACACGACCGAGCCGAGCCCGCCGGTACACGTCCAGCCGGACAGGGTGCCGGACTCGAAGCCCGGGTCGGTCAGCAGATTGGCGGCCTGTGCCGGGGTGGGAACGGCGACGAGGGCAGCCGCGCCGAGCAGCGCCGCGCTCAGCGACGCCGCGAGGCGGTTGCGGATGAGCACCGTACCTCCAAGGGGAGTTGAGGAGGGGAAGCGGTCACAGATTGGACTGGACCAATGCCTTCGTCAAGCCCCCGCCCAAAGCCTCAGTTGGTCGCGGGCCGCAGCCGGTCGATGGGATGGGTGTCCACGTACACCCCCAGCGAGTCGTCCCGGAAGGCCTGCCAGAGGGTCGCGCAGCGCGCCCGGTCGAGGTGGACCACCGACTGTCCCCGCTCCGTTCCGGTGCCCTTGACCGGAGCGTTCATGAAGGTCATGTCCCCTGCCCTCACCTCCCGCAGGTTCCAGACCAGTCGGCGCATCTCGTCGTCCCCGAGGCGCTCGTCGACGGACACCGTCTCGGTGAAGATGTCGAGGGTCTTCTTCAGCTGGAGGGGGTCCTTGAGGGACGCGGAAGTCATCACTTTCTCCAGCAGCGTGCGCAGATAGTTCTGCTGCCGGTGCGTCCGGTCGAAGTCACCGTTGGGCAGGTTCTTGCGCTCGCCGACGTACGCGAGGGCCTCCTCGCCGTCCATGTGCCGCCGCTCGCCGTCGGCCATCAGGATGTCCACGCCGCCGACCGCGTCGGTGAGCTTGCGGAAGCCGTTCCAGTCGATCACGGCGAAGTGGTCGACACGGACGGCGGTGAGCCGCTGCACCGTGTCGATCAGCAGCGGCGGCCCGCCCCAGGAGAAGGCCGCGTTCAGCTTGGCCCGGCCGCGACCGGGGATGTCGACCCACGAGTCGCGCGGCAGCGACACCACGTAGGCGGCGGAGTGGTCGTCCGGTATGTGCACCAGCATCATCGCGTCACTGCGCTGGTCACCGTACTTCCACAGGCTGCCCTTGGCGTCGCTGCCGGTGGTGGGCACGTCCGACCGCGAGTCGAGCCCCATGAGCAGGAAGTTCTGACCGCCCTTGGAGGCCGCGGGCACCGGGGCGTTCACGGGGAAGGTCTGCGGGATCCGCTGCACGCGGCCGGTGTAGTGCTCGTACGCCCAGTAGCCGGCACCGGCGGTGAGCAGCACGGCCGTGACGAAGAGGGCGAGCGCGGAGAGGAGCACCGTCCGCCCCTTCGGCCGGCGGCGACGCCGCACGACACCGGGGCCGGCCCCGTCCGCGGGTTCCGACCCGGCTGCGGTCGCGGGCTCCGGCCCGGCTGCGGTCGCGGGCTCGGGCCCCGGCCCGGCCGCTGGGTCCCACCCGGCTGCGGTCGCGGACTCCGGCCCGGCTGCGGTCGCGGGCTCGGGCCCCGGCGCGGTCGCGTCCACGGGCCCCGGCCTGGTCCCGGGAACGGTCGCGGGCGCGTCTCCGGACTCCGGCCCGGGGGCACGGTCCGGGGTCGGCGGCGGGCCGGGCCGGGGCCCGTCGCCCGTCCGGTTCGAGCCATGCGCCACGGCTCCCGGCTTCTCCCCGCCCGGTGCCCTCGGCTCGGGCACCTGCGCGGCCTCCACCTCCGCGGGCTGCTGCTCCCCCGCCTGCTCGCGTGCGCTCATGGCTACGGCTCCCCCCTGTGCTTCCCCACCCGACTCGCCCCTCCCGAGGCCTACTTCGAGCCACCAGGATGCCCAAGATCGGGCGGTCGCGCGGCGACTCCCGGGAACCGGACGGGAGCGGGACCGGACCCGAGCGCCTGCGAGGCGGGTGCGCGGCCACCGGGGCAGGCGCCCGCGTCCTTCCTCCGGCGACCGCGGCCGGTCGCGGCCGCGTCCCGGGCGACGGCGACGGCCGGCCCGCCGCCGTGACGGCGGGCCGGCCGGGGGGATCCGATCAGCCCGTCACGGTGATCGACTGCGCCGGGTCGGTCGTGTCGGAGATCCGGTAGGTGGCGCTGAAGGTGGCCGACTGGTTGCCCGTCGGGCAGAGGAAGCCGCCCGTGACGGTGGCCGGGACGGGGGCGCCCGAGATCGCCAGCGTGGACGGGGCGCCGTTGGTCCAGGCGCCGTTGACGGCGGTGGGTCCGGCGGGCGAGGCGGTGATGGTGCAGGAGGCGAAGCCGCTGGTCCTGAGGACGACGCCGCCCTTCGGGATGGTGAACCCGCCGGTGGCGGGCGTCCCGTTCTGGGCGGAGAGGGTCCAGGCGCCGTTGGTGGAGTTGGCCGTGACGGTGACGCTCACGCCGACGATGCTGGTGGTGCAGCCGCTGAAACTCGGCGGGTTGACCGGGACGGACACCGGGCCGGCGTCGTTGTAGTTCGCGGGGGCCGCCGGGACCCGGTTGGCGGCGCCGGCCGTCGGCACGGAGGCGGAGACGGTGCAGGTCATGGTCGTGGAGCCGGCGACGAAGGTGGCCTTCCCGGTGAGCTGGGCGGAGAAGGAGTGGCCGGCCGGCTGCAGCGTGGTCGGCGCCGCGGTTTGGGGGCCCGTGGCGCCGAGGGTGAGGACGGCCGCGGCGGCGAGGCCGGTCGCGGAGACGAGCAGCTTGGACATGGGGATCTCCTCGGTGTCGGAGTGTCGGGAGCGAGGAGGTGCGGAGGTGTGCTGCGGACTCGGGGGTGCACGTGCCCGGAGCGGGTGCGGCCCGCACCGCCGGCCCGCGGGCTCGCGGGTGCGGCGCGCGGGTGGGGTGCGGGCGAAGTGACTCGAGAGTAGAACCCGCCGGTAGGGGTGTCCAGGTAGGATTCCCGCCACTACTGACGCTTCATCAGACACCACGCCGCGGCTACCCGCTCGACGCCGCGGGACGTCTGCGGGAGTTCCCGCGCACGGCCGCCGCCGATCGGACCGGACCGGACCGGACCGGACCGGACCGCAGCGAGGCAAAAGGGCGGCGGCCTCCGCTCGGACCGTGTCCAAGGGTGGCAAGGACGCCGGCGCCCCCGGAGCGGAGCCTCGTCCGGGGGCGGCGGTGAGCGGCGATGTCGGCGTACGACGCTCAGGACCGGGGTCCGGGAGCCCCCACGGCTCCCGTCGGTCGTCGACCCCGGTGCCACCGATCCTGCCGTGTCCGGCGCCGGGTTCCGCGATCTTCCGACACGTCCCACCCGATCCGGCGAAGCCGCCCCTCCCCCTTGACGGCCCGTGCGCCCCTCTCGCGCCCCCGCCTCCGGCCGCGTCAGGAATCGGCGACCGCCCGCAGCGGTCCGAGCGCGGCGGCACGGCGGGCGGGTACGGCGGCCGCCGCGGCGCCGACGGCGAGCGAGAGCACGACGAGCAGGGCGAGGGTGCCCCACGGCGGCGAGAACGCGTACTGGGGAATGGCCCCGTTGGCGAGCCCGCTCACCCGCCAGGCCCCGAAGAGGCCGCAGCTCAGCCCGAGCAGCGTCCCGTACCCGGCGACGGTGAGCGATTCGAGCCGGATCATGCGCCGCACGCCGGCGCGGTCCATGCCGAGCGCCCGCAGGACGCCGATCTCACGGGTGCGCTCCGCGACGGACAGGGCGAGCGTGTTGACCATGCCGAGCGCGGAGACGACCACGCCGATGGCGAGCAGTCCGAAGACCAGCGTGATCAGGTCGCCGGCCACACCGGCCTGCTCCTGCACGAGCCGGGTCCGGCTCTGGACCTTCAGCAGGGGGCTGCGGTCGACGGCCTCGCGCAGCCTCTTCTCCAGGTCGGGCGTGGCGGAGCCGGGCCCGGTGGTGGTCACGAGGACCCGCTGGACGGATCCCGCCAGGAAGGCGTAGCGCTGGACGTCGCCGCGGAGGGCGAGGGCGTCCTGAGCGGTGGGGTTGTCCTCGTAGATCCCGACGACGGTGAAGGAGGGCCGGCGGGCGTCGCGACCGGAGCCGGTGCCGGGGGCGGCCGCGCCGGCGCCCGGGCCGATGCCGGCGTCGAGCCGGCCGCCGACGCCGACCCGCTGCTCGCGGGCGAAGCTGCGGGAGACGGCGATCCGGCCGGGCCCGATGTCCTCGGCGGATCCCGCCGTGAAGCGGAGCCGCATGACGTCGCCCACGGTCTCCGGGTCCACGCCGGAGACCTGCCGGACGGAGCCGCCGGCGGAGATGGTGGAGTCGGCGACGGCGGAGGCGGTCGCGACGCCGGGCAGCTCGGCCACCCGCCGGACGGCGCCCGCGTCGATGCCGGTGGTGGTGCCGCGGGTGCCGATGACGTAGTCCGCGGAGAGCCCGGCGGCGGCCTGGGCGTCCAGCGCCCGGCTGGAGGAGTGGTCGATGACGGCCAGGCCGGAGACGAGCGCGGTGCTGATCATCAGGGCGACGGCGGTGGCGGCGGTACGGCGCGGATCGCGCAGCGCGTTGTCCCTGGCGAGGACGCCCGCGACGCCGAGGCGTGCGGTGAGCCGGCCGATGAGACGGATCACCGGGCCCGCCAGAAGGGGCGCCAGCACGATCAGAGCCGTGACGAGGACGCCGCAGCCGAGCATCGCGGTCCGGAGGTTCGCCTCGGAGGCGTCCTGGGCGTCGCTCAGGGAGAGCAGCAGGCCGACGCCGAGCAGCAGCGCGGCCGCGCCGGCGGCGGCACGGAGCCGGGACGGCCCCGCGGCGGACGCGGAGTGCTGCTCGGCGGCGCGCAGGGCCTCGACGGGAGCGATCCGGGCGGCCCGGCGGGAGGGCAGCCAGGCGGCGAGCACCGGGACGCCCACGCCGACGACGAGGGAGGCGAGCACGGGGGCCGGTCCGATGACGAGCGGCCCCTGCGGCACCGGGTCGTCCGCGGTGCCGAGCAGGCCGGGCAGCACGGAGGCGACCCCGAGGCCGAGGGCGAATCCGACGGCGGACGCGACGAGCCCGACCAGGGCGGCCTCGGCGAGCACGGAGCCGACGACCTGGCGGCGGGTGGCGCCGATCGCGCGCAGCAGCGCGATCTCGCGGGAGCGGCGCGTGATGAGCATGGTGAAGGTGTTGACGATGAGGAACGAGCCGATGAAGAGCGACACCACGGCGAAGATCAGGGGCAGCCGGGCGTGGCCGGCGGTCTTGGTGTCGATGAAGACCGCCTGCTGGGCGGCCTTGGCGGCGGCGGTGGTCGCCTCGGCCCGGCCGGCGGGCAGCAACGGCGCGATCCGCCGGGCGAGTTCGGACGCGTCGGCGCCGGCCGTGGCGGACAGGTCGATGCCGGTGTAGCGGCCGGGGGCGGCGAACAGCTTCTGCGCGGTGGCCTTGTCCAGGACGGCGAGGGTGCCGCCGGAGGTGACGCGGGTGTCGTCGGTGGAGACGAGGCCGACCAGCTTCATCCGCAGGACGGGACCGTCGACGGCCAGGCTGACCGTGTCTCCGAGGACATATCCGCCGGCGGCGGCCGTGCCCCGGTCCAGGGCCACCTCCCCGGCCGTGCGGGGGGCGCGTCCGCCGGTCAGCGGGTAGCGCCGGTCCGTACCGTCGGGTCCGGGGACGTACGCGGCGGCCAGCCTGCCCATCGCGTTGTCGGCGTGCATCGGGGAGCCGTCCTTGGCGGCCGTCGTGACCGAGCCGTCGACGGTCGGGCGGGCGGCGGCGACGCCGGGCAGGGCGGCCAGCCGGGCCACGAGCGCGTCGTCGAGGGCGGGGGCGCGCCCGGCGGCGGGGGCGCCCGGCGGATAGGCGGGATCGACGGTGACGGCGACGCCGGCGTAGCTCTTCGCGAAGGAGGCGCGGTAGGCGGCGGTGGTGGTGTCGGCGAAGACGAGAGAGCCGGAGACGAAGGCGACGCCGAGGGCGACCGCGAGGACCGTCGTGATCAGTCGGGCCTGGTGCGCGAGGACGTTGCGCAGGGCTGTTCGCAGCATGGTGAGCTTTCGGAGGAGGAACGGAAGGGGGCGCGGTGTGATCCGGAAGGCGCGGCCCGGCCTCAGGAGGTACGCCCGTGGGCCTCGAAGGCGAGCATGCGGTCCAGGACGGCGCCGGAGCTGGGCCGGTGGAGCTCGTCCACCAGGCGCCCGTCGGCGAGGAACACCACGCGGTCGGCGTGGGCGGCGGCCGCGGGGTCGTGGGTGACCATGACCACGGTCTGGCCGAGTTCGCGGACCGAGTCCCCGAGGAAGCCGAGCACTTCGGCGCCGGCGCGGGAGTCGAGGTTGCCGGTCGGCTCGTCGGCGAACACGATCTCGGGGCGCGAGACCAGGGCCCTGGCCACGGCCACGCGCTGCTGCTGACCGCCGGAGAGCTGGGAGGGCCGGTGCGCGAGCCGCCCCGCGAGCCCTACGGTGCCGACGACGGCGTCCAGCCACGCGGTGTCGGGCCGGCGCCCGGCCAGCCGCAAGGGCAGGGTGATGTTCTCGAGCGCGGTGAGCGTCGGCAGCAGGTTGAAGCCCTGGAACACGAAGCCGACCTTCTCCCGGCGCAGCCGGGTGAGCTCACGGTCGGCCAGTCCGGACAGCTCGACGTCGCCGATGCGCGCCGACCCGGAGCTCACCGCGTCCAGTCCGGCCATGCAGTGCATCAGCGTGGACTTGCCGGACCCGGACGGCCCCATGACCGCGGTGAACCGCCCCCGCGTGAACTCCACGGAGACCTCGTCGAGCGCGGTGACGCGGGTCTCGCCCCTGCCGTAGGTCTTGGTCAGCCCGGTGGCGCGGGCGGCGGGCGGCTCCTTGAGCGCGGTGCGGGAGGAAGGGAGGGACTGTGACATGGCAACTCCGCCTGGCGTGCGACGGCCCGGGAGGAGCTCCGAGGGCCGGGGGGGGACGGATTCATCCTCTGGGCCCTGAGCTGCGAAAAGGTCGTGCTGGAGACGGGACTTGGCCTCTGCCGGAAGGCGGGGGGGCGGCGGGAGGTCCTCTGCCGAAGGGGTGGTGGCGGCAGGGGGCTCTCTGCCGGAAGGCGGAGGGGGAGCGGTCCGTCGTCCGGGCCGCCCGGTCACCGCGAGGGTCGGCGCCCGGTGTCGAACGGCCCGGTCAGGACGCCAGGCCGGTGCGGTGGGCCAGCAGGGCCGCCTGTACGCGGCCCGCCGACCCGGTCTTGTCCAGGATGGCGCCGACGTGGGTCTTGACCGTGCCCGTGCCGATGCCGAGCCGGTCGGCGATGTCCTGGTTCGACAGGCCCTCGCCGAGCATCGCCAGGACCTCGCGTTCGCGCCCGGTGAGGCGGGCGATCCGTTCGTCCGCGGCCGGGCCGCCGGTCTCCCCCGGGTCGGGGGCGCGCAGCATCCGCGCGACGACCGTCCCGGTGACGCCGGGCGAGAGCACCGCGTCACCGGCGGCGGCCGCCCGTACCGCGCTGATCAGCTCCTGCGGTCCGTCGTCCTTCAGGAGGAATCCCGCGGCGCCCTCGCGCAGCGCCCGTACGACGTTGTCGTCGTCGCCGAAGGTCGTGAGCATGACCACGCGGGGCGCGGGGTCGAGGGCGAGCAGCGGGGAGATCGCGGCGAGCCCGTCGCACACCGGCATCCGGATGTCGAGCAGCACCACGTCGGGGTGGTGGGCGGCGGCCAGCTCGACGGCCTGCCGCCCGTCCGCGGCCTCGGCGACGACGTCGATGCCCTCGGCGTGCCGGAGGATCAGGCGCACGCCGTGCCGGATCATCGCCTCGTCGTCGGCGAGCAGGACGCGGACGGGCGGCCGGGTGGTGGCGGTCACGGGGTCTCCCAGGGTGTGGCGTCCCGGACCGACGGGACGGTGAAGCGGTCGATGGCGATGAGGCGTTGTGAGGCGTCGAAGCAGTACCGGGCGACCGTGAGGGCGCCGGAGCGGGACTCGGTGCCGCCGGCGAACGGGTAGACGCAGCCGGCCGTCCCGGCCGGCCGAGGGGGCTCGTGCCCCGTGGCGGCGGCCCGGACGGCCGCGCTGTCCAGGACGCCGGCGGCCGACACCTCGGCGTAGCTCATGCCGACCCGCGGCAGCAGGCGCGGCCCGGCGTCCCGGTGCGGCGTGCTCGCGTACACGAAGGCGACGCCGAGGACCATGAGCACGCTCAGGGCGCCGAGCCCGAGGGCGAGCGTGAGACGGTGCGCGGCGAGGCGTTCGGAGGGGAGCCCGCCGTCGCCCCCGCCCTCGGCCAGGGCGCCTGACGGCCCGTCGGGTCGCCACGGGACGGGCGGCGGGACGGAGACCGGGGTGGCGGCAGGGCCCGGGGCGTCACCGGGCTCGGTCGGCACGCTCGCGTCGACCCGGAAGCCGCCGGCCGGCAGGGGGGCGGCGTCGAGGGTCCCGCCGAGGAGTTCGACGCGCTCGCGGAGTCCGGTGAGCCCGCGGCCGGTGCCGCCGGCGGGTGCGGGCGGCGTGCCCGGGGCGCCGTTGCACACGGTGACCCGGACGTTCCGGTCCTCGTGGGCGACGGTCAGGGTGACGTGCGCGTCGGGCGCGTAGCGGTGCACGTTGGTCAGGCACTCGCGGACGACCCGGTGCACGGCGCGGCGCACCCGGGCCGGCCGGGCGTCGAGGTCGGGCCCGGTCCAGTCGAGGCGTACGGCGATGCCGCCGCCGCGCGACTCGGCCACCAGGGTCTCGATGTCGGCGCGGGTGCCGGTGGCGTCGGTGAGCGCCTCGGACCCGGTGTCCCGGCCGAGCGGCCCGAGCACGCCGAGGGCCTGCCGGAGCTCGCGCAGGGCGGCGCGGGTGGTGCGCCGCACGAGCACGACCTCCTCGCGCAGCTCGGGGTCGGCAGCCTCCAGGGCGAGTTCCAGGCCCCCGGCGTGGAGGGCGATGAGACTGAGCCGGTGTCCGACGAGGTCGTGCATCTCGGCGGCGATGCGGGACCGCTCGTGGATGCGGGCCTCGCTGTCGGCGGACTGCCGGGCCCGCTCGGCCGCGTCCCCGCGCTCGCGCAGCGCCCGTACGAGCCGCCGCTGCTGCCCGTACGCGGTGCCGACCAGCCCGGGGACGACGACGGCGGTCGCGGTGAGCACCAGCCCCAGTGCGAGCCCGTACGGCTGCGCCCCCGGCCCCAGCACGGGCGCGGACAGCGTCGCGGTCCCCACGACGAGCAGGGCCGCCCCGCCGAGCAGCCGGGCCCGCCGTCGCGCCGACACCGTGCGCCGGGCGACGGTGTAGGCGGTCGCGGCGGTCACGGGTCCGACGCCGGGCGCGAGCCCCGTCAGCGCGGCGAGCGCGAGCAGCACGGGCAGGGGAAGACGGCGCCGCAGCGGGAAGATCACGACGCCGACGAGGAGGGCGGACAGCTGCGCGAGCGGGTGGGTCAGGAAGTCGAGGTATCCGACCGCTCCCCACACCCCGAGCCCCGCGAGCCCGACCCCGGCCGTCTCCGCCACGGGCCGGAGTGCCACGGTGGCCGGCTCGTGGGAGGGCCGGTCACGAACGGAAGCGGAGAACGGAGGAGTGCTTACCACGCCGACCAGTATCGGCGCATGCGGTTCGCGGGTTCGTGCACCTCACGGTGGAGCCACTCCTCTGCCGAAGGGCAGAGGGGGCGGATGCGCCTCCGCCCTTCGGCGGAGGCCGGGGTCAGTCGAGGCAGAACTCGTTGCCCTCGACGTCCTGCATGTTCTGGCACGACTCGTTCTCGCCGTCGGCGAGCAGAAGCCGCCCGCGTACGGCGCCGAGCGCGACGAGCCGGCTGCACTCGGCCTCGAGCGCGGCCAGGCGCTCCTCTCCCACGAGTCCGGTGCCGACCCGCACGTCGAGGTGCACCCGGTTCTTGACGACCTTGCCCTCGGGCACGCGCTGGAAGTACATCCGCGGACCCACCCCTATGGGGTCCATACAGACGAACGACGCCCCCTGCCGCTCGGGCGGCAGCGACCGGTCGAACTCGCCCCAGTCGGCGAACCCCTCCGGCGGAGGCGGCACGACGTATCCCAGCACCTCGCACCAGAACCGGGCGACGCGCTCGGGATCCGCGCAGTCGAAGGTGATCTGGATCTGCTTGATCGACGACATCCGGCCACCGTAACAGCGGGGTTCGGCGGCTCACACTTCTATTCCCTCCGCGTTCGGGCGGGCGGCCTTGACGGTCCGTCGGCGGTGCTGCGAGGGTCTGGGCCGCCCCTCACAGCGCAAGGAGTTGACATGCACCTGCTATCAACAGCCCGGGCCCGGCGGTCGGCGTTCGCCACCGTGCTGTGCGCCCTGCTCCTCGTCCTCGGCGCGACGGCCACCGCCCACGCCGCCGTGCTCCCGCCGCTCCCCCAGAACGCCGAAAGCCTCGACCAGACCTTCGCCCCGGCGTACGACTTCGACACCGACGGCTGCTACATGACCGCCGCCATCGGCGCCGACGGCACCCTCAACCCCGGCCTGAAGCTCGGCGGTGACGTCAACGGGCGCTGCCACGACCCCGCCCAGCTCGCCGCCGCCAACAGCTACTCCCGCTCGAAGTGCAACAACGGCTGGTGCGCCGTCATGTACGCCGGCTACTACGAGAAGGACCAGGCGACGCTCGGCCCCCTCGCCCTCGGGCACACCCACGACTGGGAGCACGTGGTGGTGTGGATCAACGCCGGCGAGGTCAAGTACGTGTCGGTGTCGCAGCACAGCGGCTACCAGATCGCCGCGCGCTCGGCCATCCGCTTCGACGGCACCCATCCCAAGATCGTCTACCACAAGGACGGGATCTCCACCCACTGCTACCGCTTCGCCAACGCGACCGACGACCGCATCGAGAACTCGACCGGCGGCTGGTTCTACCCCCGTCTCGTCGGCTGGAACGGCTACCCGGCCGGTCTGCGCGACAAGCTGACGGGCGCGGACTTCGGCTCCGCCACCCTGAAGATCCGCGACTCCGACTTCTCCTCGCACCTGAGCCGTTCCCTGCCGTCCGGCATCCCGTTCGACCCCAACGCCTGACACATCCGCTTTCGGCCGGGGACCGCCTGTTCCGGCCTCATCCGACCTCTGGAGGGTTCCGACAAAGGCCTGGGGCCGGAGGGTGGGGATACTGGTAGGCCCACGGAAGAGAACACAGTGACAGGGAGGGCCGGGTGGAGTTCCGCCTGCTCGGGACGGTGTCCATCGCGGCCGAGGCAGGTGAGCTGCCGCTCGGCCCCGCCAAGCGGCGCAGCGTACTCGCGGCGCTGCTGCTGCGCGCGAACGCGGTGGTACCCGTCGACCGTCTGATCGACACGGTCTGGGAGGAGGACCCGCCCGCCCGCGCCCGGACCGTCGTGCAGGGACACGTCTCGCGCCTGCGGGCGCTGTTCGAGCAGGGCGGGGCCGAGGACTACGGGGTGGAGCTGGCCACCCACTCCCAGGCGTACGAGCTGCGCATGCCCGACCAGCTCCTCGACACCCACCGCTTCGAGGAGCTGGTCCAGCTCGCCGGGCACCAGAGGCACCCGGCGGACGCGGTCCTGATGCTCCGCGAGGCCCTCGCCCTGTGGCGCGGCCCCGCCCTCACGGGCACGGTCGCGAGCGAGTCCCTGCTGGTGGCGGCCCGCGCTCTGGAGGAGACACGGCTGGTCACCGTGGAACAGCTGGCCGCCGCGTACGGACGCCTCGGCGAGCACGCCAAGGCCGCGGCCATCCTCCGCGCGGAGGCCGCCGCGAACCCCCTGCGCGAGTCCCTCGCGGCCACGCTGATCCTGTCGCTCTACCGGGCCGGCCACCAGTCCGACGCCCTGGACTGCTACCACCGCACCCGGTCCCAACTCGCCGACGAACTGGGCGTCGACCCCGGTCCCGCACTGCGCGCCGCGTACGAGGCGGTGCTGCGCGGGCTGCCGTCGGCGGGCCAGGCCGTGCCGTGGCCCGGCGGCGCCGAGCCCGGGCCCTCCGGCCGGTCCGTGCCGGGTGCGGCACCCGGCCACGGGGACGCCCGTCATCTGCCGAGCGCCCCCGGGCGGGCGGACACCGCGCGCGGGCCGGGCGCGGCCGGGGCGCCGGACGCCGTGGGCCACGGGGGCTCCACCGGTGCGGCAGGTGCGCCGGGCTTCCCGGGCCCGGCCGACCCCCACGGCCCCGGCGGCACCCACGGCCCCGGTGGCAGCCTCGTGCACGGCGACGTCCCCGTGCACGGCGGCGCCCACGCCGTGGGCGGCCCGTCCGCCCACGGGTACGAGCCCGCCCAGGGCGGTGCACCCGTCCACAGCAACAGCCACGAGCCGGCCCGCTCCCCTGCCCGAGGCGGCCCCGACCGCCAGGGGGCCGCGCCCCGCCGGGGCGACGCCCCCGCGCCGGCCGGCGCGCCTGGGTACGAGGGCGGCCACGGCCCGGCCTGTGCGCTCGCCGGTGGGGGCGCGCACCCCGGAAACGCCCTCGCCCCCAGCCCCGGGCCGGGCGGCGCGGCTCCCGGCGACGCCCTGCCCTGCTCCTCGCCTTCGGCGACCTCCTCGGGTGAGGCCGGAGCCGCTGCACCCTGGGGAGCCCCGGCCACCGCCGCCCCGGCCTTTCCCGTCCCCGACCTCCTCCCCCGCACTCCCCGCGGCTTCCTCGGCCGCGACCGGGAGCTCGACGCGCTCGACGCCGCCGTGGACTCCGCACGGGTGGCGCTGGTCACCGGCCCCGCCGGGGTCGGGAAGACCGCGCTCGCCTTGCACTGGGCCCACCGGCGGGCCGGGGACTTCCCGGACGGAGTGCTCTACGCGGACCTGCGCGGGTTCAGCGCGGACGACGGCATCGAAGCGGCCGACGTGCTGCGGGAGTTCCTGCCGGCGCTCGGCGTGCCGCCGCGCGGGGTGCCGGAGTCGGCGACGGCAGCCGCAGCGCTGTACCGCTCGCTCACCGAGGACCGGGCGCTGCTGGTCGTCCTGGACAACGTGCGCAGTGCCGACCGCGCCAGGCCGCTGCTGCCCGCCGGAGCGCGCAGCGCGACGGTGGTGACCTCACGGCTGCGACTCGGCGGTCTGGTCGTGAGCGAGCTCGCCCGGCCCGTGCCGCTCGGCGTCCTCGGGCTCGACGAGTCGGCGGCGCTGCTCGCGGCGGCGGTCGGTGCCGACCGCGTCGCCGCCGAACCGGACGCCGCCCGCCGGCTCGCCGCCCTGTGCGACGGCCTGCCGCTCGCGCTGCGGGTCACCGCCGCGCAGCTCGCCGCACGGCCGGGCTGGCGGCTCGCCGACCTGGCCGCGGAACTCGCCGACGAGCAGCGCCGCCTCGCCCTGCTCACGGTGGACGGCTCGGAGAGCGCCGACGGTTCGGGGGTGCCGGCGGCGCTGCGCCTGACCGTGCAGGGGCTGCCGGAGGAGGCCGGCCGGCTCTTCCGGCAGCTGGGTGTGGTCCCCGGCACCGATCTCGACCGCCTGGCGGCAGCAGCGCTGCTCGACCGGACGCCCGCGGTCGCCGCCGAGGCCCTCGACCGGCTCTGCGACGCCCATCTGCTCACGGAGTGGGCGCCGGGCCGGCACTCGCTGCACGATCTCGTACGGCTCTACGCCCGCAGTCTCGACCCCGACGAGGACGCCCTGCTGCGGCTCCTGGACCACTACACCCTGACGGCGATGGCGGCCGCGCGGGCCGCCGAGCCCGACGACCAGCCGTGCTGCGCGCCGCCGCCGCACGCCCGGGTGCCGCGTACCACCCCGTCCTTCGCGGGACGGGACGCCGCGCTGCTCTGGTACGCCTCCGAACGGGACAACCTCGCCGCGGCCGTCACCGCCGCACGGGCCGCCGGACACCACGACCGGGCCTGGCGGCTCGGCATCCTCCAGTGGCCGTACATCCTGTGGAACAGCCACGACGGGTGGGTGCCGCTCCTGGAGGACGCCGTCGACTCGGCCGCCCGCGTCGACGACCCGGACGCCGAGTCACGGGCCAGGGCGCTGCTCGGCTGGCTGCTCACCCAGGACGGCCGGCTCGCCGAGGCCTTGGTGCACCTGCGGCTCGCGCCCACCCTCGCGGCCCGCGCGGGCGAACCGTCCAGCGAGGCGACCGCCCTGGTCAACCTGGCCGTCGCGCTCGACCGGACCGGGGTGACCCCCGAGTCGCTCGACCACACGGCACGCGCCGTCGCGCTCGTCCGCGGCACCGGTGACGTGATGACGGAGGTCCTGGCCCTGGAGCACCGCTCGCGCCAGCTGCTCTCGGCGGGCGACCCGTCCGCCGCCCTCGCCTGCGCCCACGAGGGCCTCGGCCTCGACGGCGACACCGTCAACGGCCTGGTCGGCATCCGCCACAGCATGCTCCAGACCACGGTCGGCGCCGCGCTGCTCGACCTGGGCCGTCCGGCCGACGCGGAGGCGGCTCTCTTCCGGGCCCGCGAACTGGGCCTGGCCCACGGCTATCAGGAGGGCGTACGCCGGGCGGACGCGGAACTCCGCCGACTCCGCGAACCGGCGGACCGCTAAGTCCCGTCGTCACACTCCCGTCGTCGCCCGGGGCAGGCGGGAGTTCGACGACAGGGCCCGGCCCGGGTCCTCGGACCAGGCCGGGGCGGGGAGCGGCCCGCGTCCGTGCGAGGGCGGACCCGGCCGAGGAGCCGCGCCGCGACCGTCGCCCCCGGCGGCCGTCCGGTCGCGGGGGCTGCGTGGCCCTGATCCACTGGGGCCATGACGGACGGAGGACGGCGGCCGTGCGCTGGAGGCGGGGCGCCCTGGAGTGACCGCCGGTGAGCGGGGACGGGCCCTCGGAGGCGCGGGCACGGCGGCTGTTTCCGGGCACCGCGCGATTCGGCGCGCTCCCGGGGCTGCTGATCGTCCTCACCTTCGCGAGCGGGCTGGTCGACGCGGCGAGTTTCCTCGGTCTCGGGCACGTGTTCGTGGCCAACATGACGGGCAACGTGGTCCTCTGCGGCTTCGCCCTGGCCGGCGCGGCCGGGCTGTCGGCGACGGCCTCGCTCACCGCGCTGGGCGCCTTCCTCCTCGGCGCGGCGGCGGGCGGGCGCCTGCGCCGGGGAGCGCGGGGCGTTCCGTTCCGCCCCCTGATCGGCGTGGAGACGGCCCTGCTGGCCGCCGCGCTCGTCGCCCAGCAGACGGGCGCGAGCCGCTACGCCGTGCTCGTCCTGATGGGCGGCGCCATGGGTCTGCAGAACGCCGTCGTGCACCGGCTGGCCGTCCCCGACCTCACGACCACCGTCCTGACCCGGACGCTCACCGGTCTGGCGGCGGACCCCTGGGGCGCTCCCTCCCTGCGCCGGCTCCTGTCCGCCCTGACGCTGTTCCTGGGCGCCCTCACCGGCGCGCTGTTGCTCCTGCACGCGGGGCTCGGGTGGGCGCTTGCCCTGGCCGTCGCGATGCCGGGGCTCGTGGCGACGGCCGGCTTCGCCCACGCGCGGCGCGCCGGTCCCGGACGCTCCTGACCGCGGCGCGAGGGCGAGGCGGGGACGGCGGTCCGCGGCGACAAGGACGGGGGCAGGGCGACAGGGACAGGGCGGCAGGGACAGGGACAAGGACAGCGGCACCCCGCACCGGCAGCGGGAGCAGCGGCAGCGGCAGGGCGGCGGCAGCAGCAGGGGCGGCGGCCCGGAGCTCCTTCGGGCCCCGCCTCTCACGCACCCGTCGTGGCGGCGCGGGGTCACCAGGCCCACCCAGGAGGCGAGTCGGTCCCCGCCGGCCGCCCGAAGTCGGACTTCAGGGCGGCGCACAGCCAGCCGTGGGCGGCCCCCGGGGTGGGGCCGTCCCGCTCGGTCGCCAGCTCTCCGGCGAGCTGCCAGTAGCGGCCGATCAGCGGGTCCGCGCTCGCCGCCATCAGCCGGGCGAGCCTGCGCCGGAAGGCCCGGGTGTCACGGTCGCCGAGCGCGTCCGCGTAGGCGGCGACGAAGCGGTCCAGGGCCTCGCCGTGAGCGGGCGCCCGGCCCGCCCGCAGGTCCGGCGCCGCCAGGTCGTACGCCTCGCCGAGCCCCGGGTACAGCAACCCCGGCCGGTGCTCCGTGTCCGCGAGATGCACGACGGGCGGGGTCGCCCCTGCCACCAGGGCGTGCAGCCGCGCGAAGAGCAGCACCTGAGCGGGCGTCGGATCGGCCGGGGGCTGCGGAACGGCCGCGTCCACCACGGTGGCGGCGACGGCGGCCGGCAGGCGGGCGGGGAGGGTGCGCCGCCAGAAGCGGGCGAGTGCCGTCGTGTCGGGCGGCAGCGAGACGTCGCCGAGCAGCCGCAGCCGCTCGGCGCGCTGCTCCGGCGTGCAGTCGCGCAGCAGCCGCAGCGACGCCTCCCGCCAGCGGAGCGTGGTCAGCCGGCCGCTCACCTCGCGCAGCCGGCGGGCGACGACGTCCTCCAAAGCGTCGTCCTCGTCGAGGATTCGGCCGACGTCGGACACGGGGAGGTCGAGCGTGCGCAGCGACCGGATGAGCCGGAGCCGTTCCAGGGCCTCGGGGCCGTAGCGGCGGTGGCCGCCGCCGCTGCGGGCGGTCTCGGGCAGCAGACCCCGGTCCGAGTAGAAGCGGACGGTCTTGACGGTCACGCCCGCCCGCTCGGCGAGTTCGCCGATGCTCCACCGGCCGCCGTCCCCGGTCACCGTCACGGTCCGGCCCCGGGGTGCGGGAGGTGCGGCAGGGTGCATTCCGGCCGGGCGTACGGGCCGCCCTGGGGCGCCGCCGGATCGGCGGCCAGATCCGCGCCCGGGATGTCCGCGGCGTGGGTCTCGGCGTCGTCGACGGGGACGTAGTCGAGCGCGGCGGGAGCGGGGAGTTCCCAGTAGCGACGGGTGTTCGCGGACACGGCGTACACGGCGGTGAAGCCGGGGACGGGCGGGGCGGCCAGGGCGGCCCGGACGTAGCCGACGGCGTCGCGGTGGCTCAGCCAGGTGGCCAGATGGCGGGTTTCGGTGGGCACCCGCTCGAAGCTGCCGATGCGCAGACAGAGCACGGAGAGGCCGAACTTGTCGGCGTAGAGCCGGCCGAGGGCCTCGACGGCCGCCTTGCTCACCCCGTACAGACCGTCCGGGCGCACCGGCTCGTCCGGGCCGGTGAGATGGCCCACCAGGTGGAAGCCGGTCACCCGGTTGCTGCCCGCCAGCACCACGCGCCGGATGCCGGTGCGGCGGGCCGCCTCCAGGACGTGGTGCGTGCCGAGCACATTGGTGTCGAGCAGTTCGGGAAGCGGTGCCTCGTCCGGCAGGCCGCCCAGGTGGAGCACGGCGTCGGCCCCCGCCAGCGCCGCAGCGACGGCGGTCGCGTCCCGCAGGTCCGCGGCACGGACCTCCTCGTTGGGCGCCGCCGGCCGCAGCGGGACGCGGTCGACCAGGATCAGCCGCTCCGCGTCGGCGCGCAGCGCCTCGCGCAGCACGGAGCCGATGGTCCCCGCCGCGCCCGTCATCGCCACCGTGCCCGGCCCCATGTCGCCGCCCCTTCCTCCCGTACTCCTCCGCGCTCCTGCGCGCCCCCCCGACTCTCGCATGCCGATCACCCGTCGCAGCAAGCCGGTTGACGGGCACGGTCAATCGACGGGGGGCGGAGGCCGGTCATGTTCACCCGCTCAGCCCCACCACGACCCAGCCCCGCCTCGCGGCCTCCGCGAGGATCCGGCCCCAGTCCTCCAGAAGTCGCGCGAACGTGTCCAGGTCGCCGACCCAGCCGCGGGGGTCGGCGGCGTGCTCGTCGAAGGCCGGCCGCAGGGCGGCGATTCCGCCACCCCTGCCGTCTGCCAACTCTCGTCTTGTGGCGCCGAGTTCGCGTACGCGGTCGGGTGAGAGCGCGAGAAGGAGGCCGTGCCTCTCCGCCCCGTCGCCGAAGAGCTCCGGGTCGACGTGTTCCGCCTCGCCGTCGGCCCCGTCCCAGAACAGGCCGCCCAGCAGGACGTCCAGCGGTTCGCGCAGCCGCGCGTCGACGTGGTCGCGGCAGTACTCCCACCGGTTCCCGGCCCAGAAGTGCGCCTTGAACGAGGTGCCGTGGGGGAACTCGTACACGTCGAAGCGGTCGGCGTGCGGTCCCGCGGGTGCTCCCACCCGCTGTCGACGGGCTCCCGGTCGGGGTCCCAGAAGCCCGTCGCGTCGTCGTACCACGTGGTGCGCAGCCGCTCCAGCCGCTCCCCGGCCGGGACTTCCCCCAACCAGGACCCGTCGGCGATCAGCACCGTCATGTCCAGTCCCATGGCGACGAGCGTACGTGCCCTCCCTCGGGTCTCCCGTCCCCTTCTCCCGTCTCTCATGGTGCTCGCGGGCCCCCTCGCTCGTTCCCCGCTTGAACCTCCCCCTGGGGGAGTTCCTACGGTGCCGCCCGTACGCGACGAGGGGTCGCGAGGTGAGGAGAGAGCGATGGCGGTTTTCGTGTTGGTGTCCGGGCCGTTCACCGGCGGCCGGATCTGGCAGGAGGTGGAGGAACGGCTGCGGGAGGCCGGGGCCGAGGCGTACGCGGTGACGCTCTCCGGGATGACGGAGGGGGGTGAGGCACCCGCCGTCGCGGCCGGGGACGTGGATCTGGAGACGCACGTCGAGGACGTGGTGCGGGTGATCGACGGCATCGGGTCCGCCGAGGACGTCGTTCTCGTCGGGCACGACTACGGCATCCATCCGGTGCTCGGCGCCGCCGACCGCCGGCCGGAGCGGTGCGGGCGGGTGGTCTATCTGGACGCCGGCATGCCGAAGGACGGCGACGCGCCCCTCGCGCTCGTACCCGACGCCTCCGTCGCCGAACGGGCCGCAGCGGAGGGGAGCGGGGCGGCCGACGGGGCGGCCGGGTCGGTACCGGCCCCCTCGGGCGCGGAATGGGCACGCTGGGGCAGTACGGCGGGCCTGTCCGCCGAGGACCTGGCGCGGCTCGACCGGCTGGCGGCGCCGCAGCCGTTGCGGACCCTCACCCAGCCCCTGCGTCTCACCGGAGACCCCTTCGACCGGCCGGTGACGGGTGTGCTGTGCACGGCGAACGGTTCCGGGATCGCGATGGCCGAGATGCTCGTCGCGTCCGGTCCGCCCGAGTTCCGTGTGCTCGCCGGTCCGCGGGTCGGGTTCTTCGAACTCGACACCGGGCACTGGCCGATGCTCTCTGCGCCCGGCCCGCTGACCGAGGTGCTGCTGCGGGCCGCGGCCGACGAGGGGCGGCGGCTGACCGCCCCGGACGACTCGCCCTCCGCCCGCCCGGGGACGTTCCTGCTGGACGTGGCGGAGCGCCCGCGCGAACGCCGGGGGACGGTCGACCTGCACCTCCCGGAGGGCGAGGAACCTTCTCCCGCCATCCTGTTCGTGCACGGCGGACCGGTCTCGCCGGACCAGCGGCCCACCCCGCGCGACTCGCCGACCTTCCTCGGCTACGGGCGCTACGTCGCGGGCCTCGGCGCGGTCGGCGCGACGCTCGACCACCGGCTGTACGGGCTCGACGCCTATCCGACGGCGGCCGGGGACCTCGCCGCGGCGGTGGAGCAGGTCCGGGCGGACCCCCGGGTCGACCGCGAGCGGATCGCCCTGTGGTTCCTGTGCGCCGGCTCGCTGCTCGCGGCGGACTGGCTGGCCGCTCCCCCGCCGTGGCTGCGGTGCGTGGCGCTGACCTACCCGCTGCTCGCGGCGCCGGCGGACTGGCGGGGCGTGCCCGAGCGGTTCCGCCCGGTGGACGCGGTGGGGGCGGGCAGCCCGCCGGTCGTCCTGACCCGGGTGGGGCTGGAGCACCCGGTCTTCCAGACCACGGTCGACGCCTTCCTCGTGGCCGCCGAGAAGGCGGGCGCGGAGGTCGACGTCGTCGACGTTCCCCACGCCCACCACGGTTTCGAGACGATCGACCACACCGAGGAGACGCGGGACGCGGTGGCCCGGGCCGCCCGGGCGGTCCTGGCTCACCTGACGGCCTGAGCGGCCCTTACGCGGCCGTGCGCCCCGGCCTTCGGCGGGGCGCACGGCCTCTGGCTGCGCACGCCTCGCGGCGTCCCGCCCGGGCCTCCGCGAGGACCCGGAGCACCGCCGCGGCGATCTCCCGCCGGCCGTCGCGGACATCTGCGCGGGCCTGGACGAGGAGGAGCGCGGCGTGCTCACCGGGCTGCTCGAGCGCGTCGCCGCGCAGCAGGGCCTCGCCCCGGGGCGGGCATCACGGGTTCCGGGGCATGGCGAAGGGGCGGCCCCGGTAGCCCTCCGGCTCCGGAGCCGCCCCGTCCGGGAGCGGCGCACCCTCCCGGACCTCACTCCCCGCGCGGCGTCACGCCCGGTACGGCGTCATTCCCGACGAGGTGTCACCATCCGTGTGCATGCGCTCAGTTGACGAACACCGCCGGGCTGCCCGCCTGGCTGGTGTCGAGCACCGGGCCGTACTTGGCGGTGAAGTAGCCGCTGCCCGGGCAGGTGCCCGGTCCGCTGAACTTGGTGAACAGCTGGTCGGTGAAGGAGAGCGAGTTGTCGGCGTTGTTCGGCGTCGCCGTGAGGCTGCCGGCCCGGTAGACGCAGGTCGTGACACCCAGGATCGTGTTGATCTTGAGGGTCGTCTGGATCGGGCCGGCGGCTCCCGCGGAGACGGTGAGCGAGCCGCCGGAGGTGACCGACGCGGCGAACGGGAGGTTGTTGACGGTGATGCTCTGCACGCCGGTCGCGCCCACGATGTTCGTCGTACAGCTGCTGAGCGTGTGGGCCGTGACCGTCTCGGTGGCGGTGCCGGGCGCCGCGGGGTTGGTGTTGGCCGTGGCGGTGAAGGCGGAGGTGTTGCAGGTGATGCCGGTGCTGCCGCCCGCGGTGGTGGCGATCTTCGCCTTGGTCCCGGTGGCCAGCGCGGCCGAGAGGACGTCACCGGAGGCGACGGCGGTGCCGCCCGCGCTTCCGGTGGTCAGGACGTTGCCGGCCGAGGCGGTCGCGGAGGCGGAGGCGGTCACGGCGAGGACCGCGGCGACGGCGGCGCCTAAGGCAGCGGAGAGAGCACGCTTGTCCATGGGGGTTCCTTTCGCACGATGGCGGAGGGTGAGAGAACTCGATGGCCTGCGTGGGTGGGTGGGCACGCGGGTACGGGCCCGGAGGGGTTCGTCACGAGGGTGCGCGCCGCGCTGGGATCACGCACCGCCCCCGCCCCTGGAGAGCCGCGCGCGGGGGACGGGCACGGGCACTCGGGTGCGGGACGGCGGGTGCGTGGTGACGCGGCTGCGACGGTCGGCGACGCCCACCGCCGGAACGATCCGGCGCCACGGATCTCCTGCGGCGGTGTCGCGATACGGGGTGGAGCGTAATACTCGGTGTGCGGCGCGGTGTGCGGTGGAGGAGCGTCCCGTCCCACGGGGACGCCCCTGCACCGGTCCGCCCGGCGCACCGAGAGGAAAACCCATCAGGGTTGTAATCCTGGCGAGTATGTGACGTCAACAACCGCAGAAGGATGTGGCCGATGACGAGCGTTCGCGGCGCCGAGGAGGAACTGGTCCTGCCGGGAGCCCGCACGGGCCGCGAGCCCGAGCGCTCGCTGCGCCCGGGACCGCGCCGGCTCACCCCCGAGGAGGTGGCCTCCCGGCAGCGGGAACGGCTGCTCGACGGGGTGGCCCGCACGGTCGCGGCGAACGGGTACACGGGGGCGCGGATCAGTGACATCTGCCGGACCGCCGGAGTGACCCGCCCGGTCTTCTACGAGCTGTTCTCCGGCAAGGAGGACGCGGTCCTCGCCGCGTTCCGGGGCGGCACCCAGACGGTCGTCCGGGCCATGCAGCGCTCGTACGACGAGGCGGGCGGCGCGGTCGCGTGGCCGGTCGCCGTGCGGGCCGGGCTGCGGGTGCTGCTCGACCTGCTCGCGCAGAACCCGGCGTTCGCGACGATGGCGGCGGAGATCGGCTCGGTGGGGCCCGCGGGTCGTCAGGCACGGGTCGAACTTCTGGCCGGTTTTCGCCGGTTCTTCGCCGACGCGCCACCGGGCCCGCCGGGGGTGGCGCGGGCGGAGCTGGTGGACACGGTGGTCGGCGCCGTCCACGCGGCGGTCATCCGAGCGGTGGACGAGGGCCGGTTCGAGGACGCCGGCCGGGGCCCGTCCGAGCTGCTGGACGTGCTCGTGCACGTGGTCGTGACCCCCTTCACGACAGCCGGGTGATCCGCCGCACCACCCCACCCGTACCGCCTGAATGATCGTCAACAAGCATTTGTTACTGGGCAGTTGACGACATGTCTCATAGCGCGTACGGTCCTTTTCGGTTCCCTGCGGCACGACTGCCTCCGCACGAGTCCGGGAAGACCCAGGCGGGTTGGGGAACTGTCCGCGCCAGGACGTCGCCGCGCTCCCTTTCTCTCTTCGCGTCAGGAGCACCGCATGGCTCTGTCCTCAGGCACCACCGAGCCCGAGTCCCCCCGCCCGCAGGGCGATTCCGACAGACGCGGCGGGGTGCGATACCGGCGCGCCGCCCTCATGGGCGTGCCCGCCTTCCTCGCCGCCTCCACCCTGGTGGTCCTCACCGCCCAGGGGGCGCTCGCCGCCCAGTTCGCCATCTCCGGCATGCCGTTCACCGTGACCGCGGACAGCCTGCAGGGCACGGGCTTCGGGCAGTTCGGCGCCTTGGACAACATGGCCGAGGGAAGCCCCAACGCGGGCGACACCGGCGGCCAGGTCCTGGTCATCGTGACCGCGATCCGCGAGGCGAAGCTGACCAACCTGTGCCAGAGCGTCGAGCTCGGCGGCACCAACCTGGTCATCACCGCCGGCAACAAGGGCACCCCCGTCAAGGCCTCGGGGCTGACCACGGACTCCACCGAGATCGCGGGCAAGCTGGCCGCGTTCGACAACATCGAGATCGGCGGGGACGCCAGCACCTTCGAGAAGCCGCCGATCAAGGGCCCGCTGGGCTCCTTCGGACAGCAGGCGGACACCGTCGACATCAAGGACGTCCGGCAGAACAACTACGCCACGACCGCCACCCGGTTCACCCTGCCCGACCTGCACATGGGCTTCAGCTCGAAGGGCTGCTGATGGCGGACGCGTCCGGCCGCCGGCACCCCTGGCGGGCGTTCCGGCGCTGGCGCCACCGGCGCCCGTTCGGAGCGGGTGTCGCCCTGGCGCTCGGCGGCGTGGAGATCCTGCTGACCCAGCGGGCCAGCGTCTCGGTGATCCTCACGGCCGGGGCCGACAGCCTGGCGGGGTACGTGCTGCCGATGATCATGGTGGTGTGCGGGCTGCTGATCGTGCTCAACCCCCGCCAGCGCCTGTTCTACTCGGTGATCGGGGTGCTCGCCTCGCTCGCGAGCTGGGTGACCTCGAACCTGGGCGGGTTCTTCGTCGGCATGCTGCTGGGCCTGGTCGGCAGCTCGCTGGCCTTCGGCTGGCTGCCCGACCGCCCCCGGCGCCGCCACCGACTGCGCCGGGAACGCCGCACCGCTTAGCGCCTGCCGCGAAACCGGGGCGGCGACGCGCTGCCGCCGACGACGGTTCGCCGCACGAGGGCGAGGGCCCCGGCACATGCCGGGGCTCACGGACGAGGTCGGTGAGAAGCCGGGCGGCGCTCCGCCGGATCCGGGACGGACCGGGGCCGGCTTCCGACGCGGGGCCTACGCTTCGTGACCGACCGTGACGACGATCTTGCCGACCTGGGCGCCGCCCTCCGTAGCGGTGCGCCTCGGCGAGCCGGTCCAGCGGGAAGGTGCGGTCGACGACGGGCCGGATGTCCCCGGACCGCAGCCCGGAGGAGACGAACGCCGCGGCGCGCCGCAGCCGGTCGGGGTCGCGGGTGGTCTCGAACAGCGTGTCCTCCCGGCACCTTGTCCGAAACCCGGGCCCGGCCCGGACGGGCGCCGGCAGGGGCCGTCCGCCCGCGGCCGGGCCTCGCCGCCCGACCCGGTCCTGTCCGGGTACTCGTCGCCCCGTACCGCGTTCCGCGCCCTCAGAGCCTGCGCAGGGCCCCCTCGGCCCGGAGGTCCGCGAGGGTCGGGTAGCCGTCGACCGCCATGACGAGATCGGTCTCGGCGAGCAGCGAGCGCAGCACGTGCACGATGCCGTCGGCGCCGCCGAGGGCAAGGCCGTAGGCGTACGGGCGGCCGACGGCGACCGCGGTGGCGCCGAGGGCGAGGGCCTTGACCACGTCCGCGCCGGTGCGGACGCCCGAGTCGAAGAGCACGGGCAGCCCGTCGGCGGCCGCCACGACGTCCGGAAGGGCGTCGAGGGCGGGCAGGCCGCCGTTCGCCTGGCGGCCGCCGTGGTTGGAGCAGTAGACGCCGTCCACCCCGCCGTCCCTGGCCCGGCGCACGTCCTCGGGGTGGCAGATGCCCTTGAGGAGGAGCGGCAGCCTGGTGAGCGAGCGCAGCCAAGGCAGATCGTCCCAGGTCAGGGGATTGCCGAAGATGCCGGTCCACTCCAGGACGGCGGCCTGCGGATCCTCCTCGGGCGCTTTGGCGAGACGCGCCCGGAACACCGGGTCCGAGGTGTAGTTGGCGAGGCAGTGACCGCGCAGCTGCGGGAAGTTGGCGGTGGCGAGGTCGCGGGGGCGCCAGCCGGTGACCCAGGTGTCGAGGGTGACGACGATGCCGCGGAAGCCGGCCGCCTCCGCGCGCCGCACGAGGCTCTCGGCGAGGGCGCGGTCGGTCGGCGTGTAGAGCTGGAAGAAGCCGGGGGTGTCGCCGAACTCGGCGGCCACCTGCTCCATCGGGTCCGCGGTGAGGGTGGACGCGATCATCGGCACCCCGGTGCGGGCCGCGGCGCGGGCGGTGGCGAGGTCGCCGTGGCCGTCCTGGGCGCACAGGCCGATGACGCCGACGGGCGCCATGAGCAGGGGGCTGGGCAGCCGCAGACCGAACAGGTCCACGGACAGGTCGCGTTGGGCGGCTCCGACCATCATGCGGGGCACCAGACCCCAGTGCCGGAAGGCCTCGGCATTGGCGCGCTGGGTGTGTTCGTCACCCGCGCCGCCGGCGACGTAGGACCAGAGGGAGGCCGGAAGCGCGGCCTCGGCCCGCTGTTCGAGCTCGGCGAAGGTCATCGGCAGCTTCGGCAGGGTGCCGAACAGCCCGTTGAGGTAGATCTCGTTCTGGTAGTCGCCGAACCGCTGGTTCATCGCGTGCTTCGCCTTTCCGCCGGGCTACGGTTGCCGACGGACGCTACCGCTCGGTACGGGTGCGAGGCCATGGCCCGGGACGGCGGGCCGTGACGAGGCGGGGATCACGCGGGGGCGTGCGTGAGCTCCTGGCGGACGACGATCGCGTTGAGGCGGATCGCGAACGGGGCGATGTCGGTCATCCGCAGCGCGCCGACGCGGGCCTTGTCGAGGCCGACGGTGACGTCGATGCAGAAGGCGACGGCGTACAGGTAGGCGCCGGTCTCCTCGTCCTGGAGCGCGAAGAAGACGTCGCGGTAGTAGCGGGTGCGGTCGGCGCCCACCTCGTAGTACGAGAGCCCGGGCCGGCCCTCCTGGTCGGCGAGACCGGTGAAGGCGCTCACCAGTTCGCGTTCGATGGTGTCCCAGAACGAGGCCTCCGCGGCCTCGGGCGGCAGGGCCTGACGCACCGCCTCCTTGAGGGAGAGCACCATGACCAGGACCGGGGCCTCCTCCTGCAGCCCCCAGCCGCGGACCATCTTCACGATGTCACCGCCGGGCAGCGCGGCGGCGGCCTCGCGGATGTGGTCGAAGTCGTAGTTGACGGTGGCCGGCGCGATGGCCGTCTGGAAGGCGTGACCGAGGGCCTCCGCCTGGGCGCGGTGGGCGGGGCCCACCTCGATGACCGTCTTGAAACTGGCGGCCAAGACTCCTCCTTAAACATTCTGTTGATCAAGGAGGGGTCAGTATGCCGCAGGTACGGGCGTGCGGAGGCGGCAGGTCCGGCAGCCGGACGGCGGCGAGCGGGCCGCCGTACGGGCGGGGGTAGGGGCGGGAGCGAGCGGGGCCGCTGACGGATAGCGGCGGGAGCGAGCCGGGCCGCCGTCGGGACAGAGACGGGAGCGAGCCGGGCCGGCGTACGGGCACGGGCGGGAGAACGCGTCGCCGGAGGGGGTCACGGCGGGAGCATCACGGACATCCCGCACGCGAGGGGGGCGGGGGCGGCCCGGACGCACGACAGTCCCCGGCACTCCTCGCCCGGCTCCCGGGTCGTCGGTCGTCGCCGACGGCCCGGTCACCGCGAGGATCTGCCGGGGGCCTGGCCAGAGCCGAGATCGGGTCACGCGGGCCTTCGGACGTCTCCGTCGGCGGGTGCGGCTCTTTCCGGTTGTCCGGTGTAAAGACGAGTCTCCTCCCCATTCGACGCATGTCAAGGGCTTTGTACATGTATAGGGTGATTGCTGAGAAACATGGCAATTCCCGGCGTAGCCTGGAGAGATCATGTGCGCCTCCGTACTCCCCCGCGGGCCGGGCGCCACCGCCTGGTCCCCCGAGACGGTGACGGCCGAGCCGTACAACGCGCAGACACCGTCGGCCGCCCTGGCCGCACCGGTCACACCCGTCGGTGCCCTCTTCGTACGCGACCACTTCGCCGTCCCGCACCTCCCGCCGGGCGCGTGGCGGCTGCGGGTCGAGGGCGCCGTGCGCACCCCGTACTCCCTCGACCACGCCGAGCTGGCCGCCCTCCCGCACCGGGAGCTCGACGTGGTCCTCGAATGCGCGGGCAACGGACGCACCAGGATGCGTCCGCAGCCGCGCGGACTGCCCTGGGAGCAGCGGGCGGTGGGCTGCGTGCGCGTCGCCGGCGTGCCGTTCCGGCTGGTCGCGGAGCGGGCCGGGGTGGCGCCGGGGGCGGTCGAGTTCGTCTTCACCGGTGCCGACTCCGGGACCGTACGGGGCAGGCCGACCGCGTTCGAGCGAAGCCTGCCGCTCGACGTCGCGCTCCACCCGGACACGCTGCTCGCCACCCGGCTCGACGGTGCGCCGCTCACCCCCGAACACGGCGCGCCCGTACGCCTCGTGGTCCCCGGCCGCTTCGCGGTGGCCGACGTCAAGTGGCTCGCGGGGGTGCGCGCGGTCACCGAGCCGTTCGAGGGGCCGTTCCAGACCGAGGAGTACGTGTACGTGGACGCCGACGGCACCGCGGGCGGGCCCGTCGCCGGGCTGCGGGTCAAGTCGCTGATCACCTCTCCCGAGCAGGACGACGACCTGCGGCGCGGCCGGGAGACCGTGCTGCGGGGGCACGCCTGGACGGGCGACGGGGAGGCGGTGCGACGGGTCGAGGTGCGGACCGTGCACGAGGACGAACCGGACGCGGAGGCCGACCCGTGGCGGGACGCGGTCCTGGCGGAGCCCTCGGGGCCGTACGCCTGGACGGACTGGTCCGTCGCCTGGACCCCGAGCGCCCCCGGCCGCTACCGGATCCTGGCGCGGGCGACCGACGCGCGCGGCGAGGTCCAGCCACCGCGCGCCCCGTGGAACGCCGGCGGCTACGGCTGCAACCCGGTCGCGGCGGTCGAGGTGGTCGTGGTGTGAGGCGCAGGGGAAGCGGCGGGGCGCGGGAAGACGGGAAGGGCAAGGCCGGGAGGTGCGGCACGTGCACGAGATCGAGGTCATGACCACCGCGTCGCTCGGCGACACCAGCTATCTCCTCGTCAGCGGGGACGAGGCCGCCCTCGTCGATCCGCAGCGGGACAGCTGGGAGGTGATGGCACGGTGCGCCGAGGCCGGGGTGCGCATCCGGTACGCCCTGGAGACCCACGTCCACAACGACTACGTCTCCGGCGCCCTGGAGGTGCGGGCCGCGACGGGTGCCATCGTGGCCGGTCCCGCCCGCGCGCCGTACGCCTTCGACCACTTGGCGCTCGCCGAGGACGACGAGATCACCGTCGGGGACGTCACGCTGCGAGCGATGGAGACCCCCGGCCACACCGCCGAGCACACGGCGTACCTCGTCCTCGACGCCCCCGGGGGCCCGCCCGCCGCCGTCTTCACCGGCGGCAGCCTGCTCGTCGGCGGCGCGGGCCGCACCGACCTCTCCGGCGCCGCGCACACCGAGGAGCTGGCCCGTGCGCAGTACCGCTCGCTGCACCGGCTCACGCGCCTTCCGGACGCCACGCGCGTGCTGCCGACGCACGGTGCGGGCAGCTCCTGCGCGGCCGGTCCGGTGGCGCGGGGACGCGACCGTACGACGACGGTCGGCGACGAACGCCGCGCCAACCCGGCCCTGACGCCGCGCGACGAGGCCTCGTACATCGCGGCACGCGCCACGGACCTGCCGCCGTACCCCGCGTACTACCGCCACATGGCGCCGCTCAACCGCGCAGGTCCCGCCGTCCTCGGCGGCGTGCCGACGGCCCGCCGGCTGTCGCCCGCGACGGTCGCGGGACTCGCCGGCGAGGGTGCGCAGATCCTCGACGGGCGCGGCCGTGCGGCCTTCGCTGCGGGGCACGTGCCGGGAGCGCTCTGCGAGGAACTGGACGAACGCTTCGCGAGCCTGGTCGCCGAGGTCGTCCCTTTCGGCACCCGCATCGTCCTGGTCCTGCCCGCCCCGGAGGACTCCTTCGAGGCCGAGGCCCTGGTCCAACTGCTGCGCATCGGCTACGAGAACGTCGCCGGCGTCCTCGCGGGCGGAACGGAGGCGTGGGCGGCGGCCGGGCGGCCTCTGCGCTCCTTCCGCACCGCCGACGCCGCGGAGCTGGCCGCGCGGCTCGACGAGGTGCGGGCCCTCGACGTGCGCCCGTCCCGCCCGGACGGGGGCGTCCCCGGCACCTCGGCCATCCCCCTCGCCGACCTGCCCGCCCGCGTCGGCGCGCTGCCCCGCGACCGCGAGATCTGGACCTTCTGCGACACGGGGCGCCGGGCGACGATCGCGGCGAGCCTGCTCGACCGGGCGGGCATCCCGGTCCGAGCGGTCACCCACGGCGGCGCCGCCACCCTCCCCCACCCCTGACCCCCACGCGCCTCGCCCGCCCCCACGCGGGCCCCGCCCCTCCGCACGCGCCTCGCCCACCCCCGCGCGGGCCCCGCCCCTCCGCACGCGCCTAGCCCACCCCCGCAGGACCCCTGCTCCCCCCACACGCACCTCACCCGCGCCGCGCGCGCTTCGCGCCCCACCCCGTGTGGGCAATCGTCCCGCCGGGGCGGGACGGGTGGGCACACGGGACCGCGCCTCGGCGGCGCGCTCCGCCCCCACGCAGTCCCCGCGCCTGCGCACGCGCCTCGCCCGCACCCGCGCGCGCAACCCCGCCCCCGGACGTGCGCACCTCACCCGCGCCGCCCGCTTCGCGCCCCACCCCGTGTGGGCAATCGTCCCGCCGGGGCGGGACGGGTGGGCACACGGGACCGCGCCTCGGCGGCGCGCTCCGCCCCCGGACCCCGCACCCCGCACGACGCCGCACCTTCCGTGCGCCTTCCCGTACGCCCGGGGCCGGAGAGGAACCCCTGCCCCACCGCGGACGGGCGACCGGCCCGCCGACACCCGCACCGCGTGCCCGCGGGGCGCGGCGCTCAGGCCCCGGAGGGGCGGCGCGCCCGGGCGCGGGCGGGCGGCAGAGGAGGGGGGCGGGGTCGGCCGATCGGTTGACCCCGGAGCCGTGGGGGCGGACGGAGCATGGGAGGTGGAGGCGGCGTCGGAGGCCGGCCCGCCCTCCACGACCGTCCCCCACCCGTCACCGGGAGCCCCGCCGATGAACCGAACCCGCGCCCTCACCGTGCTCGCAGCCGCCACCGTCCTGCTCGCGGGCTGCGCCCAGGGCGGCGCGACCCGCGCCGAGTCGGCGGAGAGGCCGCCGGTCACGGCGTCCGCGGCGCCGACCGCCCCGCCGTCCCCCGCCGGCCGCACCTCCGAGGGCACGCTGCTCGTCACCGACTTCGGCTCCGACACCGTGACGTTCGTCGACCCGGCCCGGGGCCCGATCGCGTCCGTCGAGGTCGGGACCGCCCCGTACGGCCTCGTCGTCGGTGCCGACGGCCGGGCCTGGGTCGCCACGGCCGAGGGCGTGGCGGTGGTCGACACCGAGACGCGTACGCGTCTCGCGCTCGTCCCGTACCGGACGGCCACCGGCCCGGTGACCACCGGCGAGTACCGCGGCGGCGGCATGGGCGTCGCGCTCTCCCCGGACGGGCGCCGGGTCTACGTGGGCGTCAACGTGCCCGGCGGCAACGGCGCCCTGGAGGTGATCGACACGAAGGACCTCCGCGTCACCGACCGGGTGCCGGTGGGCCGGCGCCCGTTCGACGTGGACGTCGCGCGCGACGGCTCCGAGGCGTACGCGACGAACCACGACTCCTTCGACGTGACCGTGGTCCGCGCCGACAGCCTGAGCACCCGCCGGATCGAGGTGGCCCCGTACGGCAGGGAGGGCGGACTCGGTTCCTGGCTGAAGCCTCACTACACGGCCGTCTCGCCCACCGACGGACGGCTGCTGCTGCCGTTCGAGGGCGAACGCCTCGTGGTGGTCGACCCGCGCACGGGGCGCCGGGAGATCCGCCCGATGACCGCGAACACCCACCAGCACGGGGTCACCGTCACCGCCGACGGCACGCTCCTGACGGTCGGGACGGGGCCGATCGACCCGGACACCGACCGGGGGCCGTCGCTGACCGTGCGGAAGCCGGACGGCACCGAGCGCGTGATCCCGCTGGACGGCCCGCACGAGAACGTGGCCGTGTCCGCCGACGGCCGGACCGCATACGTCACGGGCGGATTCACCCGCGACGGCTACTGGGACGGTCTGACGGTCGTCGACCTCGCCGACGGTTCGGCCCACCGCCTGCCGGCCGGCTCCCGCCCGCTGGCCATCGCGGTCCTCTAGGAAACGCACCGCCCGCCCTCCGCCTGGGCCCCGGCCCCCGGCGCCTCGCCGCGCACCTTCGCGCGCCACCCCGCCGTCGGCCTCATGGTGTTGGCTGGTGTCGGCACCCGGCCCGTAGGAGGAGACGCCATGACCGCACCCCAGTCCGCGCACCGCAATGCCCAGCGACCCGCCGCCCAGGCCTCCCTGGGCGCCGGTGTGGTGGTGACCGACGACGACGGTCGGGTGCTGCTCGGTCTGCACCCTTCGGGCGTGTGGGAGCTGCCCGGCGGGAAGGTCGATCCGGGCGAGTCCATCGAGCAGGCGGCGGTGCGCGAACTCGCCGAGGAGACCACGCTCGTGGCCGACGCGGCCGACGTGTCGGTGATCGGCCTGTCGCTCGACACGCAGGCGTCCACGGAGCTGACCCGGCTGACGGCGGCGACGGTGGTCCACGCGCACACCGGATCCCCGGCCGTCGCCGAGCCCGACAAGATCGAGCGCTGGGAGTGGTTCGCGCCCGACGACCTGCCCCAGGCCCTCTTCGTCCCCTCGGCGCAGGTCCTGAGGTTCTGGCGCCCCGGGCTCCCGCTTCCCGAGGCGGCGTCCCACCGCTACCCCGTCGTCCCGCAGGGCCTGCCCCTCGCCCACTAGGACTTGTCCGGCCGGTCATGCGACCACTTCGTCCGCACCCCGTCGATGTGGACAGGGGGCGGGGAGTGGTGACGGATGCCAAGTGGGGGATCAGCGTGGGCCGGTGGTGATGGTCGGGGAGCTTCCTTCCGCCAGTCGGACGGGCTTCCCGGTGCCGTCCGCCGGTACGGCGTAGACGAAGGGCCTGCCGTGCTCCGCTCTGGCGTAGGCGACAGTGGTGTCGTCGAGCCAGGCGGCCTGGTCGTCGACGCCGGCGGGGGCGACGAGTGGGGTGTCGCGGCCTGTCCGCAGGTCCAGGACGTGGAGCCGCCAGTCGGCGCCGACCCTCTTCTTGTAGGCGATGCGGGTCTCGTCAGGTGAGAGTGACGGACATTCCACGTTGGCGCGCAGGGCGGTGAGGCTGCGGCGGGAGAGATCTCCGCGCATGAGCTGCGTGCGGCCGTTCACGGACATGGTCGCGTAGAAGGTGCGGTCGTCGGCGGCGAAGGTGATGCCCCAGAAGTTCCGGCCCTCGGCCGGTACGGGCTCGTCGGCCGTGACGGTGAAGTCCTCGAGGGAGCCGTAGTGGTGCCCGTCGCGCAGGTCGTAGATGCCGGCGGTGGTGGAGAACCGGCCGGACGCGGCGTAGGAGTCCCCGGAGCGGAAGACCGTCCAGGCGACGAGGTGGCCCGAGGGGGAGACCCGGGCTCTGCTGGGCTTGCCCCAGGCGGGCAGGGTGACCTCGGGTTCGGTCGCGTCCTGGCGGTAGACGCGTACCTCGGACGAGAACGGGCCGGGAAGGCCGTGCAGGCACACCAGGGTGCCGGCGGCGACGGCGGCGCGGCGGCATTCGGGGCCGGTGCCGAGGTCCTCGCCCTGCCGGGTCCTTTGGTGGACCCGGGTGTTCCGGGCGTCGACGACGACGAGGGTGCCCGGTCGGGCGAGTCGCAGGGGCCGGGCGTCGGATGGCGCCACGCCTGCCTTGAGGGCGATGCCGGCCGCGGCCGAGCCGAGCAGGGCGATGATGAGGGCGGTGGCGCTCGCGGTGCGCAGGGATTTCATGCTTCCTTCCCCGGTCGGTGGATCAGGCGGGCGGCGGCGACGGCGGCCGCGGTGGTGCAGCCGAAGACGGCGAAGGCCGTGCCGGGGCCGCCGTGGGCGGCGAGGGCGCCGAAGGCGAGGGCGCCGAGAGCCCGGGCGAGGGTCTGCGCGGTCTGGACGACGGCCAGTCCGGTCGTGCGGGACGTCTGGGGCAGGAGGGGTGCGATGTGGGCCATGAGGACGCCGTCGGCCTACCTGCTGATGGTCCATCCCTCGAGCCTGCTGTCGGCGCTCACCGGACTGTTCGAGACCTCATGGCGTGCGGCCCTGCCGATGCACCTGAGCGACCACGTGCCGTACGGCCTGCAGCCGACACACCGTCGCATCCTGGAGCTGCTGTCCGCGGGCGTCACCGACGAGACCATCGCCGAGCTCCTCGGCATCAGCCGCCGTACCCTCTCCCGCCACGTCGAGACCATCAACACCCGCGCCGGGTCGGTGACGCGCTTCCAGATGGCTCTCTACGCGGCGCGCAACGGCTGGATCTGACGCGCCCTCGCCGCAGCCGAGCGCGGCGGCGGGCGTGATCCCGTCGGATGTCCCGCGGGCGATGTACGGCGGCGGGTGCGACCCGCCCTTGCCGACCGGCCGGCGCCGGCCGCTTCCGACAGCGGAACCTGGCGGAGTTCGACTCCCCGGACGCCTGAGTCTGGGTGCACGCACGCGTGATCACGGTCGGCTCGCCTCCCGCTCGGCTATCGTCCCTGGGATGCCGCTTCACCAGTACGCCTACTTCGCGCTCTTCAGCCGGCACACCTCGGCAGACGACATGACCTCTCAGCTGGGCATCACTCCCGACGAGGTAGCCGTTCGCGGCAGCCGGTTCACCGAACCGGCAGTGGTTCCGGTCGACCATGCATGGATGGTCGTCTGCCGCGATCCCGGCCTGCGCGTCGATGAGCAGATCACCCGCATTCTGGACAGACTTCAGCCCCACACGGAGCGCGTCTGCGCCCTCGCCGCGCATCTGGCAAGCACCGGCGGCGGAGCAGTGCTCAACGTCGTGCGCTACTTCAACGACATCGAGCACGCCCAGCAAGGTGTCGCGGACACCCCCAACCTCTTCGGCTGGCACCTGGACCGCCGGATCCTGGATTTTCTCCGTGCCACTGGCGTCGAACTCGGCATCGACGAGTACGACATGGCCGAAAAAGAGGACGCCAGGTGAGTACCCGACCTCGTGTCACCGGGGCCTATGCCTCGTCATGTGGTGAAGGCCCCACACGGTATCGAGCCCGAGCATCAGCAGCGGTGCACGCAGCCGCCGGCTCGCCGTCACCCTCGCCTCACTCCTGATGCGGTGTCACATCTGTCGACAGGACCTCAGGCGCACACCCCGGTGCGCCCGGTGCCCCCGCGCGCCCGCGCGCCGGGCCTGGTCCAGAGCTCCGGCCACTGTCATCATGCGGTCGGGGGGTGCGCTATGGAGCGGCTCGACCGGGTGACGGTGCCGCCGCCGGACGAGGCGGCGACGCGAGCGGCACGTGAGGCGGAACTCGGCGCCTACCTGCGGGGGTTCCGCGCCCGGCACACCGACGGTCTGCGGGTGACACGGCGGCGCCCGTGGGCGCCGCCGCTCGTCCTCCTCCTCGCGCTCGCGGCCTTCGCACTGCCCGTCCTCGTGAGCCGGGCGGCCGGACCGCCGACCGGACTCCCGCTGCTCCTGGTGCCGTTCGGGGCGACGGGCTGGCTCCTGTGGCGGTCGTTCCGGACCCGGGTGACGCCGCTGCGGCCGCGGGACTACGTGTATCTGTACGAACGGGGCCTGGTCTGCCCCGGCGAGAACGGGCCCGCGCGGGCGGTGGCCTGGCGGGGTGTCACGGCGATGCACCAGGACGTCACCCGCGTCCACGTGCACGGCGGTTACGCGGGCACCCACTACGCCTACCGGCTGCGCACCGGAGCCAGGAGCGGGGTGACGGTCGGTGGGTTCGTCGACGAGGAGACGGTGCCGCGGTCCGGCGACTCGCAGATCCGCGAGCTGGCCCAGATCGTGCTCGACGAGACCGTGCGGCGCGCGATGCCGCCCGCGGTGGACTCCCTGGAGGCGGGCGAGGCGGTGGTGTTCGGCGAGGTGCGCCTGTACGGGCAGGGGATCGGGCTGCCGTCGGGGCGGGTGGTGCCGTGGGAACGGGTGCGCCGGTGCGACTGGCGCGGGGACGGTCTGGTCGTGGTGCGGACCGCGGGTGCCGGGCGCTGGGCGCGGGAGGCGAAGGACATCCCCGACTTCCCGGTGTTCTGGGCGCTGGTCAAGGAGTTGTTCCCGGAGGCGCGCGAGTTCCGACGCTGAGCGGACACCCGGTGTTCACCGGAGCGGGCTTCTGACGCGGCATCATCTGGTCGACCCGAAGAGCGGAATGCCAAAGGGGGATCCGTGACACATCCATGGACGCGGTCGCGCGCGGTGGTGGTCCTGCTCCTGGTCTGGTGCGCGGTGGCGACCGGCCTCGCTCCGGGCGCGGCGGGCACCGGGGTCTGGCAGCAGCTGGCGCCGGGGGTCGGGTACCGCAGCTTCGAGACGGCGGCGGCGCACGGCACGGTCCGGGTGCATCTGCTCGCGGTGGATCTGCGGGCCGAGGGCGTCGAGGTGGATCTGCTGCACCCGGGGGCGGTGGCGGCGCGGGCGCCGCTGTCGGAGCTCGCGGACGCGCGTGGCGCGGTCGCGGCGGTCAACGGGGACTTCTTCGACATCTCGGAGGTCCAGCATCCGGGCGTCGAGGCGACGGGCGCCCCGGTCGGCCCGGCGGTCGCGGGCGGGCGGGAGCTGAAGGCCGCGGTGCCGCGGGGCCAGCGTTTCGGGCCTCCGCTGCCACCGGGCACCGGGACGCGTGAGGTGATCGGGGTGGGGGTGGACCACCGGGCTCGGACGGGCCGGCTCGCCCTGGAGGGCGGCGTGACGGCACCGGAGGGCACGATCCCGCTGGGCGGACTCGATCAGTACGCGCTGCCCGAGGGCTCCGTCGGCGTGTTCACGCCCGCGTGGGGCACGGTGTCACGGCAGCGGGCGGTGTGCGGGACGGACTCCGACCGGGCGGGCCCGTGCACGACGGAGACGTACGAGGTGACCGTGCGGCACGGGCGGGTGGTCGCGGTGGCGGAGGCGCCCGGGCGCGGGCCGGTGGCCGAGGGCACCGAGGTGCTGGTGGGCCGGGAGGAGGGCGCCCGGTGGCTGCGGGCGCTCGCGGTCGGGGACCGGGTGCGGGTGTGGCATCGGCTGGTCGCCGAGGGTTCGTCCGTGCCGTACCGGTTCGCGGTCGGCGGCTACCCGCTGCTTCGGGACGGTGCGCCGCTGCCGGGCCTGGACGGGGTCACCGCCGCCGTGCGCACGGCGGCCGGCATCACCGACGGCGGGCACGGACTGCTGCTGATGGCGCTCGACGGGTCGCCGGGGCTGCGGGTGGGGATGACGGTGGCCGAGGTGGCGGCGCTGCTGGCCGGGGAGGGGGCGCGGGACGCCTTCAACCTCGACGGCGGGGGCTCGTCGACGCTGGTCGGCCGGGCCCCGGGCGAGTCCTCGGTGACGGTGCGCAACCATCCCAGCGGGGGTGTCCAGCGGCCGGTGCCGAACGGCGTGGGGGTGCTCGTCGGCGGCGTCGGCTGAGAACGCGTGCGCGGACACCGTGCGTCACCGAGCGCGACGGGCCGGAGGTGGCTAGCGTGGCGTGGAGACAAGGACGTCATCGATCGGAAGCGAGTCATCGTCATGGCCTCACGACCTCTGGGCACGCCGGTCTGGACCGACGCGATGTTCACCGACATCGAGGGTGCGAAGTCGTTCTACGGCGACGTGCTGGGCTGGACCTTCGGGGAGTCCGCCTCGGAGTTCGGCAACTACACCCAGGCCTACAAGAACGGCAAGGCGGTGGCCGCCGTCGTGCCGCCGATGCCCGGCCAGGACGGTGAGCCGCAGTCCGCCTGGTGTCTGTACCTCGCCTCGCCCGACGTCGCCGCCACCGCCGAGAAGATCAAGGCCGCCGGCGGCACGCTCGTGATGGAGCCCATGCAGGTGGGCGACTTCGGCTCGATGTGTCTCGCGCAGGACCCGACGGGCTGTGTGTTCGGTGTCTGGCAGGCCGGCGCCCACGAGGGCTTCGAGCTGGAGGGCGCCACGGGCGGCTATGTGTGGGCGGAGGTGTTCACGCGTGACCCGGCGAAGGCCGACGCCTTCTACTCGGCGGTCTTCGGCTACCGCTCCAAGAAGATGCAGGACGACAAGATCGACTACCGGGTCTTCGACCTGGGCGCCGATCCGCTGCTCGGCCGGATGGTGATGACGGCGGAGGACTTCCCGGCGGAGATCCCCGCGTACATCCAGATCTACTTCGGCGTCGACAACTGCGACAAGGCGATCGAGGCGGCCGAGGCGGCCGGCGGGCGGAAGGTCTTCGGCCCGATGGACAGCCCCTACGGGCGCTTCGCGGCGCTGCTCGACCCGCAGGGCGCGGCCTTCGCCGTGATCGACATGAGGACGACGGTCGGCGAGATGCCCGAGATGGTGTGACCCCCACGGCTCAGCCGAGGCGGGTGCCCGGGACCGCGGGGGTCCCGGGCACCCGTGCGTCCGGGGCCGGGACCGGCCGCCGCCGGTGCCCGGCGCGCTGCCGGACGACCGCACCCGCACCCGCACCCGCACCCGCACCCGCACCGGGCAGGGTCAGGCGCCGTCGCGGACGGAGACGATGCCGTTGAAGACGCCGACGTACGCCGTGCCGTCCGGGCCGATGGTGATGGGGGCCCAGTTGTTGTCGTAGGCGGGGCCGGTGCCGGTGAGCCGGGACCACGCGCGTGCCCCGGTGCGGAAGTCCACGGCCGTCAGGTACCAGGCGTCGATGCCGAGGGGGTGGGGCCGCTTCTCGTAGAAGTAGAGCAGTCCGTTGGCGGTGGACAGCTTGGGCACAGTGGAGGGCGAGCGGACATCGCTCTGCCACACAGTGTCGCAGCCGCTGCCGTCGGGGCGGAGATCGACCCGGGTGACACCGCCGACGACGCTACGCCCGAAGGTGAGGGAGGTGGGGTTCTCGTAGCCGTAGTTGTTCTCGACGACGAGGCTGTCGCCCCAGCTGATCAGGGAGTTGTCGGTGGTGGAGGCTCCGGAACCGAAGACGGGGACCTTGCAGACGAGCCGGTCGGCGGCGGCGACGTCCGTGCCGCGCCGGTAGACGAGGACGTTCATGCGGTCGTCGGCGTTGTCGGTGATGGCGACGTACTGCGCGCCGTTCCGGCCGAAGAGGTCGGGGGTGGTTCCCGACCCCTGGTTCACGGAGCCGGGTTTGGCACCGGTGCCGCGGTCGTAGGTCTGCCGCCACTGGATCCGCGGGGTGCCGTCGGGGTCGGCGCGGAAGCTGTAGAGGGCGTGGTCGGAGACGATGGAGACGCCGTCCTCGGCGACGGAGAAGGAGTTCTGGATCTCCTCGCCGTCGAGCCGGATCGCACGGGTGGCACCGGTGGCGGGGTCGACGGTGCCGACCCGGCCGAGCCGGGTGACCCACCAGATGCGGCCCTGCCAGTCGGGCATGACGGAGGTGACGGGGTCGCACACTCCACTGGGGAAGAGGTTCGTCCAGCTCACGCAGTCGTGCGGGACGAGCGAGGTCAGGTCCCAGTCGTCCTCGACAACGAACTCCCATGCTCCGTCGCCCTTCTGACGGTGGGCGATGCGCAGGACGTGCTGGCGGGAGTCGGCGAGGACGACCCGGTCCCGGTTGTCGAGGTAGAAGTACGCGCCGCCGGAGGTGTCCTTGAAGATCCTCTCGAAGTCGAGGCGGGTGATGGCCTCCACGGTGGAGGAGCGCTGGGGCAGCTGGTATTCGGCGAGGGTGTCGAGGGTGCGCGGGTCGAGCAGCTTGAGCAGGAAGCCCTGGAAGGTGCCGCACACGGTGACGAGCCGGCCGCCGGCGTCGAAGGTGACCGTGGCGCATTCGCCGCCGAGGGCGGCGATCTTCTCGCTGTCGACGCGCGGCTCGCGGCCGAGCGGGCCGGAGTAGGGGTGGGTGCCGCTGCCGGCGGCGTCGGCGTGCATGCCGCTGCGCCCGTTGGGGGCGAGGTACGGATGCTGGGGCGGCGCCTCGGCGGGGACGGGCAGCGCCGTGGCGGGCGCGCCCTCGTAGTGTGCGACGAGCCGGTGCCCGGGGGCGAGCGGTATCTCGTCGGCGAGGGCGACGGGGGTGGCGAGCGCGAGGGCGGTTGCGCTCACTGCGGCGATGAGCGCGAGTGCGCGGGCTCGCCGGCTGGGGGGTCGGGTGGTCAATGCGGCTCCTCGGGTCCGTACGAAGGTCGCGCCGGCGGCCGACGCTAGGCCCGAGTGCTTGAGATGTACATGGAAATGCCCAGTGCTTCACGGGCACTTCACGATCATGAACCAGTCACGCGGGGCGCGGTCAGGGTTTGAGGCTGGAGACCACGTTCGCGGTGGCGGCCACTCCGTTCTGGATGGTCGGGGCCATGCTGGTGCTCGCCAGGAAGAAGCCGAGCAGGGCACAGACGATGGCGTGCGAGACCTTCAGGCCGCCGTTGCGGAGGAAGATCACCGCCAGGATCAGCAGAAGCAGCACCACGGATACGGAAATGGCCATCGCCCTCATCCTCCTTGCGCCGCGCCGGAATTGCGGCGTTTGGCGGACAGTGTGACGGAAGGGACGATCCGGACGGCGGTACGGCAGGGCGGCCATCCGGGTGACTTTCCGGAGCAGGCCGTTCCTCAGGCGTCGGCCGGGGATTCCGTCGGGGACGCCGTGAGGTCCGCCCACTCGACGGTGCGGTCGCACCAGCGTTCCAGGAGCACGCGGTCGTGGCCGACCGCGAGCAGGCCCGCACCGGTCTCGGCGCGACAGGTCTCGACGGCCGCGACCAGGGCCGCGGTCGTCGACGCGTCGAGCATCGCGGTCATCTCGTCGCAGATCAGCCAGCGCGGCCGCAGCACCAGGGCGCGGGCCAGACAGGCGCGTTGCAGCTGCCCGTCGCTGACCTCGTGCGGGCGTCGGCCAAGCAGGTCCTCGGTGAGACCGACCGCGGGCACGAGCGCGGCGAGGCGCTCGGGCACCAGATCACGGCGGCCGGTCGCGCGCAGCGGCTCGGCGATCAGGTCGGCGAGCCGCAGCCGGGGGTCGGCGGAGAGCCGGGGCTGCTGGAAGACGACCCCGATGGAGGTGCGCAGGGCGCGCGGGGCGCGGTGCCGCCAGCCCCGGACCTCGGTGCCGTCCACGAGGACGCGGCCGGCGTCCGGCCGGTGCAGCAGGGCGGCCACCCGGGCGAGGGTGGACTTGCCGCAACCGCTGGGGCCGAGCAGGCCGACGGACCCGGCCGGCGGGACGGTGAGCGTGGCGCCCCGGACGACGGGCGTGCGGGGATCGTATCCGGCGGTGACGGAGTGGAGTTCAAGCACGGGGGGCTCCCAGGGGATGGTGGCAGGCGACTCCCGCCGCGAACTCCGGCCGCACGGCACAGGCCGCGCTCGCCCGGGGGCAGCGCGGGGCGAAGGCGCAGCCCTCGGGCAGGTCGGAGAGTTCCGGCGGCAGTCCGGGAACGGGCCTGAACTCCCTTTCGGGCAGGGCGTCCAGGAGGCCGCGGGCGTACGGATGGCGAGGACCGGCAGCGCCGAAGAAGCGCGCGGCGGAGGTGAGTTCGACGATCCGCCCGGCGTACATGACGGCCACGCGGTCGGCGACCCGGCGGGCCGCGGCGAGGTCGTGGGTGATGAGCAGGAGCGCCTTGCCCCGGTCGGCGTGGCGGCGCAGTTCGTCGGCGGTGCGGTCGACGAGCTCGCGGTCGAGTCCGGTGGTGGGTTCGTCGGCGAGCAGCAGCGGCGCGTCGCCGACGAGGGCGAGGGCGGTGGCGGCCCGCTGGGCGAGTCCCCCGGAGAGTTCGTGGGGGTGGCGGTCGAGGTGGTCGGCCGGGAACGCGGCCCGTGCGGCGGCCGCCTCCGCCGCCGCACGGCGCTCGCGACGCGGGGTGCGGGTGAGGGCCCGTACGGTCTCCTCCAGGTGGGCGCGCACGGTGCGCACCGGGGTGAGGTGGGCGGCGGGGCTCTGCGGGACGAGGCCGACGCGCCTGCCCCGTACGGTGCGGGCGAGGGTACGTTCGTCGGCGGCGAGGAGGTCGAGCGCGGGCGGGCGCCCGGCACCACCCCCGGCTCGGTCCCGCCCTCCGGCCCGGCCGGCCCCCGTGGCCGGCAGGTCTGCCTCGATGGACGGCAGGTCGGCCTCGATGGACGCGCGGGATCGGATGGGCGTCGCGGCTCCGGTGGACCGGGTGGACGTCTCGGCTCCGGTGGACGCGTCGGCCCTTGCGGGCGGCAGGTCGGCTCCGGTGGACGCGCGGGACCGGATGGGCGTCTCGGCTCCGGTGGACGCGCCGGCCCCCGCGGGCGCCAGGTCGGCACAGGTGGACGTCTCGGCTCCGGTGCGCCGCCGTTCGGGACCTCTGGACACGCCGGCCCCCGTGGCCGGCCGATCGGCCCCGGTGGACGCGCGGGATCGGATGGGCGTCTCGGCTCCGGTGGACGCGCCGGCCCCCACGGCCGGCCGATCGGCCCCCGTGCACGCGTCCACCCCCGCGAACGCACGGACTCCTGCGGGCGGCCGGTCGGGCTCCGTCCGATCGGGCTCCGTCCAGTCGGGCTCCGTCCCAGCGGGCTCCGTCCCAGCGGGCTCCGTCCCAGCGGGCTCCGTCCCAGCGGGCTCCGTCCCAGCGGGCTCCGTCCCAGCGGGCTCCGTCCGGGCGGGTGCGTCCGACAGGAGTGCCGTACCGGCCGTCCGCGCGTTGCCGGGGAGGAGGCCGAGGAGGGCTGAGGCGAGGACGGACTTGCCGCAGCCGCTCTCGCCGACGAGGGCGAGACACTCCCCCGCCGCGAGGTCGAAGGAGGCGTCGGTGACGGCCGCGACCTGGCGTCGGCCGCGCAGCCGGAAGCGAACGGTCAGGCCGCGGACGCTGAGGACAACGTCGTCGGCGCGCTCGGCGGTGACGGCTTCGGGGGCCCGCGTGATCTGCTCGTTCACAGCATCAGCTCCGATCGGCGGCGCGGGTTGAGCCGGTCGCGCCAGATTCCGGCGAGACCGGCGAGGGCGAGGGTGGGCACGATGAGCAGGAGGCCGGGGAAGAGGGTCGGCCACCAGGAGCCCGCGAGCAGCGAGGAGCGGGCGGTCTGGACGAGGTTGCCGAGGCTGGCCTGGTGGCTCGGCAGTCCGAGGCCGAGGAAGGACAGCGCCGACTCGTGCCACATGGCGTGCGGCACCATCAGCACGGCGGCGAGGCCGGCCTGTGGCAGCACCGCGGGCAGCAGGTGCCGGACGGCGATCCGCCGTCGGGAGGAGCCGCCGGAGATCGCGGCGTCGACGAACGGCCGCGAACGCAGCGACAGGACCTCGGAGCGGACGATCCGGGCGGTGGAGAGCCAGTGGGTGAGGGCCACGGAGGCGATCACCGGCCAGACCCCGGGGCGGAACATGGCCACGACGAAGATGCCGAGGAGCAGGTGCGGTACGGACGAGAAGCCGTCGACGATCCGCATCACGAAGCGGTCCACCCGGCCGCCGAGCGCTCCCGCCGCCGCGCCGACACCGGTGCCGACGACGGTCGCCACGAGGGCGGCGACCAGACCGACGAGGAGCGAGACCCGCAGGCCGTACACACAGCGCAGGAGCAGGTCGCGGCCGACGTCGTCGGTGCCGAAGGGGTGCGCGCGGGAGGGCGCCAGGAGTCTGCGGCTCAGGTCGACGGCCTGTTCGTCGAGGGGAACGACGGGCGGGACGAGGAGGACCGCGAGGACGGCGGTGCTGACGACGAGGGCGGAGCTCCACAGCCGGATCCGGCGCGTGCGGGGGTCAGCCATCGAAGCCCACCCTCGGGTCCGCGAGCCCGTACAGCAGGTCGGAGAGCAGGTTGCCGAGCAGGACGGCCGCGGTCGCGAGCACGGTGAGGGCGGCGAGCAGCGGGAAGTCGACGGAGACGGCGGCCTGGACGGTGGCGGCGGCGATGCCGGGCCAGCTGAAGACGGTCTCCACGAGGAGGGCGCCGGTGATGAGTTCGGGGACGCGGGAGCCGACGAGGGTGAGCATGGGCAGCATTCCGGAGCGCAGGGCGTGGCCGGTGAGGACGGTGCGTTCGGCGAGGCCGCGGGCGCGGGCGCCGCGGACCGGGTCCTCCTCCAGGGCGTCGCCGACTCCCTGGCGTACGTACAGGAAGAACCAGGGGAGCTGGGAGATTCCGAGGACGAGGGCGGGCAGCACGAGGTGGCGGGCGACCTGGCCGGCGCCGACCGTGTCGCCTGCGGTGTCGGTGAGTCCGCCGGCGGGGAGCACGCCCAGCTCCAGGGCGAAGAACCAGATGGCGAGCAGCCCGAGCCAGAAGGCGGGGGCGGCTTCCAGGGTGTACGCGGCGGAGCTGACTGCCCGGTCGAGGAGGCCGCCGCGGCGGCGTCCGGCGAGGACGCCGAGGGCGGTGCCGAGGAGGATCGCGAGGAGGAAGGCGGTGGCGGCGAGCAGGGCGGACCAGCCGACGCGTTCGGTGATCACCTCGGCGACGGGCCGTCGCATGACTCCGGAGTCCCCGAGATCGCCCCGGAGGGCCCGGCCGAGCCACTCCCACCAGCGGGTGGGCCAGGGCCGGTCGACACCGAGGTTGGCGCGCAGCTGGTCGAGGTTCTCCTGTGAGGCGGTGAGTCCGGCGGTGCCGGCGTAGGCCTTGACGGGGTCGAAGGGGGAGGCGGCGGCGACGGCGAACACCGCGAGGGTGACGCCGAGGAGGACGGGGACGGCGGCCAGGGCGCGCCGTCCGGTCATCCGGGCCATGGCCCCCAGGGGAGGCGGCGGCTCACTTCGCGGCCTCTCCGGTCCGCTTGGGCTTCCAGTCCTCGATGTTCCACCAGGGTCCGGAGGCGAGGCCGTGGTCGTGCGCTTCGACCTGGGTGCCGAGGCCGCCGCCGGGTGTCGTCTCCCAGCGGTCGGCGACGACGTAGAGGTGGTCGATGTGGGTGAGGAAGGTGTAGCCGGGGTTCTTCACCAACTGGCGCTGGACGGTGTCGTAGGCGGCGCGGCGGCGGGCGGGGTCGTCGGTGCGACGGCCGTCCTCCAGCGCCCGGTCGACGGTCCGGTCGGCGTACCGGGCCATGTTGTTGAAGCCGTCGCCGGCGAGTGTGGACTTCAGGAGGAGGTACTGGTCGAAGTCGGGGTCGCCGGGTGAGCCGCCGCCGGCGAGGACGGCGTCCGTCCTCATGCGGGGCTCGATGACCTCCCAGGTGCCGGCCTGGGTGGTGAGGGCGATGCCGGCCTTCTTGGCGTCGGAGGCGTAGGCGAGGGCGTGGTCCTGGCGGAGCTTGTCGCCGGAGAGGTACCAGAGCGGGAAGGCGGCGCGGACGCCGTTCTTCACCCGGACGCCGTCGGGGCCGGGCTTCCAGCCGGCCTCGTCGAGGATCTTGCGCGCCCCGGCGAGGTCGTGGCGGCGTTCGGTGCCCCGGGCGAACCAGGGGCTGTCGGTGGGCACGGGTCCGTAGGCGGGTTTGCCGGCGCCTTCGAGGATGTTGTCGACCATGGCCTGCCGGTCGACGGCGAGGTCGAGGGCGCGGCGGATCGCCACGTCGCCGGCGACCGGGTTGCCGGTGGGGAGGGTGACGTTGCGGTAGTCGTACGTGGTGGCCGCGTACGTCTTCTTCGCCGGGTCGTCCTTGAAGCCGGCGGCGAGGGCCGGCGGCAGGACGGCGGCGTCGAGGTCGCCGGCGCGCAGTCGGGTGGCGCGGACGTCGTCGTCCTTGACGACGGCCATGACGAACTTCTTCACGGCCGGGGCGCCGCCCCAGTAGTGGGGGTTGGCCTCGAAGGTGAGCTTCTCGCCCCTGGACCAGCCGGTGAGGACGTACGGGCCGGTGCCGACGGGCTGCGTCGTGAACGGCCCGGTGTTGACGTCCTGCCGGCCGGCGACGTGCTCGGGGGCGATGGCGAGGACGGTGCGCTCGGCGAAGGGGGCGTAGGGGTACTTCAGGGTGAAGACGACGGTGTCGTCGCCGGCGGCCCTGACGTCCTTGAGCGCGTCGAGCTCGGTGCGCGAGGCGTTGTTGGTCCTCGGGTCGAGGACGGTCCGGTAGGTGAAGACGACGTCCCCGGCGGTGAAGGGGTGCCCGTCGCTGAACCGCACGCCCGGGCGCAGCCTGTACGTGTACGTCAGGCCGTCGGCGCTCACCGTGGGCAGCGCGGCGGCGAGGGCGGGGCGCAGCCTCATGCCGGCGTCGAAGGCGAGCAGCCCGTCGAAGATCTTGGAGTTGCCGTCCTTGCCGTAGCCGAGGAGGGGGCTGAGAGTCTCGGGTTCGTGGGCGATGCCGACGACCGCGGAGTCGTCGGGGCGGCCGGAACCGGTGGCGCCGCCGGGGTTGGCGCAGGCCGCCGCGCCGAGGGCGGTGGCCCCGGTGAGCAGTGCGGCGGTCGCGCGGCGGACGGGTCGGGCGGCCATGGTGTCCACACCCCTCTTGCAGATGAACTGTTGTTGCGAATCAGTCGCAATTAAACAGTATGTAGAGGGGTGTGGACCCAGGGGGCTCCTTACCGGGGGGCGGGCAGGTCCACCATGGCCGCGATGGCGTCCTGATGCCGGCCGGCCGAACCCAGCGCCGTCTGGTCGGACTTGGCCCGCTTCAGCGCGAGGTGTGCGGGATGCTCCCAGGTCATGCCGATGCCGCCGTGCAGCTGCACGCACTCCTCGGCCGCGTGCACGGCCGTCTTCGCGCAGTACGACTGGGCGACGGCCACCGTCAGCTCGGCGTCGGGCGCGCCGGTCGCCAGCGCGTCGGCGGCGGCCCGGGCCGCCGCCCTGGCGCCCACGAGCTCCAGCCACAGCTGGGCCATCCGGTGCTTCAGCGCCTGGAAGGACCCGATCGGGCGGTTGAACTGGTGCCGCTCCCTGGTGTGCCGGACGGTCTCCTCCAGGCACCACTCGGCGATGCCGAGCTGCTCGGAGGCGAGCAGCCCGGCCCCGGTGAGCAGCCCCCGCCGGACGGCGGCGGCCGACGCATCGGCACCGGCAAGCCGCGTGCCGGCGGCGCCGTCCGCGTCGACGACGGCCAGCGGCCGGGTCAGGTCGAGGGAGGACTGCGGAGTGATCACCGCCTCGGCGGCGGGCACCGCGTACAGCCCGTCGGCGCGCGGGACGAGGAGGACGTCGGCGGCGACGGCGTCCGCGACGGCGGGCACCGGCCCGGACCGGACGCCGGAGGCGGCGGGGGCGGTGGAGAGCGGTACCGCCAGGACGGCGACGGTCCCGCCGCCCGCGAGCGCGGCGAGGAGCTCCGCGGCCGGGCCGCCGTCCGCACCGAGCGCCAGCAGGGTCTCGGTCGCCACCACGGCGCTGGTCAGGAACGGCACGGGGGTGACGGCCCGGCCGAGCTCCTCCAGGACCACGGCGGCCTCGCGGTGGCCGGCGCCCTGGCCGCCCAGCTTCTCGGGGACGAGGAGTCCGGCGGCGCCGATCCCGCCGCCGAGCGCCTCCCACAGGCCGGGGACGTACGGGCGGTCGGCCTCGATCCGGCCGAGCACGGTCCGGGCGTCGGCCCGGTCGGCGAGCAGGGAGCGGACCGCGGCGCGCAGCTCGTCCTCGGTGTCGGAGTACAACAGGTCGGCGGTGGGCGTCGGTTCCGTCATCGGGCGAGGTCCTTCCAGGCGACGTCCTTGTCGTTGCGGGGTTCGGAGGGCAGGCCGAGGACCCGCTCGGCGACGATGTTGAGCAGCACCTCGTTCGTGCCGCCCTCGATCGAGTTGCCCTTGGCCCGCAGATAGCGGTATCCCGCGTCCCGGCCGGTGAAGTCGACCAGGTCGGGCCGGGCCATCGCCCAGTCCCCGTACAACAGGCCCTCGTCGGCCAGGAGTTCCACCTCCAGGGCGCTCACGGCCTGGTTGAGGCGGGCGAAGCCGAGCTTCGTCGCGCTGCCCTCGGGACCCGGCTGGCCGGCCACGAGCTGCTGGCGCAGCCGCTCGCCGGTGAGCCGGGCCACCTCCGCGTCCACCCACAGGTCGAGCAGTCTGCGGTGCAGGTCGTGGGTGCGGAGCTCGGGTCGGGCCCGCCAGGTCTCGGCCACCTTGCCGATCATGCCGCCCTCGCGGGGGACGCGGGCGCCTCCGATGGAGACCCGTTCGTTCATGAGCGTGGTCTGGGCGACGCGCCAGCCGTCGCCGATGTCGCCGAGCCGGTGGGCGTCGGGGATGCGGACGTTCGTCAGGAAGACCTCGTTGAACTCGGCCTCGCCGGTGATCTGGCGCAGCGGCCGCACCTCGACACCGGGGTCGGTCATGTCGCAGACGAAGTAGGTGATGCCCCGGTGCTTGGGCAGGTCGGGGTCCGTGCGGGCGATGAGGATGGCCCAGCGGGCCACGTGGGCGCTGGAGGTCCACACCTTCTGCCCGTTGACCACCCAGGAGTCGCCGTCCCGTACGGCCCGGGTGCCGAGGGCGGCGAGGTCGGAGCCGGCGCCGGGCTCGCTGAAGAGCTGACACCAGACCTCCTCCCCGACCCAGAGGGGCTTCAGGAAGCGCCGCTTGACCTCGTCGGAGCCGTACGCGAGGAGGGTCGGGGCGGCCATCCCCAGCCCGATGCCGATCCGGCGGGGATCGTTGTCGGGGGCTCCGGCGGCCGCGAGTTCGGCGTCGACGACGACCTGGAGGGAGCGCGGCGCGTCGAGACCGCCGAGGCCCACCGGGTAGTGCACCCAGGCGAGACCGGCGTCGAAGCGGGCCCGCAGGAAGTCGCTGCGGCCGGTGGTGGCCGGCGGGTGCCCGGCGATCAGCCGCCGGGTCCGCTCGACGAGTTCGGCGGCATCGGGTCGGGATCCGGTCATGCGCGGACTCCTTCCGGAAGGACGACGAGCCGGCCGGTGGTGGTGCCCTCGGAGATCCGCTGCACGGCGTCGGCGGCGGCGTCGAAGGCGACGCGCTCGCTCACGTAGGGCTTGACCAGCCCCTTGGCGGCGAGCTCGGTGAGGGTCTCGTGGCAACGCAGCACGGCGGCCGGGTCCTTGAGGTTGTAGAGGCCCCAGTGCAGGCCCACGATCGAGTAGTTCTTGATCAGGGCGTGGTTGAGCGCGGGGGCCGGGACGGTCCCGCCGGCGAAGCCGACGACCAGGATCCGACCCTCGAAGGCGACGAGCTTGGCGGACTGCTGATAGGCCACGCCGCCGACCGGGTCGTAGATCACGTCGGCGCCACGGCCGCCGGTGGCCTCCTTGACGGCCGCAACGACGTCCTCGGCGTGCCGGTCGACGACGACGTCGCAACCGATCCCGCGGGCGACGGCGGCCTTGTCCGGGCCCCCGACGACTCCGATGACGGTGGCGCCGGCCGCCTTGCCCAGCTGGACGGCGGCGCTCCCGACGCCGCCCGCGGCGGCGTGCACGAGCAGCGTCTCGCCCTCTCGCAGGCCGGCCCTGCGGTGCAGGCCGAACCAGCCGGTCTGGTAGCCGATGTGCAGCGCCGCCGCCTCGGCGTCGTCCAGCGCCTCGGGCGCGGGGAGCAGCGCCGCCTCGTCGGCCACCGCGTACTCCGCGAGCCCGCCGTGGGGCAGGGCGGGGGTCGCGATGACCCGGCGCCCGTCCTCCGTCTCGGCGCAGATCTCCACGCCCGGGGTGAAGGGCAGCGGGGGGCGCACCTGATACTGCCCCCGGCACAGCAGGGCGTCCGGGAAGTTGAGGCCCGTGGCGCGGACCTTCAGCAGCACTTGGCCGGGGCCGGGCTCCGGCCGGTCGGTCTCGTCGAGCTGCATCACCTCGCCCGGCTCGCCGTTCTCGTGCACTCGCCATGCCTGCATCCGGGGCCTCCACGTGCCGTCGTGCGTCCTGCGGGGTCGTTCGCATACTAAGCGGTCGCTTGGCTTCGCGGAACCTGCCGCGCACTCCCTCTTCGCGACGCCGCCGGATTCGTCCGCCCCGCGGTCACGTGTGGCCGGGTCCCGGCTTCCGCGCCGGGACCCGGCCTCGGCGGGCGCCCACGGGCCCGCCGCCGCGCGGAACGCGTCCCCGCGCGGCAGGCCCCGGGCGGGTGGCCCTCAGGAGCTCTTCGGACGCGCCCGTACGTGCATCCGCTCGCCCTGGGGGCCGAAGAGGCTCAGGAACTCCACCGGCCGGTCCCCCGCCGGGCCGAACCAGTGCGGTACCCGGGTGTCGAACTCGGCGGCCTCGCCGGAGCCGAGCTCCACGTCGTGCTCGCCGAGGACGAGCCGCAACCGCCCGGACAGCACGTAGAGCCACTCGTAGCCCTCGTGGACCCGGGGGTCGGGCGTCTCCGCGCCGGGCTCCTGGACGACCTTGTACGCCTGGAGCCCACCCGGCTGACGGGTGAGCGGATACATCGTGCGCCCGTGCCGGACGATGGGCCTGGCCCGGACGCGCGGATCGCCGGCGGGCGGCGCGCCGACCAGTTCGTCGAGCGGGACCTGGTGGGCCCGGGCGATCGGCAGCAGCAGTTCCAGGCTGGGCTTGCGCTGTCCGGACTCCAGGCGGGAGAGCGTGCTCACCGAGATGCCGGTGGAGGTGGACAGCTCGGCCAGGGTGGCACCGCGCTCCCGCCGGATGCGGCGCAGCCGGGGGCCGACCTCGCTGAGCACCTCGTCGATGCGTTCGTCCTCGCGGGGCTCCTGGGGCCGCTCCTCCCGTCCGTGGGCGTGCCGGTGGTCGCGTGCGTCTTCGGCGGTCATGAGTCCATTGCAGAAACAGCAACTCCGTTTGTCAATCGAGCAGCGCCAGGTCCACTCTCGCGGTATGAACGAGAACTCCTTCGGCGGGACCGGGACCGCGGCACGGTCCGGGACGGCGGCCGGGACGCGGCCCGTGACCGGCACGGACACCGGGGCCGGCGCCTACGACGTGGCGGTGATCGGCGGCGGCGCGGCCGGGCTCAGCGCGGCCCTGGTCCTGGGCCGCGCCCGGCGCCGTACCCTCCTGGTCGACGCAGGCGAGCCCCGCAACGCCCCGGCCGCCCACATGCAGGGCTACCTCACGCGGGACGGCATGGGCCCGGCCGCGTTCCTGGCGGCCGGGCAGCGGGAGGTCGCCACGTACGGCGTGGAGCGCATGAGCGGCCTCGTCACCGACGCGGTCCCGCACGGCGACGAGGGCTTCGCCCTGACCCTGGCCGACGGGCGCCGGGTCCTGGCCCGCCGCCTGATCGTCACCACGGGGCTGGCGGACGAGCTCCCGGCGATCGACGGGGTGGCCGAGCGGTGGGGCCGGGACGTGCTCCACTGCCCGTACTGCCACGGCTGGGAGGTGCGTGACCGGGCCTTCGGCGTGATCGCCCACCCCGTGATGCCGGCCCACCAGGCGCTGATGGTCTCCCAGTGGTCGGCCGACGTGACCCTCTTCCTGCACACGGCCCCGGAGCCCTCGCCCGAGGACACCGCGCGGCTGGAGGCGGCCGGAGTGACGGTCGTGACCGGCGAGGTGGCGGGCCTGGTGGTCGGGAAGGCCGGGCTGACGGGCGTACGGATGACGGACGGACGGGTCGTGCCGCGCGAGGTCCTGTTCGTGGGCACCCGCACGACGCCCCGCGACGGGCTGCTCACCGCCCTGGGCGCGGCGACGCACGAGACGCCGATGGGCCGCTTCGTGACCGTCGACGAGACGTTCCGGACGAGCGTGCCCGGGGTGTGGGCGGCGGGGAACGTGATCGGCGCCCAGGAGCAGGTCGTGAACGCGGCGAGCGGCGGCTACCGGGCCGCGGCCCTGGCCAACGCCGACCTGCTGTTCGCGGACCTGGACCGGAAGGTGGAGGCCGCGGCGGCGTAGCGGCGGGGGCGGGCCGTGCCGGCGTCACCGGCCCGGGGCGATCCGGCGCGGCGTCACCGGACCGGCGTGATCCGGCGCAGCGCAGGCCGGCGCGACGCGATCCGGCGCGGCTTCACCGGACCGGCGCGATCCGGCCCGGCGCAGGCCGGCCCGGTGTCACCGGGGCCGGGGCGGCCGGTCCCGGGCCCCGGCGCGTCGTCGGTCTTCCGTTCTCGCGGCCCGCGCGCTATCGATGCGCCATGACCGACGACGCGCACGCCCGGCCGCCGGGGCTGCCCGCTCCTCCCCCGCTCGGTGCCGCCGCCCTGCCGGCGGGGACGTTCGCCGGGCGGGTCGTCCTGGTGACCGGCGGGGGCTCCGGGCTGGGCAAGGCGATCGCCGCCGAGTTCGCGCGCCTGGGGGCCGACCTGCTGATCGTCGGGCGGACGGCGGAACGCCTCGCGGCGGCGCGCGAGGAGCTGGCGGCGGTGGCGGGGACCCGGGTCGCGACCGGGGTGTGCGACATCCGCGAGCCGGAGCGGGTCGCCGCCGTGTTCGAGGCCTGCGAGGCGGAGCTCGGGGCCCGGCCGGACGTCCTGGTGAACTGCGCCGCCGCGAACTTCCCGGTGCCGGCCGAGGACCTGTCGCCGAACGGCTGGCGGGCGGTCGTGGACATCACGCTCACCGGGACCTGGTTCATGACGCGGGAGTTCGGCCGACGCCACCTGGCGGCCGGGACGCCCGGCTCCGTCGTCAACGTCGGCGCCTCGTACGCGTGGACGGGCGGGCCCGGCCACGCGCACTCGGCGGCCGCGAAGGCCGGGGTGAAGAACCTGACCGAGACGCTCGCCGTGGAATGGGGACCGTACGGGATCCAGGTGAACGGTCTGGTGCCCGGACTCATGCCGCACGGGGACATGGTGGCCGGCATCCGGGCGAACCTGGACCGTGCACCCGGCGGGCTCGACGCCCGGCAGCCGGCCCTGCGGGTCGGCCACCCGCGCGAGCTGGGCTGGGCGGCGACCTTCCTCGCCTCCCCGTACGCCCGGTTCGTCAGCGGGCACACACTCGTGGTGGACGGGGCGAACTGGCAGCGGCGGTCCCCCGTCAACGAGACCGTGGTTCCGGTGCGGACCCAGCTGGGGCGCGGACGCTTCGGGGCGGCGCCCGACGGAGGGTAGGCCGTGCGGATGAAACCCGGCCGCCAGGGCTGCGCGGGCCGGGGGCGGGGGCGAGGATCGGCCATGGTGACCGGAAGATCTCCACCCATCGGAAGGACGGGACGTCCCCCATGCTCGGTACGGACTTCACCACGGGCTCGCCCAGCTGGATCGATCTCGGCTGCCCCGACACCCACGCCGCCGCCGCGTTCTACGGGCGGGTGTTCGGCTGGGACTTCGCCCCGGCCGGACCCGAGGCCGGCGGCTACGGCTTCTTCCAGCAGGACGGGCGCACGGTCGCGGCGGCCGGCCCGCTCACCGAGGAGGGCGCGAGCAGCGCCTGGACCGTCTACTTCCACACGCCCGACGCCGACGCCACCGCGCACGCGGCCGAGGCCAACGGCGGGACGGTCCGCGTGGCGGCCTTCGACGTCATGGACGCGGGCCGGATGGCCGCCCTGACCGACCCGGGCGGCGCCCAGTTCGCCGTGTGGCAGGCGGGTACGGTCAAGGGCCTGGAGCGGACCTCGGAGCGCGACACCCTGCTCTGGGTGGAGCTGCACACCGGCGACCCGGAGGCCACGCTCTCCTTCTACGGCGCGCTCTTCGGCTGGCGCTGGGCGGCGATGGACACGCCGGGCATGACGTACCGGGTGCTCTCCACGGCCGGGGGCGACCAGCAGGACGCCTCGTTCGGCGGCGCGGCCCCCCTCCAGCCCGGTGCGGGGGTCTCGCGCTGGGTGCCGTACTTCATGGTGACGGACCCCGACGCGACCGCCGTGACGGTCCAGGAGGGCGGCGGCTCGGTCCTCATGCCCCCGGCCGACGTCCCCGAAGTGGGCCGGATCGCCTGGTTCGCGGACCCGTTCGGGGCGCCCTTCGCCGTTCTGAAGCCCTCCCCCACGAGGTGAGTCAGCGGCCGTCGAAGCGCGGCGGCCTGCGGGCGGCCTTCGCCGCGTAGCCCTCGCGGGCGTCCTCGGAGGTGAGGGTGAGCGCGGCGGCTAGCGCGGTGCGGTCGAGGGCCGCGGACAGGCCCTGGTCGGCGTAGGCGTCGACATTGCGCTTCACGGCGCGGACGGCGAGCGGTGCGGCCGCCGCGACCGCGGCGGCCGTCCCGGCGGCCTCGTGCGCCAGGTCGGGCACGGGAACGACCTGTTGGACGAGACCGAGCCGGGCGGCCGTGGCCGCGTCGATCCGACGGCCGGTGAGTGCCAGGTACTTGGCCCAGCCGGCCCCGGCCTCACGGGCGATCCGCAGGTCGCCGCCCGCGTCCACGGCGACTCCGATGCCGGTCTCGGGGAGGGCGAAGACGGCGTCCTCGGCGGCGATGCGAAGGTCGGCCATCAGGGCCAGCTCGAAGCCGAAGCCGAGGCAGTGGCCCTGGACGGCGGCGACGATCGGCTGCGGCAGCCGGGCGAAGGCGGCGAACCGCTCGTGCACCCAGCGGATGCCCTCGGCGTAGTGCTCGGTCCGCTCGGCCGCCGACCGGCCGGTGATGGCGCCGCCGGGCGCGGTGACGTCGATGCCGGCGCAGAAGGCCCGGCCCTCGGCACGCAGCAGCACGACCCGGATCCGCTCGTCGAAGCGGATCCGGTCGGCGAAGACCCCGAGCTGCCGACTGGCCTCCCAGCTCCAGCCGTTGAGCTTCTCCGGGCGGCACAGGGTGAGCACCCCGACGCCGTCCTCGACCCGGAGGGTGAGCCGTTCCTCGCCCTCCGGGACGGTGTGGTCGAGTGTGTCGATCACGGCGCAACCCCCGGCTTCTGACGTTTCATCAGATCTCGTGGGAGCCTAACGGCGGTTCACCCGCGGGGGAACACCTCGAACGCCACCGCAGGCCGCCCGCCGAAACGGCCCGCGGCGCGGCCGGTCGACTCGGCGACGAAGTCGCGCACGTACTCCTCCGCGTCCCGGTCCGTCAGGGCCTCGATGTACGTGCGGTGGGCGAGGAGCGAGCGGGTGGCGCGCTCCAGACCCGGGCGGGCGTCGACGGCGTGGGTCGGCAGGTTCGAGCCGGCGACGGCCACCCAGCGGACCCCGTCCCAGGGTGCGAGGCCCTGCTCGGTGAGCTCGGGGAAGATCCAGCGGTTGCCCGCGTCGGCCGCGGCGTCCAGGGTGGCGCGGCCCACGGCACGGTGGTCGGGGGTGTTCCACACGCCACCGGGCTCCGGGCCCCAGGTGTCGCGGTGGTTGAGGGTGATGACGAGTTCGGGCCGGTGGCGGCGGATCGCGGCGGCGATCTCGCGGCGCAGCCCAAGCCCGTACTCGATCGTGCCGTCCGTGTGGTCGAGGAACTCGACGGTCTCGACGCCCACCACGGCGGCGCTGTCCCGCTGCTCCCGCTCGCGCAGCGGGCCGCAGGTGGCCGGGTCGAGGGTGTCGATGCCGGCCTCGCCCCGGGTAGCCAGCACGTAGGCGACCTCCTTGCCCGCGTCCGTCCAGCCCGCGACGGCCGCGGCGCAGCCGTACTCCAGGTCGTCGGGATGGGCGACGACGGCGAGCGCGCGCTGCCAGTCGGAGGGCATCTCGGCCAGCTGCGGCGGGGTCTGTTCGGTGTTCTCGATCATGGGCGCAGAATACGGCCCGGGCACCGTTCCGGGGGCCGGAGCGGGGACGGAGCGGCCGCTCAGCGGGCGCCGGCGAGGATCACCGAACGGGTGAGGTTCCGCGGACGGTCGGGGTTCAGGCCGCGCCGGCCGGCGAGGGAGACGGCGAGCCGCTGGGCGCGCACCAGGGCGGCGACCGGGTCGACGGCGTCGGCGACGAACTGGGCTCCCGTGGCGGAGACCTCGTCGGCCAGACCGGGCGGGACGGGCCCGATGCACCAGACCAGACTGCCCGGGTCGCTGATGCTGATCGCGCCGTGCCGGTACTCCATCGCCGGGTAGGACTCCGTCCAGGCACGGGCGGTCTCGCGGAGCTTGAGCGCGGCCTCGTCGGCGAGGCCGACCGTCCAGCCGGTGCCGAGGAACGTGAACTGGCCGTGCCGCTCCCAGGCGGCCGGCAGCGGCTCGTACAGGGCGAGTTCGGCGTCCACGATCGACGGTTGGAGGTCGACGCCGAGGCCGGCGCGCAGCAGTTGGAGCGCGGTGGTGGCGAACCGGGTCTGGACCACGGACCGTTCGTCGGCGAAGCCGAGGTCGAGCACGGCGTCCGCGTGATGTCCGGCCGGGCTGTCGGGGACCCCCGTGAGGACCAGTGTCGGGATGCGGCCGGCGGCCCGGGCGAGCAGCTCGGCGACCTCGGTGGTGGTGCCGGAGCGGGTGAGGGCGACGATCCGGTCGTAGCCGCGGCCGAGCGGCGTCGGGTCGGAGGCCGGGAAGGCGTCGGTCTCGCCCGCGCCCAGGGACTCGCGCAGGGCGGCGTAGGCGCGGGCGATGAAGTACGAGGTGCCGCAGCCGACCACGGCGATCCGCTCTCCGGTGCGCGGCAGCAGCGCGACCCGCTCGGCGGCGATCTCGGCGGCTCGCCCCCAGCAGTCGGGCTGGCTGGCGATCTCGGTGTCGACATGGGTGGTCATGTCCGTCCTCTCTCGGCGCGGGGAGCTCGGGGCTCGGACGGATTTCTATCCGGTGGCGCGAGAGCGCACCATGAGCAATCAGTGAGCAGGACTTGGACTTTTCTCCGCGTCCCGCCGTGCGCGGTCTCCGGGCGCCGCCCCGCAGGAGTCGCGGACCACGAGCCGGGGCCGCAGCTGCACCTGGTGGAGCGGCGAGGCGTCGCCCTCGGCGAGCCGGCGCAGCAGGGTCTGCGCGGCGAGCCGGCCGACCTGGAACTTGGGCGGCGACACGGCCGTCAGCGGGGTCTCGGCGACGTCCGCGAACTCGTTGTCGTACGAGATCAGCGCCAGGTCGTCCGGGACCCGCAGGCCCGCCCGGCGGGCGGCCCCGAGCACGAGGGTGGCCTCGCGGTCGCCGAAGCAGAGGGCGGCGGTGGCTCCCGCGGCGCGCAGCCCGGCCACGGCCCGGTCGGCGCGCTGCGGGTTCCACTCCGTCATCACGTCGCTCTCGTGCCAGGCCGCCGGGAGTCCGAGGTCGGCGATGGCGCGCGCGAAGCCGGACTCGATGGGGGCCGTGGTGGGGGCGTCGGAGCGGACCAGGAGGCCCAGTCGGCGGTGCCCGAGGCCGAGCAGGTGGCGCACGGCGTCGTAGGCGCCGCCCTCGTGGTCGGTGCAGACGTGCTCGGTGGGGTCGCCGGGCCCGTACGCGGCGAGCCGCCGCTCGACGAGGACGGCGGGGACGGGCAGGGCCAGCAGTTCCTCGGCGCGCCGGCCCGGGTCGGTGGCGGTGTGCAGGGTGGGGACGAGGAGCAGGCCGTGCACACCGGCGGTCAGGAGCCGTTCGACGGCGGCGTCCTCCTCGTCGGGGTCGTAGTGCGAGCAGGCGAGGAGGAGCCGCGCGCCCGCGGCGGCCAGCTCCTTCTCGATGCCGTGCAGCACCCGCGGGTAGTAGAAGGCGGTGTCGGGGACGAGGACGCCCACCACCCTGCGGTCGCGCTGCTCCTCGGGGCGCTGGGCGGCGAACGTGCCCGCGCCCTGGCGGCGTTCGACCAGGCCGAGCGCGACGAGGTCCTCGTAGGCGCGGCGCACGGTGGTCACCGAGACGCCGCTCCCGGCGGCCAGGGCCCGCTCGGTGGGCAGCTTGCTGCCGGGCGGCCAGGTCCCGTCGAGCATCCCCTGACGGAGCTGCGCCACGAGCGCCCGGAACTTCAGCTCGCGTCCGGCCGGCGGAATCCCGCGGTGAGCCAACGGACCCCCTGGTGCGCCGATTGGCGATCGATTGCGCGGCGAATCCTATCCCCCGTGACGCCCATTGCTCCCGTTCGGAGCACGACCGGACCCGGGGGTGCGAGCGCGATCACAGCTGGTCGCGGGCGAGGGCGAGAAGGCGGTCGAGGACGCGCCGGCCACCGGCCCGGACGCCGTCGTGCTCGAACTCGTCGGTGACCCAGGTGCGCAGGCCGCGGACGGCCCGCGCGGTCTCCAGGGAGTGGGCGGTGTCCACGTACATGTCGTCGTGGTAGATCACGGCGGCGACCGGCACCTCGTTCGTGGCGAGGCGTACGGGGTCGTAGAGCGGGGCCCAGTCGCCGCGGGCGGCGATCAGTTCGGCGGTCTCCCGGAGCGGGGCCAGCGCCGGGTCGGTGGTGAAGTGCCAGGGGTGGACGGTCTCGCCGGTGAGGAGGACGGGCCCGTCGCCGGCGAGCGCCTTCCCGGCGTCGAACTCGGGGAACTCGGCGCGCACCCGCTCGGCGGCCCAGTCGGTGGGCCCCTGGCCCTGGGCGTAGATGGCCTCGTGCAGGACGGCGTAGAGCGGGTGTCCGGCGTAGGAGAGGTGGGCCTGGACGCTCTGGAGGAAGGCGTCGGAGAGGGCGGGGCCGGCCGGGGTGGGGACGAAGGCGTCCTCCAGCAGCAGGTGCAGCTGATGGCTGCCGTCGCCGCCGCCGAGGACGATGCCGAGGGACTGGAAGGCCTCGGGGGTGAGCGTGCCGCCGCCGGGCAGGGTGACCGTCCGCTCGTGGAGGTGGCCGGCGATCCGGCGGACCCGCTCGACGTCGTCGGGGTAGCGGGCGTAGTGCGCCGCGTTCTTGGCCCGGACGCGCGGGTAGGCGGCGCGGTAGACCTCGTCGGCGGTGGCGTGCAGGGAGGGGAGGCCGCCGGTGACGAGGACGGTGGCGAGCCCCTCGGGAGCGGTGGACAGGTAGTGGGTGGCGCAGAAGCCGCCGAAGCTCTGGCCGAGGACGGTCCAGGGGGCGCTGCCGGTCAGTTCGTGGCGGATCAGCTCGCAGTCCCTGACGATCGAGTCGGCGCGGAAGTGCGCGAGGTAGGCGGCCTGCTCGCGGGGACCGCCCCGGAGCGGCAGGGTCTGCCGGTTGGCGGGGGTGGAGCGGCCGGTGCCGCGCTGGTCCAGGAGCAGGACGCGGAACTCGTCGACGGCCCGGCCCAGCCAGGCCTGCGGGCCGACGAAGCGCCGGGCGCCGAAGCCGGGTCCGCCCTCCAGATAGACCAGCCAGGGCAGGTCGGTGCGGTCCGCCTTGTCTCCGGCCACGACCTCGCGTCCGTAGATCTCGATCGTCTCGCCGTCGGGGCGCTCGTGGTCGAGGGGCACGGTGTAGTGGCGGTCGGTGAGGACGAGCCCGGGCTGACGGTAGGTGGACAAGACGTGCTCCTGTTCGTGACACCCCCGCCAGGACAGTGGATCACATGACGGGGGCGTCCACCGCTCCGGGAAGGCAGACGGCAGGGGGTCCGGGGCGGACGACCCGGCTTCAGCCGCCCAAGCCGGCTTCCTGGCGCTGCATGACGGCCAGGACGTTCTTCGCCGGGTCGGTGAACCAGGCGATGGCCGGGCCCCGGGGGTCGCGGCAGATGTCCTTGTCGTCGAACTCGAAGCCGGGGTAGCGCTGGAACTCCACCCCCCGCGCCCTCAGGCCGTCGACCACGGACTCGATCTCGTCGACCTCGAAGTTGAGCACCGTGAAACCCGCCGGGCCGTGCTGGTCGCCCTTCGGATAGACCAGGACCCTCGCCCCGCCGGAGAGGGTCAGGAACAGCATCCGCATGTCGCCGGTCCCCTCCTGTGCCGTCTGGAGGCCGAGGGTCTCGTCGTAGAAGCGACGGGCGGCGTCGAGGTCGTCGACCGAGAAACTGCTGAATGCCGAGGTGTTCCCGAGCACGGGCGGTTCTCCCTTTCGTTGGGGCGTCTGCTGACGTCCCTTCAGGGCACACCACGGGCCGTACGCCCGGCCGTCCCCGCCACGCGGAAACGGCCGGATGGTCCCGCGCCCGTCACCCTCGGGTGACGGGCGCGGGCGGTACGCGCCAGGGTCAGGGAGCGATCGGGAGCCGGCGCTTGTGGTCGGTCAGCTCGTAGCGGCGCACGATCGAGGCGAAGGCGGCCTCGCCGACCGGCTTGCCCTCCAGGAAGTCGTCGATGTCGTCGTACGTCACGCCGAGCGCGTCCTCGTCGGGCTTGCCCGGGTCCAGGGTCTCCAGGTCGGCCGTCGGGGTCTTCCAGACCAGCTCGGCGGGGGCACCCAGCTCGGCCGCGACGGCGCGGACCCGGCGCTTGGTCAGGCCCGTCAGCGGGACGAGGTCGGCGGCGCCGTCGCCGTACTTGGTGAAGAATCCGGAGACCGCCTCGGCCGCGTGGTCCGTGCCGACGACCAGGCCGTCGTGGGCGCCCGCGACCGCGTACTGGGCGATCATCCGCTGCCGGGCCTTGATGTTGCCGTGCACGAAGTCCTCGTGGTGGGCGTCGCGGAACGCGACCCCGGCGGCGCGGCTCGCCTCCAGGGCGGCGTCGCTGGCCGGCCGGATGTCCACGGTGAGGACCCGGTCGGCCTGGATGAAGTCGAGCGCGAGCTGGGCGTCGTGCTCGTCGGCCTGGACGCCGTACGGCAGCCGCATGGCGTAGAAGGTGGCGTCGTGGCCGGCGGCGCGCGCCCGCTCGACCGCGAGCTGGCAGAGGCGCCCGGTGGTGGTGGAGTCGACGCCGCCGCTGATGCCGAGGACCAGGGAGCGCAGGCCGGTGGAGGTCAGGCGCTCGGCGAGGAAGGCCACCCGGCGCTCGATCTCCGCGCGCGGGTCGAAGGTCTCCGCGACCTCCAGCTCGCGGGCGATCTGCTGCTGCAGGGCGGTGGTCTCCTGGTCGGTCACGGAATGCTCCTCGGTCGTGCGGTGGCGGGCGGTGGACGTCCCGGGTCGACTCTATCCCGGCCCCGCCGGCGTGCTGAGGGCCCTCGGTGCCACGCGACCCGGCGGGCACCGCCCGCGTACCCGGGGCCCTCGGTGCCGCGTAGCCCGGCGGGCCCGCCCCCGTACCCGGGGCCCTCGGTGCCGCGCGTCCCGGCCGTCCCTCGTGGCGCCGAGCAGGACGCCACGCCCCCCGGGCGACTGCGGGGACAGGCGGCCGCGGGCCCGGGCGGCGCCGGGTCCGCGGCGCCCGGGGCCGCCCGGGCCGCCGGCCGCCGTCGGCGGCCCCTTCGGGGCTACGGCAGGCACACGACCTCGACGCGCTGGACCAGGTTGTTGCCGAAGCCGCCGCGGTTCCAGGGGGCCGTGAGCGGCTGGGTACGGCCGGTGGCGTCGGTGGCGCGGGCGGTGAGCGTGTACGCGCCCGGCGTCGCGGTCCATGTCGTGCGCCACGAGGCCCAGGCCCACGGCCGGTCCGGGTCGGCGGTCACCTCTGCGTCGGTCCAGTCGGTCTCGCCGCCGGTGCCGAGCTCCACGCGGACCACCGGGGCGTGTCCGGACCAGGCACGCCCCGACAGCGGGACGGCGCCCGGTCGGACGACACGGGTGCGGGACATGAAGTCGGGGAAGCCCGGCGGGATCATCAGGGCGCGCGGTGCGATGACGTCCACCGGCTCGCCGGGGTCGTCGGCGGCCTGCCGGTAGCGGTAGGCGACGGCCTGCTGGAAGCCGGTGAAGGGGGTGTCGGTGACCGTGATGTCGCGCAGCCACTTGACGCTCGCCATGCCGTACCAGCCGGGCACGACGAGTCGCAGCGGGTGCCCGTGCTGCGGCGGGAGCGGGGCGCCGTTCATCGCGTACGCCACGAGCACGCCGCGGTCCGGGTCGGTGGCGAGGGACAGCGGCAGGCTGCGCCGGTAGTCCTGCTCGACACCACGCTCGACGCCGTGGTCGGCGCCTGTGAAGACGACCTCGACCGCGCCGTCGGCGACGCCCGCTTCGGCGAGCAGCGCGGCCAGCGGGACGCCGGTCCAGTCCGCCGTGCCGACGGCCTCGACGAGCCAGGGCTGGCTGACGGGACGCGGTGCGAGACGGGCCCTGCCGTTGCCCGCGCACTCCAGGGTGACGCGGTGGGTGACGGCGGGCCGCTCGCGCAGCGCCGCCGGATCCAGCGAGAGGGGGCGGGCCACCCGGCCGCCGAGGCCGAGGCGCCAGTCCTCGGCCGCGCCGTCGGCGCAGGGGATGTCGTAGTGGACCAGGACGTAGTGGAGGCCGGGCGGCGTGGTGTCGTAGCGCAGCGCCTCGAGGGGGAGGCCGTGGTTGCGGGCCGCGAGGGCCAGCTCCGTGGTGCTGACGCCCTCGTCGGGCCCGGCGAGCCGGCCCGGAGCGCTGACGTCCCTGAGACCGGGCGTGGCGTCCATGTCTTCATGGTGCGCCGCGCGGCCGCTCCGCTCATCCGCAGGCGGCGGCCGGGGACGGCGGCCGCCCGCGGCGACGTCCGCCGCCGGAGGCCGGCGGCGGGGGGCGGTGGCGGCTCAGTCCGCGTCGACGGTCACGTCGACCGAGTGGTAGCCGGTGGCCCCGTCGGGCATGGTGTCCTGCCGCTGCTCGGTCTGGACCGCGCCGGTGCCGTCGGTGGCCCGCACGGTGAGGGTGTGCCGGCCCGGGCCGGCCTGCCAGCGGTAGACCCACTGGCGCCAGGTGTCGCGGCTGTCCTGGGCACCGAGCTCGGCGTCCTGCCAGGGCCCGTCGTCGACCCGCACCTGCACCCGGGAGATGCCGCGGTGCTGGGCCCAGGCCACCCCGGCGACGGCGACGGTCCCGGCGGTGGCGCTGCTGAAGGCGCGCGGGGTGTCGATCCGCGACTCGGTCTTGACCGGTGCCTGGGCCGCCCAGCCGCGCGGCACCCAGTAGGCGTCGTACGCGGCGAAGGTCGTGAGCTCGACGGACGTGATCCACTTGCAGGCGGAGACGTAGCCGTACAGGCCCGGAACGACCATCCGGACGGGGAAGCCGTGCGCGAACGGCAGCGGCTCGCCGTTCATGCCGAAGGCGAGGAGGGCGTCGCGCCCGTCCATGACGGTCTCGACGGGGCTGCCGATGGTCATGCCGTCCACGGAACGGGCCACCAGCTGGTCGGCCGGGCCGCTGGCCGACGGCGGGCGCACCCCGCACTCGCGCAGCAGGTCGGCGAGACGGACACCGAGCCAGCGGGCGTTGCCGACGAGGGAGCCGCCGACCTCGTTGGAGACACAGGCGAGCGTCACGTCCCGCTCGATCACCTCGCGGCGCATCAGCTCGCGCAGCGTGAAGACGCGCTCCCGGGGCACGCCCGTGCCGTGAACGCGCAGCTGCCAGGTGTCGGCGTCGATGCGGGGCACGACGAGGGCGGTGTCGACCCGGTAGAAGTCGCCGTTCGAGGTGATGAAGGGGCTGATGCCCTCGACGGGCAGCTGGGCGCCCGGTGGGACGGCGGGGGCGGGCGACGCGGGCCGGGGCAGCCGGAGCGCGTCACGGGAGGCCGTGGCGTGCTCGGACCGGGTGGAGCCCACGCTGCGGGCGAGGAACGTCACGCCCGTCGCGCCGATCACCATGCCGGCGCCGGTCAGCAGGAAGCCCCGCCGGTCCGGGGCGGGGGCGCCGGAGCGCGGCGCGGTCAGGTGCCGGACCAGGACCTGGAGCACGGCCGCGGCGGCCGCGGCCCCCGCGAGCGAGGGCAGCGCGTCGGTGAAGGAGCGGGAGTCGGGCCGGGTGACGGCGGCGAGCGCCCCCAGCACGCCGAGCAGGGCCACTCCGGCGGCGGCGGTGCCCGGCCGGCGCAGGGCGAGCAGGCCGAGGGCGGCGGCCAGGGCGGCGAGCAGCACGAGGATGCCGAACTCCAGGACCGTCTTGTCGCTCTCGCCGAACGTGCGGATCGCCCACTCCTTGACCGCGGTCGGCGTCCGGTCGACGACCGCGTCGCCGACGGCGGGCACGGGCCCGGCCTCGGGCCGCACCACGGCGGCGACGAGCGCGGCGACCGCGAGGCCGCCGAATCCGGCGACGAGGCCGGCGAGCGCGGCGAGGAGACGGTCCGTGAGGGCGGGCGTGGGGGGTGTGGCGGTCATGCCCTTGATTGTCGGCACGCAGGCGGGCCTGGGTGAGGGGCCGGGGCGCTCGGTCATCGGACCGTAAGAAGTCGTCGGGCCGGAGGACCCGGCTCAGGGGCGCTCTCCGCCTCCCGTCGGCGGATGCTCGCCCGGGACCGCGAGCTCCTCCACGGCGTCGGCGCCGACGACCGCGCCGGTGCTCTTCCGGCCGCGGCGCAGCCGGCCCTCCAGCCAGGCGGCGAAGGTGGTGAGGAGCAGGTTGAGGATCACGAAGACGACGGCCACGACGGTGAAGGACGCGATGGTGTTCGCGCCGTAGTTGGCGCTCATCGGGCGGACGGAGGCGAGGAGCTCCGAGAAGCCCAGCATGGCGCCGCCGAGCGCGGTGTCCTTGACGATGACCACGAGCTGGCTGACCAGGGCCGGGAGCATCGCCGTGACCGACTGCGGCAGCAGCACGTGGGTCATCGTCTGGCCCTTGCGCATGCCGATCGCCTTGGCCGCGTCGGTCTGGCCGGCCGGCAGGGCGAGGATGCCGGCGCGGACGACCTCGGCGAGGACGGAGGCGTTGTAGAGGACGAGTCCGGTGACGACCGCGTACAGGGGGCGGTTCTCCGGGCTGACGTCGGTGAACTCCGAGTAGGCGGCGTTCGCGAAGAGCATCAGGATCAGGACGGGGATGGCGCGGAAGAACTCCACGACGGTCCCGGCGAACGAGCGGACCCAGGTGTGGTCGGAGAGCCGGGCGATGCCGAGGAACGCGCCGAGGGGCAGGGCGATGACCATGGCGAGCGCGGCGGCGATCACCGTGTTCTGCAGGGCCGGGAGGAGGTAGGTCGTCCAGACCCGGGGGTCGGTGAAGAACGGCGCCCATTTGGCCCAGTCAAGCTGGTTCTTGTCGACGAGGCTCGCCACGACCCACCAGACGACGAGGGCCACGCCGACGACGAAGAGCAGGGTGTAGAGGAGGTTGCGGCGCCGGGCGCGCGGCCCGGGGACGTCGTAGAGGACGGTGGTTCTGGTCTTCATCGCTTCACCGCCACCTTCTTGGCGATCCAGCCGAGGAACAGTCCGGTGGGCAGGGTGAGGCAGATGTAGCCGAAGGCGAAGATCGCGGAGATGAGGAGCAGCTGGGCCTCGTTCTCGATCATCTCCCGCATCAGCAGGGCGGCTTCGGCGACGCCGATCGCGGCGGCGACGGTGGTGTTCTTGGTCAGGGCGATGAGGACGTTGGTGAGCGGCCCGACGACCGAACGGAAGGCCTGGGGGAGCACGACGAGCCGCAGCGTCTGGTTGAAGTTGAGCCCGATCGCGCGGGCGGCCTCGACCTGTCCGAGGGGGACGGTGTTGATGCCGGAGCGCAGCGCCTCGCAGACGAACGCCGAGGTGTAGGCGATGAGTCCGAGGACGGCCAGCCGGAAGTTGATGGTGGTGAAGTCCTCGGCGCCCATGTTCACCCCGAGCGTCTGGAAGAGGCCGAGCGAGGTGAAGACGATGATGACGGTGAGGGGGATGTTGCGGACGATGTTGACGTAGACGGTGCCGAAGCCCCGCATCAGGGGGACGGGGCTGACGCGCATGGCGGCCAGCAGCGTCCCCCAGATCAGGGAGCCGATCGCGGAGTAGACCGTCAGCTGGACCGTGGTCCAGAAGGCTCCCAGCAGGTCGTAGCCTTCGAGGAAGTCGAACACGGGGGCCCGCTCACTGGACGATCACGCCGATCTTCGGCGCGGGTTCGTTCCGGTAGCCGGCGGGGCCGAGGTTCTTGTCCACGGCCGCCTGCCAGGATCCGTCCGCGACCATCTTCTCCAGCGCCTTGTTGATCTTGGCCTTGAGCTCGCTTCCCTTCTGGACGCCGATGCCGTAGTTCTCGTTGCTCAGCTTGAAGCCGCCGAGCTTGAACTTGCCCTTGAACTCGGGCTGGGCGGCGTATCCCGCGAGGATGGAGTCGTCGGTGGTGATGGCGTCGATGACGCCGTTCTCCAGGCCGGTGAGGCACTCGGAGTAGCCGCCGTACTCCTGGAGCTGCGCCTGCGGGGCGATCTTCGTCTTGACGTTCTGCGCGGACGTCGAACCGGTGACCGAGCAGAGCTTCTTGTTGTTCAGGTCCGAGGGCTTCTTGATCGAGTCGTCGTCGGCGCGGATCAGCACGTCCTGGTGGGCGAGCAGATACGGGCCGGCGAAGTCGACCTTCTGGAGCCGCTTGTCGTTGATCGAGTAGGAGGCCGCGATGAAGTCCACGTCGCCGCGCTGGAGCAGCGTCTCGCGGTCGGCGCTCTTGGCCTCCTTCCACTCGATCTCGGAGGGGTCGTGGCCGAGCTGCTTGGCGACGTACGTGGCGACGTCGACGTCGAAGCCGGTGTACTTGCCGTCCGGCGTCTTGAGGCCGATGCCCGGCTGGTCGAACTTGATACCGACGACGATCTTGTCGTCTCCGTGGTCGGCCGGTACGGCGGAGGCGTAGCCGGCGCCGGTGAAGGACAGGACGACCGCGGTGGTAGCGGCCACGGTGAACCTTCGGTTCCTGAGCGGGTTCATGGTCATCACCCCACGGGTGTCGGTTCGGGTTCGGGTGTCGGGGGGGGGCTGTCGGGGTCGGGGTCGGGGGCGGTACGGGGTCCGGGTCGGTGGACCGGTCCCGTGGGGCCGGTCGGGACGGTCAGTGGTGGAGGATCTTCGACAGGAAGTCCTTGGCGCGCTCGCTGCGCGGGTTGCCGAAGAACTCGTCAGGAGTGGCCGCCTCGACGATGCGGCCGTCGGCCATGAACACCACGCGGTTGGCCGCCGAACGCGCGAAGCCCATCTCGTGGGTCACGACCACCATCGTCATGCCGTCCCGGGCCAGCTGCTGCATCACCTCCAGGACCTCGTTGATCATCTCCGGGTCGAGCGCCGAGGTCGGCTCGTCGAAGAGCATCACCTTCGGCTCCATCGCCAGCGCGCGGGCGATGGCCACGCGCTGCTGCTGGCCGCCGGACAGCTGCGCCGGGTACTTGTCCGCCTGGTTGGCGACCCCGACCCGTTCGAGCAGCGTGCGGGCCCGTTCCTCGGCCTTCCTGCGGTCCTGTTTGCGGACCTTGATCTGTCCGAGGGTGACGTTCGCCAGCACGGTCTTGTGCGCGAAGAGGTTGAACGACTGGAAGACCATGCCGACGTCGGCGCGGAGCGCGGCGAGCGCCTTGCCCTCCGCCGGCAGCGGCTTTCCGTCGATGGTGATGCGGCCGGAGTCGATGGTCTCCAGCCGGTTGATGGCGCGGCAGAGCGTGGACTTCCCGGACCCGGAGGGCCCGATGACGACCACGACCTCTCCGCGGTGGATGGTGAGGTCGATGGACTGCAGCACATGGAGCGCGCCGAAGTGTTTGTCGACGTCTTCGAGGACGACGAGTGCGTCGCCTCCGGCCGGGACGCCCATGGCACCCTCCTCGGACACCGACTGCGGGCTGCCGCCTCTCTCCAGGTTCATGCTCCGCCCTCCGCCCGGCGGGCGCACGCCGGGCGGAGGGCGGACGGGCTCGGGGCGGCCGCGGAGAGCGGCGGGGCCCCGGGGGCCGAGGGGCGGCCGGCGGGGCGCCCGACGCGCCCCGCGACCGGGCCGGGTGGCTGGATACCGGCGGTCGGTGACCGGTATGCGGGACGACGCCCCGAAGGCCTTGCCCTCGGCCGCCCTGGATTGCTTGGATCCTTATCCGTACCGGAACAGCGCACGATCTCGCCGGTGTCCTCGAAGACGCCGAGGACGGAGCCTCCCATCACCGCCGTCATCCCGGAGTACCTGCGCGCCGAGGGCTGCGTGCTGACCGACTCCCTCATCCCGCTCGTCAACCGCTTCCGGGCCCGCCAGTCCGCCGACGGGACGCTGCCCGCGCCGGACCGGGCCGACCGCGCCCTGCTGCTGCGGATCCGGGAGGAGGGCGCCGCCTGGTACCGGCGGCACGCGCTCGACGAGCAGGCCGAGGCGCTGGAGGCGGACGTCGACGGCTGGCTGGCCGCCGGTCTGGACAGCCCGCCGCACTTCGGCCACTCCCACAAGGCCCTGCCCGTGCCCGCGCCCGGCGAGACGGTCTTCCTCCTCGCCGCCGACGTGCCGGGCGACCGCGCCCCGCACGAGGGCCGGCGCCTGGACTGCTTCTTCGCCCTCCACGGGGCGTCCGGGCCGTCCGCGACGCCCGCGGCGGCGTCGTACGGGTCCCCCCGCCTCGGCCCGTCCCTGGTGCTGATCGCCGGCAGCGAGGGCGCCCACGCTCCCGCCGCCGTCGACTCCTGACGGGCCTCACGCCGGGCGGGCCGGCCGCCGCGCACCCCGCGCTTCGTCATACGGAAGGCGACCGGCGCTCCACCCTCCGCAGGCGCGGCGCGGCATCGCGTACGGCGTCCGTGTGACGGGGCTGGTGCGGCGACTGCGTACCGGGCGGTGGCGAAGGACACTGGAGGCGGACGCACCGAACCCGCAGGTCCGAGGAGGTCGCCATGAGCACCGCCGCACCCAAGGTCAGCACGCTGCCGCCCGAGCACCGGGAACGGCTCATGGCGTTCGCCGAGGACGTGTACTTCGAGTCCGGTCACCGGCTCTTCGAGGAGCAGGACCGCGCCAACCGCTTCTGGATCGTCAAGACGGGCGCGGTCACGCTCGACGCCAAGGTGCCGGGACGCGGCTCGCCGGTGATCGAGACGCTGCGGCACGGGGAGCTCGTGGGCCTGTCGTGGCTGTTCCCGCCGTATCTGTGCCAGTCGGGCGCGGAGGCGATGACACCGGTCAGGGCGCACGAGTTCGACGGGACGGCGGTGCGCTCGATGTGCCGTACGGACGCCGAGTTCGGCGCGTCCGTGACCTTCTGGGTGGGGCAGATCCTGGCCCACCGGCTGCACGTGACGCGAGTGCGGCTGCTCGACCTGTACGCGCCGCACGGCAGCGGCATCCTGGCCTGACGTCGCGCCCGTCCCGTCGGCCGGTCCGCGGCCCCGGGCCGCGGCCGCACCGCCGCCCGGGGCCTCAGGAGGTGCCCGCGAGGTCCTTGACGTGCCAGTCGTAGACGGCGCCGTCGGCGTGGCTGATCTGGCCGCGGCGGACGAACCCGGCCCGGCGGGCGACGGCGGCGGCCGCGGGGTCGTCGGCGGCGGTGACGATGACGGCGCGGCGGGCGCCCTCCGTACGGGCCTGGGCGCAGGCGAGCAGGACGGCCCGGGTGGCGAAGCCGTGGCCGCGGGCCCCGGGGCGGAGGGCGTAGGACAGGTCGACGTCGCCGTGGGCGGAACCGGCGGCCGACGGGCGCAGTTCGACGGTGCCGACGAGCCGGTCGGCCCGGATCGCGAAGGTCCGGCCGGTGCCGTACGGACGCCGTCCCGCCGGCGGACCGGGGTGGGACCCCGGCGCGCCGGGCGCGGTGGCCGTGACCGCGTCGGCGGGAGCCGGGCCCGCGTCCGCGGGTGCCGTGGCGACGGCGGGTTCGGCGGTGGGTTCGAGGGGCGAAAGGGTGACCACCCCGTCGCAGAGCTTCACTTCATCGCGCATCCCAGCGATCTTGTCGTCCATCCGCCCGTGCCACAATCGGTATCCGGACGGAACCGCGGTGAGACGTGCCGGAACGCCGCGGACCGGCCCGCACCGCCACTCGAACGGCCCCGTGAAGCGGTGTCAGAAGTCCGGGGGCAGCAGGCTGGGGCAGGCTGGGGCCATGGACGTCGGGAGGCGACGGTGAGCGGAGACGCGGCGGACCGGGCGCGCAAGCGCGCGCGGGTACGGGACCGCACCCGGGACCGGATCCGGGCGCGCGCGGGTGCGCGGATGTTCGCGCGGTGCGCGCTGCTGTGCGCGGTCGCCGCCGTGGTCGCCCTGTTCGTGCCGTTCGGCGGCGGCGGTGTCCTCGTCGTCGTCATCGGCTTCCTGGGTCTGGTGCTGTGCGCGGTCGGCATGTGGTGGTTCCTCGCGCACCGCGGCCCGGTCCGGCTGCTCGGCGCGCTGCTCGGGATCGCCGCGCCCGTGGGTGTCCTGGTGCTCTACCTCGACAACGGCCTGTGGCGGACCGCGCTCAGCTCGCTGGCGCTCTGGGCCGCGGCACTGCTCTGCGCCCGCACCGCGCTGCGCCGTCCGGAGCGCAGGATCCGGGCGCGACGGGCGGCGCGTCCGGAGCGGCCCGTCCTCCTGATGAACCCCAAGTCGGGCGGCGGGAAGGTCGTCCGCTTCGAGCTCGTCGAGAAGGCGGAGGCGCTCGGCGCGCGGGTGGTGCTGCTCGGCCCGACCGGGCCCGACGGGGAGTTCCCGGACGTGGCCGAACTCGCCCGCGCGGCCGTGGCGGACGGCGCCGATCTGCTGGGGGTGGCCGGCGGCGACGGGACCCAGGCGCTCGTGGCGGCGGTGGCGGCCGAGCACGATCTGCCGTTCCTGGTGATCAGTGCGGGCACCCGCAACCACTTCGCCCTGGACCTCGGTCTCGACCGCACCGACCCGGCCCGCTGCCTCGACGCCCTGACGGACGGCGAGGAGCTCCGCGTCGACCTCGGCGACGTCTCCGGGCGGCCCTTCGTCAACACCGTCTCCTTCGGCGTGTACGCGGATGTGGTGCAGCGCCCCGAGTACCGCGACGCCAAGGCCGAGACGGCCCTCAGCCTGATGCCGGATCTGCTGACCGGCGACGCCGGCCGGCGCTTCGACGCGCGCGTCGGCGGCACGGAGCTGTCCGCCCAGCAGGCGCTCCTCGTCAGCAACAACCCGTACGCCTCCCCCGACCCCTTCGGCACCGGCGGACACCGGCCCCGGCTGGACAGCGGCGCCCTCGGGGTGATCGCCATCCGGGTGGAGGGCGCGGCGCAGGCCGCCGACCTCGCCGTCCGCGGTGCCTCGTCGACCGGTCTGAACGTGCTCACCGCACGGCAGGTGGAGATCACCGCCGAGGCGGAGACACTGCCGGTGGCCGTCGACGGGGAGGCGCTGACGCTGCCGACCCCGGTCACCTGCTCCCTGCGGCCGCGTGCCCTGCGCGTCCTCGTCCCCCGCGACCGTCCCGGTACGGCGCCGCCCGCCCATCCCATCACCTGGCGACGGATCGTCGGCCTCGCCTTCAGCCACAGCTGAGGAGGAACCCATGGCTCAGCCACCCCCCAACGGACCCGCGTCCGGGTCCACCCCGGACCCCGAGGACGGGTTCACGCCCGCGTCCGCCGTCCCCACTGCGGAGCCGGCCGGACCTCCGCGGCGGCGCGACCCCGTGGGCAGCGTCCGCGCGGTGCTCTCCGACATGAGGGCCGTGGACGGCGCCCTGTACGCGGCGGTCGCCGCGACGCCGACGCCGACCCTCGACCGGGGCTTCCGGCGGCTCTCCCACACGGCCGACCACTCCAAGATCTCGTTCGCGGTCGCCGCGGCGCTCGCGCTCGTGCCCGGGCGTCCCCGGATGGCCGCGGTGGTCGGCGTCGGCGCCATCGCGGTGGCCTCGGCCTCCGCCAATCTGCTCGGCAAGCGCCTGGTGCGCCGGCGGCGCCCGGACCGGGAGGCGGCCCGGGTGACCGTGGACCGCCACGTGCCGATGCCGACCTCGGCGTCGTTCCCGTCCGGCCACACGGCGTCGGCGGTCGCGTTCGCCACGGCGGTGGGGGTGGTGCTGCCGCCGGCCGCGGTCCCGCTGGGCATCCTCGCGAGCGCCGTGGGCTACTCACGGGTCCACACCGGGGTCCACTATCCCGGCGATGTCGCCGCCGGCGCGGTCCTCGGACTGGCGAGCGGGGTCACGGCGCTGACCGTCGCGAACGCGTCCCCGCAATGGCGGTGGCTGCGCCGGGCGTGACCCCGCGGCCGCCGCGGCGCCGCGGCGGCCCTGCCGGAGCGCGCCCCGCCGGTCCCGGTCACGGGAACAAAGCGGTGGGGTCGGGGACTTGGTGTCGGACATGACCACCTCTTCGTTCGACGCCCGCGCACTCCTCGCCAGGAGCCGGCTCGGCGTCCTCGCCACGATCAAGGCCGACGGGCGCCCCCAGCTCTCCCCCGTCATGCCCTACTACGACCCGGAGTCGGACACCGTGTACGTGTCGATGACCGAGGGCCGGGCCAAGACGGCGAACCTGCGCCGCGATCCCCGGGCCGCCCTGGAGGTCACCGCGGAGGACGGCTGGTCGTGGGCGACCGCCGAGGGCACGGTGACACTGACCGGGCCGGGCGCCGACCCGTACGGACCCGAGGTGGAGGCCCTGGTGGAGTACTACCGGCTCGCCGCCGGGGAGCACCCGGACTGGGAGGAGTACCGGTCGGTGATGGTGGCCGACCGGCGGGTCCTCATGAGGATGCCCGTCGACCACGTGTACGGACAGTCGGTGCGCTGAGCGTCGCGTCCGTCGGCACCGGCCGGTCCCGTCGGCGGGTCAGCTCCTGCGGGCCTTGCCGACCGGGCCGAGGCGCCCGGCCGGGCGCTCGACGGGTTCGTCGCGCGCCTCGGCCCAGAGCGAGCGCACATGGCCGAGGTGGCGGTGCATGCAGGCCTCGGCGGCCTGCACGTCACCGGCGATCATCAGGTCCAGCAGCTCGATGTGCTCCTCGGCGGACGAGACGAGCTTGCCCGCCTCGTCCAGGCCCGTGAGGCCGTAGAGCCGGGAGCGCTTGCGGAGGTCGCCGACGGTCTCGACGAGCCGGTCGTTGCCGGCCAGGCCGAGCAGGGTGAGATGGAAGCGGCGGTCGGCCTCCAGATAGCCGATGAGGTTGTGCTCGCGCGCGTTGGTGACGATCTCCTCGGCCAGCGGGCGCAGTTCCTCCAGCTGTTCCGGGGTGGCGAGGGCGGTGACCCGGCCGACCGTCGGCACCTCGATCAGCATGCGGAGCTCGGTGCACTGGTCGAGTTCGCGCTCGCTGACCTCGGTGATCCGGAAGCCCTTGTTGCGGACCGGTTCGACGAGTCCCTCGCGGGCGAGGTCGAGCATGGCCTCGCGCACCGGCGTGGCCGACACGCCGAGTTCGGCGGCCAGGCCGGGCGCCGAGTAGACGCTGCCCGGCCGGAGTTCGCCCGCTATCAGGGCGGCGCGGAGCGCGTGACCGACCTGGTCGCGGAGCCGCTCCTGGGCCTTGATGAGACTGTGCTGCTTCAGGTCACCCACGCTGATTCCTCCGAGAACTCGCAGGGGGTCAGCGTACAATGTCACGTTTCGCCGCCGGGGTCGCCGGGCGCGTGCACCGCGCCCGCCGCCGCGCGGTACGCCGCGACCGCGACCGCCAGGTCCTCCCAGGCCATGCCGACGCTCTTGAAGAGCCGCGGCGCCGCCGGATCCGCCGGGCCCGCGCCCTCGGGCCGGTCGACCAGATCGGCCAGTGTGCCGGCGATGTGGTCCGGGCCCACGGCGCCTTCTGCGAGGGGCATCAGCAGGTCCCCCGCCTCCCGCAGGGCGGCCGCCCGCGACTCGACGTACACGGCGGACCGCCGGACCAGGGCCGTGTCGGTCTCCCGGGCGTCCGGCTCGTGCGAGCCGACCGCGACGACGGTGGCGCCGGGTGCGACGAGCCCGCCGTCGAAGAGCGGGGTACGGGCGGTGGTGCAGCACACCACCAGGTCCGCGCCCGACACGTCTCGGGGGCTCCCCGTACGGGCCCGCGCGACGCCGAGCGCCCGCGCGTGCGCGGCGAGCCGCCGCGCGCGCTCCGGGTTCCGGGCCACGACCACGGTCTCGGCCACGCTCCGCACCGCGAGCACCGCTTCGAGGTGGGCGTACGCCTGCGGACCGGACCCGAAGAGCACCAGCCGCAACGGGGACGCGGCGGGGGTGAGGTGCCGGATCGCCAGCGCCGACACCGCCGGGGTACGGAGGGTGGTGAGCGCGGCGCCGTCGAGCAGCGCCACGGGGCGGAGGGTGGGCCCGTCGAGGAGGAGGTAGCTGCCGGTGATGCGGGGCAGACCGCGGGCGGGGTTGCCGGGGGCCACTCCCGCGATCTTGACGCCGGCCCAGGAGCCCGAGGCGGCCGGCATGAGCAGCAGCTCGCCGGCCGGGACCGTGAGCGCGGTCCGCGGCGGGCCGGCCTCCGGGTCGAGACCGGCGCGCAGCGCGTCGGCGAGCGCCTCGACCGCGCCGGCGGGCGTGAGCAGCCGGGCCACGGCCGGGGCGTCGAGATGGAGCAGGCCGTCGCCGTTCACAGCAGGAACCCGGTGCCGAGGGAGTCGCCCGGGTCGAGGGCGAAGAGGTGCTCGCCGGTGCGGTGGGCGTGCCCGGTCACCTCCGTGACCAGCCCGTCCGGCGTCGGACGGGCGCCGTCCGCCGCGGGTCCGGGATCCCGTTCCGTGGCCGCCGCGTCCGCCGTCGGTCCGGCTCCCTGCCGGGTCGTTGCGGCGTCCCGCTCCGTGGCCGCGGGTGCCTGCGGTGCGGCGCCGCCCGCGCTACCCGGCCGGCCGGGCACGGCGCGTCCGGTGAAGACGGTGCCGGTGACCGACTCGTGGGTCAGCTCCCGGTCCCCCGCGAGGCGGCCGTCGTCGGCGAGGAGCGCCAGTCGGGCCGAGGTGCCCGAACCGCAGGGCGAGCGGTCGATCTGGCCGTCCGCGAAGACCGTGACGTTCCTCTGGTGCGGGCCCTTGGGGGTGTCCGGGAGCTCGTCGTACAGGATCACCCCGTACACCCCGGAGAGCAGGGGCCCGTCGGGGTGTCGCGCGGCCGGGTGCCCGGCGAGGGCGGACCTGATCTCCCGTCCGGCGCGGACGAGTTCCGGCAGGTGCCGCCGGTCGACGGCGAGGCCGAGGTCGCGGGCGCGGACGGAGGCGTAGCTGGCGCCCGCGTGTGCGAGGTCCGCCTCCACGGTGCCGAAGCTCGTGCCGATCCGCACCCCGCGCCCGGTGACCCGGGCGGGGACGTTGCGGAAGGTGACGCCGGTGGTGCGGCCGCCCTCGCGGTGCACGGTCGCGGTGACCCGTCCGGAGGGGACGTCGATGCGGACCTGGACGTCCCGGCCGGCGGGGGCGACGACCAGGCCGGAGTCGACCGCCCAGGCGCCGAGCGCCATGGTGCCGTGGCCGCAGGCGGTCGAGTAGCCGTCCTTGTGCCAGAACAGGACGCCCAGGTGGGCGCCGTCGTCGTCCGGGGGCACCACGAAACCGCCGTACATCCCGGCGTGCCCGCGCGGCTCCTGGACGAGCAGGCGGCGCAGGGTGTCGTGCGGGGTCGGCCGCGGGGCCGTGCCGTCGCCGCCCGGGGCGAGGAGGGCCGCGCGGCGTTCGGCGACGGTGTCGCCGGGCAGCGGGGGCAGGCCGGCGGCGGCCGGGTCGACGATCCGGAACGGCTCGCCCGCGGTGTGGTAGTCGACGGTGGGGATCCCGCTCGCACGGGGGGCGTGCTGCGCGGCCGGGCTCACAGCAGGAATCCCGCGGGGAAGGGGTCGGTGGGGTCGAGGAAGTACTGGGCGGTCCCGGTGATCCAGGCCCGTCCGGTGACCGTGGGCACGACGGCGGGCCGCCCGCCGACCGTCGTCTCGGCGATCAGGCGTCCAATGAACTCCGTGCCGATGAAGGACTCGTTGACGAAGTCCGTGTCCAGCGACAGGAGTCCGCGCGCGTGCAGCTGGGCCATGCGCGCGCTGGTGCCGGTGCCGCACGGGGACCGGTCGAACCAGCCCGGGTGGATGGCCATCGCGTGCCGGGACCGGCGGGCGTCGGAGCCGGGGGCGGCGAGGTAGACGTGCTTGACGCCGCTCTGGGCGGGGTCCTCGGGATGGACCGGCCGGTCGGGGCCGCTGTTGATGGCGTCCATGAGGGCGAGGCCCACGGCGAGCAGGTCCTCCTTGCGGGCGCGGTCGAAGGGCAGGCCGAGGGAGTCGAGCTCCGTGAAGGCGTAGAAGTTGCCGCCGTAGGCGAGGTCGTAGGTGACGGTGCCGTGCCCGGGGACCTCGGCCTTGAGGTCGAGACCGACGCAGAAGGCGGGGACGTTGGTGAGGGTGACGGCGGTGGCCGCGCCGTCGGCCACGCGGACGTCCACCCCGACCAGGCCGGCCGGGGTGTCCAGCCGGACCCTGGTGACGGGCTCCGTGACCGGCACCATCCCGGTCTCGACGAGCACGGTCGCCACGCCGATGGTGCCGTGGCCGCACATGGGCAGCAGACCGGACACCTCGATGAACAGGACGCCGTAGTCCGCGTCGGGGCGGGTCGGCGGCTGGAGGATCGCGCCGCTCATGGCCGCGTGGCCGCGCGGCTCGTACATGAGGAGGGTACGGAGGTGGTCGAGGTGCTCCAGGAAGTGGAGCCGCTTCTCGGCCATGGTGGCGCCGGGGATCACTCCGACGCCGCCGGTGATCACGCGGGTGGGCATGCCCTCGGTGTGCGAGTCGACCGCGTGGTAGATGTGACGGGTGCGCATGGGTCTCCCCGGGTCAGTGGTGGCCGTCGGCCAGGGCCTTCTCGGTGGCGGAGCGTACGGCGGCCGCGACGGCGCCGGTCAGCGGGTGGCGCGGCGGGCGGGTGGGACCGCCGGGGCGTCCCGCGAGGTCCATCGAGAGCTTGATGGCCTGGACGAACTCGGTCTTGGAGTCCCAGCGGAGGAGCGGGTGGAGGGACTTGTAGAGCGGAAGCGCGGTGGCCGGGTCGCCGGCGACGGCGGCGCGGTAGAGCTCGGCGCAGGAGGCGGGCAGCGCGTTGGGGTAGCCGGCGATCCAGCCCACGGCACCGGCCAGGGCCAGTTCGAGGAGCACGTCGTCGGCACCGATCAACAGGTCGAGCTCCGGGGCGAGTTCGGTGATCTCGTAGGCCCGGCGGACGTCGCCGCTGAACTCCTTGACCGCGACGATGTCGCCCGCGGCGTGCAGGCGGGCGAGAAGGGCCGGGGTGAGGTCGACCTTCGTGTCGATCGGGTTGTTGTACGCGACGATCGGGAGCCCGGCCCGCGCGACCTCGGCGTAGTGGGCGAGGACGGCGTCCTCGTCGGCGCGGTAGGCGTTCGGGGGAAGGAGCAGTACGGAGCCCGCGCCGGCCTCGGCGGCCTGCTCGGCCCAGCGCCGGGACTCCGCGCTTCCGTAGGCGGCGACGCCGGGCATGACCCGGGCTCCGTCACCGGCCGCCTCGACCGCGGTACGGACCACGCGGGCCCGCTCCTCGGCGGTGAGGGTCTGGTACTCGCCCAGGGAGCCGTTGGGCACGACGCCGTCGCAACCGTTGTCGACGAGCCACCGCACGTGCTCGGCGTAGGCGTCGTAGTCGACGGAGAGGTCCTCGCGGAGGGGGAGGGTGGTGGCGACCATGATGCCGCGCCAGGGGCGGGCGGGGGTCCAGGTGGGGACGCTCATCAGCAACTCCTTTGTAGTGTGTGACATTTTACTGAATCCCGGACTACGGCCACAAGAGCGCGGCGCGCAATCCGTCAGTCGTTCTGCGCCGGAAGCCCGGCGAGGTGGCGCAGCGGGACCGGGCAGGCGAGCGGCCTGCGGTCGGGCGTCGGGCCCCCACCGCACAGCGCGGCCACGGCCGGGCCGCACATCCGGCCCTGGCACCAGCCCATGCCCGCACGGGTCAGGAGCTTGACGGTGCGGGGATCCCGGGCACCGAGTTCGTCCGCGGCCTCGCTGATCCGGGCCGCCGGGACCTCCTCGCAACGACAGACGTCGGTGGTCGGCCGCAGCCAGTCCGCCCAGCCCGCGCCGGGCCGGTGCGCCGAGGCCATGGCCTCGGCGAAGGCGCGGAGCCGGGTGCGGCGCCGCGCCCGGCCCGCGACGTCCTCCGCCGGCGCGGGGCGCGGCGCACCGCTGGAGCGCAGGGCGTCGAGGGCGGGCGGCCGGGGCGCGGTCCTGCCCGCGGCCGCGGCGATGTCGTGGGCCGCCAGCTCTCCTTCGAGGAGCGCGAGCGGAGCGCCGCCGACCCCGCCGGCCTCGCCGGCCGCCCAGATGCCCGGCACGGAGGTGCGCAGACCGTCGGTGAGCGCGAGGGCCACCGTGCCGTCCGGGGCCGTCCGGGTCGCGCAGCCCAGCGCCGTCGCCAGGGAGAGTTCGGGGACCAGGCCGTGGCCGACGGCCACCGCGTCGCACGGGACGCGGCGGGCCGTTCCGGGCACCGGGCGCCAGTCCCGGTCGAGCCGGGCGAGGGTGACCGCCTCGACCCGGTCCGTGCCGTGCGCCTCGACCACGGCGTGCCGGATGAGGATCCTGACCCGGTGGCGGGCGAGCGCGGCGCCGTAGCGGGCGCCCTCGACGAGCTTCCCCGGATTGCGCAGGAGGGTGGCCGTGTGACGGGTGTATCCGGCGTACGCCGCCGCCTCCACCAGCGCGGGCACGCGCGCGCCCGCGCCCGCGAGCGAGGCCGCGACGGCGAGCAGCAGGGGGCCGCTGCCGGCGACGACGATCCGCCGGCCCGGGAGCACCAGGCCGCCCTTCAGCATGGCCTGCGCTCCCCCGGCGCTCACCACGCCCGGCAGCGTCCAGCCGGGGAAGGGGAGCTGGCGTTCGTAGGCGCCGGTCGCGAGGAGGACCGCTCCGGCCGTCACCGTGACGGACGCGTCGTCCGCGGTGCGGGCGTGCAGGACCCGGTGGGGCCCGGTGGACGTGACGGTCCAGACGTGGTGGTCCGTCAGGCAGGTGACGCGGCCCGCCTTCTCGTGCGCCCGCAGCCGGCGTTCACGGGTGGCGAAGGCCGCCCAGTCGTGATGGAGGGCCCGGGCGCGGGTCGCGTCGAGTTCGGGCGCGGGGTGCCGGTAGTACTGGCCGCCCGGGCGCGCCCCGGCGTCGAGGAGGACCACGTGCAGGCCGAGGTCCGCGGCGGTGACGGCGGCGGCCAGGCCTGCCGGGCCCGCTCCGACGATCGCGAGATCAGCAGCCGAGTGCGGCACGGCCGGTTCCCTCCTGGGTGGTGACCGCGTCGCCCGGACGGGCCGGGACGACGCAGGCGCGCTGGTTGGGGCGGCCGTTGACGGTGACCAGGCAGTCGAAGCACTGCCCGATGCCGCAGAACACGCCGCGCGGGGCGCCGGTCCCGCGGGTGGTGCGCCAGGCCAGGATGCCCGCCGCCCAGAGCACGGCCGCGACGGACTGGCCCTCCCGGAGCGGGAGTTCGCGTCCGTCGAAGGTGACGGTGGGCATCGGGGGCTCCTTCCGGTGGGCGGGGCCCGCGCCGGGAGTTCCGGCTCCCCGGGTCGTGCGGTTCACGTCGCGCTCTCCGTGTCGTCGGTGGCGGCGGTTCCGGCCGCCGGGGCGTCGTCCCGCGCGCCGAAGTCGCGGGACGGGTCGAACGGGCGGGGGTCCAGGGGTGGCTCGGTGCCGGCGAGCCCGGCCGCGACGAGCGCGCCGGTGGCCGGGGCCAGTCCGATCCCGGCGCCCTCGTGGCCGCAGGCGTGGTGCAGGCCGGGGACGCGGGGGTCGGGGCCGATGGCCGGGAGGTGGTCGGGGAGGTACGGGCGGAAGCCGTGGTAGGCGCGCAGCACGTCGACGTCGGCGAGGACCGGGAAGAGCGCCGCCGCCTGCGAGGCGAGACGGCGCAGGGCTTCGAGGGACAGGCTCCGGTCGAAGCCCACGCGTTCGCGGGTGGCCCCGATGAGGACCGGCCCGGCCGGGGTTCCCTCGACGACCGCGGAGGACTGGAGCGTCGCGGAGCCGCTGGCCACGTCGGCGATGTAGTCGGCGGCGTACACCTTGTGGCGGACCACGCGGGGCAGCGGTTCGGTGACGAGGACGAAGCCGCGGCGCGGCAGGACCGGGAGGTCCGCGCCGGCGAGGCGGGCCACGTCGCCGCCCCAGGTTCCGGCGGCGTTGACGACGGCGGGGGCGAGGAGCTCGCGCCGCGGGGTGCGGACACCGCGGACGGCCCCGTCGGGGCCGCGGAGGATGTGCGTCACCTCTTCGCCGAGGTACGTCTGCGCCCGGGCGGCGGCGAGCAGCCGGGCGGCCGCCTTCGCGGGCTGGACCTGGGCGTCCTGCGGATAGTGGAATCCGCCCGCGTGGCCGGGAGCGAGGTGCGGTTCGAGGGCGTTCAGCGCGTCGCCGGGGATCTCGGTGGCCGTGACTCCGGCGGCCCGCTGGCCCTCCGCGAAGGTGCGGAGGGCCGCGAGGGTGGCCTCGTCGGGCGCCACGACGAGACCGCCCTTGGGCTCGTACTCGGTGTCCGGGGGGAGTGCGCCGGACAGCTCGCGCCAGAGTCTCGTGGACAGCAGCGCGAGGTCGAGCTCGGGGCCCGCCTCCTTGTCGGAGACGAGCAGATTGCCTTCCCCGGCACCTGTGGTGCCGCCCGCGACGGGACCGCGGTCGACGACGGCGACGGTGAGGCCGGAGCGGGCCGCGTAGTACGCGCAGGCTGCTCCGACGACGCCGGCACCGATGATCACGGCGTCCAGGGAGTGTCTCTTGGGCACGGCAGTAATATGTCACATTCTTCAGGGCGTGCCCAGGCCTTCCGGCCCGGGCACGCGTCAACTGGGCCCGAGGGCCGCCGGATCAGCTGCGGAGCGGGCCTTCGCAGCGGTAGCCCGACGTGCCGGCGGTCCGGGTGGACCAGATCTCCACCGGCCCGAAGGAGCAGTTCATGTCGGCGAGGTTGGTGGAGGCCGCACCCGCCCGGTCGAGGATGAAGTAGTCGACCGTCTCCGACATGTCCTTGAACACCTGGTCCGCGCTGGCGGCGTCGGACAGGTTGGCGGTGATGCGGCCGGTGCACACGAAGCGCTTCTTGCCGGGGTCGCCGTTCTCCACGCAGTCCGGGTTGCTGTAGGTCGCCGAGGCGAAGGCCGAGCGCACCTGCGCGGCCGTCGTGTCGCGGAGCCGGTCGTTGGGCGTGAAGGTGGTGTTCGGGACGTAGAGCCGGTCCACCTGGGCGATCTGGGCGTCCAGGAAGCGGTCGTAGGCGGCCTGGAGTGCCGGGTCCGCGCCGAGCCGGTCGCGCCAGGCGTCGTAGCCGGCCACGTCGTCCGCGCGCAGCCGGCCGTACATCTCGCGGAGCAGGCTCGGGCGCTCGGTCCACAGGAACTCGAAGAAGGTGCCCGCGTAGTTGTAGAAGCGGAAGCCGTCGCCGTCGTACGTCGCGTGCAGGAGCTGGCGCACGCTCATGCGGGGGCCGCCGCCGGCCGTGTCGTTGATGACGCCGCGGACCAGGGACTTGCGCACGGCGATGCCGTTGTCCCGGGTGGCGCCGTCGAAGAACTCGGCGGTGCCCTCGTCCATGGCGGTGGTGCGGTCGCCCTGGTACCAGGGGCCCTCGCCGAAGAATCCGGGGACGGCGAAGCGGCCGTTGAGGTAGTGGGTGTACTCGTGCCGGAAGAGCTCTTCCAGGGTCAGGCTGGAGTCCTGGGGGACGCGTCGCTGGTACGTGTAGAAGGTGGCGCCGTTCTCGATGTAGATGCCGCCGTTGTTGGTCGAGTACCCGGTCAGGATCGGGTGGTAGTTCTCGTAGTCGGCGCGCGAGGCGTAGAGGACGATGTTGAGGGTGGTGTTGGGGTCGCCCGCGAGCGGCTGGTCGGTGCCGAGCACCCGGTGGTACTGCGCCTTGACCTGCTTGCTCGCGTAGTAGAGCTGGTCGACGGTGGCCCGGTCGAGGGCCGTGCGGACCTTGATGCCGCCGTTGTCGTAGCTATACGTGTAGGGGAAGAGCCGCTTCTCGATGTCGGCCTTGCACACGCCGTACGGAGCGCAGGCGTCGTAGAAGTTGAGCCAGGTGACGAGCTTGGCCCACTGCTCGCTGCCGTAGCCGAAGCCGGACTCCACCTGGCCGAGGAGGGCGCCGAGGTCGGCGACGACGCCGTCCCGGAGGCCGGCTATCTGCCCGAAGCGGCCGTACTCGGAGAGGGCGTCACGGGCCACCCACGCGTTGGCGGTGCCCTTGAGGTGGGTGTGTCCGGCGAAGGCCTTGAAGGCGGCGCGGTACGCCGGGTCGGCCTTGGCCGCGGCGTGGAAGGCGGCGTCCTGGTTGCCGGGGTAGACGCCCAGGTAGTTCACGGACAGGGCGGCGAGCGCGGCGCCGGCCCAGGTGGGGTCCAGGTTGGTGGCGGTGTGCTGGGCGTCCATGGTGGCGAGCACCTTGACGATCAGGCCGAGCTGGTGCTGGCGCAGCCCGGGGGCGCTGCCGATGTAGAGGGCCTCGCGCAGGGTGCGGGCGTTGGAGGCGGTGGCGTCGAAGGTGCGGGCGGCGCCGCCGAAGTCGGCGATGGCCCGGCGGATCGCGTCGACGGTGGGGGCGTCGGTGATGTCGATCTCGGAGCGGGAGAAGTCGTGGTAGGCGACCGCGTGGAGGTAGGTGAACATCTCCTCCAGGTGGGAGGAGTTACGGCCGTCGTGCGTGCCGGCCAGGGCGGAGACGCGGCGCGCGACGGCCTGGACGTGGGCGTCGGACATGACCGGCGCGAGGCGGGCGTCCCAGGTCCAGACGAGGGTGCGCAGACAGCCGTCGGAGGTGACGGCGGGGTCGGCGAGGAAGTCGGCGAACTGCTCGGGCGAGAGGCCCGTGATGCCGTCGAGGGTGCAGGGGACGCCGGCCGCCAGGGCGGGAGCGGCGGCGACGGCCTCGCGCTTCCCGGGCGTCGCCTTGGCGGGGCCGGGGACGCGGGCCTGGGCGAGTCCGCCCGGGGCGGGCGCCGGACCGGCCTTGGCCGGGCGGGCGTTGCCGATGTGCTGGACCTCGTCGAAGGGGTTCGCGGCGGGGCCGGGGGGCGCGAACGAGGCCGGCAGCGCCGGCTTCGCCACGGGCTGCGCCGCCTGGGTCACGGCCTGTCCGGCGGAGGCGACGAGGGCCACCGCGACCGCGGTGGCGAGAAGGGAGGTACGCACGATTCTGCGCTGGGACACCTGGGCTCCTGGTGGGAAGTAGTGGGGGATGCGCGGCGAACTCCCTTGGCTCACAAGGCAGTTGACGATCGTGGTGCACCGCCGCGTGAGCAGTAAAATAGTAATGTGAAATTGCACTGGCAAGGTCTGTGCAGCCATCAGTTCACCGCCGGGCTACCGGGAGGCCCGCTCGGTGTGCCCTCAGCGGAGGCATCGGGCCTGGTGGGGCGGCGACGGGGCGGCGACCGGAAGCCCTCGGTCCACGAGAAGTGCGTCGGGGGGCGGCGGCGTTTCCGGGGCGGGCGGGAGCGGTGGCGGACGTTGTCGCAGGCGGGGCGGTTACCCTGTGGCCCGACGCGAGGAGGAAGCATGGCGCGGATGCCGTCGGCCGAACGACGCCGGCAGCTGGTCGAGGCGGCGGTCCTGGTCATGGCCAGGGACGGGGTGGCGCGGACCACGACCCGGTCGATCTGCGCCGAGGCCGGGGTGTCGCTGAGCGTCTTCCACTACTGCTTCGACTCCAAGCAGGCCCTTCTGGAGGCCGCGATCGGCTCGATCACGGGCAACTACGTGGCCCGGGTGATGTCCGCGGTCGAGCCGAGGGCGACGCTGCGCGAGACCGTGCGCGGTGCGCTCGGCACGTACTGGGACCACGTGAAGGCCCACCCGGCCGAGCACATGCTGACCTACGAGCTCACCCAGTACGCGCTGCGCGAGGAGGGCTTCGAGCATCTCGCCCGGGCGCAGTACGAGCAGTACGTGGCGTCGGCGGCGGTCCTCGTCGAGCAGGTCTGTGCGCTGCGGGAGGTGACGCCCGAGGTGCCGGTGCAGCTGCTCGCGCGGGTGCTCGCGGCGACCATCGACGGGCTCACCCTGCAGTATCTGGTGCTGGGCGACGAGCGGGCCGCGGCGGACCTGCTCGACACGACCGCCGACCACCTCGTCGCGCTCATCGAAGGCTGAACATCGTCAACAGGTCATTTGACCCGGACTCTTGACTCGCTGGTGGTTCCTCGCGATCCTCTGGCCGAGCCCACTGTTACCGCAAGAAACACCCAGGACGGCTCGCAGCCCGGCATCCCCCATGACCGAAGGCATCGCTGACCATGAATCGACCAACAACGCGCGGGGCGGGCGGCCGGTTCGCCGTCGTGTCCCTGTTCATCGCCCTGGCCACCGTCGTCTTCGGCGCGGGCCCGGTGCCCGCCGCCGACGCCGGCTCCTGGTGGGAGCCGACCGCCCGGCCGGCGCCCGACTCGCAGATCAACGTCACGGGCGCCCCCTTCAAGGGGACGACCGCCGACGGCAAGGTGCGCGGCTTCGTCGACGCGCACAACCACCTCATGTCCAACGAGGGGTTCGGCGGCCGCATGATCTGCGGCCAGACCTTCTCCGAGGGCGGAGCCCCCGAGGCCCTCAAGGACTGCCCGGAGCACTACCCGGACGGCTCGGGCGCCCTCTTCGAGCACCTCACGGGCGGTGACAACGGCAAGCACGACCCGGTGGGCTGGCCCACCTTCAAGGACTGGCCCGCCAACAACTCCCTCAGCCACCAGCAGAACTACTACGCGTGGGTCGAGCGGGCGTGGCGCGGCGGTCAGCGGGTGCTCGTCAACGACCTGGTCACCAACGGCCTGATCTGCTCGATCCTGCCGCGCGACCGCGGCTGCGACGAGATGGACGCCATCCGTCTGGAGGCCCGCAAGTCCTACGAGCTGCAGGACTACGTGGACCGCATGTACGGCGGCCCGGGCAAGGGCTGGTTCCGCATCGTCACCGACTCGGCGCAGGCCCGTTCGGTGATCGAGCAGGGCAAGCTCGCGGTGGTGCTCGGGGTCGAGACCTCGGAGCCGTTCGGCTGCAAGATGATCCTCGACGTCGCCCAGTGCAACCAGGCGGACATCGACAAGGGCCTCGACGAGCTGCACGCGCTCGGCGTGCGCAGCATGTTCCTCTGCCACAAGTTCGACAACGCGCTGTGCGGCGTCCGCTTCGACAGCGGCACCACGGGTGTCGCGGTGAACGTGGGCCAGTTCCTCTCCACGGGCACCTTCTGGGCCACCGAGAAGTGCGCCGGCCCGCAGCACGACAACCCGATCGGTCTGGCCACCGTCCTGCCCGCGATGACGGAGAAGCTGCCGCCGGGCGTGAGCGTGCCCTCGTACGCCTCCGACGCCCGCTGCAACACCCGCGGCCTGACCCGGCTGGGTGAGTACGCCCTGAAGGGCATGATGCAGCGGGGCATGATGCTGGAGCTCGACCACATGAGCGTGAAGGCGGCCGGCCGCGCCCTCGACATCCTGGAGGCCGAGGAGTACCCGGGCGTCATCTCCAGCCACAGCTGGATGGACCTGGACTGGACCGAGCGGGTCTACCGGCTCGGCGGCTTCGTCGCCGAGTACATGCACAACGCCCAGGGCTTCATCGGCGAGGCCGCCCAGAAGGCCGAGCTGCGCAGGAAGTACGGCGTCGGCCTCGGTTACGGCACCGACATGAACGGCGTGGGCGGCTGGCCCGGCCCGGTCGGGCCGGACGCCCCGAACGCCGTGAAGTACCCGTTCAGGAGCTTCGACGGAGGCTCGGTGCTCGACCGCCAGGTCACGGGTCAGCGCACCTGGGACCTCAACACGGACGGCGCCGCGCACAACGGTCTCGTGCCCGACTGGATCGAGCAGATCCGGCTCACCCCCGGCGGCCCGGGCGTCGTCGGCGAGCTGGCGAACGGCGCGGAGTCGTACCTGGGCACCTGGCGGTCCACGGAGAAGCACGAGATGGGCGTCAACGTCGCCGCGGGGCAGCCGACTTCGGCCAGCACCTCGGAGTGGTGGAACCCGTTCGTGAACTACTCCCCCGGCCGCGCCCTCGACGGGGACACCGGCACCCGCTGGGCCAGCGAGTGGTCGGACGACCAGTGGTGGCAGGTCGACCTGGGCTCGGTGCGCCGGGTGGGCCGGGTGACCCTCGACTGGGAGCAGGCCTACGGGCGGGCGTACCGGATCGAGCTGTCGGACGACGGCGGCACCTGGCGCACCGCGTGGTCCACGGACTCCGGGAACGGCGGCTACGACACGGCGGAGTTCCCCTCGCAGTCCGCCCGCTACGTGCGGATCCACGGCGTACAGCGGGCCACCGGATGGGGGTACTCGCTCTACGAGGTGAAGGTGACCAGGTCCTGACGCCCGCCCGGGCGGCGCCCGGGACGCGCCGCACCTGCCGCACCACATGACGGGGGGCCTGCCGGATCACACCCGGCAGGCCCCTTCGCCGTGTCACGGCAGGCGGGAGGTCAACGGGCCGTCGGCCCGGTCCAGTCGGCGGGGACGTGGGCGAGCCGGACGCGCTGGGGGTGGTCGCCGACGCCGACGGTGGCGACCCGCCGCCCGGTGGCGAAGTCGATGGCGGTGACCCGGTCGGCGCCGCTCTCGGAGATGACACAGGACCGGCCGTCCCCGCTGACCGTCGCCCAGTAGGGCTTGTCCGCCTCGACCAGCGGGCCCTCCTGGAGGGTGGCGCGGTCGACGACGGTGACGTAGTCGTCCATGGTGCCGGCCACGCACAGTCTGGTGCCGTCGGGGCTCATCGAAAGGCCGTGATGGCGCGAGTCGTTGACCCAGGTGGTGCGGTCGGGGTTCGTCGCCGGGTTGCCGGGGAGGGCCTTGAGACGGGTGATCCGGTCGGTGGCGAGGTCGTACTCGAGGAAGCCGTTGAGGAAGGAGACCTGGAAGTAGAGCTTCTTCTCGTCGGGGGTGAAGACGAGCGGCCGCACGGCGTCGGAGAGGTCGCCGCGGCCGAAGGCGTCGAGGCGTTCGCGCATGTCGATGACGCGGACGGTCCTGAAGGTGGTGGCGTCGACCACGGTGATCTTCCGGTCGCCCTTGGTCCAGTCGAGCCAGGGGGCGTCGAGGGCGGTGGTGACCTCGCCGATGGACATGTTCCAGAGCAGCCCGTCGGAGGTGAAGACGTTCTCGTGGGGCTTGTCGCCGGTCTTGAAGGAGCCCAGCTGCCGGCCGGACACGATGTCGAGGACGTGCACCGTGTTCGCGGTCGAGGCCGAGACGGCGACACGGGTGCCGTCGGGCGAGACGGCCATGTGGTCGGAGCGGTAACCGGCCACGGGGAAGCGCCAGTTGATCTTCCCGGTGCGCAGGTCGAGGGAGACGACGTCGGCGAAGCTGGGCCGGGAGACGACCATGGCGGAGCCGTCGGGGGTGGCGTACATGTCGTCGACGAACTGGTCGTGCCCCTCGCCCGGCCCGCTGCGCACGCCGAGGAAGAAGGCCAGCCTGACGGGGTCGAGGTAGATCTCCCGCATCCGCTCCTCGCGGTCGGGGATCACGTTCACCCGCCCGATGCGCGCGAAGTCGCCCCGGGAGGCGATGACCTCGGCGGTGCCGTCCCAGTTGTTCCCGACGAACATGACCTCGCGCAGACCGCCGGCGTCGGCCGCGGCCGGCGCCGCGACTCCGCCGCCGAGGGCGGCGAGGACGGCGAGTGCGGCGGCGAGGGATCCGCCGGCGCGCCCGCGGACACGTGCGCGGCGGGCTCCGGGATGGGGCCGTGACAGGCGGGGAGAGGGCATGGGGGTTTCCTTCTTCCGGCTCCGGACGTGGACTTACCCGAGGTAACCATGGACCTGCCACGCCCAACAAGCCTTCGGCGGCACCCTGTTACCCTTCGGTACGGACCCCCCGCACATCTCCCGCACACCTCCTTCACTCCACCGGCGAATCGGCTGGTAGAGGCCCTGACGACGGCTCCCCGCCCGGGCAGAATGCGGGGCGACGGGGACAGTCGTGACACGGCGGAAGAAAGGCGCGGTCTTGCCGGTGCGGTCCTTACTCTCATGGCGCTCGAACGTGTGGAGGCGAACGGGCGGAGCGGGCTCCGCGCTCCAGCGCGCCCGGTCCTTCATGATCCTCACCACCCTGCTCTACCGGGCGAGCCATCTGACGGTCGGCGTCCTCGCCGTCGCCCAGCGCCCCCACGCCCACCCCCTGCAGTACCTGGGGATCGCGGCGGCGGTGGGCCTGAGCGCCCTGGTCTACGGCACGTCGCTGCGCCGCGGCTGGTTCGACCCGCGGCAGGTCTGGGCGGACGTCCTCGTCGTCGGCTGCGCGCTGCCCTTCGTCCTGTACGCGTGGGGCGGGGTGCGGGAGACGCCGGCGATCGGCTGGGCGATGCTCCTCGGCGGCTCGGCGAGCGGCGCCGCGGCCATCGCCCTCCCCCGCTACCAGGCCCTGGCCGCGGTCGCCGCCCTCGCCGTGACCCACCTGCTCGGGTACCACCTGGTGGGTGCGAGCCGGGCGGTCCTCGGCGGACACCTCAACTCCGTGCTGTCCTCCGCCGTCATGACGTCGATCATGTGGTGGTACCTGCGCCGCCAGGGCCGCCTCCTGGACGAGGCCAACTCCCGCGCGCTGGCCGCCGAGGCGCAGAAGGCCCGCTACGCCGAACGGCTCGACCACCACCGGGCCCTGCACGACACCGTCCTCGCCACCCTCACCACCCTCGCGGGCGGCGGCGTCGACGCCAACGCCCCCGAGGTGCGGGAGCGTTGCGCCCGGGAGGCCGCCTATCTGCGCCGGCTGATCCAGCAGACCGCCGACGAGGTCCGGCGCCCCGGGATGGGCGCCGCACTGGAGGAGGCGGTGAGCTCGGTGGAGGCCCTGCGGCTGCGGGTCACCGCGCAGTACCACGACCTGCCCGCCGTGCCGCCGGAGGTCGCCGCCGCGTTCGCCGACGCCGCGCGCGAGGCCCTGAACAACGTACGCCGGCACGCGGGCACCGGGCACGCCTATCTCACCGCGACCGGGGCCGGTGACGGGAACGGCGGGGCCGTGGTCACCGTGGTCGACCGCGGCCCCGGCTTCGACCTCGACGCCTACGTGCCCGGCTTCGGTCTGCGGGGCTCGGTGCACGCCCGGATGACGGAGATCGGCGGCCGGGCCGTGGTCGACACCGCGCCCGGTGAGGGCGTACGGGTGGAGCTGAGATGGCCCGGCTGATCACGGTGGCCGTCGTCGACGACGACCGGATGCTCCTGGACGGGATGCGGGCCTGGCTGGGCGGGGTGCCGGAACTGCGCCTGACGGCGACGGCCGCCACGGTCGACGAGCTGCTCGCCTCCCGGCCGGCCACCGAACTCCCCCACGGCGACGCCGGGTACGAGGCGCCGGACGTGGTCCTGCTCGACCTGGTCCTGCGCGACGGGTCCGCGCCCGCCGACAACATCCGGCGCCTGCTCGACGCCGGCAGCCGAGTCCTGGTGATCAGCACGGTCCCCGACCGCCACCGGATCATCGACGCGGTGCGGGCCGGGGCGGACGGCTATCTGACGAAGGACAACGACCTCCCGACACTGGTCGCCGCCGTCAAGGACGTCGCCGCCGGCCTCGGCGCCCACTCCCCCGAGCTCGCCTTCGCCTGCGCGCACGACGACGGGCCCGCCGCGCCGCGGCTCTCGCCGCGCGAACGGCAGGTCCTGCTCGACTACGCCTCCGGGCTCACCCTCAAGTCCACGGCCCGGCGGGCGGGCATCACGGTGCACACCGCGAAGGACTACCTGGACCGGGTCAAGGCCAAGTACCGGCAGGCCGGCCGGCCCGCGTACACGAAGATCGACCTCGCCGTGCGGGTCCGCGAGGACAGTCTGGACGGGGGCTGACCGGTGGGGGGCCGCAAGCCCCCCAAACGGACGGCTCCAGGGGGCACACCGCCGGTCGCTATCGTCGTTCACGGCGCCGCGGTCACACCCCCGTAGCCGCGGCGCCCACCGTCTCTCACCGGCACGGCCCATGGTCCTCCCGTCGGGGGGCGGGAGGAACTCCCGGGCCCGGGTGAGGGAACCGAGCTGCTCTCTATCGGGGGAGGAGGGGCGGCACGCGGGGTACGGGGGTCTCCACCGTGCCGCCCCTCCGCGCAACCGCCCGCGCGGATCAGCCGCCGCAGGTGTCCAGCATGCGCACGAGCTCGGCCTTCTCCGCGAACGTCACCGAGAGGCCGTACGTCGACTTCACCGAGGTCCAGGCGCGCGCGTAGGTGCACCAGTACGTCCGGGACGGCGGCCGCCACTCGTCGGGGCCCTGGTCGCCCTTGGAACGGTTGGTCACGGCCGAGACCGCCAGCAGCTGGGGGTGGGTCAGGTCGTTGGCGAAGGCCTTGCGCCTCTCCTGCGTCCAGCCGTCCGCCCCCGAGCGCCACGCGTTGGCGAGCGGCACCATGTGGTCGATGTCCAGACCGGACGCCTTCGTGACGGTCCTGCCGTCGTAGACGCTGACCCAGGTGCCGGACACCGCCCGGCACTCGCCGTCCCGGCGGACGTCCTCACCGTCGCGTTCGAGGACGGCCTCACGGGTGTTGCAGTTCTCGCCCTGCTCGGTCCAGTGCGGGAACCGGTCACGGCTGTAGCCGCTCATCGGCCGCGGGGGTGCCACCCTGAGCCCGGCGAGCTGGGTGCGGGCCAGGGAGGCGCCCGGCAGACCGGGCAGCGTGCCGCCGGCGTCCGCCGGGCCGCCCGGCGCACCGCCGGTCCGGGAGGGCGCGGCCGAGGACGCCGGGGGCCGCCCCTCGCCGTCGGGACCGGCCGGGCCCGCGCCCGCTCCGCCCAGGCCGGAACAGCCCGTGACGGCGAGCAGCACCGCCGTCGCCGCCACCAAGCCCGCTATGTCTCCGTACGCCTGACGCCCCATGAACCGAATCGTTCCCTCTGCTCGCCACCCCTACGCGCGGCAGCGTACCGCCCGGGGTATGCCGCGCGGGGCATCGGGGCGGTCCCCGGGACGGGCCGGGCACCGCGTCAGGCGGGGTACTTCACGTCCGCCGTGTAGGTGGGCCCCGCGAGGCAGTCCCGCATCTCGTGCCGCGGTGCGACACCCGTCCAGCGCAGGAAGCCGCTCGTGCCCGTCGGCGCGTTCATGTCGATGAAGCGACAGCCGTCGTAGAGCACCTTGCCCGAGGTGGTCGGCGCGGTCCCGGTCTCCACCCTGTGCGAGCCCATCAGCGCGCAGTCGACGTAGCGGACCATCGGGCCGCTGTTGCCGCCGGCGTTGAAGGCGTACTGGTGCGGCACCGCGTCCGATGCCCAGCTCTGGAAGTGCTGGGCGGTGTCGTCGCAGGACACGAAGGTGATGTTGCCCCTCGTCCAGCGGGAGTCGATCACCTTGTGGCTCTTGCTCTGCACCTCGAAGCGGATGCCCTGGACGTACAGGCGCAGCACCGAGTCGAACCGGGTGGAGGCGTCGGACGTCAGCTGGAAGAAGGTGCCGGGCCTGCTCGCGTCGGTGAGGATGTAGGAGCCTCCGATGAAGTTCATGGAGCCGCCGCGGACGTTCTTCACGAACACCCCGGACTTGAACTCCACCTTGCAGTCGCGGAACCAGTAGTTGAGGAACTGGTCCTGCTGGGTGGCGGCCGTGTTCATCCCCATGACGAGGAACGCCTCGGAGTAGGTGCCGCCGATCTGGCAGTGGTCCCAGCCCATCTCGCTGTTGAGGTCGGACTGCGGCACCTGCTGCGCCGGCGGCGGCGGGGAGTCGAGGGGGCCGTCGAGGCCGATGCCCCGCTTCCAGTCGCCCCGCCACTCCACGTCGGTGTACCAGGTGTCCTGGGCACCGTAGCCGCCGTCCTCCGAGTAGGAGTAACAGAAGCTGGAGGTGGGGTTGTTGCTGGTGAACGTGAGTCCGGAGATCCGGATGTTCTTGTAGCGGCGGTAGTTGGTCCACAGCGTGGTGTCGTTGGCCGTGGGCGCGTACACGATCCGGGACGTGCGCTTGCCGTAGCCGGTGATCGCGATGCCGTCGACGACACCTCCGCCGCCGCGTCCGTCGACGTTGGGCAGGAGCGAATCGGGCTCCGTCAGCAGGTAGTTGCCCGGCGGGATCAGCAGGACCTTCTTCAGGATCGTGCCGGAGATCGGGTTCTTCTGCCAGTTGGCGGCCGACAGCAGCTCGGCGGCGGCCGCGCGGAACGCCGCGTCGCTCGGAGTCGCCCCGGTCGGATCGGCGTTGTGGCTCATGACGTTGACCACGTACGGATCGCCGCCGGCCCCCGCCGCGTACGCCGTGCCCCCGCCGGTCACCAGCGCGCCCGCGGCGACGCCGGCTCCGGCCGTGGCCACGCCGCGTATGACGGAACGGCGGTCCATGCGTCCGGTCATCACTTACCCCCATGTCGTGATCTTGAAAAGGACAGCACATACGACCACGCCGGTGTCGGGGGCGCAAGATCCCGGACAGGTGCCGAGTTGTCCGGATCCGTTCGGCCTGCCCCCGCAATCCGCCCATTTGTTGCCTGGGTAAAGTAATTACCAAGACGCCTGCCCGGCAGGACGTCTCCGTTCCGCATGCCCACCCCCGCCCCGAGGAGTCCGCCCATGCCCGCCGCGCGCATGAGCCGTACGCCGCTGCCCGGAATCGGCGTCCGCTACGACCTGACGACCCGTGAGGACCGCCGGCTCTCCGTCGTCGCGAGTCGCGACGGGAGCCGGGTGCTGAGCGCCTACCGCCGTGAAGATCCCGATGAATGCTCCCTGTCGGTACGGCTGACCGCCGGGGAGTCCGAGGCCCTGATCGACGCCCTCATGCCCTCCCACCACAGCCCGAGCCTGCTCTCCACGACCGACCTCGGCCTGGTCGCCGAGCGGATCGCGCTCTCCGCCACGTCCCACTGGAACGGGCGCCACCTCGGCGAGACCCGGATGCGGACCGAGACCGGCGTCTCGATCGTGGCCGTGCTGCGCCGCGCCGACGCCATCCCCTCCCCCGGCCCCGACTTCCGCCTCGCCGGGGGCGACACGCTCATCGTCATCGGCACCCGCGAAGGGGTCGACGCCGCCGCCGTGATCCTCGAAAGGGAGTGATCCATGCACTCGTCCGCCCTCTTCCTCATCGAGTTCGGTGCGATCATCCTCGGCCTGGGGCTCCTGGGCCGTATCGCCGGACGGCTGAAGTTCTCCCCCATCCCGCTCTACCTCCTCGCCGGGCTCGCCTTCGGCGAGGGCGGACTCCTCCCGCTCGGCGCGAGCGAGGAGTTCGTCGCGATCGGCGCCGAGATCGGCGTCATCCTGCTGCTGCTCATGCTGGGCCTCGAGTACACGGCGACCGACCTGGTCACCAATCTCCGGACGCAGTACCCCGCCGGGCTCGTGGACGCCGCGCTCAACGCCCTTCCTGGCGCGGCCATGGCCCTGCTGCTCGGCTGGGGTCCGGTCGCCGCCGTCGTCCTCGCGGGCGTCACCTGGATCTCCTCGTCCGGCGTCATCGCCAAGGTGCTCGGCGACCTCGGGCGCCTCGGCAACCGCGAGACCCCCGTGATCCTGAGCATCCTCGTCCTCGAGGACCTGGCCATGGCCGTCTATCTGCCGATCGTCACCGCCCTCCTCGCCGGCGTCGGGCTCGCCGCGGGCAGCGTCACCCTGGCCATCGCCCTCGGCGTCGCCGGTCTCGTGCTCTTCCTCGCGGTCCGCTACGGACGCCTGATCTCCCGCTTCGTCTCCAGCGACGACCCGGAGAAGCTGCTCCTCGTGGTCCTCGGCCTGACCCTCCTGGTGGCGGGCCTCGCCCAGCAGCTCCAGGTGTCCGCCGCGGTCGGCGCCTTCCTGGTCGGCATCGCCCTGTCCGGCGAGGTCGCCGAGGGCGCGCACAACCTGCTCAGCCCGCTGCGGGACCTGTTCGCCGCCGTGTTCTTCGTCTTCTTCGGGCTGCACACCGACCCCGCGAGCATCCCGCCGGTACTGCTCCCGGCGCTCGTGCTCGCCACCGTGACGGCCGGCACGAAGATCGCGACGGGCTACTGGGCGGCGCGCCGCGCCGGCATCTCGCGCAAGGGCCGCTGGCGCGCGGGCGGCACACTCGTGGCGCGCGGCGAGTTCTCCATCGTCATCGCGGGACTGGCGGTCACCGCCGGCATCGAGCCGTCCCTGGGCCCCCTGGCCACCGCGTACGTACTCATCCTGGTCGTCGTCGGCCCGCTCACCGCCCGCTACACCGAGCCCCTCGCGGGCCTGCTGACCGGCCTGTCGGCCCGTCGCCGCCCCGGCGCGGAGGACGCGTTCGCGGAGGGCGGGCCGGGGCGGCAGCCTGCGGGAGACCCCGGGGACCGGCTTCCCGATCCCGTCGGGGAGCGTGCGCCCGGCCACTGAGCCCGGTCCGGCCCCCTGGACGCACGGCGGTGATGTCCGGATCTGCAACTCGTACGTCATTGCCGCCATCCCGGGGCGGTTCGTAGCGTGGAAGCACGGGCGGTGAGTTTGCGCGGGCGATGCCCGCGCGGGCTCCCGCCGTGCCCGACCCGCATCCGGACCACCCCCTGGGAGGGGACAGTCATGCCTGCCACCACGCCTTCGGCCACCCTGCGCGACGTCATCGGCCTCGACCGCACGCCGGCCTCGCTCGCGGACGCCACGCTGATCCTGATCGACTACCAGAACACCTACACCCGGGGCGTGATGGAGCTGACCGGCTGGGAGGCCGCCCTGGACGCGGCGGCGGAGCTGCTCGCCCGGGCCCGGGCCGCCGGCACCGAGGTCGTCCACGTCGTCAACGACGGCGGCGAGGGCGGACCGTACGACATCCGCGCCGAGATCGGGCGGATCCACCCGCGGGTGGCGCCCGTGGCAGGCGAGCGCGTCGTCGTGAAGACGGCGCCGGACGCGTTCGTCGGCACCGAGCTCGGCGAGCACCTCGACGCCGCCGGGCACAGGGACGTGGTGATCGCCGGCTTCATGACCCACATGTGCGTCGCGTTCACGGCGGCCGGCGCGTTCCTGCGCGGCGACCGTCCCACGGTCGTCGCCGACGCCTGCGCGACCCGCCCGCTCGCCACCGTCGGCGCCGAGCTCTCCGCCGAGCAGCTGCACCGCGGGGCGCTCGCGACCATCGGCGACCTCTACGGCGTGGTCGTGCCCGACGCGGACGCGCTGGGCTGACGGCCCGCCGGCGGCGGGCGCCGGCGCGCTCCGCGGGGTCAGAGGCGCCGGAGCACCGACACGACCTTGCCGAGGATGACCGCTTCGTCGCCGGGGATCGGCTCGTACGAGGGGTTGGCCGGCTTCAGCCACACGTGCGGGCCGTCGTGGGCGAGGCGCTTGACCGTGGCCTCGCCGTCCAGCATGGCCGCGACGATGTCACCGTCGTCCGCCGTGTCCTGCGCGCGGACGACCACCAGGTCGCCGTCCTCGATGTGGGCGTCCCGCATCGAGTCGCCGACGACGGTCACGGCGAACAGCCGCCCGGCGCCGACGACCTGGGCGGGCAGGACGAGATTGTCCTCGACCAGCTCCTCGGCGGTGATGGGCACGCCCGCCGCGATCCGTCCGACGAGGGGCACCACGACGGCCTGCCGCTCACCGAGGATCTCGGCCTGGCTCCTGACACCGCGCTCGGCGCCTTCGGCCCCGGCCTCGGGGCGGCCGTCGGCGAGCACGTAGGCACGGGGGCGCTGGGGGTCCTGCCGGAGGACGCCCTTCTTCTCCAGGGCCCGGATCTGGTGCGAGACGCTGGACGTGCTGAGGAGGCCGGCCGCGGCCGCGATCTCCCGCATCGAGGGCGGGAACCCGTGCTGACGGGTGTGGGAGCGGATGATGTCCAGGATCTGCTGCTGCCGCTGGGTCAGCCCGTCCTCGTTGGTCCGGGTGCCCGGCGGGCGGCCGGCACGGTTCCTGCTCATGGTCGGCCTCCGTTTCTTCCGCTTCGTACGGTTCGTTCGGCTTCGTTCGTCCAGTGCGCCTCAGGGGGCACATTAACCCGGCCCGCCGACATCGCAGCAGGTCGGGTATGCGTCAGGGTGTCGGCAGCGGCTGATAGCAATGCACCGTGATCAGCACCGAAGACCTGACCGTGGCCGCCCGCACCCTCTCGGCGGCGGCCCCGGACCTCCACCGGCCCGGGGCGTCCCTGCCCGAACTCGCCGCCCGGCTCGGGCTTCCGACCGAGGTCCACAGCGATCCGGCGGCGCTCGTCGTGCCGCTGAGCCGGCCGGACGCGGACCCGCTCGCGCAGGCGGTGGAGTTCCGCCGGGTGGCCGACGTGCTGCGGGCGGCGCTGGGCGAGGCGGCCTTCCTCGGCGCGCACGGTCACACCCGTCCGCCCGGACGCCGGGCCGATCCCCGCTGGGGCAGGCCCTTCCTCCGCTGGCGCCACGGCGCCACCACCCTGGAGCTGCGCGCTGGCGCCGCCGGCCCGGAGCTGGTCCTGGAGCCGAGCGCGACGTGGGAGACCTGGTACCAGAGCGCGGGCACCGGATTCCTGGGGACCCGGGAGGACTCCGGCCTCTCCGTCGACGAGCCGCGGCACGAGGGCCCGGGAGACTGGGACGACCTGCACCTCACCCTGGCGGCGTTCCTGCGCACCCTCCCGGCGGAGACGCGGGCGCTCGGCATCAGCCACTCCCTCCCCCTGTACGGGCGGATCGCCGGCGCCGGCGCCCCGATGCTCTTCTGCGTCGACTCCGGCACGCGGCTCCACCTGGACTACACCGCGTACCTGGTCGCCGATGCGGCCCGCGGCGAACACGCGGCGGCCCTGGGGTGGACCTCCCGGGAATCGCTCCCGCCGGACCACCTCGACGGGCGCCCCGCCGGCGAGGCCCCGTGGCGCGTGGACGCGGGCGGCCCCGGCGAGGTCGACCCCGGCGCCCTGGCGGACCTCCTGGTCCGCACGGCCCGGGCCGCCGGCGTCGCCCGCGCGACCGACCTGATCCTCGGCGGCGAGGCCGGGTACCGTCACCCGTACCGCTTCGCCTTCCCGAGCCTGTCGCTGCCGGTCGGCTGACCGGCACACGCCGGGCGCCCGGTCACTCGAAGCGCGCGGGGTCGCCGGCCCCGCGCCGGACGATCTCCGCCTCGCCGCTGGAGAAGTCGACGACGGTGGTCGGCTCCGTGCCGCAGTCGCCGGAGTCCACGACGGCGTCGAGGACGTGGTCGAGCCGCTCCTTGATCTCCCAGCCCTGGGTCAGCGGCTCGGCCTCGTCGGGAAGCAGCAGGGTGCTGGAGACGAGGGGCTCGCCCAGCTGGGCGAGCAGGGCCCGGGTCACGGCGTGGTCCGGGATCCGCACCCCGACGGTCTTCTTCTTGGGGTGCATGAGGCGGCGCGGCACCTCTTTGGTGGCGGGAAGGATGAAGGTGTAGCTGCCCGGGGTCGCCGCCTTGACGGCGCGGAACACGTCGTTGTCGACGTGGACGAACTGGCCCAGCTGCGCGAAGTTCTCGCAGACCAGCGTGAAGTGGTGCCGGTCGTCGAGGCGCCGGATGGACCGGATCCGCTCCAGTCCGTCGTGGTTGCCGATCCGGCAGCCCAGCGCGAAGCAGGAGTCCGTGGGGTACGCGATGAGGGCGTCGGCCCGGAGGCTGTCGACCACGGTGCCGATGGTGCGCGGCTGCGGCGACTGCGGGTGGACGTCGAAGTACTTGGCCATTTTCCGACCCTACGGGAACCGCGCCGATGCCGTGGGCCGCGGCGTGCACACCACCGCCCGGCGGCGTGGCCCCGATCCCTTGACAGCGCGGCCCGGCGGCGTGGCCCCGGGCCTTTGACAGCGCCGTCCGCTTTGCCGATACTGACTGACGGTTCAGTCAGTATCCTGTGTCGCGCCAGGAGGCACCGTGCCCGACCTCCCCACCGGGCCGATCCCGTTCACCGCCCGGCGGCGCACCGCCGTCGCGCTCGGCCGGGCAGTCACCCACGACGAGATCCGCCTCCGGGCGCGGACCGTGGACGAGTTCCTCGACGCCGGTCCGCCGGTGACGGCACAGGCCGCCACGGCCGATCCGACGGCGTCGCGGACGGCCGCGTTCCGGACCTGGGCCGCGCTGCGGTCCCCGGCGCCCGGGGCTGCCCGCACGCCCACCACGGCCGGGCGGTGATCCGCGCGGAGAGGGCCGCGCCCGTGCACACCCCCAGGGCCGTCGACCGGCCCGGACTGGCCCGCGCCTACGGTGGGCACGGTGTCGAGGTCCGCCCGCCGGCCGAGCTCGCCGCCGCTCTGCCCGAAGCACCCGTCACCCCCGGACCCGCCATCGTCACCGTCCCCGAGGAGCCGCCGAGATGACGACATCCGAGACCGCCGGAACCACCGCCGCCCCGCTCGTCTCGCTCACGTGGACGGACCACGTCACCGGCCGCCGGGGTCATCTGGTGATCGACCGGCTGGTGCGCGGCGTGTCCAGCGGCGGGCTGCGGATGCGCGCGGGCTGCACCCTCGACGAGGTCGCCGGGCTCGCCCGCGGGATGACGATGAAGGAGGCCCTGCACTACGACCCTCGGGCCCGGTACGTGCCGCTCGGCGGCGCCAAGGGCGGCATCGACTGCGACCCCCGCGCCCCCGAGGCGTACGGCGTGCTGGTGCGCTATCTGCGTGCGATGCGCCCGTACATCGAACGGTTCTGGACCACCGGCGAGGACCTGGGGCTCTCCCAGGACCTCGTCGACCGGGCGGCCGAGGAGGCCGGTCTGGTCTCCTCGATCCAGGCCGTCTACCCGCTGCTCGACGACGAGGTCACGGCCCGCCGCCGACTCGCGGACGCGTTCGCCGTGGAGGTGGACGGCATCGGCCTCGACGAGCTGGCGGGCGGTTGCGGGGTCGCCGAGTCCGTCCTGACCTGGCTCGACCGGGCCGGTGTCCCGCACGCGGGGACACGGGTGGCGATCCAGGGCTTCGGCACCATGGGCGGGGCGACCGCACGGTTTCTGGCCCGGGCCGGGCTGAGGGTCGTCGCCGTCGCCGACGTGAAGGGGACGATCGCCCGTCCGGAGGGCCTGGACGTCGAGGCCCTGCTCACCGCCCGCGACTCCTACGGCACGGTGGACCGGTCCGCGCTGCGGCCGGGCGACGCCGAACTGCCGGGCGACGCCTGGCTGAGCGTCCCCGCCGACGTCCTGGTCCCGGCGGCCGTCTCGTACGCGATCGACGCCGCCAACCAGGCTTCCGTCACGGCCCGCTGGATCGTCGAGGCGGCCAACATGCCGGTGCTGCCCGAGGCGGAGGAGCTCCTCGCGGCCCGCGGGATCACCGTCCTGCCGGACGTCGTCGTCAACTCCGCGACGAACGCCTGGTGGTGGTGGACCCTGTTCGGTGACATCGGCGCCGACCCGGACGAGGCCTTCGCCCACATCCGGCGCTCCATGCGCGCCCTCGTCGAACAGGTCCTCACCCGGGCGGAGCTGGACGGGACGACGCCGCGCGTCGCGGCGCACGCGGTCGTCGCCGACCGGCTGCCGGTGCTGGCCGAGCGCTTCGGCTGGTACGCATGAGCCGTGACGCCCTCCCCGGCCCGTGACCGGTCGCGGCCGGCGCCACCTCTCCGTCGGGCCTACGAGACTGGCCCACCGGGCCGGACGGGGGCGCCGCGGGGGCGGATGGGCTGCCGACCGGACGGGGCTGCCGGGGAGGACGGGGCTGCCGGGGAGGACGGGGCCGCAGGGGAGGACGGGGCCGCAGGGGAGGACGGGGCCGCCCGCCGGACGGGGCCGCCGGACTGCCGGGCCGGCTTCCGGCGCCCTGGACGGGCGCACCCGGGCACGGTCCACCGGCCGCCGGCCGGGCGCCGTCCTGGGGCCGTGCGGTGAACCCCTACAGGCGGGGAAACGTGAGCCGGGAGCGGTCAGGCGGCGTCGAGCTCTCCCGGGGTGGGTGCGAGCGCCCAGTCGAGCGCGAGGTCGGCGACGGCCTCCCAGCCGGGTTCGCCGCAGGTGTAGTGGCTGCGGCCGTCGAACAGCTTGTACGCGGTGACGGCCTTCGAGTGCTTCGCGTTCCTCTCGTAGTTCTCGCGCTGGACGGAGGGCGGGAGGATCTGGTCGTTGCCGCCGGAGATGAACAGCAGGGGCGCGCGGTCGGAGTTGGCGAAGTCGTAGGCCGTCGCCGCGTTCGGGGTGAAGTTCGCGAATCCGCCCTGGAAGAGCATGCGGCCCGAGACCGGGACGGCATAGCGGTCGTACACGGCCTTCGCCTCCTCCGCGTCGAGGTTGTTCGTGAAGGCGTAGTGGAAGTCCTTCTCGGTGACCGGCACGGCGCGGTTCCTGTTGGCCGGGTTGTGCAGCACCGGGAAGGTGGCCTTGATCTCGCTCAGCGGCAGGGACCGGACGCCCTTCACGGCCGCGCCGTCGATGGACACCCCGGCCGCGCCGTAGCGGGCGTCGAGGAGGAGCTGGACGAAGGCTCCACCGAACGAGTGCCCCATGATGACCGGCTTCGTGTCGAGCGAGCCGACGACCTCCGCAAGATGCTCGAAGACCTCGCGCACGCCCAGGCCCGCGAGCGGGGACGGGTCCCTGCGGAGCGCCTCGACCCCGGCGGTGCCCGGCTCGATGCCCGGGTAGCCGGGGGTGATCACCTTCAGCCCGCGCTGCTCGTAGCGGGTGACCCAGTGTTGCCACGACAGCGGAGTCATCCAGAGGCCGTGGATGAGCACGACGGTGTCCGTGACTGCTTCTCGTTTCATGCGCCCGATCCGAATCGCGAAGGTGCGGCGGCCCGCGTGGGGGTCCGCCGGCACGGCCCTCGGACTGCCACGTCGAGAGGCAGTCGGCCGGCGGTGCCACCGGCGCCGTCCACGCTAAGCGGACGAGGGGGAGGACGCCGTGATCGAACCGCCGCCGCCCTGCCTCCCGGTCTCACCGGGAGCGGCATGGGTGACACGTCTGCTGACGTCACGCTCAGCCGGTGTCCGGGGCGGAAAAGACGGCCATACGGGGGTGTCAGGGGCTGTGTAGGGTGCGGGGGTGGCCAGAGTCCGGTTGAGCGTGGAGGAGCGGCGCGCGGAGATCCTGCGCGTCGCCGTCGAGCAGATCGAGGCCCGGGGTGTGAGCAACGTGCGCATCGCGGACGTCGCCTCGGTGCTCGGTGTCAGCAGCTCCCTGGTGCTCTACCACTTCTCCACCAAGGAACTCCTCGTCGCCGAGGCCTTCGCGCACGCCGCAGAGGCCGATCTCGCCCAGCTGCGCGCGATCCTGGACAAGCCCCGCACCAGCGCCACCCGGCGCCTGCGCTCGGCGGTCCGCTGGTACGCGCCGACCGGCCAGGCCAAGGGCTGGCGCCTGTGGATCGAGGGCTGGGCGGCCGCGCTGCGCGAACCCGCGCTGCGCGAGCTCACCCACGGCCTCGACCGGCAGTGGAAGGCCGCCATGACCGAGGTCGTCGCGGAGGGGGTGGCGGCCGGCGAGTTCGTGTGCGAGCACCCCGCCGACGCGGCCTGGCGGCTCACCGCCCTGCTCGACGGACTGGCCGTGCAGAGCACGTCGTACCAGGGGTCGCTCAGCCGCACGACGATGCTGGACTGGGTCGACGACGCACTCGTTCGCGAACTGGGCATCGACCACGAGGCGTTGAAGTCCGCCCGCTGAGGCCGGCCCGGCGCCCGCCCCCGTCGCACCCGCGGCTCCCCGCGACGCGCCGCCGGTACGCCCCCACCCCGTCGCCTCGCCCGTGCCGCCGCGCGACCCGGCTCCGCCGCGGGCACACGTCGGCGCCCCGGACTCGCGGCGTGCCCTTCCACGCCTCGGGGCCCCACGGTTCGGTGCGCTGAGGGGCCGTCGGGCGCCGGACGGCCCTCGCCCCGGCTCCGCCCGACCTGAGCCCCCGTCCCGCGCGCGTCCGTACAGTGGGGACGGGGAGGTGGCCATGAGCGAGGAGATCGAGGGCGCCGCCGAGGGGTTCGCGCGGGCGGTCGAGAGGCTGCGGGCGGAGCTGCGCGCCGTCGCGGACGCCGTCGCTCCCGGCCGGGAGCCGCGCTCCGAGGAGCGCACCGACGACCGCTACGACGTGAGCGGCATGATGGGCAAGCGCTTCGCCATGTCCCTGCTCCTGCCGGAGGTCCCGTACGAGACCGCCGCACCGGTGGCCGCCGAGACGCTCCGCGCGGCGGGCTGGCGCACCGAGCCGGGCGAGAGCTTCGGCGGGCACCCGTTCGTGAAGGCCACGCGCCCGGCAGGCGAGCGCGCGCTGTTCGAGGCGAGCGTCCGTGCCACGGGCACCACGCTGCGGATCTCGGGCATGACCCCCGTCGTCTGGATCCACGCCCGGTGGATCCGCCCGCCCCGGGCGGCCACCCCGGAGACGCTGCGGCCGGGCCACCGGCTGTGCGGCATGTGCGAGGGCTGGGGCTCGTGCCGGACCTGCGAGGGCCTCGGCTTCCTCGACAGCCGGCAGTGCCCCGAGTGCGGGCTGGGCATGGACTGCCCGGACTGCCGCGGCACCGGCCAGGAGCCCGCCCCGGGCCCGGCCTCCTGACCCCGGCTCCGGGACCCGGCGAGCACGGCGGGCCCGTCACAGCCGCGCCCGCGCGCACCCGGGCGTCGCACCCCCGGTCCGGTCGCGGTCCAGTCCGGCCCCTCCGGTCCGCCCCGCTCCGGTCCGGACGCTCCGGTTCGTGATTCGCCGCCCTAGCGTCCCGTGACGCGGATCCGGAGCTCATACGGGGCTCCGTTGCTGATGGCCTCGGCCTGGTCGGCGAGGTCGGCCGCGGTGAAGCCCAGCAGCGCCCGCTCCGCCGCGGCGCGCAGCAGGGGCACGATCGTCGCGGCCGGCCGGCCGCGGTGGGAGGCCGCCAGTTCGGCGAAGGCCTGCTGATAGGGGTGCCCGTACGCGCTCGCGGTGTCCGCGAGCAGGCGGTCGAGGTGCCGCCGGTCCACGCTGATCTCACCCATGACCGCTCCTTACGCCGAGGGGCCGGGCGACTCCCGGGCCCCGTACTGCCGACGTTACGAGGGGGGTCTGACAACGCCCCGCAGCTCTGCGACCGAAACGGATCGATCAAGGGCGATTACCGACAGTTATATTTCTTTGTTTTTCCTGTGCACGCTGGAGCTCCGGGCGTCGCTGTTACCTGTGGAGGCGGTCGCCTCCGGTGCCGCGGAGAAGGGGGGCTGCGGGCGGTGATCAGGCGCGACAGGAGGAGAGCTGGTGCAGCACAGCACGACGGAGTGGCTGGTCGGTGCCGCGGTGGTCATGCGGGTGTTCGGGGGAGACGTCGTCCGCTGCGGACGGCGTCTGCTGGCGGCCGCGGTGCGCACGGCCCTCTCCGACATCAGCTCCGGAGCCCTGCGCCGTACGGGCGCGGCGGACGACGTACGGCCCGAGGTGACCGGGTGAGCGAGGTCGGCACGGAGGAGACGGAGGAGTCCGACGGGGCGGTGCACCTGCCGCGGTGTCCCGCCCCGATGGCGGGCTGGACCCCCGCGCTCCACGAGAGCTACTGGGCGTTCCACGCCCGCTGGCACGACGACTTCTTCGCGTACGCCCACGTCGACCTGCGCTCGGAGGCGGGGGCCCTGGCCGCGGTGGACACGACCTTCCAGGACCTGATGCGGCAGTGGCCGCGGGTGTCGGTGATGGAGAAGCCCGCCGCGTACGCCTGGACGGTCCTGAAGAAACGGATCATCGATCAGGGGCGCCGCCGTCGGCGCACCCCCATACCGGTCGACGACGACGTCCTCGGCGGCCTGCTCGACGAACGGAGCGGCGGGATCGACCCGTTCGACACGCTGGTCGAGAACCTGGCCCTGCACGACGCCATCGCCCGGCTGCCGGAGCGTCAGCGCGAGGCGGTCAGGCACTGCTACCTCCTCGGCCGGACCAGCGCCGAGGCCGCCGAGATCCTCGACGTCGACGCGGCCACGATCCGCTCGCACCTGAACCGCGCGAAGCGCCGGCTGGCCCGGGAGCTTCGCATGCCGATCACACCCAACGGAGACGGGAAGGCCAGCTCATGAGCGAGACCCACGGGGTCTTCCGGTCCGTGGAAGACGTCCTCGCCGCGGCATCGGCCGGCACCCCACGCCTCCGCTCCGACGCGGCGGCCTCCCGGGCCCGGCTCCTGGCCCTCACCGGACCCCCGTCCCGGCCGGACACCCCGGCCGACGCCGACGGCGCGGCGCCCCTCCCCGACGCGGACGACGCCCGCCGGGAACTCGAAGCGCTGTGCGCGGCCGTCGTGCTCGCCGGCGACGCCGGCGCCCGGCTCGCGGTCTTCGCCGAGCACCTGGGCGCCGACCCGGAGGGAGCGCTGGTCTTCGCCTGCGTCCTGCACCTCTCCGGCGACGGCGAGGGGGCGACCTTCTGGTGGCAGCTCGCCGCCGGCGCCGAGGTGGCACTCGCCGCCTCCTGCCTGTTCCTCGACCACGCCCGGCGCGGGGAGTTCCACGACGCCGCACTCTGGTTCCGGAGGCTGGCCGGGGCGGAGCGCCGGCCGGCCACCACGAAGGCCTCTCCGGCCGACGCCACGACCACGCCCCGGGACCCGGCCCGCGCCGCGACCACTTCCCCGGCCTCGAACCCAAACCCGAACCCGGCCCCTGTTCCGGCCCGCGCCACACCCCCGGACCCCGCCGCGCCCCCCGCCCCGGTCACGGCGGCGGCTCTCGCCTCGCGAGACGCGGCCCCGCTCCTCACGCCCCAGGTACGGCGCGTGCTGGCGCGGGTGCGGCGCCGGGTGCTCCACCGGGAGCACGAGGACCTCGGGCCCGTGCCGACCGCCGACCGCATCCTGGCCAGGGAGATCTTCGCGATCTCCCACCAGCAGGCCCCTTCCCGCCCGGGCGCCTGGATGGTCCCCCTGCCCACGACCGTCCGCCGCCCCGGACGGGCCGTCGCCACGGCGCCGTCGGAGCCCGCCCGCCCGGCTCCCCTGCCCCGGGAGGCGGTGCGCGAACTGCCACCCGGCCGGAGCGGCGCCTTCTCCGCGCTGCCGCTGCGGCACTCCTCCGTCTCGGCACTCGCCCGGCAGACGCCGGCCACGCCCCACCTCCCCGACCGATGGGCGGCGGCGATGCGGGTCCTGGACGTGCTGCACGCCGTCCGCGCCGCCCGACGCCCCCTGAGCGCGGGCGAGATCGCGGTCGCGGCCCGGCTCGACCGCGTGCCGCTCGGCCCGCTCCTGAGCTGGCTGTGCCGGCATCTGCTGCTCAGCCGGCTCGTCGACGGCTCCTTCACCGTCGGCCCGCTCTTCTCCCCCGCGCCCGCCGGCGACCGGGTGCTGCGCCACGACGCCCTCGCGCGGCTCCTGGACGATCTCCGGGACACCACGGGCGCCGCCGTCTACATCAGCCGCTACACCCACGGCGAGGTCGACGTCCAGCACTGTGCCGACGGGCCGACGACCCCGGCGGTGGTCCCCTACGTCGACTTCAGGCTCGCCGCGCACGCCAGCGCGGTCGGCAAGTGCCTCATGGCCCAGCTCGACTTCGCCGAGCGGATGGACCACCTGGCCCGGCACCGCCCGGTCCGGCTCACCCGGCGGACGATCACCGATCCCGACGCGCTGTTCCGGGTCCTCGACGGACACGGCCCCCAGGCCAGCCAGTTCGACCTGCTGGAGTACTCGGACCGGGAGGTCTGCGCGGCGGTGCCGCTCACGCTGGGCGCCCAACCCGCCTGCGTGGCACTGTCCTTGCCCGCGCAGCACTTCCCCCGCCTCGTCCGGGCGGCGGACATCCTCTCCAACCGTTCGGGGCTGCTCCTGCTCACCCTCCTCGCCGAACTGCCCGCCGACGAGGCCCCGGCCCCCGCGGACCGGGCCGGCCAGGGGCCACCCACGACGGCCCTGGGCACCGGCATCGGCACCGAGACCCGCATCGGCACAGGCACAGGCACCGCCAACGCCACCGGCCCCGGCAGTCACCCGGGCGGTCTGGTCGTCGCGTCCGGAGTCCTCACCCCGGTCCCGGCGGGCGGTATCCCCACGTTCCCGGCGGGTACGTGGTAGCCCCCGTGCCCCGGACCCCGCCCCGCCCTCCCCGCGCGGTGCTTCCCCCACCGCCTTCCCCGCCCCCGCCAGCAGTGCTCCGTGCCCGGGCGGGGCGGCGCGGACGGGACCGGGCGCCTGCCCACGGAGACCGCCCGCGACACGCGACGGCGTCGTTCCCGCCGTTTTTCGCTCCGACGGCTCAGCCAGGGCTTTCCCGGATGGCGCAGCCCGGTGGACTGCCGCCTAGTGGTGGGAGAACGCGCTTACCGGCGCGTCACGATCACGGAACTGTGGACGCCTTCGCGGGCTTCCACGAACGGAGTACCAGTCATGACCCCCGACCCCTTCGACAGCAATCCGGCGGACGACGACACGGGGACCCGGGACACCGCTCCAGGGCCCGACCCACTCCCCCACCCCCTCCCGGCCCGGGCGGCCTCGCCCGTCCCCGAACCGACGTCCATATCCCCGGCCGCATGGGGGTCCGACGCGGCCGCCTCGCGGGCGACCGCCGTCGCCGACGCACCGGCGGCGGAACCCGACCCGGCAGCCCGGCCGCTCGACGACGTGCTCGCCACGGACCCGGAGGAGCAGGCGGAGGATCCACCGGAGGAGCAGGACGAGGACGGCGACGAGGCGATCCGCACCCTGCTGTGGACGGCGGCGACGGAGCGCCCGGTGACCGAGGTCGCCGCTCTGGTGGCGCGGCTCAAGGAGTCCGGGGAGATGTCCAGCCCCGCCGACGTGGCGCTGCGCGCCGCGGCCGTGTCCCGTCCGCTCGACGAGGTCCGGGAACTGGTCTTCCTGCTCAACGAGTCGGGGTACGACCTCCACCAGGCCGAGACCACCCTGCGCGCTGCGGCCGTGGGCCGGCCGATCGAGGACGTCGTCGAGCTCGTGGGCATCATCGGCGCCGACGGCAGGAGTTGGCGCGGTGAAGGGGACGGCGAGGGCGCGGTCCGGGCGCCCGACGGGGCCACGGGGCCCATGAGGCCCGTCTCCGCGCACCGGTCGGGGCCGAGGCGGCGCCGCACCCCGGGGACGTCGACGAGGTCGCCCCTGGACCACGCGCTCGCGACGGGCCCGGGCAGCCACGTCTCGTCCCCGGCCCTGCGCTCGGCGCTGCGCTGGCCGGCGGTGGCCGCGCTGCTCGCGTGCGCCCTCGTCCACCTGCCGACGGACGTGGCGGGGCTGCGTGCCGGCGGCAACACCGCCGTCCTGTCGGTCGTGGTGACCGTCTTCTGCCTGGTGTGCGCGATCTGGCTCGCGGCCCGGGACAGCGCGAGCGCCTGGGCCGCCACGGCGGCGGGCACGATCGGGCTCATCGCTCTCCACGTCGTCGCCGGTGCGCGCACCGTCGACGTGCTGCACAGCAGTCTCGGCGGACGGTTCGCGTGGGCCCAGGCCCTGGCGGTCCTGTGCTGCGCGGCGGTGGTCGCCCTGGCCGCCGCGGCGCTGCTGCGCCACACGAAGGCCCCCGACGCCGCCGACGGGACCTGACCGGCCCCCGACACACCGGGCGCCGCAACGTGACCGAGGGCGCCGGGTCCCGTCCCGTACGGGGCCCGGCGCCCTCACCGTGCCGCCCGGACCGTACGGAGCCCCGTGCCCCCACCGCGCCACCCGGACCGTACGGGGCCCGGTGCCGCCCGGGGGCACGGGTCGGCGCCCCGTTCTCCGGGCCTCCGGGTCCGGTCGGCGGTGCATTCGATCCCGCATGACCGGTGCGCCGCGGCTTATTCCAGTGCATGCTGTGCATCATGAGGCGTCGAGTTCCTGTCTGGAGGCCGAACGAGTGCGCGGCGGCAACGGGCGACGGCGCCTGACCAGGCGCGTCCCCTCCACGAGAAGCGGTGGGGCGCACCGCTGGGCGGGTGCTCGCGGGCGGCTCCGCAAGGGGGCGGGCGAGGGGTTTCCCCTCGACCGGCTCACCACCCGCGGCCGGCTCGCCTGGCTGAATTCCGCCGCCTCCCGGATCGGCACGACGCTGGATCTGGAGCGCACGGCTCAGGAGCTCGCCGAGTTCACCGTGCCGGGGTTCGCCGACGGCGCCGCCGTGGACATCCTGGAGAGCGTCCTGCGGGGTGACGAGGGCGCGCGGTGGACGGGCACGGGCCTGCCCCGGATGCGGGCCACCGCGCTGTCCGCCGTCGAGGAGCTGTCCTCCCTGGAGCCGACGCCGGTGGGCGAGACCTTCGTCCGCGACGAGAAGCATCACGAGACGCTGCTCCACCGTTACTGTCTGCGGCAGGGCAGGCCCGTGCTCGTGAGCCGGATGGGCGAGGACGACTTCTTCAGGGTGGCGCCCACCGAGAGCGCCGCGGCGAAGATGCGCGCCTCGGGAGTCCACAGCTACCTGGCGGTGCCGCTGATCGCCCGCGGGCTGCTGCTCGGCACCGTCGACTTCGTCCGCGGCCCCGGATCGCCGCCGTTCTCCCGTACGGACCAGGCGCTGGCGGAGCAGCTGGCGTCCCAGGCCGCCGTGTTCCTCGACAACGCCCGGCTGTACGGGCGGGAGCGCGAGCACGTGATCACGCTGCAGCGCACCCTGCTGCCGCGTGCCACCCCGGTCACGCCCGGGCTGCGGGTGCACGCCGAGTACGCGCCCTCGGCGGCCCACCACGGGGCGGGCGGGGACTGGTACGACGTCATGGCGCTGCCCGGGGGACGGACGGCCCTCATGGTGGGGGACGTGATGGGGCACGGGCTGCCGGCGGCCGCCACGATGGGCCGCCTCCGCGCGGTCGCCCGCACCCTGATGACGCTGGACATGGCTCCGGAGCGGGTCCTGGCCCGGCTCGACCTGGCCACCCGGGATCTGGAGGACGAGCAGGTCGCCACGTTCCTGTGCGCGGTGCACGATCCCGCGGACTCGACGTACACGATGGCGCTCGCGGGACACCTGCCGCCGCTGCTGCTCGACGGGCGGGGCTCCGCCGAGTTCGTGGACGTACCGATCGGCGCGCCGCTCGGCGCGGGAGTGATCCCGTACGACGCCGTGCGTTTCACGGTGCCGGAGAACGGCAGCCTGGTCATGTACACCGACGGCCTGGTCAAGTCCCGGGAGACGGACCTGAGCGAGCAGCTGGAGCTGCTGCGCTCGGTGGCTCTCGGCCTGTCCCCGGAGGATCTCGCCGGCGACGGCCTGGTCCGGCGCGCGCCGGCCGGTGCGGCCCGGTTCGACGAGGCCGTGCTCCTCACCGCGACGACGGCACCGGGGATCGGCGACGACCTGCGCGTCTGGCCGCTGCCGCAGGACGGGCGCGCCGCGTCCGCCGCCCGGCACCTGGTCAGGGACCAGCTCGCGGTGTGGGAACTCGACGAACTGGCGGACGTGTGCGAACTCGTCGTCTCCGAGCTGGTCGGCAACGCGCTCCGCTACGGCAACGGACCCGGCGCGCTCCGCCTGCTGCGCGGCGAGCGTCTCGTCGTGGAGGTCGCGGACACCGGCCCCGACCTGCCCCAGATCCAGCACGCGGACCTGAGCGACGAGGGCGGCCGCGGCCTCCAGCTCGTCAACATGCTCTGCCGCCGCTGGGGTTCCGGCCGCACCGTCACCGGCAAGGTGGTCTGGGCGGAGCAGAACATCCCGTCCTGAGGGCGCCGGGCGCCGGGTGCCCAGGCGCCTTGAGCGCCCCGCCCGACCCGCCCGCGGGCCACGCCGACCCGCGGGACCGGCCACCCGCCCGTCGGCCGCCGACGCCGCGATGACGTCCCGACTCCCGGGGCCCGCCGCCGCGTGGCGATGCGGGCGGCCCCACGTTTCAATGGACGGGAGCGGCGCCGTGCGCCGAGACGCGGGCGACGCCGGTGATCACGCCTGGAGGTCCCGTGAACACCCATGCACCGACCCGCTTCGACCCCACCCGCGTCCCGCATCTGCTCGGCCCCTTCGCGCCCGTCACCGAAGAGGTGGACGTGGCCGAGTTGCGGGTGATCGGCGCACTGCCCGCTTCCCTTGACGGGATGTACGTGCGCAACGGGCCGAATCCCCGGTTCACCCCGATCGGCTCCTACCTGTACCCGCTCGACGGGGACGGGATGCTGCACGCCGTGCGGGTGTCCGACGGCCGGGCCCAGTACCACAACCGCTTCGTCCGCACACCGGCGCTCGTGGCCGAGGAGAAGGCCGGGCGCGCGCTGTGGGGCGGTCTGGAATCGCTGGTCCTGCCGAGCGCCGACGAGGTGGGCCCGGAGCTCGCCGACACCTTCAAGGATCTGCCCGACATCAACGTGGTCCGCCACGCGGGCCGCATGCTGGCACTGGCCGAGTCGGCCTGCCCGTACCGCTTCGACGCGGATCTGGCGACCCTCGGACGGGAGGACTTCGGCGGCAGGCTGACCGCGGGGATCACCGCCCACCCCAAGATCGACCCGGTCACCGGCGAGATGGTCGTCTTCTGCTACGCCTTGGAGCCGCCGTATCTGACGTGGTCCGTCATCGGTCCCGACGGTGCGGTGACACGGGGACCGACACCCGTGGCGGGCGTGGACGAACCCGTGATGATCCACGACATGGCGTTGACCGCCCGCTACGTCGTCCTCGTCCTGGCTCCGGCCTTCATCGACCTCGAGGCGGCCATGTCCGGCGGCTCCTTCCTCGCCTGGCGGCCCGAGCGCGGCACCCGCGTGGCGCTCGTTCCGCGCGACGGCGGAGCCCCGGCCTGGGCCGCCGACGACGCCTTCTGGATGTGGCACTCGGTCAACGCCTACGACGACGGTCCCGAGCCGGAGGCACCCGTCGTCTTCGACTACGTCGAATGGAACAGGCTCACCGTCGGCCCGGCCCCGGAAGGAGCCGGCCCGGCCACGGCTCGTCTGGTCCGCGCCCGGATCGATCCCGCGGCCGGCCGCATGACGCGCACCGTCCTGGACGACGCCCGGGTCGAGTTCCCCCGGATCGACGACCGACGCGTCAGCAGGCGCCACCGCCGTGCCGCCCTGGCCACGGGCACCGGCCGTGCCGACCTGCTGCCCGGGGAGTACGACGCCATCCGCTGGTTCGACGTGGAGACCGGCGCCGGCCAGGTCTGGGACGCGGGTGACCTCTCCGTCGGCGAGCCCGTCTTCGCCCCCGAGCCGGGCCCGGACGCGTCCTCGGACGAGCACGGCTATTGGATGACCTTCGCCACCGACCGCACCGACGGCACGAGTTGGTTCCTCGTCTTCCCCGCCGAGGACCCCGCCTCCGGTCCCCTCGCCCGCGTCTCCATCCCCGTCAGGGTCCCCCTCGGCCTCCACGGCGCCTGGCTTCCCACCGAGGAACCCTGACGCCCGCGCGAGGACGGCCACGGTCCTCGGCCCTGCCGTCTCGCCTGCTTGATCCCCTTCAAGACGGCGATGCACAGTGGATCCATGACCTGGACAGCGCCATCGGTCGAGCGCACCAAGCAGCTCGGGGATCTCGGAGTCGTGACGGAGCGTCACATGTTGGAGGGTGGGCTGAGCTGGCACCGGGAGACGTTGCTCGCCAAGTGTTCCGGGCTCGAGCCCGCTCAGTTGGCGCGGACGACCGCGGAGCCGTCGAACCTCACCCTCCTGGGCTTGGTCCGGCACATGGCGGAGGTAGAGCGATGGTGGTTCCGGCGAAGCTTCGCAGGCGAGGCCATCGGTGATGTCTTCTCCGGCCCGTCAGACGGCGATGAAGGGCTCGACGGAGTTCACGCAGCGGCTGCGGAGAGGGACTTCGGGTTGTTCCAGGCCGAGGTCGAAGCGTGTGACGCGGCGGTGGCCGGGCACGACCTCGACGAGACCTTCGTGTCCTCTCGCGGAGTTTCCCTCAGTCTGCGCTGGGTCTATGTGTTGATGATCCAGGAGTACGCCCGCCACAACGGCCACGCCGACTTCCTGCGCGAGCGGACCGACGGGGTCACGGGTGACTGAGCATGCCCTTCTCGGTGCTGGTCAGGGGAGTCTTCCGCGTGTGCCGAGCCTCCCCCGGACGAGCCGGTGGACGGCGTGTCATCGGGGTGGCGGCGACCGCCGGTACGACCGACGCCGGCATCATCGACGACCTCACCGGATCGCAGCCGCAGCCCGGGACTCGACCTCGAACACCCCGTACCTCGAACTCGTCCGCGAACCCGAGCTCTCCGCCGTCCTGTTCCGCCGCACCGGTCGGGGACCCGAGGACTACGAGGAATGGTCCGGCCGCCTGCTCGCCGGCCGTGCCGCGTTCGTCGCGCCCGGCCGACTGCACACCAGGAGGCGGGGCTGCGCCGCACGCCCTACCGGAGCCGCACCCGGCGGCGACGGCGAGGCCGGGCGGCTCCCGCTCCGACACCGGGAGAAGGAAAGCCCGGTTCAGCGCACCCTCCCCCGCGCCTTGAGCGGGGTCGCCGGCACCTCCGGCGCATCCAGGCGGGCGCCGTCGTACCCCTTCACCTCGCCGAAGCGGTCGGACGTCATCCAGTCCTCGCGCGCCTGACGGATCTCCTCGTCCGTGCGGCCCACGAAGTTCCACCACATCACCAGTTCCTCCTCGAACGGCTCGCCGCCGAGGAGCATCAGACCCGCGTCCGAGGCGGCGCGCAGGGGGAGTTCGGTGCGGCCGCAGCCGAGGTAGAGCATGGAGCCGGGGAGCACGGGGACGTCGTCGACGTGGGCCTCGCCGGACATGGCGAGGACCGCGTACTCGAAGTCGGGGTCGAGCGGGAGGCGCAGTTCGGTGCCGGCCGTGAGGGCGAGGTCGGCGCCGGTGAGGGGGGTGTAGGTCGTGCCCGGGGAGACCGCGCCGTCGAGTGCGCCGAGGATGACCGTGGCGGTGAGGCCGGGGGCGGTGACCTGCGGGAGCTCGGCGTGGTGCTGGAAGCGCGGTTCGACGTGGCGGTGGGCGTCGGGGAGCGCGACCCACAGCTGGGCGCCGTGCAGGTAGCGGGCGTGTGACGAGGGGCTCTCCTCCGAGTGGGAGATGGCCCGGCCGGAGGTCATGAGGCCGAGTTCGCGCGGCCGGATGGTCTGGAGGCTGCCGGTCGAGTCACGGTGCAGGACCTCGCCCTCGTGCAGCCAGCTGACGGTCTGCAGGCCCATGTGCGGGTGGGGCGGCACCTGCATGCCCGGCTCGTCGGCGATGTCGTCGGGCCCGTAGTGGTCGACGAAGGTCCATGCGCCGACCATGCGGCGGCCGAGGTTGGGGAGCAGTCGGCGGACCTCGGTCGATTCGCCGAGCCGGACGTGGCGGGGGCTGAGGAGTTCCCGTACCGGCTCTGCGACGACGAAGCCCCGGCCGCCGCAGACCTGGAGGGTGGCCTGGCGCTCAAGATTGCTCATGGCCCTCAACCTATTCCCGTCGGGGGCCGGAGCGGGGCGGACCCGCGCGCCGCAATATTGGTGGAATGTTCAACAAGCATCGGCTGTTGAGCCGGGTGAACGACGACCGACCACCTCGACCACGGAGAGAGTGAGCAGTGAGCGACGAGACGTACTACGAGTTCGGCACCGCGGCCGACCGATGGAGCCGCGCGCAGCTGTTCTTCGAGTCGAAGGAGTACCTGACGGCCGCCCGCATCCTGCGCGGCCTGGTCGCCGAGCACCCGGGCCAGACGGCCCAGCGGCTGCTGCTGGCCCGCGCGTACTACCACTCGGCCCAGCTCACCCGGGCCGAGGAGGAGCTCCGCGCCGTCCTGGAGCGCGACCCCGTCGAGCACTACGCCCGACTGATGCTCGGCCGCACCCTGGAGCGGCAGGGCCGGGCCGACGAGGCCGCGCGACACCTGCGGCTGGCCGCCGCGATGACCGGCGACGCGGTCGGGTAGACCGCGTCCCGCGAGCGCACGAGGCGCGCCGGGACGGGGTGCCTCACGTACCCACCAGGGGTATTCGGATAGGCTCGGTCCCGTGCACGTGGGACGGGAGCGACACAGCCGTACGCGGGCAGGAGGCGCCCTGGCGCACCTCCTGCTCGTCGTGGTGCTCGCCCTCGGCGTCTTCGTGATGCACTCGGTGGGCCACCCGGCGGGCTCGTCGGGCGGCGGTACGGACGGGATGGCGCATGTCGCCACCGCCACCGGCCTCGTGCCCGCCGAGGGCTCGGCCGACGCCGCCGGCGTCCGCACCGCCGCCTCCGCTCCGGAGCGGCACCACGGGGGTGGCCACGGGAAGTCGGCCTCGCACCACCCGGGCGGCAGCGGAACGGACATGACCACCCTCTGCGTGGCCGTCCTCGGGGCCTGGCTGCTCCTCGCGCTCGTCCGGGCCGCCCTCGCGCGCCGCCCGGACCGGACCGCCGCGCTGCCGGCCGGACTGCTGCCGGCCCTGGGCCCCAACGCCCCGCCGCCGCGTCCCCCCGACCTCGCCCAGCTGTCGATCCTGCGGATCTAGGCCGCCACGCCACCGCGGGCGCCCCACGCTGCCCGCAGACGCGACCGAACCGATCCACGATCACCGCACACGAGGTGTGACACCCATGCGTACCTTCAGCACGCCCACCGCCCGCCGCACCACCCGCCGGCTCGCGCTCACCGGCGCCCTCGCCGCCGCCACGCTCCTGCTCGCCGCCTGCGGCGGCTCCGGGGAATCCGGGGACTCCATGAGCGGCATGGAGCACGGCAGCCAGGCCACCGCCACCCCGTCGGCCTCGGCCTCCGCCGGGACCTTCAACGACGCGGACGTGATGTTCGCGCAGATGATGATCCCCCACCACGAGCAGGCCCTGGAGATGGCGAAGCTCGCCGACGGGCGCGCCGAGGACCCCGAGGTCAAGCAGCTCGTCGCCGCGATCGAGAAGGCCCAGGACCCGGAGATCCGGAAGATGAGGTCCTGGCTCAAGGCCTGGGGCCGGCCGGAGTCCGCCGGACACGGCGGTCACGGCATGCCCGGGATGATGTCCGACGCGGACATGAAGGCCCTCGCCGCCACGAAGGGCAAGGCCTTCGACCGCAGGTTCGCCGAGCTGATGATCGCCCACCACGAGGGCGCGGTGGCGATGGCGAAGACCGAGCAGAAGGACGGCGTCGACGCGGCCGCGAAGCAGGTCGCCGACGACGTCGTGCGGACGCAGGACGCCGAGATCGCGCAGCTCCGGAAGATCCTCGACCGCCTCTGAGCCCCCTTGGGCGGCCGAGGACGGCCGTGACGTCCGGTGGCCAGGGCCACCGGACGTCACGGCCCCCGGAAGATGTCGGGCGCCGCGCAGTCAGGGCACCTCGCCCGGTCGGGTGGTCGGCCGCCGACCGGGCCCGGTCTCCGGTCGTCGCCTCGACCGCGAGGTCGCGTATCGCGCTCCGGGCCTCGGCGGGTCCTGCCTCGCGCAGGTCCGCGTCGCCGGCGTGGCAGAGGGGGTTCCTCCGCGCCGCCCGAAGCGACCGGCGATGCCGGTCGGGGCACGGGCGGCGCGGGCGGCCGGGGCGGGCCCCGCCCGGCGGTCGGAACCGGGCTCGGCGCTACCCCCAGGTGCGCGAGCAGAGGACGAGGCGGTAGCCGTCGGGGTCGGCGACGGTGACGCCGTACTCGTCCCAGTAGGGGTTGTGCGCCGGTACGCGGGTGCCGCCGTGCGCGGTCAGACGCTCGACCAGGGCCTCCTCGACGGGGCGGCCGAGGTAGACGACGAAGAGGTCGTCGACGGTCGGCGTCGGCTCCAGCGGGTGCTCCGGTTCGCGGGTCAGCTCGAAGTGCCAGCCGCCGCCGGCCGGACCGACCATCAGCAGGTCGTGCTCACCGGGCACCCGGTCGGTGCTGCGCCACTGGACCTCCAGGCCGAGGCCGTCCACGTAGAAGCGCTCGGCGGCGGCGAGGTCCCGGGAGGGGCGGGCGACGCGGACGTGGGTGGCGGCGTCGATCACGCCGAGCCCTCCAAGGCGGCGCGCCAGACGGGGCTGTCGACGTAGTGGTTGTCGAAGCGCTCGGCCGATTCGGCGATCTTCGTGAAGTCCTCCTCACCGCGCATGACGCGGCCGAGCAGGCGCAGGTAGTCGAAGCGGCCCATGCCCGGCGTGAAGACGAACAGGACGTCGGCCTCGCAGCCGGGGGCGGCGGCGAAGGCGTGCGGGGTGTGCGGCGGTACGGCGAGGAAGTCGCCCGCGTTCAGGACGGTGATCTCCTCGCCGACGAGGACCCGCAGGGAGCCGCTGATGACGAAGAACAGCTCGGTCGCCTTCGTGTGGAAGTGGGCGGGCGCGCCCACGGCCCCCTGGGCGAAGGTCGAGCGGTAGCTGGTGAAACCGTCGGCCGTCTGGTGCGAGTCGGCGAGCAGGGTCATCACGCTGCTCGGGTCGGCGCAGGTCTCGGCCTCGGCGTGGCGGGTCAGGACGGCGGGGAAGGGCGCGGCGGGGGTCGCTGCGGTGGCGGACTCGGACTGCGTCTGGTCGGTCATGGCGGCGACGTTACGATCTTGGAACGAGAGTCCGCCACTCCGTTTCGGCACCCCTCGCCGGGGCCCTACCGGCCGGCGGTGTGCACCACGTCGCCGCCCACGACGACGGTCTCGGCGACCGTGCCGGGGATCGCGTCGGGGTCGATGCGCAGGATGTCCCGGGAGAGGACGACGAAGTCGGCGAGCTTGCCCACGGTGAGCGAACCCCGCTCGTGGTCCAGGAAGTTGGCGCGCGCCGAACCCATCGTGTAGCCCTCGACGGCGGTGACCACGTCGATGGTCTCCTCGGACGTCCAGGCCTCGCCGCCGCCGGGCGGGCGCCGCGTGACGGCGGCGTGGATGCCGACCATGGGGTCCATCTCGGCGACGTTCCAGTCGCTGGACAGCGCGAGCAGGGCGCCGGCCCGGTGCAGGCTGCGCAGGGGCCAGGCCTTGTGCCAGCGCTCGGGGCCGATGTTCTCGGCCCAGTCCTGGCCGGGGCCCGCGATGTCGGGGGCGGCGTGCCGGGGCTGCATGCAGGCGGTGACGCCGAGTTCGGCGAAGCGGGGGGTGTCGGCGGGGTCGAGGCACTCGACGTGCACCACCTGGTGGCGGGCGTCGCGGGGGCCGTTGACGGCCCGGGCCCGCTCGACGGCGTCGAGGACCGTGCGGATGCCGCGGTCGCCCGTGGCGTGCACGAAACACTGGAAGCCGCGGGCGTCGAGGCGGGTGAGCAGCTCGGCGAACTCCTCGGGCGGATAGAAGGTGTCACCGCGGTGGTGGCCGCAGCCCGCGTACGGTTCGAGGAGGGCGGCGGTGCGGGGTTCGACGACATCGTCGATGTAGAGCTTGAGCGGTCCGACGCGCAGCCGGTCGTCCGCGAACTCCTCTGCGGCGGCGGCGAATCGGTCCAGGTCGGCGTCGTCGGTGCCGCGCGGGTGGAAGAGGGCGGCGACGATCCGCGAGCGGAGCCGTCCCTCCGCGCGGGCACGCTGGAACAGGGCGAGGTCGTCGAGCGAGTTCTGGGGTTCGACGACGGTGGTGATGCCGTAGCCGATGGCGTCGTCGAGGCTCTTGGCGAGCCGCCCGTACTGGCGGTCGGGCGAGGCCCACGGGACGCCGAGGTCGCGCAGGGCGCGATGGCCGTCGCGCGAGAGGCCCTTGACGGCGAAGTCCTTGACGAAGCCGGTGGGTTCTCCGGTGGCGGGGTCGGTGACGGCGGTGCCGAAGGGCAGGTCGGTTCGGTCGGCGCGGACGCCGAGGCGGTGCAGGGCGGCGGTGTTGAGCCAGGCGGTGTGGACGTCGTAGCTGAGGACGAGGGCGGGAGTGTCGCCGGTGACGGGGTCGAGGTCGGCGGCGGTGGGCATCCGGCCGTCGGGGATCGCGGAGTAGTCGAAGGCCTCGGCCTCGATCCACGGCGCCTCGGGGTGGGCCGTGCGCCAGGCGCGGATCCGGGCGTGGATCTCGTCGAGGTCGCGGGCACCGGCGAGCTGGACACAGGCGTCGTCGGAGCCGAGGCGCACGTGGTTGTGGGCGTCGACGAAGCCGGGCAGCACGAGCCGGCCGCCGGCGTCGAGGACGCGGGTGCCGGGACCCGCCCAGGCCTCGGCCTCGTCGGCGTCGCCCACCCAGACGATGCGGCCGTCGCGCACGGCGAGCGCCTCGGCCTGGGGCAGCGCGGGGTCGACGGTGTGCACGCGGGCGCGGGTGAGGAGGAGGTCGGCGGGGGCGGGGCGGTTCATGAGGGTCTTTCTCCTGCGGTACGAGGGGATCGGGCGGTCGGGCGGCCGCGGCCGCCCCGCACCGGTGGGGTGCGGGGCCGGGAGTGCGGCGGGGGTGGGGCGGGCGCGGCTGAGCGGTCGGGTCCGCGCGGGGCGGGCGGCGCGGGGCGGTCAGCCGGCCGCGCGGGGCCGGACGGTGCGGCGGGCGAGGAGGACGTGGACGGCGGCGGAGACGACGGCGCCGAGCAGGGACAGGTCGGCGCCTCCGAGCGGGGCGACCAGGGGGCCGGTCCACAGCTCGGAGTCGCAGGTGAGCGCGGCGAAGAGCATTCCGGCGAGCAGGGCGACGAGGCCGGCCGGGTGCCAGCCGGCCCGGTACCAGTAGGCGCCGTGCTCGCCGGCGTGCAGTGCGGCGGAGTCGTAGGTGCAGCGGCGCAGCACCATGTCGGCGAGGAAGACGCCGCCCCACGGGGCGAACACGATGATCAGAAGGGAGAGGAAGGAGAGCAGCGAGGTGGTGAAGTCGGCGAGGAAGAGGGCGCCGAGGGAGCCCGCGGCGGTGACGGCGGCGCTGATGACGATGGCGCGGGCGCGGCTCCAGGGGATGCCGAGGACCTGGAGGTTCAGGCTGGACGAGTAGAGGGTGATGATCGAGTTCGTGACCGAGCCGCCGAGGACCAGGGCGAGGAACAGCGGCTGGAACCAGCCCGGCAGCAGCCCCTCCGTGCCGGCGACGGCGTCCGTCATGTCGGCCTGGGTGGCGGCGGCGACGCCCGCGATGCCGAGGGCGACGGAGGACACCAGACCGCCGAGGCCGCCGCTCCAGGTGAGCGCCCTGAGGGAGGTGGTGCGGGGCAGGTAGCGGGTGTAGTCGGCGGGCATCGGTACGTACGAGAAGGGGCCGGCCAGCATGACGACGAGGGCCAGGCTCCAGCCGGACGCGCCGGGCGCGGCGGCCGGGGCGGCGGTGTCGGCGCCGGGGAGGACGAAGGCGAGCAGCGCGGCGAAGCCGGCCGCGAGGACGTAGGCCATCCAGCGCTCGGCCCACTGGACGGTGGCGTGGCCCCACAGCGCGACGGTGAAGGTCAGGGCCAGGGTGACGGCCAGGGCGAGGGCGCGGGGCAGCGGTCCACCGCTCCAGCCGAGGTCGGCGAGGAAGGCTTCGAGGGCCAGCGTGCCGACCACGGTGTTGACGATGGTGTAGCCGATGCTGACGATCCAGTTGAGCAGACCGGCCGGCCAGTTGCCGCGGACGCCGAAGGCGGCTCGGGAGATGACGAGGGTGGCGGTGCCGGTGCGGACGCCGCTCAGCCCGGCGGCGCTGATGGCGAAGAAGGAGAGTCCGCCGAGCACGACGACGCCGGCCGCCTGCCAGAAGGACAGGCCGAAGGAGACCGCCAGAGCGCCGTTGATGACATAGGTGAAGGTCAGGTTCGATCCGAACCAGAGCCAGAAGAGGTCCTTGGCCCCGCCGTGCCGCTCGCTGTCGGGGATGGGGTCGATGCCGTGTCCCTCGACCTGGAAGACCTCGTCGCGGCCGGCCGCGCCCGCTGTCACAGGCGTCGTCTCGTGTCCGAGCACACCGCACTCCCCTCGTGGATGCCGATCGGCCGCCGATGCGCGCCGATCTTGAACGACGTTCTAACTTCTTGAACGACATTCAAGATGGGGGCAGGGATCCGGCCACGTCAAGACCCGGCGGGGATGCGGTTAGGGTCGATCCCGTGGACGGAGTCGACACGAGGACGGCAGCGGTGGCAGCGGCGGCGCGGGCGGGACGGCGGCGGGACGGGAGCATCACGCGGGAGCGGATGCTCGAGGAGGCCATGAACGCCATCGCCGAGGACGGCCTCGCCGCGCTCACGATGTCGGCGCTCGCGGAGCGCCTCGGGACCAGCGGCGGCCACATCCTGTACTACTTCGGGAGCAAGGACCTGCTCCTCCTCGCCGCCCTGCGATGGAGCGAGGAGGCCCTCACCGAGGAGCGACGGCAACTGCTCGCCCGCCGCATCGCCGCGCCCCGCCGGCTCGACCTGTTCCTCCGGCTCTACCTGCCGCGGGGTCCGCGCGACCCGCGCTGGACGCTCTGGATCGAACTGTGGGCGCGCATTCCGGCCAACGAGGAACTGCGCACCGCGCAGGCCGAGCTCGACCGCGGCTGGCAGGAGGACCTGGAGGCGCTGCTCGCCAGGGGCGTCGAGCGGAAGCACTTCGCACCGATGGACATCACCGCCCGCGCCTCCGAACTGCTCGCGCTCCTCGACGGGTTGAGCACCCGCGTGGTCCTCGGCGAGGGCCCGGCCGGCCGGGACACCAGGAGCGCCCTCGACACCGCCCGCGCGGCGGCGGAACTCCTGGTCCCCCGGCTCTCCCCCAATCCCTGACTGTCGTTCAGTCCGCCGGCGGCGGCTCCCACGGCAGGGGCTCCACCGTCGCGAACGGCCAGCCGAGCGCGTCGGGGTGACGGCTCGTCTGCTCCGCGTACCAGAGGATCTGCTCGGTGTGCAGGGCCGGCCGGGACAGCCTGGCGAGCGGCGGATGACAGGCGGCGACGGCCTGGGCGACCAGCAGGGCCGCCGCGGCGTCCGACGCGGGATCGCCCGGGCTCGTGTGCGGGACGCCGTACCACTCGGCCACGGCCCGCAGCGAGCGGCCGCCCGGACGGTAGCGGTCGACGTGCCGGTCCAGCACGAGCGGGTCGCAGACCGGAGCCACCCCGGCGGGCAACCGGGCGGTGAGCGAGGGCAGTTCGTGCCGGAGGAGCTCCGCGTGGAGCAACGTCAGTACGTACGGGGCGAACCACACGACGAGCAGCTCCCCGGCGGCGAGGTGGCCCGCGACGAGGGTCGCCAGGTCGTCGAGGGACGCGGCGGCGTCGGCGTGCGGTGCCCCCTCGGCCGCTCCGGCAGGATCCGGGCTCCGGGATCCGGAACCGGGCTCCTCGGCCGCGGACACCCGGCCCGGCCCGGCACCCTGGGACCCCGTACCCGATCGCCGTGGGACCGCGGATCCCGTACCCGACGCCCGCGCCCCGGCCCCCGGCCCCGACCGCCGCGGGACCTCGGGTGCCCTGTCGGGCTCCCGGACCTCGACTCCCGGGTGCCAGCTCCGGTCCCACACCGTTCCGTCGCTCCCCCGCAGCGCCGCGGACCTGATGCGGTCGACGGCCGGCCTGTTGCCGGTCGCCCCGATGTCCAGGGACAGCAGCAGCCGTCGGTGCCAGCCCGGATGGTCGCCCCGGGGCGGCGGTCCCGGCTCGGGCGCGTGCTCCGGGTGGTAGACCTCCCAGCCCTTCGCGCCGTGCCGCAGCAGCCCGGCCCCCGCCGGCACCGGTCCGCCGCAGCGGGCGCAGGACGCGTCGTAGTCGTTGGCCCGGTGGCCCGGACTCATGCCGGGTCCGCCCCGTCCCGGTACGCCTCCAGCAGCCGCAGCCAGGCCTCGCTCAGGGTCGGGTAGGAGGGGACGGCGTGCCAGAGGCGGGCGAGGGGGACCTCGCCGGTGACGGCGACGGTGGCCGAGTGCAGGAGTTCGCCGAGGCCGGGGCCGACGAAGGTGGCGCCGACGACGGTCTCCCGCTCCAGGTCGACGACCATGCGGGCGTGCCCGGTGTAGCCCTGGGCGTACAGCTCGGCACCGGCGACCGAGGTCAGGTCGAGGTCGACGGCCCTGACCCGGCGCCCCGCCGCCTCGGCATCGGCCAGGGTCAGGCCGACGGCGGCGGCCTCGGGGTCGGTGAAGACGACCTGGGGGACGGCGGCGTGGTCGGCGGTGGCGCTGTGCGGCCCCCAGGGCGTCGTGTCCACCTCCCCGTCCCCGGTGGCCCGGACGGCGATGGCGGCGCCCGCGATCCGCGCCTGGTACTTGCCCTGATGGGTGAGCAGGGCACGGCGGTTGACGTCCCCCACGGCGTAGAGCCAGTCGTGCCCGAGGACCCGCAGGCTGTCGTCCACGGACAGCCAGGAGCCCGGCTCCAGGCCGACGCTCTCCAGACCGATGTCCTCGGTGCGCGGCCGGCGGCCGGTCGCGAACAGCACCTCGTCGCCCTCGACGTGGTCGCCGCCCTCCAGGACCACGGTGACCGGGCCGGTGCCCCCGTCGCGTACCACCGCGGCGACGGAGACGCCGGTGCGGACGTCGGCGCCGCGCTCGGCGAGGGCGGCGGCGACGTGCTCGCCCGCGAACGGTTCCATCCGGGGCAGCAGCCCCTCGCCCCGGACGAGCAGGGTGACCCGGGAGCCGAGTGCCTGCCAGGCGGTGGCCATCTCCACGCCGACCACTCCCCCGCCGACGACGACCAGGCGCTCCGGGACGGTGTGGGAACTCGTGGCCTCGCGGCTGGTCCAGGGACGGGCGCCGGGGAGCCCCGGCAGATCGGGGAGGACGGCGCGGCTGCCGGTGCAGACGGCGACGGCGTGCCGGGCCGTGAGGACGTGACGGTCGCCCTCGGGTCCCTCCACGACGACCTTGCGCGGTCCGGCCAGGCGGCCGTGGCCGCGGTAGAGGTCGGCGCCGGTGGACGCCACCCACGCCACCTGGCCGTCGTCCTTCCAGTCGCCGACGACGGCGTCGCGGTGGGCGAGCACGTCGTGGGCGTCGAGCGGGTGAAAGGCGTGGCCGCGCAGTCCGGCGACCCTGCGCGCCTCGGAGCGGGCGATGGCGGGCCGCAGCAGCGACTTGCTCGGCATGCAGGCCCAGTACGAGCATTCACCGCCGACCAGTTCCGCCTCCACCACCGCCACTTCGAGCCCGGCCGCGCGGACCCGGTCCACCACGTTCTCGCCGACCGGACCCGCGCCCAGAACCACCACGTCGTAGTCGAGTGTCATGGGTTCCAGTCTGGGGGTCGTGACCTGGAATAGCGCGGCTCGATACACCGTTGTGCGTGGCGGGCCCCGAGGGGACCGTGAGGAACCGCCAGGAGACCGCCCCGGAGAGGTAGGAAGAATGAGCACCGTAGAGCTCACCAAGGACAACTTCGACCAGATCGTGAGTGAGAACGACTTCGTTCTGATCGACTTCTGGGCTTCCTGGTGCGGTCCGTGCCGTCAGTTCGGTCCCGTCTACGAGGCGGCCTCCGAGCGCCACGAGGACCTGGTGTTCGCCAAGGTGGACACCGAGGCGCAGCAGGAGCTGGCGGCGGCGTTCGAGATCCGTTCGATCCCGACCCTGATGATCGTCCGCGACAAGGTCGCGATCTTCGCGCAGCCCGGCGCCCTGCCGGAGGCGGCCCTCGAGGACGTCATCGGCCAGGCCCGCGGGCTCGACATGGACGAGGTGCGCAAGTCCATCGCCGAGGCGCAGGCCCAGCAGGGCCAGTGAACAGCGCGAAGGGGCGGCCCGGTGCGTCCGGGCCGCCCCTTCGCGTATCCGGGTGAGGGGGCTTCCTGCGCGGCGGCCTCGGCCGGCGTGTCGGGGTGAGGGCGGCGGGCTCCCTCCGTGGCGGGCCGTCGGCCGACGGGGACCTCTCGGCAGACAAGGCCCCTCAGCCGACGGGCCGCCTCGGCGGGCGGGGCGGCGGGAAGGCCGCTCCCTCCCGTCCGGCGGACCGGGTCAGCGCTCCAGGACGAGCGCCAGGCCCTGCCCCACGCCGATGCAGAGTGCGGCGAGGCCCGTGCCGGAGCCGGCCGCGGCGAGCTGGTGGGCGACCGCGCCCGCGAGCCGGGCGCCGGAGGCGCCGAGCGGGTGGCCGATGGCGATGGCGCCGCCGCGCGGGTTGACCACGGCGGGGTCGAGTTCCGGCCACTCCGCGAGGCAGCCGAGGGCCTGCGCGGCGAAGGCCTCGTTCAGCTCGAAGGTCGTCAGGTCGGAGAAGTCCCGGCCCGCCTTGTCCAGCGCACGCCGTACGGCCTCCACGGGGCCGAGACCGAAGAGCTGCGGCTCGATGCCCGTGACGGCCGAGGCCCGGATCCGGGCGAGCGGTTCGCGTCCGGTCTCGCGGAGGCCCGCCTCGTCGACGAGGAGCAGGGCGGCCGCGCCGTCGTTGAGCGGGGAGGCGTTGCCGGGCGTGACGGTGCCGCCGTCGGCACGGAAGGCGGGCTTGAGCCTGGCCAGCGCCTCGGGCGAGGTGCTGTCGCGGATGCACTCGTCCCGCGCGAGCTCGACGCCCTCGTACGGGACGACCTCCCCGTCGTAGAGACCCTTGGCCCAGGCCTCGGCGGCCTTGCGGTGGCTCGCGAGGGCGAAGGCGTCCTGCCGCTCGCGGCTGATGGCGTGCCTGTCCGCGACGAGCTCGGCGCCCTCCCCCAGCGAGACCGTCCACTCGGCGGGCATCCGCGGGTTGGTCATGCGCCAGCCGAGCGTCGTGGAGTGCAGCTGCTGGTGCCCGGCGGGGTAGGCGCGCTCGGGCTTCTGCAGCACCCAGGGGGCACGGGACATCGACTCGACGCCGCCCGCGATGGCCACGGACGCGTCGCCGAGGGCGATCGCGCGGGCGGCCTGGATGACGGCCTCCAGGCCGGAACCGCACAGCCGGTTGACGGTGACGCCGGGCACGGAGGTGGGCAGCCCGGCGAGGAGTACGGCCATCCTGGCGACGTCGCGGTTGTCCTCGCCGGCGCCGTTGGCGTCGCCGAAGTACACGTCGTCGACCAGGGCCGGGTCCAGCCCGGGGGTGCGGTCGACGAGCGCCCGCACCACGTGGGCGGCCAGGTCGTCGGGGCGCACGGAGGAGAGCGCACCACCGAACTTGCCGATCGGGGTGCGGACGGCGTCGACGATGTAGACGTCGCGGATGCTCATCGGTTCTCTCCCACATGACCTTCGCGTACGGGCAACGAATGCGGGAACCGAGGTGGCGTTCGCCTGGTGAAACTTCCTTCGTTCCCGCCGCCCGAGTCTCCGCCCCTCTCCGGCTCCTGTCAACGGCCGCCTCGGGCCGTCCCCGGCCCCCTGATCAGCGCGGTCAGTCCGTAGTCCAGCTCGCGGCCGTCGACGAGGAGCGCCTCCACCGTCCGCGTCTCGGGATCGATGTCGGCCACCAGCCCGTGCCCCTCGTAGATGGGGTACCCGGTCTCGCCGGTGCGGCCGGTCGCCTCGACGACGGCCGAGCGGACGGCGCTGTCCTCCACGGACGCGGCACCGCGGTCCTCCACGTGTGCGGACACCAGCAGGATCTCGAACCGCTTCGGGTGTGTGCTCATGCACCGACGCTAAGACGACAGGCGCCGACGCGCCCGGCCGGGCGCGCGGGGGCGTACGCGGGGCGGCGGACACCCGGGGGCGTACCCGCCCGCCCGGCCCCCCGGTTCGTGCGCGGTCCGCGAGAGCGAGGAGGCCGGCCGCGCCCGGCGGACGGACCGGAGCCTGCGCGCCCGGCGGGGACGAGGTGTCCGCGTCGGCCGCACGCACGGAGCCGGCCGCGTTCAGCTGGACTCGCGGTGCACCACCCGGGAGGCGAGGAGGTCCTGGAGTTCCGGCGCCGCCTCCGGCTCGCGGACCGCCCGGTCGACGAGTTCGGCGAGTTCGCGGCCGACGACCATGTCGATGTGCACGGTGCTGAGCCGGGGCCGCAGGAGCCTGCCGAGGAGCAGGTCGTCCGAGCCGACCACCGCGGTCTCCTCGGGGATGCCGATGCCGGCGTCCTGGAGCGCCCGCATCAGGAGCATGGCGTACTCGTCGTTGTAGCCGAAGACTCCGTCGAGACCCAGTTCGCGCCAGCGCCCGGCGAGCTCGTTCGCCGCCTCCTCCTCGTACGCCAGGGGCAGCGGCACGACGGTGGCGCCGGCCTCCTCGGCCGCGGCCCTCACGCCCTCCAGGCGGGGGACCGAGAACATCTCCAGACCGGGCTCCCCGGGCATCACGACCCCGAGGGCGCGGCGGCCCCGCTCGACCAGGTGGGCCCCGGCCACCCGGCCGACCCGCGACTGGTCCATGACGAGCGCGTGAGTGCCCGGCACCTGCTGGGGGCCCACCGTGATGACGGCCCTGGCGCCCGAGCGCTTGAGCAGTTCTACTCCGGACGGGGTCAGCTCGACCTGGCCGAGCGAGACCACCGCGACCGGACGCAGTTCGGCCCAGGCCCGGGCCGCCTCGTCGGCGTCGAGGCCGACGCTGCCGTACTGCACGACCGTGTAGTCCAGGCGGCGCAGCGCCCACTGCAGGTCGTTGAAGAAGCGGCTGTACAGCGGGCCGATCGGCACGTGGGCCGTGGGCAGCAGGACCATCCGGCTGTGACCGGCGCGGAGGCTGCGGGCGGCGGCGTGCGGGACGTAGCCGAGTTCCTCGGCCGCCTCCCGGACCCGGCGGCGGGTGGGCTCGCTGATCCTCACGGCCGCCGTGTTGTTCAGGACGTAGCTCACGGTGGCCCGCGAGACCCCCGCGAGCCGCGCCACGTCGGCGCTGGTGGGGACGGAGCGTCCGGCGGGGTGCATGGGTGACTGGCTCATCGATCCGGCATCTTTCCAGAACGATCGCGCACGGGGTCTGGCGGATGGCCGGATTCCAGTGCTACACAAGATTTACACGAGTAACTGACACGTGTAACCACTCGTTCATCCTTCCGTCTCCCGCCCCCGCATCGGGCGATCACGTCAGGAGGGCACCGTGGCCCTTTCCTCCTCCGGCACGTCCCCCGGCACCTCCCCCGGCACCGCCGAGGACCCCGGTCCCGCCTCCTCCGCCGCACCCCGGCCGACCCGGGGACTGCTCCCCCTGCTGCTCGCCGGGAACACGGCGATGTACGCGCTGTACACAGGCGTTCCCGGCGTGCTGCTCGCGCTCCAGATCGAAGAGATCGCGCCGGCGGACAAGGTGGCCGACTTCGGTCTGGTCTCCGGTGTCTCGGCCATCTTCGCGACCGTCTTCAACCCGGTGGCCGGTGCACTCTCCGACCGCTCGGGGCGGCGCAATCCGTGGATCCTCGCGGGCGGCCTGCTCGCCCTGCCCGTCATGCTGCTGCTCGGCAGCGTGCACACGATCCTGCTGGTGACGATCGCCTGGTGCCTCGGCCAGGCCGTGATGAACTCCTACCAGGCCGCCCTCACCTCCGTGGTGCCCGACCGGGTCCCCGTCGCCTCGCGCGGCAGGGCCTCGGCCGCGGTGGGCCTGGGCCTGCCCCTCGGCTCGACGATCGGAGCCCTGGTCGGCGCGGCCTTCTCGGACCACTACCGCACCGGCTATCTCGTCCTCGGCGCGGTCGTCGCGGCCACGGCCGTCCTCTTCACCTCCTGCGCCCGGGAGCAGCGCACGGCTCCCCGGGCCCCGATGCCGGTCAGGGAGCAGCTGGCGGCCTTCGGCGGCGCCCTGAAGAACCACGACTTCCGCTGGGCCTTCATCGGCCGGGCACTGCTCGTCCTCGGCTACTTCGCCGTCACGGGCTTCCAGCTGTACATCCTCAAGGACCACACCGACCTGCCGGCCGGCCTCGGCGCCGAGGAGGCGGTCGCCCTCCTGATGCCGCTCAACTCGGTCGCGATGGTGGTCTCCACCGTCCTCGGCGGCTGGCTCTCCGACCGCTACGACCGGCGCAAGCTCTTCGTGGGCGCCTCCGCCGCACTGGCCGCCGTCGCGCTGCTCATCCCGGCCGTCTCGCACGGCTGGACCGCGATGCTGGCCTTCTCCGTGGTCAACGGCCTCGGCTTCGGCTGCTACATGGCGGTGGACACCGCTCTGGTGACGATGGTGCTGCCGAAGGCCGAGGACGCGGCGCGCGACATGGGTGTGCTGAACATCGCCAACGCCGGCCCGCAGATCGTGGCCCCGTTCGTCGCCTCGACGATCGTCTCGCTGAGCGGCGGATACACGGCGCTCTTCCTCGTCGCCGCCGTACTGTCGGTGCTCGGGGCGCTCGCCGTGCGTCCGATCCGTACCGTGCGCTGAGCGCCGCCGCGCGCCCGCACCTCGCAGAGAGGCACCGCCCGTGCAGCTGGACACCAGGACCTGGGGATCCGGGGAACGCGTCGCGCTCCTGGTCCACGGCATGATGACCGACCACCGCACCTGGCGGCGGGTGGGACCGGCGCTCGCCGAGCGCGGCTACCGGGCGGTGGCGGTCGACCTGCGGGGCCACGGGTCGAGCGGGCGGGCGGCGGGTCCCGCGGGGTACGCCCCGCAGGACCACGCGGACGATCTCGTCGAATCCCTGCCCACGGGTGCCGAGTTGGCGATCGGGCACTCGCTCGGCGCGCTCGCGCTCGCCCTGGCGGTGGAGCGGCTGGCCCCGCGGCGCGCGGTGTACGTGGACCCGGCCTGGCGGCTGCCGGGCGGCCCGCACGGCTACCGCCCGGAGCTGTTCACCGGGGCGAAGCTGCTGACCCGGGAGCAGGCGAGCCGGTTCAACCCGCGCTGGACCGAAGAGGACCTGGACGTCGAGCTGGACGCCGTACGGGTCTGGGACGAGCGCTCGACGCACGGACTGGTGCCCTTCGCCGGAAGGGACCTCGGGCCGCGGCGGCCCGCTGTGCCCTCCCTCGTCGTGCTGGCCGAGCCGAGCATGCTGGTCCCCGCCGAACACGCCCGGCTGCTGAAGGAGCGCGGCTTCGAGCTGCGTTCGGTGCCCGGCGCGGGGCACGCGGTCCAGCGGGACGACTTCGACGGGTTCATGACCGCCCTGGACGGCTGGATCTGACGTACCTTTTGGTTCATGGACGACGCTTCGATGGTGGGACTGTTCGGCCGGGTGACCGGCACCGTCGGGCCCGGCCTCGTCGGTGAGGTGATCGTCCGGATCCGGGGCGGCGCCGAACACTTCCTCGCCTACCCGGCCTCGGGGCGGGACCGGATCGAGACGGGGACCGTCGTGATGGTCGTGGAACATCTCCCTCCACGCACCGTGTATGTCACAGCCGCGTATGACAGTTGACCGATCCATTGAGCGGCGCCCGCCCCGGGCGCACACTCCCTTCACCGGAACCGCACGGGTCCGGTGAAGGGGGACCAGCCATGAGCCTCTGGATACTGGCGGGCGCCGTCGTCGGCGCCGTCGCCTTCCTGATCGCTCTGTTCAAACTGATGTGGCGCGTCGCGGAACCCAACGAGGCGCTGATCATCTCGGGTTCGAACCACAAGACGGAGGGCCTCGGCGAGGGCATGGGGTTCCGGATCGTCACGGGGCGGGGCACGCTCGTGATGCCCGGTGTCCAGGCGGTGCGGAAGCTCTCGCTCGACCTCAACGAGACGCAGCTGTCGGTGGAGTGCGTCACGCACCAGGGCATTCCGCTGAAGGTGCGGGGTGTCGTCATCTTCAAGGTGGGCGACGACTTCGTGTCGATCGCCAACGCCGCCCGCCGCTTCCTCGACCAGCAGAAGCTGATGTCGGAGCGGGTGCACATCGTCTTCGCCGGTCATCTCCGCGCGATCGTCGGCGGGTTGACGGTCGAGGACATGATCCGTGACCGGGAGAAACTGACCGGCCAGGCCCGTTCCGCCTGTGGCACGGAGATGGAGAAGCTGGGACTGATCGTGGACTCGCTGCAGATCCACGAGATCGAGGACCCCACGGGCTACATCAAGAACCTCGCGGCGCCGCACGCGGCGGCCGTGCAGCGCGACGCGCGCATCGCGCAGGCGGAGGCCAACCGGCGGGCGACCGAGGCGGAGCAGCAGGCCGCGGCGCGCATGTCGGAGGCCACCAGGGACAGCGAGATCCTGCAGGCCGGCTATCAGGCCGAGCGGGACCAGGCGTCGGCGAAGGCGCGGCAGGCCGGTCCGCTGGCCGACGCGGCGGCCCGCCAGGAGGTGGTGGTCCAGGAGACCCGGGTCGCCGAGCTGGAGTCCCACTTCAAGGAGCAGCAGCTCCAGACGCAGGTCCGCAAGCCCGCCGACGCGCGGGCCTACGAGAAGCGGACCCTGGCGGCGGCCGAGCGGGACGCCCGCATCCTGGCGGCCGAGGCCGAGGCGAAGCAGACCGAACTGGCCAGCGCGGCGGAGGCGTCGGCGACCCGGGTGACGGGCGAAGCGGAGGCCGCGGCGGCCCACGCCAAGGGGCTCGCGGTGGCCGAGGCGACGCGGGCCAAGGGGCTCGCGGTGGCCGAGGGGATCAAGGCGCGGGCGGCGGCCCTCGCGGAGAACCAGGAGGCCGTGGTCGCGCAGCAACTGGCCGAGAAGTGGCCGGAGATCGTGGAGGCGGGCGCGTCCGCCTTCGGCAACGTCGATCAGATGGTGCTGCTCAACGGGGCCGACGGCATGTCGGAGATGTTCGCGAAGGCGCTCACCATGGGCGGAACGGGGCTGGGCCTCGCCCGCCAGCTCCTCGCCACCATGAAGCCGGAGGGTCCGGCGCCGTCCGGGCCGGCGGCGGCGGTGGTGCCGGCGCCGCGTACGGAGGAGATCAGGGTCGGCGACGGCGCGTAGTCCCCGGCCGGAGCGGGCCCGCCGGTCGCGGCGGGGGGCCCGCTCCGGGCCGGACGCGGAGCGGTTCCGGCCGCGCCCGGCCCCGGCGGGTGAAGGGGACCTACCGCCTGCCGGGGGCATGGGGCACTGCGGGCCGCGGGCCCGGAAGGGGCCGCCGCCGGGGCGCGGTGCCGGACCCTCGCCGGGGCGCGGTGCCGGACCGTCGCCGGGCCCCGGACGCCTGCCGGCCGGGGACAGTGCCGGCCGTGCACCCGGTCGGAGCGCGGGGCGGTGTGGGGGCGGCCCCGGACGACGAGGGGCCCCGGACGCCTGACAGCGCACGCGGATAGCAGGGCCCCCGCCCGGACCGGTGCCGGGAGCCCGGACGCTGCCGGAGCGCCAGGTGGTGCGGGACCGGCCCGGACGACCAAGGGGGCCCTGACGCCTGACAGGGCAGGGGGTTAGCAGGGCCCCCGCCCGGACCGGTGCCGGGAGCCCGGACGCTGCCGGAGCGCCAGGTGGTGCGGGACCGGCCCGGACGACCAAGGGGGCCCTGA
>NZ_JBIDBK010000001.1:761942-1296796 GCF_043202995.1 Streptomyces sp. NPDC048018
GACGCCTGACAGGGCAGGGGGTTAGCAAGGCCCCGTGCCCGGACCTGTGCCGGGAGCCCGGACGCTGCCGGAGCGCGGGGCGGTGCGGGACCGGCCCCGAGGGGCCTGGTGGGCCACCGGCGCGCGGCATTTCGGGCAGCGCCCGGTTCCGGCCCGCCCGGTGGTGCCGGTGGGACCGGTCAGCAGTTCTCGTTCTTCTTCACCGCGCCGAGGACGGCGGTGCCGTCGGGGGCGAGTTCCTGGGTGCAGATCTTCCAGTCCGCCGCCGCCGGTGAGTCGACGGGGACGATCCGGCCCTGTCCCGAGGCGTCCTCGGCCCTGAGGCCGCCGGTCAGCTGGCTGTACGCGCCGGCGACGCTTCCGCCGATCATGTCGGGCAGGCCCCCGCCACGGCCCGGTGACTGCGCCGGGGGTGTGGTGGCCGTCGGGACGGTGTCCGAGGTGACGGTGGGCGACGCCGCGGCCTGCGGGTCCGGGGAGGAGGTGCAGGCGGTGAGTCCGGCGATCAGGACGATGCCGAGTGCCGCGGCGAGACGGGCGGTGCGCATGTTCCCCCCAGGGACGAGCGTGAATGGGGGTACATCATCCACGCACCGTCCCGACGACGGACACCCGCCCGTCAGTTGTGCCCGAACTTGCGTTCCTTGCGGTGTGACGCGACGTCGATGGCCGGGCGGGGCGCCTCGGGCATCTGCATGCTCGTCTTGGTCTCGACCGCCGCACGGTGTTCGTGGCCGCCCGTTCGGGCGCCCTTGTTGACCCGGGTCTGTTTCTTGCCCACGATCATGCCTCCCGTGGTCGGGGAACTTCCTCCCAGGCTCGCACGGGGGTACGAAACCCGCACGTCAGGCCGGGCGTGTCGGAACGCGCGGACGCTACGGTGCCGGGATGACGATGCCGACGCACACCACGACCGAGGCGGACGCCCACGCGATCGGGCCGGTCCGCACCTCCTACGCGCCCGCCCACGACGGGGACCCCGATCCGGGGGAGATCGTGTGGACCTGGGTGCCCTTCGAGGAGAACGACGGCCGGGGCAAGGACCGCCCGGTGCTGGTGGTCGCGCGGGAGGCGGAAGGCACGCTGCTCGCCGTACAGCTGTCGAGCAGGCGGCACGACCACGATCGCGAGTGGGTGGCGATCGGAGCGGGGCCCTGGGACGCCGGACGGCGCGAGTCGTGGGTGGATCTGGACCGGGTCCTGCGGGTGCGCGAGTCGGGGATGCGGCGCGAGGCCTGCGCGCTCGACCGGCCGCGCTTCGACCGGGTGGTCGCCAGGTTGATCGAGCGGTACGGCTGGTCGTAGGACACGTCCGCCGGACTCCTGACGCGAGCACGGCACGACCCCCGCGGCGCCCCGCCGGCGCCCCGCGGCGCTCAGGACGGGTCGAGGACGCTCCGGAAGGCCCCCAGGGTGGCCCGGTCGCGGGTGCGGTCGAGGATCGCGAAGACGATCTCGTCGAAGTGGCCGGCGAACCGGCCGGCGCCGGTGAGCAGCGCCTTGAAGGTGCCCGCGACCTGGGCGGGGTCGTTCTGGAAGACGCCACAGCCCCAGGCGCCGAGGACGAGCCTGCGGTAGCCGTGCGCGGCGGCGGTCTCCAGGACCCGCTCGGCGCGGGAGGCGAGGGCCGCGGGGATCCGGTCGGCGAGCTCGGGGGTGCGGCGTCGGATCACTCCGGCGTTGGGCGCGGGCGAGGTGAGGAAGCCGACCGTGAAGGGCTCGTCGAGCAGTCGTCCTCCGTCGTCGCGGAAGACCGGCACGCTGGGCGAGTGGATGACCCGGTCGGTGTAGAAGGGGTCCCGTTCGGCCCGGTGGTGCTCGTAGTACCGCGGTGCGCGCAGCAGGGTGGCGTAGAGGGCGGAGGAGCGGCACAGGGCCTCCTCCTGCGCCTGGGCGCCGTTCAGGTAGCCGCCGCCGGGATTGCGGGCGGAGGCGAAGTTGAGCACGGCCACAGGGGGGCCGGCCTCGGCGCGGACCATCCGGCGGGCGGCGGCCAGGCTGCTCTCGCCGGTGACCTGGAGGGTGGGCGTCCGGTCGGTGCCGGGGGTCACGGCGACCGGCTCGGGGCCGTGCAGCCGGGTTTCGGCCAGGGCCGTGGCCAGCTGACCGGCGAGGGAGACGGTCCGCCCGTCCGGCGTGGTGTAGCGGCCCGCGGTCACGATCTCCTCGTTCGCACGGGCGAGAGCCCGCAGTCGTGCGCTCATGGGCCGAAAGCATGATCGACCGGCTTCCTGGACGGCAACGGGTTTTCCCGGCGCTGCCTCCTGGGACGCAGGAGGCGCTCTTGCACGCCCTCGCCGGGTGGCTTTAGGTGGAATCAGCGCTTTCCCAGGAGGTGGAGCGATGACGACACCGTCGTCGAGCGGCATACCGCGCGGCGGACCCCTGCTGACCGAGGGGGATGCCGAGGATCTGCTGCGATGTATCTGTTTCAAGACGGGCCCGCCGCGGACGGTCGGGGCCGAGCTGGAGTGGCTCGTCCACGAGCTGCGTGATCCGCGCGTCCCCGTCCCGCCGCACCGGCTGGCCGCGGCGATCGACACCGTGCGGGCCCTGCCGCTGACGGCGGCGCTCACCTTCGAACCCGGCGGGCAGCTGGAGCTCAGCTCGCTGCCCGCCGCCTCCCTCATGGAGTGCCTGGACTCGCTCGCCGCCGATCTGCGGGCGGTGCGGGAGGCGCTCGCCCCGCTCGGGCTCGGCCTCAGCGGCTACGGGGTGGATCCCTGGCACGCGCGCCGGGCGCGCGTGCTGCACGAACCCCGCTACGACATCATGGAACTGGTCCTCGGAAGGACCGGTCCCTCGGGTCGCGCGATGATGTGCGAGTCGGCCTCCGTGCAGGTCTGTCTCGACGCCGGTCTGGACGGCCCGGGGCCCCTGGGCTACCGGCAGCGGTGGCGCCTGGCGCACCTGCTGGGCGCGGTGCTGGTGGCGGTGTTCGCCAACTCCCCCGTGCACGGCGGGCGCCGGACCGGCTGGCGCTCGACGCGGCAGCTGCTGTGGGACGAGCTCGACCCCTCACGGGCGCTCGCCCCCTCCCCGGACGGCGTAGCCGGCGGTGCCCCGTATGGGGAGCCGCGTGCCGCGTGGGCGGCACACGTCCTGGACACGCCGGTGATGTGCGTGCGCATGCCGAGCGGGCCCTGGGAGGTACCGGAGGCGCTGACCTTCCGGGACTGGCTGCGCAAGGGCGGGCCGCGCCGGGCCGACGCGGACGATCTGCGCTATCACATGACGACCCTCTTCCCGCCGGTCCGGCCGCGCGGGCATCTGGAGCTGCGGATGATCGACGCGCAGTCCGGCCCCGACGGGTGGATGGTGCCGATCGCGGTGACCACCGCCCTGTTCGAGGACCCGTCGGCCGCCGAGGCCGCCCACCGGGCCGTCGGGCCCCTGGAGGCGCTGGCCGGGCAGGCGCCGGCGCCGCGGAACCCGCTGTGGCGGATCGCCGCCCGGGACGGGCTGACCGACCCGGCGCTGCACAGGGCGGCACTGGAGGTGTTCCCGGCGGCACTGGAGGCGCTGCCCAGGATCGGGGCGTCGCCCGCGGTCGTGGCCGCCGTCGCCGCCTTCCACGAGAGGTACGTGCTGCGGGGCTGCTGCCCGGCCGACGAGCTGCAGGAGGTGGCCTCATGACCACACAGGAGACCGCGCCCGAGGAGAAGCCCGTCGACGAACACGCGCTGCGGCTGCGGGTGGTGGCGGCGCTGGGCGCCGCGCGGGACCGGACCGAGCTGCTCACCTCCTGCGTGGAGGAACCTGATCTGACGGCCCAGCACTCACCGTTGATGTCGCCGCTGGTGTGGGACCTGGCGCACATCGGCAACCAGGAGGAACAGTGGCTGTGGCGGGCCGTCGGCGGCCGTGAGGCGCTGCGGCCCGAGATCGACTCGCTGTACGACGCCTTCGAGCACCCGCGGGCGGCCAGGCCCTCCCTCCCGCTGCTCGCGCCCGCCGAGGCCCGGGCGTACGCGGCGGACGTCCGCACCCGCGTCCTGGACCTCCTCGACGGCACGCGCCTGGAGGGCCGCCCGCTGCTGGACTCCGCGTTCGCCTTCGGGATGATCGCGCAGCACGAACAGCAGCACGACGAGACGATGCTGATCACCCATCAGCTGCGCAAGGGACCCGCGGCGCTCAGCGCCCCGCCGCCGGCCACCGCTTCGGATCCGCCCGGGCGGACCGAGGTCCTGGTGCCCGGCGGTCCGTTCACCATGGGCACCTCCGACGAGCCGTGGGCTCTCGACAACGAGCGGCCGGCGCACACCCGGATCGTCCCGGCCTTCCTGATCGACACCGCTCCCGTCACCAACGGCGCCTACCAGGCCTTCGTCGCCGACGGCGGCTACCACGACGAGCGGTGGTGGCAGGCCGAGGGCTGGCAGCAGATCCGCGAACACGGCATCGAGGCACCGCTGTTCTGGCGGCGCGAGGGCGGCCGGTGGCTGCGCCGCCGCTTCGGGGTGACCGAGCCGGTGCCCGAGGACGAGCCGGTGCTGCACGTCAGCTGGTACGAGGCGGACGCCTACGCCCGCTGGGCCGGTCGCCGGCTGCCCACCGAGGCCGAGTGGGAGAAGGCGGCCCGGCACGACCCGGCGACCGGCCGCTCCCGGCGCTATCCGTGGGGCGACGCCGACCCCGGCCCCGAACACGCCAATCTGGGGCAGCGGCACCTGGGGCCCGCGCCCGCCGGGAGCTATCCCGAGGGGGCCTCCCCGCTCGGGGTGCGTCAGCTGATCGGCGACGTGTGGGAGTGGACGGCCAGCGACTTCCTGCCGTACCCGGGCTTCCGCGCCTTCCCGTACAAGGAGTACTCCGAGGTCTTCTTCGGACCCGCGCACAAGGTGCTGCGCGGGGGTTCCTTCGCCGTCGACCCGGTGGCCTGCCGGGGCACCTTCCGCAACTGGGACCTGCCGGTGCGGCGCCAGATCTTCGCCGGCTTCCGCACCGCCCGGAACGCGGGGCCGGCCTGATGTGCCGGCATCTCGCCTACCTCGGCGAAGAAGTGCCCCTCGGCGAACTCGTGCTCCGTCCCCCGCACTCCCTGGAGCGGCAGGCCTGGGAGCCGCGGACGCAGAGCAGCGGCGTGGTGAACGCCGACGGCTTCGGGGTGGGCTGGTACGCCGAGGGAGATCCGGTGCCCGCCCGCTACCGGCGGGCGGCACCGATCTGGGGCGACCTCTCCTTCGCCGACCTGGCCCGCGTGGTGCGCACGGGGGCGCTGCTCGCCGCCGTGCGCGGCGCCACGCTGCCGGGGGCGGACGGGGAGGCCGCCGCGGCGCCCTTCGCGGCCGGCCGGTGGCTGTTCAGCCACAACGGGGCCGTCCCGGGCTGGCCCGGCTCCCTCGTCCCGCTCGCCGCGGCGCTGCCGGCCGCGGAGTTGCTCGACCTGCCGGCGCGGACCGACTCGGCCCTGGTGTGGGCGCTGGCCCTGCACCGGCTGCGGGCCGGCGACGCGCCCGAGCGGGCGCTCGCCGACACCGTGCGGGAGGTGGCCGAGGCCGCCCCCGGCGCCCGGCTCAACCTGCTGCTCACCGACGGGGCGACGATCACGGCGACGGCCTGGGGGAACTCGCTCTGGTATCTCACCGGGCCCGGCCGGACGGTCGTGGCCTCCGAACCGTACGACGACGATCCGCGCTGGACCGAGGTGCCGGACCGCACGGTCCTCACCGCCTCCGGCGCCGACGTCGTCCTCACCCCGCTCAAGGAGCCCTCCCCGTGAGCCCCTTCCAGCTGACCCGCACCCTGCCCGAGGACGCCACCGGCGCCGCCCTGCGCGCCGACGTTCTCCACGGCCTGACCCAGAGCCCGAAGGAGCTGCCGCCGAAGTGGTTCTACGACGCGCGCGGCAGCGAGCTCTTCGAGGAGATCACCCGGCTGCCCGAGTACTACCCGACCCGCGCCGAGCGGGAGATCCTCGTCTCCCGCGCGCACCAGATCGCGGCCGCGACCGGCGCGCGGACCCTGGTGGAGCTCGGCTCGGGCTCGTCGGAGAAGACGCGGCATCTGATCGACGCGCTGCTGCCGGACCTGGACGCGTACGTGCCGGTGGACGTGTCCGAGTCGGCGCTCGAGGGCGCGGGCGAGGCACTCCTCCAGGAGCGGCCCGGGCTGCGCGTGCACGCCCTGGTCGCCGACTTCACCCACGGGCTCGACCTGCCGCCGACGGTGGGGCCCCGGCTCGTGGCGTTCCTGGGCGGCACCGTGGGCAATCTGCTGCCGGAGGAGCGGCGGGAGTTCCTGCGGGGCGTCCGGACGATGCTCGTGCCCGGGGACGCCCTGTTGCTCGGAACGGACCTGGTGAAGGACGAGGCCACGCTGGTGGCGGCGTACGACGACGCCGCCGGCGTGACGGCGGAGTTCAACAGGAACGTGCTGGCCGTCCTCGGCCGGGAGCTGGGGGCCGACGCCCGTCCGGAGGACTTCGAGCACGTGGCGCGGTGGGACCGGGAGCACGAGTGGATCGAGATGCGGCTGCGGGCGCGGCACGCGCTCGTGGTCAAGATCCCGGAGCTCGATCTGGTGGTGCCGTTCGAGGCGGGTGAGGAGATGCGGACGGAGATCTCGGCGAAGTTCCGTCAGGAGGGGGTGCGCGCGGAGCTGGCGGAGGCGGGCTTCACGCTCTCCCACTGGTGGACGGACGCGGAGGGCCGGTTCGCGCTCTCGCTGGCGACCGTGGACTGAGCGACGCGCGCGAGGGCGCGGCGGTCGGCGTACCGGGTGCCGGATATCGGATCCAGCACCCGGATCCCGGCCTCGATCCGCCGCGCCCTCGCGATCCGCCACAGCGAGGCGCCGAGGGTGTCCTCGCCGACGAAGGCGGCCGGGCCCGCCGGCCGGTAGGCGATCCGTACCGGCTGGACGGCGGCTCCGCTGTCGAGCGCGGCCTGGAAGGCGGCCCGCCGGAACGCCCCGCCCGCCGTCCCGCACCAGGTGGAGCCCTCGGGGAAGACGACCACCCGGCCGCCGTCCGCGAGCGCGCGCGTCATCGCCCCGACCGTGCCCGGCAGGCTCCTGATCCGGTCGCGGTCGATGAAGAGGGTCCCGCCGAGCGCGGCGACCGGGCCGAGCACCGGCCAGCCGCGCACCTCGCGCTTGGCGACCATCCGGCCCGGGAGCACGGCGCCGATCAGCGGGATGTCCAGCCAGGACACGTGGTTCGCGACGACCAGGAGCGGGACGCCGACCGGCGCGGGGGTGCCCGAGATCCGGAGGCGTACCCCGAAGGCGCGCAGCACCGTGCGGCACCAGAGCCGGACGAGGAGCGCACGCCGGGCCGGCGGCAGCGGGAGCGCCGCCGGGGCGAGCAGGACGCCGAGGAGGACGACGACGAGCCCGGCGGTGAGCCGGAGCACGGCCCGGCCGGTCCCGCAGCGCGGCGCTGCGGGACCGGGATGGGCGGCGCACCGGCCGGGCGTGCACGGGGCCGTGGGGAGCCACGGCGACGGGGCCGTGGGGCCGGTCACCGGGCGGGGGCGAGCGAGAGGAAGTGGCGCAGGTAGCGGGGGTTGGTGCGGCGCAGCGAGAGCAGGACGTAGAGGTCGGCGACGCCGAAGTCGGGGTCGTGGGCGGGGGCGCCGCAGACCCAGGCGCCGAGCCGCAGGTAGCCGCGCAGCAGCGGGGGCAGCTCGACGCGGCCCTTGGCGGGGGCGGCGCCCTCGGGGGTCCAGAGGCGGTGCGGGGTGACCCAGTACTCCTCGGGGGCCAGGTGCCCGGCCCTGACGGTGTCCCAGGTGGCGGCGGCGAGGGTGCCGCCGTCGGCGAGCGGGACGGAGCAGCAGCCGGCCAGCCAGTTGTGCCCGGTGCGGGTCATGTAGCGGGCGAGGCCGGCCCAGACGAGGGCGATGACGGCGCCGTTGCGGTGGGCGGGGTGGACGCAGGAGCGGCCGACCTCGACCAGGTCGTGCCGGATCGGGGCGAGCCGGGCGAGGTCGAACTCGCTCTCCGAGTACAGTCGGCCCGCGATCGCGGCCCGCTCGGGCGGCAGCACCCGGTAGGTGCCGACGACCTCGCCGGTCTCCTCCTCGCGTACGAGCAGGTGGTCGCAGTAGGCGTCGAAGGCGTCGCTGTCGAGGCCGGGCTCGGGCCCGTCCAGGCGGGCGCCCATCTCGCCGGCGAAGACCAGGTGGCGCAGCCGCTGGGCGGCGCGGACGTCCTCCTCGGTCCGGGCGAGACCGACGGCGTAGCGGGGCTGCGGTTCGCCGGGCCGGGGCTGGGCGGGTACGGCGGCGAGGGTCTCGCGGGGCGGTCCGGCGACGGTCGGGGCAAGGGGTACGGCGGCCATGGCGGGCTCCTCCGGCACGACGGAAGGGGACGGTCGGTGCCGGGCCGTGCGAGCGGTGGCCCGGCTCCTCGTTTCTTCCGTGAGTGGCTGGATTCGACGTGACCGTGCGGGGGCCGAGTGATGTGGAGGCGCTGAATGGTGGGCGGAGCGCCTATTCGGCGAGGGTGTCGGTGATCTGTTCGGAGGCGTTCCGGGCGGCCTGCCGGGGGTCGTCGCCGGAGAGGACGGCGGTCATGTACGGCTTGATGGGGTTGTCGGCCTCGACGTCGGCCCACTGGGGCGAGTTGGGGGTGGCGCGACCTCGGGCGGCGCCGACGGCCATGGTGGCGGTGGCCTCCTGGCCGGCCACGACGGAGGCGAGGGAGGTCTTGTTGGGCACGTAGTTCATGGCGCGGGCGAGTTCGCCCTGCCATTTCTCGCCGGCGAGCGCCTTGACGACGTCGAGGGCGGCGGTGCGTTCCGGCGCGTTCTCCGGGATGATCAGGTCGGAGCCGCCGGTGAAGACGGCGCAGGGCTGTCCGGCCTTCTTGCCGGGGATGGGGAAGAAGCCCAGTCTGTCCTTGAGCCCGGGGTTGGCCTTGGTGATGGCCGGTATCGCACTGGGGGGCGCGATGATCTGGGCGACGTCGCCCCGGGCGAAGACCTCGGCCTGCGGGGGGTTCTGCTCGTCGGCGTTCCGGGGCCCCTTGCCGAGGGCCTGGAGGTCCTTGTAGAAGTCCATGCCGCGCAGGGCGGCGGGGCTGTCGAGGGCGCCGGCCCAGACGCCGCCCTTGTCGACGGCGAGTTCGCCGCCCTCTTCCCAGATGAAGCCGGAGAGCGTGTACCAGTCCTGTCCGGCGAGGTAGATGCCCTGGGTGCCGTCCCGGTTCAGCTTCTCGGTGTCGTCGAGCCACTGGCCGCGGGTGGCGGGCGGGCGGACGCCCGCCGCGGCGAAGAGGTCCTTGTTGTAGATGACGATGCGGTTGGCCGCGTACCACGGGATGCCGTACTGGGCGCCGTCGATGCTGCCGGGTTCGGCCAGGCCGGGGAGCCAGTCCTGGCCACCGAGGTCGCGCACGGACTCCAGGGTGAGGTCGTAGAGCTTCTCGGTGTCGGCGTACTGGGCGACCTGGGTGTTGCCGACCTCGATGACGTCCGGCCCGCCGGGGCCCTGGATGGCCTCGGTGACCTTCTTCCCGATGCCGGTCCAGTCCTGGATGGTGACCTTCAGCTCGACACCGTCGTGCTCGGCCTCGTAGGCCTGGGTGAACCGCTGGAGGAAGTCGTCGCTGACGCTGTCGCGCATCAGCCAGAGGTTCACCGTGCGGCTCTTGCTCCCGCCACCGGGGAGCAGCCCGCACCCGGCGAGGGAGAGGGCGGAGACGACTGCCAGGGCACAGACGAGACGGCGGTTCTTCACGTAGGTCACCTTCTGCAGGGGAGCTGCTGACCCGACGTGGGGGGACCGAACGGAGGGTTCGCGCGGGTATGTGGCCTGGATTCTGGTCTGGACCAATGCGGATGGTCAAGTCCTCTACCGACTCCTCCGCGCTCCGCCGGCCGGCGGCGGACGTGTCGCGGACCCCGGCCGGGTGGGGCACGGTGGAGGGGACCCGCACCGGGGGCACCGAGAGGAGTCCGGCTTCCATGTCGAACCACACCTACCGCGTCACCGAGATCGTCGGCACGTCCACCGAGGGCGTCGACCAGGCCATCCGCAACGGCATCGAACGGGCCTCGCAGACCCTGAGGGGTCTCGACTGGTTCGAGGTGACCCAGGTACGGGGCCACCTCGTGGACGGGGCGATCGAGCACTACCAGGTCGGCCTCAAGGTCGGCTTCCGCCTGGAGGAGGAGGAGGCCTGAGGCAGGCGCCTCACGCCCGCCCCTCCACCTCCTGCGCCTCCTTCAGCGCCTCCGACGCCGCCGCCCACCGGGCGCGGACGACGGTGAAGCCCGCCGCCTCGGCGGCGTCGCAGACCAGCTCGTCGTCGTCCACCAGGACGCGGACCTCACGGTCGCGCTCCAGCCGGCGCAGCACGTCGAGCTTGGTCTGCCGGGCCGGGCGGAAGTCGCGGTCCCGGCGCATGTGCACCGGCCCCTCCGGAAGTCCGTGCGCGGCGAGCCAGTCGAGGGTGTCGCGGCGGCAGCGTTCGGGCCGTCCCGTCAGGTAGACGATGTCGCACTCCCCGGCGGTCTCGCGGCACAGCGCGAGGCCCTCGGGGAGCGGCGGGTCCGCGGGGGCGGCGGCGAAGAAGCCGTCCCAGTCGCGCGGACGCCCCTCCAGGAAGTGCTGCCGGTGGGCGGTGGAGGCGAGGGTGTTGTCGAGGTCGAAGACGGCCACGGGCCGGTGCTGTCGGATCACTCCCCCAGCCTAGGCAGCGGACGGCGCCGCGGAGCGGCCGGACACCGCCGGGGAATCCCCGGCGCCCCGGGGCGTTGAAGCCTGTGTGAGCAGCATGACGACACCCCTGGACGGCATCCGTCTCTCCGTCCTCGACCGCTCCCGCACCCGGGAGGGCGAGGACGGCGCCCAGGCACTGCGCGACACCGTCCGGCTGGCGCGGGAGGCCGAGGCGCTGGGCTATCACCGCTTCTGGGTGTCGGAGCACCACAGCGTGCCGGGGGTGGCCGGCTCGGCGCCGACCGTGCTCGCGGCGGCCGTCGCCGCCGCCACCACCCGCATCCGGGTCGGTACGGGCGGGGTGATGCTGCCGAACCACCAGCCCCTGGTGGTGGCCGAGCAGTTCGGGGTCCTGGAGGCCCTGTTCCCGGGCCGGATCGACATGGGCCTGGGGCGTTCGGTGGGCTTCACCGACGGCATCCGGCGGGCGCTGGGGCGGGACAAGGAGGACGCCGACCGGTTCGCCGCGCAACTGGACGAGCTGCTCGGCTGGTTCACCGGCGAACAGACCGCCCACCCGCAGGTGCACGCCCGCCCCGCCGAGGGCCTGCGGGTGCCGCCGTACGTGCTGGCCACCGGGGAGGGCGCGGCGATCGCGGCCGCGGCGGGGCTGCCGCTGGTCGTCGGCGACCTGCGCGGGCGGACCCGGCTGCTCGACGCCGTCGACGCCTACCGGGCCGCGTTCCGCCCCTCGCCGTGGTCGGCGGAGCCCTACGTGGCGGTGGCGGGCACGGTCGTGGTGGCGGAGAGCGAGGAGGAGGCGCGGCGGCTGCTGATGCCCGAGGCCTGGTCGACGGCCCACGCGAGGACCCTCGGGGTCTTCCCGCCGCTGGCCCCGCCGGAGCGGATCGAGACGCTCGCCATGACGGAGAGGCAGCGCGGATTCTACGAGTCCGGGCTCGCCGGGCACGTGTACGGGACGGAGGACCGGGTCGCCGAGGCCCTGGAGGCGGTGGTGAAGGAGACGGGCGCGCAGGAGATCCTGGTGACCACCAGCACGTACGACCGGGACGCCCTGCTCGACTCGTATCGCCGGCTCGCCCGCCTGGCGGGCCTGACCAGGGCAAACGCCATAAACACGGCCTAGAATCAGCGAATGCGCGCCCCCGACCCCGAGACCCCCGGCAGCTCTCCCGCCGCTCCCCACGATCCCTTCGTCCGGGTCAGGGGAGCCAGTGAACACAATCTCCGGGGCGTCGACGTCGACATCCCGCGCGACGCGCTGACCGTCTTCACCGGGGTGTCCGGTTCGGGCAAGTCCTCGCTGGCCTTCGGAACGCTCTACGCGGAGGCCCAGCGCCGCTACTTCGAGTCGGTGGCCCCCTATGCCCGGCGGCTCATCCACCAGGTCGGGGCGCCGAAGGTCGGCGAGATCACCGGCCTGCCGCCGGCGGTCTCGCTCGAACAGCGCCGCGCGGCGCCGAACGCGCGCTCCTCGGTGGGCACGGTGACCACCCTGTCCAACTCGCTCCGGATGCTGTTCTCCCGCGCGGGCAGCTACCCACCCGGAGCGGAGCGCCTCGACTCCGACGCCTTCTCCCCCAACACCGCGGCGGGAGCGTGCCCTTCGTGCCAGGGTCTGGGACGGGTGCACGGGACGAGCGAGGAACTCCTGGTCCCCGACCCCTCCTTGTCGATCCGGGAAGGGGCGATCGCGGCCTGGCCGGGAGCCTGGCAGGGCAAGAACCTGCGGGACGTCCTGGACGCGCTCGGCCACGACGTGGACCGGCCCTGGCGGGAGCTCGACGCCGAGGACCGCGAGTGGATCCTCTTCACCGACGAGCAGCCCGTCGTCACGGTCCATCCGGTACGGGAGGCGAACCGCATCCAACGCCCCTATCAGGGGACGTACATGAGCGCACGGCGCTATGTGATGCACACCTTCTCCGACTCGAAGAGCGCGACGCTGCGGGCGAAGGCGGAACGGTTCCTGACGAGTGAGCCGTGTCCGCTGTGCGGGGGCAGCCGGCTGCGGCCGGAGGCGCTGGCGGTGACCTTCGCGGGCCGCACGATCGCGGAGCTCGCGGCGCTGCCGCTCACCGAGCTGGCGAGGACGCTGGAGGCGGCGGGCGGGACGGAGACGGCCCGGGTGCTCACCGGGGACCTGGTGGCGCGGATCGCCACCGTCACCGAACTGGGCCTCGGCTACCTCAGCCTGGACCGGGCGACACCGACCCTGTCCAACGGGGAGCTGCAGCGCCTGCGGCTCGCCACGCAGCTGCGGGCCGGGCTCTTCGGGGTGGTGTACGTGCTCGACGAGCCGTCGGCGGGCCTGCACCCGGCGGACACCGAGGCGCTGCTCGTGGTCCTGGACCGGCTGAAGGCGGCCGGCAACACGGTGTTCGTCGTCGAGCACCACCTGGACGTGGTGCGGCACGCCGACTGGCTGGTGGACGTGGGCCCGCGGGCCGGGGAGCACGGCGGCCGGGTGCTGTACAGCGGTCCGCCCGCGCAGCTCGCCGAGGTGGCCGCGTCGGCGACCCGGCGCTTCCTCTTCGAGCGGCGGCCCGTGCCCGAGCGGAGCGTGCGCGAGCCCGCCGGGCTGCTGCGCACCGGGCCGGTCACCCGGCACAATCTGCGCGGCCTGGACGCGGCGTTCCCGCTCGCGGTCCTGACCGCCGTCACCGGGGTGTCCGGGTCCGGGAAGTCGACCCTGGTGCGCGCGCTGACGGTGGCGGCGGAGGAAGGGGAGGCCGTGGCGCGGGTGGTGACGGTCGACCAGAAGCCGATCGGGCGCACGCCGCGCTCGAACCTGGCCACGTACACGGGCCTGTTCGACGTGGTGCGCAAGCTGTTCACGGCGACGGAGGAGGCCCGGGCCCGCGGCTACACGGCGGGCCGGTTCTCCTTCAACGTGCCGGGCGGGCGCTGCGAGACCTGTCAGGGCGAGGGGTTCGTCTCCGTCGAGCTGCTGTTCCTGCCGAGCACCTACGCGCCCTGCCCGGACTGCCGCGGCGCCCGCTACAACCCGGAGACGCTCGAGGTGCGGCTGCGCGGACGGACGATCGCCGAAGTGCTCGATCTGACGGTGGAGTCGGCAGCCGGCTTCTTCGCGGACACGCCGGCGGCCGCGCGGAGTCTGCGCACGCTGCTCGATGTCGGCCTCGGCTATCTGCGGCTGGGGCAGCCCGCGACGGAGCTGTCCGGCGGCGAGGCGCAGCGCATCAAGCTGGCCGCGGAGCTGCAGCGGCCGCGCCGCGCGCACACCCTCTACGTGCTGGACGAGCCGACGACGGGGCTGCACCCGGCCGATGTGGAGGTGCTGATGCGCCAGTTGCACGGGCTCGTCGAGGCGGGGCACACCGTGGTCGTGGTGGAGCACGACATGGACGTGGTGGCGACCGCGGACTGGGTCCTCGACATGGGCCCCGGCGGCGGCGACGAGGGCGGCCGGATCGTCGCCGAGGGGACACCGGCGGCCGTCGCCGCCGCCCCGGACAGCCGGACCGCACGCTTCCTCGCCGCCCGTCTCGCCCGCTGACTGCGCACCGCTCCCCGTCCTCCCCCGCGGGCGCGGTGAGCCGGGCCCCGGGTCGACTCCCGCCCCGCGCGGGGGTGTACCTGGACACACCCCCGTCCGGCAGCCGCCTCCAGGGACCGCGGGCGCGCCGGACGGCAGAGTCGGCGGTGACGGAAACGGACCGGGCGACGGGAGGCCGACGGCATGGGGATACGGGGACGGAAGGCGGAGGCGGGGGTGTTCCTCGCCGTGGCGTTCGTCGCGGCGGGACTGCTCGGGGCGGTGCAGCCGGCGCTCGGGGTGCCCCCCGAGGTGCTGCAGCTCACCCAGTTCGGGCCCGCGGTGGGCGTGCTCGTCGTGGCGCTCCTGTGGCCCGCGCCGGTCCGTCGGCGCCTGGCCGGAGCGTTGCGCGCGGCGCCGGACACGGCTCCGCGGCCGGGGGCCGAGGCCGGGCTGTCTCCCGCGCGCGGCACCGGGTCGGCGGGGACGTCCGGGTGGCTGCTGCTGACCGCACCGCTGGTCATCGCGCTGTCGGCGGGGACGTACGCGGTGGTGCACGGGGGGCCGGTGGCCACCGATCCGCGCACGCTGTCCCACCCGTTCCTGCTCATCGCGGCGGCCCAGCTGGTGGGTGCCTGCGGCGAGGAGGTCGGCTGGCGCTGTCTGCTGCAGCCGCTGCTGCGCACCCGCTTCGGCCCCTTGACCGCCTCGGTGCTCGTGGGTTCGGTGTGGGGCGTGTGGCATGTGGGGGTGTTCACGCGGGCACCGGCGTACGCGGCCGGGTTCCTGGCGGCGACGGTCGCGATGTCCGTGGTGCTCGGGCTCGCCCTGGAGCGGATCCGGGCCGGCCGGCTGCTCCTCGCGGGCGGCTTCCACGCCCTGGTCAACCTGGGAATGCTGCTCTTCATGGACGAGGAGTCCGGAGCGGTGCCCCCGATGCTCCTGTTCGGCGCCGCCTGCCTGCTCGCGGCGGTCCTGTGGGTGGCCGGGGCGGGCGGGCGCGCGCCGGGGGTTACGATCGCAGCGGCGCGACGCAGCGCGCTCTGACATGGGGGAACACACGGTGGGGAGAGGGCGGGCGGCCTGGACGGCCCTCGGGCGGTGCCAGCGGCACTCGCTGCGCGCCCTGCTCCTTCCCCTCCACGGCGGACTGGTGGTGGGCGCGCTGCTCCTGCTGCCCGTGGGCCTCGGCTTTCCGCTGCTGCCGCCCGCGGCGGCGGCCCTGCGCCGGCGCGCCGACCGGCAGCGGGGGCGTACGGCCGCGTGGTCGGGCAGGGCGGTCGTCCCGCCCGCTCCGCTCCCCCGCACGGCCAGGGCGATCCTCGGCGACGAGGGCTTCTGGCGCGAGCTGCGCTGGGCGTGGCTGGAGCCGGTCACCGGCGGTCTCGTCGTGGCCGTGCCGCTGTGTCTCTTCTGGTACGGGGTGTTCGGTGTGCTCGTCCAGCCCTTCGTGTGGCGCGGGTTGGGCGACGGGAACTGGTACGCCTTCGTGCCCGTCCGCTCCACCGCGACCACGGCGGCCGCCCTGCTCCTGGGTCTCGCCTTCGTCGCCGCGGCCCTGACGCTCGCGCCCCGGGCGCTCGCCGGCCACGCCCGCTGGAGCGGCCGGGCGCTCTCCGCGTCGCGCACCGCCCGACTGACGAGCAGGGTCGCCGATCTGACGGACAGCCGGGCTGACGCGCTGGACGTGCAGGCCGCCGAGCTGCGCCGTATCGAGCGGGACCTGCACGACGGGGCGCAGGCGCGGCTGGTGGCCCTGGGGATGACGCTGGAGGAGGCGACCCGGCTCCTGGACAGCGACCCGGCGGCGGCCCGCACCCTGCTCGTCGAGGTGCGCGCGGCCTCGGAGCGGGCCCTGCAGGACCTGCGGGAGCTGGTGCACGGCATCCTGCCGCCGGTTCTCGCCGACCGTGGGCTCGGCGACGCGGTGCGCTCGCTGGCCCTGGACAGCTTCCTGGACGTGCACGTGGACGTCGGCCTGCCGCCCGGACGCCTCCCGGCTGCCGTCGAGTCCGCCGCCTACTTCGCCGTCGCCGAGCTGCTCGCCAACGCGGCCAAGCACGCGGCCGCCCGGGAGGTCCGCATCGGGCTCGGCCAGTGTGGCGGCGTCCTGCGGGTGAGCGTCGCCGACGACGGCCGCGGCGGGGCCGACGCGTCCTCCGGCGGCGGCGGGCTGCTCGGTGTGCGGCGCCGGCTGCTCGCCTTCGACGGAACCCTCGCCCTGCACAGTCCGCCGGGCGGCCCCACTCTCGCGATCCTGGAGATACCGTGCGCGTCGTCCTCGCCGAAGACCTCTTCCTCCTCCGGGACGGGCTGACCAGGACACTGCGGGAGCACGGCTGTGACGTGGTCGCGGCCGTGGACAACGAGCCCGCGCTGCGCCGTGCGCTGCGCGAGGAGCGGCCGGACGTCGCCGTGATCGACGTCCGGCTGCCGCCGGGCTTCACCGACGAGGGGCTGCGGGCCGCGCTGGACGCCCGGCGCGAGCGGCCGGGCCTGCCGGTGCTGATCCTTTCCCAGTACGTCGACCAGCTGTACGCCCAGGAGTTGCTCGCGGGCGGGGAGGGAGCCGTCGGCTATCTCCTGAAGGACCGGGTGACGCACACCGCCCAGTTCGTCGACGCGGTGCGGACCGTCGCCGCCGGCGGCACCGTGCTGGACCCGCAGGTCGTCGCCCGGCTGCTGGCCCGCGGCGACGCCCGGGGCACCACCGCGGCGCTCACTGCGCGCGAGCACGACGTGCTGCGGCTGATGGCCGAGGGCCGGTCGAACGCGGCGGTCGCCCACACCCTGCACATCAGCGAGAGCGCCGTCGCCAAGCACACGGCGAGCATCTTCGGGAAGCTGCGCATCGACGCGTCCGCCGACGACAACCGGCGGGTCCTCGCCGTACTGGCCTACCTCCGCCGGTGACCGGCCGTAGGGGGCCCGCCACGCGACCGGGAGGCGCTTCGGCCGTGGCTTGCGCGGCGGCGGGGACGGTCGCATAGTCCGAGGTATGGACCCGCGTGAGGCGGCGCTCCGCCAGGCGTACGACCATGCCGTCCGGTGGCTGGCGAGCCTGCCCGACCGGCGGGTCCCGGCCCGCGCCGACGCCGACGCGATCGCCCGCGCCCTGGGTCCCGGCCTCCCCGACGGTCCCGGCACCCCCGCGGACGTCGTCGACCTGCTCGCCACGGCCTGTGAACCGGGGCTCACGGCCTTCCCCGGCGGCCGCTTCTTCGGATTCGTGGTCGGCGGCACCGAACCGGCCGCGCTGGCCGCCGACTGGCTGGTCAGCGCCTGGGACCAGAACTGCGTGATGCGCGCCGTCTCCCCCGCCTACGCGGCGGTCGAGGACATCGCCGGCGCATGGCTGCTCGATCTGCTGCGCCTGCCCGGCGACGGCTCCGTCGGCTTCACCACGGGCGCGACGACGGCGAACTTCACGTGTCTCGCCGCGGCCCGGGACGAGGTGCTGCGCCGGGCCGGCTGGGACGTGGCCCGCGACGGCCTCCACGGCGGTCCGGCCGTACGCGTGCTGGCCGGGGCGTCACGGCACATGGCCGTCGGCCTGGCCCTGCGCTACCTCGGCCTCGGGAGCCCCGAAACGGTGCCGGCGGACGACCAGGGCCGGATCGATGCCGGGGCACTGCGGCAGGCGCTGGCCGACGGTGGCGGGCGACCCGTCATCGTGGTCCTCCAGGCCGGCGACATCCACTCCGGCGCCTTCGACCCCTTCACCGAGTGTGTGGAGGCCGCCCGCGAGGCGGGCGCCTGGGTGCACGTCGACGGCGCCTTCGGGCTGTGGGCGGCCGTCTCGCCGCGCCACGCCCATCTGACGGCCGGGGTCGCGGGCGCCGACTCCTGGGCGACGGACGCCCACAAGACCCTCAACGTCCCCTACGACTGCGGGCTCGCGATCGTGCGCGACCCGTCCGCGCTCCGGGCGGCGATGGGCGAGCGCGGCGACTACCTGATCCAGCACGAGCACGGCGACCCCGTCGACAAGGTTCCCGAACTCTCCCGCCGCGGCCGCGCCTTCACCGTGTGGGCCGCGCTGCGCGCCCTCGGCCGGTCCGGGGTGGCCGACCTCGTCGAGCGGCTGTGCCGGCACGCCGCCACGTTCGCCGCCGGCATAGCCGCCGTCGACGGGGCGAGCGTCCTCAACGACGTGGTGTTCACCCAGGTGTGCGCCGAGTTCGGCGACGACGGGCGCACGGACCGGGTCCTCGCTCGGCTGCTCGACGACGGCACGGCGTGGATCAGCGGCTCCACCTGGCGCGGGCGGCGCGTCATGCGCATCTCGGTGAGCAACTGGTCGACCACCGACGACGACGTGGCGCGCACCCTCGACGCGATCCGGCGCGCGGCCGGGGCCACACCGTAGGCGCCGGGCCACGGGGCGGCGCCGGCCCGGGCCGGCGGACGGGTGTCACAGCCGTTCGTCAGGCGGGCGCCGGCGCGAAGCGGTGGAGTTCGTCGACACCCGGCTGGACGACGCCGTAGCTGCTCTCCGGGACCTCGTTCCAGGCTCCCGGCAGGTCGCCGAGCGGTTCGGAGACGATGAGGCGGGTCTCTCCCGAGACCTCCTGCAGGAAGCCGAGGTCGGGGTGGAGCCGGCGCAGCGCCTCCACGCGGCTGCTGTAGAACAGCGAGCGCGAGGCCCGCGCGCTGGAGTAGCGGAAGGCCCAGACCCGCTCGCCGTCGGTGATGGCGAGCGTCATCTGGAGCGGGAACTCCACGCCGTGCTCGTGCCCGAGGCGCTCCACCACGCCGGCCATCCGGGCCACGGCGGCGGGCGGGTCCCGGTCGAGGCCGAAGGTGAGCGCCAGGTAGAACATCACCTCGGAGTCCGTCGTGCCCTCCATGTCGGGGTACAGCCGGGGGTCGACGAGGAGGCTGAGCTCCCTGCGCAGCAGGGGGAACCCCGCGATGGCGCCGTTGTGCATGAACATCCAGCGTCCGTGCCGGAACGGGTGGCAGTTCGACTGCTGCACCGCCGTCCCGGTCGAGGCCCTGATGTGGGCGAAGAACAGCGACGACCGCACGTGGTCCGCCAGCTCGCGCAGATTGCGGTTGTTCCAGGCCGGGCCCACGTCCCTGAGCAGGGCCGGGGTGTCGTTGTCCGGCGAGTACCAGCCGACGCCGAAGCCGTCACCGTTGGTGGTCTCCACACCGAGCTTCGCGTGCAGGCTCTGGTCGATCAGGGAGTGGGTCGGCCGGTACAGGATGGTGTCGAGCAGTACGGGCGTTCCCCAGTACGCGAGCCATCGGCACATGCACGATCACCTGGACCCCAGCCGGTTCTCGGTGACAGGTTCCCTACGCGCGGACGGCGTGACGCATCCCGCCCGCCCTCTCATTCTCGGCTCCGTTCCCGGCGGACGCCACGCGGGTGGGCGCGGCGTCCGCCGCGGGTGCCGGGCCCGGGGGTCGTGCCCGGCGCCCGGCCGGCCCCCGCCCCTACGGGCGGCCCGCCTTGCGCCGTGCCCGCAGCCACTCCTTGTTCATCGCCGCGATGGACGGCAGCGGGATGCCCTTGGGGCAGGCGGTCGCGCACTCCCCGGTGAGGGTGCAGCCGCCGAAACCCTCGGCGTCCATCTGGGCCACCATGTCGAGCACACGGGTCTCGCGCTCGGGGGCGCCCTGCGGCAGCACGCCCAGGTGGTTCACCTTGGCGGAGGTGAAGAGCATCGCGGAGCCGTTGGGGCACGCGGCGACGCAGGCCCCGCAGCCGATGCACTCGGCGTGCTCGAAGGCGGAGTCGGCGTCGGCCTTGGGGACCGGGGTGGCGTGCGCCTCGGGGGCGGAGCCGGTGGGGACGCTGACGTAGCCGCCGGCCTGGATGATCCGGTCGAAGGCGGAGCGGTCGACGACGAGGTCCTTGACGACCGGGAAGGCGGCGGCCCGCCAGGGCTCGACGTCGATGGTGTCGCCGTCCCGGAAGGACCGCATGTGCAGCTGGCAGCTGGTGGTGCGTTCGGGGCCGTGGGCGTCCCCGTTGATGACGAGACTGCAGGCGCCGCAGATGCCCTCGCGGCAGTCGTGGTCGAAGGCGACGGGGTCCTCGCCGCGCAGGATGAGCTCCTCGTTGAGGGTGTCCAGCATCTCCAGGAAGGACATGTCGGAGGAGATGCCGTCCACCTCGTAGGTGGACATGGCGCCTTCGGCGCCGGCGTTCTTCTGGCGCCAGACGCGCAGGGTGAGCCTCATGCGTAGCTCCGCTGGGTGGGGTGGACGTGTTCGAAGACGAGGTCTTCCCTGTGCAGGACCGGGCCGCCCGCTTCGGTGAACTCCCAGGCGGCGACGTACGAGAACTCCTCGTCGCGCCGGGCGGCCTCGCCGTCCGGGGTCTGGGACTCCTCGCGGAAGTGGCCGCCGCAGGACTCCTCCCGGTGGAGGGCGTCGAGGCACATGAGCTCGGCGAGCTCCAGGTAGTCGACGACCCGGTTGGCCTTCTCGAGGGACTGGTTGAACTCCTCTCCGGTGCCCGGGACCTTGATGCGGCGCCAGAACTCCTCGCGGATCCCGGGGATGCGGCGCAGCGCCTCGCGCAGGCCTTCCTCGGTGCGGGCCATGCCGCAGAACTCCCACATGAGTTCGCCGAGTTCGCGGTGGAAGGAGTCGGGGGTGCGGTCGCCGTCGACGGCGAGGAGCAGATGGATCCGGTCCTCGGTCTCGGCGATCACCTCGCGCACGGCGGGGTGCGCGTCGGTGACGGGCTCGCTGTGGGGGTGGCGGGCCAGGTAGTCGTTGATGGTGGCGGGGAGCACGAAGTACCCGTCGGCGAGGCCCTGCATGAGGGCGGAGGCGCCGAGCCGGTTGGCGCCGTGGTCGGAGAAGTTGGCCTCGCCGACGGCGAAGAGGCCGGGGATGGTGGTCTGGAGGTCGTAGTCGACCCAGAGCCCGCCCATCGTGTAGTGCACGGCGGGGTAGATCCGCATGGGCACTTCGTACGGGTTCTCGGCGGTGATCCGCTCGTACATGTCGAAGAGGTTGCCGTACTTCTCCTCGACCGCGGCCCGGCCCATCCGCCGGATCGCGTCGCCGAAGTCGAGGTAGACGCCCTGGCCGCCGGGGCCGACGCCGCGGCCCTCGTCGCAGACGTTCTTGGCGGCGCGGGAGGCGATGTCGCGGGGGACGAGGTTGCCGAAGGACGGGTAGATGCGCTCCAGGTAGTAGTCGCGCTCGTCCTCGGGGATCTCGTTGGCGGGGCGGGTGTCGCCCTGCGCCTTGGGGACCCAGATGCGTCCGTCGTTGCGCAGCGACTCGCTCATCAGGGTGAGCTTGGACTGGTGGTCGCCGGTCCGCGGGATGCAGGTGGGGTGGATCTGGGTGAAGCAGGGGTTGGCGAAGTACGCGCCGCGCCGGTGGGCCCGCCACACGGCGGTGGCGTTGGAGTTCATGGCGTTGGTGGACAGGTAGAAGACGTTGCCGTAGCCGCCGGTGGCGAGGACGACGGCGTCGGCGTAGTGGGTGGAGATCTGTCCGGTGACGAGGTCGCGTGCGACGATGCCGCGGGCCCGGCCGTCGACGACGATCAGGTCGAGCATCTCGGTGCGCGGGTGCATCTCGACGTTGCCGGCCGCGATCTGCCGGGACAGCGCCTGGTAGGCGCCGAGCAGCAGCTGCTGGCCGGTCTGGCCGCGGGCGTAGAAGGTGCGGGAGACCTGGACGCCGCCGAAGGAGCGGGTGTCGAGGAGGCCGCCGTACTCCCGGGCGAAGGGGACGCCCTGGGCGACGCACTGGTCGATGATCTCGACGGAGATCTGGGCGAGCCGGTGGACGTTGGACTCGCGGGCGCGGAAGTCGCCGCCCTTGACGGTGTCGTAGAAGAGGCGGTGGACGGAGTCGCCGTCGTTGCGGTAGTTCTTCGCGGCGTTGATGCCGCCCTGGGCGGCGATGGAGTGGGCGCGGCGCGGGGAGTCTTGGTAGCAGAACTGGACCACCTGGTAGCCCTGTTCGGCGAGGGTGGCGCCGGCGGAGCCGCCCGCGAGTCCGGTGCCGACGACGATGACGCGGTGGCCGCGCCGGTTGGCGGGGTTGACCAGCTTGGCCTGGAAGCGGCGGGTGTCCCAGCGCTCGGCGATGGGGCCGGAGGGGGCCTTCTCGTCGGCGAGCGGGGCGCCCAGGGTGTAGTCGGGGGAGGTCATTCAGCTCACCACTCCGGTCATGACGGCGACGGGTACGGAGACGAAGCCCGCGGTCAGGACGAGCGCGAGGGCGTTGGCCAGGAACGTGAGGGCGCGTTCGCGGCGGGCGTTGCCGACTCCGAGGGTCTGGGCGGCGCTCCAGAAGCCGTGCCGGACATGGAGTCCGAGGGCCAGCATGGCGACGATGTAGACGAGGTCGCCGTACCAGGTGGAGAAGGTGTCGACGACGTTCTGGTAGGGCTTGCCCTCCTCGAAGCCGCCGGGGTGGACGGTGCCGGTGGTCAGGTCGAGGACGTGCCAGACGATGAAGAGGGCGAGGATGACACCGCCCCAGCGCATGGTGCGGGTGGCGTACGAGGAGCGCCGGCGCCGGTGCACGTACGCCGTGGGGCGGGCCTTGAGGTCGCGGCGGCTCAGCTGGTACGCGGAGACGGCGTGCGCGACGACGGCGGCGAGCAGCACGACGCGGGCGATCCACAGACCCCACTGGTGGTGCAGCACGGGGGCGCCCATGACCCGCAGCCAGTGGCCGTAGGCGTTGAACTCCTCGGGGCCGAAGAACACCTTCAGATTGCCCGCGACGTGCGCGACGAGGTAGGCGAGCATCAGCAGGCCGCTCACGGCCATGACCGTCTTCTTGCCGAGCGTGGACGCCCAGAAGCCGCGGGTGGGGGCGGCGGGGGGCCGGGGTGTCGTCCGGTCGGTCTTCGTTGCCAAAGCCATGCCGTCGACGGTAGGGCCGAAGGGCCCGAGAGGTCCAAGACATGGATCGGCTCATCTCGATAGGTGACGGCTATGGCCGCGGGTAGGGTGGTGTCATGCAGTTCCAGCAGCTCCTCTACTTCGTGGCCGTCGCCGAGACCCGCCACTTCACCCGGGCCGCCGAGCGGGTGCACGTCTCGCAGCCCTCCCTCTCGCAGCAGATCAAGGCCCTGGAGCAGGAGCTGGGCGCGGAGCTCTTCAGCCGGGCGCGGGGCAACATCACCCTGACCGACGCGGGCGAGGCACTGCTGCCGCTGGCCCGCCGGATCCTCGCCGACACCGACACCGCCCGGCACGAGGTGCAGGAGCTGGTGCAGCTGCGGCGCGGCCGGGTGCGGCTCGGCGCGACGCCCAGCCTGTGCACGGGGCTGCTGCCCGACGTGCTGCGGGCCTTCCACGACCAGCATCCGGGGATCCAGCTGCTCATCGAGGAGGGCGGTTCGCACGACCTCGTCCGGGAGCTGGCGCGCGGCGCGCTCGACCTGGCGCTCGTGGTGCTGCCGCTGCCGACCCCGTCGCCGGCACTGACCACCGTGGAGCTGCTGACGGAGGACCTGGTGGTGGTGTCCTCGGCGTCCGCACCCGCGCCGCGCCGGCCGGTGCGCATCGCGGACCTGCGCGACCAGCCCCTGGTGATGTTCCGGCACGGCTACGACCTGCGGGAGCTGACCGTGGCGGCCTGCCGGGCGGAGGGCTTCGAACCCTCCTTCACGGTGGAGGGCGGCGAGATGGACGCGGTCCTCGGCTTCGTACGGGCGGGGCTCGGCCTGGCCGTCGTCCCCACCATGGTCGCCGCCCGGGCGGGCCGCGACCTGCGCGTCACGGCACTGGCGCCGCCGGGCCTGCGCCGGACCATCGCGCTGGCCCACCGCAGCGACGTGGCACCGCCGAGGGCGGCCCGCGAGCTGCAGAAACTCCTGCTCGACCGCAGGTGACCCCCCGGCGGGAAGCCGCCGGCCGCGGCGCGCCTCCCCCGGGGGTGCCCGCACGGAGAGAGCGGGCCCCGCCCCGGGGACGGGCGCGGCCCGGCGTGGCGAGTGCCCGGTGGTTACACCGCGTCCACCAGGACCAGGGAGTGGATCCGGTCCGGGGCGCCGGGGCGGGCGTAGTACCAGCCCTGGGCCGTGTCGCAGCCGAGCTCGCGCAGCTGCTGGGCCTGCGCCCCGGTCTCCACGCCCTCGACGGTGACCGCCAGCTCCAGGCTGTGGGCCAGCTGCACGATGCCCTCCACGATCTTCAGGTCCACCGGGTCGGCCGGGTGCTGCTGCATGCCCTGGGTGAAGGAGCGGTCCAGCTTGAGGACGCTCACCGGCAGCCGGCGCAGGTTGGCCAGGTTCGAGTAGCCCGTGCCGAAGTCGTCGAGCGCGATGTCCACGCCCATCTCGGCGAGTTGCCGCAGCGGCTTGAGCAGGTCGTCGTCGGCGCCGATCAGAGCCGACTCCGTCACCTCCAGGCACAGGGCGCCCGGTTCGAGCCCGGAGCGCTCCAGGACGTCGACGGTCTCGGCGACGAGACCGGGGTGGTGCAGCTGGGTCGGCGACAGGTTGACGTTGATGCGCAGCGGGCGGGTGGCCTTGCGGCCCCCGGGGGCCTCGTCCTGCCAGAACCGGGCCTGGCGCACCGCCTCCTGGAGCACCCAGCGGCCCAGCGGCACGATGAGGCCGGTGTTCTCGGCGAGCGGGATGAAGCGGTCGGGGCCGAGCACCCCGTGCTGCGGGTGGCACCAGCGCACCAGCGCCTCGGCGCCGTGCACACTGCCGTCCCCGAGCCGCACCAGCGGCTGGTACTCGATGAAGAACTCGCCGCGCTCCAGGGCCGCGGGCAGCGCGGTGGTGAGGCCGTGCCGGGTGATGGCCCGGGCGTCGGCCTCCGCGTCGGCGTACTCGAAGCGGTTGCCGCCCGCGGACTTGGCCCGGTACATGGTGATGTCCGCGCTGCGGAGCACCTCGGCCGCGGTCCGCTCCCCCGCCGGGCCCTCGACGACGCCGACGCTGCCGCGGACGGTGAGCTCGCGCCCGTCGACGCTGATCGGGGAGGCCAGGACGGCGAGCATCCGGTCGGCCAGCTCGGCGACCTTCCGCTCGGTGCCGGGCCCGGTGGTGAGGGCGACGAACTCGTCGCCGCCGAGCCGGGCGACCATCTCGCCGGGCGCGGTGACACAGCTCTGCAGCCGGTCCGCGACCTCGACCAGCAGCCGGTCGCCGGTGGAGTGCCCGAGGCTGTCGTTGATGACCTTGAAGCCGTCGAGGTCGAGGTAGCACAGGCCGAAGCGGGTGTCGCCGGCCGGCCCGAGGGTCTTCTCCAGGCGTTCGAAGAACAGCGTCCGGTTGGGCAGCCCGGTGAGGGCGTCGTGGGTGGCCTCGTACCGCAGCCGCAGGTTGAGCAGCCGCCGTTCGGTGGTGTCCTCCATCAGCGCCAGCTGGTACTGCGGGGCGCCGGCGGCGTCGCGCAGCAGCGAGACGGTCAGGTTGGTCCACAGGACGGTGCCGTCGGCGCGGTAGTACGGCTTCTCGACCCGGTAGTGCTCGCGCTCGCCGCGGACCAGCTCGTCGTAGAGCCGCCAGACGTGCGGGCCGTCCTCCGGGTGGGACCACTCGACGATGTTGCGGCTGAGGACGGTCTGCTCCAGGCCGCCGAACATGCGGGTGAGGGTCTCGTTGACCTCCAGGACGTTGCCGTCGAGGTCGGCGATGCCGATGCCGATCGCCGCGCCGTCGAAGACCGCGCGGAAGCGGCTCTCGGTGGCGTGCAGGGCGAGTTCGGCGGCGCTGCGGGCGGAGAGCGCCGAGTGGGCGATGGACTCCTGCTCGACCAGGGTGCGTTCGCGCAGGGCCTGGGCGAAGCCGGCGGCCACGGCGTGCTGCAGCCGGGCACAGCGGGCCCGGAGCTCCTCGGCGGGGGTGTCCTGCTCGTCGCCGCAGTAGAGCACCAGGTACGCGTCGACCACGCCGAGGCTGCGGGCGAGCGCGTCGGGGTCGGTGCAGTGGGCGGCAACCAGGGCCTGGCCGACGCGGTGGGCGGGCGCGGTGTCGAAGGGCCGCGCGTGCAGGGCCTCGGACAGCTCCCGGGCGGGCGGCAGCAGGTGCCGCTCGAACTCCTGACGGGTCATCGAGGTGGCGGTGACCGGGAAGACGGCGCGACTCCAGATGGTCACGAACCGTCTGAGTCGGTCCTCCGGCCCGTCGGCTTCGGCCGCGGCACGGGTCGGCTGGGACGGCAGCTTCACGCCTTGCGCCCCACCCCTGCGAACCCGGAGAAGGCGAAGGGATCCTCCTCCTCGTCCGGGCTGTCCGGCCGCCACAGCGGCATCGGGACGAGTCCGGGCTCGACGAGCTCGGTGCCGGCGAAGAAGCGTCCGACCTCCTCGTGGCTGCGCATCACCAGCGGGTTGCGGATGTCGCGGTAGACGTCCACGACCCCGCCGGTCTGCTCGTGCGTGGCAGGGATGCCCTCGTAGGAGGCGTGGGTGAGGACGAGGAGGCTGCCGGGAGCGAGCGCGTCGAGGAGTTCGGCGACGGCGGCGCCGGGCTCGTCCTCGTCCTCCAGGAAGTGCAGGACGGCGACGAGCAGCAGGGCCACCGGGCGGTCCAGGTCGAGCAGTTCGCCGACCTCGGGGCTGCGCAGGATCTCGCGGGGCTTGCGCAGGTCCGCGGCGACCACGGCGGAACGCGGGACCCCGTCGAGCACGGCCCGGCTGTGGGCGACGGCGACCGGGTCGTGGTCGACGTAGACCACCCGGGCCGAGTCGCTCGCGGCCTGGGCGACCTCGTGGACGTTGCCGAAGGTCGGGATCCCCGAACCGATGTCGAGGAACTGCGTGACGCCGCTGGCGACGGCGTACCGGACGGCGCGGCGCATGAAGGCACGGTTCGCCTGCATGATCTTGGGGAGTCCCGGCAGGAACTCCATGGCCTTGCGTGCCGCCTCCCGGTCCACTTCGAAATTGTGCGAGCCGCCCAGATAGAAGTCGTACATACGGGACACGCTCGGCACCGAGATATCGATGCCCGGCGGGGCCCAGGCGGGACGCTCCATCAAAGTCTCCATCAAGTCGCCATGGATGCGGCCATGTGTTCGCAGCATACGTTCGAGCTGAGGCTACTGATCGCCCGCCTGGAGAGCGAGTGGAAACGGAAATTCGCGATCCGTTCTTGGTCACACGCCATTGGCACGTGCGCCGGGTAAGGAAGAGTTCACGCCTTCAGGTCGTGCAAATTCACGTGCATATGGACGCACGGATTCCGGAAACCCCTCCCGCACAGCCCAGAAGCCCGGAACGCCGCCGCGGGCGGACCAACGGAGGGCGACAACCGGCCAGTTCTCCGCACGAGCGGTCCGACCGAGCCGCCGATCGCGCATTCCTCCCGAATCGGCCGCAACGGCCGGGCCGTTGGGTGCGTTGGGTACGCGTGAGACGACAGAACGCCGTGAAACGTCAAACCCGTGAGACCCGAGATCCCCACCATCCGGGGAATCCCGAGCCGTTCCGGCCCGCCGGATCGGTCCATATGATCATGCTGCGAGGCGTGTCTCTGTCACCTCTGCACAGATCGCGCCTCGCGCGGCCGCTCGCGGCCGGTGCCCTGGTGTGGCTCCTCAGCGCCCCGGCGCCCGCGGGCGCCGACGCGTGTGCCTACGCCGCGACCGGTCCGGACGGTTCGAGCGTCTCGGTCGTGTCCACGGGGCCGGGGTCCTGCCCCGGGCATCCGCCGCACCCCTCGCACCCTCCTCACCCGTCCCATCCCCCGCACCCGACGCACCATCCCCACCCCACCCACTCGCCGCAGCCCACGTGCACGCCGACACCGACGCCGGAGCCCACACCGCCGCCGAAGCCGACACCGAAGCCGACGCCGCCCCCACCGCCGCCGCCGAAGCCGAAGCCGCCGGCCACCCGGCCCGCTCCCCCGCCGAAGCCCGCCCCGGCCCCGGTGCCCGCGCGTCCGCGACCGGCGCCACGGACGCCCGAGGCGGCCCCGCCGCCCCCTCCGCCCCCGCCGCCGTCCCCTTCGCCGACCCTGCGGCCGCGCCCGCCGGCCCCCTCGCCGGTCGCCCTGCCGCACTACCGGCGCACGGCCCGGGTCGAACCGAAGAGCGCCCCGAACGTCCTCAGCACCACCTTGCTCATCACCGCCCCCGCGGTGCTCGCGACCGCGATCCTGCGCCCCCGTTCCCGCTGACCGCTCGTCACCGCCGAGCGCTCGATCCCGCCGGGCCCCGGCTCGGCCGACGGAGGAAACCTTGTCCGAATGGCTCGTCCTGTCCATCGCGATGGCCGCCGCCTGCGCCGTCGTCCTGACCATCGTCGTCATCAACCACCGAAGGCTCCCCGAGGACGACGACCCCAGTGAGACCCCCGACGTCATCGAGTACATGACGATGATGATCGGCGTGGTGTACGCCATCGTGCTCGGCCTCGCGATCGCCGGCGTCTGGGAGGCACGCAGCGCCGCCCAGGAGACCGTGCGCCAGGAGGCGCAGGCCCTGCACGAGATCTCCGCCCGCGCCGAGGTCTACCCGCCCGCCGTACGGGACCGGATCCGGTCCGACGTCGACGCGTACGTCAGCTACGTCGTCCACGACGAGTTTCCGTACATGTCGGACCACAGCGAGCTGAGCGACACGGGCACGGAGCTCCTGGAGAAGGTCCGCCGCAGCGTGACCGACTACCAGCCCGCCAACGACTTCGAGGGCCAGGCCTACCAGCCGCTCGTGGACCAGGTCGCGGTCGCCGACGACGCGCGGGGTTCCCGGGGACAGAACGCGGGCGCGACGATGCCGGGCGTGGTGTGGTTCGGCCTCATCATCGGCGCCCTGGTGACGGTGGGCCTCATCTTCACCCTGCAGATCCGGCGCACCGGCAGGGAGGTGCTGCTCGCCGGCCTCTTCAGCGCGCTCATCGCCTTCCTGCTCTTCCTCATCTGGGACTTCGACGCACCGTTCGGCCGCGGCATCTCGGCCACCGCCGCGCCGTTCACCGATCTGTTCCCGCAGCTCATGGGCTGACCGGGGACCGGTTGCTGGGCCGGGCGGGGGACATCGGTGCCCCATTCGCACGTCTGGGATCGCGGCTGTGGTAGTGGGCTCCTAGCGTTGCCGGCATCGAGGTGCATCTCATGCCATTCGTGGAAAAACCTTCCGCAGCTGCTCCTCGGAGACCGGAGGATTCACCATGCGCGCGATACGTGCCGCGTCCACCGCTCTGCTGGGGGCGGCCACCCTCGCCCTGGCCGCCCCCCACGCCGTCGCCGTCGACGGCGCGCCGGCGCCCAACCCCCGGGCGCCCGGAGCCAGGCAAGTGGGCGACTTCGTCGTCTCCCCCGCGTTCGTCGCCCCCGGCGGCCGGGTCACCCTCAGCGCCCCGGGCTGCGCGAGCACCGCGACGGCCTCGGCGGGCATCTTCGACACCGTCACGATCGCGCCCGGCTCCGCGGCCACGGCCACGGTGGACATCGACGCCAAGCGCGGCGCCGTCTACACGGTGTCCTTCAACTGCACGGGCGGCATGCAGAGCACCGTCGACCTGACCATCACCGGTGGCGCGACCGCCACTCCCACGGCGCTCTCCACGCTCCGCCCCGCGACCCCGCGCGGTGTCGCCGGCGGTCTCGGCGGCTCGGTCGACCCGACGAACGGCTGGACGATGGCGGCCGGCGGGGCCATGGCGCTCGCCGCGGCGGGCGGTCTGGCCCTGGTGATCCGCCGCAGGTCCGCCTCGGGGCGGCGGCACTGACGGGGCCGCCGCACCCCGGCCCGATCCGCGACGGCCGGGATCCGCCCCGGACGCCCGTCGCCCCCGGACCCTGAGGAGGGTCCGGGGGCGACGGGCGTTGCGGGTCCACCGGGAGGTTCGACCGGTCAGACCCCGGCGCGGGCCGTCCGGCGACGGCGGACGATGAACATGCCCCCGCCCAGCGCGGCCGCGGCGACGAGGGAACCGCCGACCGCCATCTCCGCGGAGCTCGGCGCGAGCGAGCCGCCCAGACCGCCCTGTGCGCCCTGGCCGGGCAGCACGCGGAAGGACTGGGTGAGCGTGCGTCCGTTGTTGCACTGGACGGTCAGCTGGTACTGGCCGGGCGTGGCGTTGTTGAAGATGCGGGCGGTGGCCGTGGACACGCCGTTGTTGGCGGCGGAGAGGGTGGTGGTGGCGAAGGCACTGGACGTGACCGTGCCCCCGGCGCACCCCCTGACGGTGATCGTGAGGATCGACCCCGGGTGGACCGCGAACGGGGATACGGTGACGCCGTTGGAGTTGTCACCGCCCCCGGGGGCCTGGAAGGAGTCGGCCGTCACGCTGCTGGGCCCAGAGGTGGCGGTGGCGAGGGGGGCCGCGAGCCCGAGCGCCGCGAACGCGGTCGCCGTCACCGCCAGAGTGCGTACAGCACGCATGGTTGAACCTCCACTGAAGGCGCCCCAAAGCGGTGCTCCGGGAGTATCGACGAGTACGCCTTCCATGACGAACCATCACAAGTGCCGACGGAGCGCGCATTTCGGCAATGGGCCACCTCGGTGAGGCCCGGCGTCGGCCGAACGGGGGTCCCGGTCTGACGGATCCGCAGGTCACACGACATCAGAACGATGATCTGACGATTACTCGGACGGGTCATCACCCGGACGCCCGCGACACCGTCCCCCGGCGCCGCTCCGGCGGGCTCGCGGCGTCCGTTCGCGGCCCGGGCACGGGGCGCCGCGGTGGCCGCCACCCGTTCGCCCCGCTCCGATCGCCGGTTTCCCCCGGCGCCCTTACCGTTCCCGTGACGTACCAAGGGAGAACCATGAGCCCGGGAGAACCATGAGCCCCAAGGACTTCAGCTTCCTCGAAGCCGCCAGGAGACGCCAACCCTGGGGCGCCCTGGCCCTCGTCATGCTCTCCGGGGTGGCCATAATGCGCAACGGGGTCGGCTTCGAGTCCGGACCGCCCCAGCCCACCGCGGCGGCCCGCCCGGTGACCCGCCCGGCCGCCCCGGCCGCCACGCCCGGCTTCGGCGTGGAGCCGCTGCCCTTCGCCCCGGCCTCACGGATCAGGATCCCGGCTCTCCGGGTGGCCGCTCCCGTCATCGACGTCGGTCTGGACGCCAACGGGTGGATCGCCGCCCCGCCCGCCGAGGACACCAACCTCGCCGGCTGGTACCAGAACGGCATCGCACCGGGCATGCGGGGCACCTCGGTGGTCGTGGGCCACGTGGACAACCTGGCCGGACCCGCGGTCTTCTACGGCCTGGGCTCCCTGCAGCGCGGTCAGCACATCGAGGTCGAGCGCTACGACGGCCGGGTGGCCGTCTTCGAGATCTACGGGGTCGACGTCTACGCGAAGAACGACTTCCCGGTGCAGGTCTACGCCGACACCGGCGAGCCCGAACTGCGGGTGATCACCTGCGGCGGCGGCTACTCCCGGGCGCACGGCTACGACGGCAACGTGGTCGTCTACGCGCGGATGGTGGGCTCCCGGTAGGACCTGAGCCCGGCACACCGGGGCCCCGGCACCGTCACCGGTGCCGGGGCCCCGGGGCGTTCGGGCCGGGCGCCGCGCCCGGCGGTCCATGGGCCGTGCGGGCGCGGCCGTCCGTTCAGCGGCGCGGGACGGTGATGCTGTAGCCCGCGTCGAGGAGTTCGGGCAGATAGCGCTTGAGCGCGGCGACGCTGTGCGAGCGGTTGCCGCCGGCGTCGTGGTTGAGGACGACGACGCCGGGTCCGGCCCCGTCCAGGACCCGGCGGACGATGCGGTCCGCGGGCGGCTCCTGCCAGTCCAGGGTGTCGACGGTCCACGCCAGCGGCTCCATGCCGAGCTCCGCGCCGATCTCGAACGAGAGCCTGTTCCAGGCCCCGTAGGGGGCCCGGTACCACAGCGGCGCGGCGCCCAGGGCCCGTTCGATGACCTCGCTCGTGGCGCCGAGTTCGTGGCGGATGCGGGAGGGGCGCAGCTTGGGGACGAGCGGATGGGACCAGGAGTGGTTGCCGACGACGTGTCCGTCGTCGGCCATCTCCTTGAGCAGGTCCTGGTTGTCGACCGCCATCTCGCCGCACACGAAGAACATCGCGCGGCAGTCGTGGCGCCGGAGGGTGGCGAGGATCTCCGGGGTGTAGCGGGGGTCGGGCCCGTCGTCGAAGGTGAGCACCATCGAGCGTCCGACGCCGGTCAGGTGGAGGAAGGGCCGGGTCCTGACCGGGGTGACCGCCCTGCGGAAGGCGGGTGGCGCGTAGCCGGTCATGGGCTGCAGCCGGTAGGCGGCCGGGCGCAGCCGGGCGGCCTGGGGCTGGGGTCCCGCCGCGCCGGGAGTTGGCCGTGCGGACGGGCGCGCCGGGGGTTCGGCGCCGGGTGCGGCCTCGGGGGTGCCGTCGGGGCCGGTGAGGCGGTCCGTGGCGAAGACCCCGACCGCGGCGGTGGCGCCGAGGGCGGCGGCGAGGCGCAGCAGCGACCGCCGCCCTGTGGTCGTCTCATCCTTTTTCATGACCAATGGTTCGTACGGAGGACGGCGCCGTCCGCGCAGCGACACCGCCCACCCGTCCGAAAGCACCTGATGAGCCGATAGCCTCGAAGGGTGAGTGGATTCGAACGGGGCACGGACGGCCCGAAGGTGATCGTCGCCGGGGTCGACGGCTCCGCCTCCTCGCTGCGTGCGGCGGCGTACGCGGCGGGCCTGGCGCGCCGGCAGAACGCCTTGCTGGCCCTCGTCTACGTACAGCCCGTGATGGCGGCGGGCGTCTCGCTCGGCGCCCCGGTCGCCGGCACGACGGAGGAGATCGCGGAGGGCCTGGTGGCCGAGATCCGGGAGGCGGCCGAGCGGGTGAAGGAGATCTTCCGGGTGCGCTGGGAGTTCCACACCTTCCGCGGCGACGCCTACGCGGGCCTGGTCTCGGCCGCCGACGAGCTGAAGGCGGACGCGGTGGTGGTGGGGGCGTCGGAGTCGGCGGGGCACCGGTTCGTGGGCTCGGTCGCGGTGCGCCTGGTCAAGGCGGGCCGCTGGCCCGTCACCGTGGTGCCGTGAGCCCTCTCTCCCCCGGCCCGGGGGGGGGCGGTCCGTCACCGTGGTGCCGTGAGCCCCGCCCTCCCGGCCCCGGGGGGCTACTCCCCCATCACCAGGCCGTCGCGGGCGGCGCCCCGACCCAGGACGGCCTCGCGGACGGCGTCACGGGTCGCGGTGTAGTGCGCCTCGCCCTTCCCGATCGCCTCGTTGAGGTTCACCACCCGGCCGCGGGCGGTGTCGAAGAGCTGGGGCACGAACTCGGCCCGGGAGACCGTCCAGCGTCCGCCGGGCCCCCGGGGCGGGGCGAAGGTGAAGCGGGCGAGGGTGCCCTGGTTGCCGCGGGGGTCGTGGGCGCCCTCGTGGTTGACCATCTCCCCGGCGATCTGGTCGCCCATGCCGTAGACGATCCAGGTGCCGTTGACCTTCTCGTAGGCCTGCGGCACATGGGCGTGGGTGCCGATGATCAGGTCGATGTCCGGGCGGTTCCCGCTGCGCGCGGCGGTGAGCGAGCGCCCGAGGGTGAGCTGGCGCCGGTCCGGGGCGGTCTGCCACTCGGTGCCCCAGTGCAGGGAGACGACCACGACGTCGGCACCGGCCTTCCGGGCCGCCCGGGCGTCGGCGAGGATGCGCCGCTCGTCGATCAGGTTGACGGCCCAGGGCTGCCCCTCGGGCAGCGGGTAGCCGTTGGTGCCGTAGGTGTAGGCGAGCTGGGCGACGGTCGCGGCGCCGGCCCGGAGAAGGGTGGGCCGGGCCGCCTCCTCGGCGCTGCGGGCCGAACCCGCGTGCCGGACCCCCGCCCGGTCGAGCGCGTCGAGGGTGCGGCGCAGGCCGCCGGCCCCGTCGTCGAGGGTGTGGTTGGAGGCGGTGGAGCAGGAGTCGTAGCCGGTCTCCTTGAGCGCGGCGGCGACCTCCGGCGGCGACGTGAAGGCCGGGTAGCCCGCGTAGGGGCCGCCGGCCTTGCCGTAGACGGTCTCCATGTGGCAGATGGCCAGATCGGCGCGGGACACGACGGACCTGACGCCGGAGAGCATGGGACGGAAGTCGTGGCCCGCGCCGCCCGCGTCGGCTGCTGCCTGCCGGATGACCGAGTCGTGCGGCAGCACGTCGCCGGAGGCCACGAGGGTGAAGGGGACCGGTGCGGTCGGGCCCCCGGGGGCCGCGGGGCGCTCCGCGCCGCCGCTCCGGCCGGGGGTGGCGGCCGAAGGGCCGGCAGCACGTCCGGCGAGGGTGCAGCCGGTGGCCGCGGCGAGCAGGACGACGGCGAGGGCCGCCGCGCCGGGTCTGGTGCGTGGGGTCATCTGCCACTCTCCGCCGATTCATAGGATGAACATCTGTTCATGCGAATCCACAGGGGAGATAAGCGCCAGTCAAGGGTCATTGCCGCATCTCACGGAAACCCCGCCGAATCGGACGAAGCGCTTCCCTGGCAACCGTTCGCCGCACCACTCACCGCGCGGTGCGACCGTTCGTCGCAGACCGCCGTCCGTTCCCTGGCCGTCGTCGAGCGGATGCGTTCGGATGCGGAACCATGACGACGGCACCGACGGCACCGAGGGCGACCGCCGACGAGCGGGCCCTGAAGGAACTCCAGCGCGAGCACGGCCAGGCCCTGCTCACCTTCCTCCTCGGGCTCACCCAGGGCGACCGGCAGCGGGCCGAGGACCTGGTCCAGGAGACCCTGCTCCGCGCCTGGCTCCACCCCGAGGCCTTCGACTCCCCCTACGACTCCATGCGCCCCTGGCTGTTCACCGTGGCCCGGCGGCTCGCCATCGACGCACGCCGCTCCCGGCTGTCGCGGCCCACCGAGATCGGCGACGGAATGCTGGCCTACGCCGCCGACCCCGCCGACACCACCGAGGCGGCCGACGCGGCGCTCGACGTCCGGGCGGCCGTCCGGGGGCTGAGTCCGGAGCACCGCGCGGTCCTCGTCCGGCTCTACTTCCGCGGCCTGACCGTCAACGAGGCCGCCGCCGACCTCGGGATCCCGGCCGGCACCGTCAAGTCCCGTTCGCACTACGCGCTGCGGCAGCTCGGCCACCGGCTCCCCGGCTACCGTCCCCGGCACCGCACGGGCGTTGCCGGGCCCACGGCCGGCGCCCCACAATGACGCTCGTGACGCTGACTCTCATCGCCGCCGAAAAGATCCTCGCCGACAACTTCGCCCCCTGGGTGCTCGACCTGGGGCTCTCCGTCGCCTCCGTCGACGGTCACGAGGCCGTCCTGCGGCTCCCCTGGTCCGACCGGCTCGCCCGCGAGGGCGGCGGGCTCTCCGGACAGGCGCTCATGGCGGCCGCCGACACCGCGACGGTCATCGCGGTGTCCGCCGCCCGCGGCGGCTTCGTCCCGATGACCACGGTCCAGCAGTCGATCAACTTCCAGCGCGCCGTGCTCGGCACGGACGTCCTGGTGCGGGCGCGGCTGACGAAGGCCGGCAAGCGGATGGCGTTCGCGGACATCACGATGACCGCCGAGGGCACGGACCAGCCCGCGGCGCACGCGACGGCGGTCTACGCACTCCTCGGCTGATCCTCTCCCACCTCCGGCTTCACCCTCGTCACACGGCTCTCACCTGCACCGATGTGGCGGGGGCCGTGTCCGAAACCACTCGGGGGAGTTGAGGAAACGCGCCCCGCGCGCGCCCTTCTGGGAGGAGGCTCGTCACCGGGGGGCTCGTTCTGTGACGTCCGGGAGAAGGTGGAAACGGTGCTGCCCGAAAGCACGAACGGCGCCGGCGGAGGCGGGCTCGCCGTCCCGATGGACTGGCTGTGCGCCGAGTACGTGGCCGACGACGTGTTGCGGACCAGCGGGCTCGTCGCGCCCGGCTCGCTGGAGTTCCGGGCCGGGGTACGCACCCTGTCCCTCACGGTCCTGCTGTCCGGCGCGGACCCGGACGGCTGGCTCCGCCGGACCGCCCACGACCACCCCTGGTCCGCCTGGGTCGGCGAACGGCTGGGCGCACCGGCCCCGGGCCTCCCGGAACCGGACCTCGCGCTGGCCCGGGACACCTGGCGGCGGCTGCGGGCCACCGAGCTGCGCGCCGCCGACCTGGCCGAGCTCGCCGGCCTCACCGGCGTCGACGAGGACCGCCAGGTGTGGCTGCCGGCCTGGCAGGTCGGGGTCGCGCTGAGTCACCTGGCACTGCAGCTCTGCTGAACGCCGGGCCCGTCAGGCCGTCGGGTGCACGCCCGGACGGTACTTCGGGATCCGTACGGTCACCTTCATGCCCGCGCCGACACCCGTCTCGATGACCAGGCCGTGCTCGGCCCCGTAGACCTGCCGGAGCCGCTCGTCGACGTTGCAGAGGCCCACGCCCGAGTCCGAGGGGCGCTCGCCCCGCAGGACCGCGCGGAGCAGCTCCGGGTCCATGCCGACGCCGTCGTCCTCGATGGTGACGACGGCCTCGGGGCCCGCGTCACGGGCCGCGATGACGACCCGGCAGCCCTCGGCGGAGTCCTCCAGGCCGTGCTTGACCGCGTTCTCCACGAGCGGCTGCAGGCAGAGGAACGGCAGCGTCACCGGCAGCACTTCGGGCGCGATCCGTAGCGTCACCTGGAGCCGGTCCCCGAAACGGGCCCCGGCGAGGGCCAGGTACTGCTCGATGGCGCGCAGCTCGTCGGCGAGCTGGGCGAACTCGCCGTGCCGCCGGAACGAGTAGCGGGTGAAGTCCGCGAACTCCAGGAGCAGGTCGCGGGCCCGCTCCGGGTCGGTGCGGACGAACGAGGCGATGGCGGCCAGGGAGTTGAAGATGAAGTGCGGCGAGATCTGGGCGCGCAGGGCCCGTATCTCGGCTTCGACGATCCGGGTCCTGGAGCGGTCCAGCTCCGCCAGTTCGAGCTGCACGGACACCCAGCGGGCGACCTCCGTCGCCGCCCGCACCAGCACCGCCGACTCGCGCGAGCCGTAGGCGACGAGCGCGCCGAGCACCCCGTCCTCGCCGGTCAGCGGGGCGACCACCGCCCAGCCCAGCGGGCACTCGGGGGCGGCGCAGGCGCCCGGACAGCCGGTGTGGGCGGAACGGCTGCGGCCCGAGGCCAGGGTCTCCGCGACGAGTTCCGTCACCGCCTCGCGGTGGTGCCCCTCGCCCGGACCGTCCCAGGCGAGGACGCCGGCCCGGTCGGTGAGGCACAGCGCCTCGGTGCCGAGCAGGGAGCGCAGCCGGCCGGCCGCCCTGCCCGCGGTCTCCTCGGTGAGCCCGGCGCGCAGCGGCGGCGCGGCGAGGGAGGCGGTGTGCAGCGTGTGGAAGGTGGCCCGCTCGACGGGGGTGCCGAGGTCGAGGTCGGCCGCCCGGCGCCCGCGCCCCGCGGTGGTCCGGCCGAGCACGAACCCGGCCGCCAGGAGCACGGCTCCGACGGCGACCGCCGCCGCCGCCACGATGCCGCTCACCGCTCGGCCCCCCGGGCCTGGACCTCGGGCCGCCCGCTGAACTCCTCCGGCAGATGCAGCCGGGCCAGGATCCCCGGCGCCCCGGCCGGGACGCTGCGCGGGGTCGCGAGGGACACCAGGACCATGCTGAGGAAGCCGAGCGGCACCGACCACACGGCGGGCCAGGCCAGCAGGGTGTGCGGCCAGCCCCCGGGCGGCAGCCCGGCCCGGGTGACCATGACGGCGGTGAGCGCGGAGCCGCCTCCGAGCAGCAGCCCGGCGATGGCGCCGGGCGGGGTGAGCCGGCGCCACCAGATGCCGAGCACGAGCAGCGGGCAGAAGGAGGAGGCCGACACCGCGAAGGCGAGGCCGACGGCGTCGGCGACCGGCACCTTGGAGGCGACGGTCCCCGCCGTCAGCGGGACGGCGGTGGCCAGCAGGGTCGCGAGCCGGAAGTGGCGGACGCCCCGGGAGGGCAGCACGTCCTGGGTGAGGACCCCGGCGACCGACATGGTGAGCCCGGAGGCGGTCGACAGGAAGGCGGCGAAGGCCCCGCCGGCGAGGAGCGCCCCGAGGAGGTGGCCGAGGACCCCGCCGAGCAGGCGTTCCGGCAGCACGAGCACGGCGGCGTCGGCCGCCCCCGTCAGGGCGAGTTCCGGGGCGTAGATCCGGCCCAGGGCCCCGTACAGCGGCGGCAGCAGATAGAAGACGCCGACCAGGCCGAGGACGACCAGGGTGGTGCGGCGGGCCGCACGGCCGTGGGGGCTCGTGTAGAAGCGGACGGCGACGTGCGGCAGCCCCATGGTGCCGAGGAAGGTGGCGAGGATCAGCCCGTAGGTGGCGTAGAGCTGGTGCCCGTCCCGGCCCCCTGCGAGGGGCTGCGACCAGCCGAGGGGATCGGCCCCGTTCGAGGCGCGGGCGGGCACCGGCTCGCCCGCGGGGAAGGCGAGCCGGGTGCCCTCACCGATCTGGTGCGTGCCGGGGCGCAGGGTGACCGTGGCCCCGTCGTACGCCCGCTCGTCCACGCTCCCGGTCACGGTGAGCGTCAGGGGGGCGCCGACGTCGATCCGCACCGTGTCGGCGACCCGGACGGCCGTGTGGTCCCGGAAGACGGCCGGGGCGTCGAACCGGGCGCGCGGGGCGCCGTCCCCGTGCCAGGCGGCGACCAGGAAGAACGCGGGGACCAGCAGCGCGGTGAGCTTGAGCCAGTACTGGAAGGCCTGTACGAAGGTGATGCTGCGCATGCCGCCGGCCGCGACGATGCCGGTGACGACCAGCGCGACGACGAGCCCGCCCAGCCAGTCCGGGGCGCCGGTGAGGATCTCCAGGGTGAGCCCGGCGCCCTGGAGCTGCGGCAGCAGGTAGAGCCAGCCGATGCCGACGACGAAGAGGCTGGCGATCCGGCGGACCTCCGGGGACTCCAGCCGGGCCTCGGCGAAGTCGGAGAGGGTGTACGCGCCGGAGCGGCGTAGCGGCGCGGCGACCAGGAGCAGCAGCACGAGATAGCCGGCGGTGTAGCCGACCGGGTACCAGAGCATGTCGGGGCCCTGGACGAGGACGAGCCCGGCGATGCCGAGGAAGGAGGCGGCCGAGAGGTACTCGCCGCTGATCGCGGCGGCGTTGAGGCGCGGGCCGACCGTGCGGGAGGCCACGTAGAAGTCCGAGGTGGTACGGGATATCCGCAGGCCGAGTCCGCCGATGAGGACCGTGGCGAGGACGACGGCGGTGACGGCGGCCACCGCGTAACCGTGGTTCATGGGCCCGGGGTCACCGCTCGACGAGGCCGGTGAAGTCGCGCTCGTTCCGCTCGGCGCGCCGGACGTACCAGTGGGCGATGCCCCAGACCACCGGGTGGACGCCGACACCGAGCACCGCCCACACGACGGCCTCGGGCGCGGGCAGCGCGAGCAGCAGCGGCAGGGAGCCCACGAGCAGGAGGAGCGCCCCGAGTCCGGTCAGGGCGGCGCGCAGCTGGCTGCGCATCAGGGAGCGCACATAGGTGTGGCCCAGGGTGGTCTGTTCGCTGATCTCCGAGCGGGCGGGCGGGTGATGAGGACGGGGGCGGGGCACGGATCCGCCGCCCGTGGCCGAGGCGTGCGTGACGGTCTCGCGCCGGGGCCGGCGCGGGGGCTCCCCCCGGCCGGGGGCCGGGGGAGGGTGGTGCTCGGACATCGGCGTCCGCTCCCTCACGGTCTGGTGGGCCCGTGGAGTGTAAGCGGAAGCGGTCGGGGGCGTACAGGGGTCGCCGGGGCCGCCGACGGCTCAGCCGCCGGCCCGGCGCATGAGGAGGTCCCGCAGGTCGCGGGCGTGCCGGCGGGAGACGGCGAGCTCGGCGCTGCCGACGCGGACGGAGGTCGCGCCGCCGTCGAGGCGCAGTTCGTCGATCCGGCCGAGGGCCACCAGGTGGCTGCGGTGGATGCGGACGAAACCGCGGGCGGCCCACCGCTCTTCGAGCGCGGACAGCGGGATGCGGACCAGGTGGCTGCCGTGGTCGGTGTGCAGTCGGGCGTAGTCGCCGTGCGCCTCGACGTACGCGATGTCGTCGACGGACACGAAGCGCGTGACGCCGCCGAGTTCGACCGGGATCTGCTCGGGCGCGGGTGCCTGCGCGGTGGCGTGCACCACGTCGTGGACGCGGCGGACGGCCTCGGCGAGGCGTTCGCGGCGCACGGGCTTGAGCACGTAGTCGACGGCCTCCAGGTCGAAGGCCTGGACGGCGAAGCCCTCGTGGGCGGTGACGAAGACGATGAGCGGGGGGTCGGCGAAGCCGCCCAGCAGCCGGGCGAGGTCGAGTCCGCTCAGGCCCGGCATGTGGATGTCGAGGAAGACGACGTCGATGCCGTCGTCGCCGTCGGGCCCGCTCTCCAGGGCGCGCCCGATCCTGCGCAGCGCCTCGGTGGCGTCGCCGGCGCCCTCGGCGGCGCGGACCCGCGGGTCGGCCCGCAGCAGGTAGAGGAGTTCCCCGAGGGCCGGCGCCTCGTCGTCGACGGCCAGTACGCGCAGCATGCGCGGGAGTCTATTTCAGGGCGCCGGGAGGCGGCCCCGGGAGTCGGGCGGCTACTTGAGCAGTCGCGACATGCGCCGGTCGGCGAGCGGCTTGCCGCCGGTCTGGCAGGTGGGGCAGTACTGGAGGGAGGAGTCGGCGAAGGAGACCTCCCGGATGGTGTCCCCGCAGACCGGGCAGGCCTCGCCGGTGCGGCCGTGGACGCGGAGCCCGCTCTTCTTCTCGGCCTTGAGCCGGCCGGCGGCGAGCCCGTGGGAGCGTTCGACGGCCTCGTCGAGGGTGGTGCGCATCGCCGCGTAGAGGGCGGCGGTCTCCTCGGGGGTGAGGTTCTGCGTGGGCTTGAACGGCGACATCCTGGCGGCGTGCAGGATCTCGTCGCTGTAGGCGTTGCCGATGCCCGCGACGAGGCTCTGGTCGCGCAGGGCGCCCTTGATCTGGCGCCGTTCGCCCGCGAGCAGGGCGCGGAAGGCGGCGAGGTCGAAGCCCGGGGCGAGCGGGTCGGGCCCGAGGCGCGCCACGCCGGGCACCTCGGAGGGGTCGCGGACCAGGTGAACGGCGAGGCGTTTGGTGGTGCCGGCCTCGGTGAGGTCGAATCCGTCGCCCTCGGTGAGCGCGGTCCGCAGCGCCAGGGGTCCCTTCCCGGGCTTCGGGAAGCCGGAGGGCAGCACGTCCCTCCACTGCAGCCAGCCGGCCCGGGCGAGATGGGTGACCAGGTGCAGTTCCCCGGCGGCGCCGTCGGTGGTGATGTCGAGGAACTTGCCGTGCCGGGCGACCCCGGTGACCCGCGCGCCGTCGAGCGCGCTCAGCGGCGGGTCGTAGGTCTTGAGCACGCTGATCGCGACCGGCAGCACGCGGGCGATCTCCTTGCCCACGAGGTGGGCGTCGAGGAACTCGCGGAGTGCCTCGACCTCGGGCAGTTCGGGCATGTCCCCACCCTGCCGCACGAGCGGGACGGGCGCGCGTCAGGGCGTGCCGGCCCCCTCGGAAACGCGCTGGAGCGCCCCTGTCAGAGCCCCGTCTCCTCCGTGACGAACTCGCACCACACGCATTTGCCGCTGCCGCGCGGCTCCACGCCCCACAGGTCGGAGAGGCGGTCGACGAGCAGCAGGCCGCGGCCCGAGACGCCTGCCTCGCCGGCCTCGCGGCGGCGCGGGAGGGCGCTGGAGCGGTCCTCGACCTCGACGCGCAGGCGGCGGTCGGGGCCGGTGAGCATCCGCAGGGTCACGATCGCGCCGCCGTCGGTGTGCATCAGGGCGTTGGTCGTCAGCTCGTCGGCGACCAGTTCGATCTCGTCGGAGCGTTCGCCCGCGCCCCAGGCCCGTACGGCGGCCCGGATCATGTGACGGGCGGAGCTGAGCGCCTCGGGGTCGTTCTGGCCCACGTGCTGCTGGAGGCGGCCGCCGGCCTGCGGGGCCTGGGTGCCCTCGCGGCGCAGCAGCAGGACCGCCACGTCGTCCTCGCCGCCGCGCTCGTCGACGACGTCGCAGAGGTGGTCGGCGAGCAGGGAGAGGTCCCGCGGGCCGCGTTTGACCAGCGAGGAGAGCCACTGGAGGCCCTCGTCGAGGTCCGCGCCGGGCTTCTCGACGAGTCCGTCGGTGTACAGGAGCAGGGTGTGGCCGGGGTCGAGCTCGGCGGTGGTGACCGGGTAGTCGAGCCGTCCGAACTCGGCGGACAGCCCGAGCGGGAGGCCGCCTTCGACGGGCAGCCGGTGGGCGGTGCCGTCGGGGTCCTGGACGAGCGGGTCGACGTGGCCCGCGCGGACGATCTGGACCAGTCCGGTGGCGGGGTCGGCCTCGGCGTAGGTGCAGGTGGCGAAGCGGTCGGTGTCGAGCTCGTGGAGGAAGACGGAGGCGCGGGCCATCACGGTGGCGGGGGTGTGGCCCTCGGCCGCGTAGGCGCGCAGCACGATCCGCAGCTGGCCCATGACGGCGGCGGCGTGGGTGTCGTGGCCCTGGACGTCGCCGATGACGGCGCCGACCCGGCCGCCGGGCAGCGGGATGATGTCGTACCAGTCGCCGCCGATGTCCCGGCCGAGCCGGGCGGAGCGGTAGCGGACGGCTATCTGGGCGCCGGGCACGTCCGGGATGCGGCGGGGCAGCATCGCCTGCTGGAGGCCCTCGGCGAGGTCGTGCTCCTGCTCGTAGAGCATGGCGCGCTGCAGGCTCTGGGCGATGGAGCTGCCGAGCGCGACGAGGAGGTTGCGTTCGTCGGCGCTGAAGCCGGTCCGGTCGCTGTAGAGCAGCCCGAGGGCGCCGATGGGCCGGGCCTGGGCGATCAGCGGCAGATAGGCGGCGGAGGTGACGCCGAGGCCGCTGATGTGGGGCCACAGGACCGGGTAGGAGGCGGCGAAGTCCTCCGGCGACTCGATGAACCGGGGGCGCAGGGTGCGGATGACCTCGCTCATCGGGTACGGCTCGTCCACCCGGGTGAACCGGGTGCCGGGCACGAAGGCGCCGTCGGGCCCCTCGGCCACCAGGTGGATGCGGCCGGCCTCCAGGAGGCCCATCACGAGGCTGGCCGCGCCGAAGTGCTCCAGGCCCTGGGAGTCGTTGAGCAGGTCGATGATGTCCTGCACGGTGCGGGCGTGGGCGAGGGCGGCCGTCATGCCCTCGACGACGCTGGTGCGGTGCCGGCGCCCCTCGTCGAGGCCGAGCCGTGCGGCGGACTCGGTGAGCTCCTCGGAGGCGTCGCGGACGATGCCGACGATGCGGTAGGGGCGCCCGGTGCCGTCGCGCCGGACGACGCCCTGGGTGTGGGTCCAGCGCTGGACGCCGGCGCGGGTGCGGATGCGGAAGTAGGCGCCGTAGCGTTCGCTGCCGTCCTTGAGGGCCTGGGCGACCAGGGTGTCGAGGCGGCGGCCCTCGTCGGGCAGGACGCGCGAGCCGAGGGTGGCGGGGTCGCCGTCGTAGGTGTCGGGGTCCATGTCGAACACGCTCAGGGCGCCCTCGTCCATGGTCATCCGACCGGTGAGCAGGTCCCAGTCGAAACTGCCCATCCCGAATTCCTGGCCGAAGTCATGAAGGAAACAGCAGGTCGGCCCCGCCGGCCCCGCCTCGCAGCGGCACTGCCCGGCCGCCTCCCCGCCCCGTCTGCCCGCGTTCATGGGGCCACGCTAGGCGTACGCCCGCCCGTGCGCACGGCGAAGATCGGAACAGCTTCGCAACAACGTGCGGACGGGCCTGCCGGAGGGGGGCAGGGGGCGGTCGGGCCGTCTCTCTCGCATCATGCCGGACTCCCGCCGATCAGCCGTGTCAACAACGTCCGTGATCAATACACCTATCCCTCGAAGGTCTCGGGCTGCTGGGGGGCGGTCTCGGCGGGGAACAGGTCCTCGAAGGAGGGCGGCGGCTCGGCGCTGGGGTACTCCCCGGGACCGTCCGGTCCGACCGAGGGGTCGGGCATGGGCACGGGGGTGCCGCCGTCGGGCGGGGCGGGGGCGTCGGGGGACGACCGGTCGGGTGCGGGCTCGGTCGCCGAACCGTCCGGCGCGGGAGGGACCGGCTGCGGGCTGGAGGGGGGCGGGACGGGGTCTGCGGGCGACGTGGGCTGCCGCGGCGTCGCGTCGTCCGGCGCGGGCGGCGGCGGGGCGGTGACGACGTCGCAGGTGGCGGGGTCGCAGGGCGGCAGGACGTCGGGCCTGCGGTCCTGGGCTCCGGTGGTGCCGGTGCGGCGCTCGATCCAGGTGTTGTCCGCGGTGTTCACGATGACCAGGCTGGTGACGACCGTCGTGGTCGGCGTGATGGCGACGACCCGGTCCGGGCGGTAGCCGGCCCAGGGCTGTCCGGCGTGCGCGGCGCCGGGGGCGGCGGCCGGGGAGCGCAGCGGGTTCCCGCAGGCGCAGCGGACGCGCGGGGCGCCGTACCGGTCGACGAGGACGGCGGTGCCTCTCTGGAGCACGGACTGGAAGGCGGTGGCGTGGCCGTCGCCGAAGCCGTGGCTGGTGACGCGGACGTCGGTGCGCAGCACGACGGGGGTGAGGTCGTGGAGCCAGCCGGCGATGTTGCTCTCGGGGATGCCGGCGGACTCGGCGAAGGCGCGGGCCCTGGCCGGGTCGGCGGTGAGGAGGGCGACCTGCCGCTCGACGTCGCAGCTGGCGACGGAGCGGGTGCCGCCGTACAGGCCGGGGGTGGCGCCGGTGAGGGCCCGGCCGACGGGCGCGGGGCCGCCGACGCCGGCGGCGGGTGGTGCGCTCGCGTCCTGCGGAGCGCCCTCCTGCGCGGTGGAGGCGGTGAAGGGGGCGGGGCCCGGGGCGCCGGCGGGCTGCAGGAGCACCTCGCGCGCGGGGGCCGCGGCGGCGGTCTGTTCCGCGCCGGGTTCGCCGGGCTCGCCGGCGGCGCAGCCCGCGAGCAGCAGGGCGGAGGCCAGGGCGGCGAGGGTGAGCGCGCCGGGCCGGGCGTGCGGCGGTCGCGCGGCCCCCGTTCGCGTGGGCCGTCGTCTGGTTGCGTCGCGCACTGCGTCTCCCGCCTGTTCGCCCCGGGTCGTTCCTTCATGTCTGCCGCAGGGGCCGGGGGGTCGCAATCCGTGCGCGTCCATCCGGCGAGGGAGGCACGACCACCCCTCCCTTGAACGCGTTCAAGGGAGGGGTTACGCTCACTCCGCAAGCACTTGAACGTGTTCAAGAGGGGGGTCCGTGCCGTGTCCGTACTCGTGGGACTGATCGTGCTCCTGGGGATGCTCGTGGTCGTCCCCGCCGGTCTCCGGCTGATCGACGGGCCCCGGCCGGCCGGCCTGCGCCTCCTGCGCCGCGCCTGGCCGCTGCTCGCCGTACCCGGGGCGCTCTCGCTCTGGCTGCCCCGCTCCCCCTACGCCGCCGCCCTGGCCGGGGTGTACGCACTCGCCACCCTGGCGCTCGCCCTGCAGGCCCCGGTCCGTCTGGTCCTCACCCGGTCCCTGGCCCCCGCCGAGATCGCGGTGCTCACCGCGCTCGCGACGCCGTCCGTCGCCGGGCTCGCCCTGGTCGCGGAACGCTCCGGGTACCGGCTCTTCGGCTTCGAGCTCGACGTCCTCGCCCTCACCGTCCCGCACTTCCACTTCGCGGGCTTCGCCGCCGCGCTGGTCGCCGGACTCGTCTGCCGTGCGGCCGACGGCCGCGCCACCCGGTTCGCCGCCCTCAGCGTCCCCCTCGGCACCCTGCTCGTGCTGCTCGGCTACTTCGTCGACGACCGGGCCGAACTGGCCGGGGCCCTCGTCCTCACCGCCGGCATGTGGGCCGTCGCCCTCACCACCTGGCGCGAGCTGCGCCGCACGGCACCGGACCCGGCGACGCGCACCCTGCTCGGGATCTCGGCGGCCGTCCTGCTCGCCACCATGCTGCTCGCGCTCAGCTGGGCGCTCGGCGAGGCCACCGGCCTCCCGCACCCCGGCCTGACCTGGATGGCCGCGACCCACGGCCTCGGCAACGCCCTCGGCTTCGCGCTCTGCTCACTGCTCGCCTGGCGCCGCCTGCGGCCCGGCCCCGCGGCCGGACCGCGTCCCCCGCGGCGCGGCCCCCTCGGCCGCGCACCCGGCCGCCCCCACAGGCCCTCGCCTCCCCGCGCCCCCGCCCGCCCCCGTACCGCCGGCGCCACCGGCGCACCGGCCGCGGCAACCGCCCACCGAACGGAGCTCCCGGCATGACCCGTCTCGTCCGCAGCCTCTCGGACTCCCCCGCCACCGGCCCCACCTACCCCGAGGTCGGCGCCACCGGCACCCGGCCGCTGCCCGCCGGCTACCACCACCTCCACCACAGCGTCCGGGTCGGCCACGGCCGGGCCGCCTACGCGGCGGCCGGCACCGCCGTCACCACCTGGGCCGTGCACCGCGCGACGGGCGCCCGGGTCAGGAGCACCGCCGGGCGCGCCGAGCCGGGCGTCACCGTGGAGATCTCGATCGGATCCGGCCCCGTCCGCTTCACCGCTCCCTGCCAGGTGATCTGGACGACGCACACCGACCGGAGCACCGGCTTCGCCTACGGGACCCTCGCCGGGCACCCCGAGTGCGGGGAGGAGTCCTTCGTGGTGGACCTGCGAGAGGACGGCTCGGTCTGGTTCACGGTCACCGCCTTCAGCCGCGCCGCCGTCTGGTACACCCGGCTCGGCGGACCGGTCGTCCGAGCCCTCCAGCTCGCCTACGCCCGCGCGCTCGGCCGCCGGCTGACGCGGCTCGTCTCCGGCCGGTCCGGCCGATGAGAGATACGCTCCTTCTGTACTCACCCGTGCATCCTCCGAGGAGGCGGCCATGAGCAGCTGGTACGACGAGTACACGAACCCCTCGCAGGCCGAGGGCGAGCGCCTCGACGAGGACCTGGACCCGCAGCAGAAGGCCCACGTCCATCCGCAGGTCACCCGCACCACCCCCTCCCAGGCGGAGGGCGAGCGGTCGACGGACGAGGAGACGTAGAGGCGCCGGCCACCCCTCCCGACGACGCCCCCCGACAGCCGCCGCTGATCACCGGTGCCGGACGCGATGGAGTGGTTCACCGCCCCCGACTACTGGCTGAGCCGCATCGTCTTCCAGCGGGGGCTCGCCGGGCTGTACCTCGTCGCGTTCCTGTCCGCCGCCCTGCAGTTCCGCGCGCTCATCGGCGAGCGCGGCATGCTGCCGGTCCCGGAGTACGTGCGCCTGGTGCCCTTCCGGCGGGCGCCCAGCCTGTTCCAGTGGCGCTACTCCGACCGGCTCTTCGCCACCGTCGCCTGGGGCGGCGCGGGCCTCGCCCTCGCCATGGCGGCCGGCGCGGGCGACGCCGTGCCGCTGCCGGTGTCGATGCTGCTCTGGCTGCTGCTGTGGGGGCTGTACCTGTCGATCGTGAACGTGGGACAGACCTGGTACTCCTTCGGGTGGGAGTCCCTGCTCCTGGAGACCGGCTTCCTCGCCGTCCTCCTCGGCAACGACGAGACCGGGCCGCCCGTCCTGGTCCTGTTCCTGCTGCGCTGGCTGCTGTTCCGGGTCGAGTTCGGTGCCGGGCTGATCAAGATCCGCGGCGACCCGTGCTGGCGGAAGCTGACCTGCCTCTACCACCATCACGAGACCCAGCCGATGCCCGGCCCGCTGAGCTGGTTCTTCCATCGGCTGCCGAGGCCGCTGCACAAGGTCGAGTGCGCCGCCAACCACGTCGTCCAACTCGGCGTGCCCGTCCTGCTCTTCACCCCGCAGCCGGTCGCGACCGTCGCGGCGGGGCTGATGATCGTCACCCAGCTGTGGCTCGTGCTCTCCGGCAACTTCGCGTGGCTGAACTGGCTGACCATCGTCCTCGCGCTCCCGGCCCTGGACGGCTCGCTCCTGGCCGACACCCGTGCACAGCCGCAGGCGCCGCTCTGGTACGTGATCGTGGTGTGCGCCGCGACCGCCCTGATCCTGGTCCAGAGCCGGCACCCGGTGCGCAACCTGCTCTCGCGACGGCAGGCGATGAACCGCTCCTTCGACCCGCTCCACCTGGTCAACACCTACGGCGCGTTCGGCACCGTCGGCCGCGTCAGGGACGAGATCGCCGTCGAGGGCACGGACGACCCGGAACCGGACGAGAACACGGTGTGGCGGGAGTACGGCTTCCGGGGCAAGCCCGGCGACCCGCGCCGGATGCCACGCCAGTTCGCTCCGTACCACCTGCGGCTCGACTGGCTGATGTGGTTCGCGGCGCTCTCCCCCGGCTACGCGCGCGACTGGTTCGGGCCCTTCGTCGAGCGGCTGCTCGCCGGGGACCGGGACACCCTGCGGCTGCTGCGCCACAACCCCTTCCCTGACGCGCCCCCGACCCATGTACGGGCCCGGCTCTACCGCTACCGCTTCACGACCTGGCGCGAGCTGCGGGAGACCGGGGCCTGGTGGCACCGGACCCTGCGGCGGGAGTTCATGCCGCCGGTACGGCTGCGCGGGCCCGCCGAACGCGGGAGGGCGCGGCCGGGCGCGTGACGGGGGCGGGGTGCGTGAGGTGGGCGGGGCGGCGCGTGAGGTAGGCGGGGCGCGTGAGCGGGGCGGGGCGCGTGACCGGTGCAGGGCCGCGGGCCCCTCCGTCGGCTGGGCCCCCTCCGCCGCCCCGTGCGCCTCGCCCGTCGCGCACGCCGGCGCCACCCGGGCACGCCCGTGCCCCCGGCCGTGGGGTCGGCCGGGGGCACGGGGCGAAGCGACAGTGTCCGACTCAGTCGATGCCGGGCAGGATGTGCGGCTCCGCGAGGTCGTCCTCGTAGCCGGCGAGGCGGATCGGGGCCGAACGCGCCCACACTTCGAGGCTTCCCAGCTCTCCTGACCGGCGCGTCCGCTCGGTCGGTTCGGCGGGAACCTTCTCCTGCTTGGTCAATTCTGGTGTCACCGCGCACTCCTCTGTGTCGCGTACCGATGGGGACAAGGGGGCCGTTCGGTCGCGGTGGCGCCGTTCTCCGGGCGGGACCGCGGCCTTGGTGGCAGGCCAGTCCCCGACCGGCCGAAGGGGTTCGGTGGAACCCCGTGGCCGACCATGTGCATCAGACTAACCAGATGAGCGCGCCAGCGCTCTATGGGGCGCAAAAGTGTGACGCGATCGAGTGACGTTGGCCCGTTTGCCGAGGTCAACGCCCGATCATCGATCAAAATCGGCGGCTCGAAAACACCTCCCGAGCCGCCCGCGAATCACCAGTTTCCGGGCGCGTAGTCCTTCATGAACACGCCGTACAGGTCCTCGCCCTGCTCGCCGCGCACGATCGGATCGTAGACCCGGGCCGCACCGTCGACCAGGTCGAGCGGGGCGTGGAAACCCTCCTCGGCGAGCCGCAGCTTGTCGAAGTGCGGGCGCTCGTCGGTGATCCAGCCGGTGTCCACGGACGTCATCAGGATGCCGTCGGTCTGGAACATCTCCTGGGCACTCGTTCGCGTCACCATGTTGATCGCGGCCTTGGCCGCGTTGGTGTTCGGGTGCCCGGCGCCCTTGTAACCGCGCCCGAAGACGCCCTCCATCGCGGAGACGTTCACGACGTACGCGCGCTTGCTCGCGGCCTTCGCGGCGGCGTCGGCCATGGCCGGGCGCAGCTTGCTGATCAGGATGAACGGCGCCGTGTAGTTGCACAGCTGGGTCTCGAGGAGCTCCACCGGCGAGATCTGCTCGATGGTCTGCACCCAGGTGTTGGTGTCCACGACGTCCGGCAGCAGGCCGCCCGCGTCGATGGCGGTGCCGGCGTGGTGGCGCTCGATGCTGGCGTTGCCGGCGACCAGGGCGAGGTCGGCGACCTGCTGGGCGTCGAGTCCGCTCACGCCGGCCGGCAGCGCGGCCGGCCCGCCGAGCTCACCGACGGCGCCGGAGTTGAAGGCGCCGATGACGTGGTGCGCCGGGAGCTCCCCGAGGGGCAGCGGGGCGCTCTCGCCCTCGACCAGGGCGGCGTACGCGGCGGGCAGCCGGCGTACGGTCTGCGTCGCGTTGTTCACCAGGATGTCCAGCGGCCCGGCCTCGGAGACCTGGTCGGCGAGGGCCACGGCCTGCGCCGGGTCGCGCAGGTCGATGCCGACGACCTCCAGGCGGTGCATCCAGTCCGCGGAGTCCTCCATCGCCTTGAAGCGGCGGATGGCGTCCTTGGGGAAGCGGGTGGTGATGGTGGTGTGCGCGCCGTCGCGGAGCAGCCGCAGCGCGATGTACATGCCGATCTTGGCGCGGCCGCCGGTGAGCAGGGCGCGCTTGCCGCTGAGGTCGGCGCGGGCGTCACGCTTGGCGCGGTTCTCCGCGGCGCAGCTCTGGCAGAGCTGGTGGTAGAAGTAGTCGACCTCGACGTACCGCTGCTTGCAGACGTAGCAGGAACGGGGGCGCTGGAGTATGCCGGCGATCCGGCCCTCCTCGGTGACGGAGGAGGGCAGCAGGCCCTCGGTCTCGTCGTCGATGCGCATGGCCGAACCCGTCGCGGTGGCCTCGGTGACCGCCTTGTCGTTGGCGGTCTTGGCGGCGCGACGCTCCTGGCGGCGGCGCTGCTTCACGGTCCGGTAGATGCCGGCGGTGGCACGGCGGACGGCGATCGCGTCCGGGTGGTCGACCTCCAGTTTGTCGAGCTCGTCGAGCACGCTCAGGCAGACGGCCAGGCGCTCGGGGTCGATGCCCGGCCCGTACTCCTGGGTCTCTTCAGTCACCGTCATGCCGTCGTCGTTCCTCGATCGCTCGTGCCGTCGCGTCTGCTCGGCGTTTTCCGGCGGTTCCAAAGACGCAACTTTACGGAGCGAAGGGCCGCCGCTCCAAACCCTTACGGGGAGCGTGGTCGAACACACAGTCCCCGCACAGGCCGCCGGCGGGGCAGCGGTAGTACAGGCAGCAGCTGCTGCGGCGCAGGGCCGGCCCCCGGACGGTGCCGGCCAGATCCGGGTGGTCGAACAGCCCCTCGGCGAGGGCGGCGGCCCGCCGGGCGGCCTCGGGGCGGTCGTGGGCGCGGGCCCAGCGCAGGAGTTCGCGGAGCGCTCCGGCGAGCGCGGAGCCGGCGTTGCCCCAGAGCAGCCGGGCCGAGATGCGCCCGTCCCGGGCGAAGGCGGCGTGCAGCGGGACGAGGTGGGCCTCGTGGACGGCCGCGCGGAGCTCGCCCACGGTGCCGGGGCGGGTGTCGGTACCGGACCACCACAGGTCTTCGGGTGAGGTGAGCGCGCCGTCCCAGTGCAGGGTGCCGGGCGTCAGGTCGGGGAAGCGGCCGTGCAGGGCGGCGGGCCCGAGGGCGGTGGACCAGAGCCGGGCGGCGAGCCCGAGGTGGGCGACGGAGGCCCCGACGCGCCGTTCGGGGGCGCCCAGACGGGCGGCGACCCGGTCGACGCGTGCGGTGAGCGGGGTGTCGTCCCGTCCCGCGTAGAGCTCCGCGAGGGGCCGGTGGGCGCCGGCGTCCGGCGGGGGCGGACTGGTCCGCAGCGCGAAGAAGCCGCCCACCTGTGCGCTTTCGTCGAGATCCACGCCCGCATCCTGCCATCCTGCGGAGTCGGGCCGGTCTCGTTCGGCCATGCCTGATCAGGAAGGGAAGGTGCGGGCGGGCGGATCTGGCGCCAAGGAGGCCGGAACGGTTCGGAGCCGGCGGAAGCGCGACGGTCCGAGCGCTCGGGAATGCGGGATGGTCCGGAGCTGGAGCCGGAGCACGGATCGACCAGAGCAGGAGGTCGGAGCACGGGCCGGCCGGAGCAGAGCAGGCGTCCGGCGATCCGGGGTGCCCGGTCGCGCACCGGGGAGATCCTGGACGGTCGCGAGCCCGGGGAACCGGGGGCCAATGTGGACCGGTTCGCCCGGCGACTGGCTCGGGATGCGGCCCTTTCGCGGGGACTCGTCGCTTGTGACCCGTATCGGACCGGACACCGGAAAGGTCCCGTTCCACCCCTCCTGACCTGCGAGGGGCGTACGTCCCACGACGTACGCGTGCGCCGCGTACTCCATCCGCGGTACTTCCGATCGCGTTCCCAGGTACGACGACGTGAAGGCACGGAAGAGAGATCGTGGAGTCATGAGCCCCCTCGTGCTGTCCGTGGTCCTCTCACTGGTCTCCGCGGTCGCCTACGCTGCCGCGGCGATCGTGCAGGAGCGGGTCGCCGCCTCGGCCACCGGCCCGCGCTACGCGCCCCTGCGCCGACCGGCGTGGTGGGGCGCCGTGCTGCTCAACGGCGTCGGCGCGGCCCTGCACGTCGCGGCCCTCGCGTACGGTCCGCTCAGCCTGGTGCAGCCGCTCGGCGCCCTCACCATCGTGTTCGCGCTGCCCATGGCGGCTCTGTTCGTCGGCCGCCGGGCCGGCCGCGCGGCCTGGTGGGGCGCCGTGATGGCGACCGCGGGACTGGCCGGGCTGCTGAGCCTCACCGGCGGCACGGGCGCGCAGTCCCTCGCGTCCGACGAGCGGCGGCTGCTCGCGATCGGGGCCTTCGGCCTCGTGGCCCTGCTCTTCGCGGCGGCGCACATGGTGGGGCGCTCGGTGCTGCGCGCCGTGATCCTGGCGGCGGCGGCCGGCGTCGCCTTCGGCATCGCCTCGGTCTTCACCAAGACGGTGGCCGTCGACTTCACGCCGGACGCGCCGTTCGCCCAGTGGCCGAGCCTGCTGGTGCTCTCGGCGCTCGCGGTCACCGGGCTGCTGCTCTCCCAGGCGTCCTACCGGGGCGCCGGCCTCGCCGCGCCCCTGGCCACGGTCACCGTGGTCAATCCGGTGATCGCCGCGGCCGTCGGCCTGACCCTGTTCGGCGAGTCCTTCCGCTACGGGACGGCCGGCGCGGTCGCCGCGCTGATCTGCGGCGCGGTGGCGGCGGGCGGTCTGGTCCGGCTCACCCTCGACCGCATGACGACGCACGAGGACTCGCCGGCGGTGTCAGATCGACACGCCTCTGGCCCGGAGGTACGCCAACGGGTCGATGTCGGACCCGTACCCGGGACCGGTACGCATCTCGAAATGGAGATGAGGTCCCGAACTGTTGCCGGTCGACCCTGAACGCGCGATCCGCTGCCCGGGGCCGACCCGCTGCCCCTCGCGCACGCTGAGCGCGGAGAGGTGCGCGTACTGGCTGTAGCGCCCGTCCTCGTGCCGGATGACGACCTGGTAGCCGTACGCGCCGCCCCACCCCGCGGACACGACCCGGCCGGCGGCGACGGCCCGTACGGAGGTGCCGGTGGGGACGGGGAAGTCGACGCCCGTGTGGTAGCCGCTGGACCAGGAGGAGCCGGTCACGCGGTAACGGGTGCCGATGTCGGTGTCGGCGACGGGCGAGGCGAAGTGCACCGCAGGCCGGGCGGGCTTGTGGACGGGCTTGGGCGCGGCCGGCTTGTGCACGGGCCTGGGCTTGGCCGCGGCGGGCCTGCCGACCGGCTTGGCGGTCTGCTGGGCGTTCGGGGGCTTGGCGACCGACGGCCTGGGCGCGGGCTTCGCGGCCACGGGCTTGGTGACCGGCTTGGCGGGCGCCTTAGCGGCGGGCCGCGGCTGCGTGGGCGGCGCGGGGCGCGTGGCGGGCTTCGGCTTGGTGTGCGGCGTCGCGTCGGGCCGAGCCACCTTCGGGGGAGCCGCGGGGGCCGTCATGCGCAGGGTGAGCCGCTGGCCGGGGTGGATCAGGTCGGGGTCGTCGCCGACGACCGCGCGATTGCGCTCGTAGAGCTTCTGCCAGCCGCCGCGGACGTGCTCGTCGCGGGCGATCTCGGAGAGGGTGTCGCCGGGCGTGACCGTGTACATCTCGCGAACGGTCGGCACGGTGGTCGGGCCGGCGGGCTTCCCCGCCTCGACGGGCCGGTTCGCCCGGGTCCGCTGAGCCGGTAACGCGACGTCCTTGAGCGGGCGGGTGCGCTCGGTCTGCGGGGCGACGCCGGGGGCCGGGCCGCCCCGCTCGAGTCCGGCACGCGGCGCGCAGGCGGGCCAGGCGCCGGGGCCCTGCCCCTTGAGGACGCGTTCGGCGACGGCGATCTGCTGGTCCTTGGAGGCCAGGTCGGCGCGCGGCGCGAAGTGCGTGCCGCCGTAGGCCTCCCAGGTGGACTGTGTGAACTGCAGCCCGCCGTAGTAGCCGTTGCCGGTGTTGATCTGCCAGTGGGACGAGGACTCGCAGGACGCGAGCTTGTCCCAGACATCGAGTGAGGCGGCATGCCCCGTGCCCGCGCCGATCAGCGGCAGGGCCATGCCGGCGCCGCCGGCGGTGACGGTGAGCGAGGCACGGTTGATCCGGCTCGGCTGGACCCGACGGTGTTTCCCGCGTACGGCCATGAGCCCCCCTTGAACGCATCGGCAGTCGCCCACGGTAAGGGCGGGCAACCGTGCGTGACAAGGGTTTGGGGCCGATCCCGCGCCTCTTCCGTCACATCCCGGCGGGACCCGGTTGCGGCTGGGGCTCGGGCTCCGGCACCGGAACGGGATGCGGCGGCGGGACAGGACTCGGCGGCGGTACGGGCGTGGGCACCGGCCCCGGCGTGGGCGGAGGCAGCGGATCCGGGATCGGGGGCTGGGTCATGGCGGACTCCGATCTGAGGGGAGGTGACGCTTCGGCACCAGCGTCTCCCCGTGCGCCTGCCCCCGCGATCGGGACCCATTCCTTCGGGTGGGAGTCCCGGCGGCCGGGCGCCGGGACAGGGCACCCGGGGAGGTCCGGGTGGCCGTCGGCCGACCGCCCGGACGAGGTCTCCACGGGCGGCGGGACCTTCCGCCCCGCTGTCAGATCGCGGCGGGAACGGCGTGCGGCGCGCGCACCGTGTCGCTGCCGGGCACCGGCGCCGACGCGTCGCCCCCGAGCTGCACGATGCGGTTGTCCGCGTCGACGTGCACCACCCGCGGCACGAGCGCACGGGCCTCGGCGTCCGTCACCTGCGCGTAGCTGATGAGGATCACGAGGTCCCCGGGGTGGACCAGATGGGCGGCGGCGCCGTTGATGCCGATCACACCCGAACCGCGCTCGCCCTCGATGACGTACGTCTCCAGGCGGGCCCCGTTGTCGATGTCGACGATGTGGACCAGCTCACCGGGCAGCAGATCGGCGGCGTCCATCAGGTCGGCGTCGATCGTGACGGACCCCACGTAGTGGAGATCGGCCTGGGTCACGGTGGCACGGTGGATCTTGGACTTGAACATTGTACGTATCATCGAGGTACTCCTGGACATAGGCTCCCTGCCTGCGTTTTTGCAGGTCAAGGGCTGTTTCCACACCCTACAACGAGTCGCAAGTTCGGGCAGCTGTCCCCAGGTTTTTCAGGACTCATGCTGACCACTTGCTGACTTTCCTGACGCATCGTCAGGCAGTCCGGGCGGCTTCACCCGCCCCTCAGGACCGACCACGACGACTTCACAAGCCTACGCAGCCCTCGCCCACGAGCCCCCGTGATCACCGTCACGCCGACGGATCGGCGACGACCCGGATCCGTACGTCCGCGAGGCCCCGTCACCCCAGGAACCCTCGAAGCGGCGCGGTGACCTAGCAGCGAATCCCGGCTCGGCAAAGCCGGCGATCCCCATGACCATGGCCGTGGTCCGTCCGTGACCCTTGGCAGCAACACAGGACGGCCACCAAGAATCTCCGGAATCCGGCCAGAGCAGAGCGCGACCGGCACTGCGATCAGCCTCAGAGCAGCCTCGAGGAGCCGTCTCCCCCATGGAACCGCAGCCACACCCCTCCGAAAACGGCCAACCGCGCAAGCGCCAGCCCGTCGAGCCCGTCCTTATGGAGACTTCCGAGGTCGCCGCGATGCTCAGCATGTCCACGAGCTGGGTCTACAGGGAAGCATCGAAACTGGGCTTGAAGGGGTACAAACTCGGCCGAGGCAAGAACGCCAAGGTCCTGTACAAGCGGACTGAGGTCTTCAAATGGCTGGAGCAACAGAAGATCCATTAGCTCGATCTTCAGCATCCCCGACGAACCGGGCTGCGCACTAGGCCACTTGGTTCGGCAACCGCCAAACACTCGCCGCAGCAAAGAAATTCGGGGAATACCCGACAGATGCTCGCAAGCAGCCCACCCCTTCAGGGATTGTCAGTGGCATGGGGGACGATGACCTCCGTACTGATTGGCCTGTGGGGGGACATGGTGCACCTGAGTCGTATTGCTGTCAGTGGCTTCCGGGCAAGCGCGGAGGGGGAGATGATCTGCGATCTCCCGGGTCGTTTCAGTGTGCTGATCGGAGCCAACGGCGCTGGGAAGACGACACTCACAGACGCCCTCTACCTGGCACATCCCGCCAGCCGTTTCCCGGTCCTGCCTAGATACGGATCCGCCACGCTCGCGCCCGAAAGGTCCACCCGCAGCATCGAGGTTTCCTACAAGCTGGGCGACAGCCTCACTGGGGAAGGCCGCCTGGGGCGTCAGTTACACGAGGCCGACCACCGACCCCTCGGTCACGTCGCCCAGAGCTGGGGTGTCACGCTGAGCCGTCGACTCGGAAGCGTCGCCACGAAGATCGAGAGCGCGCACGGCAGGTCCTTGGACCTGGACCCGTACAAGCTGATCTACCTGCCGGCGTGGCGCTATCCGCTCGACGAGCTGGCACGCCGCGAGGCGCGGATCCTGGTCGAGCTGCTCCGTGCCGAGCAGCAGCGTCTGAACGGCACCCGGAACCTGGTGGGGCTCCGGGCGCGCGCCTCCCAGCTGCTCGAGGAGCTGGCCAAGGACAGCATCATCGACGCCGTCGAGACGCGGATCGGCGGATATCTCAGGGATCTGTCGGCCGGAGTGGACCGCCAGTGGCCGTACATACGCGGCCAGGTCATCGACGACGCCTACCTGGCCCGCGTGCTGGAAGTCATGCTCGCCGTCATGGAGGGACGGAAGTTCGCTCGGCCGCTGGAAGTATCCGGGCTGGGATACGTCAACCTGCTGCACATCGCCGTGACACTGGCGGCGATACCGGACTCCACCGAATCTCCGCAGGCAGGGGTCTGGCCCCCCTCGGGCACCTCAGATCAGCCGCCCCTCACCGAGGAGGAGCAAATCCGGGAGGCGACCCTGAACCTCGAACAGGCACAGGCGGACGCCGACGCCGAGGAGGACTCCTTCTTCGGTACGAAGCCATTCCACGCGACGGTCGTCATCGAGGAGCCCGAGGCCCACCTTCATCCGCAGTTGCAGCAGGCTCTGGTCCGCTATCTGCGCAGGACCGTCGAGAAGCGACCGGAGCTGCAGGTCGTCCTCTCCACCCACGCAACAGACATCATCACGTCCTGTGCCCCGGAGGAGCTTGTCGTCGTCCGCCGGACGGAGCGGGGAAGGGTCTGCCGCACCGTCGCCGACGTCGTACCGGACAAACACCGTGCCGTCACGCTGCGGAAGACACGGCTCCACCTGGACGCGAGCCGGTCCGCCGCACTTTTCGCCGAGCGCCTCGTGCTGGTCGAGGGCGTCACCGACGCCGCTATCGTCCGGGAGTTCGGCAGGACGTGGGCCGGCATGGACGCACGCAAACACTCGTTCGTCGACGCGCTCAGCATCGTGCACATGGGCTGGAAGGTCGGACCGTGGCCGGTGCATCTGCTGGCGACCCGAGGCAGCGAGCTGTGCACCAGGCTGGCGGTCCTCGTCGACAGCGATCTCCCTTTCGAGAGCGAAGAGCGCACGAAGCCGAAATGGATCTTCGATCACGACCCCTCGGTCGTCGACGCCTTCGTTAGCCACCCGACCTTGGAACCGTCCATCACCGAGGGCAACGAGCACCTGATCGAGGCCGCCCTGAAAGAGGTCGGGCTGGAGGTGACGGAGGTGACGGCCCAGACCGTGCACGAGCTGTTCCGCAGTGCCCGGAAGGCCAAGGGCGAGCAGCCCGGTACTCCGGCGGGGCCGGGTTCCAGCAAGAAGGGCGACTTCGCGCTTGCCTTCGCCGGTCTCCTCGCGGAGGCCAACGAGGCGGGCCCTGAGCAGCCGTCGAACCTCCCGACCGTGCCCGAGCACATGCGCCAGCTGTTTGAGTTCCTCTACGCGCCCGGCGCGATTGCTCATGACGGCTCCGGGTCGGAGAACGAGCCCTTCGCGCCCCACGAGGAGCCGGACTGGCTGGCAGTGGTGAAGGAGGAACGGGATAGGGATGACCAACCCGTCGAGAAAATGGAGGACTTCCACTGGCCGGATGACGAGGAGGAGGAGAGCGACTGGGTGTCCGGATACGAACCGTTCTCGGAAGCACCGGAACCGGATGCACCGCTCTGGGATGAGCTACTTCTCAAGCGTCCCTCCCCCAGGGGGGCGTGGCCTACGGCCGCGCTTCGCACGACGGGCTCCGATGAGTAGCCGCCGGCCTGGCAGACCGGTCCTCACGCCGGAGCAACTCCTTGTCGCTGCGAGCCCTCACCGCCTCCTCTACATAGAGGCGTTCCCGGGTTCGGGGAAGACGACCGTCTCGCACCAGCGCTTCGGCCTGCACCGCTTCGCGCGCACGACCGACCACCGGGCGGTCGTGGCAGTCAGCTTCACTCGCTCGGCCACCGAGGAGATACGCAGCCGCGTGACCCAACAGTGGGGCCCTTCAGCCCTGACTTGGCCCCATCGCATCGTCACGCTGGACACCGTCCTCAACGACCTTCTCACCCACCTCCTGCGTTCCCGGGTCCTCCAGTGGCCGGGAAACCACGAAGACCTGGAGGTGCTGGACACATGGCCAAGCCATCTGCCCACCATCCGAACGAAAGCAAAACCGGTCCTCCGCCTCGTGGGCACCCGCGTTGTCACCACCTACCAGGTGGAAGACGAACCGAATTACCACATCAAGCCGGTGGACTTCTCCTCCACGGTCGGAGACGGGCGGTGCACCCACGAGAACGTGCGTGAGGTCCTGCGCGACGCCCTCGGCACCGAGGACATCCGCGCCCGGGTCACGGCCTACTTCACCACGGCGATCAGGTCCCTGCTCGTCGATGAGGTCTACGACGCGAACGACCTGGACATGGAAATCATCCGCGTGGCGGCGGACGCGGGACTGGCCGTCACCCTGGTTGGAGACCCCTGGCAGGCTCTCTACGCCTTTCGCGGCGCCCGCCCGGAGAGCGTGCGTCGGCTCCTCGGACTGCTGGAGTTCGAACGCGGCGAACTCCGGACCACGTTCCGATGGCGCGACAGCGTGACCCAGACATCACTGACACAGGGACTGCGCCGCGGGGAGAGCACGATCCTCCCCGCGGGAGCGGCGAAAGACGTCGATGTCGTGCTCGCACGGAAGTGGCAGTCGCTGTGGGACTGCGCCCCTCATGTCCTCCCCCTGGCCACTGCCAGGTGGAGGATGGGGCCGCTCCAGAAAGCCTTGTGCACCTTGCTTCTGAACGAATTCACTCAGACTGCCCTTGGCCTGCCGGCCTTGTTCCTCCCTGAGGCATGGACCACCCTGGGCATCAAGGAGGTCGAGACGTTCGAGAAGCTGCGTCCGGACCTGCAGAGCACGCTCCAACGCCTGGCGGGCCAGGACGATCTCTCCGAGATCTGGACCGCCTTGGTGCGTACCGTGGCCGCTACTACGGCCCACCTCGAGCCGTCGGACGGGCAGAAACGGACACCTCGCAAGGCTCTCGGTCACCTGCGCACGCGCCTGAACGTCCAGCACGAGCGCCTGGTACTCGGTCTGACCTGTCACCAGGCGAAAGGCAGGGAATGGGACAGGGTCGGAGTGCGGCTGGAAGAGTCCGACGTGGCCGCGCTCCGCAAGGGCCTCGACCCTGGCGACGAGGCCCACCGCGCGCTCTACGTCGCACTCACCAGAGCACGACACCTCAGCGTCATGGTGTGAGGGCTCTTGAGCCCCGTCGCCCCCTCCGGCTCAGCTGTGTTCACCTCTCCGAGCCACACGGAGATGTGGCCGACGGCAGGGCCCGCCAGGCGTATCCACTGCCCCGGACGTAGACGATGACGATGATCAGCGTCTCATCAGACGTGCTCTGCGGCCGCGCCCGTCTTCTGAGCGGCTGAACGACTCGCCTCTTGGTGCCTAGATGTGGAATACCGCGAGCCCTCCGACGTTTGGTCTTCGTACGGAGATCACAGGAGGGGCGCTGGTGGCCGAGCTGATGTTGTTCCGGCAGGACGCGGACGGGCGGGATGTCGAGCTGTCCGGTTCGACGGTGGCGCTGGAGGTGGAGCTGCAGCGGCGGGTCGAGGCTGGACTGGAGCAGATGCTCGGGATCCGGTTCGTGGCGTCGGAGTATGCGACTGGTCCGTGGCATCGGGGGCGGATCGACACACTGGGGCTGGACGAGAACGGCAGCCCGGTGGTGATCGAGTTCAAGCGGGGTTCTGACAGCGGGGTGCTGTCGCAGGCCGTCTCGTATCTGTCCTGGCTGCGCTCGGCGCAGCACGAGTTCGAGGCGCTCGTCCGGAAGGTGCTGGGCGCGGAAGCCGCCGAGTCGATCGACTGGCGGCGTCCGCGGATGGTTTGCATCGCGGCCGGCTTCTCCCACCACGACCGTGTGGCCGTGCAGTGGCTGCCCGAGCGGATCGACCTGGTGCGCTACCGGGTCTTCGAGGGCGGCCTGCTGAGCCTTCTGCTCGTCGATTCCTCGCCCGGCTCAGCGAGCGCGGCTTCGTCTCGGCGGAGCCTGGAGCGGGACACGGTGGTCGGCAGCGCGCCAGCGGCTCCCGCGACTCCTTCACCTGCGGGTGCCGCCCTCGTGCCAGAGCGCTTGCGGGACCTGTACGCGGAGCTGGACGAGGCGCTCACGGCGTGGGGCGAGGTCGAGGTGGCGCCGCTGCGGCACTACATCGCCTACCGGCGGCTGGTGAACGTCGCGTCGGTGATCTTCCGTCCGAAGCACGAGGCGATCCTGGTCTATCTCAGACTCGACCCAGACTCGGTCGTACTTGAGGAGGGATTCATCCGGGACATGCGTGGTATCGGGCATCTCGGGACCGGGGACCTGGAGGTGCGTCTCGCCTCGGCGGCCGACCTGGAGAAGGCGGCGCCGTTGATCCGGCGGGCGTTCGAGGCGGCCTGACGCAACGAGAAGGGCGGCTGGTGCATCGGATTCTCGATGCACCAGCCGCCCTTCGGCGTCTGCGGCCCGCCGGCCCCGGGCTCTCTCCGCTCTCATGATCACGCCTCCGGTCCGGCCAAGTCGAAGTCGTCCTTGGTCAGCTCGGCGCGGAGTCGCTGTTCGGCCACGTCGGCGTAGTGCGAGGACAGCTCGACGCCCACGAAGCGACGGCCCTCGCGAAGGGCCGCGACGCCCGTGGAGCCGCTGCCGGTGAACGGGTCGAGGACGGTGCCGCCCTCGGGGCAGACCTGTACGAGCTGCTGCATGATCTCGACGGGCTTCTGGGTGATGTGGACCCGGTCCTTGCGGGGCTGGGAGGCGATGTAGTGGCCAGGCAGGTAGAGGTCGCGGGTGTTGTCGAGGGATCCCTTGACGCCCCAGACGATGAACTCGGAGTCCTGCTTCGGCCCGCCCTTGCGGGGCCGGCTGGCGGGCTTGATCCACGGGATGGTGCCGCTCCAGGTCCACCCGGCCATCTGCAGGGCGTCGGACGTTGTCGGTTCCTGGCGCCAGTCGGAGAAGACCATGGCCACCGCGTGCTCGGTCGAGGCCCGGTACGCCTCGGTGAGCAGTTCGGTCAGCCAGGAGCGGTAGGAGCGCTGGTCGCGGTTCTCGCCGGGGAAGTTGGCGAGGTCGTGTGCGCTGTTGCTGGTGACGTACTTGGCGCGCGCGGTCCGTCCGGTGCGTTCCGAGCTCGTACGGCCGCCGGAGTTGTACGGCGGGTCGGTGATCACGGCGTTGACGCTCTCGTCCGGAAGGGACTTCAGCACGGTCAGGGCGTCGCCTCGGTGCAGCGTGTAGCTCATGGGAAGGGCCTCTCTCAGGGCATGGCAGGGGCTGGGCCCGCTCAAGGCAGCGCTCAACGGCGTTCTTCCGGGGCGGGGTTGTGCTGGAGGTTAGCGGCGTTCTCCGGCCGTACCCAACGAGGCGGGCCGTGCTGCGGGCCGCGGTCCGGGAGTCGTTTGGTGCGGCCGGAATCCCTGTCTACTGTCTCGCCGTGTCACCGGGCAGGAGCCTCGCTCCGCCCCCGCTGACCTGTGCTTATCCGTGCTGTCTCGTCCAGATGAGCGGTATCGGAGGCACGTTGCTCTCTTCCTTCCCGCACACCGTCAGGAGCCCCGGTGTACTGCCTGAGATTACGAGCGCGGCTGGCTGCCGCGCGTGACCTGAGACCGGCGTCCGGAAGCTACCAACTCCTCTGACCCGGGCCCGCCCGAGCGGCGGATGCACATCGGCGCGGTGCCGGCGGCTTTGCACGAGAAGTCGGCACCGCGCCTCCTACGAACACCGAGGAGCCGCTGCGATGCAGCATGCCCTGATACCTCCGCGCCCCGACCCGACGCCGTCACCCGGCCGGCACCGCCGCCTCGGTGAACGGCGGCGGCGATGAAGAAGACCACCGGAGCCGTCGTCGGTCTCTGCGCAACCGCTCCGCTGCTGCTGGCCGTTCCGGTTCTCGCCATCGGGGCCGGGACCGCCTCGGCCGCCTGTTCGACCGGCGGGGCACAGGATGTGGATACCGCCGCCGTCGCGACCCAGGTGAAGGCCATCCTGGACGGCGGCGACAAGGGCTCGGTCTCCATGCCGGGCCTGGACGACCCGGCCGAGCAGGTGCCCAACGCCAAGACGATCCAGGCCACCGGCGTCGCGATGAACATCCCGGCCCGCGGGCAGGTCGTGGCCCTGGCGACCGCCCTGCAGGAGAGCGGCCTTCGGAACCTGACCTACGGCGACCGCGACTCGCTGGGGCTCTTCCAGCAGCGGCCGTCGATGGGCTGGGGCACCGCGGACCAGATCCTCGACCCGGTGCACGCCTCGACCAAGTTCTACGAGGGGTTGCGGAAGGTCTCGGGCTGGGAGTCCCTGTCGATCACGCAGGCCGCCCAGGCCGTGCAGCGGTCGGGCTTCCCGGAGGCGTACGCCAAGTGGGAGCCCCTGGCCACCGCTCTGCAGAAGGCCATCGAGCCCCTGCTGCCGAAGGCCGGTAGCGCGTCACCGGACCCTTCGCCGTCCGGCTCGGGCGGCACCGGCAGCCCTGCGCCCGGTATCGCGGGCGGTTGTAGTGCCGAGGGGGACGGGACCGACTTCGGCACCATCCCGCCCGGCGCGCTGCCGGCCGAGTACAAGATCCCCGCCGACGCTCCGCGAGAGGTCCAGACGGCGATCCGGTGGGCGCTCGGGCAGCTCGGCACGCCGTACCAGTGGGGCGGGAGCTGCACGGACTCCCACGGCGAGGACGCCATGGGCCGGTGTGACTGCTCCTCTCTGATGAAGCAGGCGTACAAGGCCGCGGGGGTCACCCTGACGCGGACGACGTACTCGCAGGTCAAGGAGGGCAAGGCGGTGTCGGTCGACACCCTCCGGCCGGGCGACCTGCTCTTCACCGAGGGCACGGCCGCCGTGCCCGAGCACGTCGGCATGCTCATCGGTCAGGGCTTGATCGTGCACGCCCCCCGCACTGGCGACGTGGTCCGCATCACGACCCTCGCCTCCTGGAAACCGCGGATTCTCGCGGCCCGCCGAGTCGTCTGACCGGCGCTTCTCCCCTTCCCCTCGCAGCGCCGCTTCGCCCCAGCGGGGCTTTGGCGTGCGTGTAATCCAACTGGAGTTCTCCATGTATCTCGCTGACCAGGTCATTCAGCTCGCCTACGATCCCGGGATCAAGCCGAACGAGGGCGGTCTGCCGGGTCTGTCCGTGCTCAAGCAGGTGATGGGCTCAATCAATCTCTTCGGGCTCATCGCCGTGGTCGGCGCCCTCGCCGTCAGCGCGGGTGTGTGGGCCTGGGGCCACCACTCCGGCGGCCACCAGGCGGAGGCCAATGGCAAGAAGGGCGTGCTGGTGAGCGCTGGCGCGGCCCTTCTGCTCGGTGCGGCGAACGGCGTGGTGGCCTTCTTCAGCACGCTGGGGACGCAGGTCCGCTGATGGCTCAGCACTCCACCCACCCCGGCGGCGCATCTCACGTGCGCCGCCGGGCGCTGCTCGGCACCGTCGTCCTGGCGGTGCTCGTCGCCCTCGCCGGCCTGGCCGCGTACCTCACCCGCGACGGCAGGGGCCCTTCCGAAGCCGCTGCTCCATCGCCGAGTTCACCCTCGAGCTCCTCTTCGGCTCCTTCGGCGTCCGGGTCGTCCACCCCGCACACCCGTCCTCGTGCCCTTCCGGTCCCGCCGAAGACCCATGACCCGATCGCGTACGGGAAGGCAGCCGCCGCAGCGCTGTGGTCCTACGACACCCGTGCGTACGCGCAGCCCGAGCTGCGGAAGGCTCTGCGCGCGTGGCTGACCACGGAGGCGAAGTACGCCGACCCGGCCTCGGTCGACAAGGTCGTTCCCTCGGCGGTGCTGTGGAAGGAGATGGCCGCCAACGGCCAGTTCGCCACAGCCAAGGTGTACGAGGGGCACTTCCCGAACGCGTTCACCCGGGCCCTTCAGGAAGACCCGGGGGCGATCACCCAGGCGTACGTCTACGCCGTCACGGTCTCCGGCAAGCAGTCGATCGCTTGGAAGGGCTCGCCCGCCGGCGGCGCGGAGAGCCGTGCCACCACCCTCGCGGTCCAGTGTCGGCCCGACCACCCCTGCGCCCTGGTCGGCGTCATGCCGTCTGTCGCGCCCTAGGTTCTGTCCGGCCGATCTTGGACTATGGGAGGATGCCATCCATGACTTGCATCCGAAGGGGCCGTGCCGCGTAGAGCACCAGCTTCACTTCGCTCGCGGGAACGCGTCTGGGGAAGACCCTGGGTGCGGTATCGCGATGTCCCAGGTCTGTCAGGAGCGGCGAATGCCGCCGTCCGTGTGCTCGAACGAGAGCGATTGTCTCCGGGTATCGTGGCAGTGGCACTGAGCGTGTGGTCCGTGCACGTCCACGGCACCAAGCGCCGGTGGAGGCAATGGGAGGCTGAGTTCACCTGCCCGTGCTGCGGTGCGGGATGGGCCCGGGACAAGCTGCAAGACGCTCTGTTTATGCTGCCGCCAAGGGCCGCCGGCGAACTACGGGTGCAGGTGGAGAGCCTGGACATGGTGCTCCTCGGACGAACTCATCACGAGCCGATGGCAGACCCGGAGTCGGCGTGGTGGCATCGCAGGTGCTGAACGCACCCATGTCTCCCACTGATTCGTTGGCTCTTGTATGACTGGTCGGGGGGATCTGACAGAGGCGGAGTGGCGACGTCTGGAGCCGCTCCTGCCTACGGGTAACAACCGCTGCGGGCGGTGGCGCGATCACCGCCAGGTGGTCAACGGCATCCTGCACCGCGTGCGGACTGGGGTGCAGTGGCGTGACCTGCCGGAACGCTATGGGCCGTGGAAGACCGTCTATGAGCGCCACCGGCGCTGGTCCGCCGACGGAACCTGGGAACGGTTGCTTCAGCAGGCGCAGGCCCAGGCCGATGCCGTCGGTGGAATCGACTGGGACGTCTCGGTCGACTCCACCTCGATCCGTGCCCACCAGCACGCGGCCGGCGCCCAGAACGCCCCGCCACCCGCCGCGCCAAAAGGGGCCGCGGTATGGCACACCAGAGCGGAAGACCATGGGTGAGACTGTGCGCCCGCCTGGTGGAGGTGGTGCAGGAGGTGAGGCGCTCGGTCGCTCCCGAGGAGGCTTCACCACCAAGATCCACCTGAGTGCCGACGGTCGTTGCCGCGTGCTATCACTGCTGCTGACGGCGGGCCAGCGAGCAGACTGCACGCAGTTCGAGCCGGTCATAGAGGGCATTCGGGTGCCCCGCCTCGGGCCCGGGCGCCCGCGCATCACACCAGACAGCGTGAGCGCCGATAAGGCATACAGCAACCGCCGGATCCGCCGCTACCTGCGACTACGAGGCATCCGCCACGTCATTCCCGAGAAGAGCGACCAGGCAGGGAACCGCCTACGCCGCGGCCGGGCAGGAGGCCGCCCGCCCGGCTTCGACAAGGAGCGGTACAAAAAGCGCAACACCGTGGAACGGGCGATCAACAAGATCAAGAACTACCGAGCCGTGTCCACGAGGTACGACAAGCGCGCATATGTCTACCTGGGCACCGTCACCGTCGCCGCAACCATCATCTGGCTCCGGACATGATCGGCCGGACAGAACCTAGGGAAGGGTCGAAAGCGCTTCGTACCGCCCATGCGACGAGACGACCATCGCCTCCCACAAATCCCTCACCGTACGAGTCGAGTTCGACGAAGCACGCCACCGTACCGACCTCGTCTGGACCATCGCGAATTACGACGGCCTCGGAGAGCACCTCTGGCACCGCCCTCACCGCCAACACCCCCGTGCCCCTCATCCGGGCGATGTCCAGCACCTCGAGGCCCCGCCCCTCACCACCGTGAGCCACCCGAACGACGTCCTACACGACGCTACCTGGCACGTGGTCACCGCCCCGCCCGCACCACCTGGGCAGCACCAGACCGGACCATCGTTTCGAGTCCACGCCGCACGCCGCAGCCGACCGATGGGCGCTGTACGACGGAGAAGACCTTGACCGAGCGGCCACCGCCACAACCCTCGTCGCCGCACCCACACCCGCCCCCGCAGCACGCACCGCTCGCCGTACCGCGACCGCCACCGCCGCGGCGGTGACCGGGGGCACTCCTGCGCACCGGTTGGACGCTCCTCGCCATACTTGAGAACCCTCGCGGGAGACAAGGTCGCGGGACATGCCTACCCTTCGGCCCTCGATGCGCCCGGATGCAGGACGACGAACTGCTGAAGGAGTGGGCACGCCGGCGCACCGGGCGTCAGGCCGCCTCAGCGCTCTCAGCTGAGCCCCAGCCAACGACAGTCAGCCATGACGGCGGGTGCACCGATCGGTCAGGCTCTCCTGGCCATCGTTCAAGTCAGATGACTCAGTTGGATGCTCTCGAGATCGCCACCGAGATTCCATGCGACGACGTCCAAGACGCGCAGCACGCTCACGCCGTCCGGAGCACATCCCATCAGCGTTTTCCACGTATCCGGCTGCTCGTCCAGGTCGCGCGCCATGGCATCGCCGAGAAGTCGGAGGAACTGTGCCCAGGTGCGCTGGGGAGACTTCTTGATCGGATACCGCGCACCGGGCCCGCAGTAGCAGGCATAGACCTGGGTGTCGTAGAGCGGCAGGAACAGTGGACGCTTGCGGTGCATGATCTTCATCAGAATCGTTCCGCCCACCCCGCGGAGCGGGGCCGGACCGTCGAGCAGGCCGCCGATGCGGTGCAACGGCTCCGTGTGCGCGCCGGAGGCGACCGCATCTTGCAGCGTGAGCTTTGGTGGAATCGCCGCGAGCACTGCCTCCAGGTCTGGGCGCACAGCTTGGAGGTTCAGGACGGCATGTAGCTTCGGCGTGACGTTCAGCAACACCGGTGCCAGCAGGTCCCCGTCGTTGAGTTCGTTTGGCCCGCTTCCGGTGTCCATCCGATCGTAGACGGGGAACGCATACGGTCTGCCCTTCGCGGCGACAGCAGCCGCCCGATTCGCCTCAGCGTCGAAGTACTGCCATATCCATTGCGTGGCTTGGTCCAGCGCCACGCTTCGGCCGCCGACACGCACGGTCTGCCCGCTCATGTCCCCCCTCACCGTGCTGCACATGCGGCAGAGTGCGGAAGTGACTTGTGCAAGGGAAATGGTCGCCGCGATACTCCGCTGCTGGGCGTTGCCGTATCAGTCCTCGCCGAACCCGTACCGAATGTTCTCGTGGCCGCACGAAGGACAGCTGATGTACGCGTGCGAGTTGCTGCCGTCTTCGTAGGGAAGATACGACGTGCCGGTCGACAACGACGACTGACACACCTCGCAACTGCTGCCGCCGTGCTTGCGGTTGCCCCCATAGCCGTTGAGGTTGCCGTCTTCGATGCGGTACACGACGCCGTCAGTGCACGTCGGGCACTCGTAGGCTTGACCGTACGTGCCATCGCTCTTCAACGTGCTGCCGCACGATGGACACGACGGACCCGAGCTACCGCCAATGCCGCTCAACAACTTGTCACAGATCGCCATCGTTACCCAGCCCCCTCCCCGCGCACAATACGCACAGAAATGTGGCGATGCTATGAGCCACGCGGTGAAGCGCTAGGTCGGTGGAACGGTTTTGGGTTTGGGTGTGGTCCTGCGTGGGTTCCTCACCGTGCTCTTCACCTACAACGACGGCCTTCGTCCGTCCCTCCCGACCGTCTGGCCCGTCGTCATGAAGGCCGCCCTCGACTTCATCGGCGACGGCACCAGCTGCGCACCAGCCATCACTGGGACGGCCGCGCGCTGGGGTCGCTCCTGCCCACGCCCGAGATCGACATGAGTGACACCGACATCGACGCGAGCCTTGCCCGCGCCCGGGAGGACTGGCTCCCTCCCGACATCCTCACCGGCCTCCTGGACCGCTGGACAGTACTCGCCCGTCAGGAACCGGAGGCCCTCGACGCACTCGCACGTCTCGGCAAGTGCACCCCGCTCGCGTGGCAGAGGGACACGGGGGCTCCGCCTGGCGGAGCCACTGATCGACGGCGACCATCGCATCGCAGCGAACAGGTGCAGGTGCCTCCCCGACTGGCTCGGGGGCTTCACTCGCGCGATGCCATGACACCGGACCAGATCGCGCGATGGCGACGCCTCGTCGACGGGTTGGCGTCCGCAGGTGACCCACCGGGCGGCGGACCTACAGCGTATGGAGGAATGACCCGGCGCAGGGTCCCCCGGGGTGCGGGGGGGCAGGCGGCCTTGTGTTCGCCCAGGACCGGCTCCGGCGCCAGGGGAACACGTTCCGGCGGGTGCCGATCCGCCTCTATCTCCCACACGGGGCACCTTCAAGTTCGCGGATCCATCCCGATGTACAAAGGCTGGCATGGCTGGAGGCCAGCGTCGGCCTCTGGTCACCGAATCGGAACTCGGACACCGCCGTCATCAGTAGAGGATGCGGTAGCGCACGATCCGTGAGGCTGCGACTTCGCAGGACATCAGCCGCAACGATGTCGCCCAGCACCTCGTACGACCGCAGGGGCCTCCCAGCCCGGAAAGAGCGCTGTCGGCTCCTGAAGGCTTGCTCGACTTCACGCCCATGGGACGGGCTCGGTCTCACCAACCCACCTATTGGTCCTGGAGAGGTCCTGGTAGGAGCCTCGGTAGCCGATCGAGCGGAGCACCAGCAGCGCGAGGTAGTGGCGGGTCAGGAGCCAGGTGTCGGTGACCAGTCCTTTGACGCCGTAGACGGGTTCTTGTTTCTCTTTGGGATGCACAAGACGGTTACGGACGCGGGTGACGACGTCGGCGCCGTCCGCCGGCCGACCACCGTCTACCTGCTGTCTGGTCGCATAGGCAGCGGCTGCCGGCAGGCGGTCTGCGCGCACCCTCAGATCGACCCCGGACTCCGTCAGGAGCGTACGCAGCTTGTCATGAGCCGGCCGTGCGCGGGATGCGTACTCGGCTTCCGTGAGCCGGCCGCTGAGCACGAGTTCCTGCCACATCACATGCTCCAGTCCGGCAGCTCCGCTCATGATCCGCTGTTCGACAAATCCCCGATCGGCGATGGCAGTGATCGCGAACTGCATCTGCAGGCGAAGCTCCTGCCCCTTGTCGGGATCACGGAAGGCAGGCAGGAGGCAGGCCAGCAGACCTGCCAAGGACTCCTGGTCTTCGGGATACCACCAGCCGGAGCTGATGCGGCGGGCCGGGTCACAGAGCATCGGACCCCATTGGCCCCACGCCGCATGCTCCTGGTCGTTCAGGCCGACGGGCAGGGCGGGGGCAACCCACCGGCCGAGCGCGAAGGACAGCCCGACGTGCAGCGCACTGAGAACCGGGGTGACCTCGGTGGCCGTGAACGTGGTTCCGTCCAGCCGACGGATCTCCATCACATGGGTCATGACGTAGACGTCAGCCTGGCGCACATCAGAGAAGACGGCCTCGTGGTCTGGGCGGACGTCGAGCGTGATCCTCCATCCGTCCGCCTCGTACACGCTGCGTCCGGCCGACAAAAGTCGCGGCGTCCCATCAGCAGCATGAGCCTCGAGGTGGGCTGATCCACGCCATCGGGGCAGATTGAACCAGTGGGCAACAACACGGTCGAGCGGGGCGGCGGGGTCTCCGTAGGAAGTGCCGTTGGACCAGCCGCTCACAGCGTCTCTGGCGGACACCGGCAGTTCGATGCCGAGATTGAACAGACTCAGCTCAGTCCTGTCCATAGAGGTGGGGTCATAGTCCTCAGTACGCAACCGCCAAGAGATCCCGGGCTTCGGGGAGCAGTCGTACTGCACAACCCCGGGTGCCTCAGCCCCGGCCGGTCCAATGGGTCCGTCGTAGAGGGTGATCGGCTCCCCTGGCGCATTGAAGGGGTACATCGGCGCCAGGGGCTCCTCAGCCTTGAGCTCAGTCGACGAAGCAGACATGTGCCGCACTCTAGACGTTGCCACCGACATTGGCCGCGCAGTTCCGCCGGGCACTGCGCGGCTCCCCCCTGCAAGCTCAGCTCTCCACAACGCGTGCTCGGACGACAACGCGAGAAGGGCCGCAAAGGGAGGGCGGTGCAAGGACCTGAATCGCTACACAACGGCCCCACGCTCTGCACGGGCCCTCAGAAGGGAGCCCCTCGCCGTCCAATTACAGTGCGCTTATCCAGCCTATACAGTGTGTGGATCGCGCCATTCTCCCGGACTGCGTTGTCGTGCCTCCTCGGCCACCCGATTCTGGAACGTTCGTCACCAGCTGAGGGGAGACAGGTGAAGGTGCCACGACACGCCGCGAACAACTCTGATGTCATCGGGCAGACCACCGGGCTGATCGGCTTCTTGCGAGAGGTCGTCCAAAGCAGCCACCAGCGTCTACGGGACGACCGGCGTTCGCGGGAGCGTTTGTGGCTCGCCAGTCTGCCGGCCGCCGTACGACGCCCCGTTGACCGGCCCGACGGCGTCCTGCTCACCCTCGACCACGTGCCCCAGGCTGCCCCGCCGCCGCTGCCGGAGGTGCTGGACGGCTGGGTGTCCCCTGAACTCTGCCGGGACGCGGACGGTGAGGATCCGCCGCTCGCGAGCGAAGGACCGGGGAAGGAGTTGGTGCGTGCCGAGGACGGTCGCCAATGGCGAGAGGAGGCCGACGACCACAGCGTCCGCCGCGAGGACGCGGCCGAGGTGTTGCGGGCCTACGGACCGTGGTTGGCGCGGTGGCGCCGCTGGGCCGAGCGGGAGCGGGCCGAGCGGGCCCTGCGGGAGCTGTACGAGCAGGTCTACCACTGGCACCAGAAACTGACCCAGCAGGACGACCAGCTCGAACTCGTGCTCGTCACTGGCCTGTTGACCTGGAGCGATCCGCGCGGCGATGCCGTCCATCGTCATATTCTCACCCACCGGGTGGAGACTTCGGTGGACCGCAAAACCGCCCGGCTCACTGTCCGGCTGACGGCCGAAGGGGCGGTACGGCTGGAGGACCAGGCATTCCTCGACACCGACGACGGCTGGGCCCCCGAGCGGTCGGCCGCGCTCGCCGAGGAGATCGCGGCCCAGTCGCTGCACCTTCTCGGCTCGGAAACCTTGGAACACCTGGCCCAGTGGCAGGAACGCGTGCTACAGCGTCCCGTGACGTTCAGCGCCGAGTGGCAGCCTCCCCGCGAGCCGGAGCCGGGGGCACGCCTCACGTACGCCCCGGCGTTGGTGCTGCGCCCCCGGGACCGAAACGCCCTGCTGAATTTCTACGAGCGGATTGCCGACAGCGTGGCCTCGGAGGCGCACGCGCCGCTGGCACTGGCACAGCTGGTGCTGCCCCTGGACGCCGAGGCTCGTGCGAACTGGGACGGGCGAGAGATCCCGCCCCTGTTCGGGGGCGACCCGCTCTTCCCGGGCAAGACCAACGAACGCCAGCGCAGTGTGCTGCGGCGCCTGGAACACGACACCGGCGTGGTCGTGCAGGGTCCGCCAGGCACCGGCAAGACGCACACCATCGCCAACCTTGTCTCGGCATTGCTGGCCCAGGGGCAGAGGGTCCTGGTGACCAGCGCCCGGGACCAAGCCCTGACCGTCCTGCGGGACAAACTTCCTCCTGCCGTACGCGACCTGTGCGTCCTCCTGCTCAGCTCCGCCCGCCAGGACGGGGCGGACGAACTGGAGCGGACGATCAACGCCCTGACCGACCAAGTCGCCGCCAGCGACCCGGAGCAGCTGCAGGACGAGATCCGCCAGCTTGCCGCACAGCGTGAGGAGGTTCGTGAACGGATTGCCACGCTCACCGAGGAGGTGATCTCACTGCGGGAGGCAGAGGTGTATCGGCACCCGGAGATCGCCCCCGGGTACGGCGGTGTCCTCGCCGCCATCGTGCAGCGCGTCCGCGACAATGCCGAGCATCACTCCTGGATCGGCCTGGTCCCGGAGGGCGGACCGACACCCTCCTCCCCTCCGCTGTCACCCGCTCAGGCGGCCGAACTGCTGAGCCTGCTGCGCGAGGGCGCCGCGGAACCCCGGACCGGAGGCACTCTGCCGGATCCCAACACCCTCCCCTCCCCTGAGGACCTGAGTCAGGCTATTGAGGCGGGACGCATCACCGACGACGGCCTGTCCCTCGAAGCGGTCGATATCCGCGACAGTCTCGCGCAACTCGACACCTCCGTCACCGACGAACTGGTCTCACTCGCGAGCGATTGTCGTACGGCCCTGCACCACCTCGGCCTGCCACCGAACTCCAGGCGCTGGGACACCGACAAGTGGACCACGAATGCTCTGACCGCCCGCCTGTCCCGCGAAGACTCCGCCATGTGGCGCCAGGTGTACACCCTCAACGACCAGCTCACCGAGGTGTCACAACAGCTGGAAGCCGTCGTGACGCGGCGTGTGCTCCTGCCCGAGGCACTCACGGGGCAGCAGGCCGACGCGTTCAGTACCGCCGGCGCCGCCCTGCGGGCCCATCTCGCCGGGGGCGGCAGGCTGCGCAAGCGGGGCAGCCTCCTGGCCTCGAAGGCTCAGAAGGACGCCCAGGACCTCCTCGACGTCTGCTCTGTCGACGGTCATTCGCCCGGCACACCGGACGAACTCGATGTCGTCCTCGCACACTTGCGGGCACTCGCCACTGTGGACGCGATCGCGCGCCGGTGGGCGCAGGCAGGTGCCCCCCTCTCCGACGGTCCCCTGGAACTCCGACTGGCGTCCTTGACGGAGGCGTACACGCGCCTGAGGCAGGTCGATGCCTTCGGTGCCGCCCGCGAGCGCATCGACGACGTCCTCGTCCGCCACGGCCTGCACATCGATCTCACCTCACGCATGGCCTGGCAGGACTTCGCCGATGCACTGGCGGCGCTGTCGGATCGGCGGGCCGCGGACGAGGCACTGATCCGACTGGCCACGTGGGAGGAGCAGTTGCGTACACCGTCGGAGGGTTCGCGTCCCGCCCCTGAGGCGCTGGCCGCAGCACATGCCATCCGGGAACAGGACACCGAGCGCTATTCCAAGGAGCTTGACGCGTTGCGGGAGGCTCACCGGCGCGAGCACCGCCGGCGACGGTGCGCTGTACTCCTGGACAGCGTGCGCCGGGCGCACCCGTTGCTCGCGGACCAGCTGACGGAGGATGCCAACGATCCAGCCTGGGAGAAGCGGCTGGACTCCCTGGCTGAGGCATGGGCCTGGGCGACGGCCTCCGCATTCGTGAAGCGCCGGCGTACTCCTGGGCGAGAGCGTCAGTTGGAGGGCGAGCTTGCCGAGTGCGAACGCCGCCTGGAGGCACTGACCGGTGATCTCGCCGCCACCTGGGGGAGGTGGCACTGCCTGAAGCGCATGACACAGGAGCAGCGTTCGGCGCTGCAGGCATACCGCAATCACATGGCTTCGTACGGCAAGGGCAAGGGCCGCAACGCGGGCCGTTTTCGTGCCGCAGCGCACGACGCGATGCGGACGGCGCAGGGAGCGGTGCCTGCATGGGTGATGCCCATCTCTCAGGTGGCGGAGATGGTGGCGCCCAAGCGCGACGCCTTCGACGTCGTCATCGTCGATGAAGCCAGCCAGGCCGGCATGGACGCGCTGTTCCTGCTGTGGCTTGCTCCCCGCGTGATTGTCGTCGGCGACGACAAGCAGTGTGCGCCTCCGGTCAGCGGCATGGGCCGGCTCCAGGCGATCCAGGACCGGCTCCTCTCACATCTGCCCGACATGCCGCCCATGCTGCGCCAGCTCTACACCCCTGCCACCAATCTGTACCAGCTACTGTCCACGTTCTTCCCGAAGGTGATCCGGCTGGAGGAGCACTTCCGCTGCATGCCCGAGATCATCGGCTGGTCCTCCCGGACCTTCTACAACGACAAGTTGCAGCCGCTTCGGCAGTTCGGCGGCGAGCGTCTCGACCCGCTCGTGACGCACTTCGTCGAGGGAGCGGTCACCCAGGGCCGCGACAGCCGTCTACGCAACCCAAAGGAAGCCGAGGCCGTCGCCGACTGCCTGGCCCGGCTGGTCGAAGATCCCGCCTACCAGGACAAGACCATGGGCGTCATCGCCCTGCAAGGCCCGGTGGGGCAGGTCAAGCTCCTGGAACAGCTGATCAATCAGAGGATTCCGGCGCCGGTACGCGAACACCACCAGATTCGGGTGGGCAATCCCGCCTCGTTCCAGGGAGACGAGCGGCACGTCATCCTGCTGTCGATGGTGGCGACCGACCCGCCGCGCATCGCGGGCGGTGCCCGCAGCGAACGACAGGCGTACAACGTCGCCGCTTCCCGGGCTCAGGACCAGATGCGGCTGTTCTACTCGATTCCGCCGGACCGCCTGAAGAAGGAAGACCTCCGGTTCAATCTCCTCGCTTACATGGAGAACCCGCCCGCCGTTCTGGCGAGCGCCGACCAGATCGGCGATGTCTCGGCGGACATCCCGGAGGATCCGTTCGAGTCCCTCTTCGAGCAGCAGGTCTACCTGTGCCTGAAGGCACGCGGCTACCACGTCGTCCCGCAGTTCCCTGCTGGGAACAGGCGCATCGACCTCGTGGTGGTGGGTGCCCGCAGCCGTCTGGCGGTGGAGTGCGACGGCGACCGATTCCACTCCACGCCCGAGCAGATCCGGCGCGACCAGTGGCGCGACCGTGAACTCCAGCGGGTGGGCTGGACGTTCTGGCGTATCCGAGAGAGCGAGTTCCGCTTCGACCCCGACGAGTCACTGACCGGGCTGTGGGTGGAGCTGAACCGGCTGGGCATCCATCCGGCCACTTTCGACTACGCCCGCTCCCCCACACCATCCATCGCGCCCTCCGCTGTGCAGTGGACCCCGCTCGACCTCTCCTCCGACGAGGACCTGACCGTGGACACGGCGGAAGCCGCGGACACCACCGACGCAGCAGATCCCCTCGCTGTTCTGCAACCGGCCGAGGACGAGGAACCCGACAACATCAAGGAAGGCTCGGCATGACCCCGTCCCCTCTCAGCATCCTGGACGCCAACACCCTGGAGGAACTGGCCCGCGTCATCTGCGGCGACGAACACCTCTACTACCGCAAGGGCTACGAGATCGCCCGATTCCTGGAACACGCAGGCTGGCAGCGCGTGCCGGAGTACGACGGCGAGTACCGCAGGGAGTGGGCCCTCGCGCGACTCACCGAGCGCCGCGAGGATCCCACCGAGTTGGAGAGGGTCCTGCTCCGGCTCGCCGACCCACGCGAGTACCTCGACGAGCCCGAACAGCTCCCCGCCGTCATCTCCGCCGTCAACGCCTTCCTCATCCATGAGGGCGTACGCCTGGAGAACCCCGGCGGCCGCCCCCGCCTCGTCGCCTGCGACCCCTCTCTCGCCCATCCGGGCAGCCAGGGCCCAGTCGAACTCAGAGCCACCATGACCGACCTCATCACGGACAAGAACATGGCCGGCCTCCTCCAGCACCGCCTGGATGAGGCCCACACCTGCTACGCCAACGGCGCCCATGTGGCCGCCATCATCATGCTCGGCAGCCTTCTCGAAGGCGTCCTCGTCCATGTCGTCCAAGAGCGCAACGCTTCTCTACTCGGCCCTACATCCCCGGACAGGGTGAGCCTGGATACCCTGATCAAGACCTGTCACGACGCCGACTGGATCGGGGCCGACGTCGAGCGCTTCTGCCACGAGTTGCGCAAGTACCGCAACTTCGTACATCCGCGCGCTGAGATCCGGGAGGCTCACGCCCCGGACCGCGACACCCTGGACATGTGTTGGCCCGTGGTGAACGCGGTCCTGAACGACCTCGCAGACTCCCAGCCCAACGCAATCTGATCATCCGAACCGCACCGTCCCGCGCGCAGCTCGTCAGACGAGTCTGAGCACGGGGCGGCCGTCCGGCACCCCCAGCAGTTTCAGTGCGCGGTCACCACCTCGTTCGGCGCGGCCCACGACCCTTCCGATTTCTCGGCCTTGGAGGGGCCCGCGAGCCACTGGCTCATGCGGCCTCGATCCGGTGTGGGCGCCTGGGCAGCCGACCGCTTGCCCCGTCCAATCCCGATCGCACCCAATCCCTGCCGCTACAGCCCCAGCTAAGGGCCAGGCAGGCACCAGCTGGGTCAAGATCCGGACCGTTCCCGGACCTACCCCCGCCACAGAGCCGCACCAACTGCTATTTCTCCTAGTCAGCATGCATGCAACTCCTGTACCACCAACAGACCAAGAACCTGCTGTTCCCTCAAAACCGGAAATCAGGCCGCTTCCCAGAGGCCGGCGTCCAGGATCCGGGCGGCCTTGGTGATACTGCCCGGCATCAGGTGCCGGTACGTGCGGTACGTCTCCTCGATGGACTTGTGACCCATCCACTCCGCCACGTCAGTGATGGGGATGCCGTTGCCGAGGGCGTTCGAGGCGAAGTAGTGCCGGAAGCCGTACATCCCGACGCCTTCCTCCGGCGGGAGGTCCGCGAAGAGCTTTTTCACCCGACGTCGCTCCGTACCTTCGGTGAAGTAGCCGCCCGGGCCGCGCAGCAGGTAGCCATCCTTCGTGGTGCCGTGCTTCTCCGCATAGCGCTCGATCGCCTCCCGCACCGACCGCGGCAGCGGAACCTCACGGAACTCCCCCGCCTTGCGGTGCTTCAGCTTCGCCGGCCTCAGCGTGTTCGAGTGGATCTGCTCTCGCACCCGGTAGACGTCCTGCGCCACGACGTTGTTGACATTCACCGCCCGCGCCTCACCATTGCGCAGACCGCATCCCGCCATCATGACGATCTCCAGCGCGAGGTCCTCGTCGGCGACCTTCAGCGCTTTCGTTACGTAGGCGAGAGACGGAATGGCAACCTGTTCGCGCACATACTCCGGTTCCTGGACCCCCTTCACCGGGTCGTCCGCCATGGCCCCCTTGGCATACGCATCCCGAAGGATGGTCTTCAGGACGCGGAATATGTTCACCTGGTTTCCCCGGCCGACTCCGTCGTTCTCCATCTCGTCCAGGAAGCGTTCGACCACCATCGGTGTGACCGAGTTCAGCCTCCGCGCTCCCAGACGCGGGACGATATGCACGTTGATCGAGCTGTCGACGTGCTCGCCGGTGGAGTAGTCCGTCATCCTGCGCTGCCGGGGCCGCCACTGCTTCGCGTACTCCTCGACCGTCAGCTGACCCAGTTCACGGCGGGCCGCCGCCACGGACGGCGCCGTGGTCTTCTTTTCCGCATACAGCTGCGTGAGGCGTTCGATCGCATCGTCCTGCGTGTCGTATCCGGACTCCTCGCGCTGCTTGCCGAGCGCGTCGCGGAAACGGATCGAGTACGGGTGAGGGCAGCGGGTGGGCTTGGCGCAGCCGCAGTCCTTGAAGAAGGAACCCATGCCGCGGGCGAGCTGTCGGGCCATGTCGCGAACCATCCGATCCAGCCCAAGAATCATGCTCAGGCGCCTGCTGCGGGTCGAAGGTCAGCAAGTGCGGACATCATGCGGACGCATGCTGACCGTTTGCTGACCTGAGGGGGGCACATGATGCCCCTGACCTGCGGCAACGCCAAATAGTCAGATCTTGGACTTGAACATCGTTCGCATCATCGAGGCACTCCTGGACATAGGCTCCCTGCCTGCGTTTTTGCAGGTCAAGGGCTGTTTCCACACCCTACAACGAGTCGCAGGTCCGGTCAGCATTCCCCAGGTTCTTCAGGGCTCATGCTGACCACTTGCCGATTTTTCTGACGCATCATCAGGTCGGGTCGGCTTGGGCTGCGCGAGCCCGTCCACTCCCCCGCCGGGACGACGATGCCAGCCTACGCAACGCCCCGCAGAGGTTCTGCGTGATCGCTGTCACTGCGGCATCCAGGGACACCAGCCGCCCGCAGGTACGGCTCCTGCCCCGAGCGGTTTCCTGAAGGGCTGCGAGCTCGGTCGCGGCAGGAATGCCAAGGTGCTCTGCAAGAGCCCGAGGTCTTCACATGTCTGGAGCAGCAGAAGGTCCATTCGACACGGGCGTCGTGGAACCCCACCCGGCCGAGTCCACCCCGGGTCAGTGGCATGCCGACAGCCGGCCATGCGACTGGGGACCGTTCGGCCCCAGCGAGACGCCTGCCTGTGAACCAGACTGGTGGTGTCGGATCTGGGAGGTGTACATGAATACCCGGCCGAGCCCCGCCGCGACAGCCGAGTCCCTCTTGCTGGACGCGGCTCTGCCCGAGTTCCGGTTCTCCCGCCTGGAGTGCGCCGTGATCGCCGCCGCGCCCGACGTCGTGTACCGCGCAGCCCGAGATCTGGACATGCTCTCCATCCACTCGCCGCTGTTCGACGCGGTCATGTGGGCCCGTGGAGTCCCGGACCGACTGCGCCGTCGGCCAGTGGTCACACCGCCTTCCATGCGGGTGTCCGACCTGTTCGAAACCGCCGCAGGCAGTGATCAGGGGGACTTGGAGGCCCAGCCCTGGGTTGCCTTGGGGGAACGCTCGGGGCGCGAGATCGTCTTCGGGGCGGTCGGCAAGGTGTGGAAGCCCGTCATCGAGTGGCGCCGGGTCGAACCCGGCGACTTCGCGGGCTTCGAGGAGCCCGGCTGGGCGAAGATGGCCGCCGCCTTCGTCGTCCACCCCTACGGGGAGCGGCGGTCCCTCCTGACCTACGAAGCGCGCACCGCCTGCACCGACCCGGCGTCCACCACACGATTCGGACGCTACTGGACGCTGGTTTCCCCGGGCGTCGGCATCGTGCTGCGCGGGGCGCTGCGGACGATCGAAGCGGCCTCCGAGGCCGGAGAACGAAGCACCTGAGGAGATGAGACGTGATGCGTGCCGTGATCGTCTACGAGAGCCTCTTCGGCAACACCCGCGAGGTCGCCGACGCGATCGGAGAGGGCGTGAAGGAAGCGCACCCGGACGCCGAGGTCGAATGTGTGGCAGTGGTCGACGCGCTGCCGGAGCGCATCGGTCCCACGGACCTGCTGGTCGTCGGCGGTCCGACCCACATGCGGGGCATGACCACGGGGATGAGCCGGAAGATGGGGCTGAAGGCCGAGGCGAAGGAAGCCGAGAAGGTGGAGCGGGCCTTCGCCCCGCAGGAAGGCGCCGAGGGTCCTGGCGTTCGCGACTGGTTCCACGGCACGCTCCCGAAGGCCCACACCGGTACTCATGCCGCCGCGGCCTTCGACACCCGGGCGGACCTGCGCCTGGCCGGCGCCGCCGCCGGCGGCATCGCACGTCGGCTGCGCAGCCATGGTTACGAACTCGTCGCGGAACCGGAGGGATTCATCATCGAGGACACCGAAGGGCCGCTGCGCGAGGGCGAGAGGGATCGCGCAAGGGCGTGGGGCGCGGCCCTCCGAGTCGGTTGACCGACCCACCGGGAACCGCACGGGCCGACCAGCACTCCCAAGGGACCATCCGGCCCTCCTCTCCCCTCGCACGACAAGGCCAGACTGGGAGCGAGCGCCGATCAGGAGGCCCCGATGAGCACTCCCCCCAACCCACGGCTCACAGCGGCTCTCTCCGCCGAGCACCGTGACCGGCTGTTGCAGCGCGCTAACCCGGTGGACTTCCCGGAAGAGACCCGGCTGTTCGAGGAAGGCGGATACGCCGACCGGTTCTGGATCATCCGTACCGGCACGGTCACTCTGGACGTCCGTGTCCCCGGCAAACGGCCGGCCGTGGTCGACAGCGTCTGCGCCGGTGAACTGCTGGGCTGGTCATGGCTGTTCGAGCCGTACCGCTGGCACTTCGGAGCCGAGGCCATGACGCGGGTCCGCGCGGACGAGTTCGACGCGGCGACCGTGCGCATGATGATGGACGCCGATCCGGGCTTCGGCCTCGCCCTGGACCACTTCGCCGGACAGATGCTCGCCCACCGCCTCTTCTCCGCCCGTGTACGGCTGCTGGACCTGTACGCCCCGCACGGGAGCGGTATGTAGGCCCTCTCACCCCCTGGGAGAACGTGATGCCCGCCTCGCGATACACCGTCAGCGACGTCATGACCCACACCGCCGTCGCCATCGGGCGTGACGCTCCGTACAAGGAGATCGTCGCCCTCATGGACCAGTGGAAGGTGAGCGCCCTGCCCGTCCTGGAGGGAGAAGGGCGGGTGATCGGGGTCGTCTCGGAGGCCGATCTGCTGCCCAAGGAAGAGTTCCGCACGGACGAACCCCGCCCGGACGAGTTCGCCGAGGCGTCCAAAGCCGGAGCGGTACGGGCAGGGGAGCTCATGTCCACCCCGGCCGTCACCGTCCACCCGGATGCGACGCTCGCCGAAGCGGCACGGATCATGGCGACACGGAGGGTGAAGCGCTTGCCCGTGGTCAATGGCGTCGGCATGCTGGAGGGCGTGGTCAGTCGGAGCGATCTGCTGAAGGTCTTCCTCCGCACGGACACCGAGATCGAGGAGGACGTCCGCCGCTCGGTGCTCAGCACGACAGCTGCACCGGCGGGACTGGACGTCACGGTGACGGAGGGGGTGGCCGCGGTACGTGGTGGGCTCACCGATCGGTCGCTGGTGCCGCTCCTGGCCCGGGCGGTGCGCGCTGTCGAGGGGGTCGTCGACGTCCGGATGGATCTCGATCCGCCTCCTGAGGCGTTCGATGACGGGCAATCCTCTTGAGGGGCGGACCACGAGCGCGACCGACCACAGGGATCGCCATGGACGATCGTCCGGCAGCCACCGCACCCACGCGGGTCTTCCTCGTGGACGATCACGAAATCGTCCGCCGGGGCCTTCGTGACCTCATCGACGACGAGCCCGACATGGAGGTGGCAGGCGAGGCGTCGACTGCGGAGCAGGCGCTGGCCAGGGGACCCGCACTGCGTCCGGACGTCGCGGTTCTCGATGTCCGGCTGCCCGACGGCGACGGCATCTCCGTGTGCCGGGAGCTCCGCTCACGGATGCCTGAAGTGGCGTGCCTGATGCTGACGTCGTTCGACGACGAGGACGCACTTCTCGACGCGATCATGGCAGGGGCCGCGGGGTACGTCCTCAAGCAGATCAGGGGCTCCGACCTGGTGTCGGCCGTGCGGACCGTGTCCACGGGCCGGTCGATGCTCGACCCGGCCACCACCGCTCGGCTGATGCGCTCGCTGCGCGACCCCGCGGCGGCGAAGCCGCCGGAGGACGAACGGCTCACGGTGCTGTCCGAGAGGGAGCGTTCGGTACTGGAACTCATCGGCGAGGGGCTCACCAACCGGCAGATCGCCAAGCGGCTCCATCTCTCGGAGAAGACGGTCAAGAACCACATCTCCCGGCTGCTGGGCAAGCTCGGCGTGGGGCGCCGCGTCCAGGCTGCCGTCATCGCCGCACAGGTCCACGAGCACGACGCCGAGGAGGCTTAGGACGCACCTACCCGCTCGGCCGGGAGCGAGATCCGCCCCTCTGGGACCGGGGCTGCGACGGACGCACGGTCTCCACCTCGCGCGCGCACTTCTACCGTGGTCGGGATGTGCCGTCTCTTCCTGTCGGCAGGGTGGGGTGGAACGCGGTCCGTAGGACGCGTGCGGCCACGAAGCCGACGGGTGCGCAGACGAGAGCGATGCCGACGCTCGCCAGGTCCAGGGGCTCGGTCTCCAGGACCGAGCCCAGGAAGGGTACGTAGAGCGCCGCCGCGGCAAGCAGGGCGGAGGCGAGGACGGACAGCGGGAGGAACGGGTTCTCCTTGGTCAGAAGTCGCGTGCGCAGCCCCAGAACGACTCCGAGCTGTGCGGCGAGCAGTGCAAGGAAGAGGACGCTCTGCCAGGCGAGGTCCAGTGCCCGGGCGGCAAGTCCCGCGCCGAGGGACGCCGCCGTGACGGCGGCAGCGAGAATGAGCAGCCTCTGCCAGGCGCCACCGCCGAGAATGTGCTGGTCAGGTGGGCGCGGGGGCCGGTGCATCGCTCCCGGGGACGCGGGCTCGGCACCCATCGCGACGCCCGTGAGCCCGTGTGTCAGGAGATTGATCCACAGGATCTGGCCCGCGCGGAGGGGCAGCGGCATTCCCAGGAGCGGGCCGATGAGCATGACGAGGATCTCGGCCGCGCCGCCGGCCATGCCGTAGACGAGGAAGCGGCGGATGTTGTCGTAGACGCGTCGCCCCTCCTCGACGGCCGCCACGACGGTGGAGAGCTCGTCGTCGGTGAGGACGAGGTCCGCGGCCTGCCGCGCCACCTCCGTCCCACGGGCGCCCATGGCGACTCCGATGTCGGCACGGTGCAGGGCCGGGCCGTCGTTTACCCCGTCGCCGGTCATGGCCGTCACCGCTCCTCTGGCGCGCCACGCCTCCACGATGTCCAGTTTCTGCTGGGGGTCCGTGCGTGCGAAGACGCGCACGGAGGTGAGGTCGGCGACCCGTCCGGCTGTCACTTCCGCCCCGGTGACGACGTGTCCCTCCGTCCCCCCGTCGTCGCCCAGGAGTGCGACGTGGGACGCCACCGCGCGAGCCGTCGCCGGATGGTCCCCGGTGATGAGTACCGGGGTGATGCCCGCCGCTCGGCAGGAGGCGAGGGTGGCTGCTGCATGCGGCTTGGGAGGGTCACTGAGCGCGACGAGGCCGAGCAGGGCCAGCCCCGACTCCGCCTCCGTGACCGGGCTCGGGAGGTCCTTCCGCACACCCGACGCGACGGCGAGCACGCGGTATCCGCGGGCGGCCAGGCGCGCGGCCTCGTGCCGGGCCGTGGCGAGCGCGTTCGGAGGATCTCGCACGACGGCCGGGTCGAGGACTGCCTCAGGGGCGCCCTTCAGGCAGACCAGCACCCGGTCCTCGTCACTCTTGTGGAGCGTGGTCATACGCCTGCGGAGACTGTCGAAAGGTGCTTCTCCGATTCGAGGGCGAGTCGCGGACAGTTCGCCCGGCTCCTGGCAGCCCGTCTTGACCGCAGCCGTCAGGAGGGCGGCTTCCATGGGATCACCCAGAGCCGTCCAGCGGCCGTCGGAGGTCGTGGAATCCGGTGGGCGTAGCGTGGCGTCGTTGCAGAGGGTGGTCACCGTCAGCAGCTCCCGCAGCGGCTCGAGCTCGTCGGCCGCCGCCCGCCTCCCGGCGACAAGGACCTCGCCCTCGGGCTCGTAGCCCACGCCCGAGAGCTCGGCGCTCACCTGTGGTGTCCAGACGTGCTGGACGACCATGCGCCCCTCGGTCAAGGTGCCGGTCTTGTCGGTGGCGAGGACGGACACCGAGCCGAGCGTCTCCACTGCGGGCAGCCGCCGCACCAGGGCGTGCCGGGCGACCATGCGCCGGGCTCCGAGTGCGAGGGCCAGGGTGACGACGGCGGGAAGGGATTCGGGGACCGCCGCCACGGCCAGGCTGATGGCGGTGACCGCCATCGTGCCGAGCGGAAGCCCCCGCACCAGGCCGAGGGCGAAGACCAGGACGCACAGGCCGAGCGTCACGGCCGCGAGGACGCGCCCGAGGGAGGCGAGTCGGCGCTGCAGCGGGGTCGGCTCGCGCCGTTCGTCGAGCAGAGCCGCGATGCGGCCGAGGGCGCCGGCGGCCCCTGTCGCCGTGACCACGGCCACGCCCCGGCCACGGACGACGACCGTGCCGGCGCTCAGCATCGCGCCGGCGTCCTTGTCGACGGGCACGGACTCCCCCGTGAGCATGGACTCGTCCACCAGTACGGCGGAGGCCGCGGCGAGCTCGGCATCGGCGGCGACGATGTCGCCCTCGCCGACCAGGAGGACGTCACCCGGGACGACCGACGCCGCCGGGACGTCACGGACCGCGCCGTCGCGCCGCACTCGCGCGTGCGGGGCGGTGAGGGCGGAGAGGGCGGCGACGGCGTTGTCGGCACGGATCTCCTGCGCCACGCCGACGGTCGTGTTCACGAGGACGACCAGCCCGATGACGATCGCGTCGGGATGGTCGCCGATGGCGAGGGTCAGCACGACCGCGCCGAGGAGCACCATGATCAGCGGGTCGGTCAGCTGGGCCAGGACCCGCTTGTGGAGCCGTACGGGCTTCCTCGCGGCCACCTCGTTGGGGCCCGTGTCGGCGAGCCTCCGCGCGGCCTCCGCCTGGGTGAGTCCCGTCGGCTCTCCCACCGAGGCGAGCGCCCGGTCCGCCGACGCGGTCATGGCACGTTCACCCGGCAGGGACGGTGATCACCGGGCAGTGGGCACGGTGCAGCAGCCCGTGGACGACGGAGCCGACGCGCATCCCGCTGTAGCCGCCCCGGCCTCGACGGCCGACGACGACGGCAAGGGCGTGCTCGGCCGCTTCGGCGAGCGTCTCCACGGGGGAGCCGATGGGTACCTCGTGGGTGAGCCGGACGTCGGGGTACTTCTCCGCCCAGCCCGCGGTGGTCTCCGAGAGCAGGCGGCGCTCGGCGTGGAACAGCGTGTCGGCGCTGTGCAGGGAGAAGACGGGTGGCTGCCAGACGGCGATGGCACGCAGCGCGCAGCGCCGGAGATCCGCTTCCTCGAAGGCCCAGGCCAGAGCTGCTCGGGAGGACTCGCTGCCGTCGATGCCGACCACGAGACAGGGCGTGGCCTGCGTGACGTGTTCCGCGTCGCCCACGACGACCACCGGGCATCGCGCCTTCGCGGTGACCGGGACGACCAGGGAGCCGGCGCTCAGGAACTCCTCGGTACGACTGAGATGCCGGGAGCCCAGCACGATCACGCCGGCCTCGTGGGACAGACCGGCCAGAACGCCTGCCGGGAACCCGTCCAGAAGGGAGGATGTGGGCCTGGTGTCCGGCTGACGGGCACGCGCCCAGGCGAGCGCGCTCCGCAGGGCTTCTGTACCGGCCTGCCGCTGCGCCAGGTGACGAGGGGTGTCGTCGACGTGCTGGGTGTCGTGCTGCGGTGGTATCGCGACCACCAGACGCAGCCTTCTTCCTCGCAGGTGAGCCTCGTCCGAAGCCCAGGCAAGGGCCATGCGCCAGTTCTTGACCGGGTCGATGCCGATGACGACGTCTCCGCGATCCGTGGTGCTGGTCATGACGTGCTCCCATGTCCAGGCCCTTGCCGGGGGATGAGCTCCACGGGGCAGTGGGCGTGCTGCAACAGACTGAGCGTCGTCCGCCCGATGGTGGGTCCGAGGTATCCGGGCGCCCGTCGGCCTCCGACGACCACGGGGTCCGCGAGGAAGAGGGCGCTGCCCCGCAGGGCCGCCTCCGCCGCCGCCCACATCACCGCCGTGTGCGCGGACGGCGACCCGCCGACCCCGACGACGACGCTGCCGAGACCGGAACGGGCCGTGGTTCCGTTCATGGCTCCTCCCTCCATGTCCGAGGGGCTTCCTTCCACCCTGGCAGCCGGTCCCGGATGGCCGCAGGGCCGCTGGGGGCAATGGCGGGACCAAAGGGCCCCTTCCCGGCCGGGGCACAGACCCGGCCGGGACGAGCCCGTTCGGTCCCGAGGTTGGACCGTTCGGCCCTCGCCCAAGCCATGCACGCGTCGGAGGGTGGTGACGCGGGACAGCACCGTCCGAACCCTCGAACGAACAGGAGGCGCGGCGATGAAGCACTTGAAAGTCGGCAGCCTGATGACCGCCGATGTGGTCTCCGCCGTCCCTGCGACGCCGTTCAAGGAGGTCGCGAAGCTGCTCGCCGAGCGCGACATCAGCGGGGTCCCCGTCGTGGACGAGGACGATCATGTCCTCGGTGTCGTCTCCGAGAGTGACCTCCTGGCCCGCCACGAACCGGCCACGCGAGACCTCATGACCACCCCGGCCGTCACCGTGCACGCCGAGGAGACCGTGGCGGACGCGGCACGGCTCATGGTGCGCCGCGGGGTCGAGCGTCTTCCCGTGGTCGACGAGGAGGAACGGCTCGTGGGCATCGTGACCCGCCGGGATCTCCTCTGCGTCTACCTCCGCCCGGACTCGGAGATACGGCGCCGTATCCGTGAGGACGTCCTCACGGACGTCCTGGGCCTGGCGGGAGACGCGGTGGACGTGCACGTCCTCGACGGCGTGGTGACGCTGGGAGGCCGCGTCCGGCGTCGGAGCCAGGCCCTGACGCTCGTCGGCCTCGCCGAGCGCGTGGACGGCGTCGTCGCCGTCGTGGACCAGCTTTCCTTCCACGAGGACGACTCCTACCTGACCGCCTCCGCCCGTACCCCACACCACATCTCATGGTGACCTACCGCAGGCAGGACGAACCGTGACTCCCACCGCTCTGACGCGACCACTCGTGACGTCGCTGATCGAAGATGCCGTCACCGCTCCCTCGATGCACAACGCACAGCCCTGGAAGTTCGTCTGCAAGCCGGCCACCGGCCTCATCCACCTGCACGGCGACCCGCTGCGCCGCATGCCGCACGAGGATCCGGACCATCGCGCCCTCCACCTCGGCTGCGGCGCCGCCCTGTTCGGTCTGCGGGTCGCCGCCGCGCACCGGGCCCTGCGTCCTGTGGTCCGGCTGCTGCCCTCTCCCGACGATCCCTGGCACCTCGCCGACATACGCTTCGACGCCACCGACGACGCCGACAGCGACCTGGGCGTGCTCCACGGCGCCTTGTCGCGGCGGCACACGAGCCGCTTCCCCTTCACCGAGGAACGGATCCCCCCGGAGGTCGTCGACGGGCTCCGGGCCGCGGCCTTGCTGGAGGGCTGCCGACTGGTCGTACCAGGGGCGTGGCACACCGACACCGTCATGGAACTCGTCCACGCCTCCGAACTGTTCGAGGCGGCGGACGAGGCCGTACGCGCGGAGATCGCCGCCTGGACACGCACCGGTGCGGCCGGGGAGGGTCCCGGCACCGAGGGCATCCCGGCGTACGCCTTCGGCCCACGGCAGTACGACGTGACCTCACCTGTCAGGGACTTCGGCGCTCCCCGCCGCGTGCCCGGCCGTGCGTCGGCGCTCTTCGAGAAGAAGCCGCAGCTCGCGCTGCTCGGCACAGTCGGGGACACGCCGGAGGAGTGGCTGAAGGCCGGCCAGGCGCTGCAACGCGTCCTTCTGCAGGCCACCCTCGACGGCCTTGCCACCTCCCTCATGTCCCAGCCGCTGGAATGGCCCGAGCTGCGTTCCGGCACCCGCGATCCCGGGTCGGCGATCGGCTTCGTCCACATGGTGATCCGCCTGGGCTACGGCCCCCAGGGGCAGGCCACGCCGCGCCGGCCCGCCGCCGAGGTGCTCACCTTCGGCTGAGGCTCTCCTCACAGCCGGAGCCAGCGCTCCTCTCCGGGGGCGACGGCGCTTCGCCGGCCGCCAGGGAGCAGCACGCCACCGCGGCGCACTGCACCTCCGCTGCACGCAGGCCGTGAGAGCCGGCCGAACGTGGGGAGGCCGTGACGCCCTCCGTACGGAGCAGATCGACGAACGCGTGTTCCTTGCGCGCGTGTCCGGGACCAGGGCTCGGGGCGTGCGGAGTCCGATCTCGGTCGTCCACCGGAGCGCTTCGTGCCGGACGGAGGTGGGAGCGGGGGCTCGCCACGTCCTACGCCCCGCCGAGCGCGACCTTGAGGGCGCCGGTCTCCGCCGCACGACCGAAGACGTCGTACGCCTCCTCCATCTGTCCCAGCTCGAAGCGGTGCGTGATCAGGGACGAGGACGGCAGCCGCCCGGCCGCCATCATGCGCAGCAGCAAGGGCGTGGACGAGGTGTCCACAAGACCGGTGGTGATCGTGACGTCCTTGATCCACAGGTCTTCGAGGTGGAGGGTCGCCGGCTTGCCGTGGACTCCGATGTTGGCGACCCGACCGCCGGGCCGGACCATTCGGGTGCACAGCTCGAACGCCTCCGGAACGCCGACGGCCTCCATGACGACATCGGCGCCCAGGCCCTCGGTCAGATCCGCGACCAGCTGTTCCGGCTCTTCGCCCGCGTTCACGGTGGCGTCCGCGCCGAGGGCACGGGCGGAGGCCAGCCGCGACTCGGCCAGGTCGACGGCGACGATTCGGCCCGGACTGTAGAAGCCCGCGGTGGTGACGGCGGCGAGACCGATGGGGCCGGCGCCGACGACGACCACGGTGTCGGCGGGGCGCACACCTCCGTTCAGGACCCCCACCTCGTAGGACGTGGGAAAGATGTCGGCGAGCAGGACGGCGTCGGAGCCGTCGATCGAGTCCGGCAGCGGGTGCACGGAAAGGTCGGCGAAGGGCACCCGGACGTACTCGGCCTGTGTACCGTCGATCGTGTGGCCGAGGATCCAGCCGCCTCCGCCACGGCACTGCCCGTAACGGCTCTCACGGCAGAACCGGCACCTGCCGCAGGCGGAGATGCACGAGACCAGGACCCGGTCTCCCGGACGCACTGTCCGGACATCCGCCCCGGTCTCGACGACGGTTCCGACCGCCTCGTGTCCGAGGACCCGGCCGGGCGTCACCTCCGGCACATCCCCCTTCAGAATGTGCAGGTCCGTACCGCAGATGGTGACGACGTCGACCCGGACGATGGCGTCGGCGGGGTCCTCGACGGCCGGGTCGGGTACGTCCTGCCAGGCGATACGGCCCGGCTCCTGGAAGACGAGTGCCTTCATGGCGCCCACCCACTTCCTGTCGCACGTCACTGTGGTCCTGCTCGACCAGGCTCTGCGGAGCCCTCCGGCAGCACATGAGCCGATCGGCCCCCGAAAGGGGCCCGCTCGGACCCTCCGGGACCGACCGGTCGGGGTGCGAGGGTGGTGACCGGTCCACTCCGAAGGAGGGCTGACCATGTCCGAGGCGGCCCCGAACCCCACGCCCACCGCTCAGCGTCCGGCACTGCTCAGTTTCCTGGGTGCCGTGGGGACGGTCACCGGAAGCAAGTTCCTGGTCGAGAGCGACCATGCGCGAATCCTCCTCGACTGCGGACTCTTCCAGGGTTTCGCGACCCTGCGACGGCGCAACTGGGAACGGTTCGCCCGCGACGCCGCGGACGTCGACGCCGTGGTCGTCACCCATGCCCATCTGGACCATTGCGGCTATCTGCCGCGCCTCGTCCGGCAGGGCTTCCGGGGGCCGATCCTCACCAGCGCCCACACCGCCCGGCTCGCCGGGATCGTGCTGCGCGACAGCGCCCGGCTCCAGATGGAGGCTGCCCGGCACGCCGATGAGCACGGCTGGTCCAAGCACCGCCCGGCCAAGCCGCTCTACGACGACTCGGATGTCGAGAAGACGCTCGCGTTCTTCGACCAGGTCCCGGTCGGCGAGGACGTCGAGATCATGGACGGCACCTCGCTGACGCTCCACCACTGCGGGCACATCCTGGGATCGGTGTGGGCCCGCCTGACGCTCGAGGACGGCCACACCCTGGCCGTGTCCGGAGACCTGGGGCGGCCCGGACACCCCCTGCTGCTTCCGCCCGAACCGTTCTCCGGCGCCGACGTACTGCTCATGGAGTCCACATACGGCGACCGCCGCCACGACCAGGAGTCCGCCCGGTCGGAGTTCGCCGCCGTGATCGCCCGGACCCTCGCCCGGAGCGGCACCGTCGTCATCCCGGCCTTCGCGATCGACCGCACCGAGGTCGTCCTGCACGAACTCACCCGGCTGCGCGAGACGGGCGTCCTGCCCCGGTCGGTGCCGGTGTACGTGGACAGCCCCATGGCACTGGCCGCGCTCGACGTGTACCGGGACGCGGTGCGCGAGCGGTCCACCGAACTGCGGCCGGAGATCCTCGCCGAGGGCGAGGCCGCGCTGAGCCCCGAACCGTTCCTCGCCGCGCGCACCGTCCAGGAGTCCATCGAGATCAACGAGGTCCACGGCCCGGCCGTCATCGTCTCCTCGGCCGGTATGGCGACCGGCGGCCGCGTCCTGCACCACCTGCACCGGCTGCTCCCGGATCCACGCAACGCGGTCGTCGTGGTCGGCTTCGCCGCCGCGGGCACCCGCGCCCGGGACCTGGTCGACGGCGCCAGGACGCTCAAGATGTTCGGCGAGTACGTGCCCGTACGAGCCGAGGTCGCTGACGTCCCCCACTTCTCCGCCCACGCGGACGCCGGACAGATCATCCACTGGCTGCGCGGCGCCCCTCCCCCGCACACCACGTACCTCGTCCACGGAGAGCCGGCCGCGTCCGAGGCGCTGCGCGACCGCATCGACCACGAGCTGGGATGGACGGCAGTCGTGCCCCGGTCGGGTGAGGCCGTGCTGGTCCGCTGACAGGGGCCTGTCGGCCCCCCGTATGGGCCCTGCCGGCCCTCCCGGACCCCGAACGCGACGCGGGACGCTGTACGTGAAAGGGCTGGAGGCACGGTATGAGCACCATGACCATGCTGCTGAACGAACTCTCGACGGGCAGGCCGTCCGGGAGCTGTGTGCGGAGGACACCACGATCGGCGAGGCCCTGGCCGCCGCCGTGGCCGCCGCGATCGAACGAGGGCTCCTCACGTGAGGAACAGGCGATGACATCCCAGCCGTTCACCGTCGCCGACGTCATGACCAAGAAGGTCGTCGCGGTCCTGCCCGGCGCGGACTTCAAGGAGATCGTCACCGCGATGCAGCGGTGGAAGGTGACCGCCGTCCCCGTAGTCGAGGGCGAGGGTCGCGTGAGGGGCGTGGTCTCGGAGGCGGACCTGCTGCTCAAGGAGGAGTTCCACGACCACCGCCTGGGACTCCTCGAACAGCTGCGCCGCCTCGACGCCACCGCCAAGGCCGGTTCCCGCCGGGCCGAGGACCTGATGACCTCACCCGCCGTCACCGTCACCCCCGAGGCGTCCCTGCCGCAGGCCGCGCGCCTCATGGCCGCGCATGGCGTCAAGCGACTGCCGGTCGTGGACGCGAGCGGCGCGATCCAGGGGATCGTGAGTCGGTCCGACCTCCTCAAGGTATTCCTCCGGTCGGACGAGGATCTCGCCACCGAGGTACGCCACGAGGTCATCGAGCACCTGTTCCCGCTCTCCCGCCGCCAGGTCGACGTCCGTGTCGACGCCGGTGTCGTGACGCTGTCCGGCGAGGTCCGCGACGGCGCGCTCGTCCCGCTCGCTGCCCGCCTGGCGCGGGCCGTCGAAGGCGTGGTGGACGTACGGTGCGAACTCACCGCCCAGGAAGGCGCGTAGCCGTGCCCCGCCGATCCGGTGCGGGCCACGGGTCCGCCGTACAGGCTCGAACCGTGTCCCAGGTGACCGCCACCGACCTGTACGAGGTCACGATGGCCCTCTCGTACCTGCGGGAGGGCATGCAGGGATCGGCCACGTTCAGCCTCTTCGTCCGTGACCTCCCGCCGGGCCGCGGGTTTCTCGTCGCCGCCGGGCTCGAACCTGCCCTCGACTACCTCTCCGGCTTCCGTGTGGGCCGATCCGACGTGCAGGAGTTCGCCGAGGCACTGCGACGGCCGATCGATGACGCCGAACCGCTGCGCGGTCTGTCCTTCGGCGGCCGCGTCCGCGCCGTGCCCGAAGGCCGGCTCGTCTTCGCGGGTGAGCCGCTCCTGGAGGTCACCGCGCCGCTGCCGCAGGCGCAGCTCGTCGAGACGTACCTGCTCTCCCTCCTCTGCCATCAGACGACCGTCGCGTCCAAGGCGGCGCGATGCGTGCTCGCCGCCGCCGGGCGGCCCCTGGTCGACTTCTCCCTGCGTCGCACGCACGGGCCCGGGGCAGGCATGCAAGCGGCACGTCTCTGCGCGCTCGTCGGCTTCGCCGGCACCAGCAACGTCGCCGCCGCCAATCGGTACGGTATCCCCGCCGCCGGCACGATGGCCCACTCGTACATCGAGACCTTCGCGTCGGAGGAGGCGGCGTTCCGGGCGTTCGCCCACGCCCATCCCGGCCCGGTGACCTTCCTGGTCGACACCTTCGACACCGACCGCGGTGTCGCGACGGCGGCACGCGTGTTCAAGGACCTCGGGCTGGGCTCGGGGTGCGGGATCCGCCTCGACAGCGGAGACCTGGGCGCAGTGGCCCGCCGGGCTCGTGCGGCCCTCGACGGGGCGGGTCTGGGGGACGTGCGGATCATCGCGAGTGGCGGTCTGGACGAGTACGGCGTCGACCGGCTCGTCCGTGAGGGAGCGCCGATCGATGCCTTCGCCGTGGGGACGAAGGTCGGCACGGCCGCCGACGCCCCGTATCTGGATGCGGCGTACAAACTGGTCGAATACGACGGGCACCCGGTGATGAAGCTGTCGTCGGCGAAGGTGACGGCGCCGGGGCAGAAGCAGGTCTTCCGTGGTCCCGGCCTTCGGGACGTCATCGGCCTGGCCGACGAGAAGCCGCCCGCGGGCACGGAGGCCCTGCTCCGGACCGTGATGCGCGACGGGCTGCGTACCGAGCCACCGGACACCCTGACCGCTGCCCACGCCCGCTTCGAAGCGGATCTCGCCGCGCTGCCGAATGAGGCGCGGCGCATCGATCGCCCGGTGGCGCCGGAGCCCATGGCGTCACAGCGGCTGACGACACTGACGACCGTCGTTCGGCAGCGCATCGCGTCGCGGACGGGCGCCTGACGGTAGGCGTGACCCGGCCGCCCGCAGCCTCCCACCGTCCGCCACCGGGCTGAGAGCCGTGGCCTTCACCGACCGGATCCGCGGGACCTGTTCGTCCTGATCGTGGGTCTGAACCGCTGGGTGCTGCGCGTCGCCGCCCACGCGAGCCTCATGACGGACGACGCCTATCCGCCCTTCCGCCTCGACCAGGGCGGGACCGAGACGGCCGAGCGCGCCGCGCATGCCGGCTGACGGCGCCGCTTGGCACGCCGCAGCTCGTCCGTGCCCCACACCAGGACCGGGAAAATCGCGATGAGCAGGACGACGTCCAGGGGAAGGGCGGCCGTGCCGAAGAGGTGCTGGAGCGGGGGCGCGTAGACGAGGGCGGCTGTGAAGGCGAGCTCGAAGGCGATACCGGCGAGCAGCAGGCGGTTCGAGAACACCCCGATGTCGCGCAGGGCGGCGTGATCGGTGCGTGCCGCGAGGGCTGTCCCGACCTGGCAGGTGACGATGCCTGCGAAGGTGGCCGTGGTGGCCGTCACGTAGGCGTGGTGCAAGGGGCTGCCCGTGCCCGTGGGATCGCCCGGCTGCCAGCCCGCGCGCCACAGCACGTAGAAGTAGCCCGCCATGACGAGGGCCGCCGACACCAGGCCCAGGTAGCCCCAGCTCCTGACCAGCATGTCACGGGAGATCACGCCCTGGTGCCGTGGCCGGGGCGGTCGCTGCATGATGCCGGGCTCGGAGCGTTCCCTGCCCAGGGCGAGAGCGGGCAGGGTCTCGGTGCCGAGGTCGATGGCAAGGATCTGCAGCACGGTGAGGGGCAGCGGTACCGCGCCGGCGGAGAGCGCGAAGACGAGGAAGGGCACGATCTCCGGGGTTGCGTGGGCGAAGATGTAGACGATGAACTTGCGTACGTTGTCGTAGACGCGTCGGCCGGATTCGACGGCTGTCACGAGGGTGGCGAAGTCGTCGTCGGTGAGCACCATGGTGGCGGCCTCGCGGGCCACATCGGTGCCGGAACGGCCCATCGCCACTCCGATGTGCGCGCGGTGCAGCGCCGGGGCGTCGTTGACCCCGTCACCGGTCATGGCCACGATCCGGCCATGGGCCCGCAGGGTGTCGGCCACCTTGAGCTTCGTCTCGGGCGAGGAGCGGGCGAAGACGATCTCGGCGTCGCCGTGTACGAGGAGCTGGTCGAGCTCGTCGTCGCCCAGCGACTCGGAGGCCGCGACCACGTGCAGACGGGGCTCCCCGATGCCCACTTCCCGGGCGACCGCCGCGGCGGTGTCTCCGCTGTCCCCCGTGACGATGTGCACGCGTACTCCGGCCTCGTGGCAGCGGCGCACGGCCTCCGCCACCTCGGGGCGCGGCGGATCGTACAGGCCGACGAGGCCGAGCAGCGTCAGTCCCGACTCGGCATCCTGACGGCGTGACGGCGGCTCCGAGCCCGGCGGCAGGTCGCGTACGGCGACGGCCAGGACCCGCATGCCGCTCTGGGCCAGTTCCTCGGCCGCCGAGCGGGCGGCGTCCGTGCCGGAGCCGGGACGGACACGATCCAGGACCGCCTCGGGCGCTCCCTTGGTGACGATCCGCAGACGACCCGTCGCCTCGTCGTCCTGCACGACGGACATCAGCCGCAGCCGCGGATCGAAGCGGAACAGTCTGCGCCGTCCCGCGTCGCGCCGGGCAAGCTCCACCGGGGCCCCGTGGTCGACGGCGCCGGCGACGAGGGCGGCCTCGGTCGGATCCCCGTGCAGCTCACCCTCCTGCTCGCGGGTCACGGTGGTGCAGAGGGCGCTCGCCCGTACCAGCTCCTGTGCCCAGGGTCCGGGTTCCGCTCCGTGACCGGCGGCCCAGAGGGCTCGCAGACGCATGCGGTTGCGGGTCAGCGTGCCGGTCTTGTCCGTGCAGATGACGCTCGTGGAACCGAGCGTCTCCACGGCGCTGAGCCGCTTCACCAAGGCACCCTCGCGCGCCAGCGCGCGGACGCCGACGGCGAGGGCCAGCGTGATGGTCGGAAGCAGTCCCTCGGGGACGTTGGCGACGAGGAGCCCGATCGCGAACGTGAGGGAGTCGGTCACCGGTAGTCCGACAGCCACCCCGACGACCAGGAACAAGGCCCCCATGCCGGTCGCGACCCCGGCGATGAGCCAGGCGACCTTCTTGACCTGTCGTTCCAACGGGCTCGCCTCGCGCCGGGTCCGCTGGCTGAGGGCGGCGATCCGGCCGAGTTCGGTGTGGTTTCCGGTGGCGAACACGATGGCCCGAGCCTGTCCTTCGACACATGTCGTCCCGCTGAAGACGAGGTTCGGCTCCTCGAGCAACGGGGCACCGAGGAGCCCGGCGGCAGCCATGCGTTCGGCGGGGACGGACTCCCCTGTGAGCATCGACAGGTCGACCTCCACGCCCCCTTCGGTGAGGCGTGCGTCGGCCGGTACCTTGTCGCCCTCTTCCAGGAGGATCACGTCGCCGGGCACCAGGTCGCGGGCCTCCACCGTGAGGGGCCGGCCGTCGCGTACGGCAAGGGCGTGCTCGGGCAGATATCGCGCGAGGGTCTCCACCGCGCGCTCGGCCTGTCGTTCCTGAAGCAGCGCGAAGGCCGCGTTGACGGCGACGACCGCCAGGATCGCCCAGCCGAGCACCCCGAGATCCGCGACGAAGGCCAGCGCGGCGGCCGCCCAGAGCAACAGGGCGAGGGGGTGGACCAGCTGCCCGACCAGCTCCCGCGCGAAGGAGGAGCGGGCCTTGCGCCGTACCTCGTTGGGCCCGTGAACGGCGAGCCGGCGCGCGGCCTCCCGAGCGGACAGCCCGTCGGGCCCGGTGGCGAGTTCCCGGCGCAACCTGGCGAGAGGCTCGCTGGGGTCGAGGGGAGGTGCCTCGCTGGGTGTGGGAGCCCTCCCCATGGCCGCGCGGTCAGTCATCGTCCGACCCCGGAGCGCTCCCCCGGCGGAGCCGCCCGGACCACACGGGTTCGACCTGTTCCCATTCATGTTCCCAGGCCGTGAGCCGACGGGCTTCGGTCCACCGTCGTACGAGGAGGAGAGCCCCGGCCCCGATCGCTCCGACGGCGGCCGCGGCGGCGGTTCCGCCCGAGAGTGAGGTCAGCGCGCGGTCGGCGGCGCTGTTCGGGGGGCGGGCGGGGGTGCCGTCGTCGTCCACCCAGATCGTGACGGTGCGACCCTCGGGCGTCCGGGGAGGAACCTGGATCGTGCCCGTCCGCCGGACGTTGTCGGGCTGTTCCCAGACCGCTGGTGCGACGGACTTGGGCGTCGCACCAGCGCGGGCGACCGTAGGGGGCTCCTTGGCCGGTCCGGTGGTGGTCGCCTGCACCTGGCGGTGTTGGGCGGCGAGTTCACGGTCGGTCTTCCCTGCGGCGTTCCAGAGCATCCCGGCGGTCACCGCGCCGCAGATCAGGGAGATCAGCAGGACGAAGGCCAAGGCGGAGCGCCGTACGGTTCTCCTGGGCGGGATGATCCCGCTCTCCGACGGCTCGTGGTGAAGCATGCCGCACCTCCCGAAGGGAGCGGACCTCGCCGGCCCGTCACCCACCCGTTTCAGTCGGGGGCGCCGAGTTCCGTTCCTCTGTGGTGGGCCCACGCCCGGACCCGTTCCGGATTGCGGAATGCGCCACCCTCACCGATGCTCACCATGTTCCGGGCGACCGGGTCCGACGTCTCGCCGGTCACGGCGCCGCCGAAGGTCATGTGCCCACGAGCGCCGGGCTTCTCCATCCGCCGGGCGACCCCGCGTACGGGCGGGATGTCGGGGCGGGATGTCGGGTTCGTCCGCCGGCGTGTCCATGGGGCCGCTGCTGAAGAGCCACACGGCCCGGTGCCGGAGATGTTCGGCGTTACGCCGCGCACACCGGCGGGTCTTGCCGGTCCAGTGCCCGGCGTAAAGAGCCCCGCCGAGGACGACTCCGTCGTAGCCGCTGACGTCGGTGACGGTGTCGGCCGGCGGGACGGCGGTGTCGAAGCCGTCGTCCCGGAGCGTCTGGCCGATCCCTCCGCGATTCCGGCGGTCGCTCCGGCCTTGCTGCCGCAGGCGACCAGGACACGCTCGGCGTTCATGATTCCGCGTCCCCGGCCGGCCTGGTGATCCGCTTCACGGGAATCGTCCGCGCGGTCTTCGTCCGCTCCTCGTCGGGCATCGGGATGCGGACGGTGAGGATGCCGTCCGCGTACGACGCCTCGACGTCGTCGGCCGGGATCGTGCCGGGAAGACGCACGGTCCTGCGGAACGACCCGTAGCGGAACTCCGAGTGCTCCTTGTCCTCCTTGCTCTCGCTGTGCTCCGCGCTCACGGTGATGAGGTTCTCGTCGACGGTGATCGTGATGTCGTCCGAGTCCATCCCCGGCAGCTCGGCCCGCAGCACATACGTGCCGTCACTGCTGGACACCTCTACCGGGATGGAGTGGGCGGCGGTGGCGGGGCGCCATCCGGGCAACCCGGGGAACTCCCGGCCGAACCAGGTGTCGAAGTCGGGGAAGAGGCTGTGCCTGCGTTCCACGTGGTGTCCGGTCATCGCTCTGCTCCTCGTGTACGGGGCCCGGCAAGGCGCCGTGGACCCGAGTCGGTGCGGACGGGCGGCGGATCGGGTCAGGAGCCCGGTCCGACTCCGTAACCCCATCGTCCGCCCGCGAGGCCACGTGGCGCAGTTCCAAGCGGGTTGTTCGACGGGGCCGAACGGGCCCCACCGGGAAGGACCGACTGGCCCAAGGTGCGCCACGTCGCCCGTGCGATCAGCGACATATCTCCTCGACGAAGTGACCCACCCGTTCCTCCGGCAGGTGGCGCGCCAGGTCCGCCTCGCTGATCATCCCGACCAGGCGATGGGCGTCGATCACAGGGACGCGACGGACCCGATGGTCCTGCATGGTGCGCAGGACCTGCTCGCTGTCGGCGTCCGCGTCGACCGTGATCGGCTTGCCCTGGGCGAGGAGTCCGGCCGTCATGTGGTGGGGGTCCTTGCCTTTGGCCAGGCACTTCACCACGATGTCACGGTCGGTGATGATGCCGTGCAGCCGGTTGTCCGGTCCGCAGATGGGCAGCGCGCCGACGTCCAGTTCGCTCATGAGGCGTGCCGCGTCCATCAGGCTCTCGTTCTCCTGCACGCAGCTCGCACCGGTGTGCATGATTTCCCTTGCGGTCGTCATGGCTGCGTCCTCCTTTCTTGCCCCCCTGCTCCCGCGCGCATGCGCAGGGCGCTCTGATGCGCGAGCGCGTCGTACCGGTGCCCGTCGTGGACCGGAGGCACGGCGACGACGAGCCGGAGGACCCGGCCGCCTCGTACGGCCTCGTACGGCCTCGTCGGCGGCCCAGACGAGAGCGGGCATCGACGGTTCCCGAGGGTCGACCCCGAGCAGAATCTCTTTCACGTCTCCTCGAACCGGCTGGCGAAGGCGGGTGGGACGATCATCACCGGGCAGTGGGCGTGGTGGAGCAGGACGTGGGCGACCCGCCCCAGGGAGGGGCCCGCGCCGAGAGCGCGGTGTTCGCGGCCCATCACGAGCAGATCGGTGTGGGCGGTCGCCTCCACCAGTATCCCGGGCGTGCTCGTGGCCGTCTCGACGTGATGGCTCACGATCAGCTGTGGATAGAACTCGCGCACGAGGTCGGCGAGCGCCTTGGTCTCGCGCACACGTTGCCGTGCGATCTCGTCGAGGTCGTCCAGCATGGTCGCGACGCTGCCGACGTGGGTGAGCACGTTCCAGACGCTCACCAGCCGCAATGCCGCCTTGCGGGCATCCGCCTCGGCAGCCGCGACGAGCAGCCAGCCAAGGTCCGAGGCGCCGTGCACGGCCGCTGTCACCGAACCTGACGCGGGACGGTCGCCGTCACCGCGCACCACGATCACGGGCACGTCGGAGCGGGCCGCGACACCCAGACCGACCGATCCGAGCATGAGGGCCGAGAATCCGCCCAGCCCGCGGCTGCCCACCACGATCGTTCCCCGGTCACCGGCGGCCGATCGAAGGCTCGCGACCGGCTCCTGACGGCTCAGTTCCTTGGTGATCTTGAGGTCCGGAAAGTCCTCCTGGATCGCGTTCACGGTCTCCGTCAGAAGGTCGCGGCCGGCCTCTCGCACCGCCTGGAGCGTTTCGGCGTTCGCGTAGAGGGCCCGGCGGTCCGTGTCGGCGGCATGCACGAGGTGCAGGTGCCGCTCTCTGCGGTCCGCCTCCGCCGCGGCCCACAGCGCGGCCGTACGGCCGGAGGGCGACCCGTCGACTCCCACGACGACGTTGCCGAACTCCGGCCGGGTGGGGGTCTCGCTGCTCATGGTTCCTCCTCGGGGTACGCCCGAAGCTCGGGAACGCGTGCCGAAGGACGACACCTCCCACGCTGACATCGTGCCGGGCTCCTCGGGATGGGCCGTTCGGCCCCCATCGAGACCTGCCCGGCCCTGATGCCGGGAGGGACGTGGCGCCAACCTGGACGGTGAGATGCCCCGTTCGATCCGAACCCGAGACGGGGCGGGCGGGGCGGAATGGACCCGATGAGGGAGGCATGCCATGACAGCCCAGGTCACCGTCGGTCTGGACGGCTCCGACGAAAGCCTCGCCGCCGCCCGTTGGGCCGCGGCGCAAGCGGTGCTGCGCGAAGTGCCCCTCAGGTTGGTGCACGTGGAGGAATGGCCGAGCATGCCGGAAGTACCCGTGGCGTACGCCCGCACACTCGCCCACGACGAGCAGACCGAGAGGCTGATGCGCGAGGCGACGGACCGAGCGCGGGAGGAACATCCCGACCTCGAGGTCGTCACGGAGCATGCGCAAGGCCGGGCAGCCGAAGAACTGACGGCCGCCGCGAACGAGGCGGATCTGATGGTCCTCGGTTCGCGCGGACTCGGCGGCGTCCGCGGCTTCCTCGTCGGATCGGTCTCCCTCGCCGTCGTCGGCGCGGCCCGGCAGCCGGTCGTCCTCGTACGGGGCGAGGACAGCCGGACAGCTCCCGAAGGCGGGATCGTGGTGGGCGTCGACACCTCCCACCCGTGTGACACGCTGCTCGCGTTCTCGTTCGCAGAAGCCGCCCGCAGGAACACGCCGTTGCGGTTCCTGCACAGCTGGACGCTCCCCGCTTCGTACGGCCACGCGGCTGTCGTAGACCCCGGGATCGGTGAGGAACTGGGCGGCCACCTCCTCAGGGGGCTGGACGACCTCCTGGAACCGTGGCGGAAGCGGTACGCGGGCGTGAAGGTGGAGGCCAGGGCTGTGGTGGGCTCGCCCGCGTACCAGCTGGTCGAGACGGCTCGGACCGCCCAACTCGTCATCGTGGGACGCCGGAACCGGAAAATACCTCTCGGCCCGCATCTGGGCCATGTCGCGCACGCGGTCATCCACCACAGCCCCGCACCGGTCGCCGTCGTCCCCTGCTGAGGCTCGGCTTGCTGAGGCCCGGCCCGGGGCACGGCGCTCAGGGACACGGCCGGGCCCGCCGCAGCGGAGGCAAGCACCGCCCGGTACTCGGAGATCACTCAGGGGACGGACCGAAGTCCACAGGCCCGGACGGCGTGCCGGGCGCTCCCGGTACGACGATGCGCCGTCCGGTCACCCTCCGCGGTGAGAGCACCACCACGGTGTCGCGTCCGTCTCCCGCCCACGGTGCCGAGTGGACACCGTCCCTGATCCTCCGTGTCTCACTCTCCTCCGACACCGTGTGTGCCGGACCCACCAGGAGCACGCTCCAGCCCTGGCTGAAGGCTTCGTCCATGCGGTCCTCCTCGAAGGCGACCTCCACGCCGGACGCCGAGGCACGCGCGAGGGACGAGTCCGGAGCCGTCATGAAGACGATGCCGCTGTCGACGACCTGGTAGTTCACGGGGAACACCATGATCCCGTCCCTCCCTTCGACGGCGATCCGTCCGACGCCGTGGCCGTCGAGGAGCTCCCAGCATTCGGCCTCGCCGATCTCCTCCATGCGCGCCCGGTATCCGGCACGGGCCCCACCCGGAGCGACGTCGGCCGCATACCCGGTCAGATCCTGGACCGTGGTCTCCAGGGCGTTCGCGAGCCGGACCAGGAACTCGATCCCCGGGGCGGGTACCTGCTCCTCCACGTAGGCGATGTATCCGGGAGTGGAGCCTGCCCGTTCGGCCACGTCCTCACGGGACAGGCCGAGTCGGGCGCGTCTGGATGCGACGCGGCGGCCGAGGTCACTCGCGGCGTGCGGGGTACGCGGGTCACCAGCCGTGTTCATCACCGGTCTCCTTCCGTTGCCTCCGGACCCCGCTGAGGAACGACGGCGACCGGGCACGAGGCGTGGTGCAGGGCGCGGTGGGCGATCCTGCCGAGTTCCAGGCCGACGAGTCCGTCGCGGCGGCGGGCCCCGACGACCAGCAGGTCGGCGGCGGCGGACCGCTCGGTCAACACTTTGTGCGCCGGTCCTTCGAAGGTGGTCCTGCGCAGGCGGACCCGTGGATACCCGGAGGCGGCGGCCGCGAGAACCCTGTCGAGGAGTCCGGCGGACCGTTCGGCGAGATGGGCTTCGACGTCGCCGGTGAGCAGCGGGGGGGTCGACCGGTTCGTGGGCCGGCCGTCGCCAGGCGTGGACGGCGTCCAGTTCCGCGTCCCGGACCGCCGCCTCCCGGAAGGCGAACCGCACGGCCGGCGAGTCCACATGGACGATCCTCAGCGGAAGCGCGTGCCGTACCGCCTCGTCGACCGCCCAGCCCAGGGCCGTGAGACTGGCGTCGGACCCGTCGACTCCAACCACCAGGGGCGATTCCATGGTGCCCACCGCCTTCCGGAAGGTGTGGTGGCCTGCTGCCACGGTCGCACCGCGCCGACGTGGCGGGTCAGGGCTCGGACGTGCCCCGTTCGACGGTCGTCGTCCCCGGCGGGCGGCGAACCGGCCCTGCGCCCAACCAGGGCCGTGCCCCGCGTGGTGGACGGCGCGGCTGCGTTCACGACCGTGCAGTGGGACCAGGGCCGCTCAGCGACCTTCGCCCTTCCTGACATGCGAAGGAAAGTGCTGGACCCGCGCGTCCGGGCCCGGGAACACCAGAGTGACCCGGCCCGTGTCCGACCACCGGACGTCGAAGGGCGGAGTGCCGTCCTCGTGGTGCAGCCCGACGATCTCACCGTCGCGCCCCTCGTCCCCGACCGTGGAACCTCCCACGATGAGCCGGTCGCCGACGCGGGCCCAGAGCCCGGCGCGAAGCCTCTCCTGACCTTGTCGTGCTTCGGTCGCGGTCATGGTTCTCGCCTCCCGGCCCGCGCCCGGCCCCGGTACTCCCGAGACCGGCGCGCTCTCGTCATCCACCGTGCGTCCCGATGGGCGGACCGCCATAGGGGCCAAGAGTCCCGAATGGGGACCATTCGGCACTGCCCCGGCGGTGTTTCACGCAGCAGGGTGATATCTATCGGGGCCGTCGCGCCCCGTGAAGGAGGACCGTCATGCAGCACCGCACGGTTTTCGAGGTGATGACCCACGACGTGGTCACCGCCGCCCCAGAGACCCCGTTCAAGGAGATCGCCCGTCTCTTCGCCGAGAACGACGTCTCGGCGGTCCCCGTCGTCGACGCCGACCGTCGCCTGCTCGGCGTGGTCTCGGAGGCCGACCTGCTGCGGGCCACCGCCGAACTTCCCGACCTGGAGGGCCGCTGGGCGGGCGTCGGACTACTGTCTCGCGAGGGAGGGCTCTCCGATGCGGAGACGGCTGCCGAGCTGATGTCCTCGCCGGCCGTCACGGCGCAGGCGAACTGGAACCTCGTCGAGACGGCTCGGACGATGCAGCAGAAGGAAGTGAAACGGCTTCCCGTGGCCGATGAGACCGGTCGGCTGGTCGGGATCGTCAGCCGCAGCGACCTGCTCAGGCCGTTCCTGCGCAGTGACGATGCGATCCGCGACGAGATCGAGCACGACGTCCTGTACGACACGCTTCGCCTCGCCCCTGACACGGTCCGGGTGACCGTCGACGACGGAGTCGTCAAGCTGACCGGCCGGGTCGACGAACGCGCCGACATCCGCGTGATCGTGCGGCTGTGCCGCTCGGTCGACGGAGTCGTCGCCCTGCACGAATCGATCGAGTACGCCAACGACAACCTCGTCCTCGACGGGGAGGCACGGCGATGAACGCCCTGTGTGTGGAACCCGTCGTCCCTGACTGCGACAGTGCCCGGGCCACGTTCTCCCTCGACCGTTGGGGCGGCTCGGCCGCCCGACTGGTGGGCGGGGCACATGCGTCCGCGCGGGGAAGGAGAGGGTGATGCGTCATCGCACGATCGGCGAGCTGATGACCCGGGAGGTGGTGAGTCTCCACGGCGACACCCCCTTCAAGGAGATCGCCCGCACGCTCTCACAGCACCAGGTGACCGCTGTTCCCGTGGTGGACGGAGGTGGCCGGGTGCTCGGGGTGGTGTCGGAAGGGGACCTGCTGCGCAAGACCGCCGACCAGGCCGCCACACCTGGCGACCTGCCGGCCGTTCCGGACCTTGAGGCGTGGGAGCGGGCGAAGGCCCAGGGCACGCGCGCCGAGGAACTGATGTCCGCGCCCGCCGTGTGCGCCCGGCCCGACTGGACGGTGGCGGAGGCGGCCCGGCTGATGGAGGTGCAAGGGGTCAAACGGCTCGTCGTCGTCGACGACGAGGACCGGATGGTGGGCATCGTGAGCCGTCGCGACCTCGTGGGCATCTTCCTCCGCCAGGACGACGAGATCCGCCGGGAGATCGTCGAGGACGTGCTCGGTCACACGCTCCGCCTCGGACCGACCGCCCTCGCCGTCGAGGTCCACGACGGACGGGTGGAGCTCAGCGGCAGACTGCCCTTCCGGGGCATGATCCCGGCGATCGAGCGCATGTGCGCGACGGTCGACGGCGTCGTCTCGGTCTCCAGCACCCGTCTTACGTACGACATCGACGACACCGAACGAGGAGGTGGACGATCATGACGCGGAACGTCCTGGTCGGCCTGGACGGCACGGAACAAGCACGCGCCGCCGCGGAGTGGGCGGCGGAGGAGGCGCTGCTGCGCGGCACGGGCCTGGAGCTGGTGCACGCGAGCGAGCCCGTGCCGGAATCCGTTCTGCCCTTCGTGGCGGGGGAGGACGAGGAGGCGTGGGCCCAGGAGATGGTGACACGCACCGCGACCGACCTGGGCCGGCGCCATCCCGGCCTCTCGGTGACCACGCGACTGCTGGCCGAGGGACCGGTACCGGGTCTTGTCGCCGCGGCCCGGGAGAGCGATCTCCTGGTCCTCGGCTCGCGGGCGCTGGGCAGCGTGGCCGGATACCTGCTCGGTTCGGTCGGTCTGACGATCGCCGGTGCCGTGGAGCAGCCGGTCGTCCTGGTACGGGCCGCCGGCACGGCACTCACGCCACGCGGACCGGTGGTGGTGGGGGCCGACGCGCGACAGCCCGTCGACGCGGTGCTGGGCTTCGCCTTCGAGGAAGCCGCGCGCCGGCACAGCCAGGTGCTCGTCGTCTATGTGCAGCAACTTCCGCTGCACGCGGGGATGGGGCCCGCCATGGTTCCGGATTTCAGGCTCTCCCTGGTTCCGGAGATCAGAACTTCGCTGGAGGGCCTGCTGGACCCCTGGCGGGCGAAGTACCCCGACGTCGAGGCAACAGCCCGCGCGGCGGTGGGATCAGCAGGGCCCGAACTGGTGGCGGCCGCCAGGAAGGCTTCGCTGGTGGTGGTGGGTCGGCGCACGCGGCATTCGGCGCTGGGCGCTCATATCGGCAGCGTGGCCCACGCGGTACTGCACCACAGCCCGGCGCCTGTGGCCCTCGTGCCACACGACTGAGCTCCTGGCGGGTCTCTGTCGCCGCCGGTTCAGGCGTCGGCCCCTGCGGGCCGCAGCCGTACCGCCGTGACCTTGTACTCCGGACACGAGGTCACGGTGTCGGCGTGCTCGGAGGTGAGCGAGTTGACGCCGCTGGCCGGGAAGTGGAACGCGCAGAAGACCTCCCCGCGAGCGAGTTCCGCCCCGAAGCGGGCGACGAGGCGCGCCAGTCCGCCCGGCGCAGGGGCCAGCCGTCCTCGACCACGCAGCGGGCCAGGCGCAGGCGTCCGGGTCTCGGTCAGGGGTGCATTACGGTGGGGCATGAGGGCCTTCTGATCGTTCGGTGGAGATGGCGCAATCCACGCCGAACCCGGAAGGCCCTCACCCGTTCAAGATCCCCCAGCCGAGACCTGCATCACCCGTCCACAACCTCCCGGGACAGAACACCTAGGCTTCGCCACCTGAGGTGCCGTCGTCGTCACGCCGCGCCGGCAACCTCACGGTGAAGCGGGTGTGGCCGGGTCGACTGCTGACCGTCGCCCGGCCGTCGTGGGCGCGGGTCACGGCGTCCACGATGGCGAGGCCGAGCCCGGTCGAGCCCATCGCGCGGGAGCGTGAGGAGTCGCCCCGGGTGAACCGGTGGAAGACGCCGGACAGCAGCTCGGCGGGGATGCCGGGACCGTCGTCCGTGACGGTGAGGATCACCCTCTCTGCGTCGACAGCGAGGCCGACGACGACTCGGGTACCGGCCGGGGTGTGCCGGCCGGCGTTCGCGAGGAGGTTGCCGAGGACCTGGTGGAGGCGGTCGCCGTCGCCGGTGACGTGGACGGGTTCCTCGGGAAGGTCCAGCTCCCACAGGTGTCCGGGGTGCCGAGCGGTCGCGTCCGCCACGCTGTCGAGGACCACGTGGGTCAGGTCCACGGCGTCCCGGCGCAGGCTACGTCCCGCGTCCAGCCGGGCGAGCAGCAGCAGTTCGTCCACCAAAAGGCTCATGCGGCGGGACTCGGCATCGATGCGTTCGAGCGCGTGCCGGACCTCGTCGGGCACGGTGTCCCCGTGATGGCGCAGGGCGAGTTCGGCGCGGGCCCGCACCGTGGACACGGGAGTGCGCAGCTCGTGTCCGGCATCGGCGGCGAAGGTGCGCAGCCGTTCCTCGACGACGTGGCGGCGGTCCAGGGCGTCGCCGACATGGCCGAGCATCCGGTTGAACGCACCGGTGAGCCGGCCCACCTCGGTGTCTGGCCGGGTGCCGGGCAGCGGCGGCGGCATGGCGACCTGCCCCGCAGCGAGCGGAAGTCGGGTCACCTCGTCGGCGGTCACGGCCAGGCGTTCGAGGGAGCGCAGAGAGAACCGGGTCCAGACCGCGGTGATCACCCCGGCCGCGGTGAGGACGATCGCGAACACGACCGTCTCCACGACCGCGAGCCTCTCCACCGTCTCCTCGACGGGGTGCAGGGGCAGTCCCGACAGCAGGACGTCGCCGTCGTCGCCGCTCCAGGCGGCGACACGGTACGTCCCCAGGGACGCGAGGCGCACGGTACGGGGCCGCGCATCTGCGGGCACGGCGGCAAGCGCCCGCGCGTCATCGGCGGTCAATGGCACCGTGACGTCGCTGGTGCCGCGCACCACGGCGGCCTGTGCGATCCGGCCCCGCAGCAGCCGGGCGCCGAGAGTCCCGTCGGCCTGCCCCCGGGTGTCACCCCGGCCGTCGGCGTCGGGCCGGTCCTCGTGTTCGAGGCTGACGGCGAACCGACCGCCGCTCGCCACGATCTGCTGGTCGAGACGGTTGACCAGGAAGCTGCGCAGGGCGAGCACGGTGACCAGGCCGACGATGCCGCAGGCGAGGGCGAGAAGCACGACGAGCCCCGTGGTCAGCCGGGCTCGAAGGGAGTGCGGCAGGCTGGGGCGTACGCGCCGTCCACGGGCGCGTGACGGGCGCTGCGGGGTCATCGGCGCTCGGGGCGCAGCACGTAGCCGACGCCGCGCACGGTGTGGATGAGCGGCGGGCGGCCGGCGTCGATCTTCTTGCGGAGGTAACTGATGTAGAGCTCGACGACGTGGGCGCGGCCGCCGAAGTCGTACCGCCAGACGTGGTCCAGGATCTGCCGCTTGGACAGCACGCGGTGCGGATTGCGCATGAGGTAGCGCAGCAGCTCGAACTCGGTGCGGGAGAGGTCGACGGGGACGCCGCCGCGGGCGACCTCGTAGCCCTCCTCGTCCATGACGAGGTCGGCGAGGACAAGCCGAGGTCCACCGCCCTGTGCGGCCTCCGCGAGCCCGGCCCGGCGCAGCAGCCCCCGGAGCCGGGCCAGTACCTCCTCGAGGCTGAACGGCTTGGTGACGTAGTCGTCGGCGCCGGCCGTGATCCCGGCGATCCGGTCCTCGACGGCGTCGCGCGCCGTGAGAAAGAGGACGCACAAGGTGGGACGGGCGGCGCGCAGTCGGGCCAGCACGTGCGGGCCGTCGTGGTCCGGCAGCATCCAGTCCAGGACCACCGCGTCCGGGCCGAAGTCCTCGGCGGCCGCGGTCGCCTCGGCGGCCGTTCCCGCGGTGCGCACCTCCCAGCCTTCGGCGCGCAGGGCTGCGGCCAGCACCTCGGTGAGATCCTGCTCGTCGTCGACGACCAGCACCCTGGGCCGGGTGCCGTCGGGGCGCAGCACCTCGGTACGCGGCGATGGGTTCATGGTCCTTCCAGGATGCCGGACGGCGCGGGGCCGGCGGCCCGCTCTCACCTCTGAGTCTCCTCTGAACTGATTCTCACCGTCCGGCCGTGCCCCGTCGGGTCCGGCGCTGGTCCTGGGCCGGCGGACCGCTCCGTACGGGGTCTGGTTCAGAGGCTTCTCACAGGATCACGGACCACAGTGGGCGAGGCCCTGGCGCCCTGCCGGGCCACGGGATCGAAGGCGAGGGAGAGATGAGCACGGAAGTCGCAGGGACGGTGCGGCCGGGAGGCCGGCGTCGCGCCGGCCGGGCCGCCCCCGGGTCCGCGACCGTCGCGGTGATTGCGGTCCAGGCGGTGATCTGGGCCGGTGCCACGGCGGTGCTCGCCCTGTGGTGGGTGGACACCGCCTCGGTGGTGGGGCCTGCGGGCTGGTTCACCGGCGCGGGCCGGATCACCGGCCTGCTCGCGGGGTACGCCTGCGCGGTGCTGGTCGTCCTCATGGCACGGGTGCCGCTCCTGGACCGCACGCTGGGCACCGACCGGATGACGCGCTGGCACGCGGCGGCGGGCCGCTACACCATCGGGCTGACACTGGCCCACGCGGTGCTGATCGTCGAAGGCTACGCACTCACCGGCCGGACGGATCCGGTCACCGAGGGAGTCCGGGTGGTCCTGCACTACCCGGACATGCTCAAGACGACGGCCGCGTTGCTGCTCCTGCTGCTCACGGCGGTGGTCTCGGCGCGTGCCGCACGCCGCCGGTTGAGCCACGAGACCTGGTACTACCTGCACCTCCTCACGTACGCGGCGGTCTTCCTCGCCTTCGGGCACCAGATCACGAACGGTGCGGACTTCGACCGGCCGGCCGTGCGAGCCGCCTGGTACGTGCTGTACGCGGGGGCCGCCGCGCTGATCGTCTGGTTCCGGATGCTCACGCCGGTGCGGCTTTCGCGGCGACACGGACTGCGGGTCGCGGGCATCCGGCGGGAAGCCCCCGACGTGGTGTCGGTGCTGGTCACCGGCGATCGCATGAATGAACTCACCGTCCGGCCCGGGCAGTTCTTCCGCTGGCGGTTCCTGGCACCGGGGCTGTGGTGGACCGCGTCGCCGTACTCGGTGTCCGCCGTCCCCGACGGACGCAGCCTGCGCATCACCGTGAAGGCACTGGGCGGCCACAGCGCGGCGCTCGCCACTGTCCGTCCCGGCACCCGGGTGTGGGCCGAGGGCCCGTACGGCGCCCTCACCCCGGACCGCGCGGCGGGACGGCCCGCGCTGCTGCTCGCAGCCGGGGTGGGCATCACCCCGCTGCGGGTGCTGTTCGAGACGCTGCCGAGGGACCCGGTGCTGATCCACTGGGCACGACGGCCCGAGGATCTGGTGCTCCGCCACGAGATCGACGCGATCGCGGCCCACCGAGGCGCGCGCGCCCACTACTCCGTGAGCCACCCGACGGGCTACCGCCTGCCGCTGGACGCCGCCACGCTGCGCGGCCTCGTCCCGGACGTGGCGGGGCGCGCCTGCTTCCTGTGCGGGCCGCCCGGCTGGACCGCGGCGGCGGAGGCGGCGCTGCGCGAGGCGGGGGTGCCCGCCCACCGGATCCACTCCGAATCGTTCACGTGGTGAACCTGCCGGGGTCGACCCGAAACACACCCCGCCCACCGGCCCTGAGGAGGCCCCCATGCGCCGTCTTCTGCTCTCCACCGCGGTCACCGTGGCCGGAGTGTGCTCCCTGCTCGCCCTGAAACCGCACCAGCCGGCCGGCGCCTCGGCGGAGGCCGGGGTGCCCGGTTCCGTCGGCACGACACCGGGCACCCCGGCCTCCGGCACGTACACCGGGGACGTCGTCGACACCCGGTACGGACCGGTGCAGGTGCGCGTCACGATCGCCGACGGACGGCTCACCGACGTCACAGCGGTCCGGATGCCGTCGGAGAACGAACGCGACCGGGAGATCGCCGGCTACGCGGTGCCGACGCTCACCGGCGAAGCCCTGACCGCGCAGAGCGCCCACATCGACACGGTGTCGGGTGCCACGTACACGAGCGAGGGCTACATCCAATCGCTGCAGAGCGCGCTTGACCAGGCCCATGGATGACCGGACCGCGCCCGGGACGGCCCCTTGGCGGCACGCCGAACCAGTGATGGGCACCGTGGTCTCCTTCGCCCTGCGCCACCGGCGGACGCCGGAGCTGCGGACCGCGCTGGGCAAGGCCGTGGCGCTGCTGCACGAGGTCGACCGGGAGTTCTCCCCGTTTCTGCCGGACAGCGCCGTGAGCCGACTGCGACGGGGCGAGTCGGGCCGGGCGGACACCACTCCCGCCGTACGGCGCGTGCTGGAGCTGTGCGACCTCGCGCACAGCCGTACCCGGGGCGCCTTCGACGCCTGGGCGGACGGCCGGCCCGATCCGTGCGGTCTGGTGAAGGGCTGGGCCGCCGAGCGGGCCTGGCGGGTGCTGCGGGAGGCGGGCGCCACCGACGTGTGCGTGAACGCGGGCGGCGACGTGCGGGTCGGCGGCGCCCCGGGACCCGGGGGCACCTGGCGCATCGGGATCGCCGACCCCCGGGTGTCGGGGCGGCTGCTGGCGGTGGTGGCGGGGCGAGACGTCGCGGTCGCCACCTCGGGCACGACCGAGCGCGGCGCGCACATCATCGACCCGCGCACCCTGAGCCCGGCCACAGGGCTGCTGGGGGCGACCGTGACGGGCCCGGAACTGCTGTGGGCCGACGTCTACGCGACGGCGGCGATGGTCCTGGGGGCTCGCGAGGCCCATCGGTGGATCACCGCTTTGCCGGGGTACGCCCTCCTCACCGTCGCTGCGGACGGGGAAGTCCGGGCGTCCTCGGACTTCCCCCTCGCCCCGCTTGGGTAGGGGCTGGGCGTCACCACGAGACCCGACCGAAGGATTTCCGACGGCCCCTCAATGCCTGTCGTCCGCCCCCGGACGGATGCGTCGGGACATCATGTTGTCCTCGGCCCACGCTGCGCCGACCGTCAGCGGCACGACGACCGGGTCGCCCGCATGGCGAGGCGGTCGCCGTCCGAACAGTGAGGTGAAGACCATGCCGTACGACCGCACCGTCAAGGTCGCCGGAACCTTCGACGAGACGGTGGAGGCCGTCCGCCGCGCCCTCGCCGACCAGGGCTTCGGCATCCTGACCGAGATCGACGTCCAGGCCACTCTCAAGGCGAAACTCGGCCACGACATGGAGCCGTACCTGATCCTCGGAGCGTGCAACCCCCCACTCGCCCGTCAGGCCCTGGACGCCGACCGCTCGATCGGGCTGCTGCTGCCCTGCAACGTCGTGGTCCGCACCGACGGCGACCAGGTGACCGTCCAGGCGATCGACCCCGCCACCATGGTCACCCTCACCGGCGTCGACGCCATGGCCCCCGTCGCCGACGAGGCGGCACGACGCCTCGACACCGCACTCGCCAACGTCGCAGAAGGCAGTACGTGAGCTGTCGGGCTGCCGTACTGGTCGTGGAGCATGACCGGGGCATCGCAGAGTCCTTGGGCGCGGTCTGCGACAAGCCGGATACAAGGCCGCGAGTGTGGGGACCGGGCGGGCGGCCCTGGCAGCGTTCACGCCCGATGTCGTCCTGCTGGAGCTGGGGCATCCGGACATCGACGGTGCGGCGGTGTGCCGGTGGGTGCGGGAGCGTTCAGACGACGAGATCATCGCCGTGACAGCGCGGGGTGAGGAGGCGGACCGGGTGGTGGCCCTGGACGAGGGTGCCGATGACTACCTGGTCAAGCCGTTCGGTCCTGCCGAGTGCTGTGGACGCCAACGCCGTCAGCACGGCGGCGATCGTGCTGGGCGAACGGGCGCCGGACTGGCTGCTCAGCAGCGCCCTGCCGGCCCGGCTGACCTCCCTCGACGGCAGGATCGTACGCCTCGGCGGCTGGCCGTCCGACTCGCACGCGCCCGCACCGCCCCGCTCGCGGAAGCCGGACCCCGGAGGCGCGCGATGACGACTCCCCTGGCACTGACCGGCAGCCCTCCCTGGTACGCGAGCCGTGCGGGCGGCACCCTCGCCCTGTCCTCCTCACCGCCACCGTGGGCATGTCGCCGGGCGCCTGACGGCCGCCGTGGCCGCGACCGCCGTACCCGTGGTGCTCACCGCGTTCCTCACCGCCGGGCCACTCCAGCCGGGCTGGTCGTAGCGCGCCGCCCTGACACCTGTGGTCCTTATTTGGGTGCCGCACCCGGTGCGGGCGGGCTGGTCGCTCTGCCCCGGGAGGCCTGCGGCCTGTCCGAGGCGGCGCACATGCTTGCGTACCTCGCCGCCACCCGGACGGCGCCCGAGGCGGGCGCCCACCGCTCGCGTCAGGCCCTTTTCAGCAGGCTCAAGGATCGCGACGCACCCGACGTGCTGGGCCTTCCGCACCACCAGGCGTCGGGTCCGCCACCCGAAGCCCTCTCCCCCGCACCGTCCCGGTGCGCCGATCCGACGCGTACGGACGGTGCGACGTCAGCTCAGCTCCTCTGGAAGAACTCCACCTCCGCCAGTGCGAGATGGCTTTCCGGGGCCAGGCCGACGGGAGAACGGAGCGTCAGACGAACCGTCTTCACGTCGCTGATCCCGGTCTGGATCGTCTGCGGGCCCGCCTTGTCTCTCAGCGTGAGTTCCCTGACCTGACGCGTGCCGTCCGCCGCCGTCACCTCCATGTCGATCTGCAGGGCACGCCCCTGACGGGCGTACTCCTCGGGAGACTTGGACGCGCCGTTGGTAATGATCAGGTCGACCATCCGGAACGGCTTGCGGAACGTGTACGTCACCGAGGCACCCGCTCCGGGGGCCGCCCAGTACTTGTTGTTGATGCCGTCCGTGGTGTTCGTCACGGGGTGCCCGGCAAGCTCGCCGCTCCCCTCGGTCCTCTCGGGCGTGATGGCCGTGGCCTTGCCCAGCTTGTCCCGGGTGTCCTCGATCAGGTTCCGGCCTGCGGGCATCAGGAAGAACCCGGCGGCGCACAGCGCGAGCACGGCCAGGAGGATCACGACGAAACGTGTGCTCTTCCCCGAACCCGCCCGCACCCGGCGCCGGAACGGCCACACGGTACGCCACCACGGCAACGGCGCAGCCTTCGGCGCGGGTCGCAACTCCGCTGCGCAGCGCCGGCAGAAGCGCCGGTCCGGCCGGTTGGGCGCGCCGCACGCCGGGCAGGGGAATCCGCTCCCCTCGTCCTCCACCGCTGCCGGGCGCACGACCGGACGCGGGGCCACGGCCTTCGCCGGGAGCACGGGCAGGATCGGGTCGCCGGCGGGCGCGGGGCCGACGGGCGTGCGCGGGCCGATCGGAGAGGAGGGGCGCCGGGGCGGCACGGCAGGAGCGCTCGGCCGACGGGGGGCCGTCGCCGGACCCGAGCCCGTGTCCGAGCCGGGTCGCGTCCCCGGGTCGGCAGCCGGGGCAGGATCGGGCGTGCGAGCCGGGCCGGATGGGGGAGCCGCCTCGGACGCCGGAGCCGGGCCGGTGGGGCGCACGGTGCCCTCGGGGCCGGACGGCGAGGCGTCCGGGGTTCCCTCGTCCACGGGCTGGTTCGCCCTGGCCCGGGTGATCCGGTTCTGGGCCACCTGGCTGAGGGCCGCCCGGGTCCTGTTGACCGCTCGGGCACGGGCCGACTCGGTGACGGACGCCGGGGTCTCCGGTTGCGGGATGTCTGGAGCCGGTGGGCGCGGAGCCGGGAGGTCCGGTATGGCGACGTCCGGTGCGGAGGCTTGCGGTGCCGGGGCGTCCGGTGCCGGGGCGTCCGGTGCCGGGGGGCTGGTCGACGCGGCCACGGCAGGCGGGTCCGCGGGCGCCGGGGTGCCGCCCCGGACGGCCGGGCCCGCGCCGTCGGCCCCTCCCGCGGTCCCCGGCTCGAGGGCGCGGGTCGTCACCGTCGGCGCGGGCGCGGTCACCGGGGCCGTCCGGGACGGGGAGGAAGAGGCTTCGCCCGCTCCCCCGGACGACGCCCTCCCGCCCGGCGGTACGGCGTCCTCGCCCGGCTCCGTACCTCCCCTCGTCGTGGGGCGCGCGGGCTCGTTCGACCAGCCCAGGTACGCGCCGCAGTTGCCGCAGAAGTCGTCGGCGGGGTCGTTGGCGGCCCCGCACGCAGGACACGCGCGCATGCGTCAGTTCCCTTCCTCGGCGGGCGGGCCGGTGAGGACCTCCACCCGGAACGCCACGTGGACCGGGCACATCGCCCGTACGACGTCGTGGACCCGGTCCACGTCCACCCGCCCGGCCCGCGCGCCCTCGGGAGCGACCCGTACGAGCAGTTCGGCGTCGGGCTCCGGCGGGAGGTCGGAGCCCGCGGTGTCGGACCAGACCGCGTCGCCGTCGCCGACGATCTCGGTGCGCACGTCCAGGGCGAGCCGCAGGGCCTCGGCCAGCCCCCGCTTCGTACCGCGCCACCGGTGCAGTTCCACCGCGCGCGCGACGGCCTCGCGGCGCAGTTCCATGGGTCGGCGCGGATCGTCGGCGGCGCCGACCCAGGACGCCAGCCACACCAGGAAGTCCGGCGGCGCCAGCCGGGGGTCGAGGTAGGAGGGCAGGTTGTCGAGGGTGGAGAAGACCGGGGCGAGGACCGTGTCGAGACCGGCGGTGAGGCGCTGTGCGAGGTCGTCGTCGGCGTAGAGGGCGGGCAGCTGCTCCCCGATGGGGTGTCGGCTGGGCAGCCCGGGGATCGCGGCGCGGCTCATCGTTCCTCCCCTTCCCGGGGGGACACGACCACCTGGTGCTGGTAGGAGAAGACCAGGGCGCCGGGACCGACGTCGATGCGGTCCGCCGGGGCGCCGCGCCGGCCGGTGACCGGGTCGGCCGGGAAGAGCCGGATCTCCTCGACCAGCGCGTCGCCCGTGGCGCGCTGCAGGACACCGAAGACCTCGCCGTACTGGACGGGCCGTCCGAACGGCCATCCGGTACCGTCCGGACCGCCGGTCAGCGGGTTGAAGTGGCGGAACAGGGCGTCCAGGGCGGCGGTGCGGACCGCGTCCGTGTCGCCCGGGGCGGTGGACAGGCGGGCGACGACGGTGACTCCCTGGTAGACCGGCGGCTCCACCACGAGGCGGGTGCCGATCAGGCGCCGTTCGTCGAGACTCGCGGTGATCGCCGAGAGGACCTGCTCGCCAGGGATGAGCTGCTCGAAGCGGAGCCGGTCGTCGCCCTCGTCGGCGACGGCGTCCGGGACCACCAGCACCCGGACCGCGCCCGCCGTGTCGGCGGCCGGCAGGCAGCGAACCCGGCGCACCGAGGGCGCGGCCTGGCGGCTGATGATCTCGTAGTCCTCGGCGGTCACCGCGCGGTCCTGCATGCGCAGCGCCTCGGGGGCGCGCAGCCGGGCGTTGTGCACGCTCTCGCCCGCGACCCCGCCTCGCGCCGCCTCCCGGTTGCCGACCCGGGCGACGTACGGCACGGAGCTGAGCAGGACGGAGATCGCGCCCCGGGCGACGTTGCCCGCAGGGCCGCCGCCGGTGCGGTAGCGGGCGACCCGGATCCGCTCGCCCTTGGGCGGGACGGCCCCGCACTGCCGCAGGGTGCCGTCCGGCTCCCGCAGGGCCGGGGGGAACGCGAACTCGCCGGTGGTGGCGTCCACCCGGACGTGCAGGTCTGTGGGACGGGAGCGGCCGAAGTGCTCGACGACCTCCCAGCGCTGCCAGCCCTCCTCGGAGGACACCTCCACCACGGGCGGTCCGGCGTCGAGGAGGACGGGCGGCCGGCCGAGCCGGAAGGTCTGTCCGGCGACGCCCTCGGAGGTGCCGAGCGGCACGTCGGTGACCGTTTCCGCGTGCTCGGCGGACATGGTGCCGCCGACGGTGAAGACCTCCGCCTCGCGGACCGTCGGGGACTCGGAGTAGAACGGCTGGCCCGGTTCCGGCTCGGTGACCCGGCAGCGCAGCCAACCGGCCCGGGTCCCGCCGATCACGGACGCGACGTGTCCGGCGGGCACGTGCACGACGACCTCGCCGGGCCGGTTGAGGCCACCGGTGGTGTCGTCGCCGGTCTCGCAGGCCTCCCAGCCGCCGCCGTTCCACGCCTCCCACACGAGCGGGGGCTGGCGCGGGTCGACACCGACGCCTTCGACGCGGCTGTCGAGGCGTACGGCGACGATGCAGCGGGGTACGGCCGTGGGCAGCCCGAAGAGCAGCGCGTCGCCGGGTTCCGGCGTGGCCTGGAAGCAGGGGATGTCGAGGCCGTCGGCGAGCATGCCGGTCCTGTCGTGCTGCTCGCCGCTCCGCCACGCGGTCACCAGGCGGGTCAGCTCGCTGGGCAGGATGCGCAGTTCACCGGCGGTGGCGAAGACCACGGCGTCGTCGGTCTCACCGCCCGCGGTGGTCACCTCGGTGCCGGGCGGCAGCGTGACCGTGTCGGGCTGCGGGGCGGACAGCCAGAAGTCGACGTCGGCGGCCGCGGCCGTCGGCGGGAACAGCCGGATGCCGAGCAGGTCGAGGAAGGCGTGGTAGTTCTTGTCCGGCACCCGGTTGAGCCGGTAGAGCACCTGGTCCACCAGGTAGGCGAACGTCTCGATCAGGGTGACGCCCGGGTCGGACACGTTGTGGTCGGTCCACTCCGGGGCACGCTGCTGCACGTACCGCTTCGCCTCGTCGACGAGCTGCTGGAACCGGCGGTCGTCCAGGTTCGGGGAGGGCAGGGCCATCAGTCAGCGCCCGCTTCCTCGGCCCCCTCCTCGGAGGGGATCGTGTAGAAGGGAAAGACCAGGTTGCGCCGGTCGTTGGTGGAACGCAGGGTGTAGTGCACGTCGATGTAGAGGGTGCCGTCCTCGACCGCGTCGAAGGCGACGGCCACGTCGTCCACGGTGATCCGCGGTTCCCATCGCTCCAGCGCCTCCCGCACCTGCCGCGCGACGCGGCCGGCGGTGGCGCCGTCGCCGGGGGCGAAGACGTACTCGTGGATGCCGCAGCCGAACTCGGGGCGCATGGGGCGCTCGCCGGGCGCGGTGCCGAGGACCAGGCGGATGGCCTCCTCGATCTCCCGCTCCCGTTCGACGAGGGCGATGCCTCCGGTCGGTCCGACGCGCAGGGGGAATCCCCAGCCCCGGCCGATGAACCGTTCGCTCATCGGCCGTCCTCCGGGAAGCCGTGCGCGGCGGCCGGTCTCGTGCCCTCCCGGGACCCGTGCGCGGGATCGCGGGCCGGCCGCCGCTCGGCGCCCGCCATCACACGCCCCCGATCAGCACGTTGGGCGCCCCGGTGAGGATCATCGCGCCGCAGGCCGTCCTGTCGCGGGCTCGCGCGGCCGGGAGACCGCCGATGAGGACCTGCCGGCCGGCGAGCCCGGCCGGGTTCGGCAGGATCACGTTGGCCGGTCCGGTGGCGGCGTGCGGCGGCACCACGCAGGTGTGCAGGCTGCCGGTGACGGCGGCGGGACGGCCGCCGATGAGCACGGTCGCCACCGCCCTCGCGACGGCGGGCGGCGGGGTGGCAACGACCCCGCCGTGGTCGGTGGGGTCGCCGGTACGGGCGGCGGCGGGCATGCGGAGCTCCTTTCACGAGCTTTCTGCGGAAGGTCAGTTGATGCGGATGAGCTTGGCCTTGAGGGTGGCGAGCAGGCCTCCGTCGACGGTGACGCCGGAGACGCCGGAGACGTCCACCGTGCGGCCGCCGATCTTCACCCCGACCCGGCCGTTGATGGCGACGTTGCGCCCCGACACGTTCACGTCGCCGCGCCCCGCGTCCACGGTGATGCCCTTCTTGTCGAGGACGACGGAGCTGAGAACCTGCCGGCTCCTCCCCTGGTACACGGTCAGCTCGATCCGGTCCCGGCGGTCGTCGAGAAAGACCTCCAGGCGTTCGTCGGCGGACATCAGCCGCACTCCGGAGCGGCCCGGCGCCCGCGCGTCGAGCAGTTCCACCCGGTGGCCGGAACGGGACACCAGGGAACGGCGGTTGACCTTGCCGGTGGTCTTGTCGATGAGAGGCACGTCGTGCGGCGAGGGCCTGTCCACGCCGTTGTAGAGCCCGCCGATGACGTACGGGCTGTCGAGCAGGCCCTGTTCGAAGCCGACGAGGACCTCGTCGTTGACCTCGGGGCTCACCACTCCGCCGCCGCCCTTGCCGCCCCACTGCACCGTACGGACCCAGTCGGTGACGTAGGTGTCGTCCAGCCACGGGAACCGCAGCCGCACCGAGCCGCTCTCGGCGCCGCCGGTCTCGCGGACGTCCGTCACCACGCCGATCGCCAGGCCCGGCATGCGCGGCCCCCGGGACGGCGCGTTGGCGCCGGTGACCAGTCCGGTCAGGGAGCGGTCGGGGCTGGCGCTCACCCACACCGTCGTGCGGTAGCCGCCGTGCGGTTCCAGGACGTGCTGCACGGCGGTGGCCGTGTACTTGCCGGAAAACGCCCCTCCGACGTTCCCGAGCGCCACGGGCTTGCCCGCGCGCAGCAGCGGATTGCCCTCGACCAGCGCCTCCAGCTCGCCGAAACCGGCGCTGACCTGCCCGGCGACCGCGTCCGCGACCGCCTTCGTCTCGGCCTGGGTTCGGTACGGGGTGTCGGTGACGGTGAGCTTGGACGCCTTGCCGAACCGGGCGGCGAGCGCCGGGCTCAGGCCCGGCACGACCGTGTCGCTGTCGACCGAGGGCTGCCGGGCCACCAGCGGCCGCTTGGTGGTGACGTCCCAGCCGCGCACCTCCACCTGCTGCGCCCCGTCCGCCGTCGACAGGGAGGCCCGCAGCGCCAGCAGGTTGCGCCCGTACTCCAGGACCAGCGGATCGCGGGCCGCCGAGGTGGTCGGCGAGGGCGCCCCGGACGCCTTCCGGGGCTTGGCGAACTGGAGCAGCCCCTTGTCGTCGACGCGCACCAGCGCGCCGCTCTCGGCGGCCAGGTACTGGAGGAATTCCCAGTCGGAGACGTTCGCCTGGGACAGCTGCTGGTAGGTGACGGGCGCGGCCTCGACGGTGCCGCAGGCCAGGCCGGCCCCGGCGGCCACCTTGCGGACGATGGCCGCCGCCGTCATGTTCCGGTACGCCACCACCTTCCGGCCGCGCTGGAGCCGGTGCGCCTTGGAGTAGGCACGGAGCACGGTGAACGAACCGGTGCGGTCCCGGTCCGCCTCCAGAGCCGTGACCTCGCCGTTGAACAGCCGCTCGCGGGCCTGCCCGGTCACGGTGACCACGGAGACCCGGAGCGGGGTGCCGATGGTGATGCCGGTCTTGCCCAGGAACTCGTGGTCGGGGTCGCGGTAGGTGAGCACCGCCGCGTCCGGCAGCCCCACGTTCTCGTCGATCACGCAGCTCACCAGCTGGGCCGCCCAGACCGGCGGCAGTTCGCCGGGCGTCTCGACGATCGGGTCCGCGGCGAACGACCGGCCGTCGCGCTCCCCGCCGCTCACCGCTCCTCCTCGTCGGTCAGCGCCGGTACGACGAGTTCGGTGCCGGGCACGAGCGCCATCGGGTCGTCGATGTCGTTGGCCTCCGCGATGACCCGCCAGGCCGTCGCGTCGCCGTACTCCCGCCAGGCCAGCAGGGCCAGGCTGTCGCCGGCCACGACGACGTGCGTGCTGCGGCCGGTGCGCGAGCCGGACGTCGGGTTCTGTCCGGCGGGGCCGACGCTCGCCTCCTCGATGGACAGGCGGCAGGTGGCGCGCAGCGGCTTTCCGTCCACGTCGAACAGCGTGTACGACACCGACAGGTTGGAGAGCACGCCGTCGAACGACGTGGTGCGCGCGCTGCCCCACTCGAACCGGACCCAGGGGCTGGCGGGCTTCTTGCGCCCCAGGCTGGCCTTGGTCGGCACGCACGCCTTCATCAGCTTCTCCACCGCCTGCTCCACGGAGTTGTCGTGGGTGGCGGTGGCGTCCAGGAACACTTCGAGGCTGAGCTCGCGCGGGCCGCTGCCGACGAACTCGGGCAGGGAGGACTCCTCCGCCATCCGGGACGGGGAGCGCCGCCACTCGGTGGTCTTGCGCAGTTCCAGGGTGGACGGGTTGAACTGGAGGTTCAGCCGTGCCAGCGTCCCGCCGGGCTTGGCGCCGACGGACGCCGGAGGCTCCTTCAGCGTGAGCTGGGCCCTGGCCCGACTGGCTCGGGACGCTGGGGACATGACGGGGGTCCTTTCCGGTGGGACAGGGGAACTGAGGGGTGCCGGACGGCGGACGGCCGGCAGGAGGCGGGCGGGGGCGTCAGGAGGGGCGGAGTCCCTCGTGGGCGATCTCCAGCGTCTCCACCGCCGCCTGCGAACTGCTGGGGTCGAAGGACGGGCCCTGCCAGCGCACCGGGACGATCCCGAAGACCTGCCAGCTGATGATCCGGCTCAGGTCGGGCCGGAGGGCGACGATCTCGCCATCCTTGGGCTCCACGCGCTTCAGTGTCTCGTCGAGCCAGCGGGCGATCTTCGCGGTGTCGGCGGTGACCGGCCGGGTCAGGGTGATGTTCGACCAGCTCACGCGGCCGGGCAGCTGCCAGGTGAAGCCGTTGTTGCCGCCCTCCGCGTAGCTCTCCATCTCCACTTCGGCGCCCATGCCGGAGCAGGTGTGGAAGGCGCCCAGGTCGTTGCCGCCGATCGCGAGCCTGAAGAACACGCTGCTCGCGAAGATGTTGTCCGTCATTGATCCGTCATCCGTTCCATGCCGTGCGCTCAGCGGCGTCCGTCGAAGGGGCGGCCCGAGCGCTCCCGGCCGCGCCGCAGTTCGGTGCGCAGCAGGCGGGCCATCGGGTCGAGCAGCCGTCGCGCGAGGTCGTCCAGGTCGAGACCGGGGTCCTGCGCCGGCTCGGCGTCGCGCCCGGTGTTCCGGGCCGTGCTCCGGCCGGCGGCGGCCGGTGCGGAGGACGACGCCTGCTTCCCGCGCGCGGGGACCTCCTTCACCGGAACGGCCGGGGTGGCGGACGCGCTCCTGCCGGTGTCCGGCACGGCGCGCTGGATCCGGGGCGTCGCGCCGCCACCCGACGAGGGGGCCGCCGCAGGCACGCTGCGGGGCCGCACCACGGGGACGGGCGCGCCGGGCGCGGGCGTCCCCGGAGCGGACGGGCCGTGCGCCACGGGAGGAGCCTGCGGCGGCGCGACCGGGAGGGAGTGGGCCGGGGCGGCGGACGCGCCTCCGCCTGGCGGAGCGAGCGTGACGACAGGGACCCGTGCCCCGACGGCCGGCGCGCCCGCCGCCGCTGCCCCGTCGGCGTGCCATGACCCGGGGGCGGTGGCGGCGCGCTGGACGGTCGGCACGGCGAAGGGCCCCGGCGTGTCCCAGCGGGTGGACGGGGGAGGTACGGCGCCGGACGCCGGGAGACCCCGAGAGGGCGACGCGGCTCGCTGTACGGGCGCGGCTCCGGCTCCCCGTACGGATGCCGACGCGGCTCGCTGTACGGGCGCCGAGGCGCCACCGCCGCCGGGGGGCGACGCGTGGGCGGGGCCGCCCGGGGTGTCCTGCGCCGTGTTCCAGCGCGCCGCCACCACGGGAGGGCCACTGACCGCGCGGGACGCGGCGGACGGGGCCGGGCCCTCGGCGGCCCCGGTGCTGAGCGTGAGGGGGCGGGCCGGGAGCAGCGCGAGGGTACGCCGCGCCACCGGAACAGGCCCGTTCGCCGGGCTCCCGAGGTACGGGGCGAACGCCGGACGCCCGCCGCCGGCCCCGACCCGGGACGCGGAGCCGGAGGTGGGGCGCGGACCGGGCCCCGGAGTATCGGAGACCCGGACGGTCCCCGACGGTCCGGCGGCCGTCTGCGCGGCGGTGCCCGGCTTCGGACCGGGGCCCGCCTGACGCCCGGTGGTCGGCTTCGATCCGGTGGTGCTCGCGGGCCCTGGGGTGGGCGCCGGTCCGGCCGTCCCCGGCCGGTCGCCGCCGGACCCGGGCGCCGCGCCGGGGGCGTTCGTACCCGGTCCGGATACGACGCGGGCCACGACGACCGGAACGGGAGCGGTGGAGCCGGAGCCGCCGGGGGCCGTGTGGGGCCCTACGGCCTCGCGGCTCGCGGCGAGTTGCGGAGCACCCCCGGAGGGCGGCGCGGCGGAGCCCGGAGTGCGTACGACGGGGGCGCCGCCCGGCGCGCGGTCCGTTCGGCCGGCACCCGGGGACGCCGGGTGGTCCGTGATGCGGCGCTGCACGTCGGTGGCCCCCAGCAACGGGGCCCCGGGTGCGGAGGCATCCGGGCGGGGCGCAGCGGGCGAGGGCCGTTCCCCGGCGGGCGAGGCCGGGGCGCGCTGGACACCGGGGCCGGGCGCAGGGAGGCCGGGTCGGGCGCCGGACGCTGGGGAACCGGCGGGCGGGGTCGCGCTGGACGGCATCGCGGACAGGGGTGCGCCCAGGCCGCCGCGCGCCCGCGCTCCCGAGCGGCCCGGGGGCACCGGGTCGGAGGCGGAGACGCCGGACATGTCCCGGGGGGTGCCCTCAGCCTGTCGCTGGACGATGGGGAGCCCCGGGCCCCGTGTTCCTCCCCCGCCCGGCGCGGGGGAAGGGGTGCCGGTCGTCGGGGTGGTGCTCGCGGTCGACGGCAGTTCGGTCAAGGGAGCGCCCAGGACCGTCCGGGCGGCGGCGCGCCGGACGGCGGGGCTCGGCGCTGCCGGGTCGGGGGCCGCGGTCCCGGTCGGTTCGGCGCGGCCGGGAGCGGTGGCGGGCCGGGCGTCCGTGGCCGCCGTCGTACTGCCCTGGGGTGCCGCCGGGGCGGCGGGCCGGAGCGCGGGCACCGGGCGGGCGCTGCCCGGCACACGGCGGGCGACCGTCAGCCGGGCCCCGACCGGTCGGGTCCGGACGACGGGCGGGGAAGAGGGTCCCGGCGGGGCACCGCCGGGCGCGACCCGTGCCCCGTTCGACGCGGCGCCCTCCCGTCCCGTACTCCCCCGGGCCTCGCCCCTCATCCGGGGCGAGCCCTCCCGGGCCGCGCCCGTCTCTGTCGGGGTCGTCCGTGCCGGGCCCGTCGCGGGCCGGGGGGCGAACGCCTCGCGGGTGCGCGGGGCGACGGGGAGCACCGCCACCCGTCGGATCAGTGGAACAGGGGCCGTGGCGGAGGTGCCTCCCTCGTCGACGGAGGCTGCGGCCCGCTGGACGGCGGCCGGCTCCGGTGCGGAGAGCACCGCCGGGGACGTGGTGACGGACAGGTCACGGCTCGGCGGACGACCGCTCACGCTCCGGCCTCCGGAGGGAGCGGCGGTGCCGCGCGTACCACCGGAGGACGAGGAGGTCGCCGTGCCGCGCCCACCGGACGACGGACGGGCCGCCGCGGCGGAGTCCGGCGCGTCAGGGGCGTGCAGGGGCTCGGGAGTTCCGCCCGCGCGGACCGCGCGGAGCAGCAGCGGCCCCCCGCCGGAGTCGGTGGAGCGGGGCGTGGCCGGGCGGGTCGCCCCGTGCACCAGACCGGTCGGGGCCGTGGGCAGCAGGGCGTGGCCCATGCCGCTGTCGAAGGACGGGTTCTGCCAGGCGGCGAGGCCGGAGCGGAAGGCGAGACCGTCGCTCACGCCCAGGGGCGCGCGGGAGAGGGTCAGGAGCGGCGGTGCGGTACGCCGCCAGCCGCCGTCCCAGTCGCCGGGCACGGCAGAAGGATCCGGGGCGCCGCCGGACACACCGGAGCCCCCGGGCACGCCGGGCTCCCGGGACAGACCCGAACCGGCGGCGCCACGGGACGCACCCGGACCGCCGGAGCCCCCGGACGCACCCGCGCCGGTGGCACCCCCGGACGGGCCGGGCCCGCCGGAGCCGCCCGACGTGCCCGGCCCGGCGCCCGTGCGGCCGGCCGCACCGCCGCGGCGCAGCCTGTCCCGCCATGCCATGTGCTCAGCCGCCTTCGTTCATGCGGGTGTTGATGCGGGCTATCTCGGCCACCCACTGCTGTCGTTCGCCGTGGGTGAGGTCGAGGATCTCCTCGCGCTGCCAGTGGAAGTGGTAGGCGATGTACGCGATCTCCTCCCGGAGGCGGGGAAGGGCGTACGTCACGATTCCCCCAGGCGCCCACCCGAGAGGTCGACCTCGAAGCCGCCCTCGCAGTGCGGGCAGGTGACCGCCGCGCGGGTGTGGCCCTCGCTGTTGACGCGGCGGTAGAAGTCCTGGAGGAACGCCACGTCGGTGGCGTACATCCGCTCGACGATCCCGGCGTGCACGTCGGTGATGCCGCCGAGCCGGGTGACCACCTGGCTCAGCAGGACCACGCTGAGATAGGCCGGGTTCTCCTTGACCCGCAGGTCGATCTGGGGTCGCAGCTCGTCGCGGGCGGTGGCCAGGCGCATGGCGCCGTGCCGGTGCACCGTACCCGCCTCGTCCACGTATCCGCGCGGGAGTTCGAACTCGAACTCCGTGCGCAGCCCGTCGCCCTCCTGGCGCGGCGGGGGCTGCGGGGCGGGGGCCGGGGCCTGCTGCTCCGGCGCCCGGTCGGGCTCCGTCAGCTGGAGGATCTCCTCCAGGTTGCCCGCCGTCACGGTGCGGCGCCTCATTCGACGACGATCTCCTCGAACACGATCGTGACGGACTCGGTGGCCGGGGAGGACTCGCCCGCCTTCAGCGACGGGCCCTCCCACTTGGACGCCCAGCCCTGCATGAGCTGGATGCGGCGCACCGTGTTGCCCTCGGTGTCCTTGATCTCGATGGTCAGGTTCTGCCGAGCGGAGTTGACGGCCCCGTTGTTCAGGGTCTCCTTGATCCACTTGGTGAACTCGCTGCTCTGGTCGAGTCCGCGGGTGATCGTGATCTCGCCGGCCTGCCGGGCGCCCGGCTGCTTGCGGATGATCTGCTTGCCCTCGGCGGTGACCTGCTTGACCTCTACGACGTCCTCTTCGACGGTGAAGCCGCTGATCTCCTGGATGGACTCCACGAGGTATCCGCCGAGCTGCACGCCGAAGACGTGGGTGGAGAGTGCATCGCCCGTTGCCATGTCTGTCTGTCGACCTTTCCTTGCGTGTGCGACCGGGACCCGCGGGTCACTCGTCGATGAGGCTGGTGGTGTCGGAGAACTGGGCCAGTCGGAAGACCACGAACTCGGCCGGCTTGACCGGTGAGACGCCGATCTCACAGACCACGCGGCCCTGGTCGATGGACTCCTGCGGGTTGTTCGTGCGGTCGCACTTCACGTAGAACGCCTCGTCGGCGGTGCGGCCGAACAGCGCGCCCCGGCGCCACTCCTCCATGAGGAACGCGGTGACGTTGCGCCGGATGCTGGACCACAGCCGGTCGTCGTTGGGCTCGAAGACGACCCACTGCGTGCCCAGGAGGATCGACTCCTCCAGGTAGTTGAAGAGGCGGCGCACGTTCAGGTAGCGCCAGGCCGGGTCGGAGGAGAGCGTGCGGGCACCCCAGATCCGGATGCCTCGGCCGGGGAAGGCCCGGACGCAGTTGACGCCGATCGGGTTCAGCAGGTCCTGCTCGCCCTTGCTGAGGCGGATGTCCAGGTCGACCGCGCCCCGGATCACCTCGTTGGCGGGGGCCTTGTGCACGCCGCGCTCGGCGTCGCTGCGCGCCCACACGCCGGCGATGTGACCACTCGGCGGGACGGTGGTGTTGCGTCCGAGGGCCGGGTCGAAGACCCGCACCCAGGGGTAGTAGAGGGTGGCGTACCGCGAGTCGTAACCGGCCTCGTCCATGCGCCAGTTGCGCACCTGCTGGGCGTTGAGGCCGGGCGGGGTGTCGAGGACGGCCACGCGGTCGCCCATCTGCTCGCAGTGCGAGATGACGGCGAGCTGGACGGTGCGCACGCCCTCGGCGTCGATGTCGCCGCGCTCGTAGGCGCCCATCAGGTCGGGGACCGCGACCATGGTGATCTCGTCGATGGTCTCCAGGCCGCCGAAGCCGGTGCGGGCCGCCGCGTCGCCGACGTACTCGGCGGGGTCGATGCGGGCCACGTCGGCGGCGGCCGGGGCGGCGGGGACGCCGGGTGCGTCGGGGATCGCCAGGGTCTGGGTGCCGGGCCGGGTCTGGGGGGCGCCGCGCTGCTCGGTGACCTCGATCAGCTCGGAGGCGCGGGCCTGGGTGACCAGGTAGCCCTTGACGTTCTTGCGGGCGGAGGCGTCGTACGTCTCGCCGACCTGGTCGCCGCGGCGGACCAGCAGCCGGAAGCGGTCCTCCGGCGGGTTCTCGCCCTCGGGGTCGGCGACCTCGACCGAGACGCCGGTCACGCCCGGCTTGGCCGCGATCAGGAAGCCGCCGAGCTCCACCGGGCGTGCGGCCACGGCCTCGCGGTCGGGCCGGCCTGTGGTGGTGGACCGGGCGCCGGACTCGGCCGAGCCGCCGATGCGCACGACGTAGGCCGCGCCGCCGCCGTTGGAGAAGTACCCGTAGAGCGCGTGGGCGAGGTAGGTGCCCCCGGTGAGGCCACCGAACACCTGGGTGTACTGGTCCCAGCCGGTGACCAGGGTCGGTGTGTGGAACGGCCCCTTCTCGGCGAAGCCCACGAAAGCGGCGACGGCCGTGCCGACCCCTTCGATCGGCCTGGCACCGGACTGCACCTCCTCCACGTAGACGCCCGGGGTGAGGTACGTCGGCATGCTCGCTCCTTCATGTTCTCGCGGCCTCGCGATGACCTGTGTCCAGGTCGAGTCTGTTCGGCCCGCGGCCGGACCGGCAGGGACCGGGGGACCTGCCCGGGGGCAGCGCTTCTGCCTCAACGGGCGGTCCGCGTTGACCGCCCGGACCTCACCGGGGACTGCCCACACGCTGCCCGTTCGTCCCTGGACGCGCCCCCCGGCGGGCGGTGTGCTGGAGAGTCGTACGACGGGCGCCGACGAGGAGACAGCTGTGCAGACTTCCAGGCCGCGCAGGGATCGGGTCGAGGAGCCTCGGTCGGCGCGCGACCGGTCCGGGCCCCGGCGGGAGAGCCCGGGCACCGGCGCCGCCGTCCCGCCCCCGCTCACGGCCGACGTGCTGCGGGCGGCCCAGGGCAGCGCGGGCAACGCCGCGGTGAGCGGCATGATCGCCCGCCGGGCGAGCGCCGGGCCCGCCCCGGCGCAGCAGGACACCGGGGTGCGGGAGGTGCTGGGCTCGGCGGGCCGGCCGCTGGCCGGTCCGGTGCGCTCGGAGATGGAGTCCCGCTTCGGCACGGACTTCTCCGGCGTGCGGCTGCACACCGGAGCCGCCGCGGCCCGCTCGGCGCGGGCCATCGGGGCGCGCGCGTACACCTCGGGCAGTCATGTCGTCCTCGGAGAGGGCGGCCGGGACAAGCACACCCTGGCCCATGAGCTGACCCATGTCGTCCAGCAGCGCCAGGGCCCGGTGTCCGGCACCGACCGGGGGGACGGGCTGCGGATCAGCGACCCGGGCGACCGCTTCGAGCGGGAGGCGGAGAGCAACGCCCGGCGGGTGCTCTCGGGACCGGTGCCGGTGGCCCGCGCCGTCGGGGGCCACGGCTCCGGGCACCACGCGGGCGACGGGCACGACCACGGACACCCCGGGCCCGGCACGGCGCAGCGCGCGGCCGACCCGGACGCCGTGCAGCGTCTGGTGGGCTTCGAGGTGGAGCTGAGCGTGCCGAGCTTCGCCCAGCACGACACGACGGGTCTGAACACGGTCGGCGGCCGGGCGCCCTCGGCGGACCTCGGCGGCTTCTTCCACGGCGGTTTCGGTTACGCGGCCACCGTGATGAGCGAGCCCAACCTGACGATCCTCACCGACCACAACTCGCTCGCCCGCAAGGCCGCGCAGCTGTACGCGGTGCTCTGCGGGCTGGCGGGCGACGGCGGCCGGCCGGTGGCGACCGGGCGGCCCGTCTCCTCGCTGAGCAACCTGGAGTACGTCACCGCGCCGTTCGACGAGATGGCGCCGGGCTCCGACGTGGCGATCGGGCAGGTCGCCAACCGGATCGACGCGCATGTGAACGAGATCTTCGGGAACGACCCCCAGCACCGTGCCTCCCGCGTGCCGGGTTCGCCCGTCGCCGCGACCGGCACCCCGCTGGCGGCCCTGCGCGAGTGGCTGGGCCCGGAGCTGTTCGCCAGGGCCGACGTGCAGAAGGCCATCGCGGACTTCCAGGCCGACGTCAAGGCCGAGATGTACATCCAGGCCACCCTCGGCGTCCTGCCGTCCGGGCTGGCGTCCCTCTACGCCTACCAGGCGCAGGTCAGCCACGAGTCCCGGCGGGCCCCCGGCAAGGAGCACATCGCCGACGGCTGGCGCGACGCCGCCGCCGCGGTCAACCGCGCGGTGCCGCGCCTGCGTTCCGAAGTCGTGCCGCACCTGATCCCCGGACTGGGCCCCGTCGACCAGGAGGCCCTGACCGGCACCCTGGCCCTCGGCCTGTCGTACGCGATCGGCTCGGCCATGATCGAGGCGGGGGTGCGGGGGCCCACGGCCTCCACGAAGAACGCCGTGCCGTTCCTGCTGAAGTTGGCCAACCTGGGCGGCATCCGCCGGGCCGCGACCACGGACACGCTGCGCGAGAAGGCGGTCGGGCAGGACCTGGTCCAGCAGCTCGCGTCCTGGCTGCACGGCCAGATCCCGGAGACAGGTGTCGCGCACTGGCAGGGGCTGCTGGCGAAGTACCCGAACAACAAGGCGAACCCGGCCGGACCGGCGTACGGCCACGGTGCCACCGGGGTCGCGAACACCGCGCAGATGCTGGACAGCCTCCTGCACGGCAGGGAGGACTTCCCGGTGATCGCGCCGGGCAAGGCTCTGCCGAAGGCCGACGAGCCCAACGCCGCGATCGTGCCGCACATCGGCGGCCAGAAGGGCGCCCCGGTCGAGATGCGCTGGCTGACCACGCGCGCCACCAGGATCGGTCAGCTGGCGAGCGGCTTCAAGGAGATCACCGACGAGGCGCGCAAGGCCAACCTGATGTCGGTCCCGCCGGAGGTCCGCGCGGCGATCCTGGCGGGGGCCACCGACCCCACCGCGGCACCCGCCGCGGGCGGGCAGGGCGTGCACCAGGCCGAGATGATGGAGATGTGAGACGCCGGAGGGGCCCGGTCCGGCGGACCGGGCCCCCCTGGGACCCGGCACCCTCGGATGCGGGCCCCCTCGGATCGGGTCGGGCACGCTCGGGTCGGGCACCTCGCCCAGGCGCCCCGGTCAGGCCCCCGCGGCCTGCGCCAGGTACGGCCCGAACTCACCCTCCAGGACGAGCCGTCCGAGCTTGCGGTACTCCTGGGCCACCGCGGTGACCACCTGCCCCATGGTGAGCGGCTCCTCGGACTCGGCGGCGAGATAGGCCGCGGTGACCGCGCAGGCACGGATCGAGCCACCGGCCAGTTCGAACCGGTCGGCGCAGAAAGCCAGGTCCAGGTCCTCGCTCCGGGGCAGCCGGGTGCCCAGGCACCGCTCCCACAGCGCGAGGCGCTGTTCCGCGTCCGGCACGGGGAAGTCCGCCACCACGTCCAGGCGGCGGGTGAACGCCTCGTCGAGGTTGGCCCGCAGGTTGGTGGTCAGCACCGCGATCCCGTCGAAGGACTCCATGCGCTGGAGCAGGTACGCCGACTCGATGTTGGCGTGCCGGTCGTGCGCGTCCTTGACCTCGGAACGTTTGCCGAAGATGGCGTCGGCCTCGTCGAAGAGCAGCACGGCGTTGACCGCCGACGCGCCGGTGAAGATCCGCTCCAGGTTCTTCTCGGTCTCCCCGATGTACTTGTCGACCACCGTGGACAGGTCCACCACGTAGAGGTCCATGCCGAGGTCGGCGGCGACGACCTCGGCGGACATGGTCTTGCCGGTGCCGGACCCGCCGGCGAACAGGGCGACGACCCCGCGCCCCCGGCCGCCGCCGGGCCGCATCCCCCACTGCCCGAGCACCTGCTCGCGGTGGCGTGCGCGCAGCGCGAGCTCACGCAGCCGGCGGTGGGTGGTGGGCGGCAGCACCAGGTCGTCCCAGCCGACGGCCGGCTCCACCCGGCGGGCGAGCCGGTCGAGTCCCGCGCCGTTCTGTGCCCGCACGGCGGTCCGCAGGTCGTCGGGCGCCACCGGGCGGCCGTCCAGGGCGGCGGTCCGCACGGCCGTGTCGGCGGCCCGGCGCAGTTGCCCCGAGTCCAGGCGGTGCGCGGCGACGGCACGGGCCAGCGCCCCGACGTCGCCGGTCACCAGGCCCCCGTCGCCGGCGGCCCGGTCGAGGGCGTGGCGCCAGCGGGCGGCCTGGCGTTCCGGAGAGGGCGGCTGGACGTCCAGGACGACGGGGGTGTCGGCAGACCAGACCGGATCCCAGCCGGTCGTGCCGTGGGTGAGGAGCGGGAGACCGCGCAGCGCGGCGCACAGCGACGTGAGGACCCGCTCCCTTTCGACGGGTTCGCCGGGCAGCGCGGTCAGCGGGCCGAGGACGACACCGGAGCCGGTCAGCCGGGCCTCACGGGCGAGCACCCGGGCGAGCGCGGGCACGTCGGCGGCGCGCCGGGCGAGCGCCGCCGCGTCCAGGACGAGCGTGCCGAGCCCGGCCTCGGCGAGCGCGGCGGCGGCCAGTCCCCCGGCGTCGCCGCCCCGGCCGCGCAGATGGACGAGTCCGACGCCGGTGGTGGCGGCCGAGGCGGCGCGGCGGACTTCCGCCGCCTCGGCGGTCGGGTCCGCGCGGACCTCGTCGAGTACCCCGGTGAGGCGGGCGTCGGGCCGGCCGTCGCCGAGGATGTGGGCGGTGACCCGGTCGGGCACGGCCAGGACGCGGGACAGTGGCGGCCGTTCCGGTTCGGTGACCTCAAGGAGGCCGTGGTCGACCAGCGGCGCGCCGGGGGCGAGCCGGAACCGGGCGGGCGAGGCGCCGTCGAGTCCGCACAGCTCCAGGGCCAGCCCGACGGTGGGCCGACGGCGCGTCAGGTCGTCGTTGAGATAGCCGTAGAGCCGCTCGAACCGGGGGTCGAGGTCCGGGGCGGTGGCGACGAGGAGCAGGTCCAGGTCGAGCGGGGTCAGACCGAAGCGCTCCGCGAGGACGTCGAGGAGGGACCCGGCGGGCGGTCGCCAGGGCTCCGCCCGTGGCAGGCCGAGGCCGCCCGGCTCGTCCAGGATCCGCGCGGCGGCGTCGGGTGCGAGGTACTGGCCCCGGTAGGGGTCGTCCGGGTCGGGGTCGACGGCACGACGGGCGGCCACGGCCTCCCGTACGCGTGCTTCGACGGCGGCGAGCCGCGTCCACAGGGCGTCGGGGGCGCTGGGCCGCCGGGTGCCGGGTCCGCCGTCGGTCAGGGGTTCGACGGTGTGCGTCACGGCTGTCGGTCCCCCCTCCGTCGTCGGCGGGCCGGGGCGGGCGGGCGTTCACGGGGGCCGGCGAAGCCGTCGCGGCCGGGGTCGGCGACCTCGGTGTAGCGAAGCCTGCGGCCCTGGTCCCCCTCCTCGGCGGAGCCGTCGCGGGCGGCGGCCGAGCGGACCACGAGTCCTTCGGTGACGGGGGGTGCCGCGGCCTTGGCCACCCCGGCGAGCGGGGCCCACACCCGTACCCCCAGGGAGGCCTTCATCTCGCCGCCGAGCGCCGGCCACACGTCGGCCGCGGCCGGCGCGTCCGTGACCGGTCCGGCGGCCTCCAGGGCGACGGTCAGGCCGAGTTCGGCGAGCGAGCCGGTGAGCAGCGGCGCGGGGAGCGCGTCCTGCGCGACGAGGGCGGCGAGCACCTGGGACAGCAGCCGGTGCTCGTCCTGCGGGCGGTTGGCCCACGCGGTCACCAGGTAGGTGAGCTGGAACCAGCGCGGCGGTGAGCGGCGCGCGACGAGGTGGCCGACCTCGTCGTAGACCTCGCCCGTCCCGGAGCCGCGCCGCAGGGCGTCCTCGCGGATGTCGTACAGGAACACGCACACGGTGGGGGCGCTGCGGCGTGCCGCCCAGTCACGGGTGGGGGCGTCGAAGGTGACCTCGATGCCCGAGGCCTCCAGGCCGCTGCCGTTCAGCAGCCGCCTGAGGCCCTCGTCGACCTCGTGGATCACCGGCGGGTCACCCCGTCCGGCGGCTGGATGGTTCCGCTGACGACCAGGAAGTCGGTCTTCACCGGGGAGAATCCGGGGCCCGAGGCCGTGATGGTGCGCGGCCCGGTCTGGTCCTTCGCGAGGACGAGCAGCTGTCCGATGAACGTGCCGTCGGCCTTCGGGAAGGTCGGCGAGGCGGCGGCGGTGATCCCCGGGTTCCAGCTGAAGCGGACCGGGACGCCGGGCGGGAAGTCCACGCCGCGCACGGAGGTGACGAATCCGGGCTTGCCGATGTCGGGCACGGCGACGATGCGCGGCTGGAGGACGCGCAGGCGCTCCCGGGCGGTGTTGTCGCTCCGGTCGGCGTCCGTGCCGGTGGTGGTGAGCACGGCGGTGACGCGGGCGGTCACCGCCTTCTTCGGGCTGAGGACGACCCGCAGGACGGCGGTCGTGCTCGGGGTGAGGTCGGGCAGCGCGCACGCGCCGTTCCGGTCGCAGCCCGCCGGGAGTCCGCCGTGGGGCACCCCGGCCGGCAGTCCGATCCTGAGCCGGAGTCCGGTGGCCAACGCGTTGCGGCCGTTGCGGACGCTGTACGTGACGACGACGCGTCCGCCGACGTAGCCCGGTTCGGGCTGGACGGTGATCCGCACCCCGGGTCCGGCCTTCGGCGCGGGGGGCTGCGGGGGCGTGGTCGGAGTGGGGGTGGGGGTCGGAGTCGGGGTGGGGGTGGGGGTCGGCGTCGGGGGTGCCTCGCGTACGGGGATCACGCTCCGGCCCTCGTTGTCGCCGGGCCGCGGGTCGAGGACCGCGCCGGTGACCGACCAGTCGACGGGTGCGTCGCCGGCGGTGACGCCGGTGAGCGTGACGTCCACGGGGACCTGGGCGCCGGGCTCGACGACGCCCAGGTCGCACTGGAGGGAGGCGGCGTCGCAGGTGCCGCCGGACCACTCGATCCCGGTGATCCGCACGCCGGACGGCGGGACGACGGTGAGCCGGGTGCCGGGCGAGGCGGCGGGGCCGTGGTTGACCACGTGGACGGTGACCGTGCCGGATGCGCCGACGGTGACCTCCGGCGTCGTGCCGGGTGCCTCGACGGCGAGGTCCACGGACTGCTGGACGGTGGGTTCCTTCTGGCGTCCGGCGAGCTCGGCGGTGAGCGGGGTGACGTCGCCGGAGCCGACGTCCAGGACGTTCAGCTTCTCCGGGCTGTTGACCGCGGCCGTGGACCGGGAGCTGAAGACCAGGCTCTTGCCGTCGGCGGTCCAGGCGGCGTCGCGCGGCTGGTGCGGTCCGGTGAGCGTGGTGTCCGGCAGTTCCCGGTCGCAGGCGCCGTCCTGACCGCGGGCGGCGGTGGGCAGCAGGGCCTGGCAGGCGTCGCCGGACACGGTGGTCAGGAGGAGGCCGTTGCGCTCGTCGATCCGCCCGCCGCCGTTCTTGCGGTTGAAGGCGAGGGAGCGCCCGTCGGGCGAGAAGGCGGGGCTGTCGTCGATGACGTCGCAGTCGCGCGGGCAGTGCGTCGCGCTCAGGTCGCGCTGCCGGGTCAGGTCGGCCACGGACGCGGTCCACACGTGCTTGCTGCCGCCGCCCCCGTCGATCCGCCGGGCACGGGTGAAGGCAAGGGTGGTGCCGTCGGAGGACCAGGTGGGCTGGGCGTCCCGGCCGCGGAGCTCACCGGCCGGGGGCACGATCTCGCCGGTGATCCGGCCGGTGGCGACCTCGGCGAGGAGGATGCGGCTGTCCCCCGCGGCCTCGCCGACCCCGCCGGGCGAGGTGCGGGTGAAGGCCAGGCGGGTGCCGTCCGGGGAGAACGTCGGGTCGGTGTCCCAGTCCCGCGCGCCCCGCCCGTCGAGGGGCATCGGCGCCTCGTTCGTACCGTCGGCGTCGGCCGTCCAGATCCGCTCGATCCGCGCGTCGTCGGGGCCCTCGAAGCGGGTGAGGACGAGGCGGCGCCCGTCGGGGGTGTAGTTCTGCCGTTCGGTCCACGGGTCGAACGGGGACGCGGGCTGGAAGAGCGGGTCCTTGGCGGGGTCGGTGTTGGTGTCGGCCTGGGGGTCCTCGCGCAGGATCTTCCGCTCCAGGTCGCGCGGGTCGGAACCGTCCGCGCGGATGTCCTGGAGGGTCGCCGTGTGCGCGGTCTTCGCCGAGCTGCGCTCCACGACCGGGTGGCCGCCCTGGGCGGGGCCGAGCCAGGTGGGCGAGAGGACGTCGCGGTCCTCGTCGAGCACCAGGGAGGGTTCCTGGCCGGAGTGCACGACCGACCGGAAGACGTGGTCGTAGGGCGTCCTGCAGGTGCAGGTGGTCTCGGGGCTGAGGAACACGATCCCGTCCCCGTCGGGCAGCCATGCCGCCCCGTGGCCCTGCCAGTTCGCGTACGCGCCGGTGAACAGGGTCTCGTCGGTGGTGCCGTCGGTGATCCGCAGCCGCTGCCGGGTCCGCCCGTCCTCGGTCGTGGTCGACGTGTACGCGATCCACGCGCGGTTGACGTCGTCGTCGACGGGGTTCCAGGCGGGCTCGGAGGCGGTGCCGCGGGCCGGGTCGGTGAGCCGGGTGGGGATGCCGCCCGCGAGGGCGCGGACGTAGATCTGCCGCCCGGCCAGGGGGTCGGCGTCGCTGGAGTAGGCGATCCGGGCGCCGTCGGGAGAGACCGCCGGGTCCTCCTCGCTGGCGGGCGTGTCCGTCAGCCGGGTCAGCCCGGTGCCGTCGGTGCGCACCAGCCACAGGTCGCGCTGGGCGCCGCCGGCCGGGTCGGCGGCGTCGAAGAGCACCGACCCGCCGTCCGGGGTGAGCCGGGGATGGGCCGCGTCCAGGCCGCTGGTGAGCCGCAGGACCCCGCCGTCGGCGCCCCGCAGATAGATCTGCGGGTGCTTCTCGTCGCGGCGGCTCGCGAAGACCAGCCGGTCGCCGAGGGCGGACGGGTCGGTGTCGTAGTGGGTGGGTCCCGCACCGAACAGCGGGGTGCTGGAGCCGGTGGAGACCGGTTCGCCGAGGCTGCGGTGGCCGGTGCCCGCGTACGCGATGCGGGTGGTCTCCGCGGCGTCCGCCGCGGCCGCCGCGGTCCGGGTGCCGTCCGGCCCGACCACGCCCGTCGCCCCCAGCAGGGGGACGAGCAGCAGGAGCGCCGAGGCGAGTCTCCCCCGGCGGCGCCGTCCACCGGGGCCAGCGGTCTTCATCAGGGTGCCCTTCTCCGTCCGGTGCGGCACCGGGAGGTGCCCCCCGTCATCGTGCGTCGGCGGCGCACGCGGCGGGAGGGCCCGGGGGCCGCACCCGGGGGAAGGGCGGGATGCCCTTTGGGGCAGCGCCGCCTTCCCTCCGGCTGTCGCGCCGGCCGCCGGGCCGCGCTCCGGACGGGACGGTCATATCAGACCGTTGCGGAGCGCGTAGCCCACGGCGTGGGCGCGGTTGCGCAGTTGGAGGCGGGTGGTGATCTCGTGCAGGACGTTCTTCACGGTCCGCTCGGAGTACGAGGTCTTGCGGGCGATCGCCGCGGTGTCCAGGCCCTCCGAGACCAGGCGCAGCATCTCCGCCTCCCGGCTGGTGAGGGTGGAGAGGGGCAGGGCGCCGGGGTCGAGGGCCGCGCGGCGCAGGCTGCCGACGTGTCCCAGTAACTCGCCGAGCAGGTCGCCCGGGAGCACGCCCTCGCCGTTGGCCACCGCCAGGACCAGCTGGACGAGCTGGTCCTGGTCGGCCTCGGCGCGGCGCAGGACCGCCGACACCCCGCACTCGACGACGCGCTGGAGCGCCCCGACGCCGAGGGTGCCGATCACGAGTCCCGCGCGGGTGGCGCCGTTGTAGCTCAGCCGGGTCAGCAGGGCGGTCACGTCGTCGTCGAGGGCGTCGACGACGACCAGGGAGACCTGCGCGTTCTCCGCGTCCGCGTCGTCGACGAGTTCGGTCTCGGGGCGCTGGCGGAGCTGTTGGACGACGCCGACCCGCAGCACGGGGTCGGCGGCGTAGACCGCCACGGTGACGCGGCGCGGTCGGCCGAAGCCGGCGGCATGGGGGTCCGGGTGGCCCCGGACGGCGTCATGCGCCGTACTGCCGGTCGCGACCAGCCTCTTTTCCTCGGTGCGGAACATGGGATACCTGTTTTCCTGAGTCGGTGGGGGGAAGGCGGACACGACACGAGCCGACCACGGGCCGGTGGTGTGTCGAAGGCGGCTCTCCAGACTAGAAATCCATTGTTACCGGAGAGTTGACTTGTGCTTGCCGGGCAGCCGCGCTGCCCGGACACTGCCCTCGCGTGCCTCGTACGGATCTGTCAGGTCTCCTACGGTGGGGCGGGTGACGCCTTCCGCAGCCTCCTCCGGTCCCGGTGCGCCCGGCCTCGACATCCCGGCCGTGTCCGTGACGCCGGGTGACATCGCCACCACCACCCTGACCGTCCGCAACGACAGTGACATCGTCGAGGCGTACGACCTGAAGGTCGTCGGTGACGGTGCCGAATGGACCACCGTCGAGCCCGAGCGGCTCTCCCTCTATCCCGGCACGTCCGAGACGGTGACGCTCCGTCTGGCCCCGCCGCGCTCGCCGGAGATACGGGCCGGCGAGCTGCCCCTCGGCGTACGGATCCTCCCGAACGAGCAGCCCGAGTCGGTCAAGGTCCTCGAAACCGTGGTGCGCATCGGCGCGTTCCACGAGTTGCGGACCGGCCTCTCGCCGCGCCGCAGGCGCGGCTGGCTCCGGGGCCGCTATCTGCTGGCCGTCCGCAACCAGGGCAACACCCCGGTACAGGTGGGATTCACCCCCGGGCAGGCGGGCGAGGAGCTCCGGTTCGCCTTCACGCCCGCGGAACCGGCGCTGGAGCCGGGCGAGTCGAAGGAACTCCGGCTGCGGGTCCGCACCGCGCGGCCGGTCTGGTTCGGCGACCCCGTGGTCTGGCCGTTCACCGTGGACTGCCGCGAGACCGGCGAGCGGGCGCAGACCGAGGACCGTACCGAGGGGCCCCACGCGGGAGCGACGCTGGACGCTGAGTTCGTCCAGATACCGGTCTTCCCCAAGTGGCTGCTCCTGCTGCTCGCGGCCCTGATCGCGCTGCTGATCGCCTGGTTCACGCTGGTCCGGCCGGCCGTGCGCAGCGCCGCCGAGGAGGCGGCCACCCAGGCGGTGCAGCCCCGCCCGATCCCGACGGAGAGCGGCTCGGACGGATCGTCCCCCGGCCCGGGCCGGCCGTCCGGCGGCAGCAGCCAGAAGCCGGGAACGGGCGGCGGACCCGGCGGCGGGGAGGACGGTTCGACCGGCACGGACGACGGCACCGCGACCGGCGGGGGCCGGCAGAGCTCGGCCACCATCGACCTGAAGTCGGAAGCGGGACAGTCCAAGACCGGGACGTACACGGTGCCCGAGAAGACCGTGTTCGGGATCACGGACATCGTTGTCGCAAACTTCCAGGGCGACGAAGGAGTGATGACGATCACCTTCGGCGACCGTAAGATCACGACGATCGCGCTGGAGACGTTCCGCAACCAGGACTACCACTGGGTGACTCCCATCAGGATCGGCGCGAAGGACACCGTGACCATCGACGTGACCTGCACGAAGCCCGGTACGCCGGCGACGGGGCAGCAGGCGCGGGAGTGCCACGAGGTCGTCAACGTGAGTGGTGCGCTCAAGAGCACCGAGTGATTCCGACGTTGCCCGTCCACCGCATTATCGATCGGCCTCGATCACAGCTGTAAAGTCCGGCATATCTTTCGGCCTGAAATCGCCAGCCCAGGACTCGAAACACGCATCGGCCCGCACGAACCTGGTGTTCGTGCGGGCCGAACCGTGTGCGGGCCGGCCGCAGGGCCCCGCACCGGATGCCCCCGCGTGACCTGCACCAGAAGGGGCCCCTGCCCTTCCGTGCGTACCGACCGTGCGGGCGGGTGCCGGCGGCGGCGTTGTCGGCGTTGTCGGCCCCCGGTGTTAACGTCCCCGCCATGGCAAACCGTTCATATCTCTACTCCGCGGACTCGATGCCGGACGAGGCGGAGATCCCTCAGCGGATCCGGTGCATATCCGAGCACAACTGGGACATCCCGCTCGCGCACAAACTCCTGGTGGGGCGCGGAACGTCGGTCGTCCCGTCCATGATCTGGAATCCTCCGATCGGCATCGCCGCGGACTACGCCGGAGGGGCGGCCCTGCTCCGCGACCTCCTGCGCGCGGTCGGCAAGGGCCTTGAGGACGACGCCGAGTTCGCCGAATGCGTTGCCAGGACCACGGCCCACCTCGAGAAGCAGCAGGCGACGTACTTCCTCCTGGAGACCGGGGAGATCGTCTCGATGACGGACGACGATCCGTCATCGAGCGTGCAGCGCCTGGTGGCCGAGGAGATTCCCGACGCCGTCGCCCAGGCAGAGGCGGCGATCGCGGGCCTGAACGACGACTGGCTGGCTTCGGTCCGGGCCGACTGGCAGAGGCACTTCGCGTCGTTCTACAGCGACGCGCTCTACTTCTCCTTCCCTGGCTGACGGCTCCCGCGGAATCCGGCCGCGCCCACGGAAGGGTGTCCGGCCGTGCCCCGGCCGAAGGCGACGCGCGGCCTTCGGTCGGGGCGGTCGGGGCGGGGGGGAACTGGCTGCCGTGCACGGCGTGGCCGGGCCTCCGGACCGAGGACCGTATCCGGCAGGCCCCCCGGCCCCGGCGGGTAGGGTCACTGCCGAGAGGACCTGTGCAGAGTGGGAGTCACGTGGTGAAGCGGCCGACGATTGCGGACATCGCGCTCCGTGCCGGAGTGTCCAAGGTGGCCGTCTCCTATGCGCTCAACGACCAGCCGGGGGTGTCCGACGCGACCCGCGCGTCGATCAAGGCGATCGCCAACGAGCTCGGCTGGCGTCCCAACAGCGCCGCGCGGGCCCTGAGCGGTGCTCGTGCCCAGGCGGTCGGGCTCGTCGTGCGGCGGCCCGCGTCCACGCTCGGCACCGAGCCCTTCTTCATGGAGCTCATCAGCGGCATCGAGAGCGTCCTCTCCGACCGCGCCTACGCCCTGATGCTGCAGATGGTCGACAGCGAGGAACGCGAGCTGGAGATCTACCGGCGCTGGTGGGGAGAGCGACGGGTGGACGGGGTGTTCCTCGTCGACCTGCACACCGACGACCCGCGCGTGCCGGCGGTCGAGGCCCTCGGCCTGCCCGCCGTGGTCATCGGGCCGCCGCACACGGCGGGCTCCCTGCCCGCCGTGTGGTCGGACGACGGGGAGAGCGTGCGCGAGGTGGTGCGATACCTGGTGGCGATCGGCCACCGGCGCCTCGCGCGGGTGGCCGGCCCCGAGGACTTCGCGCACACCGGCGTCCGGGACGCCGCCTTCCGCGAGGGGTGCGCGGAGGCGGGGTTGCCCGAGCCCGAGATCGTCCACACCGACTACACCGGCGACGAGGGGGCCCGTGCCGCCCGCCGGTTGCTCATCGCCGCCGAGCGCCCGACCGCGATGGTCTTCGACAACGACATCATGGCGGTGGCCGCGCTGTCCGTGGCCCAGGAGATCGGCCTCTCGATCCCCCGCGAGCTGTCCGTCGTGGCCTGGGACGAATCGCCGCTCACCCAGGTCGTCCGGCCCCCGCTGTCCGCCCTCGCCCGGGACATCCCGGCCTACGGGGCCGGAGCGGCTCGGGCCCTGCTCGCCCTCGTCGCGAACGAGGAGGTCGGGAACGTGGAGGAGGAGTACGCCCGGTTCGTACCCCGGGGCAGCACCTCCGCTCCGTCGGTCTGAGCCGCCCCTCGCCCGCCACGGGCACTACTTCGTGGCCCCTTGCGCGAAGCCGTTGTAGATCCACCGCTGGAGCAGGAGGAAGACGACGAGCGTCGGCAGGATGACGAGGATCGCGCCCGCCGAGATGGCCTCCCAGTGCGCGCCGAAGGGGCCCTTGAAGCGGAACAGCGAGGTGGAGATGGTCCCGAGGTCCTCCGAGTGCAGGTAGAGGAAGGGGATGTAGAAGTCGTTGTAGGTGGTGATCCCCTTGATGATGACGACGGTGGCGATCGCCGGCTTGAGGAGCGGAAGAATGATCTTCCGGTAGATCGTGAACGCGTTGGCGCCGTCGAGGCGGGCGGCCTCGTCGAGCGAGCGGGGGATGGAGCGGATGAACTGCAGGAAGACGTACACCGAGACGATGTCCGTCCCCATGTAGAGCAGGATCGGGGCCCACCGGGTGTCCACGAGGCCGAAGCTGTTGACGACCTGGAAGGTCGCGACCTGGGTGGTGACGCCCGGCACGAGGGTGGCGACGAGGAAGAGCGCCATGACGAGCTTCTTCGCCCGGAAGTCGAAGCGGTCGACCGCGTAGGCCGTCATCGAGCCGATGAGCACGGTGCCGCCGACCGAGAAGACGAGGATGAAGGCGGTGTTGCCGAAGGCCGTGAGCATGTGGCCGTCCGTGAACGCCGTGGCGTAGTTCCGGAGGTTCAGCCAGTCCCCCGGAAGGGAGAGGGCGCCGCCCTCGGAGACCTCCTCGGACGTCTTGAGCGAGGTGAGGAGGACGACGACCAGCGGCAGCAGGACGACTGCCGCCGCGACCAGCAGGGACAGGTAGGTCAGCGCGGTCCCGACCGGCAGGCGGCGGCGGTGCGTCGTGGGGGCGGGGGTCATACGAGGTCCACCTTGTCGTCGGGTACGAGCCGGCGCTGGATCCAGGTGATCAGCAGGATGATCGCGAGCAGCACCACGGCGGCGGCCGAGGCCAGCCCGGTCTTGTTGAACTGGAAGGCGAGCTTGACCGTCTGGATGACGAAGGTCGACGTGCCGGTCGCGCCGCCGGTCATGATGTAGGGGATCTCGAACACGGACAGGGAGCCGGAGACCGCAAGGATGACGCTCAGGCTGAGGACGGGCCTGATGCTCGGGGCGATGATGTGGCGGAACTGCTTCCACTTCCCGGCGCCGTCCAGCTGGGCCGCCTCGTAGAGCTCTCCGGGGATGGACTGGATGGCGCCGAGGAAGAGGACGAAGTTCAGCCCCGTGAAGCGCCAGACCGACACACCCGCCAGGGACACGTTGGCGGAGGTGGGATCTCCGAGCCAGGGATGGTCGGCGCTGACGCCGAGCCAGGTCAGTACGGAGTCGAGGGTCCCGCCGTCCTGGAAGAAGTACAGGAAGACGAAGCCGATCGCGACGCCGTTGATGAGGTAGGGGAAGAAGAGGATCCCCTTGAAGAAGTTGCGGAACCTGAGGTCGAAGCTCAGGACGGTGGCGAAGTAGAGGGCGACGCCGATCTGGAGGGCGGACGCGGCGAGGTAGTAGCCGCTGACGAAGAAGACCCGGAAGAGTTCGGGGCGGGTGAAGATCTGGACGTAGTTGTCCACGCCCGTGAACTCGCGGTCGGGGCTCACGCCGTCCCAGTCGGTGAAGCTGTAGGTGATCATGCTCGCCACGGGTACGTAGGTGAACGTGATCAGCAGCGCCAGGGGCGCCGCCAGGAAGAACCACGGGGTGGCGCGCCGGAGCGGGGAGTCGCGCCAGGAGCGCCGCCGGGTCCTCGTGCCGCCCGGGGGTCTCCGGGCCGCGGCGGCGGCCGGGCCCGCCGGGTGATCGTCTCTCGTCGTCCGAGGCGGCCTCCGCGCCGGCTCGGTCCGGGGAGGGGCAGGAGGGGTGTCGGTCATGTCGGCCTTTCGTGTCCGAGGCTGCGGGAGACCGGGTCCCGGCCGGTGTCGTACGGCCGGGACCCGCTCGGCCGGTGTCAGGAACCGGCGGTCCTGGCCGCCTCGTCCCACCTCTTGTTCAGGTCGGCGAAGAAGTCCTGGAGGCTGCCGTCCTGCGCTCCGCGGGCGGTGTCGATGAGCTTCTGCCGGTAGTCGGGCTTGTTCAGGCCGATTTCGGCGGCGTTGTCGATGTCGTTCACCAGGGCCGTCTCGGCCTCGGAGCGCTCCGTGAAGGTGACATCGTTGTCAACGAAGTCCTTGAGGGTCGCCGGCATCGGAGCCGACTTCACCGCGGGCACCGCGCCCTCCTGCGCCGAGTAGCCGGACTTCTCGGTGAACCAGTCGATCCAGGCGCGCGCGGCCGCCTTGTTCTCGGAGTGGGCGCTGACGGCCTGCTGGTAGTCGGAGACCAGGGTCGCGCAGAACCTGCCGTCCTTCTGGGCGGGGAAGGGCATGAATCCGATGTCCGCCGGCGAGCCGCCGGCCTCCTTCGCCGCCCCCTGCATCTGTGTGACCGCCCAGGAGCCGAGCATCATCGCACCGGTCCTGCCCTCGGCGAGCATCGCCTTGGAGGTCTCCCAGTTCGTGGTGGTCGGGTCCTTCTCGGCGAGCCCCTGCTTCACGATGTCGTGGACCAGCGTGTCGATGGTGCGGAGCTCCCCGCCGGCCTTCCAGGGCGACACGGGGCCGGCCAGCTTGTCGGTCGCCTTCGCGTCGCAGGTCACGGATCCCACGTTGGCGGTCCACTGGACCAGCGGCCAGCCGTCCTTGAAGTTCGTGTAGTAGGGAACGGCCTCGGTCCTGTCGGCGATGGCCTTCAGGTCCGCGAGGAACTCCTGCGGGGTCTTCGGCCACGCGGTGATGCCGGCCTTCCTCCACACCGCCTTGTTGTAGACGAAACCGTTGGCGGTGCCGAACTGGGCGATGCCGTAGACCTTGCCGGCCACCTCGGTCTTGTCGCTGAAGCGGTACTTCCCCGCGAGTTCGGCGGTCGTCCCGAGGGGGGCGAAGAACTTCGGGTAGTCGTTCTTGGCGACCGCCGCGGGGATCATCAGCACGTCGCCGTAGGACCGGGTGTTCATGCGGATCTTCACCTCCCCCTCGTAGTCGGTGATCCCCTCGAACGTCACCTTCACCTTGGGGTAGACCTTGTTGAACTCCGCGGCGTACCGCTTCAGCGTGCCGTTCTGGACGAGGTCGGTCCGCTGGGTGAGGACCTTGATCCCCCCGGAGACCTCGTTCGGGTCGGCGGGTGCCGCCGCGGTCTCGCCCGACGCGGCACCCCCGCCACTGCAGCCCGCCACGGCCAGCATCGCGACGGTGAGAAGCACGCCCGTGAGCGTCTTCGTCTTCCCCATGTGCCCAACTCCTTCAGGGTTACGGCTCAGGTCAATGTGGGATGTCGGCACTATGACAGGAGCTTGTGAACCGGTAAAGCTCAGAATTCATGCACGATGCCCAATCGTTATCAGGCGACTGCACAGACCCCTGGAAGAGGCCGGTTTCACACCTCTCCGCGCACGGTCGGTGACGTAAAAGAGCTTTACCGGTTCATGGACAGTGGCTGTGCGTCCGGCTAGGTTGTCCGGGTCGTATACGCATCCCGCCGCAGTCAGGCGATTGGAGCCGCACACATGAAGGACGTCACCCAGCTGACCGAGGGCTGGAGCCTGCGCCACGAGGACGCGTTGCTCCCGGCCCGCGTCCCCGGCTGCGTCCACACCGATCTGCTCGCCGCGCAGGTCATACCCGACCCCTTCATCGGCCGGAACGAGACCGAGGTCGCCTGGGTCGGTCGGCAAGGGTGGTCCTACGTCACGGAGTTGGCCCACGACAGCACGCACGAGCGCACGGAGCTGGTCTTCGACGGGCTGGACACCGTCGCGGAGATCGTCCTGGCCGGCGAGGTCCTCGGCGGGACCCGCAACATGCACCGCGCCCACCGTTTCGACGTCACCGGCCGCACGGGCCGCCTCGAGGTGCGTTTCGGCTCGGCGTACGAGGAGGCGGACCGGGTCCGTGCCCTCACCGGGGACCGGCCCAACGTCTACCCCGAGCCCTTCCAGTACCTCCGCAAGATGGCGTGCAGCTTCGGCTGGGACTGGGGCCCCACCGTCGTGACGGCGGGCATGTGGCGCCCGGTGCGCCTGGAACACTGGTCCACCGCCCGGCTCGCCGAGGTCCGCCCGCTCGTGACGGTCGACGGGGCGACCGGTCACGTCGAACTCCGGCTCCGGGCGGAGCGCACGGGATCCGGCACCGGTCGGTCGCTGACCGTCCGGGCCGCCGTCCGAGGAGAGGGCGCGGAGGCCGAGGGCCGGATCTCCTTCACCGGTGACGAGGCGGTGCTGCGTCTCGAGGTGCCCGCGCCCCGGCTGTGGTGGCCGCGCGGCTACGGCGACCAGCCCCTGTACGAGCTCGACGTGACCCTGCTCGACGAGGAGGGGGACACGCTCGACGCCTGGCGGCGCCGGATCGGCTTCCGCACCGTCGAGCTGGACCGGTCCGCCGACGAGCACGGGACGGGCTGCACCTTCGTCGTCAACGGCGTCCGGATCTTCGCGCGCGGGGTCAACTGGATCCCGGACGACGTGCTGCCCTCCCGGATGACACCGGAGCGCTACCGGACCCGGCTCCGTCAGGCGGCCGAGGCCAACGTCGATCTGGTGCGCGTCTGGGGCGGCGGCATCTACGAGGACGACGCCTTCTACGACGTCTGCGACGAACTCGGGCTCATGGTGTGGCAGGACTTCCTCTTCGCCTGCGCCGCCTACCCCGAGGAGCAGCCGCTGCGCGGCGAGGTGGAGGCGGAGGCTCGTGACAACGTTGTCCGCCTGATGGCGCACCCCAGCCTGGTCCTCTGGAACGGCAACAACGAGAACCTCTGGGGCTTCCGCGACTGGGACTGGGAGGAACCTCTCGCGGGCGACTCCTGGGGCGAGGGGTACTACCTCGGCGTGCTCCCGCGCGTCGTCGCCGAGCTGGACCCGACCCGCCCGTACACGGCGGGCAGCCCCTGGTCGGGCTCCTGGGAGCACCACCCCAACGACATCCGCCACGGGACCCACCACTCCTGGGAGGTGTGGAACCGTCAGGACTACGCCGAGTACCGCGCGAGCGTCCCCCGCTTCGTCGCCGAGTTCGGCTGGCAGGCGCCCCCCGCCCTCGCGACGCTGCACCGCGCCCTGCCCGGCGAGCGGCTCGCCCCCGACTCTCCCGGCATGCTCCACCACCAGAAGGCCGAGGACGGCAACGGAAAGCTGGACCGGGGCATCGCCCGCCACTTCCCGCTCCCCGAGGCCGACTTCGACCGCTGGCACTACCTGGCACAGGTGGTGCAGGCGCGAGCCGTCGCGGCGGGCATCGAGCACTGGCGGGCCCACTGGCCCGTGTGCGCGGGCACGGTGGTGTGGCAGCTCAACGACTGCTGGCCGGTGAGCTCGTGGGCGGCGATCGACGGCGACGGACGGCTCAAGCCGCTCTACCACGAACTGCGCCGGGTGTACGCGGACCGGCTGTTGACACTGCTGCCGGGCGAGGACGGGCCGGTGCTCACCGTCGACAACCAGTCGGGCACCCCCTGGCCCGCCCGGGTCGTCCTGCGCCGGTTCGACGCCGACGGCACCGTCCTGGCGGAGAGCGAGATCGAGGTCGAGGCCGCGCCGCGCTCGGTCGTCCGGCCGGTGCTCCCCGCGGAACTCCTGCCCGTCTCCGCCCAGGAGTTCCTGGTCGCCGACGCCGCCGGGCTGCGCGCGGTGCACTTCCCGGTACCGGACCGGGAGTTCGCCTACCCGGCCGCCCGCTACGACATCGCGCTGGAGGCCGTCCCCGGTGCGGACACGGCCGTCGACGTGGTGGTGACGGCGCGAACGCTGGTGAGAGACCTCCTCCTCCAGGCCGACCGGCTCGGTCCCGCGGCGAGTGCCGACCGCGGACTGCTCACCCTGCTCCCCGGCGAGGCGGCCAGGATCCGGGTCAGCGGCTGCGGGGACCTCGGCCCCCAGGGGGACGAGCGGGTCCGCGCGGCCCTGTTCAGCGTGGACCCGGCGTGAGCACCGACGCTCCTCGGGTGACCATCAACGACGTCGCCAAACGGGCCGGTGTGTCGAAGGGCGCCGTCTCCATGGCGTTCAACGACCGCCCGGGGGTGTCGCGGACGACCCGGGAGCGGATCTTCGAGGTCGCCCGGGAGCTGGGCTGGGCCCCGCACCAGACCGCGCGGAGTCTGTCGGGCCGGCGGGCGGGCATCGTGGGCCTGGCCGTCTGCCGCCCGGCCCGGCTGCTCGGCCTCGAGCCGTTCTACATGGAGTTCATCTCCGGTATCGAGAGCGTGCTGACCGAGCGTTCGTGCTCGCTGCTGCTCCGTCTGGTGCGGGACCTCGACGAGGAGGTGGCCCTGTACGAGGAATGGTGGCGGAGCAAGACGATCGGCGGAGCGATCCTCGTGGACTTCCGGCAGGAGGACCCTCGGATCCCCCCGCTGCGGGCGCTGGGGCTGCCGGCGGTCGCCGTCGGACACCCGTCGCTGACCGGCGGTTTCCCCTCGGTGTGGACGGACGACGCCACGGCGGCCGCGGACGCCGTACGGTACCTGGCGGCGCTCGGCCACCGGCGCATCGCCCGGGTGGGCGGCCCCGCGGGCCTCGGCCACAGCGCCATCCGCGCGCGGGCGTTCGAGGCCACCATGGCCGAGCTCGGTCTCGACGGCCGCCGTCAGGTGTCGACCGGCTTCGCCGGCGAGGAGGGCGCCCGGGCGACCCGCGGGCTGCTCCTGACGCGGGACCGCCCCACCGCGATCGTCTACGACAACGACATCATGGCCGTCGCGGGAGCCGCCGTGGCGGCCGAGATGGGCCTCGTGGTGCCGGACGACGTGTCGCTGCTGGCCTGGGACGACTCCCAGCTGTGCAGGCTCACCCACCCGCCCCTGTCGGCGATGAGCCATGACGTGCACCGCTTCGGCGCGGAGGTGGCGCGGGCCCTGTTCGAGGTGATCGAGGGCACCCGGAGCGACGCGCTGCAGGTGCCGACGCCGTCGCTGACGCCCCGGGGTTCCACGAGTCCGCCCCGTACGCGTCAGGGACGATGACCCGAAGGCCGTGCCTCCCTGCCGGGGGGTACGGCCTTCGGGTACGTACGGCCTCGGGGTACGGCCCGGCGGTACGGCCTGCGGGTACGGCCGTGGGTGCGCCGACGCCCGCGGGAGCGCCCGCTCTCCCCGCCCGGCGCCTTCGGCGGGGCACTCGGCGTCTCCGCGGGCCTTCCGGCGTCGCCGCGGGCCACTCGGTTCCCCGGCACCGGGGCCTTCGCCGTGCCGCGCCCCCGGGCGCCGGGGACCTGGTGGCGCGCCGGCCGCCTCATGCGGGGTGCAGGCGCGGGTGCTCCCCCAGCCAGCGCAGGTGCTCGACGGCGGTGGCGCCCCGGCCTCCGGCGTGGTCGCCGAAGGGCCACTCCCTGATGGCCTTCTCCCCCGCGTACGCGCGGAAGGCCGCGAGGACGGTGGACGGCGGGCAGACCGGATCCATCAGGCCGGCGCTGAACAGCGCGGGGGCCGTGGCCCGGCGGGCGAAGTGCACGCCGTCGAAGTACCCGAGGGTGGCGAAGACCCGCTCCGTCGCGTACGGAGCCTGGTGGCGCAGGTAGTCGACGAGTTCGGTGTACGGGCCCTCGGTGGCCGTCTCGGCGCCGCGCCGGATGTGGCAGAGGAACGGCACGTCGGGCAGGGCGCCCGCGATGCGGTCGCCGGTGAGTCCGGCGACGGCCAGGGCGAGCCCGCCTCCCTGGCTGGCCCCCTGGACCACGATGCGCTCCGGGTCGACGTGGGGGATCGTGCGTGCGGCGTCGACCGCGCGGACGCAGTCGGTGACGAGGCGCCGGTAGTAGTGGCCGTGGGGCGACTCGACGCCCCGGGTCATGTAGCCGTGCACCCAGTGGGTGCCCTCGTCGGGGTGGGGATCGGGGGTGTCGTGGCCCTGGCCCCGGCTGTCGACCACGAGGTGGGCGTATCCGGCGGACGCGTACAGGAGGTGGTCGACGGCCCTCCCGCGGCCTCCGCTGTATCCGATGTACGTGATCACCGTCGGCAGGGGCTCCTCCGCCTCGGAGGGGACGAGCAGCCAGGCCGCGACGGGCTGGCCGGCCCAGCCCGCGAACCGCACGTCGTAGGTGTCGAGGGTGGTGAGGGGCGAGTCGGACACCGGCCGGACGACCGGATCGCTCCCGGCCTCCCGTGCCGTCCGCAGGGTCTCGTCCCAGAAGGTGTCGAAGTCGGCCGGCTCCTCCGGGAGGTCGACGGTCCGGGCAGCCGGGTGGTCCGGCGGCAGGTCGGTGTACGGCACGGGAGGTTCCTCGCTGAAAGGCCCGGCCGCGCCCGGCCCGTCGGGGCGGTGCGACCGGGCGGGCCGGCGGTGCGGCCGGACAGGTCGGGGCGGGCGCGGCCGGGCGGGTCGGGTGGGGTGGGGTGGGGGTGCGGGCCCCGTCACGCGGGACGGGGCCCTGAGGGCGGTGGGGTCAACTCCTGGCGCAGGCGACGCCGTTGAGGGTGAAGGCCACGGGGGCGGCGTTACCACCGGTGGACGAGGCGCTCAGGCCGAAGCTCACGCTGCCGCCGGCCGGGATGGTCTCGGTCCAGGACTCGTGGGTGGCGCGCACCTGGTTGCCCTCCTGGACGACCTTGGCGTTCCAGGCCGAGGTCACCGTCTGACCGCCGGGGAAGGCGAAGTCGAGCCGCCAGCCCTTGACGGCCTGGAGGCCGGTGTTGCGGATGGTGACGTCGGCGTTGAAGCCGGTGCCCCAGTCCTGCAGCCGGTAGCCGACGGTGCAGGCGCCGGCGGACGGCCCGGCCGCGGTGGTGAGGGCGGTCGCGGTGGACCGGGGGGAGCGGTTGCCGGCGGCGTCGCGGGCGTACACGGCGAAGGCGTAGGCCGTGGAGGGCGTCAGACCGGTGAGCGTGGCGCTCGTGCCCACCGTGGTGGTGACCGGGGTCTCCGCAGAGCCGCTGACGCGGACGACGTCGTAGCCGGTGACGCCGGTGTCGTCGGTGGCGGCGGCCCAGGTCAGCCGGGCCCCGGTGGCGGTCACGTCGGTCGCGGTGGGAGCGCCGGGGGCGGTCGGCGGCCGGGTGTCGCCGCCCGTCGCGCCGTAGACGCTCGCCTCGCGCGCGGTCTGCCGGATGCCGTCGGCGCCGTGGAACAGGCGCTGTCCCCAGGGGGTGAGCCGGGTCGCGTCGAAGTCGGCGGCGAGGTCGAGGTATTCCACTCCCCCGCCGTTGCCGCTCCACGACCAGCCGAGGTAGCCGAGGTTCAGCTGCCGCGCGGTGGCCATGATGGCGTCCTCGTCCGGGTCGCCGTCCGAGTGGTTGTTGCCGAACTCGCCGACGACCAGCGGGAGTTTCCGGCTGACGAAGCTGTTCAGGTATCCCTGGACCTCGGCGGCGGTGTCGTAGACGCCGTACATGTGGACGGAGAAGACGGTGTTGCGTTCCGGGTCGGCGGCGAAGACGGCGGGCGCGTTGTCCCGCATGGTGTTCGACCAGTCCTGGCCCCAGTTGGGTGCGTCCGCCATGAGGGTGTGGTGGAAGCCGGCGGCGCGCAACCGGGCGACGGCGTTCTTGGTGTCCTCGGTCCACGCGCTGTAACCGGTGTTGCCGTGCGGCTCGTTGCCGAGGTTGAGGACGACGTACTTCTCCTGGCCCTTGACCGCGCCGGCGACCTCCAGCCAGTAGTCGACCGCCTTGGCGAGGGACACGGCTCCGCTCTGCTCGCCGTAGCCGGTGGTGTCGTGGGCCTCGAGGACGCAGACCAGCTTGCTGGCCTTGCACTGGGTGATGATGTTCGCGACGTCGGCGACGCCGTTCTTGGGCCACCGGTCACCCGTGCCGAGCACGATCCGGGCGGAGTTGGCGCCGAGCGCCTTGAGGTCGGTGAGGGCCTGACCGGTCCTGCCCGGGTACCAGGCGTGGGCGTGGTTGACCCCGCGGAAGACGAAGTCCTGGCCGTTGGCGTCGACGAGCCGGCCGTCGGTGACGTGGAAGCCGGCGGTGGCGGTGTCGGCCGCGTGGGCCGCGGCGGGGGCGGTGATCGTCGCGGCGGCGAGGGCGAGCAGCGCTCCCGCCGCGGTCGCCAGTGTCCTGTTCATGTGTGGTGCTCCCAACTCGGTCGCGCGCATGCCGGGGCGCGATGCCGGGGCGTGCGGGCTTGCCTGACATGGAGGGTGCGGTGCTGCCGGCCCTGCGGAGCGACGCGTCGAGGACGCGGGGTGGGCCGGTGGATCCCCCCTGCTCGGTGTGTTCCTGCGACTCTCACCGAGCAGGGAAGGGAAGGCGCCGGCCGGTGGGGGGATGGTCCCCGCCCGGCGGTGGCGTGGGCGGATTCGCGAGACGCCTCGGCGACCGAGGACGAGGCTAGAGGGGAACGGGGCCGGAAAACAATAGAGAGGACCTAACCGGTTAAGTGCGCTTGGCCTTTCCGTGGACGACCGGAGGCGCGTCGGGCCCGACCTCGATTCCGACCGTGGCGCGGAAGACGACCCCTTCTCCCTCGAGGGAGACCGTCTCGGCCGCGGGGACGTAGACGGAACGCCCCGGTCCGATCCGCAGGGTGTCGCCCCTCGCGGCCGAGGTGAGCCGCGCCGCCCCCGCCACGCACAGGACGATCTGCGGTGCCCCGGCGGGGAGCGGGCGCGGCGGCTCCCCGCCGCCGAGCCGGAACCGTGACAGCCGGAAGTCGTCGACGGGGATCGGGTAGATCTCTTCACCCGCCTGTTCCGCGGGGGTGAGGACTCGGCTGGGCAGGGCGGTGAAACGGACCACGCGCAGCAACTCGGCGGCGGCGACGTGTTTGGACGTCAGCCCGCAGCGCAGGACGTTGTCGGAGTTCGCCATGATCTCCACGCCGAGGCCGGAGAGGTACGCGTGCGGGACGCCGGCGCCGAGGAACAGGGCCTCCCCCGGTCGCAGTTCGACGCGGTGCAGCATCAGGGCGGCCAGCAGGCCCGGGTCACCGGGGTGAGTCCGGGTGAGTTCCGCGTAGCGGACGAAGTCCTTCTGGTGCGGGCCGACGTGAGCCGCGACGGCCGTGACGGCCGCGGTGACGGCGCCGAGGAGCCCTTCGGGCGGGCTGAGGAAGGCGGCGAAGACCTCCGCGAGCGCGACCGCCTCGGGCCGGGTCCTCAGCACCTCGGCATGCGGACGGAGGGCGGGTACGGCAAGGGCGTCCAGGAGGTCGGCGCACTGCGGAGGGCTCCGGAAACCGCACAGCCCCTCGAAGGGGGTGAGGGCGACGATCATCTCGGGCTTGTGGTGGGGGTCCCGGTACGTGCGGTGCGGAGCGTCCAAGGGCACTCCGAGGGCGTTCTCCAGCGCGAAGCCTGCTTCGGCCTGGGCGGGATCCGGGTGGACCTGCAAGGAGAGCGGGGCGTCGGCGGCGAGCAGTTTCAGCAGGAACGGCAGCCGGGGCCCGAACCGGCGCAGCGTGGGCGGGCCGAGTTCGGTCGCCGGGTCCGAGCGGAGCACCCGGTCCAGGGGCAGCGGCCCGTGCCCGCGGTCGACGCGGGACGGCGCGGCTGGATGGGCGCCCATCCACAACTCCGCCTGGGGCTCGCCCGTGGGCGGGGTTCCCATAAGACGCGGGATGGCGGTGCGGGAGCCCCAGGCGTAGGGCTGGACGGTGTTCGAGAGGAGGTCCATGGGCTCTCTTCCGGGCGTACGGACGGGGTGCGGGGCCGCCGGGGGCGCCGGCCCCCGGGGGTCACGATCGGGTGCGAGGCCGCCGGGGGCGCCGGCCTCCGGGGGACACGAACGGGGTGCGAGGCCGCCGGGGGCACCGGCCCCCGCGGGACACGAACGAGCAGCGGAACCGCCGGCGGCACCGGCCCCCGCGGGACACGAACGAGCAGCGGGGCCGCCGGCGGCACCGGCCCCCGCGGGTCACGAACGGGGTGCGAGGCCGCCGGTGGCGCCGGCGGCCGTGCGGGGCGGGCCGGCCGGCGCGGCGGCGACCGCGGCCGCGCCGATCAGCCCCGCGTCGAGCGCGAGCCCCGCCGGCACCACCGGGACGCCACGGGTGAAGTCCAGGACGGCGTAGTCGGCGAGGTGCCGGCGGAGCGGGCCGAGGAGCGTCTCGCCGGACTGTGCGACGCCGCCGCCCACGACCACGAGGTCGAGTTCGACCAGCGCCGCCGTGGCCGCGACGGCCGCGGCCAGGGCTCGGCCCGCCCGGTCGAAGGCGGCCAGGGCCCTCGGGTCCCCCTCGCGGGCCGCTTCCGCGACGGCGGCGGCCGTCGGGACGGTGCCGGGCCGCGGGGTCCACCCGGCCTGCAGGGCGTGGGCGGCGATGGCGGTGCCGCTGGCGAAGCGCTCGACGCAGCCCCGCGCGCCGCAGGGGCAGTGGGGGCCGTCCTGTTCCACGGTGATGTGGCCGATGTGGCCCGCGTTTCCCGAGCGACCCGGGTGGAGGGTGCCGTTGAGGATCAGCCCACCCCCCACCCCGGTGGAGACGACCATGCAGAGCGCGTTGTCCACTCCCCTCGCGGCTCCCGCCCAGTGCTCGGCCGCGGTCATCGCCACGGCATCGCCCACGAGGACGGGCCGGATCGCGGACGGCAGCCGCGGGTGTTCCCGTACCCGGTCCACGAGCGGAAAGGAGCGCCAGGCCGGGATGTTGACCGGGCTGACCGTCCCGGCGTCCGTGTCGACGGGCCCCGCGCTGCCGATGCCCAGGCAGGAGAGGGCCGCCCACTCGGGGCGGGCGGACAGTTCCTCCAGCACGGCGGACACCTCGGCCATGAGCTCCGCCGCGGAGCCGTGGGCCGGGGTGGCTCGCCGGGACCGGGCGACCAGCCGGCCCTCGCCGTCGACCAGGGCGCCGGCGATCTTCGTACCCCCGATGTCGAGTGCTCCGTACATCATCGCCTCGAGCCTTCCGTAAGCGCGAACAGGAAAAGGTGCACACACTCTGAGCTCTCGATGACAACGTTGTCCAGTTAACTGGTTCAGTTCAGCCTCCGTTTAGTAAAACCGAGCTCTTCCCGCCTTCTGATCCTGGACGGAAACACGGAATCGCCTCATGCTCGGCTCTGGATTCCCGCAGCCGATCTCCCCTGTCCCGAGCGAAGGACGTGCTCTGCCATGACCGACTTCACGGCCTTCCCCTCCGGCTTCGAGTTCGGCACCGCCACGTCCGCGTACCAGATCGAGGGTGCGACGGACGAGGACGGCCGGGGACCGTCGATCTGGGACACCTTCGCCCGGCGCGGCGGCGCCGTCCTGGACGGCACCAGCGGCGACCCCGCCTGCGACCACTACCGCCGCCACCGGGAGGACGTCGCGCTGCTCGCGGACCTCGGGGTGGCCTCGTACCGTTTCTCCGTCGCCTGGCCGCGGATCCAGCCCTCCGGCCGAGGCCCGGTGAACCCGCGAGGGCTCGGCTTCTACGAGCGCCTGGTCGACGACCTGCTGGAGGCCGGTGTCACGCCGGTCGTGACGCTCTACCACTGGGACCTTCCCCAGCCGCTGGAAGACCTCGGCGGATGGCGCTCACGGGACACCGCCGAGCGGTTCGCGGAGTACACGGAGCTCGTCGCGGCGCGGCTGCACGACCGGGTCCCCCGCTGGATCACCCTCAACGAGCCGTGGTGCAGCGCCTTCCTGGGGTACGCCGACGGCGAGCACGCCCCGGGAGCGCGCGAAGGGACGCCGGCACTGGCCGCGGCCCACCATCTGCTGGTCGGCCACGGCCTGGCGATGGAGGCGCTGCGCGCCATCGGTGTCCGGGAGGCGGGCATCGCGCTCAACCTCGACCACATCTCCCCCGCCACCCCGGCGGACGCTGACGTGGCGGCCGCCCTCCGCGCCGAGACGCAGCGCAATCTGATGTGGACCGACCCGCTGCTCACGGGGAGTTACGCCGCCGCCGAGGCGGACACCTGGGGCGAGCTCATCGGACGCCGGCCCTTCCGCCGCGAAGGCGACCTCGCCCTCATATCGGCCCCGATGGACTTCCTGGGCATCAACTACTACACGCCGTCCAGGGTGCGCGCCGCCCCCTGGCGCGAGCCCGACCCCGCCCGCCGCACCGCGACGGACAACCGCTTCGAAGCGGTCCCCACCCCCGGCGTCCGTCACACCGCCATGGGCTGGCCCGTCGTCCCCGGCGCCCTCCGGACGCTCCTCGTCTCGCTCCGCGACCGCTACGGCACGGCCCTTCCCCCGATCCACATCACCGAGAACGGCTCCGCCGAACAGGACGCCCTCGCCCCCGACGGCAGCGTGCACGACACCGACCGCGTCGCCTACCTGGAGGGCCATCTCCACGCGGTCGCCGAAGCACTGGCGGACGGCGTGGACGTGCGCGGGTACAGCGTCTGGTCCCTCCTGGACAACTTCGAGTGGGCCTACGGGTACAGCAAGCGCTTCGGGCTGGTCCATGTCGACTTCCCGACCGGGCGACGCACCCCCAAGGCGTCCTACCACTGGTACCGGTCGCTCCTCGCCGGGAGGGCGCACAGACCGTGAGGAGTGGGCCCGCGCGCACGGCCGAGGCCGAACGGCCGGCCTCAGGCGGTGGAGTCCAGGGCTCGGCAGACATGCCTGAGGTAGTCATGGGCGCGCTGCGAGCCGAGCAGTCCGTCGCCCAGCCGGTTCATCGTGTACGAGAACGTGACGCGCCGGTCGAGGTCCATCATGACGATCGAACCGCCGGGGCCGGGCGTGCCGCGTCCCGGAGGTGAGGGGCGGCAGACCGGCTCGGCGCCGGTGGGTTCGCGTCCTGCCGTGTTCGGCGTACGCGGAAGCGTGGTTCAGACGCCGGCCTCGGGATGTTCCGGGCTGAGGTAGTGGACGGTGCTCCGTGCGGCGTGCGCGGTGAGCAGGTCGCGCAGGTCGCCGACGGCGGTCCGGAGGAGGTGGCCGTCGCGGGCGCTGTGGAGGGTTTCGAGGACGAAGGCGACGTGGGTGGAGTCCTCGGTGACGCGGGTGCGGTGGGCGTCGCGGTGGTTCCAGTGACGGGTGAGGACGTCGGTGGTGTCCGTGTAGACGACCTCGCCGGGCTTGGGGTTCTCGACGGTTTCGGGTTCGCCGAGCGGGGTGAAGGTCTCGGTGCCGTCGGCGTGCCGGATGTCGACGTCGCCGGTGACGTGGTCCAGGTCGAAGGCGCCGGCGGGCAGGCCGTGGCGGACGGAGACGGCGTTGTAGGAGTCGACGGCCGGGTTGATCCGGGGCAGGGTGCCCTTCTTGGCCATGCGGCGGCCCAGGGCGTCGACGCTGGGGCGGATGCGGCGGGGGTTGGTGCCGAAGGCGCGGTAGGCGGTGTGCCATGCCTCGATGCGCGGGTCGGTCTCGTCGGCGGGCGCCCAGGTGCCGTCCGCGAGCTGCCGCTCCAGGTCCTCCAGGGCGGTCGTGGTGGCCGGCCAGGGTTCGTGGCCGCGCAGGCCGTCGGCGGTGACGACGGCGATGAGGGTGTCGGGGAAGGCGTCCGCGACGGCGGGGCTGATGCGGAAGGTGGTCATCGAGGAGTCCGGTTTCCGGGAGTGCGGGCGGGGTGGGGTCAGGCTTTCCAGGGGCCGATGCGGTCCAGGCGGCGCAGCTGCTGGGCTGCGGTGGGCGCGTCGAGCCGCCGGCCGCGTTCGGCGAGCCGGCGGGCGGTGTCCGTGCGTTGCCCGACGGGTTCGTGGTCGTCGTACGTGAACTTGGCGCGGACCTCGGTGACCTCCAGGCGCAGGCCGCGGATGCCGGGCAGCATGCGCCCGTAGGGCGGCTGGTCGGGGTCGATGGGGGCGTGGTCGCCGTCGGGCTGGAAGTGCGCCATCTGCCGGCGCAGCAGCTCGGCCTTGGCCGCCGGGTCGTCGGCGACGGTGGCCCGGCAGGTGAACTGGACGGCCGCGTAGTAGCTGGTCGGAACGCCGTCGGTGGGCGGGGTGCCGGGCTTGGCGCGCCAGGGGCCGGGGATGAAGGCGTAGTCGCCGGTGACGGTGAAGGTGACGTCGGGGTCGGCTTCGATCGCGTTCCATACGGGGTGGGGGCGGGCGAGGTGGACCAGCAGGGTGTGCCCGTCGACGGCGAAGTGGGTGGGCACGACGATCGGTGCCCGGCCGGGCAGGCCGTTGACGCTGAGGAGACCGAAGTCGTGGCCGTCGGCGATCCAGTTCTGCCACTCGTCGTCGTCCAGAGCGGCGTCCCAGGGCTGGATGAACATGCGCGGGTCCTTTCGGGCTCGTTGCGGGGTCAGGCGAGGGCGAGGAGGCTGACGGCGACGGCGGCGGTGCCCAGGCCGATCAGCTGGCCGCGGTGGACGCGCTCGGCCAGGACGCTGCGGGCGAGCAGGACGGTGCCGGCCGGGTACAGGGCGGTGATCACGGCGACGACGGCCAGGTCGCCGCTGCGGGCGGCGAGGAGGAACAGCAGGTTGGCCACCGAGTCCAGCACACCGGCCGCCGCGGACATCGCGTGGGCCGGCTTCTCCGGGCCCAGCCGCCTGGACATCAGCCCGGCCGCGGCCAGGGTGACCGCGGAGGACACGGCGCGGCCGACGATCAGCGGGCCGACCCCGCTGTCGGCCGGCGCCTGGTGCAGGAAGACCAGTTGCAGGGCGATGGCGGCCCCCGCACCGAAGGCCATCAGCAGCGCGGTGCGCGACGGGCGGGCACTGCCGGCCCCGTGTCCGGCGCTGACCAGCACCACCGCCGCGAGCGCCAGCGGCAGACCGACCAGTCCGGTCGTGCCGAGGTGTTCGCCCTGCAGCAGTCCGACGGCGACCGGCAGCATCGCCGAGACCAGCGCGGTCACGGGCGAGAGCACGTTCATCGGGCCGATCGCGAGCGTGCGGTAGAGCAGGGCGAACGCGGCGGCCGACGCGACACCGGAGGCGGCGCCCCACGCGAGGGTCGGCACGGCGAACGAGGCGCCGAGGAAGGGCCACAGCAGCAGCTCGACGGCGAGCGAGGCCGGGGCGGCGATCATCACGGTGCACAGGACGTGGGCCTTGCGGGCGCCGAGACCGCCGAGGAAGTCGGCACAGCCGTAGGCCAGAGAACTGCCCAGAGCCAGCAGCAGAGCGATCACGGGTGTACATCCCTTACTATCAATGGAACGACTGAACCGTACAACGCACCGACCGATTGCTGTCAACCGAACGACCGCATGGTGCAGTGCACTGAACCATCTGCCGGAGGGGACAGCCGATGACCGAGACCGAGGCGGCACTGCGGACGCTCGCGCACAACGTCCGCGCCGCCCGCACCCGCGCAGGGCTCTCCCTGGACGAGCTCGGCCGCCGCGCGAAAGTCAGCAAAGGCGCCCTGGTGGGCCTGGAGAAGGCCCAGGGAAACCCGAACTTCGCCACGCTGGTGCGCCTCGCCGACACCCTCGGCATCTCGGTGTCCGCACTGATGGAAGGCCCCGCCGAAGGGCGCGTCCGGATCGCGTCCGCCGACGCCGCCATGCCTCTGTGGGCCGGGGAGAAGGGCGGCGAGGCACGGCTCATGCTGACCACTTCGGGACCGGCCCCGGTGGAGGTCTGGCGCTGGAGACTGGAGCCGGGCGAGGAGTACCCCAGCCATCCGCACCAGGCCGGCGTCGTGGAGACCGTGAGCGTCACCGCCGGACAGATGACGCTCGTCGTCGACGGCACCGAGCACCGCGTCGAGGCCGGGCAGACCGCCACCTTCGACGGCGACGTCCCCCACACCTACCGCGGGTCGGGCACCGGCACCTGCCACCTGATCATGACCGTCCACCTGCCCCTCGGCCCCGCATGACCGGCGCGTGCCCGGGGAGGATCACCCCGGGCACCCGTAAGGCCGGCGCCCCCACCTGACGACAGCCAGGGGAGGGCGCCGGCCCACCTGCGGTTAACTGGTCAGTCCGTGACCCTGACGACGCCCGTGACCGCCGCCTCTGCGCCGACGCCGTCGGACGGAGCGGAGGTCAGCAGCCAGGTGTAGGCGCCGGCCGCCACCGGGGTGCCGGCGCCGTCCCTGCCGTCCCAGGAGACGCGTACGGCGCTGAGGGCCTCTCCACCCGTCCAGGTGCGCACCGCCTCGCCGGTCCGACGGTCGGTGAGCGTCAGCCGCCAGGACGCCGCGGGCTTGGAGAGCCACCAGGCGGCGGCCCACTCGGCGGTCCCGGTCCGGGCCAGCGCGCGGGGTGTCGTGCTGCCGGCGACGCGCAGGGGCGAGACCCCTTGCTGGGGCGCGGTGACGTGGACGGTGTCGTCCGTGTCGACCCACGCGAGCTTGCCCGCACGCGGGTCGAGGGTCCAGGTCGTGCCGCGTCCGTCCCCCTGCGCGGACTGCTTCAGGCCGGTGACGGTGCCGAGATCGGCCGTATCGCCGTCGCCCCGCAGGGCCGTGAGGCGCAGGTCTCCGGCCGCGTCGCGGTGCGCCAGGAAGCGGTCGCCCAGGAGGACGCCCGAGGCCGGGGCCGGGTACGCGTGCCCGGTCGCCAGATCGCGCACTCCTGCCGTACCCGCGGAGGCGCAGCTCCAGTACAGCAGGGTGCCGCTGCGCTGGAGCTCGTCCGGGACGCATGCGGTGCCCAGCGCGACGGTCTCGGTCACCCTGCCGGTGACCAGGTCGACCACGTTCACCGCTCCGGGATTCCTCGGCGCGGGCTTGAGCAGCCACTTCTGCTCCAGTGCGGCGGCCTGCGCGCGCTGCTCGCGGACGACGACGTCGCGTGCGGTGTCCACCACGTACTGCCGTCCGGCCGCCTCGTACAGCACGAACTCCGGTGCCGTGTCCAGGATCCGGCCGTCCTTGCCCGGAAGCGTGAAGCTGTCGGTCGGGTGCTCCGGGTCGTCGCCGGTCACGAGCACGTCGGCGCCCGTGTCCGGGTCACGGACCAGGCGGGCCAGCCCCTCGTCGGTCCCGTCGGCGAAGCGGCCCGCCGCCGGGCCGGGGTGGTCGGCGAGCGCCGCTCCCCTCGCCGGGTCGAGACCCGACCCGATGCCCGCGCCGTGCAACGTCTCCTTGCCGGCCAGGGAGTTGACGTACCGCAGCCGCCCACGGTCGAGACTCAGCGCCTGGATGCTGCCCTCCGCCGTCGTGACCCCGGGCACCTCGCGCAGGAGCAGATCGAAGACGAGTCCGGAACCGTCCACGCTGAAGTGGTGGATGGCGCGCCTGCCTTCCGCGTTCTTTCCGAGGGCGACCAGCGAACCCCCGCCCTCGGAGCGCAGGAAGGTCGTCTCGACGTCGCTCAGCAGCGTCCGCTCGGCCTCCGCCCCGGCGAAGGGGGTGAGGCGCAGGGGTCCGCCGTCGCCCTCGCGCCAGAGCACGTTGTCGCCCACGACGAAGGCCGTGACCTCGCTGTCGGCCGACTGCGTGGCGAGCGGCACGACGCGCGGGGCGGCGGACATGTCGGCGCGCGCCATGACGCGCACGCCCGGCTGCCCGTCACGGGTGAACCAGCTGACGGTGTCCTGCGTGATCCGGAAGCCGCTCGCCTCGCCGCTCACGGGCAGCGGCTCGACGGTGCCGTTGTACGCGGTGAGGATGCCGTAGCCCGGGGTGCCGTCGGCGGACCGGTATCCGATCACGAGCCGGTTGGACTGGGCGCCGAGCAGCACGGGTTCGGCTCCGGTGGTGGCTCCGGCGGGGAGCTGCACGACGGGGTCGGCGGCCGGGTCCCCGCCGCGTGCCACGCGCAGTTGGTACGTTCCGTCGCCCCGGTCCACGGTGGCCAGCACCCAGCCGTTGGCGATCCGCGGATTGAGGTAGCCGGCGGGCAGGGTGGTGGTCCTGGTGAAGCCGGGATCCTCGACGCCGATCCGCACGACGTCCGTGCCGCCGTCCTCGCGCGGCCTGGTGTGGATGACGCGGTTGAACTCGTCGTGGCCCTGGACGATCGCACCCTCCGGTACGCCGTCGAGCTCCGGAACCGGCTTGGTGGCCGCGTTGTACGTGTTGGTCCAGAGGTAGCCGCCGCCCTCGCGGTGCAGTACGCCCTGGCTGCCGGTCGCCAGCAGCGTCTCGGGTCCGTCGCCGTACGCGTCCGGAGCGGGTATGCGGACCTCGGCGGCCTCGGCGGCCTCCGCCGCGTGAGCGGTGGCCGGCAGCACGACGGCCGATCCTGCGGCGAGGACGACGGCGACGGCGGCCGCGGTGGCGGTACGCCGGGTACGTGCGGTGCGGCTGGTTGCGCGCAGGTGACGAGACACCTGACCCCCCATGTGTTAACAGGCGAAATTCTGGTATCGAGCTGTGAACGCGGTTAACACTACACATCGAGACGGGAGTTGTGCACGCCCTTTGCGTCGCCCCCGGTAACCCGTTCGACGGGGCGGGGGCTTCGCTCGTGCTCCCGACCCGCCCCGGGTGAACCGGCCGGAATCCGGGCCCGTGTTACGTTCCTCCATTTCGTCGGGCGACCGGGGACGTGGGGTGACCGTGGTGACGGAGGCGGGAGCGCCGGAGGCGGCGGGGCGGGTGCGGCGGAGGCCGCAGCAGGCGCGGAGCCGGGCGCGGGTCGAGGCGATCCTCGGGGCCGCCGACCGGATCCTGGCGCGGGAGGGGTACGAAGCGCTGACCATACGCCGGATAGCCGAGGAGGCGGGCGCGCCCGTCGGCAGCATCTACCAGTTCTATCCCGACAAGAGCGCCGTCGTGGACGCCCTCGGGCAGCGCTACCTGGAGGCGTTCAGGGCCGCCATCGACGATCTCGTCGCGCGGGCCCTCGCGGGTGAGCTCACCGACCTGGTCGGCACGACGGTCGACGTCTACGCCGAACTCTTCCGGTCCCAGCGGGGCGGTATGGCGCTGTGGGCCGGCCGGCACCTGAGCCCCGAGCTCGCGCGCGCCGACGAGGCGAGCAACGGGGTCGTGGCCGAGGGGCTGCAGCAGATCATGGAGCACCTGACGGGCGCGCCCGGCGGTGAGCGGGCGCGCCGCGCGTCGCGGATGGTGGTGTGGGCCGCCAACGCCGTCCTGCACGAGGCGCACAAGGGTGACGGCGAACCGGACCCGGAGACGCTGGACGAGCTCAAGCACATGCTGAACGCGTACTGGGGCGACCTGCGCGGCCGGTTGGCCGCCGACGCGGGCGATTAGCAACGGGGGGCGCACCGGGAGCGGGCCCGGACGGGACCCGCGGACCTCGCCCCTGCCGGTCCAGCCGACGACCCGGGTCCGGCGCGGCGCTCAGGCCTCGGCCGGGCGCGGTCCGGCATGACGCTCAGGCCCCGGCCCGGCGCGGTCCGGCATGGCGCCCGGGTCTCGCTGCGGTCGGCCTCACGCCGACCCGTCCGGCCCGGCGCGGTCCGGCATGGCGCCCTGGTCTCGCTGCGGCGGTCCGGCGTGGCCGCGCAGGTCTCGCGCCCTGGCCGGCATCGGCCCCGCTCCGGTCGCACGCCCTCCCGGTCCCGCAGCGGCCCCGCAGCGGGTCTCGCTCACCCCTAGAACGTGAACGTGTGTTCATGTTACGTTCCCGCTCGCCGTGAACGGCGTGCCCGGCCACGTGACCAAGTCCCGCTTCAGCGTTGAAGGCAGGTGCCTGTGACAGCCAGCTCCGCCGATCCGACCCGGGTTCCCCGACTCCCGGCCGACTTCGTCTGGGGCGCCTCGACCGCCGCGTACCAGATCGAGGGCGCGGCCGACGAGGACGGCAAGGGCGCGTCGATCTGGGACACCTTCGTGCGCCGTCCCGGTGCCGTCCTGGACGGGCACACGGGCGACGTCGCCTGCGACCACTACCACCGGTTCGACGAGGACGTCGCACTGATGCGCCGGCTCGGGCTCGACGCGTACCGCTTCTCGATCGCGTGGCCGCGCGTCCTGCCGGCTGGTGCGGGCAAGGTCGAGCCCCGGGGCCTGGACTTCTACGACCGGCTGGTCGACGCGCTGCTCGACGCCGGGATCGAGCCCACGCCGACCCTGTTCCACTGGGACCTGCCCCAGGCCCTGGAGGACGAGGGCGGATGGCTGAACCGCGACACCGCGTACCACTTCGCCGAGTACGCCACGGTGGTCGCGGAGCGGCTCGGGGACCGGGTGAAGCGCTGGATCACCCTCAACGAGCCCTTCGTGCACATGTCGTTCGGCTACGGGTTCGGCGTCCACGCCCCCGGCCGCGCCCTGCTGCTGGACGCCCTCCCCGTCGCGCACCACCAGCTCCTCGCCCACGGCCTCACGACCACCGCGCTGCGGACGAACGTCCCCGGCGCGCACGTGCTGATCGCCAACAACTGCACGCCCGTCCGCCTGCGTTCGGACGCCCGGGCGGACGAGGACGCGGCGGCGGCCTCGGCGTACGACGTCCTGCACAACCGGCTCTTCAACGACCCCGTCCTGCTGGGCCGTTACCCCGACCTCTCGCCCTACGGCATGACCGACGAGAGCTGGGGCGGCATCGTGCGCGACGGCGATCTCGCGTCCGTCGCGCAGCCGTTGGACGGGCTGGGCATCAACTACTACAACCCGACCTGGATCACCGCTCCGGCCGATCCCTCCGGCGGACTGCCCTTCGACCTGGCCGAGCCCGAGGAGACGTACGAGAGGACCGCGTTCGGCTGGCCGGTCGTCCCCGACGGGCTCACCGAACTGCTCACCGGGCTCAAGGCCCGTTACGGCGAAGCCCTTCCGCCGCTGTGGATCACCGAGAACGGCTGCTCGCAGCCGGCCGGGACGGAGGACCAGGCACGGATCGACTACCTCGCCGGCCACATCGCCGCGGTCGCCGAGGCGAGCGCCCGAGGGGTCGACGTGCGCGGCTACTTCACGTGGTCGCTGCTCGACAACTTCGAGTGGGCAGAGGGCTACCACCAGCGCTTCGGCCTGGTCGAGGTCGACTTCGCCACCGGACTGCGCACGCCGCGCGCGAGCTTCGCCTGGTACCGCGACCTCATCGCCGCCCACCGGCCCTGAGCGGGGTATCCGATGACCCACGCCCCGGCTGGAGACGCGAGAGAGCCCCTGGACCCGGGAGTCGTGAGTGGTGTGCGCGGCACGGGTGACGCGCACGACCCGACGGGTCCGGCAGCCGCCGGCGCCGTCCTCGCCGAACCCACCGTCCCGGTCGGGGCGGGCTGGACGGCGGGGCTCTCGCTCGCCACGCTCGCCGTCTTCATGGCCTTCATGACGCCCATCCAGATCCTGCTGCCGCTGCAGCTCGAACGGATCGACCCGGCCGGCAAGAACACGGCCCTGTCGCTCGTCACCGGGCTCGGCGCGCTCGTCGCCGTGCTGGTCAACCCCGTCGCCGGCGCCTGGTCGGACCGGACCACGAGCCGGTTCGGGCGCCGGCGGCCGTGGATCCTCGGGGGCGCGCTCGCCGGCGCGGCGGGACTCGCCTTCACCGCCTCGCAGCACACGGTGGCAGGCGTCGCGCTGGGCTGGTGCCTGGCGCAGGCGGGCCTCAACGCGATGCTGGCCGGGGTCACCACCCCGATAGCCGACCGCGTGCCGGTCGCCCAGCGCGCGCAGGTCTCCGGCTGGACCGGGCTGACGCAGTCCCTCGGCCTGGTCCTCGGCGCGCTGATCACCACCGCGCTCGTGACGGGCGTTCCGTCCGGCTACGGCGTCCTCGCCCTGCTCACCGTCGGGCTCGCGCTCCCCTTCGTCCTGCGTCACGGCGAGCCGGTGCTGCCCCGGTCCCTGCGCCCGCCCTTCGCCCCGCGCTCCTTCGCCCGCTCCTTCTGGGTGAGTCCGCGCCGGCACCCGGACTTCGGCTGGGCCTGGCTGACGCGGTTCCTCGTCAACCTGGGCAACGCGCTCGGGACGCTCTACCTCTTCTATTTCCTGGCGGACGCGGTCCACCACGCCGACCCGGGGACCGGCGTCCTGATCCTCACGGTCGTCTACACCCTGTGTGCCGCGCTCACGGCGATCCCGGCCGGCGTGCTCTCCGACCGCGTGGGGCGCCGCAAGGGCTTCGTCGTCCTGAGCTCCCTGATCATGGCCGCGGCGGCCCTCCTGCTCGCCCTGCTCCACACCTGGCCGTCCGCCCTCGCGGCGGCGGCGGTCCTCGGTGCCGGGTACGGGATCTACCTCGCCGTCGACCAGGCCCTGGTCACCCAGGTGCTGCCCGAGGCCGCCGACCGCGCCAAGGACCTCGGTGTCATCAACATCGCCAACTCCGGCCCCCAGGTCCTCGCCCCCGCCCTGGCCTCCCCGGTCATCGCCCACGCCGGCGGCTACACCGGCCTCTACCTCACCGCCGCCCTGGCCACCCTCGTGGGCGGCCTCCTCGTCGGACGCATCCGCGGGGTGGCCTGACCCGGGACCGCGGGACCCGTCCCGGGGCCCCCGGGCCTCCCGCCCCGGCGCCGCCCGGCGCCGCCTGCCGGTCGCCGTCCGGTGGCCCCGGCCCGCCGCTGTCCGGCGGTCACGCGTCCCAGGCGACCGGAAGGCTCTTCACCCCGTAGATGTCCGCGGTCTCCGGGCGCAGGGCGACCTCGTCGGCCGGGACGGCCAGGCGCAGGGTCGGGAAGCGTCCGAGGAGGGCCGGAAGGGCCACGCGCATCTCGATGCGGGCCAGCTGCGCGCCGAGACACAGGTGGATGCCGTGGCCGAAGGCCAGGTGGCCGCCGGACCTGCGGCGGAGGTCGAGGACGTGGGGGTCCTCGTAGCGCTCGGGGTCGCGGTTGGCGGTGTGGTACGAGAGGACGACCGTGGTGCCCGCCTCGATGGTGTGGCCGCCCACCTCCACGTCCTCCAGCGCCGTCCGGTGGAACGACTTGGCGACGCTCAGATAGCGGAGCAGCTCCTCCACGGCCTGGTCGACGAGTTCGGGCTCCGAGCGCAGCGCGGCGAGCTGGTCGGGGTGCTGCAGCAGGGCGAAGGTGCCGAGGGAGAGCATGTTGGCGGTGGTGTCGAAACCGGCGGCGAGGAGGATCAGGCTGATGCCCCTCAGCTCCTCGTCGGTCAGGTCGCCGTCGGTCAGCTCGCTGAGGACGTCGTCGGTGGGGTTCGCGCGCTTCGCGGCCACCAGCCGCGCGAGGTACTCCTGGGTCGCCGTGTAGGCGGCGATCAGGTCCTCGTCGCTCGACTCGCCGCTCATGAAGGTGTCGATCTGCTCCTGGAAGGAGTCGCGGTCCTCGTACGGCACGCCCAGCAGCTCGCAGATGACCATGGTGGGGATCGGCTTGGCGAAGGCGGCCACGAGGTCGGCCGACGGTCCCGCCGCCTCCATCGCGTCCAGGCAGTCGGCGGTGATCTGCTCGACGCGTTCGGTGAGCAGCCGCATCCGGCGCGCGGTGAACTTGCCCACCAGCGGCTTCCGGTAGCGGCTGTGCTGGGGTTCGTCCATGAGGAGGAACTCCCCGGGCGGGGCCGGCGGGAGCTCGAAGTCGACCACGTTCATGAGCTCCTTGCGGGAGCTGAAGCGCGGGTCGGCCAGGATCGACCGGACGAGTTCGTGCCCGGTGACCATCCAGCCGGGCTTGCCGCCGGGGTGGGTGTAGCGGCTGATCGGGCCGTGCCGGCGGGCCTCGGTCAGCTCGGCCGGCGGGTCGAAGGGACAACCGGACCGACGCTCCGCCGGAAGCGCCGTGACGGTGTGCAGGGATTCGCTCATGACCATTCCTCAGCTCGCGGCGCCACGCGTTTGACGCATCACGAAAGCTACGTTGCGTTCAGAGAACGGTCAATCTCGCTTTTCCCGTATCCGCAGTTCGCAGTGCATAAATTGAAGCAATGACGAAGGGATCGAACGCAACGATACGTTGCAATGATGGCCAGCGAAGGCAATATCGCACGCGCGCCCCCACCCCCGGGGCCTCTCCTCGGCCCGCGACGATGCACCGATCCGCGGCGGCCGACCACATCGCCGCCCCCGTCCGGGGCCGCCCCACCGCTCAAGGTGACGGTGGTGCGCGGGGCGGACGCGCCCCCACACAACCCGGCGGCCCGGCACACAAATTGGTTTGCCGACCTCCGTCCCGGGCCGATAAGAAGCCATCATGCTAAAAGGCACCAAGGTCGGGCTGAGGGCCCGTCACGAGGACGACATCCCGATCCTGCGGACCGAGCTCTACGACGACGTGGTCAACGCCTCGCGTGCCGAGGGCGGTCCGTGGCGACCGATCAAGCCCGACTCGCAGGACCCCCGGCTCGTGGTGGACGACACCCAGCAGAGCAGCGTCCAGTTCTCCGTGGTGGAGCGGGAGGGCGGCACCCTCATCGGCACCGCGACGCTGTGGGGCATCGACACCCACAACCGGACCGCGCACATCGGGCTCGGGCTGCTGCCGTCCTGCCGCGGCAAGGGCTACGGCACCGACGTCGTCGCGGTGTTGTGCCACTACGCCTTCGTCGTACGCAGCCTGCACCGGCTGCAGATCGAGACGCTGGCGGACAACACCGGGATGCTCCGCTCCGCCGAGCGCAACGGCTTCGTCCGCGAGGGCGTCCTGCGCTCCTCGGCCTGGGTGATGGGCGAGTTCCTCGACGAGGTGCTGCTCGGGCTCCTCGTACGCGACTGGAAGCAGGACGCGACGGTCTAGCGGCCGCGCCATGCACCCGGGCACGTCGCGCGACGTGCCCGGGTGCCCGCACCGACTACCCGCATCTCGCCCCCTGCCACCTTCGCTGTCCGCTTCCGGACAGACCCCGGAGGCCCCGGCAAAACTTGTTCCCGATTCCGGTCACACTCCCGCTCCTCGCTGCGTCAGTGCTGTGAAGACACCGAAGGCGCCGCCCCGCAAGGCCCCAGAAGGGCCCGCGAGGCCCTGCGAAGGAGAGAGACCATGACGAAGCCGACGACCTCCTCGATCTCCCGGATGCCGAACCCGGGCGAGTTCGTGCCCGAGCTGGCCGACATCAGCGCCGCCCTTTTCCGGGCCACCGGGAACCAGTCCGTGCCGCGGACCACGTTCAACCTGATCCACCTGCGAGCCGGGCAGATCGTCAACAACACCTACCTGACGATCCTGAACACCGGCTTCCTGAGGAAGGCAGGCGAGTCCGAGGAGCGCATCACCGCCGTCGCGTCCTGGCAGGACGCCCCGTACTTCACCGCGGCCGAGCGTGCGGCCCTGGCCCTGGTCGAGGCCACCCTGCAGCCGACCCCGACCGGTCGGGAGCGGGTCAGCGACGAGCTGTACGCCGAGGCGGCGAAGCACTACGACGAGAAGGCCCTGGCGACGCTGACCATCGCGATCGGGCAGATCAACTTCTTCATCGCCCTGGCCGTCATCGGCAAGCCGCAGCCGGTCGCCTCCCTCGCCGCCCAGCAGTGGGACTGACCCCACGGGGACGCGGCGCACGGCGGCGTGCGGGTCACGCCGCCGGGTAGTCGCGCAGGGTGATGTTCTCGGCGGTCCTGCGGGCGATCCTGGCTGCCATGTTCTTGCCCGGGAGGTACGGCATGAGCTTGTAGTAGCGGTTGAGGGCCGCGGCGGCGAAGCGGCTGCCCGGCACCATGAGACCGGCGACACCGTCGCCCATCTTCTGGCAGCCCTCGGCGTACGCCCGCATCTCGCGCTCGTAGCGGGCGAAGGCGACCGCGTGGTCGCCGCCGGCGGCCGCGAGTTCGCCGGCGAGGACGTAGGCGCCGACGAGAGCGAGGCCGGAGCCCATGCCCGAGAGCGAGGACGGGCAGTACGCGGCGTCGCCGAGCAGCACGATCCGGCCGCGCGACCAGCTGTCCATGCGGACCTGGCTGACGGAGTCGAAGTAGAAGTCGGGCGCGTGGCGCATCTCGTGCAGCAGCCGGTCGCTCTGCCAGCCGCCCCCGGCGAACTTGGCCCTCAGCAGGTCCTGTTGGCGGGTGACGTCCCGGCGGTCCAGGTCCAGGTCCGGGGAGCCGAAGTAGAAGACCGCCTTCGCCTCGGCGTTGTGCCGGGCGCTGTACATCGCCACCATCCGGTTCGCGGTGCGGTAGGCGTGGCCGGTGTGGTCGAGCCCCAGGTGGTTGGCGGTGGTGAAGACGGCGCAGTAGACACCGAGGTGCTTGACGAAGTCCTCCTCCGGCCCGAAGGCCAGCCGGCGGGTGGTGGAGTGCAGCCCGTCGGCGCCGACCACCAGGTCGAAGCGGCGCGGCGCGCTGCGTTCGAAGGTGACGGAGACGCCGTTCGCGTCCTCGGTGAGCGAGGTGACGGAGTCGCCGAAGAGGTACTCGGTGTACGGGCTCGTCTCGTCGTACAGGATGCGTGCCAGGTCGCCCCGGAGGATCTCGACGTCCCCCGCGAACAGGTCCGCGGGCAGCTTCGCGACGGGCTTGCCGGTCGCGTTGACGTACGACATGGAGCCGACGCCCGTGCGGGCGCTCTCGACGGCGTCCAGGATGCCCATGCGGCGCAGTACCGAGAGGTGGGCGTCGCCGCGGAAGTCGACGGCGTAGCCGCCGTCGCGCAGCGCGGGGGCGCGCTCCACGATCGTCGCCTCGAAGCCGTGGCGTCGGAGCCAGTGGGCGAGGGCGGGGCCGGCGACCGAGGCGCCGGAGATGAGGACCGAGAGCTTCCGGCCGCCACCGCTGCCGATGCCGCTGCCGGCCGCGGCGCTGCCTTCGGGCTGCTGCCGCGTGCTCTGCCGCGCGTCGTGCCCCGCGCTCCGGCCGGGGGCGTGCTTCGCGATCGGCTGCGTGTTCTTCTGCGCGTTCTTCTGCGTGTTCTTCTGCGTGTTCGTCATGGAACGAGCTTGTCCGGGGGCGCTCACCGGGTGCTCACCCGCCGCTCACCGCCCCGGTGAGCGGCCGGTGCCGCCCTCGCTCACCCCGCGCGCAGCACCGCCTCGACGGTGGCCGCCGGCAGGCCCATCAGGCGGAGCGTGTCCGGGACACGGGGGCCGAGTCCCGCCACGCAGGCGGCGGCCCGGCGGTAGTGGTCGCCGGCTGCGGCGTGGTCGCCCCGGGCGTCGGCGACCCGGCCGAGGCCGGCCAGGGCGCACACCCGGTTGCCCAGGCTCTTGACCCAGTGCGGGTCGATCCGTTCGAGCGCCTCGGTGTACAGCCGTCGCGCCTCGTCCAGGTCGCCGTCGAGGAGGGCGAGGTCGCCGAGCCCGCGGAGCGCCGCGCCGAGCCCGGCGGTGCTGCCGCCGGCGCGGGCGAGGGCCGCGGCCTCGGCGTAGTCGGCCCGCGCCTGCCCGGGGTCCCGGGCGAGGTGCTGGTCGCCCCGGTTGACCAGGAGGTCGGCGGAGTCCTCGCGGGCACCGAGCTCGCGGGTGAGGGCGAGGGCGCGGTCGGTCAGCGCCACCGCCTCCGCGCTGTCGCCGCGCGCCGCCGAGAGACCGGCGAGCGCGTCCAGGGCCAGCGCCGCGCCCCAGCGGTCGCCCAGGGCGTCGAAGCGTTCGACGGCGGTACGGAAGGCGTGTGCGGCGCGCTCGGTGTCGCGGCCCCTCAGCGGCCCGTACCCGGCCACGTACGCGGCGACGGCGCGCGCCCACGGATCGGGGCAGGCGTGCTGGGCGGACACGAGGGCGAAGGCGGCCTCCGGGTCGGGCTCACCGGCGTTCCGCATCATCCACTGCAGCAGGGCGGCAGGGTGCCGGCCGGCCCGGTCTCCGGGCCAGACGGTCCCCAACGCCCGCTGGGCCGCGGCACGGTGACGCCGCCACACCGTCTGCCCGGCGGGGGCGGGGGCGGCCGCGGCGAGCAGCACACAGACGGCGTACTCCTCGGCGAGACGGCGAGGAGCCGCGTCACCGGCCGCGGTCTCCTCTGCCGTGTTCCCGGCGACGTGCCCGATCGCGACGCCCCCGGCCGCCACACCTCCGGCCACGTCTCCGGACACGTTTTCGGCGATGCCTTCCGAGACGTCCCCGGCAATGCCTTCCGACACGTCCCCGGCGATGCCTTGGGCCACGTCCTCGGTGCCTTCCCCGAGCACGACATCGTCGATGACGGCGCGGCCGAGCGCGTCGAGCACGGCGGTCGCGTGGGCCGCGGCCGTGGCCGACGCTCCCCGGATCCACAGCGAGGTCGCGGCCGAGGCGAGCAGCCGCAGCGCAGTGCCGGTGTCGTGCGCGTCCAGCGCCCCGCGCAGCGCCGCGGCCAGGTTGTCGTCCTCGGCCGCGACGCGCGGCAGCCACTCCAGCTGGGCGGATCCGAGCAGGCGGGGGCCGGCTTCGTCGAAGAGGTGAAGGACGTGGGCGGCGTGCAGCCGTCGGGTCGTCCCGTCCTCCCCCGCCTCGTGCAGGCGCTCGGCGGCGTAGGCGCGGACCGTCTCCAGCATGCGGTAGCGGCCGACGCCGACGCCCTCCAGAAGCGACTTGTCGACCAGCGACTCCAAGGTGTCGCCGTCCATCCCGCAGACCTCGCGGGCGGACGCCGGCGTCGCGCCGCCCGCGAAGACGGCGAAACGGCGTGCCGCGCGCTGTTCGTCCGCCGACAGCAGATCCCAGCTCCAGGCGACCACCGAGCGCAGCGTCCGGTGCCGCTCCTCGACTCCGCGGCTGCCGCGAGACGTGACGGCGAGCAGGTCGTCCAGGCGACCGGCCAGTTCGGCGAACTCCAGGGTGCGCAGTCGCGCCGCCACGAGTTCGATCGCCAGCGGCAGCCCGTCGAGGGCGGAGCAGATGCGCCGTACGGCCCCCGGATCGGGCGCGGGCCCCCGGCGTACGGCGCGAGCCCGGTCCTCGAAGAGCCGTACCGCCGCGTCCTCGTCCAGCGGGCGGACCTGCCAGACGTGCTCGCCGATGACCCCCAGCGGCTCCCGGCTGGTGGCGAGCACCCGCAGCCGGGGACAGGCCGTGAGCAGCCGTGCCGCCAGGGCGGCGGCCTCGTCGACGACGTGCTCGCAGTTGTCCAGGACGACGAGGAGCGGGCGGTCCGACAGCGCCGTGATCAGGCGGTCGAGCGGTGTCTGCGGGCCGCCCGCCGCCTGGAGGCCGCTCTCCCGCAGTCCGAGCGCGCTGAGCAGCACCTGCGCCGTGCCGGATCCGTCGCGGAGCGCGGCCAGTTCGACGAAGCACACGTCGTCACCGGCCGCAGAGGCCGCCCGGGCGACCTCTGCCGATAGCCGGGTCTTGCCGACCCCGCCGGGGCCGGTCAGACAGACCAGGCGGGCCGTGCGCAGCAGCGCGGCCACGTCGGCGGTCTCGGTGTCGCGGCCGACGAAGCTGGTGAGGGGCGCGGGGGGTTCGGCGGGCGCGGGTACGGTGGCCGCGCTCAGCAACTCGGTGTGCAGCGAGACCAGTTCGGCGGACGGGTCGGCACCGAGTTCGTCGGCGAGGTGCCGTCGGGTCTCCTCGTACACCAGGAGTGCCTCGGCCTGGCCGCCCTGGGCGAACAGGGCCCGGATCAGCAGGGCGGCGAGCCGTTCGCGCAGCGGATGCGCGCCGACCAGCTCACGCAGTTCCGGTACGAGGGCCCGGGGCTCGCCCGAGCGCAGCTCGGCCTCGATCCGGTCCTCCAGGGCGGCGAGTCGCAGCTCCTCCAGGCGCGCGGCGGCCGCGCGGGCCGAGTCGCTGTCGGGCAGCCCGGCGAACGCGGGACCCCGCCAGAGGCCGAGTGCCTCCCGCAGCAGCTCCGCCGCGCGTACGGGGTCGCCGTCCCGCAGGGCCGTGCGCCCCTCGGCGGCCAGCCGTTCGAACCGCACGGCGTCCACGGCCTCTTCAGCCGCCGACGGCTCCTCGGCGCCCGCGACGGCGGAGGCTCCCGCGGCGGCTACGGCACCCGCGGCGGCGTCGGCATGGGGGGCCGGATCCCCTCCCCCGGGTTCCCCTGCTCCCGCGGCGACCCCGGTTGCTCGGCTTCGCCCGGCTACCCCGACTCCCCCGTCCTCCGCGACGCCCCCGCCCTGCCCGGCCCCTCCGGCGTCGAGCACCAACCGGTAGCCGGCGCCGACCCGTTCGATGGTGGCTCCGGCCGGGAGGACCGCGCGCAGCCGGGAGACCTGGGACTGGACGGCGTGTGCGGACACCGTGCCGCCCGGCTCGATCTCGTCGGCGAGGCGGTCGGCCGGCACGACCGAGCCGGGGCGGACCAGCAGGAGCGCCAGCAGGGCGCGGCGCGCGGGGCCGCCCAGCGGCACCTCGGTGCCGTCGCCGTGCCAGGCCTGGGTGTCTCCGAGGATTCCGAACCGCATTCCGGCGATTAGATCATGACGCGGCGAGCGGCCCGAGGTAGGTGCCGCCCGAGACGTCGACGGTCTGACCCGTCACCCAGCGGCCCTGCGGTCCGGCCAGGAACCCCACCACGTCGGCGATGTCCTCCGGCTCGCCGATGCGGCCGAGGGCGGTGATGGCCTCAAGGCCCGCGACCACCTCGGGAACCGCCGTGTATCCGGCGGTCATGTCCGTGCGAACGGCCCCTGGGGCAACGGTGTTGACCGTGATGCCGCGCCGGCCCAGCTCGTTGGCGAGCGAAGGTCCCATCGCCTCCAGAGCGGCCTTGCTGACGGTGTATCCGATCTGGGTGGCGACCGCGAACCGGCTGGCCGTCGAGCCCATGTTGATGATGCGGCCACCGTCGTTCAGCAGGGGCAGGGCACGCTGGATCACGAAGAAGGGCGTGGTGACGTTGACGTCCATGAGCCGGGCGAACTCCTCCGGCGTGACCTCGCCGATCGGGGAACCCGAGCCGATACCGGCGTTGTTGACGAGGATGTCGAGGTCGCGCACGCCCTGAGCGGCCATCCCCTCGAAGAGCCGGTCGACCGCCCCGGCCTCACCGAAGCGCGCGCCCACCGCGACGGCGCGACCGCCGTCGTCCACGATCCGCGCGACGGTGTCCCGTGCGGCCGCGGCGTCGCCTCCGTAGTGCACCACGACGAACGCCCCATCGGCCGCGAGCCGCAGGGCCACCGCCCGGCCGATGCCCCGCGACGCTCCGGTCACCAGTGCGGTCCTGCCGGTCAGCTGCGTCATGTCGTTGCCCCTCTGCATGGTGCGGATCCCGTGGGTGGGACCCGGCGATGTCCTCATGCTGGTCGGCGCCGCTCACCGGGGACTCACCGTCCGCTCACCGCTGCTCACCACGACTCCCCACCCGCTCACCACGGCTCACCGCCACGCGCCGCCTGGCGCCGCCGCTCGCGTCGACGAGGAGGGGGAACGGCCGGGCCCCGGGCCGTACGAGACGGTCCGGGGCCCGGCGGCCTGGCGCCGGCCAGCAGTGTGCCGTGGCGCGCGGGCCGGTCACAGGCTCAGTGCGTCCTCCGCGTTGGTCATCCAGGCGGTGACGGAGTTGGTGGTGGGCGAGACGTTGAAGCCGGGAGTGGAGGCCTTGAGGGGCTTCTGCTCCAGGTCGGACTCGGTGCTCATGGTCAGGGCGATCGAGTTGACGGTCTTGCCCTTGCCGTCCTTGGCACCGCCCATGAGCCCGGCGTACGCGGACTCGCCCGGCGCGAGCCGGATCGCCTTCTCGATGTCGGGCGCCTTGCCGCGCTCGGTGGCCTGGCCGTCGAGGTCGCCGAAGGTCACGACGGGGTGCCCGAGCGCCTTGCACGGCTTGCCGCTCTTGTTGGTGATCTTCAGCAGATAGCTGCTGGTCGTGGGTTCGGCCAGGCTCGCGGTGAAGGTCACGTCGAAGGTGCTGCACGGGAACACGTCGTAGTCGGGGTCGGTCGGACCGCCGCTGCCCCCGGTGGCCCCGCCCGTCGAGCCCCCGGCGGAGCCGCCCGTCGAGCCACCGCTGGTCCCGCCCGTCGAGCCACCGGTGGAGCCGCCCGTCGTGCCCTTGCCCGGCGTCGAGGTCGGCTTCGCCGACGGCGTGGGCGCCGCGGACTTCGTCGGCGTGGCCGGTGCCGTCGGCGCCCCGGCGGCACCGTCCTCGGAGGGTCCGCAGGCGGTGAGGGCGAGGCTGGAGACGGCCGCGGCGGCGGCGAGGGCGGCGGCTCTGCGAACGGTGCTCATGGTGGTGTTCCCCCGAGTCTGTGAAGTACGTGGCGCACTGGGCTGACCAGTATCGTCCCCAAGAAGTTTCACGACTTCATGACAGTCTCTCGCCGGATTCACCACAGCGCCGGGGGGAGCGGCCGCGGCCGCTCCCCCGCGCCACGGCTCAGCGCGCCACGGTCCGTGCGTCCGTGGCGCTGACCAGCTGGTCGATCAGGGCGAGCGCGTCGTGCGCGGCGTACTCCTTCGCCAGCTCCGCGGCCCGCTCGCTGAAGGAGGGGGTGCCGAGGACGGTGTCGACGGCGGCGCGGAGGGCGTCGTCGGAGGGGTCGGCGGTGCGGAGGTTGACCCCGGTGCCGGTCCATTCGACGCGGGCGGCGACCTCGGGCTTGTCCTCGGTGTCGCCGCCCACGACGAGGGGGACGCCGTGGGCGAGGGCGGCCTGGGTGCCGCCGTAACCGCCGTTGGTGACGAGGAGGTCGGCGAGGGGAAGGAGGTCGGCGAAGGGCACGTAGCCAGCGACGACGGCGTTGCCGGGGATCTCGGGCAGATGGGCGGCGAACTGCGCGGAGGCGTCGGAGCGCCCGGTGGCGGCCACCACGAGGACGTCGTCCCGGTCGGCGAGGGCGCGCACGGTGGGGATGACGAGGCGGTCGAGGCCGGTGTTGGCGAGGGTGCCCTGGGTGACCACGACGACCCGCCGGCCCTCGGCGCGGGCGCGGACGAGGTCGGGCCACCAGCCGGGCGCCTCCTGGCCCTCGGCGGCCGGGATCGGGATGGCGCCGACGAACCGCACGCTCGCCGGAAGGTCACCGCGCGGGTACTCGAAGCCCGGGACCGTGAGCTGCAGGAAGGCGTCCGCGGCCTCCACCAGGTCGCGTCCGAGACGCCGGGCGGGCAGGGTGACGCCGGCCTGGGCGAAGCAGCCGCGCAGGTACGCGTCGAGCGGGGCGCGCTGTTCGGCCATCCGGGCGGCGATGGCCGCGTACTGCTCGCGCTGGGCCGCGTCGGCGGGCGGCAGCAGGCCGAGCATGTGCGGCGCGGTGTCACGGCTCTCGATGCCGAGGGGCGAGATGCCCACGCTGAACACGGCCGGCCGCCGGCCCGGCTCGTCGGCGAGGGCGAGGGCCACACCGCCGAAGAAGAGGTTGTCGTGGAGAACGGCGGTCGCCGGGAACTCCGCCAGGACGTTCTTCAGGGCGCGGAACTGAGCGGCCGTCGGATCGCCGAAGACGTGCTGGACGTCCCACATGATCTGGGCGGGCCCGGCCGGGATGCCGTCGCGCTCGGGGAAGCGGGCGGAGAAGTCGCGGTCGTCGTAGTCCGCCTCGGCGGGCAGCGCGCGGAAGGCGGGCCCGGCGGACCGGACCTGCCCGGCGAAGCGCGCCCCGCCGAGGAAGGTGACGTCGTGGCCGAGCCGCGACAGATGGGCGGCGATCTGGAGCAGCGGGCCGTGGTGTCCGGCCACGGGCGTGGCGGCGACGAGAATCCTGGCCATCGTGAAGTTCCCCCCGGGGTGCGGCCGTTGTGCGGCCGTCTTGACGTCGTGATGCGGTGGTCGTGCGGTTGTGCCGCGATCCTGGTGCGGTCGTCGTGCAGCGGTGGCGCGATTCCGTCCGGGCGCCCGGACGACGCGCGTGGCGAGCGTACGACCTGCGGGAACGCACGCTCAAAGGGTCCACGCCCGACGGCGCGTCGAGCAGCCCCCAGAAGCGGGCCTGGCGCCGCGCTTTCTCCTGGCATCAACCAGCGCCGGCATCGAGCAGGCCCCGCACCCCCACATCGCTCGAACCACCCCGGCGGGCACGCACGAGCCACAACCACCTACGCCGAACGGCTCGCACCAGGCCGGGGGCCCGCGGCCCATCCGCCTGGAGCGACGACGCCCCGGGCGGATGGGGCATGTCGTCGAGAACACCAGGCACGGCCTTTTCCATGGCCCGCCGGGCCTCGTTCCGCACGCGCGAATGGCCGAGCTGACGGGGCAGGTGCTCGTCGACCGGTCGGCGTGCCGGTTCCGTGTGCCGGTTCCGTGTGCCGGCGGGGTCCGGACACCCTGGGCTGCGGGGGGCGTTGTAGGTCGGCGACCGCTGACCGGTGAGAATCGTCGGTGTGAGGATCACCGCGCGCGAGCTCAACCGGGCCACCCTCTGCCGTCAGCTGCTCCTGGAGCGTGCCCCGATGGGGGTCGCGGAGGGGGTGCGGCGGGTCGTCGCGCTGCAGGCGCAGCATCCGGGGTCGCCGTACGTCGCCCTGTGGAACCGGCTCGCGGGGTTCGACCCGGCCGAGGCGGACGCCGTCCTCGGGCGGCGCGAGGTCGTGAAGGCGACGCTGATGCGGATCACGCTGCACGCGGTGCACGGCGAGGACTACCGGGTCTTCCGGCAGGCGATGCAGCAGACGCTGTACGCCTCCCGACTCGGCTTCCGGTTCGCGGCGAGCGGCCTGAGGCCGTCCGACGCGGAGGAGCTGCTGCCCGGGCTGCTCCGGTTCGCCGGGGTGCCGCGCGGCAGCGCGGAGATGAAGGGGTGGCTGGAGGAGCGGGTCGGGGCGGACCGGCGGGACGACGCCTGGTGGGGTCTTCGCGGTTACGCGCCGTTGCATCATCATCCGACGGGCGGGCCCTGGGCGTTCGGCGAGCGCCCGTCGTACGTGGCCGGGGACGAGGGTGCCGTGCCGGGGGGCCGCGAGGTGCCGCCGGAGGCGCTGCGGCATCTGCTCCTGCGGTATCTGGCGGGCTTCGGGCCGGCGTCGGTGGCGGACATGGCGCAGTTCGCCATGGTGCAACGGGCGCCGATCCGGCGGGTGTTGGCCGGGCTGGGCGATGTCGTGGAGCGGCTGGAAGGGACGGACGGAACGGAGCTGTTCGATCTGCCCGGGGCTCCGCGGCCGGCCGCTGACACGCCGGCGCCGCCGCGGCTGCTGGGGATGTGGGACAGCGTGCTGCTCGCGTACGCGGACCGGAGCCGGGTGATACCGCCCGCGTACCGGCGGGTCGTGATCCGCGTCAACGGCGACGTGCTGCCGACGCTGCTCGTGGACGGCGAGGTGGCGGGCGTGTGGCGGCCGGCCGAGGGCGGGATCGAGGCGACGGCCTTCCACGAGCTGCCGGAGCCGGTGTGGGAGGGGCTCGCCGAGGAGGCCGAGGGGCTGTACGCCCTGCTCGGCGGGCGCGATCCCCGGCTGTACCGGCGGTACGCCCACTGGTGGGCGAAGCTGCCGGCCGGGCGGGTCCGCCTGCTGCCGGGCCGGGGCTGACCGCCGGACGTGACCGGAGGCCTCCGCGCCTACCGTGCGCGCGCGGAGGCCCCGGTTCGTGCCGCCCTGCCCGCCCCCCGGGCGGGCATCGCGGTGCTCGGGATCAGTGCCAGTACTTCATGTCCGTACCTCCTCCCCCGGTGAGGGCGCGGGCATCACACGACTGGGCTCAGTGCCAGTACTTCATGTCCTGACCTCCTCCCCCGTGGTGGGGCGCAGCGTCACCTCGAAGCGGTCGAGGCCGCGGAGGGTGAGATTGCGCCGGTGGTGTGGTTCCGCGACCGCCCGTGCGCCGGGGTGGTCCGTGGCGAGGGTCCCGAGGACCGATCCGGCGAGCCGGATCGCCATGGACGCGCCCAGGCAGGCATGGGCCCCGCGGCCGAACCCGAGGTGGGGGTTCGGGGCGCGGTCGAGTCGCAGCTCGGTGGGGTGGGCGAAGCGGAGCGGATCGTGGTTCGCCGCGCCGAGGAGCAGCGTCACGGGGTCGCCCGCCCTGATCGTGACGCCGCCGAGTTCGGTGTCGGTCACGCAGACGCGGGCGTCGGCCTGGACGGGTGCGTCGATGCGGACGAGTTCGTCGACGGCGGTGGCGGGACCGGCCGCGCGGAAGGCGGCGAGTGCGCCCGGGGTGGTGAGCAGGGCTCTGGCGGCGTTGCCGAGGAGGCGGGAGGCCGATTCGTAGCCGGCGTGGAGTACGGCGCGGAGGCTGTTGCGCAGGACCGCGGGGTCGACGCCGCTGTCGTCGGCGTGGGCGGCGACGTAGGCGATGAGGCCGGTCGGGGGCGGGTCGGCGAGCCAGCCGCCGGCGTAGGCGGCGAGTACGGCGCGGGCGGCGACGGCGGGTTCGTGCTTCTCCGGCCACAGACCGGCGTCCATGCCGTCGACGACGGTGCGGGACATGGGCACGAACCAGTCCGGCTCGGGGGCGGGTACGCCGAGGAAGGCGGTGACGAAGCGCAGCGCGAGGGGTTCGGCGAGCTCGCCGACGAGGTCGAAGGAAGGGCGTGCTGCGAGGTCGCCGAGGAGCTCCTTGACCTCGTGGTCGAGGCGCTCGTGGAGGGCGTGCCGGTCCTGGGCGCGGAAACCGTCGAGCAGCAGGTGCCGGATCGCGGTGTGCTCGGGCGGGTCGAGGGTCTGGACGCTGAGCAGTGGCGCCGGGACGTCCTCGCCGGCGCGGCGCCAGTCGGAGGCGAAGCGGGTGCTGTCGGTGAGGACGGCGAGGCAGTCGGCGTGCCGGGTGAGCACCCAGGAGCCGAGCGGTTCATGCCAGAAGAGGGGGGTACTTTCGCGCAATGCGGCATATGCCGGATAGGGGTCGGGCAGGATGCCGGGACGGGCCAGATCCTTGATCGGATCGGCCGGAGCCGTCTGGTCGACCTGTGCCACGAATCGTCTCCCCCTGCGCAGTGAGGCCTGGTTGAGGCCGTAAATGCTTGCGGTTGAGCGGTGCGGAGCAAACGTTTCGCCGGTGGGCGACGGTGCTCCGCGGGCAATTCTGCGTGCCGATGGCCGGTGACGCTACCACGCAACTTCGGTGGCTGGTATGACTACCTGCCACAGATCTTTCGAACGCTCACGGGGAGTAGCGGATGTCGGATCAAGGTCAGGCCATCGTCCATGACGTGCCGCTGAACGTCGCTCAACAGCCCGACCCCTACCCGCTGTTCGAGCGGATCCGGGAGCACGGGGTGGTACAGCGGGTTCGGCTGAATCCCACCCTTGAAGTCTGGATGGTCACGGGCTACGACGAGGCGGTGGCGGCACTCACCGACCCCCGGCTCAGCAGCAGTCCGGCGGGGGTCAACGGCCTCGCCGAGGAGATGGCCCACCAGGAGCGCACCAACGTCCTCATGGCGAGCATGCTGGTGGCGGACGGACCGGACCACACGCGGCTGCGCAACCTGGTCTCCAAGGCCTTCACCGCGCGCCGGATCGAGGCACTCGTCCCGCGGATCCAGGAACACGCGGACGCCTTCGCCGACGCCTTCGCCGGGCGGGGAACGGCGGATCTGGTGGCCGAGTTCGCCCTGCCGCTGCCGATGGCGGTGCTGAGCGACCTCATCGGGATCCCGGCCGAGGGCCAGCCGGACTTCGCCAGGCTCGCGGTCGGGCTCATCATGCCGCCCAACACCCCCGAGCGGCTCGCCAAGGGTGCCCGGGCGCGCGCCGAACTCACCGAGTTCTACGAGCCGTTGATCGCCCTGCGGAAGAAGGAGCCGCGGGACGACCTGCTCAGCGCGCTGTGCGCGGCGCAGGCCGAGGAGAGGATCAGCGACCGCGAGCTGACCGCGATGGCGATCCTGCTGACGCTCGCCGGTCACGAGACCACGGCCGGCCTCATCGCCAACGGCCTGCACGCGCTGCTGCGCCATCCGGACCAGCTCGCCGCGCTGCGCGCCGACCCGGAACTGCTGCCCGGGGCGATCGAGGAACTCCTGCGCTACGAGGGCCCGGTGAGCCGCGGGGTCGCGCGGTTCACCGTGGACACGTACGAGATCGGCGGCGTCAGCATCCCGGCCGGGGAGATGATCATCATCGGTCTCGCCGCCGCCAACCGGGACCCGGGGCGCTTCGACAGGCCCGACATCCTCGACGTGGCCCGGCGCGAGATGCCGCAGCAGTTGGCTTTCGGCCACGGAATGCACTTCTGCCTGGGCGCGCCGCTCGCCCGCACCGAGGCGCGGATCGCGCTGGGCACCCTGCTGCGCCGCTTCCCCGACCTGCGGCTCACCGACCCGGACGAGGACCTGAGCCGACGCGAGGGCATCCTGCGCGGGATGGCGACGCTGCCGGTCAGCTTCACGCCGGTGGCCGCGAGCGGGACCGCGTGAGCGGGGCGCGGGCCGCGTTCGACGCGATCGCCCCCACCTACGACGCCTCCCGCGGCGGCACCGCCAGGGCGGCGGTCTTCGCCGAGCAGCTCGCGCCGCTGCTCGACCCGACCGAGCCGGTGCTCGACATCGGCGTCGGTACGGGCATCGTGGCGGCCGAACTGACCGCCCGGGGCCACCGGGTCTGCGGGATCGACCTGTCCCCCGGGATGCTCGCGCACGCCCGGCAGCGGCTCGGGGCCCGGGTCGCGGTCGGGGACGCGGGCCGGCTGCCCCTGCGGACGGCGTCGGTGGCGCAGGCCGTGTCCACCTGGCTGCTGCACGCCGGGCCCGACCCGCGGGCGGTCTTCTCCGAGGTGGCGCGGGTGCTGCGGCCGGGGGGCCGCTATCTCGTGATCCCGGCCCGGGGCATGCGTCCCACGGACGACATCGGCCGCATCGTCAACGAGCTGGAGGACCGGATCGACCCCGGGCACACCCGCCGGGACGGCCCGGACCTGCTCGCCCCCCTGGCTGCCGAACGCGGGCTGCGCTACGAGGGTCCGGCGGGCGAACGCCCCACGGTCTTCCGGGTGTCGCCCGCCGGGATGGCCGACACGATCGCGGGCGGCCGTCTCTTCACCGGGGCCTGGCAGGTCCGTGACGAGGACCTGCCGCTGGTGGCGGCGGCCTGCGCGCGCCTGCGGGCCCTCCCGGACCCGGAGGTGCCCCGGGTCCGCGAGATGGCGGACTTCGTGATGGTCTTCCGGCGCGTGGACTGACCGGGCGGGCGGGCGGCCGGAGACGGTACGGGCCCGCCCCAGGCCGCCCGCCCCTCCCGACTCCCGCCCGCCACCGGTTGCTTGAGTCCGGCCGCTTGCCGCTTGCCGCTTGCCGCTTGCCGCGACACGTACGCCCGACGCCCGCCGGTCCGCCCGCTAGTGCCCGTACCGCAGCGCCGCCGCGTACGCCTCGTCCGGGTCGAGGCGGCGGAGTTCCTCGGCGATGAGTTCGGCGGTGGTGCGGACCTTGAGGGCCATGACGCGGCTCGGCTGGCCCGGGATGGCGAGGTGGGCCACCGGGCCCTCCGGGCGGTCGATGCGGATCTCGCCGTCCGGCGTGCCCAGGCGGACGGCCGTGACGACCGGGCCGTCGGTGACGACCCGTTCCACGGGGACGTCGAGGCGGTCGCCGAACCAGCGGGCGAGGAGCTCCGCGCTCGGGTTCTCCGCCTCGCTCTCGACGGCGGCCGAGATCACCGTCGTGGGGGCCTGGTCGAGCGCGGCGGCGAGCAGGGAGCGCCAGGGGGTGAGCCGCGTCCAGGCGAGGTCGGTGTCGCCGGGCGCGTACGAGGCGGCGCGGACGGCGAGGGCGCGGATCGGGTCCTCGACGGCGTACGCGTCGGTGATCCGGCGCTGGGCGAGGGCGCCGAGCGGGTCCTTGGAGGGCACCTCCGGGGCGTCGACGGGCCACCACACGACGACCGGCGCGTCCGGGAGCAGCAGGGGCAGGACGACGGAGTCGGCGCGCCGGGCGACCTCCCCGTGCAGCCGGAGGAGCACGGTCTCGCCGGCGCCCGCGTCGGTGCCGACGCGCACCTCGGCGTCGAGCCGGGCGTCGTTGCGGGCGCGCGGGGAGCGGGTGTGGCGCTTGATGACGACCAGGGTGCGCGCGGGGTGTTCGCGGGAGGCCTCGTTGGCGGCCTTCACGGAGTCGTAGGCGTTCTCCTCGTCGGTGACGACGACGAGGGTGAGGACCATGCCGACGGCAGGGGTGCCGACGGCGCGGCGGGCTTCGAGGATGGCCTTGTTGATCTTGCTGGAGTTGGTGTCCGTGAGGTCGATCTTCATGACCGGCACCGGTTCCTTCCGTCGCGTGCGCGCATGTCGCGGCTCTCCCCCTGCTCTCCCCGTAGCACCGGATCGGCTCCGGATCTTCCCGCTCAGTATCGCGGCATCGGGTGCGCGGCACGCCGGGTCAGTGTTCGCCGACGGCCAGGACGAGCTTGCCGCGGGTGTGGCCCTCGCTGTTGAGGCGCCAGGCCTCGGCGGCCTCCCGCAGAGGCAGCACCTTCTCGACGAAGACGGTGAGCCGGCCCTCGTCGGCGAGCGCGGCCAGCGTCGACAGTCCGGCGCCGTCGGGCCGTACCCAGACGTAGTGTCCGCCGAGGGCCGCGGCCCGGTGGTCGGCGATGGAGGCGAGCCGTTGCGGCGAGCGCAGCAGGTCGACGGAGACGTCGACGGACTCGCCGCCGACGAAGTCCAGCGCGACGTCCACCCCGTCCGGGGCGAGCTCACGGACGCGCTCGGCGAGGCCGGACCCGTACGCGACGGGTTCGGCGCCCAGACCGCGCAGGAACTCGTGGTTCGCGGGACTCGCGGTGCCGATGACCCGGGCACCGCGGGCCACCAGGATCTGGGTGGCGAGGGAGCCGACTCCCCCGGCGGCGGCGTGCACGAGCACGGTGTCGCCGGCGCCCGCGCCGACCCGGTCGGCGGACTGCAGGGCGGTGAGGCCGGCGAGCGGAAGGCCCGCGGTCTGCGCCCAGCTCAGCGCGCGGGGCTTGCGGGCGAGCATGCGGACGGGGACGGACACCTGCTCCGCGTAGGCGCCGTGCTCGGCGCTGTCCTTGCGGATGTAGCCGAACACCTCGTCGCCGGGGGCGAATTCGGTGGCGTCCAGGCCGTTGCGGGCGACGACCCCGGCGACGTCCCAGCCGGGGATCATCGGGAAGTGGGCGACCATGATCGGGTCGAGCCCGCCGGCCGCGAGCTTCCAGTCGACGGGGTTGACCCCGGCGGCCTCGACCTGCACCAGGACCTCGCCGGGCGCGACCTTGGGATCGGCCAGGTCCACGAGCGTCAGGTTCTCGGGACCGCCGTACTCGGGGAGTGCGATCGCCTTCACGGGGTCACCCCTCCGATCCGCGGGCACTGCCGTGCTCGGGCTCGGGCTCCTCGCGCCCGGACGGGCCGGGTTCGGCCTCGGCGATGGCGTCGGCGCGGCGGCCGACGACGGCCGCGGCGGCGAGGGCGCTGCCGACGAAGGCCGTGGCGACCACCCAGGGCTGGTCGAGGACGTGCCCGGTGGCGTGGTCGAGGGAGTAGCGGCCGGCTCCGGCGATGCCGAGGGCGGCGGCGGTGAAGCCGAGGAAGGCGGGGTACTCGTAGCCGCCGGCCATGGCGAAGAAGCCGGCCGGCAGGTGCACGGCGACCGCGCCGGCCATGGCGCCCGCGGCGGCGGCGCCGGCCGCCGGGGTGGCGAGGCCGAGGGCGAGCAGGGCGCCGCCGCCCGCCTCACCGAGTCCCGCGGCGACGGCGCTCTCCCGGCCGGGCGAGAAGCCCATGGCCTCCATCGCCTGGGTGGTGCCCTCGATGCCGCCACCGCCGAACCAGCCGAAGAGCTTCTGGGCCCCGTGCGCGACGAGCACGGCGCCGGTGCCGACCCGCAGCGCGAGCAGCCCGAGGTCGCGGCGGTTGAGAGCGGTCATGGGTACTCCCGTAAGGACGCGGGCGCGGCGGGTGCACGCGCCCTCGACAGGTCTTCTCCGTCCACTCTGCTCCGCACGGGCGTGCGACCTGATGCGTTGTTCGTCCGAACAGGTCATCTTTTGCGGCGTTCGTCGGCTGTTGCTTTAGTGAGAGCGCTGGTGACGGCCGACGAGAGTGGTGAGGCATGACCGCCGATGCCGGGGAGACCGCGGCCCTGCGCGCGAGGATCCGGGAGCTGATGCCCCGGGCCAAGGAGGACCTGACGGCGCTGGTGGCCATGCGTTCGGTCGCCGACCCTCGCCAGTTCCCCCCGGAGGAGTGCGCCGCGGCGGCGGACTTCCTCGTCCGGGCCTTCACGGACGCCGGGCTCCGGGACATGCGCCGGGTGACCACCCCGGACGGCACGGACGCGGTGGTCGGGCACGCCCCCGGCCCCGAGGGCGCGCCCACCGTGCTCCTGTACTGCCACTACGACGTGCAGCCGCCGCTCGACGACGCGGCCTGGCGGACCCCGCCCTTCGAACTGACCGAGCGCGACGGGCGCTGGTACGGGCGCGGCACCGCCGACTGCAAGGGCAACATCGCCATGCATCTGACGGCCCTGCGGGCGCTGGGCGGCCCCGAGGGCAGGGGCTTCCCGGTGAACCTGAAGTTCGTGGCGGAGGGATCCGAGGAGCAGGGCACCGGCGGACTGGAACGGTTGGTGCCGCAGCATCCCGAACTCTTCTCCGCGGACGCGCTGTTGATCTGCGACACCGGCAACTTCGCGCTCGGCCTGCCCACCGCGACGACCTCGCTGCGCGGACTGGCCAACGTCGTCGTGACCGTCTCCACGCTCAAGGGCGAGATGCACTCCGGCATGTTCGGCGGTCCGGCCCCGGACGCGCTCGCCGCCCTCGTGCGGATCCTGGACAGCCTGCGCGACGACGCCGGCAACACCACCGTCAAGGGCCTTGCCGGCGACGGCGGCTGGGACGGAGTCGACTACCCCGTCGAGCAGTTCCGGGCCGACGTCGGCGCCCTCGACGGCGTGTCCCTGCTCGGTACGGGCTCGGTCGCCGACGAGCTGTGGGCCCGGCCCGCCGTGACGGTCCTCGGCATCGACTGCCCGCCCGTGGTGGGCTCGTCGGCGGCCGTCCAGGCGACCGTACGGGCCCGGGTCAGCCTCCGGGTGCCGCCGGGCACGGACGCGGAGAAGGCGCGGGCCGCACTCACCGGGCATCTGATCGACGCGGCGCCTTGGGGCGCACGGGTCGAGGTCGAGCCGGAGAGCGCCGGCCAGCCCTTCCGGGCGCGCGCCGACGGCCCGGCCTACCGGGCGCTGGGCGCGGCGCTCCGGCAGGCGTACGGGACGGAGATGGTGCAGGCCGGGCAGGGCGGCTCGATCCCGCTGTGCAACGTGCTCGGCGCGCAGTTCCCCGACGCGGAGATCGCCCTGATCGGGGTCGAGGAGCCGGGCTGTCTCATCCATGCGCCCAACGAGAGCGTCGACCCGACGGAGATCGAGAACATGGCGCTCGCCGAGGCCCTGTTCCTGAGCACCTACGCGACCGCGCGCTGAACGGGCGCGGAGAGAAGGGGACACCCCCATGGCACAGACACACCCCCACGTGCCGTACGACCGCCCTTCGCCGGAGGACGTACCGCCCGGGCCGCTCGGGATGCTGGCCGGCATGGCCTGGCAGGCCCTCCTGCTGTCCGGCCTCGTCGCCCTCGTCATGGGCGTGCTCGTCCTGGTGTGGCCGGGGCAGTCGCTGACCGTCGCCGGCGTGCTGTTCGGTCTGTACCTGCTCGTCAGCGGAGTGATGCGCCTGGTCGCGGCCTTCGGCACGCACATGCGGACCTCGCTGCGGGTCATGGCCTTCATCAGCGGCGCCCTGTCGATCCTGCTGGGCCTGTTCTGCTTCCGCGGCGCGATGCAGTCGGTGCTGCTGCTCGCGCTGTGGATCGGCATCGGCTGGCTGTTCCAGGGCATCACGCAGACGGTGGCGGCCGCCTCCGACCCGACCATGCCGGCCCGCGGCTGGCAGGTCTTCCTGGGCGTCGTCAGCGCGCTCGCCGGTGTGGTGCTCATCGTCTCGCCGCTCGAGTCGGCGGAGGTGCTCGTCCTGTTGGGCGGCATCTGGCTGGTGGCGGTGGGCGTGGCCGAGATCGTGACCGCGTTCATGGTGCGCTCGCGGGCCAGGCTCATCCCACCGGGCACCTGAGCGGCACGCACCCGTTCACGCACTTCAGGCCCGCCCGGTCCGCCCGGGCGGGCCTTGCGCTACATTTTGCCGGTCCTTGACCGCGATCGTTCACGATCACTTTCCCCCCGGAGCCGGCATTCCATGAGCGACATCGTCAACGGCCTCGGCCGGACCGCGGCGTACGGCGCCCTCGGCGTCGTCCTGCTGATCCTCGGCATCGTCCTCGTCGACCTCCTGACGCCCGGCAAGCTCGGCCGCCAGATCTGGGAGGACCGCAACCGCAACGCCGCGGTGCTGCTGAGCTCCGCGCTCCTCGGCATAGGCGGCATCGTCTTCACCTCCATCTGGACGACGTACGACGACTTCGCCAAGGGCCTCGTGTCCACGGCCGCGTTCGGGCTGCTCGGCCTGGCGATGATGGCCGTGGCGTTCTGGGTGGTCGACCTCGTCACCCCGGGCAAGCTGGGCAAGACCCTCGTCGACCCGGAGCCGCACCCGGCGGTGTGGGTGACGGCCTCCTGCAACATCGCGGTGGCGGCCGTGATGTCCGCCTCGATCGCCTGACCGGACGCCCGGCTCCCCGGGCGCCGGCCCGCACACCCTGCCCGGCGCCGCCCCGACCCCTCCGGCCGGCGCCGCCCCGGCCGCATCGCCGGCCCGCGGGCGTCCGACGCCGACCGGCCCGGCACGCAGGCGTGCAGGCGTGCAGGCGTCGGCCACTGTCCGAGCCCGGCCTCGGCGCACCGGCCGGATCGCGGGGCCTGCGGGATGCGCCTCGGAGTCGACGGTCACACCGCGGGAGCCGCCGGCTCCACCTCCAGATAGCGGTGGCGGCGGGGGCCCCGGTAGAGAAGGGCGTCCCAGCCGAGCGGCGCGAGGGCGGAGGCGCAGGCGGTGAGAGCCGCCTCCCCCTCTTGGGCGGCGCCCGAGCCCGGGGGCCCGAGCCATTCCACGACGACCGTGCCGAGGCGTTCCCCGGGCGCGACGCGGTAGCCGGTGGCGACGCGCGCGCCTGAGTCGTCCAGCGCCGACGGGGGCCGTTTCGCGGCCTCCAGGGCCAGGGCCACCGCGCGCACCGGCTGCCGGAGCTCCCATTCCGCGGGGCGGGCGGCGGGGTCCCCGCCGCCCGGCCGGTTGGTCACGCGGCGGATCTGCAGGAGCCCTTCGAACGCGGCCCGCACCTCCCGGGAGCGCTGTTCCGCGTCGTCCTCGGGCAGCGGCGGCCCGTCCCCGGTGGCCGCCGCGAAGCCCGCGCTCACAGCAGCCGCCGGATGTCGCCGCGGACGCGGTAGAAGCCGCCGGACGCCGCGTGCAGCGCATCGACCACGTACCGGGCGCCGGGCTCGCGGATGGACCGCGGGAACTGCACGTTCCACCGGGTCTCGTAGCCCTCGGTCAGGACGTGGACGCGGGTGCGGGCGCCCTCCTGGACGCACTCCACGACGATCGACCCCGCCGGAGCGACGCTGACCGCGTCGACGGCCGCGACGGTGGTGGCCGGTGCATACGTGGGCAGCGCGGCGGCGAGCTTGACGTCGTGGGCGACCGGGACGTCGCCCTGCTGCGCGGCCGCGACGGCCGCATCGCTCGCGTCCACGCACAGCAGCGAGCCGTCCGTGGTCACCAGATAGAGCCGCTCGTCGTGGTACTGCATGGAGAGCGCCGAACCGCCGCCGGTGCCCAGCTTCCACAGGCGCGTGCCGTCCTCCGCGAAACAGTAGACGGACGAGGCGCCGTCGCCCGCGAAGACGAACCGGCCGCCGGGCGAGGTCGCGCACGAGTAGACCACGCTGTCACAGGCGTACACGGCCTCGGTCCGACCGTCCTTCTTGGCCAGTCGGTGCACCTTGCGGCGGCCGGTGCCGGCGTAGACGGCGGTGTCCTCCTGCCAGCCGAAGAGCACCCCGCCCTCGGTGCGGGTGTGCCAGAGCTCGCCGCCGCCGTCGGGTGCGTAGGCGGTGACGCCCTGGCTGTCGCCGTAGTAGACGGCGGTCCCGTCGGCGCGGACCATCCACGCGTGCTCGCCGCGGCCGCCGCGGGCCCACTGGTGCTCGTCCTCGTGGTCGATGACGGTGAGGCGGCCGGAGCGGTCGGCGACGTTCAGCACGCCCTCGTGGATGTCGAGCCAGAAGATGTCGACGTCGGCGGCGATGTCGTAGGCGGCGAAGGGCAGCTTGGACGACAGGTCGTAGACCCGGCCGTCGTCGCAGCCCGCATAGATCCAGAAGTCGTCGGCGACCAGGCACTTGACGCCGTCGGGCAGACCGAAGCGGGCCAGGACCTCACCGGTGTGGCTCAGCGTGAAGACCTCTCCGGCCTGGTTGCCGACCCAGCAGCGCTCGTCGTCCACGTGGATGCCGAAGGCGGCGGACCCGGTGCGGAAGCGCCACAGCACGGGGGCCACCGCGCGGGCCGTGGAGGGCGCGGACACGACGGCGCGCCGGGTCACCGAGCGCGGCGCGCGCTGCCCCTGGACGGCCGGCGCATAGCCCTTGCGGACCTTCTCCCCTATCTTCTTCGCCGCCGCGGCCCGCGCCTTGTCGGGCGTCGCGAAGGTCGAGGTCTGCGTCTGGCCCGCCGCACCGATCCGTCCGTAACGGACCGACACCACGGTGCCGTCGACCGTCACTTCGTAGAACTTGTGCGCGCCGCCGCCGTCCTGCGACAGCTCCAGATAGGTCTTCGTCGTCATGTCCTGAACGGTAGGGGGTGCCACTGACAACGCGGCCGGCCGGACGCGCCGCGCGCAGCTCGCACACCCGGGGTGCGCGTCCGCCGTCCCGTGCCGTCGTGGACGGCACGGGACACGCGGGTGGCTACCGTGCCAGGAACTCCCGGCGCAGGCCTTCGAGGATGCGCGCCGCTTCGGGGAGATCAGCGGTGCGGCAGCGCGCGATGGCCGCCGTCAGGCGCGTGACCGCGTCGTCGCGGCGGCCGAGGCCGTTGGCCTCGATCAGTGCGGCGATGCGGACGGCCTCGGCGCGCGGGACCTCCCCGTCCTCGCCGCCGCTCCGGTGAGCGGCGATCGCGGCCTCGGCCTCGGCGAGCGCCTCGGTGAAGCGCTCGGCGTCGGCGAGGACCAGCGCGCGGCGGTAGTGGACGGACCCCTCCTCGTACCAGCGGGCGAAATCCTCGGAACCCTCCGCGACGGCGCCGAGAACGGCGTCGGCCCGGGCGAGATGGGCCAGCGCCGCCTCCGTTCCCTCCGCGTGCCCGGCCTGCACGGTGAGCCGGGCGAACTCGCGCATCATGTCGACGACCACCGGCGCGTTGGGGGCCTCGGCATGGCAGGCGACGGCCCGCTCGTACGCCGAGTCGGCCGCCTCCCAGCGGTCGGCCATCGCCAGCGTGACCGCGGCCTCCGCCGCCACCAGGGTCTGCACGGGACCGGCGTCCTCCCAGCCGGCGACCGTGTCGGCGAGGCGCAGGAACTCCTCGGCGGCCGGCAGGTACTCCTCCAGGTCGCGCAGTCCGCGCGCCAGCGTCAGACGTGCCTGGGCGAGCGGGCGGTGCTCGAGCGAACTCGTCGCCTCGTCGCCCAGGACCGACTCCAGGACGGCGACGGCGTCCGCCTGCTGCCCGCCGCGGGCCAGGACGTCAGCGAGCTGCAGCCGCGTCCGGGTGGCCTCCTCGGGGTCCTCCTCCTGGTCGAAGCGTGCCGCCGCCTCCGAGAGGTACCGCACGGCGCCCGCCGTGTCGCCGAGGTGCGAGGCCGCGTGGCCCAGCAGCGCGTAGGACGGCGTCAGCGGGAAGTCCACGTCGTCGTGACGCACCGCGTCGGCGATCGCCTGGTGGAGCAGTTCGACGGCCTCGGCCGGCTGCTCCGCGGCCAGCAGGATCTGCGCGAGCAGACCGCGGGAACGCGAGCCGCGCCAGGGACGGTCCGAGGCGTCCAGGATGTCGAGGACCGCGCGCAGCTCGGCCTCGGCGCCCGCGACGTCGCCCCGGCGCAGCGCCACGTCCCCGGCGTACTGGCGGGCGGCGGCCACCTGGTGCGGCACCGAGAGCCGCTCGGCCTCGGTGCGCAGCGTGCGGGTGCGCTCCTCGAACCGCTCCAGGGCGGTGTCGGAGGGTTCCGGGAGCTGTCCCAGGAGCTCTTGGTGTGCGGCGTAGACGCAGGCGTTGAGTACCACGAGGTACTCGAGACGGCGCTCTCGGCCCACGTCGGAGGCGACCGCGACCTCGCCCTCCGAAGCCGAGTCCCCGGTGAACGGCCTTTCGGCGAGCAGCAGTCGGGCCGCGTGTGCGCACGCGTCCACGGCGGCTCGCATCGCCTCGGCGTCCTGGGCGCCGTCGCCGTCCCCCTTCCCGTCACCATCCGCGTCCTTGTCCGCCTCCGTGTCGACGTCCGTCGTCCACGCGAGGGCCCGGGTGCGGGCCGAGAGGGCGTGCCATGGCATGTCCAGCCCGTCGAAGAGCTCCGAGGCCCGGCGGAGTTCGGCGGCTCCCTCCTCGTTCCGCTCCTCGCGGCCGAGGCGCGTCACGCGGTGCTCGGCGAGCTCCGCGGACAGCAGGTCCCGCGGGCCGAGGCCGTCCTCGTGCGCACCGGTGCCGTCGGCGAGGCGCTCCGCGACGCGGTCCCACAGCCGGTGCGCGCTCGGATGCCCCTGGTGGTTCAACCGGCGCGCCTCCAGCACCAGCGCCACGAAGTCCTCCGGGGCCTCGGCCACGGCGGCGGACGGCGTGCTGACGGGAAGGGCGGCCGTCCCCCGGGCGGCGGGCGTCCGCAGGCCGAGCGGCAGCGGTTCGGCGAGCACCGGGGTCCGGTCGAGGCGCGCCCGGCGCAGGTCGCCGACGGCCCCGGTGCCGTTGCGGGCGTCGAAGGCCGCGGCGAGCGGATCGGCCTCCGCCCGGACGTGGGCGAGGAGTTCGCCCACCGACCAGGTGCGGCCGGCCGGCCCCGCGACGGTCGTGTCGGCGTGGCCGTCGTCGGCGAGGCGGGCGAGGAGCACTTCGGCACCGGTGAGAAAGCCGAGGTGGTCGAGGGGGGCGCCGGTGGCCTCGAAGAGCGGGCGGTTCTCGGCGAGGATCTCCAGGCCGCGGCCCTCGTTCCGGGAGAGCGCGCAGAACTCGAGGTGGAGTCCGACCTCGTGCTGCATGCCGGTGTTGCCGCGGACCCGCCGGTAGCCGGTGAGGTGATGGGAGCGCGCCTCGTCCGTGCGACCGGTGCGGAGCAGCGGAAGCAGCGCGCGGGCCTGGCTCGCCTGCGGCTCTTCGCCGCAGCCCTGCCTTCCGTCCAGCACCGGCTGCCAGGTGTCGAGGGCCCCCGCGTCGTCTCCGGTCGTCACCTGGTGCCAGGCGAGGTGCCGGGTCTCGCAGGCCTCGCAGTCGCTCAGCTCGCTGCGGGGCCTGGTGGCCCACAGGTCGTAGGCGTCGGCGAGGCCCGTCCCGGTCTGGTGCGCGACGTGGTAGCGCATGGCGGCGACGGGCTGCGGGGAGTGGCCGGCCGCCTCGTAGCGGTCGCGCATCTGGTCGATCCAGCCGTGCACGGCCGCGAGGGGCACCTCGGGGACCTGGAGCAGGGAGGTGGTGACCCACTTGAAGCGCCAGAAGACCTGGTGGGCGCCCCACTCGCCGAAGGCACCGGGGTCGGTGTCCCACAGTTTGAGGATGCGGGCGAAGGCGACGGGCGACTTGCGGTGCTCGCCGGTGAACTCGTACGCCGTCATCAGTTCGAGGAGAGCGGTGGCGAGGACGTCCGGCTTGTCGACGGCTTCGGCGGCCTCGACGAGCTCCTCGGCGGTGACGGTGCGCGGCAGTCCGTGCGGACGCTCGTGGTTCTCTCGGAGTGCTTCGAGGACGGCCTCGGGGGTGTCCGGCATCTCTACAGTTCCTTCCGGGGCTCGGAGCCGGGGGCGTCGGCGCCGGGGTGGTGCATCGCGTGGGTGAGCAGGCCGATGAAGGCGCGGTTGAGCAGGGCGCTCTCGCTCGCGCGCAGCGGGCGGCGGCTCAGGAGCAGGGCCTGGCCGTAGAGGGCCTCGGCGGTGGTGACGGCGAGGCCGCGTTCGGTGATCGTGGTGGCCTGACGGACCAGCGGGTTCAGGTGGTTGAGGACCAGCTGGGCGCGTGGGGCGTCGTGGCGCAGGGAGCCGAGGATGTCCGCCCACAGGCCGTCGCTGTCGGCGGCGAGGCTCGACCGGGTGCGTTCGTGGCGCGCGTCGCGGTTGTCGAGGAGAAGGGCCGGCGCGGTGACGGGCTGGAAGTCGCGCAGGACGACGTCGCAGTCGTGGACTCCGATCGTCTCCCTCGCGACGGCGAGGAAGCCGGCCGCGCGCAGCTCGGCCCTCGGGTCCACGGCGTCCAGGTGGGCGGTGACCGTGGCCGGGTCGAGGTCCGTGACGGCCGTGCCGGGCCGGATCTCGGGCAGCCGGTGCACGAGGTCGCGGTCATAGGTGTAGCCGCCGTTGACGACGCCGAGCCCGGCGGCCGCGGCGATCGGGGCGACCTGCCGGAACTCCTCGACGCTCCGGGTCACCAGCACGGTCGCGTGGGTCCGGGCGAACTCCTCCAGGGTGACGTTGCCGTCGGTGGTCTCGAAGGGCAGCCAGGGCAGGACGATCCGCAGCAGCTCGTCGTCGTACCGGGCGAGTGCCTTGACCGCGAGGTGGTGGGTGTCGATGAAGCGGTGCAGCAGGGCCGGGTCGCTGGCGGCGAGCCCGGTGACCCAGTCGCGGATCCGCTCGCCGAGGGCGTCGCGTACGGCGGACAGCGTGCCGTCCTCGTACAGCGACTCCCGTGAGGCGGTCGGGCGGAGGCTGGTGGTGTCGACCACGCAGCGCACGAAGAACGCCCAGTCCGGCAGCAGTTCCCGCGCCTGGTCGGTGAGCAGCATGCCCTTGAGGTGCACCCGGTGCCCCGCGCGCTGGGCGGGGCTGACGGCGGTGGGGAGCACGTACGCGACCCCGCGCAGTCCGGCGGCCGGAAGGTCCAGTTCGATGCTGTCGAGGGGCGTGAAGTCGAACAGCTCACGGCAGTAGGCCGTGAACGCCTCGCGACGGGCCAGCGGAGAGCGATGGGTCCGCTCCCACGGAGCGGTCTCGTTGACGCGGTGCCCGTCGCCCCGCGGACCGACGACGGTGACCTCGTGCCGCAGCAGACCGCCGTAGTGCCGGGCCAGTTCGACGACCTGGTCGTGGGCGGTCCACTCGGCGTTGTCCGCCCGGGGGACGAGGCGCACGGTCGTGCCTGGCTCGGGCACGGTCGACGCGGGGAGGGTGCGGATCGTGTAGCGCCCGTCGGAGTGGCCCCGCCACTCCACGGCGGGCGCGGCAGGGTCGGCGGCGGAGCGGCTGAGGACGGTGATCTCGTCGGCGACGACGAAGCAGGCGAGCAGGCCGATGCCGAACTGGCCGATGAACTCCCCGCGAGCGGCGTCGAGGCCGGCGCCGTCGAGCGCGCCCTCGGCGGTGCGCTTGGAGCTGCGTCCGATCGTGGCGAGGAAACGGTGGACGTCGGCCTCGGTCAGGCCGATGCCGGTGTCCGTGACGGTGAGGGTGTCACCGGTGCGCACCGTGATGGTGCCGGGCGCCCCGGGCGCCAGGGCCTGGCGGGCGGTGATGGCGTCGACGGCGTTCTGCAGCAGTTCGCGCAGGTAGACGCGGGGGCTGGAGTAGAGGTGGTGGGAGAGCAGGTCGACCAGGCCGCGGAGGTCGACCTGGAAGGTGTGTGCGGTCTCGGAATGGGACACCTGGCGCAGTCTTTCGGTGGCGCGCCCGCGCGCACCGGAGTGTCACGGGACGCGGGCGGGGTGGATTCGGGAGGGGTGGCGCGGGCCCCTACGGGGCGTACGGGGCCGGGCCGGAGGGTGGATGCCCGGGACGGACGGGCGTCCGGCGTCCGCCGATCGGCCCGCTGCCTTCCTGGAGCTGCCTTCGGGGAACCGTCCTCGGGGAACCGACGTCGGAGGGCGCTCAGCGGCCGGTGACCGAGCGGAACTGTTTGTAGGCCTTGGCCGGCTCGGCGGCGTCGACGTAGTACCAGGGGAACTCGGTGACCCGCCCCTGCGTGGCCCGGAAGCACTCGCGCGCGGAGGCGACGTCCCCGACCAGGGAGAAGGCCATGGCGAAGGTGTTGTAGACCTGGAGCCAGTTGCCCCGGCGCTCGAAGTCGGGGTGCCGGTAGGAGTGGTCGGCGGCCTGCTGCAGGGAACGGGCGACCTCCGGCCGCCGCATGTAGCGGGTGTCCGGTCCCCGGTCGAGGGCCAGCCAGTGTTCGACGTGAGCCACCGCGACGAGCTGGCCGAGCGCGGTGCCGGCCGGCGCGCCGAACGCCGACTCGTGTGCGAAGGCGTGCATCTCCTCGTGCGAGCCGCTCCACTTCTCGCACACCTGCTGCAACTGCTGCTGGTGCGCTCCCAGGTGGTACGGGTCGCGACGCACGGTCGCCGCGAACCGACGTCGCGCGGTGCCCGCGTCGATCTGGAGTCCGCGGCCGGTGATCTGCAGTCCGTACCACGGCGAGGTCCAGCCGGGCTGCTGCTCGGCGACCTCGTACAACCACGTCTCGGCCGCGCGGAGCCGCGCGTGGAACACCTCGAACTGCTCACGGGACACGTCCTGCGCGCGGGCGCCGGTCCGCGCCTCCCAGCCCCAGCAGATGTGCCGGATGCCGGCCACGAGACGGGGCAGAGGGGCTTCCGGCTCGGCCTCCAGGACCGGCGTGATCCACTCCTCCACTCCGGAGGTGTCGCCGACCGCCCACAGGAGCTCGGTCCGGTCCTCGCTCTCCGCGCGTGCCTCCAGCACGGCCTTCACCGCCGGCCAGTCGGCGGCCGCCGCCGCCTCCCGCACCCGCCGGACGTCGGGATCGCCGGAGTCCTGCTGCACCTTCGGCACGGGCCGTCCGACCCATGTCCCCAGCGTGAGCCCCCAGTCCCGGAGCAACGCCATGTCCCCACCCCTTGCTGTGTACGAACGGGCAGGTCGTCGGTCGCCCCCGCCCGGTGGAGTAGTGACTATCACGCGCATCCGACAATCGCACGCCGGTAAACGTCCGACGGGGGGCCGGGAACTCCGGCCTATTCGACGGTCAGGTGATACACGACGTCCAGCCAGAAGCCGTCGGTGGTCTCGGCCCTGAAGTCGACGAGGTACGAGCCGGGCGACAGCGGGGCGATCGCGGACCACATGCCCCAGCAGCGGTGGAACCACAGCCGGTGGTGGAACGCCGGAGACACGTACTCCGTCACCTCCAGGGGTACGCCGTCGAGGTGGGCGGTGGCCGTCAGAACCTCCGGGACCCGGCTCCACCCGCCCGGCAGCGTCCACCACTGGTTGATGACGGGGAAGAAGACCGGCGTTCCGGCCGGCACCGTGCAGTGACGGACGACCCTGCCACCGAAGTTGCCTGCCAGGAACCACACGTCCCGCGGCTGGCGCCGACCCCCGTGCTTCCCCTCACGGTCGCGGATCGGGTCGAGCCAGCGAGGCGCCGACCGCGCCCACCGGTACCAGCGGGCCGACAGCGCCCCGCCCATGTCGTCGGTCAGCTTCCAGTCGACGTCCTGCACCGTCATGCCCCACCCCTGTGTCCTCACGCCGCTCACGGCTCCCGCCCGCGAACAGACTGTAGGGGAACCGAGGACGGGGCTTCAGGCCCGGGGCACAGGCAGCCCGGTCGCGGTCGTGCGGCGACGGGGGGCTCCGGGGCCGTGCGCCGACCTGGGTCCGGCGCGCCGCGCGCGTGGTCGCACGCCCGGCGCCGGTGGGGGATCCGGGCGCCGTACGCCGGCGGGGTGGTCGCGCGCCGTGCGGCCTACGGGGCCCCCGGGGGCCGTCCGGTGCTCCGCCGTCCCACTCCGCCGAAGGCTCAGCCGCCGTACGCCTGGGGGTCGGCCAGGATGTCGCGCAGGACGAGGGCCGCCGCACCGCGGGCGGCGTCGGCGGTGGTGGAGGCGGCGCGCAGCCGGCCCCTGGCCGGGGTCCACAGGCCGGAGACGACGCGGAGGCCCAGTTCGGCCTCGGCGGCGGGGGCGAGCCAGCGCATGAGGCGCGGGTAGATGCCCCCGAGGACCACGGCCTGGGGGTCGAGCAGGTTCACGGCGCCGGAGACGGCGACGCCGAGCATCCGGCCGGCCTCGTCGAGTGCGGCGAGGGTCCGCGACTCCCCTTCCCGCGCCCGTCGTTCGAGGGCGTCGACGTCGCGCACGCCCGCGGCGCGCAGCAGCGCGGACTGGCCGGCGTAGCGTTCCAGGCAGCCGTGGGAGCCGCAGCGGCAGCGGGGGCCGTCCGGGGTGACGGTGAGGTGCCCGATCTCGCCGGCGAAACCATGGGCGCCGCGCAGGAGTTCGCCGTCGAGGACGATCGCGCCGCCCACCCCGATCTCGCCGGTGACGTGCACGAAGCTGCGGATGCCGCCCAGGTCGCCGAACCACAGCTCGGCGAGGGCGGCGACGTTGGCCTCGTTGTCCGAGGCGACGGGCAGGGCCGGGGCGCCGGACGGCCGGACGGCGTGCAGGGCGCGGGCGAACAGGGCGTCCGCGTCGACCCGGTTCCAGCCGAGGTTGGGGGCCTGCTGCACGGTACCGCCGGCGACCAGTCCGGGTAGCGCGAGCCGTACGCCGGTGGGCCGCAGGCCCCGGTCGGCGGCCTCCGCCAGGACGTCGGCGGCGATGGCGGCCGCCCGGCGCAGCACCTCGACGGGGGCGAGGGCGCGGTTCTCGACGGGTACGGTGCGGCGCACCCGGTCCGCTCCGGTGAGGTCGGCGACGCAGACGCCGACGTAGTCGACGTTGAGCTCGACGCCGAGGCCGGCGGGGCCGGTGGTCGCGGGCTTCAGGACGGTGCCGGGCCGTCCGGCGGAGCCGCTGAAAGTCTTGCCGGACTCGACGAGGAGGCCGCGCTCCAGGAGCTCTTCGACCAGCGAGGAGACGGCGGCGCGGGTGAGCCCGACGCGGGCCGCGACCGCGGCGCGGGTCGTCTCGCCGGACTCGTGCACGGTGCGCAGCACGAGGCTCAGGTTGTGCCGGCGTACGCCTGCCTTGTCGGCCTTGGGCTCCGGGGCGTCCATGCGGGTGTTCATCGTGCGCCGAGCCTAACCCCAGGGGGACCGAACGGCCCCGGTGAGGACGGATGCGGAGGGCGGGGACCGCCAGGCGGCGGTTCGGTCACCGAACTCTTGGAGATAGGGTCTGTCCATGACACTTCCGCGCGACTACGGCGGGCAGAGCTGCGCCCTGTCCCGGTCGATGGAGATCGTCGGCGAGCGCTGGACGCTGCTGATCGTGCGGGACGCGTTCCAGGGGGTACGCCGCTTCGGCGAGTTCGCCGCGCACCTGTCGGTCCCGCGTGCCGTGCTCACCGACCGGCTCGCCACGCTCACCGGTGCCGGAGTGCTCGAACGCCGCCCCGGCGCCGGCCGGCGCGAGGTGTACGGGCTCACCGCCAAGGGGATCGCGCTCTGGCCGGCCGTCCGCGCGCTCAGCGCGTGGGGCGAGCGGTTCCACCCGGCGGAGGGCGGGGCGCGCCGTGTCTACGTGCATGCCGCCGACGGGGCTCCGGTCGACGAGGACGGGCGCTGCACGGCCTGCGGCGGCCACGTCCCCGTGGCCGATCTGGTCGTCGTCCCCGGCCCGGGGCCGCGCCCGCCCGCCCCGGCGCCGATCCCGTGACGGCCGCGCCGGCCGGGCCGCACCGGCTGCTCACCCCGCTGCTTCCCCACTCAGCCCCCAGAGAGGTCGTAGAACGATGAGGATCCTGGTCGTCGGCGCCGGTGCCACCGGTGGCTACTTCGGTGCCATGCTCGCCCGCGCCGGACAGGACGTCACCTTCCTCGTCCGTCCCGCCCGCGCCGAGGCGCTGCGCCGGCGCGGCCTGCGGGTCGTCGGCAGGGACGAGGAATGGCGGGTCGAGCCCGTGCTGCTCACCGCGGCGGAGCTGGCCGCCGCGCCGCTCCCGTACGACCTGGTGCTGCTCTCGGTGAAGGCGACCGCCCTCGCGGCGGCGATGGAGGACCTCGCCCCGGCCGTCGGGCCGGACACGGCGATCGTGCCGCAGCTCAACGGCTTCGCCCATCTCGACGCGCTCGCCGCCCGGTTCGGGGCCGGCCGGGTGCTCGGCGGGGTCGCGAAGGTGGTCACGACGCTCGACGCGGAGGGCGACATCCGGCGGCTCGCGCCGCTCGCCCACCTCACCCTGGGCGAGCCGGACGGCACCGTCTCGCCGCGGGTCGAGGCGATCCGGAAGGTGCTCGTGGACGCGGGCATCGACGCGCAGGTGCCGGAGAACGTGCTGACCGCCATGTGGCACAAGTGGGTCTTCATCACCACGTTCGGCGCGCTGACCAGTCTGATGCGCGGCACGGTCGGCGACGTCAACGCGCAGCCGGGCGGTACCGAGCTGGCCACCGGTCTGCTCGACGAGGCCTCCGCCGTGGCGGCGGCCGCCGGCCATCCGGTGCCCGAGGCGGAGCGCCGGATGAGCCTGGACGTGGTGACGGCCGCCGGCTCCCCCATGGTGCCCTCGCTCTATCGCGACCTCGTGTCCGGCCGGCCCACCGAGGTCGAGCACCTCTTCGGCGACCTGACGCAGCGGGGCCGCGCGCTGGGCGTGCCGACGCCCCTGCTCGACCTGGCGACCCTGCACCTGCGGATCCACCAGGCGCGGGTCGGGCACGCCTCCTAGGGAGCGACGAAGAGCCGCGGAAAACGGGGCCCGAGCCAGGGCTTGCGGCCCCAGGCGAGTGCCCGGCCGGTGGCCATCACCGGCACCGGGTCGATGCGCCCGAGCGCCATGAGCAGGAAGGCGACGGGCTCGGTCAGGATGGTGCAGTCGGCGCGGTCGACCGGGCCCTCGACCGTCGTGACCTTGCCGTCGGCGACGGTCGCGCCGAACTGGGCGCCGCCCCACAGACGGACGCGGAACCGGGCGTCGAGTCCGGCGAGGGCGGCCGGAGCCGCCACCCGGGGCATCGCCGCGACCATGAACGGCAGGGTCAGCTCGACCCGGCCGCGGTCCAGCATGTGCGGGCGGCCGAGCGCCCGGGCCAGGTCGTAGCCGTGCCCGAGCATGTGGGTGAGCAGGTACGCGCCGAGCGCGGCCGGGCCGAGCGGGCCCATGGGGGTCTGCACGACCTCTTCCGGCGCGCGCTCCTCGACAGCGTCGAGGAAGGCCAGGGCCCGGTCGTGGATCAGGTCGGCGAGCGGCCTGGCGGCCCGCTCGGGAAAGGCCGCCAGGGCCTCCTCGTTGGCGGCCGCGAGGCTCTCGGGGGTGCCGTCCCCGTACGGGCGGGGCCGGCCGGCGGCCAGGTCGGCCATCAGCTCGTTGGCCTGCCCGAGATGGGCCGCGGCCTCGCCGAACGTCCACGTCGAGCGCGGTACGGGGCCTTCGGTGCCGGGCGCGGCCCGGACGACCTCGGCGATGTCCCGGGCGGTGTCGCGTATCGCCTCGCCGAGCCCTTCCGGCAGCACGCCCATGTCTCCCCCAGCTCGCCCGCCCCGATGGATCAGGGCGCAAGAGTAGGGGCTGCCCCCGCCCCGTGACCAGGGGCGACCCCGGGGCGCCCGGCGCGGCGGCCCCGGGGCACCTGCCCGGGCCGTGGACCGGGGCCCCGGCGGACGCCCGCCCCGGACCGTGCCGGCGCCCCGGAGCCGCCACCCAGGACACCCGGGGTCAGGCGCGGGCGAGCCGCAGCGTCAGGAGCTGGAAGGGGCGCAGCGCGATCGCCACCCCGTCCCGCTCCACCGGCAGCTCTCCCCCGTCGTCCCCTTCCCGCGGCCTTTCCAGGAGGTCGCAGAGCCGGGCGCCGGCGAGCGCGAATCCGGCGGTGAGGCGGGTGCGCGCGCGGCCGCCGCGCGACTCGTAGAGGCGGACGACGACGTCGCCGCTCCCGTCGTCGGCGAGCTTGACCGCGCTCAGGACGACGGCCTGGTCCGCGACGCTCACCAGGGGTGCGACGTCGACGCCGCCGGGCACGCGCCGCTCGGGCAGGTTGATGCCGTAGCCCTCGCGGACCGCGTCGCCCACGCTCGCGCCGGGCACGAGGGCGTGCCGGAAGCGGTGGACGCCCCGGTCGGTGTGCGGATCGGGGAAGCGGGGCGCGCGCAGCAGGGAGGCGCGGACGGTGGTCGTGGTGCCGTGGTCCTCCGGCCGTACGGTGCGGGTGACGTCGTGGCCGTACGTCGAGGCGGTGACGAGGGAGACGCCCCAGCCGGGCTCCTCGAAGTGGACGAACCGGTGGTTGCAGGCCTCGAACTTGGCCGCCTCCCAGCTGGTGTTGGTGTGCGTGGGCCGGTGGAGGTGCCCGAACTGGGTCTCGGCGGCGTAGCGGTCGGTGTGCAGGTCGAGGGGGAAGGCGAGCTTGAGGAACTTCTCCGTCTCGTGCCAGTCGATCTCGGTGTCGAGGTCGAGGCGCTTGGCGCCGGCGGTGAGGGTCAGCGTCTGGACGGCCGTCGACGCCCCGAAGGAGCGGCTGACGCGGACCGACACCGTCTCGGGCGAGGTGTGGGCGAGGGTCAGCGCGTCGACGTCGGTGAGGTCGGTGACGGTGTTGCGGTAGAAGCGGTCGACGTCCCAGGCGTCCCACATGTTGGGGAAGTCGGGGTGGAGCTGGAGGAGGTTGGCGGCAGCGCCGGGGGCGACCGTCTCGCGTCCGGTGTCGAGGTCGGCGACCGAGACGACGAGTCCGCGTCCGTCCACGGCGACCCGCAGCAGCCCGTTGTCGAGGACGAAGCCGCCCGCGTCCCGGGGCTCGGCGGTGCAGCGTCCGGGGGCGGCGGGCAGTGCGGCGGCGCGGCGGGCGCCGCCCGCGGGGACACCGGACCGGGCGTGCGGAGCGCTGTTGAACAGGACCTCGGCGTCCCCTGGGCCCGCGAGCGCCCGCTGGGCGCGGTCGACGATGGCGGTGAGCTCTCCGGCGACGGCGGCGTGGGTGCGTTCGGCCTCGCGGTGCACCCAGGCGATGGACGAGCCGGGCAGGATGTCGTGGAACTGGTGCAGCAGCACCGTCTTCCAGAGGCGGTCCAGGTCCGCGTACGGGTACGGGAGTCCGGTGCGCACGGCGGCGGTGGCGGACCAGAGCTCGGCCTCGTACAGCAGGTTCTCGCCGGCCCGGTTGCCCTGCTTGGTGCGGGCCTGGCTGGTGAGGGTCGCGCGATGCAGCTCCAGGTACAACTCGCCGACCCACACCGGGGGTTCAGGGTACTCCGCCTGGGCCTTGGCGAAGAAGTCGGCGGGCCGTTCCCAGCGCACCCGGGCGGAGCCCTCCAGGTCGCGCAGTCGCGCCGCCTTGGCGATCATCTCGCGGGTGGTGCCGCCGCCCCCGTCGCCCCAGCCGGTGGGCGCGATGGAGTGCGAGGCGCGTCCCTTGTCCTTGAAGTTGCGTACGGCGTGGGCGATCTCCCTGCCCTGCATGGAGCAGTTGTAGGTGTCGATCGGCGGGAAGTGGGTGAAGATCCGGGTGCCGTCGATGCCCTCCCACCAGAAGGTGTGGTGCGGGAAGGAGTTGACCTGGCTCCAGGAGATCTTCTGGGTGAGGAGCCACTTCGATCCGGCCTCCTTGATGATCTGCGGAAGTCCGCCGGCGAAGCCGAAGGTGTCGGGCAGCCAGGCCTCGTGGTTCTCGATGCCGAACTCGTCGAGGAAGAAGCGCTTGCCGTGCACGAACTGACGGGCCATCGCCTCCGAGGAGGGCATGTTGGTGTCGGACTCGACCCACATGCCGCCGGCCGGGACGAAGCGCCCCTCGGCGACCGCCTTCTTCACGCGGGCGTACACCTCGGGCCGGTGCTGCTTGATCCAGGCGTACTGCTGGGCCTGGGACATGGTGTAGACGAAGTCCGGCTGGTCCTCCAGGAGCGCGGTCATGTTGGCGGTGGTCCGTGCCACCTTCCGCACGGTCTCGCGCAGCGGCCACAGCCAGGCCGAGTCGATGTGGGCGTGGCCGACGGCGCTGATGCGGTGGGCGGAGGGCTCGGCGGGCGTGGCGAGGACGCCGGCCAGTTCGGCGCGAGCCGCGGCGGCGGTGCCGTTCACGTCCTGCAGGTCGAGGGCGTCCAGGGCCCGTTCGACGGCGCGCAGGAGGTCCCAGCGGCGGGCGCCCTCGACGGGCAGCTCGGCCATGAGTTCGCCGAGCACCTCCAGGTCGGCGACGAGCTCCCACACGGTCTCGTCGAAGACGGCCAGGTCCATGCGGGCGAGCCGGTACCCAGGGCGCTCGCCGGCGGTCTCCTTCTCGCCGAGTTCGGTGGGCAGGAAGGGGTGGTAGTCGAGGATCACCGGGTTGGACGCGGCCTCGACGTGCAGCAGCACCTCCTCGCCGCCTGCGGCGGGTGCGGCGATCCGCACCCACTGGTTGCGCGGGTGGAGGCCCTTCACCGGGCTGCCGTCGGGGCGGTAGACGAGGCCCTCGCACTGGAAGCCGGGCATGTTGGCGTCGAAGCCCAGGTCGATCAGCGCCTCGACGGTGCGGCCCGCCCACTCCTCGGGCACGGTGCCGGAGACGGTGAGCCAGCTCGTCCCCCAGGGTGCGCCCCAGGCGTCGCCGACGCGGACGGGGGTGCGGGGCGCGGCGATGCCCTCGGCGACCGGTACGGGTTCGCCGGGGGCCACCCACATCCCCACGTCGAGCGGGACGGACTGCGGATGGATGGCCGGTCGGATGCGTTCGTCGAGGACCCGCTTGAGCCGGGACTCGACGAGGCTGCGGTCGTCATGCATGCGGAACTCTCCCAGGGGCGGGTGGCACGGAGGTCAGGGTCGGCCGGGCGGTGCGGCTGCGGGGCCGTCGAGGGCGACGAGCTCGGTGATGCCACGGGCGGCGAGATGCGCGGGGTCGTCGGCGCGGGCCGCGAGGACCACCGCCGGGCGGACCCCGTCCGCGGTGAGCCGCATGAACGCGTCGAAGTACGGCCCGCCGGGGCCGCACGCGGAGCGCTCGGCCGCGTCGTCCGCGAGGTCGACGACGAGCGCCGTGCTGCGGGCGGCCGGGGCGGAGCGGGCGGCCCGGGCCTCGGCGACGGCTCCGGCGAGGGCCCGGCCGGCCGGCTTGACCCGGCGGTCCGTGGTCAACAGGCCCAGGCCGTATTCCAGTTCGGGGAAGTCGGCGAGCGACCGGTCGACGTCGTGGGAGCACCACCACGTGATACCCCACAGATCGGGGCAGTCGAGCGCGGCGGCGATGGTCGTACGGGTGAATTCGGCCGCCCGCTCGGGGGCGATGTGGGGGGCGGGCGCGCCGACCTCCTGGAGCCAGACGGGGCGCCGGGGGTCGTCCGCCCAGGCCTTGGAGAGCTCGACGAGATACGCGGCGTGCTGTCCGACGGCCACGGACTCGGGGCCGTAGCGCTGCGCGGTGCCGTTGAAGACCCAGGAGTGGACGGCGGTGGCGGCGCCGAGTCGGGCCGCGTGGGCGGGGGTGAAGGGGTGGTCGTCGAGGTACCAGGCGGCGTCGTAGGCGGCGTGCAGGTGGAGCCGCCCGGGGGCGCCGGTCTCGCAGGCGGCGAGCATCCGGCGGAGCCAGGACTCGGCCTGGGCGGGGGTGGCCCGGTCGGGGTCGGGGTGGGGGTCGCCGGAGAACTGGTTGATCTCGTTGCCGAGGGTCATGCCGAGGAAGTTCGGCCGGTCGGCGAGGGCGGCGGCGAGGGCGTGCAGGTAGGCGCTCTGGCCGTCGAGGACGTCGGGGTCGGTGAAGAGGTTGCGGCGGTGCCAGGTCCGGGTCCAGGAGGGCAGGAAGTCGAAGCTGGACAGGTGCCCTTGGAGGCCGTCGACGGCCACGTCGAGGCCGTGTTCGGCGGCCGCGTCGACGAGTTCACCGAGCTGGTCGAGGGCGCGGGGGCGGATCAGGGTGCGGTTCGGCTGGAAGAGCGGCCACAGCGGGAAGACGCGGACGTGGTCGAGGCCGAGCGCGGCGACGGAGTCGAGGTCGGCGCGGACGGAGTCGAGGTCGAAGTCGAGCCAGTGGTGGAACCAGCCGTGGCTGGGTGTGTAGTTGACGCCGAAGCGGGGAGCGGCGGACCGCTCCGCGCGCGGGCCGGGGGGCGGCCCGGCGGGCCTGGGCTGACGGTTCGTCATGCGGGTGCCGGTTCCTTCGTGAGTCGGCGGGGGCCGGGGGCGGCGGTCATCCCTTGATCGCGCCCTCCTCGACGCCCTTGAAGAAGAAGCGCTGGAGTACCGCGAACACGGCGACGATCGGCAGGAAGGCGATCATGGTGCCGGCGGCGATGAGCCGGGGATTGGCGGAGAAGGTGCCGTCGAGGTACTGGAGTCCGACCGTGAGCGTGTACTTCTGGGGGTCGTTGAGCACGATGAGCGGCCACAGGAAGTCGTCCCAGGCGGCGATGAAGGTGAAGATGACGACGACGCTCAGCATGCCCCGCACGTTGGGCAGGGCCACGTGCACGAGCCGTTGCCGGACGTTGGCGCCGTCGACGAGCGCGGCGGCGTCGAGTTCCGGCGGCACGGCCCGGAAGGCGGTGTACATGAGGAGCACGTTGAGCATGGCGATGGCCCCGGGGAGGGCCACGCCGACGAGGGTGTCGGTGAGTCCGAGGCTGCGGACGGTCACGTACTGGGAGACGATCGTGACCTCGCCGGGCAGCACCAGGGTGGCCACGAAGAGCCCGAGCGCGAGGCGCGCCCCGCGGAAGCGCAGCCGGGCGAGCGCGAAGCCGGAGAGGGTGGTGCCGACGACGTTGCCGAGTACGGCGATGCCCGCCACGGTCAGCGAGTTGGCGGCGTAGGTCCACACCGGGACGGTGTCGGCGACCCGGGCGTAGTTGTCGAGGGTGGGGTCCTCGGGCAGGAAGGCCGGGGTGCGGGACCAGACGTCCTCGCCGGGTCCCTTGAGGGAGGTGGACAGCTGCCAGAGGAAGGGCCCGATGGTGAGGAGCAGGACGAGGACGAGAAGGAGGTAGCGGACCGCCTTCTCGGCGACGGGCGGGGTGCGGCGGGGTGCGTTCATGCCGTCATGCCGCCTTCCGGTTGAGCCGGGCCAGGACGGTCATCGGGCCGACGGTGAGGACGAAGAGCAGCACGCTGAGGGCGGAGGCGTAGCCGATGTGCCCGGTGAAGCCGCGGCTGTACATCTGGATGAGCATGACCACGGACATGTCGCGCCCGCCGGGGCCGCCGGTGCCGTGGGAGAGCACGTAGAGCTCGGAGAAGATCCGCAGCGCGGACACCGAGACGAGCACGGAGACGAGGAGCATGGCGGGGCGGACGCCGGGCAGGGTGACGTGCCAGAAGCGGCGGAGCCGGGAGGCCCCGTCGACGGCGGCGGCCTCGTGGAGTTCGCGTCCGACGTTCCCGAGCGCGGACAGGTAGATGACCATGTAGTAGCCGAGCCCCTTCCACACCGTGAGGGCCATGGCGCTGAGCAGCAGCAGCCAGCGGTCGGTGAGGAAGGAGACCGGGTGGTCGACGGGGCCGAGCTGCTGGAGCATGCCGTTGAGCAGGCCCCGTTCGTCGAGGAGCCAGCCCCAGATGATGCCGACGACGACCGCCGAGGCGACGACCGGGGTGTAGAAGGCGGTGCGGAAGAAGGTGATGCCGGGGAGCCGCTTCTCCACGAGGAGCGCGAGCAGCAGCGGCAGCACGGTGAGCAGGGGCAGGCAGACGAGGAGGTAGAGGACGCTGTTGACGAGGGCGTCCGTGAGCTGGTCGTCGTCGAGAGCCCGGCGGTAGTTGGCCAGGCCGGTGAAATGTCCTCCGCCGAGCGGCTTGGCGTTGGTGAAGGACAGGACCACCGTGTTGACCGCGGGCCACAGGTTGAAGACGGCGAGCCAGAGCAGGGCGGGACCGGCGAGCAGCCAGGGCGTGAACCAGCGCCGGTGGGTCATGGGAAGCCTTCCGTGGGTCCGGTCGGTGCCGGGGAGCCGGCCGGTCAGTCCTCGAGGAGCCGGTTGGCGCGGGCGGCCGCCGTGTCGAGGGCCTCCTTGGAGCCGGTCCGGCCGCTGACGGCGAGGGCGATCTGCTGGTTGACCAGGGTCTTGATCGCGTCGTTCGCCTGGACGGGTTCGAGGACGCGGGCGGAGGACAGCGAGCGGAAGGCGAGGACCTTGGCGTCGCCGGCATTGCTGCCGTCGCTCCTGCTGAAGAACGGGTCGGTGCCGGAGGCCGTGGTGGAGGGGAAGATGCTCGTCTCATGGGCGAAGGCGGCCTGGTTCTCGGCGTTCGTCACCCAGCGCGCGAGGGCGAGGGCCGCGGCCGGGTTCCTGGTGGTCTTCGGGACGGACAGGCCCTGGACGTAGAGCGGCGGGGTGCCCATGGGCGCGGAGGGGACCACCTTGGGGGCGAGCGTCGGGTTGTCGACGGCCAGGCTGGTGATGTAGTTGGCGCCGGCGGTGGTCCACGCGGCGGTGCCGGAGCTGAAGAGCTTGGTGTTGCCGGCGTAGGTCTCGGTGAGCACGTCCTTCGGCAGCAGGCCCTCCTTGAAGGCCGCGCGGTAGGTGTCGAGGACGGCGGCCGCCTCGGGGGTGTTGAAGGTGAAGGTCCTGCCGTCCGGGGACATGATCGGCACGCCGGCGTTGGCCAGGTCCATCAGGTTGGGCTTGCGGCTCATCAGGTAGGTCCTGCCGCCGGACCTGGCCTTGACGGTGCGGGCGGCGGCGACGAGCTGGTCGAGCGAGGCCGGGGGCTTCCTGGGGTCCAGGCCGTAGGCGGTGAGGAGCTCGCCGTTCCAGTAGTTGACGTCGGTGTTGAGGTACCACGGGTAGCCGAAGGTGCCCTGCCGGCCGGGGAAGCGGTACGCGTCGAGGCCGCCCTTGACGTAGTCGCGCGAGGCGGCGGGGTCGGAGGCGCCGATGTCGAGCAGCAGGTTCTGCCTGACGAGCGGCAGGGCGAAGTCCGGCGGCAGGTTCACGACGTCGGGAAGGGTGCCGCCGGCGGACTGGCTGAGGACCTTCTCGGAGTAGCCCTCGCCCGGCTGGTCGAGCCACTCGACCTGAGTGCCGGGGTACTTCTTCTCGAAGCCGGCGATCACTCCCTCCATGTAGGCGGTGAACTTCGGTTTGAGGGCCCAGGTCTGGAGCGAGACCTTGCCCGTGACCTGGCCGCCGGTGGCGGCGGGGCCGGGCGGGCCGGAGTCCTCGGCGCCGCCGAGGCCGCAGCCCGCGAGGGTCAGGGCCGCCACGGCGGCGGCGGTCCACCGGGCCCACAGGCCGCTTCGCATGTGTCGCATGAGGGTGTCTCCTTGCTCGGACGTCGCGGGAGGTGCGCGGACCTTGCTCGACTAAACCGCTCTAGCGATGCGGGACTATGCTCCCGGCTAAACTCCGGTGTCAAGAGCGCGTGCGGAGACGCGCAGGACGAGGGAGCGCCCGATGGCCCGACCCACCATCGCCGACATCGCCCGGGAGGCGGGTGTCTCCAAGGGCGCCGTCTCCTTCGCGCTCAACGGGCGTCCGGGCGTCAGCGAGGCGACCCGGGAGCGCATCCTGCGGGTGGCCGAGCGGATGAACTGGCGCCCGCACAGCGCCGCCCGCGCCCTCGGCGGGGCGCGGGCCGGAGCCGTCGGCCTGGTCCTCGCCCGGCCCGCCCGGACGATCGGGCTCGAACCGTTCTTCGGGCAGCTGCTCTCCGGACTCCAGGCGGCGCTCTCCGTTGGCGGCACGGCGCTGCAGCTGCTCGTCGTCGAGGACACGGCGGCCGAGATCGAGGTCTACCGGCGGTGGACCTCGGAGCACCGCGTGGACGGCTTCGTGCTGGTCGACCTGCAGGTGCGTGACCCGCGCATCGTGGTCCTGGAGGAGCTCGGGGTGCCGACCGTGGTGCTCGGCGGGCCGGGACGGCACGGGCGGCTGCCCGCCGTGTGGGCGGACGACCGCGAGGCGATGACCTCGATCGTGGAGTACCTGGCGGCCCTCGGGCACCGCCGGATCGCCCATCTCGCCGGGTTGACCTCCTTCCAGCACACCCGGCGCCGGATCCGGGCGGTGCGGGACGCGGCGCGCCGGCTCGGCCTCGACGAGGCGGTCTCCGTGCCCACGGACTTCAGCGACGCGGAGGGTGCCGCCGCCACCCGCGCGCTGCTGGCCCGGCCGGGCCGGCAGCGGCCGACGGCGCTCGTGTACGACAGTGACGTGATGGCGGTGGCGGGCCTCGGGGTCGCCGCGGAGATGGGGGTCGCGGTGCCCGGCGAGGTGTCGGTCGTGTCCTTCGACGACTCCGCGCTCGCGCGGATCGTCCACCCCTCGCTCACCGCGCTCTCCCGCGACACCTTCGCCCTGGGGGAGCAGGTGGCGACGGCCCTGCTCGCCGTGCTGGACGACCCGTCGTCGGCGCGGGACGTCCAGAACCCGACCCCGCGCCTGACGGTCCGTGAGAGCACGGCGGCTCCCGCCGCCGGCCGGACCGCGCGCTCGACGCCCTCTTGACCCCTCTGGCTAAAGCCCTTTAGCCTCCGCACCGGACGAAACACCGCACCGTCGCGCCACCGGCACCACCAGCCCCTTCCCCCTCTGCTGGACCGGAGCTCCGATGAGACGACCCCTGCATCTCCTCCTGGCCGCGGCCCTGTCCGCGGTCGCGCTCGGCCTCGCCGCCACACCGGGCGCGTCGGCGTCCGACCCATCCCTCTCCCAGACGTCGGACAACGTTGTCGTCCACGCGGCGGGCACGGGCACCCAGCCGTACGCCTCGTACTGGTATCCGAACACGATCCTGAACTGGGATCCGGCCGGCGACCCCGACGCCCGGTTCAACCGCTCGCGGGTGCCGCTCCGGACCCGGGTCTCCGACCCGGCGCTGAAGGCGAACGCGAACGCCCGCGCGGGCGAGGGCAGGATCGCCTCCCTGGTCTCCTTCGGACCGACCTCGAACAACCCCTCCCAGGGCTCGCTCGACCCGCGCTACTACGCCTTCGGACACTGGCAGTACGTCGACAAGCTGGTCTTCTGGGGCGGTTCGGCCGGCGAGGGGCTGATCCTCGCGCCGAACCCGACCGTGATCGACGCCGCCCACCGCAACGGCGTGAAGGTGTACGGCACGGTGTTCTTCCCGCCCACGGCCTACGGCGGCCAGATCCAGTGGGTGCGCGACTTCGTCCAGAAGTCCGGCACGCGCTACCCCGTCGCAGACAAGCTGGCCCAGGCCGCGCAGTACTACGGCTTCGACGGCTGGTTCATCAACCAGGAGACGGCCGGCGGTGACAGCGCCCTCGCGACCGAGATGCGCAACACCCTGCGCTACGCCCGCTCGCTCGGGCCCGTCGAGTTCATGTGGTACGACGCGATGACCGAGTCCGGCTCGGTCAGCTGGCAGGACGCCCTCACCACCGCCAACGACGCCTTTCTACAGGAGGGTTCGCAGCGCACGAGCGACTCGATGTTCCTCGACTTCGGCTGGGGAGCCGCCGCCCTGGACTCCTCGCGCACCCTCGCCCGCTCCCTCGGACGCGGCGAGTACGAGCTGTTCGCCGGGGTGGACACCGAGGCCGACGGCTACGACACGAGCGTCCCCTGGAGCGCCGTCTTCCCCGCCGGCCGGCCGCACACCACCTCGCTCGGCCTCTACCGCCCCGAATGGACGCACAACTCCGCGACGGACCGCGCCGATTCGTACGCGCGGGAGGCGCGCTACTGGGACGGCCCCAACGGTGATCCCTCCGACACCACGACCACGGCCTCGTGGAAGGGCCTCGCGACCTACGTCGCCGAGTCGTCGCCGGTCACCGGCAAACCCTTCGTGACCTCCTTCGACGCCGGACAGGGCGACTTCTACCACTCCGGTGGCGTGAGGGTCTCCACCGGCGGCTGGAACAACCTCTCCCTGCAGGACGTGCCGCCGACCTACCGCTGGCTGGTCGCGTCCACCGGCACAAGGCTCAAGCCCTCGATCGACTTCGGCGACGCCTACGAGGGCGGTTCGACGCTGCGCCTCACCGGTGTCCTGGACGCGGTGAACACCGTGCGCCTCTACCAGTCGCGGCTGCCGGTCGCGGCCGACACCAAGCTGTCCGTGGTCGTGAAGACCCCGGCCGCCGGACCGACCCGGCTGAAGGCGGCGGTGGCGTTCACCGACTCCCCCACGAGCTTCACCACCCTCGATCTCGGATCCACCACGACGGCGGGCTGGGAGCGCAGGACCCTGGACCTGTCCCCGTACGCCGGGCGCACCGTCGCCCAGATCGGCCTCCAGACCACCGGCACCGCCGCCTCGTACGACATCAAGGTGGGTCAACTCGCCCTCTACGACGGGTCGGTGGACGTTCCCACGGCCCCCTCGGCGCTCACCGTGCTCGGCTCGAGGGACACCGGCGGCACAAGCAGGTCGCTGCGGACGGCGTGGACGGCCTCGGCCGCCGGGGACGTCCACCACTACGAGGTGTACCGCCGCAATCCCGACGGCAGCCGCAGCTTCCTCGGGGCCACGCCCAACGACAGCTACTTCGTGCCGCGGCTCGACCGGGTCGGGAACGAGACGAGCACCACGCTCGACGTGGAGGCCGTCTCCACCGAGTACGGCCGCTCGCCGGCCGCGAGCACCACGGTGACGTGGTCGGCGACCCCCGGCGCCAACCTGGCCCTGAACCGTCCGGCGACCTCCTCCGGCCAGTGCACCACCACCGAGACCGCGGCCAAGGCCGTCAACGGCAGCGTCTCCGGCGGGAACGGCGACAAGTGGTGCACGCTCACCGGCGCCAAGTGGCTGGAGGTGGACCTCGGCACGCCCCGCGCCCTCGACCGCTTCGTGGTGAAGCACGCGGCGGCGGGCGGCGAGAGCGCGAGCTGGAACACCCGGGACTTCACCGTCGAGGTCCGCGACAGCGCGACCGCCCCGTGGACCACCGCCGTGACCGTCACCGGCAACACGGCGGCGACCACGACCCACCCGGTCTCCGTCACCGCCCGCTACGTGCGCCTGTCGATCACGAAGCCGACCCAGACGACGGACCCCGCCGCCCGCATCTACGAGTTCGAGGCGTGGGGCTCGTAGCCGAACGGACGGTGGCCGAACGGACGTTGGCCGAGGGCGCGTTGGCCGAACGGGCCTTGGCCGAGCAGGAGTTCGGGAGTCCCGGAGGCATGCGACCGTCGGGCGCCGGCTTCGGGGCGCGGGGGGTTCCGGGGGCGCAGGGTGTTCGGGGGCCGCGGGGCGTTCCGGGGGCGCAGGGTGTGGGGCCCTGCAGTCCCCGTCGTCGGGCGGGCCCGACGGGCGGGCCGTCCGCGAGGGGTCGGGCCGGGCCGGCGGTCGGGCCGTCCGGGGCCGCGCCGGGGGCCTGTCTCCCGGGGCCGTTCCCGGGGCCTGTCGCCCGGGCCGCCGCCCGTGGTCGGATGGCGGGCATGACTGCCCTCAGCCGTACGTACACGGACGCATGCCGGGACGGGAACGCGGGCTTGCGGGACGCGGTCGCGCGCGCGGCCTTCCCGCCGGCCTTCGACGAGGCGTGGCGGCGGCACCTGCTGCCGCGGCCCTGGTTCGTACCGGAGGCGGAGCTCGGGGAGTTCGCGCGGGACCTCGGCGGCCTGTTCGACATCCTCGTCTCGCTCCCGGACCGGCTCTTCGACGGCGACGCCGAGCGGTACGCGAAGGAGCTCGGCCTCGACCCGCGGCATGCCGCCCTGCTGCGCCGGGGCGCCGACGGACGTCCCGCGAGGCTGGGCCGCGCCGACGCCTACCACGACGGCACCGGCTACCGGCTCCTGGAGTTCAACCTCGGCAGCGAGGTGGGGGGCATGGACATGGCCGTGTGCAACGCGGCACTGCTGCGGGTCGGGGAGTTCGCCGCCTTCGCCGCCGAGCACGCCCTGACCCACGTCGACACGGCGGCCCGGCTCGCGGAGGACCTGCGTCTACGGGCCGGGACAGCGCTCTCCGGGAGCGGGGCGGACCCGGTGATCGGGCTCGTGGAGGGCAACGGGGGCATCGGGCCGTACGGCACGCTGATGCGGGCCTTCCAGGAGGCCATGGCCGCACAGGGGCTCGACCTGCGAATCGGCGAGCTCGGCGACGTGCGCACCCGGCCCGACGGCAAGTTGACCCTCGACGGCGCCCCGCTCGATCTGGTCCTGCGCAACTTCGGGGCGCGTCAGCTGCTCGACGACCCCTTGGGGCCCGAGGCCGCGGAGCACCTGTTCCGTGCGCACGAGTCCGGCCGGACCGTGCTGTACACCTCGCTGGAGAGCGGGTTGTACGCCCACAAGAACGCGCTCGCGCTGCTGTCCGACCCGCGCTGGGCCACGGCCTTCGACGCCGACGAGCGGGCCCTGGTGGACCGGGTCCTGCCGTGGAGCCGGACGCTCGGCCGGACGGCGGCGCCGGAGCTGCTCGACGCGTGCCGGGAACGCCGGGAGCACCTGATCCTCAAGCCAGGTGCCGGGCACGGCGGTCTGGACACCTTCGCGGGCTGGGAGTGCGACGACGCCGGGTGGCGGGCGGCGCTGGCCGTCGCCGCGGACCACGGCTATCTGGCCCAGGAACGCGTGGTGCCACGAGCCGAGCCGGTGCTCGACCCGGTGACGGGGATGGTCGACGACCGGGTCGCGGCCGTCGGCGTCTTCCTCACCTCGCGCGGCTACGCGGGCGCGCACGCCCGTGTGAACGCGGCGGACGGCGGCGCGATCGTCGGGATGAGCGCCAATCCCGGCACCCGCATGGCCTGCGTGTTCGCCCACGCCTGAACGACGCGGCCGGGTTCAGGTCATGTTGACGTACGGCAGGGGCCCGGCCGGCCGGCCTGCGGTGACACGGCGGACGACGGCGATCGCCAGGACCGCCGTCACGAGGTCGAGCGCCTGGTCCACCGGGCTCCGGCCCCGCCCTGACTCCGGTCCCGAACGGCCGGCGCGGGGCGGGGTGAGGTGGGCCGGGGCGGGACCCCTGGTGGGCCCCGCCCCGGCGCTCCGGGTGGCTCAGCGCAGTCCGGCCGCGTTCGCCGGGCTGTCGTCGAGGAAGCCGCCCGACTGGTGCTGCCACAGCTTGGCGTACGGACCGTCCGTGGTGAGCAGTTCCTGGTGGCTGCCCTGCTCGATGACCCGTCCGCGGTCGAGGACGACGAGCCGGTCCATGCCGGCCACCGTACTCAGGCGGTGCGCGACGACCAGGGCCGTCCGCCCCTCCATCAGGCGCCAGAGCGCGTCCTGCACGAGGATCTCGCTCTCGGAGTCGAGGGCACTGGTCGCCTCGTCGAGCAGCAGGATCGGCGCGTCGCGGAGGATCGCCCGGGCGAGGGCGACCCGCTGGCGCTGCCCGCCGGACAGTTTCACCCCGCGCTCGCCGACCATGGTGTCGAAGCCCTCGGGCAGCGCGTCGGCGAACTCCGTGACGTGCGCCGCCTCGGCGGCGGCGCGGATCTCGGCGTCGGTGGCACCGGGCCGCGCGAACGCGATGTTGTCGCGCAGGGTGCGGTGGAACATCGCCGGTTCCTGCGGCACGTAAGCGATCAGGCTGCGCAGGTCGGCCTGGGACATCCGGCTGATGTCCTGGCCGCCGATCAGGATCCGGCCGGCGTCGACGTCGGTCATGCGCAGCAGCAGACGGGTGAGCGTGGTCTTGCCGCCGCCGGACCGGCCGACGAGACCGATCCTGGTGCCGGCGGGCACGTCCAGGTCGAGGTCCTCGAAGAGCGGCTTCGCTCCCCCGTGGGAGAAGGTCACCCGCTCGAACCGCACGTCGGCGGCCCGGGACCCCAGGGGCTCCGGGGATTCCGGGTCCACCACCGTCGGCGGGACGAGGAGCAGTTCGGTGAACTGGGCCGCCTCCGTCATCGAGCTCTCCAGGCGGCGGTAGATCTGGTTGAACTCGAACATGATGCGGGTCGCGTTGGAGTAGTACGTGAAGGCCACGATGACCGCCTCCACGCCGTGCTCGCCGGCCCCGAGCGCGAGCGCGACGGTCAGACCGAGCACGTTGGTCAGGACGGACAGGGGGGCGACCAGGGTGTCGATGCGCAGGTTGCCGTAGTCCCACGAGCGCAGCGTCAGCCGCCTCGACTCGGCGACGCGGGAGCGGTGTTCCGCCGCCTCGCGCTCCTCGGCGGCGAACGCGCGGACGGTGTCCATGTTCATCAGGCTGTCGGCGACGTGGCCCGACACCCGGGCGATCGCCTCCTCACGCTCGCCGACCAGCACCTGACGGCGCCGGATCAGCGGCGTCACGCACACCGCCGTGACGAGGATCATCACGAGCAGGCCGATGACCAGCAGCGGCTCGTACGTCCAGAGGACGACGGACGCGAAGGTGAGGGGCACGAAGCTGCCCATGACGTTGAAGGTGAGCGTGTCGACGAACTCCTCGAAGCGGGAGGCGAAGCTGAGGACCCGCTTGGTCAGCGACCCCGCGAAGTTGTCGTGGAAGAACACGGCGTCCTTGGCGAAGAGTTCGTCCATGCCGACGACGTAGAGGTGCTCGATGCCGAGGGCGTCGAGGCGGTTCAGGCAGTGCAGTCCGACGCGCCAGAGCGCCTCGGAGAGCAGCAGGACGACGGCGAAGCCGAGGACGTAGGGCAGCATGGCGCCGAGCCCCGACCCGGAGCCGTCCGCTCCGTCGCCGGCGATGCGGCCGACGAGCTTGGCGACGATCAGCGGCGCGATGTAGGCGATGCCGATGTTGCCCAGCGCCGGGAGCAGCATCGCGGGCACGGTCATCCGGCGGAGCCGGGCCAACTCCCGCCCGTAGTGTCGAAGTGCGAGAACTACCGGGCCGCGGCCCGGCGTACCTTTGTCTGATTCAGACGAATCCATTCCAACCCTGCTTTGTCGGACCCCCAGGGACAGAACTCGCAGTCTCCCGCGAAGGTCCCCGCGCCGTCCAAGCGTTTTCCGCGGCGCATCTCCGGCGCGCAGGGTCACCGGGGGCGGCTCCGCCGGGGCGGCACGACGGGGGCGGGGCAGGGGCCGGGACAGGAGCCCGCGCAGGGCCCGCCCGGGAGGGTCACGACGGGGCCGGGCAGAGCCGGGCAGGAGCCCGTCCAGGGCCCGTCCCGGAGATCACGGCGAGGCCGGCAGGGCCGGACGGCCGTCGCCGTCGCCGTAGCCCTGCTCCGCAAGCCCCCGCCCCGCTCAGCCCTTCCCGTCGCCGCTCGGCGATCCCGGGCCGATGCGGAGCTCGAAGTCCCCGTCGTAGCGCTTGTGGCCCGCGATCACGGCGAGTTCGACGACCTCCTCCCCCACCCGCCCGCGCACGATGAGCGGATCCCTGCGCAGGTCCCGCATCAGCGCCACGCACATCCCGATCATCACGAGCACGAACGGTGCCGCCACCAGGATCGTGAGGTTCTGCAGACCGGCGAGCGCGTCGCCCTGGCCGTCGCCGATGAGGAGCATGACCGCGGCGACGGCCCCGGTCACCACGCCCCAGAACACCACGACCAGGCGACTGGGCTCGAAGGCGCCGTGCTGGGAGAGGGTGCCCATGACGATCGAGGCGGCGTCCGCGCCGGACACGAAGAAGATGCCGACGAGGATCATCACCAGCAGGCTCATGGTCCCGGCGATCGGGAACTCCTGCAGCACACCGAAGAGTTGGCCCTCCGGCGTGGTCTCTCCCGCGAGCGCGCCCTCTTCGCGGAGCTTCATCGCCGTGCCGCCGAAGACGGCGAACCAGACCAGGCTGACGGTGCTGGGCACCAGGATGACGCCGCCCACGAACTGACGGATCGTCCGCCCGCGGCTGATCCGCGCGATGAACATGCCGACGAAGGGCGTCCACGAGATCCACCAGGCCCAGTAGAACACCGTCCAACTGCCCAGCCAGTCATGGATGTTGTCGCCGCTCGTCGCCTCGGTGCGGCCGGCCAGCTGCGGCAGGTCGCCGACGTAGGCGGCGAGGGACGTGGGCAGCAGGTCCAGCACGATGATGGTGGGGCCGGCGACGAAGACGAACACGGCGAGGATCGCGGCGAGCACCATGTTGATGTTGGACAGCCATTGGATGCCCTTCTCGACGCCGGACACCGCGGAGAGCACGAAGGCGACGGTCAGCACCGCGATGATGCCGACGAGCAGGCCCGTGCCGGCCTTCTCCATCCAGCCCAGTTCCTCGAAGCCGCTGCCGATCTGGAGGGCGCCGAGACCGAGCGAGGCCGCGGACCCGAAGAGCGTGGCGAAGATGGCCAGGATGTCGATGACCCGGCCGGGCCCGCCGTACGCACGCCGCTCGCCCATCAGCGGGACGAAGACGGCACTGACGGTCTGCCGCCGGCGCCGGCGGTACGTGGAGTACGCGATGGCGAGCCCGACGACGGCGTAGATCGCCCACGGGTGCAGCGTCCAGTGGAACAGGGTGGTGGCCATCGCGGTCTGCATCCGCTCGGCCGAGTCGGCCGGATGGGTGCCCGGCGGCGGGGTGCCGTAGTGGGCGAGCGGCTCGCTCACGCCGTAGAACATCAGGCCGATGCCCATGCCGGCACTGAACATCATGGCGATCCACGACACGGTCCGGAACTCCGGCCCCTCGCCCTCCTGGCCGAGGGTGATCCGCCCGTATCGGCTGATGGCGAGCCACAGCGCGAAGACCACGAAGCCGGTCGCGGCCAGCATGAAGGCCCAGCCGCCGTTGCGGATCAGCCCGTCGAGGGCCTTGCTGGAGACGGTCTCCAGGCTCCCCGTGGCCGCCGCCCCCCACACGACGAAGGCCACGGTGAGGACGGCACTGACCCCGAAGACGACCCGGTCCGTACGGGCCCGCGCGTGGCCGCCCGAAGGCCCGGGGAGGTCGGCCTCCACCGGCCGTCTCTGCTCTTCCTGTGACACGAAGTCAGCCCCCTTCGGAGCAATCCTGGATGAATCGGAACAGCAATGACCATTCCCCCCTAAGGGACTACCACAGCGGCGGGGATACCCCGGGGAACGACGGCGCCGCTCTTGTCGAGGTGGGACGCCCTGTGCTGCAATCCGTGTCGAACACCTACGGACCGGGATGCTCGTCAGTCCCGGGGCGGCCCCTGGGCGCGAGGGCCGGACGGCGGGGGGTGCCGCGGCGGACGCGGCACCGGACGCCGGGCGTACGGGATCCACGAATCCACGTACCCGCAGGAGCCGCATCATGAGCACGTCCACCGGCAGGCACGTTCTGGCGCAGAACCAGTACGGCAAGGCCGAGAACCGTATCGTCGCCGTCAGCCGCAAGGGCAACGAGGGTGCCTGGCACGAGATCCGCGACCTGAACGTCTCCGTCGCCCTGCGCGGCGAGTTCCGCGAGGTGCACCTCACCGGCGACAACGGGAACTGCCTGCCGACCGACACCACCAAGAACACGGTCTACGCCTTCGCCAAGGAGTACGGCATCACCTCCCCGGAGGCGTTCGCCGTCCTGCTGGCCCGGCACTTCGTGAACTCCCAGCCCGTCATCCACGAGGCGCAGATCCGCGTCGAGGAGTTCGCCTGGGACCGGATCCCCGTCCCCACCCGCCCGGAACAGCACTCCTTCGTCCGCCAGGGCCAGGAGGTGCGCACGGCGCAGGTCACCTACAGCGGGTCGAGCGGACAGCTCCAGGTCATCTCCGGCCTGCGCGACCTCACCGTGATGAACTCGACCGACTCCGAGTTCCACGGCTACATCAAGGACCGGTACACGACCCTGAAGGAGGCGTACGACCGCATCCTGGCCACCAAGGTCACCGCCCGCTGGGCCCACTCGGTACTCGCCGCCGGGGACCCGGACTTCGACTGGGACCAGTCGTACAAGAAGGTCAGGCGGCACATGCTGGAGGCCTTCGCCGAGACCTACAGCCACTCGCTGCAGCAGACCCTCAACGCCATGGCCGAGCGGGTCCTCGACCACTGCTCCTCCGTCAACGAGGTCCGGCTCAACCTGCCGAACAAGCACCACTTCCTCGTCGACCTGGAGCCCTTCGGCCTGAAGAACGACAACGAGGTCTACTACGCCGCCGACCGGATGTACGGCCTCATCGAGGGCACCGTCCACCGGGACGGGGTCCAGCCGGTCATCGCCACGAGCGACTGGATCACGGCCTGACCGCCACGCCCGCGGCCTGACCCGGCCGCGGCGACGGCCCGGGGCGAGCGTGCCCCGGGCCGCCGCCCGCCCCCTTCCGGGGCACCTCGCCCGCCTCCCGGTGGAGCGCCCCACCGCGCCACCCCCGGAGGCGGAGGCCACCTCCGCCCCCGCCTGCCCGTGACACCACGGCCCGGCGAACGGTCGACGTCTCCCCGCCTTCCCGCCGCGCGGCGGCTAGGACGGGGCACGGGTCAGTTCGCACCTCCCGTTCACGCAGGACCGGCGCAGCCGTCCGGCGGAGACCGTCTCCATCAGGCCGATCGCCCAGCACATCGGGCAGCCGCGCAGGGCGACCAGGCCCACCGGGGCGAGCAGCAGGCTCACCGGGCCGACGAACGGCAGGAGGACCAGCGAGCCGACGAGCGCGCCGAACCCGAGGGCGCCGCGGACCAGATGACGCGGCACGCTGGCGCTGGCATAGCGGCCGGGAGCCAGAGGGTCGCGCACGGCGGTGGCCCCGGGTGCACGGCCGGGCACGGTGATGCGGGTCCTCGTGGCGGTCGGTTCAGATGTCATCGTCGGCTCCCCTCGTCCCGGCCGCTCGGTCCGGTTCCTCGTGCAGCGCCTCGCGCACGGCCGAACGGGCGCGGTGCAGGCGGGACTTCATCGCCGCGGTGCCGATCCCGAGGCGGTCGGCGACGGTGCGGCCGGGCAGGCCCTGGATGTCCCGCATGACCAGCACCTGACGCTGGTCGGCGGGCAGGGCGGCGACGGCGGCGGCGACGCGCTCGGCCTCCAGGCGCAACAGGACGTCCTCCTCGGCGGACCGCGCGGTGTCCCCGCCCCCCGCGGACCGGCCGGACGCCTTGGGCCCGTCCGGTGCGTCGGCCGGTCCGCCGCGGAGCAGGGAACGGGCGCGGCGCAGGCACTCGTTGCGGACGATCCGGAACATCCACGACGCCAGCGCCCCGGAGGCGCGCAGCATCCCGATCTTGCGGTAGAGGATGATCAGCGCTTCCTGGGCCGCGTCCTCGGCGTCCTGGGGCGTCGCGCACAGCGTGTGGGCGAAACGGTGCACGTGCGGGTACGAGCCGTACACCAGCGCGCTCAGCGCCTCGACGTCCCCGCGTTGCGCCGCGGCGACCAGGGTCGTGCCCGGCCAAGTGTGCTCAGCCACGCTGACGCCTCCGGCGGCGCAGCGTGACGGCGCAGGCGCACACCAACAGCGCGGCGGCCGCGGCGACGATGACGACGGTGGTCATGGGTCCTCCTGGTGACCTCGGGGGGCGGACGCGGTCGTCCGCACGCCTATGAGAGGCACACCGGACAGGAAAGGATTCACCCCCACCTCGAACCGGGGTCCGCGCGGACGAGCACGGACCCGGCCGGGGCGGGGGCGTACGCCCCCCCGGGCGCCCGGTCGCCCCCGCGACGCCACCGCGGCGCCGCACCGGAGGAAGGCCGGTGCGGCGCCGCGCGGCTCGGCACCCGGGGCCCGGGGCATCCGCCGGACCCGTCAGAGCGCGCCGACGATGTCCTCGACCCGGTCCTTCGCGTCACCGAAGAGCATGGCGGTGTTCTCGCGGAAGAACAGCGGGTTCTGCACGCCCGCGTACCCGGAGGCCATCGAGCGCTTGAAGACGATGACCTTGCCGGCCTCCCAGACGGTGAGCACCGGCATGCCGGCGATCGGGCTGCTGGGATCCTCGGCCCCGGCCGGGTTCACCGTGTCGTTGGCGCCGATCACGAGGACGACGTCGGTCCCGGCGAAGTCGTCGTTGATCTCGTCCATCTCCAGCACGATGTCGTACGGCACCTTGGCCTCGGCCAGCAGCACGTTCATGTGGCCGGGCAGGCGGCCGGCGACCGGGTGGATGCCGAACCGTACGTCGACGCCCTTCGCGCGCAGCTTCGAGGTGAGCTCGGCGACGGGGTACTGCGCCTGCGCCACGGCCATGCCGTAGCCGGGCGTGATGACCACCGACCGGGCCGAGCCGAGCAGTTCGGCGGCGCCCTGGGCGGTGATCTCCGTGTGCTCGCCGTAGTCGACGGCCGAGGCGGAGGGCGCCTCGATGCCGAAACCGCCGGCGATCACGGAGAGGAACGAGCGGTTCATGGCCTTGCACATGATGTACGACAGGTAGGCGCCGGAGGAGCCGACGAGCGCGCCGGTGATGATCAGCAGGTCGTTGCCGAGCAGGAAGCCCGAGGCCGCCGCGGCCCAGCCGGAGTAGCTGTTGAGCATCGAGACCACGACCGGCATGTCACCGCCGCCGATCGAGGCGACCAGGTGCCAGCCCAGCGCCAGTGCCAGCGCCGTCACGGTGATCAGCAGCCACAGCTCCGGAGTGATGACGAACCACACCGTCAGGGCGATGAACAGGCCGAGCGCACCGAGGTTCAGAGCGTTCTTGCCCGGCAGGACCAGGGGCTTGGAGTCGATCTTCGCGGAGAGCTTCAGGTACGCCACGACGGAGCCGGTGAAGGTCACCGCGCCGATGAACAGCCCGATGAACACCTCGGCGTGGTGGATGCCCAGCGTGCCGAGCGCGTCCAGGGCCTCGGCCTCGTGGCCGGTGGGGTCATGCTCGACGTTCAGGAAGCCGTTCCAGCTGACCAGGACGGCGGCCAGACCGACGAAGGAGTGCAGCAGCGCGATCAGTTCGGGCATGCCCGTCATCTCGACGCCGCGGGCTCGCTGCAGGCCGATCAGCGCACCGATGAGCATCGCCAGGAGCATCAGTCCGAGGCCCGCGGCGCTGATGTCGCCGTCGGCGGCGAGCACGATCGTCGCGACGAGCGCGACGCCCATGCCGAGCATGCCGAAGGCGTTGCCGAGCCGTGCCGACTCGTGCTTGGAGAGTCCTGCCAGCGCCAGGATGAACAGCAGCGCGGCAACGAGGTAGGCCGCCTGCGCGGCGAGGGTCGCAGACATGTCAGCTCCTGTTGAACATGGCGAGCATGCGACGCGTCACCGCGAAGCCGCCGAAGACATTGATACTGGCCAGAAGGATCGCCGCGAACGACAGCACCGTGACGGCGGTGTTCGCGTGCCCGATCTGCAGCAGCGCGCCGACGACGATGATCCCCGAGATCGCGTTCGTCACCGACATCAGCGGCGTGTGCAGGGCGTGGTGCACATGGCCGATCACGTAGTAGCCGATCACGATGGCGAGTACGAAGACCGTCACGTGGGGCAGGAGCGCGGCCGGCGCGAACCCGGCGGCGAGGAACAGCGCCAGTGCGCCGAGGGCCACGCCGCCGAACTTCTGCCGCGCCGTCATGGGCGCCTTCTCCGGCACCGGCTTCGCCGCGGCCGCCGCGGGCGCGGGAGTGGCGGCGGGGGCCGCCGAGACCTGCACGGGCGGGGGCGGCCACGCCGACTCGCCCTTGCGGACGACGGTGATCGAGCGCTGCACCGGGTCGTCCCAGTCCAGCACCGGCACCCCGTCCTTGCCGGGCGTCATCAGCTTCAGCAGGTTCACCAGGTTGGTGCCGTACATCTGCGAGGCCTGCGCGGGCAGCCGCCCGGCGAGATCGGTGTAGCCGATGATCGTCACGCCGTTGCCGGTGACGACCTTCTCGCCCTTCACGGTGCCCTCGACGTTGCCGCCGTTGGCGGCCGCCATGTCGACGATCACCGAACCCGGCCGCATGCTCGCGACCATCTCCGCGGTGATGAGCGTCGGCGCGGGGCGCCCCGGGATCAGCGCGGTGGTGATGACGATGTCGACCTCGCGGCACTGCGCGGCGTAGAGGTCGACCTCGCGCGCCTTGTAGTCGTCACCCATCTCCTTGGCGTAGCCCGTCGTGGAGACCTCGACCTCCGGGGACTCGATCGACAGGTACTCGCCGCCGAGCGAGCGGACCTGGTCGGCCACCTCGGGCCGCGGGTCGGTCGCCCGCACGATCGCGCCGAGGGAGCCGGCGGCGCCGATCGCCGCGAGACCGGCGACACCCGCGCCCGCGACGAGCACCTTGGCCGGCGGCACCTTGCCCGCCGCCGTCACCTGACCGGTGAAGAAGCGCCCGAACTCGTGGGCGGCCTCGACGACGGCCCGGTATCCGGCGATGTTCGCCATCGACGACAAAACGTCCATCGACTGCGCCCGGCTGATCCGCGGCACGGCGTCCATCGACAGCGCGGTGAACGGCCGTCGGCCCAGCTCCTCGACCATCGCGGGGTCGAAGGCCGGCGCGAACAGCGCGATGACCGTCGCCTGCGGGCCGACCCGGTCCAGCTGCGCCGGAGCGGGGGCGTTGACGCCGAGCACCACGTCGGCGGCCGTGGCGTCGCCGACGGTCGCGCCTGCCGCCTGGTAGGCGCTGTCGGTGAAACCGGCCGCGACACCCGCGCCGGAGTCGACGACGACGTCGTACCCCAGCTTGCGGATCTGCTCGATCGTGGCCGGCGTGGCCGAAACGCGGTTCTCACCTGCCCGCGCTTCCTTGAGGACTCCGACAATCACGAGTGTTCTCCGTTTCGCTGCTCAGGCCGTCAACGGCGTGTTCTCAACACGTTCAGAAGTCAGAAGTGCCCGCCATGATCCGGAGCACGCCGTTCAGCTTGGCCGTCGTGGGCTCTCCTTGAACAGCATCCACTGGTGAGGTGTACGCAACATCGACGGGGGCCCGGGTGCCGTGCCGCACTGGACATGGTGCACCTCGAAGGCGTCCGCCCCCGCCGTGCCCGGCTCCCACGTGTCGGCCGTGGCCCCGGCCGGGTACCTGCCCCGCGACCGGGCCGGGGCGCGACGTCGGGGATGTCACGTCCCGGTCCGGGGCGCGACGTCGGGGATGTCACGTCCCGGGCCGGGGCGGCAGGCGGAAGCCGTCGAACAGGTCGTCCATGCCCCGCACCGCCAGGCGGTCGGGGGTGGCCCGGACCGCGAGGTCGCGGACCGCCGCGGCGAGCGGGTGACGGAGCGCGCCCAGGCGCCCGGCCCGGCGGGCCCGGACGCGCACGGCGTCGGTGCGGTCGCGGCGGGCGGCGGTGTACGCGGCGAGGGCCGCGGGGACGGCGTCCGCGTCGTCGCCGCCGTCCCCGGCGGGCAGCAGATGGGCGAGGACCACCGCGTCCTCGACGGCCTGGCAGCCCCCCTGTCCGAGGTTCGGTGCCATGGCGTGGGCGGCGTCGCCGAGCCAGGCGATCCGGCCGTGGTGCAGGCGCGGGAGTGGGGCGGCCAGCTCGTAGAGGTCGTGCCGGAGGACGTCGGCGGCGGGGAGCCGGCCGACGCGGTCCAGCAGCGCCGGAATGGGGTCGTGCCACGCGCCGAAGCGCCGCCGGAGTTCGGCACGGGGATCGCCCGCGGGAGCGCCGGCCGGAACGGCCGCGGTGGCGTAGAGGTAGAACCTGCCGTCGGACAACGGGGTCACGCCGAACCGTTCGCCCCTGCCCCAGGTCTCGCTCATGGCCGGGACCCGCAGGCCGGGGGCCTCCACGAGGGCCCGCCAGGCGGTCTCGCCGAGGTAGCGCAGGCCGGGGTGGGCGGGGAAGTACGCGCGCCGCAGCGGACTGTGGATCCCGTCGGCGGCGACGACCAGATCGGCGGGCAGGTCCGGACCGGCTTCGGTCCGCAGGATGGGGTGGCCTTCGGCGTCGTCGACGCCGGTCACGGCGGTGCCGTACCGGAGGGCGTCCGCCGGCAGGGCCGCGGCGAGGGCGACGGTGAGAGCCGGCCGCGGCACGGCGATCGGGGGCGTTCCGTGGCGCGCGGCCAGGTCGGCGGTGGTGGTCCGGATGAGCCACCGGCCGTCGGAGCGCCGCACCCCCATCACGAGCGGTACGGCGTCGCCGGTGGTCCGGGTGACGTCGACGTCGATGGCACGCAGGGCGCGCAGCGCGTTGGGGGCGAGGCCGATGCCGGCGCCGGTGACCGGGGGCTCGGGTGCGCGTTCGCAGACGGTCACCTGCCATCCCCGGCGGTGCAGCGCCGCCGCGGCCGTGAGGCCGCCGATGCCCGCTCCGACCACGACCGCCCGACGTCTTCGCACAGGGCCCCTCCCCCTCCGGTCGCGGCGGCGCGCCGCCGCGCGGATCACGTTCCCGGTCACCGTACCCACCTCACGGGCGCGCCCTGCGCCCCCGGGGCACCTCCGCCGGCCGGCCCACCGCGGTGGGCCGGCCGCGGCGCCGTTCGCCCCGGAGTTCGTCCTCCGAGGGGCGCGGCCCCGGGTTGCGCGACGCGACGGCGACGCCCGGGAGGAGCCCCACCACGCCGTGGGTCGGGAACTCGTCGTGTCCCGTGGTCACGCGGCGCATGGGTCGAACGCCTTTGCGCCCAGAGAGGAATGAGCGCGGATCCGACCGCTGTCCCGGCTCCGGGCCGACATCGCCCGCGTGCGTTCAGTAGCGTGGGCGCCGTGCATGAGGTGATCACCGGTGACGGCCGGACGCTGGCCGTGGAGGAGTGGGGCACGCCCTCGGGAGTGCCCGTCGTGTACCTGCACGGCAGTCCGATGAGCCGGCTCGCCCGGCACCCGGACGAGCGTCTGTTCCATGACCTCGGCATCCGGCTGATCACCTACGACCGTCCGGGCTTCGGACGGTCGAGCCCCGCCCCGGGCCGACGGGTCGTCGACGCCGCCGACGACGTGGTGGCCGTGGCCGACGCGCTCGGCCTGGAGCGCTTCGCCGTGTTCGGCGTGTCCGGCGGCGGCCCGCACGCGCTGGCGTGCGCGGCCCGGCGTCCCGACCGCATCACCCGGGCCGGCGCGCTGGCGAGTCTGGCGCCCCGGGACGCCGAGGGCCTCGACTGGACCGCCGGGATGAACGAGGGCAACCGCCGCAGCGCGGCCGTCGCGGTGATCGGCCGGGACGCCGTCAGGGAGCACCTGGCGCAGGTCGGCACCGCCGACCTCCCCCCGCTACCCGACGTGGAGCAGGCCGTCCTCTCCCGGCCGGAGGTCAGTGCCATGCTCGGCCCGGCCTTCGCCGAAGCCGTCCGGCCCGGCCTCGACGGCTGGGTCGACGACGTCGTCGCGCTCTTCGGTGCGCCGTGGGGCTTCGACCCCGCGGACATCGAGACCCCCACCCGCCTCTGGCACGGCGGCCTCGACACCCTCGTACCCCCCACGCACGGCGACTGGCTCGCCGCCCGTATCCCGGCCACGAGCCTGACCCGGCAGCCGGACGCGGGCCACGGCGGACACTTCGACGCCACCCCGTCGCTCCTGGCCTGGCTCGTCGGCTGAGTCAGGCGGCGCCCACGCCGTCGGCACGGCGTCCCCGCCGTCGGCGTCCGGGACCCGGCCCCGCCGACCGGCGCGTACGGCGCGTGCCGGTCGGCGGTCACGCACGGTGAAGTGCCCGGACTCCCCCGTACGTGCCCGCACTTTCCCGTGCGCGCCCGCACTCCCCCGTACGACGACATGCGCAGCCCGGGCGCCGACGTCCCCGGGGCGCCCGCGCGCCGACGTCCTGGCCCCCGCGCAGCGACATCCCGGGGCTCCCCGCGGCCGCTGCGATGTCGCCCCGCGCCTCTTCTTCCCCCGCCCGGACCCCCGGGGATCACGGTGTGGGGTGCTCCGATCCCGCACCGTGCAGGCCGGGGCCCCGGCTGCGGGGAAGTGCTACAACTGGATTGTGAGCCCGTCGCGTCTCTCGTGCCCGGCGTCCGGGTGCGGTCGAAACTAGGCAGAAGATTCGGAAGCGTCGCCGGACAGGTCTTCGTCCTTCAGGTGGCGATCGTGGTGCTGCTCGCGGCCGGGGCCCTGCTGGCCCTGCTGCTGCAGTCGCGGCACGACGTCGACCGTGAGGCGCGTGACCGGTCGGTCTCCGTGGCGCAGACCTTCGCGAAGTCCCTGGGCCTCCAGGAGGCGCTCAAGTCGCCGGACCCGTCCGCGGTCGTGCAGCCCGCCGCCGAGGAGACGCGCAAGGCCGCGGGGGTGGACTTCGTCGTGGTCATGGACACCCACGGCATCCGCTACAGCCACCCGCAGCCGGACCGCATCGGCAAACGCTTCGTCGGCACGATCGGCCCCTCGCTGGCCGGTCAGGTGCACACCGAGAGCGTGGAGGGGCCGCTGGGCAAGGAGGTCCAGGCGATCGTCCCGGTCACCTCGCCCGAGGGAAAGGTCGTCGCCCTCGTGTCCGCGGGTCTGACGGTGGAGAGCGTCACCGGCATCGCGGACAGCCAGCTCCCGGTCATCCTGCTGGCCATCGCCGGCGGCCTCGCGCTGGCCACCGCCGGCACGGCGCTGATCAGCCGACGACTGCGCCGCCAGACCCACGGGCTCGGCACGCAGGAGATGACCCGCATGTACGAGCACCATGACGCGGTGCTCCATGCCGTACGCGAAGGGGTACTGATCACCGACGACGAGGGGCGGCTGCTCCTGGCGAACGACGAGGCCGGACGGCTCCTCGGCCTGCCCGACGACGCCGAGGGGCACCGCGTCGACGAGGTCGGCCTGGATCGCCGGATGGCGGAACTGCTGCTGTCCGGCCGGGTCGCCACCGACGAGGTACTGCAGGCCGGGGACCGGCTGCTGGTGGTCAACCAGCGGCCCACCAACCCCCCGGGCGGCCCGAAGGGCTCCGCGGTCACCATCCGCGACTCCACCGAGATGCAGCTCCTGAGCAGCCGGGCCGAGACGGCCCGCAGGCGGCTCAAGCTGCTCTACGACGCCGGCGGCGACATCGGCACCACCCTCGACGTGGTGCGCACGGCCGAGGAGCTGGCCGACGTGGCCGTGCCCCGGTTCGCGGACTTCGTCACGGTCGACCTGGCCGACCCGGTGCTGACCGGCGACGAGCCCGGTCCGGGCGCCGACATGCGGCGCACGGCGGTCAGCGGCATCCGTTCCGATCACCCGCTGTACCCGCTCGGCAGTCTGATCGACTTCCTGCCCTCGACTCCGCAGGCCCGCGGATACGGCACGGGCGCGGCCGAGCTGGTGCCCGACCTGAAGGACGCGGCGGGCTGGCACGCCCAGGACCCGCCGCGGACGTCGGCGATCGTGGAGTACGGGATCCACTCGCTCATCGCGGCACCGCTGAAGGCCAGGGGCGTGGTGCTGGGGGTGGTCAACTTCTGGCGGTCGCGGAAGCCCGAGCCGTTCGACGAGGACGACGTGTCCCTGGCCGAGGAACTCGTCGGCCGCGCCGCGGTCACCATGGACAACGCCCGCCGCTACACCCGGGAACACAATCTCGCCGTGACGCTCCAGCGCAGCCTGCTGCCGCAGGACCTGCCCGAGCAGAGCGCGGTGGACGTCGCGCACTTCTACCAGCCCGCCCAGTCCGGAGTGGGCGGGGACTGGTTCGACGTGATTCCGCTGCCCGGCAGCCGCGTGGGGCTGGTCGTCGGGGACGTCGTCGGGCACGGACTGCACGCCGCCGCCACCATGGGGCGGCTGCGCACGGCGGTGCACAACTTCTCCTCGCTCGACCTGCCGCCCGACGAACTCCTCGCCCGTCTCGACAACCTCGTCCAGCGCATGGACCAGGAGGGCGACGCCGCCGCCCCGAACGGCGGGGTCCTGGGCGCGACCTGCCTGTACGCCGTCTACGACCCGGTCTCCCGGAACTGCACCATGGCGCGGGCCGGGCACATGCCACCGCTCGTGGTCGACCCGGACGGCACGACGACGATCTCGGAGCTGCCGGCCGGCCCTCCGCTGGGCCTGGGAGGCATGCCGTTCGAGTGCACGGAGCTGAACCTGGCGGAGGGCAGTCAGCTGGTCCTGTACACCGACGGACTGGTCGAGGAACGGAGCCGGGACATCTCGGTGGGCGTGGAGCGGCTGCGGGCGGCCCTGAGCCATCCCGACCGGGATCCGCACGCCAGCCGCCGCGCCGTGCTCGACGCGCTGCTCCCCAGCCGCCCGTCCGACGACATCGCGCTGCTCATCGCCCGGACCCGGACCCTGGGCCCCGACCGGGTCGCCGAGTGGGACGTGCCGTTCGACCCGAGCGAGGTCGGCACCCTGCGCAGCCTGGCGGCCGGACAGCTCGACGAGTGGGGTCTGGAGGAGCTGGCCTTCAGCACGGAGCTGATCCTCAGCGAGCTCATCACCAACGCCATCCGGTACGGCGCCGCGCCCGTCCGCGTCCGGCTGCTGCGCGACCGCACCCTGACCTGCGAGGTGTGGGACGGCAGCAGCACCGCCCCGCACCTGCGGTACGCCGCCACCATGGACGAGGGCGGCCGCGGACTGTTCCTGGTGGCGCAGGTCAGCGAGCACTGGGGCACGCGCTACACCCCGGAAGGCAAGGTGATCTGGGCGGAACAGAACCTGCCGCCCGACGACGCGGCCGGTCCCGTGGGCTGATCCGCGCACGGCACGGCGGGCGTGGGCGACACTGCCCCCACTGACGCCGGCCCTACGCCTCGCAGCCGTGCTTCTCGGCGAGGTCGACTGCGGCTTCGCGCACCGCGGATGCGCTGTTGCGGACAGCCGTGCCGCCTCGAACTCGCCCCGTTGAACCGCCTGACCAGGGCATCGACGGATGCCGACAGCGTGGGCGTCAGCGCAGGTCCGGGTGGACGGTGGGTCCGGGGAGCTCCAGGCCGGTGCAGCCACGGCGCTCGGCCTGGTCCGCCACGAACATGTTGAGGAGGCGACGTACCTCGCCCATCGGCAGCACCGGTCGGGAGCTGTTCGGGGCATAGCTGTTGGCGAGGTAGTTGGCGGCTTCTCCGGCGCACCGGGCCTTGGCGCGGCCGAAGTGCCCACCCAGCAGCGCGTCGTGGGGGCTGTGCCCTTCGGGGATGCGTATGTTGGCCGAGAGCAGTCGCTCGAAGGGCTTGTCGGTCCAATCGCCGTACCAGCCCGTCAGGTTCACGGCAGCCTCGCCCGTCCCGGAGTCGATCAGCGAGCAACTGGTGATCGGGGCCCGCTCGTCCGTCGGTGCGGCCACCTGCCACGCCTTGCCGGACGGGCTCCTGGGCAGCGCGCCCCGGACCAGCCAGCCGCACATCGTGCCCGCCGTCTGGTTCAGGGAGAGCTTCCGGACGTGTTCGACGTGGTCCGGGAGCGGCAACACGGCAGCACCACAGCCGAGTTCGGCAGCGGCGCCGTTGGCGATGCGCACGGCTGTGCGCAGGGACTGGACCGAGGGGGCACCCTCCACGCCGTTGGCGTACACGTTGGTGACGAGGCGCCGCTTGCGGCCCTCGGAGTCGTGGCCGAGCTTGGGGCACTCCTGGATGATCACCGGGCCGAAGCTGCCGTAGAAGCCGGGGACGGAGCTGGGGAACGCGTAGTCCGGGTCTCTCGGAATGGTGAACTCCATGTCCAGCGGCCCCAGCCGCTCACCCCCGTCGGGCTGCGCCTCGATCTTGAGGACGAAGTGCCGACCGTCGTTCTCGTTCACCCCGCACCTGAGCAGCTCGTGCCCGGAGTCGAACGTGTCCTCAGCTGCCTGCAACCTCTCGTTCGGCAGCAGTTCGGCGAGGTCGGCGCCCGACAGGTTGCCACCGCACAGCGTCGCCGCGTACCACCAGGGCTGCCACAGCGGCTTGGCCGACCAACCGGCGCCCGCGGCGAGGGCGAGCACCGCCGCTACGATCACGACCGCCCGCCTGCAACGCCGCCACCACTCCCGTATGCCTGTCGCCATGCCCCGCAGACTCTCCCCCGCTCACGTGCTCATCGGACGAGTGCAGCTTACGTTCCAGGCAATCCGGCGGACCGCCAGGCGTGAACCGGTGGAGGGCGCACGGGGCTTCCGGCAGGCCGGCCGTATGCGGCACAAGGCGCCCCACCTGTCAGCGGTCACCCGTCCGGAGCGATGCGCAGCGGCTGGAGGGAAGATCCTCCGGTCAGTGGCAAGAGCCCTCGCTGAACGTCGCAACGGAGCGATAGAAGGCGAACATGCCCGGGGCGGGTGGCGGTTGGTCCTCGGCTCCCGGAAAGACGACGGGAGGCTGCTTGTCCAGCGTAAGGGTGATGCGGACGCAGTACTCCGATTCCGTGTCCGCGGTGCTGACGGTGTACCCGCCGCCCTCGTCCTTGTGCGTGTAGACGCCGTATCTCGGCCCGATGCCGCTCTCCTGGATCGCCTCCGCGATCAGGAAGCCACGGTCGCTCTCCAGACTCGTGTAGTGCTGCTTGCCTTCCAGGTCCGCGACACCCTTGCGGACGGCATCGCGGAGTTCGCTCTCACTCCACGTCGACTCGGCCTGCATGCCGAACATCACGCCGAGCGCGATGAGCGGCGCCAGGACGATGAGTGCGAGTCCGACCGGGTTGCGGTGGTTGTAGACGTACCGGCCGGTCCCCCACTTGCTCCTGACGAAGACCGGCTCCTCACTCACCGGCTGCCTGCACAACGCCGATGAACGCCACCCACACTCCCGCACTTCGCATGTCCTTCGAAACCTCCCATGCCTGCCCGGACATGACCCGAAACAGCCGCTCCCGTGCGACGATCACGTCAGCCACAGCGCTCCTCTACCGCGAAATCAGACTGGTTCTCACGGCCGACCATTGAGGGCAGGGAGGCCGCGTTCACAGGTCGCCGTTCCACGGCCATGCGCGAGCACCCCTCGCGGCCGCGCAGACCATGCGGAGCCGCCGCGCACCCGCAAGAAGACACCAGCTGGCCCCTACTCGTCCGCCCACCTCAACACCGCCTGGCGCGACCGCCGCATGCGGTCCCCCGGCGAACACTCATCGCCGGGCCGACCATCGTCGCGCCGCTGAGCGGATGCAGTGGACGACGCCCGCCGAGGCCGGCCCTACGCCTCGCAGCCGTACTTCTCGGCGAGGTTGACTGCGGCTTCGCGCACCACGGTCGCGTTGTTCCGGATCGCCGTGTCCCGGTCGACGGTTTTCTTCTCTTCCTCTTCCTCCTTCTTCGACGGCCTGGTCAGCGTCACCGTGGTGTACGGGGCGGTCGAGCCCATGCGGGCGGCGCAGCCGGTGGGCAGGGTGGCCTCGGCCTCGTCGGGGCGCACCCAGCCCTTGAGGCCGGGCCCGAGAGGGACGGAGTTCTTCCTCGGGCCGGAGTCGTACCGTTCGTCCGCAAGGATCAGTTGGAAGATGCCTCGGGGGTAGTCGTTGTCAGGGTTGGCCCGCAGCACCTGGCACGCCTTGAACACCGCGGTGTCGCCCTTGCCCGGGCTCTCCCACTCCTCCGTGCTGACCTCGCCCCCCTTGCCGTCGTCGATCAATTCTGCCGTCTGCCGGCTGAGCGCTCCGTAACACAAGGTCTGGGGCAGCGGAGGCTTCTCCTCGTCAGGCCAGAGGCTCGCCGTCACGACGGCCACCCCGGCGACGCCGAGCACGACGGTCAGCGGCAGCCACTCCTTGTCCATCGATCACTGTCCCATCGCCTTGTCCGCGTCTCCCATGCCGTTCCCGTACCACTGCTCGGTGATCGCCTGGAGGTGGTCCTCGAACTCGCCGGGGCTCGCATCCAGCTCCTCCTTGGTGAGCCCGCGAGAGGTCGCTATCCCGTGCAGCATGCCGCACATCTCCTTTTTGGCCGTAGTCGTCATGCTTGATCATGTTTTCGCACGTCTCGGCGTCGACCTTGGCGTTGTCCGTGTTCACGTGGGCGTTCAGATAGATGACGTCCCCGCACACACCGTCGAGGTGGCCGAGCACCGAAGCCGACTGCTTGACCCAGGCCCGCAGCTCCGGGTCCTCCTGACGGAAGGACTCGGCCTCGCACCGGCGTCGAAGCCGTCGCCCTTCAGGCTGGTGACGGCCGTCTCGCTCACCGCGTCGGCGTGCTTGCCACCCGGCTCGCGGCCGCTGAACAGGCCATGGGCGGCGTGCCCGATGTCGCCGAGGTCGTCATCCTCGACCTCGTAGTCCCCGGTCCCCTTCGCCGGGGTGGAGCCTCCCGTGCTGTCGGCCTGGTTCAGCCTCATGGACACCGCAGCCTTCTCCGCTGCCCACTCCTCGTCGAACGACATCACCGGCACCCCCGTGTCCGATCGCCAATGCTGCCCCGCCGGTCACGCTAGTCCGCATGACCTTGGGCCCACCTCGGGTCGTCGATCATAAGTACGCGTTCTTGACGTCCGGCCGACTTCGCAAGCGACGACCACGCCCTCGTGCGACGCGGAGTGCGCCTCGTCCTCGACTCGGAGCCGGACCTGACCATGGCGGGCAAGGCGGACGACGGCGCCCACGCGATCGAACGGCCCGGAGCGTGGACGCCGCTCTCGCTGTCCTCGACATCACCAGGCCACGCATGACGGGCCTTCAGGCCGCCCACGCCCTGACGAAGGAGCGCCCGGACCTGAAAGTCCTCTTCCTGACCGTGCAGGACTCCGAGCAGTACTTCTTCGAAGCCCTGAAGATCGGCGCCTGCGGCTACGTACTGAAGCCGATGGCCGACAAGGACCTCGTGGACGCCTGCCGAGGGGCGATGCGCGACGATCCCTTCCCCCACCCCGGGCACGGAGACAGCGCTGATCCGCCACTACCTGGACCGCGTCTGCCGCGGGGAGGAGCTGCCACGCAAGCTCATCACCGAGCGCGAGGAGGAAATCCTCAAGCTCGTCGCCGAGGGCCGCTCCTCCGAGGAGATCGCCGAGCTGCTGATCATCAGCGTCGAGACCGTCGACCGACACCGGGCCAACCTGCTGCAGATGCTCGGCATGCGCGACCGGGACGAGCTCACTCGCTACGCCATCAGGACCGGCCTGATCGAGCCGTAGCGCCGGCGTGCCACGCCGACACCTCCCTCAGGACTCGCCGGTCCGGCCTCTTCCTGCAGACCGGCGGCGGTCCGGTGCGCGCACCGGTCCCATGTCACCATGCGCTGATCCATATACAGACCGCAGCCGGTGCAGCCTTCTCCGCGCACCTCATGGTGCTCCGTGCACCTCGTTCGCTGCCTGTCACGGCAGTTGTCGCCGTCTGACCCCCGCTGACCGCCCTGGTTCCCAACTGGTCCCCAAAAACGATCAAGGGGCCGTTTCAGATCGCTCTGAAACGGCCCCTGACCTGCGACTCTTTTGAGTCGGGACGACAGGATTTGAACCTGCGACCCCTTGACCCCCAGTCAAGTGCGCTACCAAGCTGCGCCACGTCCCGATGCCGCGTCGCTTCCGGTTTGTCCCCGGCGGCGGCGTGCAAGAGAACATTACCTCACTTCACGGGGTGGATCAGCACACGGGGTGTGACCGGGTGGCCGGGTCGACAATGGGGTGGTGGAGACGGAACGGGAACGGGATCGGGAGCCGCGGCGGGACCGCGATCCGGAGGGACGGGCGCGGAGTGCGCGGCCTCGGGACGGGCTGGGCAGGCCCCTGCCGTACGGGGCGGAAGGGGTGGCCCGGCAGCCCGAGGGAGTGGTGCGGACGCCGGACTCGACGGTGCGGGAGGCGCAGCGCCTGCTGGACGCCGGGATGCCGTTCCACGCCCACGAGGTGTTCGAGGACGCCTGGAAGTCGGGGCCGGCGGACGAGCGGGATCTGTGGCAGGGCCTGGCCCAGCTCGCCGTGGGGCTGACGCACGCGGCGCGGGGCAACGCCACGGGCGGGGCCCGGCTGCTGCTGCGCGGGGCCGGGCGGGTCGAGGAGTACGCGCGGGGCGGTGCCGTGACCTACGGGATCGACGTGACCGGGCTCGCGGCCTGGGCGCGGGGGCTGGCCGCACGGGTCACGGCGGGCGGTGGGGATGTCGACGCCTCGGCGGAGGCGCCGCGCCTGCGGGTCAGCCGGTGAGCAGGAGCGCCTCGGGCGAGCGGTGGATGAGGGTCGGGCGCATCCGGACGTGAGCCGTGCCCGCGAGGCGCAGTCCGGGCAGGAGGCGGGTGAACGCCGCCAGGGTGGCGTGAAGTTGGATGCGGGCCAGCTGCGAGCCGGGGCAGCCGTGCGGGCCGTGGCCGAAGGCCAGATGGCGGGAGTGCGGCCGGGGCCGGGTGATGTCGAAGCGGTCCGGCTCGGGGTGCCGGGCCGGATCGCGGTTGGCGGAGCCGTACGCGACGAAGACGGTGGCGCCGGCGGGCAGCTCGGTGCCGGCGAGGGTGACCGGGCGGGTGGTGGTGCGGCGGAAGCCCTGGACGGCGGTGTCGTAGCGGGCGGCCTCCTCGACGGCGGCCGGGATGAGCTCCGGCCGCTCGCAGAGCAGCTCCCACTGCTCGCGGTGGCGCATCAGGTGGAGCACCGTCGTGCCGATGAGGGCGGTGGTGGTGAGGTGCCCGGCGATGAGCAGGTTCTGCAGGTTGGAGACCAGTTCGCACCGCTGGTCGTCGGTGAGCTCGCGCGGCCCCGGGCCGAGTCCCGCGTCGGGGGCGAGTGCTCCGACGAGGGTGCCGGCCAGGTCGTCACGGGGCCTGGCCCGGCGGTCGCGGGCGTAGCGGTCGAGGAGGCGCTGGAGGGCGAGCACGTCCTCGGCGGCGGCGACCTGCTCCTCCTCGGGGAGGGGCCGGAACAGGAGCCGTTCGGCGCTGTACGAGCCGTGGACGGCGGTGGGTACGTCCGCCGGGTCCAGGCCCAGCAGCCGGCCGATCACCGTGCCGGGGAGGCGGCGGGCGTAGTGGGGCATCAGGTCCGCCCGGCCCCGTTCCGCGACGGTGGCCGCGAAGGCCTCGGCGAGCGCCTCCGCCTGCTCGGTGACGTACGGGGCGAGCGCGGCGACCCGGCCGGCGGACAGGCCGCTGTTGAGGGGCGCCCGGTGGCGGCGGTGCGCGGCGCCGTCGGTGGACACGACGGTGGGCCGGGGAGCGAAGCCGGCTTCGAGGACGGCGAGGGCCGCGGGCGCGGGCAGGACGTCGGGGCGCAGGGCCTGCGCGGAGGAGAAGTCCTGCGGTCTGAGCAGCACTTCGCGGATGTCGGCGTCCCGCGAGACCAGCCAGGCGTCGAGGACGGGGACGAAGGTCAGCCCGGCGGTGCCGCGCGCCCGGGCGTAGAGGGCGTACGGGTCGCGCTGGAGCTCGTCGAGCTGGGCGTGATGTTTCCGCTGGGCCGGGTCCACGCGGCGTCTCCTCACGGTTGCCGGGGGCGGTGCGGGGCGGTGCCCCGGCGGGTGGCACGGGGCGATGCGGTGCGGTCCGATGCGGACATGGTGGCGGCGGCTCGGGCCGGGTGAACAGGGGCCGGCGCCGAGGTGGCGCGAAAGGGGCGCCCGGAGGCTCGGCGGGCGCGCTTACGCGGCTTTCGCCTCCAGCACCTCCGTCAGGACGGCGGTGTGGCTGCGGGAGGGGTCCTTGGCGGCCGTGAGGAGGGTGACGGGGCCGTCGGAGGCGCGGGCGCGCAGGTCGGCCAGGGCCTCGGCGGCGGCGGGCTCGTCGAGCTCCTTCCCGTACCGGCGCCGGAACTCCTCGAACTCCCCCTCGTCGCCGTGGTACCAGCGGCGCAGCTCGGTGGAGGGCGTCAGGTCCTTGGGCCATACGTCGATGTGCGCGTCGGCCTTGGAGATGCCGCGCGGCCACAGCCGGTCGACCAGGACGCGCAGGCCGTCGTCGGGCTCGGGTGGCTCGTAGACGCGTCGGGTGCGGACCTGGGGACGTGAGGTCTGAGGCATGGCTTCAGGGTGCCGGAAGCGTCCGGGCTCCACATCTCGGGGCCGCCGCTCCCCGCTGGGCGTCCACGCGCGTCCCGGCCCCGGGCCGCCGCGTGGCCACGCCCGGCCCCGCGCGGCCGCCGGGCCCCATGGGCATGCCCCGCCCGTCCAGGCATCCGGCCGCCGTCTCCCGCCCCTGGCCGCCGTCGGGCCCCGGGCCCCCCGCGTACCCAGACCGCGGGCCCCGGGCTCGTCCGGCGCCAACCGGTGATCGGGCCGAGCGACGGACCGGACCGTGGGGGCCGGTCCGAGCTGACCTGGGCTGAGCTGAGCTGGACCGTGGTGGTGAAGGACGGCCAGGCCCTGAGAAGAAGCAGGCCTCTTCCTCCGGCTATCGCGGAGAAAGAGGTGTCGTCGTGGCGAGAGGGCTTGCCCAGCGGGCCTGACCAGGCACGATGTTCAAGATCGCAGAATCGGGGAACCCGGAGGGTCGGCGTAGCCCAGTCTTCTGCTGACCCCAGGAAGCGGGCAGGTTCGTCGCGGGTGCGGGATGCGCAACGTGTAGGTTGACCTGCTAAAACTCGGAACCGATGGGTGGGGGCATATCGTGCGGCGAAAGAGGCCGGGCAGAAGCAGCGCTGGCTTCTTGGCGTGTGCCGGGGTCGTTGCCGCAGTGGCGGTGGGCACGGTGGCCTGCTCCGCCGGCACTCCGCCGGAGGAGACGCCCGCGTACCGGAACGGCCGGGAAATGGGCGTCGCGCTGTACGAGGAAGGCGGCTGGCCGGACGCCGGCCGATTCAAGGCGGAGGGCCTGTGCCGTTTCCCCGCTCAGACCGAAGGTCTCGAGGGCGCGGAAGCGAACGACTACATCGCTGGTTGCGTGGCCGGCCTCCGTGCACGCTGATCCAGCGCCGAAGTCTGGTTGTGCGCCCAGTGACCGGGCTGGACCGTGCCGCGTCCGGCGCGAGTCCCCAGCACAGGCCAGCGGTTCGGCTTCTTGACGGGCCTTGCACGAAGGAAACCATTGCCACAGGGGCTTGAACCGGGTGCGCAGGAGGGAGAACCCGTCGCCGCCTCGGGGTCTGCCAGGACATGCCGAATTCGGTGCCGGTCTGGCCGACACCGTCGGGCCTCGTGCCGAGAGCGAGCAGTCGTTCCCGCTCGGCATCCTGGTTGCGGCCGATGTCAGCCAGGCATGGCGACCCGGTGCGCTCGGTGGATCAGGCCCGCAGGTAAGTGAGGACGGCCAGGACCCTGCGGTGGGTCTTGTCCGTCGGAGGCAGGTCCAGCTTGGTGAGGATGTTGCCGATGTGCTTGCCGATCGCCGCTTCGGAAACCACCAGCTCCTTGGCGATCGCGCCGTTGGATCTGCCTTCGGCGATCAGTGCCAGCACCTCGCGTTCGCGCGGGGTGAGCTGCTCCAGCGGATCGCGGCGGCGGCGCAGCAACTGGCGTACAACCTCGGGGTCGACCACCGTCCCGCCGTCCGCGACCTTGCGCAGCGCTTCCACAAATTCCTCGACCTGGCCGACTCGGTCCTTGAGGAGATAGCCGACGCCTGTTCCGTCGCCGGAGTCCAGGAGTTCGGCGGCGTACGTCCGCTGCACGTACTGGCTGAGGACCAGGACCGGGAGTGTGGGGCGCTTCTCGCGCAGCCGCACTGCCGCGTGCAGCCCTTCGTCCTGGAGGCCGGGTGGCATGCGTACGTCCGTCACCACGATGTCGGGGGCATGCTCCTCGACAGCGGCGATCAGTGCCTGCGCGTCCCCGACGGCCGACACCACCTCGTGGCCGCAGCGGCTGAGCAGGCCGATGAGCCCTTCCCGCAGCAGCACGCTGTCTTCGGCCAAGACTACGCGGAGCGGTCGGCCGCCTCGGTCAACTCGCAAGGAAACTCCACACGCAACAGAGTCGGTCCACCCGGCGGACTGGTCAGGGCAAGTCTGCCATCGAGGACCGATACCCGGTCCGCGAGACCGGTGAGGCCGCTGCCCGCCGAAGGGTCCGCGCCGCCGCAGCCGTCGTCGCGCACTTCGAGGAACAGACGTCCGTCGCGATGACCGCCGCTCACCTGCGCGCGGTCGGCCCCACTGTGCTTGGCGACGTTGGCCAGTGCCTCGCAGACCACGAAGTACGCCGCGGACTCGACCGCCTCGGTTGGTCGGCCTGGCAGCTCCAGGTCGACGTCGACGGGGACCACGCAGCGGTCGGCGGCGTCGGCGACCGCGGCGTGAAGGCCGTAGTCCGTGAGGGCCTTGGGGTAGATGCCCTGAATGAGCTCGCGCAGTTCCGCGAGCGCCTTGACCGCCTCCTCGTGGGCTCTGGTGAGCTGGTCGGCGAGCGGGCCGGGTGGGGCATCGAGGCGGGCCAGCCCGAGGGCCATCGTCAGGGCTACAAGGCGCTGTTGGGCGCCGTCGTGCAGATCGCGCTCGATACGGCGCCGCTCGGCCTCGAAGGCATTCACCAACCGGGCCCGGGAGCGGGCCAGTTCGACCACCTTGGCGGCGAGCTCGCCCTCGCGGGAGGCGATCAGCAGCCGGGCCAGCTCTGCGCGGGCGCCCGCCGTGGCGCCGAGCACGTATGCGCCCAGGCCCATCAGGAGCAGGCCCAGTACGGCGACGCCGAAAGCGGTCGGCCAGGTGGCGACCGTCCACTCCTTGAGCACCTTCGCCTCGTGGCCGTCGCCGACCGTGGCCATCAGCAGCGGGGTGGCGACCATGGACAGCGGCAAGAGCAGGGCGACCGTGATCGCCAGGGCGTCGACCGGCCACAGCAGCCCGGCGAACAGCAGCGTGTACCCGAGCTCCCGCCATGTCCCCTGTTCGCGTAGCCGGGTGGTCAGCCAGGCCCACAGTCCGGGTGCGGTCGGCACCTGGTGCCGACCGGACACAGGGTTGCGGTCGACGAGGCGCAGCCTGCGCCGCTCCACCCAGGCCACGGGGATCCCGCTGAGGGCGACCACGACGAGCAGGGGCAGCCCCACCAAGACGATGGCGAGCGCACCGCAGACCGCTGCCACCGTCACGATCCCCACCAAGGCGGCGATGCCGGTCGCCGCGCCGGTGAGCAGATACGCGGCGGCGCGCCAGGGCCAGGCCGACAGCAGGAAGCCCGGCCGGGACATGGCCTGCCACACATTCCGAGGGTGCATGTGCATGACCGTAAGCGGCGACACCGGCCCGGTGCCATCGGTCCAGGGTCCCTGTCGGGGGTAGGGCTGGCACTACCCCAAGTCTCGTTCGGGCCGTACTGCGTCACGCGGGGCTTCCGCGGTTTCGTGGAGGAGTCAACGAGCCAAGGAGCAGGTACTGGTGGGGCAACCTATGAGCAACGACGCGGTCCGATTGCGCACTGTGACCCGGCGGTACGACTCGGGCGGTACGTCCGTCACCGCCCTCGACGAGGTATCGCTCGCCTTCCCGAGGGGGACCTTCACCGCCGTGATGGGCCCGTCCGGGTCCGGCAAGTCGACCCTGCTGCAGTGCGCCGCGGGCCTGGACCGGCCCACGTCGGGCTCGGTCACCGTGGGCGACACCGAGCTGACCGGCCTGAGCGAGACCAAGCTGACCCTGCTGCGCCGCGAGCGCATCGGCTTCGTGTTCCAGGCCTTCAACCTGCTGCCGTCGCTGACCGCCGAGCAGAACGTGGCCCTGCCGCTGCGGCTGGCCGGCCGCCGCCCGAAGAAGGCTCAGGTGCGCGAGGTGCTCGAACAGGTCGGACTCGGCGACCGTGCGCAGCACCGCCCGACGGAGATGTCCGGCGGCCAGCAACAGCGGGTTGCCCTGGCCCGCGCCCTGATCACCCGCCCCGAAGTGCTGTTCGGCGACGAGCCGACCGGCGCGCTCGACTCGCAGACCAGCCGTGAGGTGCTGACCCTGCTGCGCGGCATGGTCGACCGGGACGGCCAGACGATCATCATGGTCAGCCACGACCCCGTCGCGGCCTCCTACGCCGACCGCGTCGTCCTCCTCGTCGACGGCCGGGTCAACGGTGAGTTGATCGGCGCCTCCGCCGAGGACATCGCGGCGCGCATGACCACGCTCGAGGCGGCGCCGTGCTGAGCACATCGTTGCGTACCCTGCGCACCCGCTGGGTCACCTTCGTCGGCAGTTTCGTCGCCCTCTCCCTGGGCGTGGCGCTGATCGCCGTGATGGGGCTGGCCCTGGCATCCTCGCTGGACGCTCCCGACCGGGGGCCGGAGCGGTTCGCCGCCGCGCCGGTCGTCGTCAAGGGCCGGGACACCCTTGAGGTGCCCACCTCGATCGGCGACCGCACCCAGAAGCTCGCGCAGCCGCGTGCGGTGCCCCCTGACGCGGTCGCGAAGCTGCGGGGCCTCGGGACCGTCGTCGAGGACCGGTCGTTCGCCGTGCGGGCCGAGGGCGGGCCCGCCGATCTGGTGGGCCACCCCTGGTCCACGGCGGCCTTCGCGCCCTACCACCTCGTTGCGGGACGCGCGCCCAAGGCCGCGGACGAGGTCGTCGTCAGCGGTGACTGGGTGGCCCGTCCGGGCACCGGGGTGCGGACCGACGGCGGCACCGTGCGCGTCGTCGGCACCGTGGCCGGGCTCGGCTTCGAGAACGCCGTGTTCTACACCGACACCCGCGCCGCCGAACTGTCGCCGCGCAGCCTCCAGCTCGTGGTCGACGCCGATGCGGCGGCCGTGCGCGAGGCGGTACGCGGCAGCGAAGGCGTCCAGGTCCTCACCGGCAACGCGCGCCGGTACGCCGACGCCGACCCCGACCGGGACAGCGAGGCCCTCACCGCGATGAACGCCATGTTCGGCACGGCCGGCGGCGTCACCGGGTTCGTGTCGGTGTTCGTGGTGGCCTCGACCTTCGCGTTCGCGGTGGCCCAGCGGCGCCGCGAGTTCGGGCTGCTGCGCACCGCCGGGGCGACTCCGGGACAGATCCGCCGCATGGTCGTCCACGAGGCGCTCGCGGTCGGTGTGCTCGCCTCGGCCGCCGGCTGTGTGCTCGGTTCCTACGGGGCTCCGAAGCTTGCCGAGTGGGCGGTCGACGAGCGCCTTGCGCCCCGCTGGTTCACCATCGGGGACTACACCTGGCCCTACCACATGGCGTTCTGGACGGGCCTGTTCGTGGCCCTGTGCGGGGTGCTGGCCGCGTCTTGGCGGGCCGGGCGCACCGGTCCCACCGAGGCACTGCGCGAGGCGTCCGTCGACACCCGGCCGATGACCTGGGGCCGCCGGCTGTTCGGCGGGGCCCTGCTGATCACCGCCGCGGTGACGCTGGCCCTGGCCCTGGTGACGAACCCGGGCGACCTGCTGCAGCGCAAGACCTATGTGAGCCGGCCGATGCTGCTGATCACCGCGGTCGCGCTGCTCGCGCCGGTGCTGGTGCGGCCTCTGGCCCGGCTGATCGCCTGGCTGCCGGCCCAGCTGCCGGGCGCCGGCGGGATGCTGGTGCGGGAGAACGCCGCCGCCGGGGTGCGCCGCACCGCCTCCGTCGCGGCGCCCGTGCTGGTCACGGTGGCGCTGGCGGGCTCGCTGCTCGGCGCCACCGCCACCCTCGACGAGGCGAAGGCCACCGAGGTGCGCGAGCGGACGGCCGCCGACTTCGTGGTCACTCCGGCGGGCGACGCCGGATTCGACGAGGCGACGCTGCGGCGACTTCGAGCCGTGTCCGGTGCCAAGGTCTCGGCGAGCTCGTCGAGCGCCGTGTACGTCCTGGAGGACGGTGTGGCGCTCATCAGGTCCGATTCCAGGGCCGCCGAGCCGGATGGACTCGCGGCAACGACCCGCCTCCCGCTCGCCGCGGGGAAGGTGGGCGATCTGGACGACGATTCGATCATCGTCAACGAGGAGTGGGAGAAGCACACCGTGGGCGAGCGGGTGGACGTGTGGCTCGGTGACGGCACGAGGAAGTCCCTGGAGATCGCCGCGGTCATGACCATCGGCACCGGCAACAACGGCGTCTACGTCACCCCGCGCAACGCCCCCGCGGCGCCCGTCGACCGGGTCGATGTACGCCTGGCGCACGGTGCCGACGCGGGCACGGTGGCTGCCGGTCTGCGTCAGGCGGTGCGGGCGTCGGGCGGGGAGGTGCTGAACAGGGAAGCCTGGGTGCGGGCGACGTATCCCGAGACCAACAGGACGACCTGGATGGGGTTCTTCCTGGTCCTCGGGATCGCTCTTCTCTACACCGGCATCTCGCTGGCCAACGCGATGGTCATGGCGACCTCCGACCGGGTCCGCGAGCTGGCCGTGCTGCGGCTGGCCGGCGCCACCAGGTGGCAGGTGCTGCGGCTGGTGGGCGCCGAGGCGCTGACGGTGGTCATGGTCGGCGGACTGCTGGGAGCGCTGGTCGCCGGGCTCAACCTGGTGGGCATGTGGAGCGCGCTGGGCGTGCTCTCGGTGTGGACGTCCATCGAGATGCCGTGGGGGACGCTCGCGGCGACCCTGGGTGCCTGCGCGGTGCTCGCGGTGATCTCGGCGGTCGCTCCGGCCGGCCTCTCCCTGCGCCGCAGGGCGGTGGAGCTGGCGGGCGCAAGGGAGTGACCTTCCGCCCCCGGCGCCGGCCTGCCCGGATGCAGACCTCGTGGATCACAGGCCGGAGGACTCTTCGTCGCCCACCAGTACCGGCTTGATCTCGGAGTCGGCGGTGTCGGCGGCGTCGCCGGCGGCGGCGAGCGCCTGGACGAGGGCGACGGCTCGGGGACCGTCAAGTCGTCGAGGACAGCGAGCTCGTCGCCGCGGAACAGGTCGATGCGTGGCCCGGGAGCGCCCCCGCGTCGCCCGCCTCCCCGGCCTGCTGCTCCGTCTCACGCCTCCGGCGGCTCCGGCGGCTCGGGCGCCCTCGGTTCCGCGCGCAGGGCCGGGAGCAGCACCGCGTCCACGAAGGTCCGCATGGCCGAGGCGTCGGCGAAGCGCTCCTCGAAGAGGCGCTCGATGCGCAGCATGCCCATGAAGCAGGGGGCGACGAAGCCGATCGCCGGGTTGTCGGCCGCGATCTCGCCGCGCTCGACGGCGCGCGCCAGCATCGCGTCCAGTGCGGCGACCTCCGGTTCGATGACGGTCTCGCGCAGCGCGGCGCGCAGGTCCGGGTGCTGGATGTAGGCCTGGCTGACCGCTTCCATGAGCTCGGCGTCCCGCTCGCGGTGGGAGGCGGCCATGCGGGCGGCCTCGCGCAGGTCGCCGACGAGGGAGCCGGTGTCGATGCCGGTGAAGACGGCGCAGCGGCTCCGGTCGAGGGCGGCGGTGACCAGCCGGGGCTTGGTGCCCCACTGGCGGTAGAGGGTCGCCTTGCCGCACTTGGTGCGGGCGGCGACGCCCTCCATGGTGACGGAGTCGTAGCCGCCCTCGCGCAGCAGGCAGATGACCGCCTCGAAGAGCTCGGCCTCCCGTTCGGGGGTCAGCTTGCTGCGCCGGGCGGCGGCGGTAGCGGCCTGCGTGGACATCGTTTCCTCCCGGACAGCCCGTACCCCACCGGACCTGTGTCTGCACATACGAGAGTAGGGGGCGCCCAATCGAGACGCAAACGTATCGAGACGCTTGCGTCTCGATGAATAGGCATCTACAGTTCATCCGTTTGCTGTCCGAATTGACGGAAAAAGGGGCCGCGCCATGGCTGCCGGGATACGCGGGATACGAAGCACTCGTCCTGCAGGACCGGGGGCGACGGCTACCCCCAGACCGCCGCTCCTCCGCGAGCTGCTGCTGGTCACCGCGCTCTTCCTCGTCTACAAGTTCGGCCGGCTCTTCGCCAACGGTCACGAGACCCGCGCCTTCCGCAACGCCGGTCGCGTGTGGGACGCCGAGCGTGCCGTGCACCTGCCCGGCGAGGGCGCGATCCAGGCGCTGCTGCTGCACGGCGACGGCCTGATACGCGCCGCGAACACGTACTACGCCGCCGTGCACTTCCCGGCCACGATCGCCTTCCTCGCCTGGCTCTACTGGCGCCGCCCCGCGCACTACGTCTGGTCGCGCCGGGTCCTCACCCTGCTCACCGCCGTCGCGCTCGCGCTGCACCTGCTGATGCCGCTCGCGCCGCCCCGGATGCTGGCCGCCTCCGGCCTGATCGACACGGCCCGGGTCTACGGCCCTTCCGTGTACGGCAGGACGCCCGAGACGGACTCGATGGCGAACCAGTTCGCGGCGATGCCCTCGCTGCACTTCGGCTGGGCGCTGATGCTCGCCATCGGCCTGATCATGGCGACCCGGTCCCGCTGGCGCCTGCTGTGGCTGCTGCACCCGCTGCTCACGCTGCTGGTCATCGTCGGCACCGCCAACCACTACTGGTTCGACGCGCTGGCCGCCGCCGTCCTCCTCGCGCTCGCCCTCCTCGTCGTACCGGCGCCGCAGCACCGCCGGCACGACGGCGACCCCGATCCCTCCAGGCCGCTCGCGCCGCTCACCCCGGCCACCGCCGCCGCGACCGCCGGAGCCCTGCGATGAGCGCCGCCGCCGGGACCGTCGTCGCGGTCCTCCTCTCCCTCCTCTCCGCCGCCGGGTACGCCCTCGCCGCGGTCGCCCAGTCGCGGCTCGCGTCCACCTCCACCGGCGGGCGCGGCGCCCTGCGCCGTCTGCTCGGCCGCCCGCAGTGGTGGTGGGCGGTGGGCCTCAACGCCGCCGGCGCACTCGCCCACGTCGCCGCCCTGCACTACGGGCCGCTCACCCTCGTCCAGCCGCTCGGCGCGCTGACCCTGGTCGCGGCCCTGCCGATCGGCGCCTACGGGGCACGGCGGCGGGTCACCCGGGCCGAGTGGCGCGGGGCGCTGTGGACCCTGGCGGGCCTCGTCGGACTCGTCGCGGTGACCGGCCCGGTCGAGCCCGACGAGGCCCTGAACCTGCGCGAGGCCCTCGTCGTGACGGCCGTGACGCTGCTCCTCATCGGGCTGCTCGCACACCGGTCGCGGGCCCGGACGGGGACCGCGGCGCGAGGTCGGGGCCTCGGTCACGCGACCGCCTCCGGCATGGCCTCCGGGGTGGGCTCGGCGCTGACCCAGACCCTGACCGCCGCGCTCGCCCGCGATCTGCCCGGCGGGCCCTCGGGCTGGTGGCAGACGGCCGTGCTGGCCGTCCTCATCGCCGCCTTCGCGGTGGGCGGCCTGCTGCTCTCCCAGGCCGCCTACCGGGGCGGCCTCGCCGCGCCGCTCGCGGTGGTCAACCTCTCGAACCCGGCCGCCGCCGCCGTCATCGGCGTGGCCCTCCTCGGCGAGACCTTCCGGGCCGGAGCCTGGGGCTGGGCGGTCGCCGCGGGGGCCTCGCTGGTCGCGGCGCGCGGGGTGGTGCTGCTGACCACCGGGCTGGGGACGGAGGCGGCCGCCGGCGAGGCGGGCCCGGCGGAGGCGGGCTCCGTGGACGGGGCCGCTCAGGTCGCGGTGACCGACATCGTGGTGACGGAGATTCCGGCCCCCGCGACCGGCTCCCCGTCCCCCGTACCGGACTCCCCGCCCCTCGCGGTGGGAGCGTCGCCGGCCGTCCCGGAACCCGTACCCGTACGAGACGGGGCGGGCGTGCCGTACGCCGGCCTGAGCTTCCCGGACGGGCTGGGCGTCCCGGACCCGCTGCCGGAGCCGGCCCGCTGATCCGCGTCGACCCGGCGGGCCGCGCCCGCCCTCACGTCATGCGGGGCCTCACCCCGCCCCGCGCAACGCGGAAGCCGCGGCCGGTGCCGGCCGCGGCTTCCGCGCAGGTCCACCCGATCGCCCCGCGTCAGTAGTCGATGCGGTCCGACTTGGCCAGCCACGCGTCGAAGGGCGCCGTGCGGTTCGACAGCTCCACGCGCTCGACCGGCATCGGCCACAGCGACGAGTCCTTCTTGTCGAACAGGTCGTAGAAGCGGCGGTCGTCGAAGCCGGCCACCGCGGCGTCGTCACGGTCGGCGGCGAAGATGACCCGGTCGACCCGCGCCCAGAGCGCCGAGGACAGACACATCGGACACGGCTCGCACGAGGTGACCAGGACGCAGCCTTCGAGCGAGAAGGTGTTCAGCTCCTGGCAGGCCGCGCGGATGGCGCTGACCTCGGCGTGCGCCGTCGGGTCCAGGTTCGTGGTCACCTTGTTGTTGCCGAGCGCGACGATCTCACCGTCCTTGGCGATCAGGGCACCGAAGGGGCCGCCGCCGTTCGCGACACTGTCGGTGGCCAGCTGGATCGCCCTTTCCAACCAGGCGCGCTCGGACTCCTCGACGCTGACTTCCTGGGTGTGCGTAGTCACGGTGACTCCTTCTGGAGAGGGTGGGGATGGGGTGGGGCGGCGCAGGTACCGGCGGCGGCACCGGCTGGGGATCCGCGGGGTCGGCCCGCGACGACGTGTTCCGGAGTGACCGGGTGGAGGGGGTCAGATGGGCGGTGTCGCTGTTGCCGCGCGCGGCCGGGGGCCGGGGGCAGGAAGGAGGGAGCCGGCGTGGCCGACGCACGCCGGGGCGGAAAACACGGGTGCGCCGGGGACGAGCCCGGCGACCGGTGTCTTCGTGAGGACGCGGGCACGGGCAGGGGGCAGGAGGGCGTCGGCGCGGGCCGCCGCGGTGCTGCGCGGCAGGGCGTTCCCGGCCGGGGGAACGCAGGGTGTCTCAGCCATGCCCTCCTCCCTCCGTCCGGCGCCGTTTCCGCGTTGTCACAGCTTGCTTCGTCCCGTTGCAACCTGTGCGAGGAGTACACCTCCGACCGGGTGGGGTGAGCTAGGAGCGGAAGACATGAAAGCGCCCGCAGGCTGAAACTCGCTCTTTGGAGACTTCTACAAGAGCGGGCTCTGGCCTGCGGATTCGATCAGCTTCCCCCTGGCCTCCGAGAAGGCGTTCCTCGCCGATCACCGCAGCTCGGACCCCGCAGAGCAGCACGGGCGGCCGTACGGAGCCGGGCCGAGCGCCTCCCGGGTCGTGCGCCGCCCCGTCCGCAGCGGGCCATGCGGCGACGCTCCGTCCGCGGCCGGCCATGCGGGGCCGCCCCGTCCGCGGCCGGCCATGCGCGGCCTCCCCTTCCGCCACGCCCCGTGCGGGGGCCGCTCCGTCCGCACACCTCCCGGCCCCGCCCCCGCCCGAACACCACTCCCGGGGAGCCCTTGGCACCGGCCCCCGCCTCGACACGCCCGCGCCCCGCGCCTTGGCACCGGCCCCTGCCTCGGCACCCCCGCGCCCCGCGGCCGCGCCCCTCGCCCCCCAGCGCCCTCGCCCCCAGCGCCCCCGCCCCGCGTCCGGAAAGCGACTTCCCCTCCCGGGTGAAGGCGGCCGGAAAGCGACGGGAGGACGACAGACGGGTGTGCCGGCCGCACTATGCTCGCCCGGCCAGGACCTCCCGCCACGTCTCCCACGAAGGGATCCCCATGCCGCTCCAGGTCTCCCCCGCCTCCCTCACGGACTGGGCGCTCGTGCGCGAGTGGGCCGCCGCGGAGGGCTGGAACCCCGGGGCGGCCGACGCGGTGGCGTTCTTCGCCCAGGACCCCGAGGGCTTCTTCCTGGGGCGGATCGACGGCGAGCCGGTCTCCGCGATCTCGGTCGTCAACTACAGCGACACCTACGCCTTCCTGGGGTTCTATCTCGTACGCCCGGATCTCCGCGGCCATGGGCACGGCCTCGCCACCTGGCGGGCCGCGCTCGCCCACGCCGGCGGCCGGACGGTCGGGCTCGACGGGGTGCCGGACCAACAGGACAACTACCGCCGCTCGGGCTTCGCGCTCGCGTATCGTTCCGCCCGCTATGTCGGTGAAGTCCCGCTTCCCGACCGGCCCGTGACCGGGGTGGTGCCCGCGGAACGCGTGGATCCGGCCGTCCTCGCCGCCTACGACAACGCCTGTCATCCGGCCGACCGGCCCCGCTTCCTCACCCCCTGGCTCACCACGCCGGGCCACCGGGCCCTGGTCCGCGTCACGGACGGACGCCCGACCGGCTACGGGGTCGTCCGTCCTGCCGAGTCCGAGGCCCGCATCGGCCCGCTCTTCGCCGACACGCCCGCCGACGCGGCCGCCCTTCTCGACGCCCTCGCCGCCGAGGCCCGCGCCTTCGGCGCGCGGCGGATCGCCGTCGACATGCCCTCGGCCAACCCGGCAGCCGCGCGGCTCGCCGAGGCCCGCGGGCTGGAACCCACCTTCGAGACGGCCCGCATGTACACGGGACCGGTCCGCCCCGTCGCGCAGCAGCGCGTCTTCGGCGTGACGACCCTCGAACTGGGCTGATCAGCCCCCTTACCCGCGCCCCGACGGCCGGGCGGCGGTCCGGCGGCGCCCGCCGGGGACCGTCCCTCCCCACCCCTGCCCCGCCCCCGGCTCACCCCTCCCCACCCCCTCCCCCTCCCACCCCCGAGGGGGGACAAGGGTTTTCCCCGTATCCGGTTCACTTCGGCGTTCCCTACTGTCTGCCGCACCGGCAGATCGATCCCCGCCACCTCCTGTCAGGTGCATGAGAACTCATGGGGATGTCCGCCGGTGGCGGCCTTGACCCGGGCCGTCGCGCCGGTGGCGGCGCACGGGCCCCCACGCCCAGGGAACGACGGATCGCGACCCCACTTCGCCCCGACGGTTCCCGCGCCGCCGCCACTGCTCCACCCACGTCGTAGTCGAAAGGGCCCACCTTGAACGGTTCCAGGCGGAGAGTCATATCCGTGGTGGTCGCGAGCGCCGCGATCCTCGGTGCCGCAGCCACCACCTCCGGGGCGTTCGCCGCCGTCCCGGCCGCGCCCTCCCCGAAGCCGGCCCCGGCTTCTCAGGCGATGACCGCGCTTCCCAGCGCTCCGGTCGAGAAGGTCATCGTCACCTACAAGTCCTCGTCCGCCGAGGCCGGCTCCAACGCCGCCGCGAAGAGCGACGCCGCCGACAAGGCCGTGAAGACCGGCGAGAAGCTCTCCTTCGAGCGCCGCCTGGCCGGCGGTGCCGCGCTGGTGAACCTGGGCGGTTCCGCGGACCGGCAGGACGTCGCCGAGGTCATGGCCGCCTTCAAGGCCGACCCGCAGGTCGCCTCGGTCGAGCCGGACATCCGCGCCTACGCGATGGCCGTGACCCCGAACGACACCGACTACGCCAAGCAGTGGGACCTCTTCGAGCCCACCGGCGGCATGAACGTTCCCACCGCCTGGGACAAGACGACCGGCTCCGGCGTCACCGTCGCCGTCATCGACACCGGCTACGCCGCCCACACGGACGTGGCGGGCAACGTCGTCTCCGGCTACGACTTCATCTCCACCTCCGCCGACGCCCGCGACGGCAACGGCCGTGACGCGGACGCCAAGGACGAGGGCGACTGGAACGCCACCGACGGCGAGTGCGGCACCGGTTCCAAGGCGTCGAACTCCTCCTGGCACGGCACCCACGTGGCCGGCACCATCGCCGCCGTCACGAACAACACCAAGGGCATCGCGGGCATCGCGTACAACGCGAAGATCCAGCCCGTGCGCGTGCTCGGCAAGTGCGGTGGCTCGTCCGCCGACATCGCCGACGCGATCACCTGGGCCTCCGGCGGCACCGTGCCGGGCGTCCCGGCCAACCCGACCCCGGCCAAGGTCATCAACCTGAGCCTGGGCGGCGCCAGCGCCTCCTGCCCGAGCGTCTACCAGAACGCGATCAACGGCGCCGTCTCGCGCGGTACCACCGTCGTCGTCGCCGCGGGCAACAGCAACGCCAACGCGTCCGGCTTCACGCCCGCGAACTGCTCGAACGTCATCACCGTGGCGTCGACCAGCCGCGAGGGCAACCGGTCGTACTACTCCAACTACGGCACCATCGTCGACGTCGCGGCCCCCGGCGGCGAGACCCGTCGCTCGACCGACACCCCCGGCACCGTCACCACGCCCGAGAACGGCATCTACTCCACGCTGAACTCCGGCACCACCGTCCAGTCGACCGAGACGTACAAGCCCTACCAGGGCACCTCGATGGCGGCCCCGCACATCGCCGGTCTCGCCGCGCTGCTGAAGTCGGCCAAGTCGACCCTGACCCCGGCCGACATCGAGTCCGCGATCAAGACGAACGCCCGCCCGCTGCCCGGCACCTGCACCGGCGGCTGCGGCACCGGCATCGCGGACGCCGCCAAGACGGTGGACGCGGTCACCGGCACGACCCCGCCGACCGGGAACGTCTTCACGAACGCGACCGACGTGACCATCGCGGACAACACCACCGTGAGCTCCTCGATCCCCGTCACCGGCCTCGCCGGCAACGCCCCCGCCACCCTCAAGGTCGGCGTGGACATCAAGCACACCTGGCGCGGGGACCTGGTCATCGACCTGATCGCCCCCGACGGCACGGTGCGCAACCTGAAGGCCTCCTCCTCGTCCGACAGCGCCGACAACGTCCTCACCACCTACACGGTGGACGCGTCGAGCGAACTCGCCAACGGCACCTGGAAGCTCCAGGTCCGCGATGTGGCCTCGGGTGACACCGGCTACATCGACTCGTGGAGCCTGACCTTCTGACCGACTGCCGATTCACTTTCGAATCGCACTCGAACCACCCCCCACACCAGCATCGCCGCTGGTCAGGGAAGCGCCCGTGGTCTACACCACGGGCGCTTCCGTGTGCCGGCCACCTCGCGGCCACGCACGGTTCACCGGCGTGTGCTGTCCGTATGCCGGACACCAGGCCTGGACTGGGGCGATCAGCTCCGTATTCTCTGCGCAACGGGGCTCATGGGCCGGGCCCCGAGCGCGGGAGGGGGACACATGACGACAGCGCCGCTGCGGCCTGCGCCGGTGGGCCGGGAGGAACTCCTCGCCCGCCTCGAACGCGTCCTGCAGGCTCGCGGGCGCGCCCTGCTCACGGGCCCCGCCGGAGTCGGCAAGACCGAGGTCGCCCTCGCGGCCGCGGCCCGCGCGGAGGCGCGCGGCGAGACCGTGCTCTGGCTCGCCACCCTCCCCGCCGACCGTGACATACCCGGCGCCGCCGCCGCGGCCCTGGTCGCCTCCGTCGCCGCCACCATCAGCTGGCCGGCCGTCGCCCCGGGGCCGCCGGCGTCCCCGGACGAGGGCGCCGCGATCGACCGCGCCTCGTCGGACGCCGATTCCCGCCCCCCGTACGCCCTGGGCGTCTCCGCGCCCCGGCCCCCCGGCGCCGGCTTCCCCGGCCCGGCCGGCCCTCCGGTCTCCGACCCGTCGTACGGTCCCGGTCTCCCCGGGCCCCCGTCCGGCGCCCCCGGCCTCCGCGACGGCGACGTGCTCACCGCCTCCCCGCCCGGCCCGCGCACGACGGCCGCCGGGCAGACCGCCGAGTGCTCCCACGAGCACCCGCCCGCCGGCCCGGCCACCAGACCCGGCCTCGGCGTCATGGCCTCCGGGGTGTTCGACGGACTGCCGGGCCCGCAGCGGGCCGCCGTCGCGATGCTCTGCCGGGAGGCGCCGCCGCAGGACGCGGGGTGGGACCCGATCGCCCTGCGGCTGGGGATCGCCGGGATCCTGCGGGCGCTGACCGCGCGCGGCACGGCGCTGCTCGTCGTCGACGGGGTGCAGCACATCGACCCCGACAGCGCCGACCTGCTGCGGTTCGCCCTCCACCTCGCGCCGGCCTCGCTGCGGGTGATCTCGGTCGAGACGCCCGAGGCGTACGCGGCGTACGGCACCGGCGACCCGCACGACACCCGGCTGTGGGTGCCGTCGGAGGCGGACGTGCTGCTGGTGCCGCCGCTGCACGCCGACGAGATCGCCGAAGTCCTCATCCACCACCGGCTGCCGTCCCGGATGGCCGGCCGCATCCACAAGGCGAGCGGCGGCAATCCGCGGCTCGCGCTCGCCGTCGGCCGCTCGCTGGCCGACGCCCGGACCCCGGTGCACCACGCGGAGGCCCTGACGCTGTCCGGGCGGGCCCGGGACCTGGCGCGGCAGCTGCTCGGGGCGGCGCCGCCCGACGTCCGCGAGACGCTGCTGCTGGCGGCGCTGGCGCTGCGGCCGACCGCCGCCCTGGTGCGCCGGGCCGGGCGCCCGAACGCGGAGGCGGATCTGGCCGCGGCGGAGCGGGCCGGTCTGGTGTCGCTCGCCGAGGACGGCACGGTCGCCTTCACGGCCGGGCTGCTGCCCTCGACGCTGGTGCACGACGCCTGCTGGGCCGAGCGCAGCGCGGGGCACGCGGCCCTGGCGCGCGTGGTGGAGGACCAGGTGGAGGCCGTCCGGCACCGGGCGCTCGCGACCGACGCGCCGCAGGAGGAGCTGGCCGCCGAGGTCGCGGAGGCTGCGGACCTCGCCCGGCGGCGCGGCAACAGCGCGCTCGCGGCCGAACTGGCTCTGCTCGCGGCCGAGTCGACGCCCGGGACGCACGGGCAGAAGCGGATCGCCCGCCTGGTGGACGCGGCCGAGGAGGCCGCCCGGGCGGCGCGCGCCGATCTGGCGATGCGGGCCGCGACCGATCTGCTGGCCCGGGACGCGGCGCCGTCCGATCGGGTCCGGGCGCGGCTCGCCGTGCTGGACACGGCGGGGCAGGGGCTGACCGGGCTCGACGAGATGTACGTGCACGCGATGGAGGACTCCGAGGGGAACACGCCGCTGCGGGCGGCGGTGCAGCTCCGGCTGGCCGTCAAGTACGTGCTGGCGGACGGCGATCCGGCGCGCTCGCGGGCGGCCGCGATGGAGTCGGCGGCGCTCGCCGCCTCGATCGGCGATCCGCGGACGGCGGCGCAGGCCCTGACCGTGCAGGCGCGGATGGAACGGGCGCTCGGCTCGGCCGACGCGGAGGCGGTGCTCGCTCAGGCGCGGGCCCTGGAGACGGCCGAGCGGCCGGCCGGGATCCGTAACGCCGCCCAGATCCTGACGATCCGTCATGCCCTGTTCGACGGGCGGCTCGTGGACGCGCGGACGCAGCTGAACGCGTTGCTGCCGCTGGTGCAACGGCGCGGTTCGGTGGAGGACGCGATCGAGCTGCTGAGCACGCTCGCGGAGATCGAGTCGCGGATCGGCCCGTGCCCGTCGGCCCTGGCGCACGCCGGTCAGTCGCTGGCGCTGACCCTGGAGGCGGGGCTCTCCCCGGGGCCGGCCTGGTACGCGCTGGCGCTGGCGGAGACGGCCGGTGGCAGTTTCGCCCGGGCGGCCAGTTACGCGCGGCGGAGCGTGCAGGCATCGGAGGAGGAGGGGGACCGGGTCTTCCTGTCGCGCAGCCTGTACGCGCTGGGCCGGGTCCAGCTGGTCAACGGGGACGTCGCCGCGGCGCTGGAGACGCTGCGCCGGGTCGAGGCGAACGAGCGGGCGCAGTCGACGGTGGATCCGTCGATGCTGCGGTGGCACGAGGAGCTGGCGGAGGCGCTGCTCGCGCACGACGAGGTCGAGGAGGCCCTGGCCGTCGTGGCGGCGGTCCGGCCGGTCGGCGAGCGGCTGGGCCGCACGACGGTGCTGCTGGGCTGCGACCGGGCGTACGCGCTGTGCCTCGCGGCGGAGGGCCGGACGGACGAGGCGGCGGAGCTGCTCGCGGGCACGGCGGCCCGCTTCGCGGACGCGGAGCTCCCGCTGGAGCAGGGCCGGGCGCTGATGGCGCTGGCCCGGGTGGAGCGGCGCCGGCGGCGGCGTTCGGCGGCGCAGGCCGCGCTGCAGGCGGCGGCCGCGGTGTTCGAGCGGGTCGGCGCGACGCCGTGGCTCGCGCTGACGAGTGAGGCCCCGGCGGGTCCGGCGGGCGAGGGCCCGGTGGGCGAGGAGGCGGTGCCGGCGCTGTCCGCGCTGACGGAGGCGGAGCTGCGGCTCGCCCGTCTGGTCGGGCAAGGTGCCAGCAACCAGGAGGCGGCGGCGAAGCTGTACCTGAGCGTGAAGACCGTCGAGGCGCGGCTGACCCGCATCTATCAGAAGCTCGACGTCCGCTCGCGGGCGCAGCTCGCCACCGCCCTCCGTCCGTAGTCAGGGCCCTGGGCGGGGCCGGGCTCACACGGTGAACGGGCGCTGTTCCAGGAAGGCCTCCGTCGGGGATCCGGTGGTGTGGAGGTTGGGGCTCTGACTGGGCGGCAGTCTGCGCTGGACCGCCCGGTGGAAGGTGCGGTAGTCGCCGCGGAAGCCGCCGTCGTTCCAGACGCCGAGCACCGCTTCGGTGAAGGCGCCGTTGACGTCGCCGTCGGCGGCGACCTGGTTGTCCTGGCACGCGGAGACGAGGATCACGGGGGGTCCGGTTCCGTTGCCGGACGCGCTCGCGGCCTTGGCGAGCGAGCGCTGGAGGTCGTCGTAGAAGTCCCGGTCGCGTTCGTACAGCGCGAGCTGCCGGGGTTCGGGGACGAACCGTCCGGCGACGGCGGCGGCGCCCGGCAGCTCGATGCTGCTGCCGCTGTGGCAGCAGTCGAAGAGGGTGACGATGCGTACGCCGGCGTCGAAGCGCAGGAACTCCTGGTGGACCTCGTCGTCGAGGAACTGGCGGTCGTAGAACACGAGGGTCTCGTCGCGCCGGTCGGGTTCGTCGTCGGGTCCCGTGACGTCGGGGACCTGGCCTCCGTGGCCCGAGTAGGTGAAGAGCAGGATGTCGCCGGCGGCGAGTCGTTCGGCCGCCGCGCGCAGTGCGGCGGTGATCCGGTCGACGGTGCCCTCCTGGGTGAGCAGCACGGTGTCCGCGAATCCGGCGGCGCGGGCCAGCCGCGCCATGTCGCGGGCGTCGTTCTCGCAGGCCACGAGGGTGCCGTCCCAGCCGTCGTAGCGGTCGGGGTCGACGCGGTTCAGCCCGACGTGCAGGGAGAGTCCGGTGGGCATGGGGTGCCTCCTTGGACGGGTGGAGGGGGCACCGGGGGCGTCTGTTCGAGTGGCCAGGGGTCCGGTGCCGTGGGCAGCCCTCCCCCGCGCGGTACTTACATCGTATGAACCCAAGCGATTCCCGGCACGACCAGTTCGCCGACCGCACCGGCTACGACGAGAACTTCCTCGGCCCGACCGTGCCCCTGGCGCTGCCGGCCCGGGCGTCCGTGAAGACGGTGATCCTGCCCTACACCCACTTCACCGTCGTCTTCCGGCCCGACCGGCGCCTCGCCGCGTCGACCGCCGTCTGCATCGAGGGACGGGAGCTGCTGGAGGACGTACCGCGCGACGACGTGTGGGAGTTCGACCCGCGGCTGCCCCGTGAGCACCAGACCGGCGACGACGTGTACCGGAACAACAGCCTGGACCGCGGCCATCTGGTCCGCCGGCTCGACCCGGTGTGGGGCGCGGCGGCGGTCGCGGGCCAGGCGAACACGGACACCTTCCACTTCACCAACGCGGCCCCGCAGGCGGACGTGTTCAACCAGGGCAAGCAGCTGTGGCAGGGGCTGGAGAACTACCTCCTGGACCACGCGGCCGAGTACGACCGCAAGCTGACGGTGTTCACGGGGCCGGTGCTGCAGGACTCCGACCCGCCGTACCGGGGGATCCAGGTGCCGCTGCGCTTCTGGAAGGTGGCCGCCTTCATGCAGGACGGGGCACTGGCGGCGACGGCGTACGTACTGGACCAGAGCCCGGACCTGAGCCGGGACGCGGACCGGGCGTTCGCCGGGGCGACGCCGGGCGCGCCGCCGCCGCTGGGCCCGTTCCGCACGTACCAGGTGCCGGTCTCGGACGTCGCGGAGATCACCGAGCTGGAGTTCGGGCCGCTGCCGGACGTGGACCTGATGCCCCCGACGCGCGCCCCGGAGGAGCGCTGGCGGCGCCTGGAGTCGTTCGACGACATCGTCATGACGCCCTGAGCGGCAAGGGCCGCCGGGCGCACGTCAGCGATTGCGGCGACCGCCGCCCGGCGGGACGATGACAGCAGCGTAGTCGTCCCCAACGGCGCAGGGACGACCGGGCAGGTGCGTCATGCCGCTCACCGAAACGGAATGGGGCCTCGTCACCAGCTGGGTGCGGGACCATCTCCTGGACGACCCCGATCCCCGGACACGGCTGCTCCGTACCGCCCTGACCACGGACTTCGTGACGGATCTGCCGCTCGGCCCGGACCGGGAGGCGAACGCGCGGCTGATCGTGGGGGCGGCCCGCAAGGACATCGCCCACCAGCGGCGCCTGCTCGACGCCCTGGCCCGTCTGGACGCGCTGGACCGCCTCGACGCGACCGACGCGGTCGGCCGGGGCATGGAGGTACGGGCGCTGCTGGGCCGGCTGCGGGAGGACGAGCAGGCGCGGCAGGCGGCGGCCGACCCGTTCGAGGCGGTGGTGCTGCGGCACGGCACCGAGGTCTTCATCGACCGGGCGGAGCTGCGGGAGACGCTGCGCCGGTTCGTGACGGACGCGGAGCTCTCGGTCCTGGTGGTGGACGGGGAGCCGGACAGCGGGCGCTCGTACACGTACCGCCTGATCCGGCACCTGGGGCAGCACACCGGCTTCCGTCCGGTGCGGGTGACGCTGTCGCGGACCTCGACGGCCGCGCGTCTGGTGGGGCGGCTGGCCGAGTTCGTGTCGGGCCCGGAGGCCGACGGTCTCCCCTTGAACCCGACACAGTTGAACGATCCACTGCCCTCGATCGACGACGCGGTGCACCGGATCGTCGCCCGGGCCACGGCCGCCGAGGACCGCTTCTGGCTGGTCCTCGACGAGTGCGACGCGCTCGACCCGAACTCCGACGTGTGGGACTGCATCGGCAAGCTCGCCCTCGCGATCTACGAGCACACGCCGGTGCGCGAGGAGACGGTGCCACGGCTCGTGCTGCTCGGCTACTCCACCGCGATGCACCAACTCCCCTACGACATCAGGACGAGCGAGTGCCGGGACACCGCACGCCCGGCGGGGCCCGACGAACTGCGGGACTTCTTCGTCCGGTTCTTCGCCGAAGCGGCCACGAGGACCGCGGGCCCGGCCGGGCCTCCGCCGCCCGGACTCGTGGAGACCACCGTCGCCGAGGTGCTGGGGGCCGTCGAGGCCGCCGATCCGGCCGACAGCCACATGCGCCGGGTGTGCACGGCGGTCGAGGAGACCGTACGGCTCTACCGGGGTCTGGCGCCCGGCGAGGACTTCGCCGACCGGCTCCGCACCCTGCGCTCCCCCGCGCCGCCGGTCGTACCGGTCATGCCCGAGCTGCGTCGCGCCTACCGCGAAGCGGCCTGCCTGCTCGACGCGTTCGACCCCGCCCGGCTGCGACTGCCCGGCGAGCCGGAGCCGAGCGGCCGGGCGGTCCTGGAGCTCGTCGACGACTGCACGGCGCTGGCCGGCCCGCAGCGCTCGGTGCGCTGGGTGCTGACCCCCGAGGTGCGGGCGGCGGCCCTGAAGGGGCTCGGGAGCCCGGACGCCGCCCGGGCCGCCCTCGCGGCCAACGCGGACGGCCTCCCCGAGGGGCCCGGGGCGGCACGCGCCGGGCTCGCCCTGCTGTCCGGTGTCCCGCCCGCCCCGGCGGCCCTCGCCGACGCCGACGTGGAGGAACTGTCCGACCTCCTCCAGGCGGTGCTGTGGCTGGAGCAGGTGCCGGGCACGGCCGGGCTCCTGCCGGCCGTGCCCGACATCCAGCGGCGCCTGGAACGGGCCCGGCTGCTCCAGCCGCTGCGCCTGCTCGTCCGGGACACCTTCCACGGTCGGTCCCGCGAACTCGACGCGCTGCGCACCTACTTGGCGCTGCCGAGCGAGCCGGCCGAGCCGCCCGTGCTGCTGCACGGCATCGGCGGGATCGGCAAGAGCACCCTGCTCGCCCGCTTCGTGCTCGACAGCCTGCGCGAGGCGGCGCCGGACGGGTTCCCCTTCGCCTACATCGACTTCGAGCGTCCGACGCTCTCCATCCACGAACCGGCCACGGTGATCGCCGAGTCGGCCCGGCAGCTCGGCATCCAGTACCCCGCGCACCGCGACGCCTTCGACGCGCTCGCCGACCGTTGCGGGGAGACCGCCGACGAGCAGCGCGGCGAACTGCGGGAGATCGACGACCTGTCGCGGCTCTCCGCCACCCGCGCCACCATCGGCCGCGACTACTCCGCCGGCTTCCACGCCCAGGCCAGCGCACGCGAGCAGGATCTCGCCCGCGAGCTCGCCGCCCTCGTCGCCGAGGCGGTCGCCACCCCGCCGGGCGGGATGGAGCCGCCCCTGCTGATCGCGCTCGACTCCTTCGAGGAGGCCCAGTACCGGGGTTCACCGATCATCTCCCGCATGTGGGCCGTCTGGACGGCCCTGCGCGCCCGATACCCGCGGCTGCGCTGGGTGGTCGCCGGGCGGGCCCCGATCGACCACCCGGCGCGGGTCCTCAGCCCGCGCACCATGGAGCTGTCGGAGCTCGACGAGCAGGCCTCGGTGGACCTCCTGATGTCCTGCGGCGTCGACGACGAGACGGTGGCGCGCAGCCTCCACGCCCAGGTCGGCGGGCATCCGCTCAGCCTCAAGCTCGCCGCGCGCACCGCGGTGTCCCTCGGCGAGCAGTCCGACTCGCTCGGCGAACTGCTGCGCAGTCTCACCTCGCGGCGGCGGCTGCACAGCAGCGTCGACCAGATGCTGATCCAGGGCACGCTGTACGACCGGATCCTCAAGCACATCGCCGATCCGGAGGTGCGCGCCCTCGTCCAGGCCGGTCTCGCCCTGCGGGTCATCACCCCCGGACTGGTGCGGGACGTGCTGGCCGGACCGGCGGGCCTCGGCGAGCTGTCGACCGCCTCCGCCGGGCGGCTCTTCGGGCAGCTGGTGTCCCGGCTCGACCTCATGGAGTCGGCGGGGCCGCAGGCCATCCGGCACCGGCCCGACCTGCGCTCCATCATGCTGCGGCTGTCCGACGGCGCACGGACCGACCTCATGCGGGCGGTGGACACCCGGGCCGTGGCCTACTACGCGGACCTCGACACCGTCCGGGACCGCGCCGAGGAGATCTACCACCGGCTGCGGCTCGGCGAGAACCCCCGCACGGTGGAGGCGCGCTGGCTGGCCGGCGTCGAGACCCACCTGGCGGGCGCCGACCGGGACATGGCGGCCCGGTCCGCGGCCTTCCTGCTCGGCCGGATCGGCGGACACGTGCCGGACCGGATCATGGCCGAGGCCGACCAGGAGGACTGGGAGCGGATCGCCGCCCGCGAGGTCGAGGACCTGCTCACCCAGGGCTACCCGGAGGTCGCGGCCAGGCGGCTCGCCGAACGCCGGCCCTGGACGCCGTGCAGCCGGCTGCACGCCCTGCTGGTGGAGACCCTGGCCCGCTCGGGGCGCGTCGAGGACGCCCGGCAGACCGCCGAACGGGCCGTCGACCGTGCGGAGGAGGTGGGCTGCGCGGAGACCCGGCTGGAGCTGCTGCAGCTGTCGGCGCGGCTCGCCCAGGACGCCGGCGACTTCGCCGAGGCGGACCGCGCCCTCCAGGAGGCCGAGGGCGTGGCAGCCGGTCTCGGGCTGCCCTACGAGTCGATCGGCGTCCTGGTGGCCCGGTCCCGGCTCGCCGCCGCCGCGGACACCGACCCCGCGGAGACCGACGCCCGGCTCGCCGGCCGGCTGCGCGGGCTGGACGACGAGGACCTCGCCCGGCAGCCGGCGCTCGCCCGGGCGGCGGCCGTGTCGGCCTGCCGCGTCGACCCGCCGGCCCTGGCGCGGACGCTGCGGCTGGTGGGGCTGCCGGACGACGACGACGCCGTGGTGACGGCGCTGGCCCGGTGGATCGAGACGGCGATGACGAGCGAGCCGCAGCTGCGCGAGCCCCTGGCCCGCATCCTGGACTCGGCCGCGGCGGGCGCCCTGGCGGGAGGCCCGGCGGCGCCGTCCCGGTACGCGGATCCCTACGCCGAGCCCCTGGCCGACGCGTACGCCGGCCCGTTCGCCGACCCGCGGGCCCACCCGGTGTCGCGCGACCGGATCGAGGACACGCTGCGGGAGGCGCGGCGGCACGGCACCCTGGACAGCCTCGCCTGGCGGGCGCTGACCCTGGGCGACCGCAGCGGCGATCTGCTGCTCGGCGTGGCCGCCGCCGTCGACGCCGGTTCGGGGCTGCGCGAACGCGGTGGCATTCCCGGCTACGGGCCCGATCCGGGCGACACGGGCCTGGTGGGCGTCACCCCGCCGCCGGACCACGCCGAGGCCGCCTGGCGCGAGGAGCCCTATCTGGGCGCCGAGGAGCTGCTGGCCGTGGAGAACGCCGCGATGGAAGCGGGGCTCGCCGACCGGGAGCTGCGCGGCCGCCTGTTCGCCGGCGTCAAGGACCACTTCCGTGCGGCCCTGCCTCCGCAGCCGACCCCCTTCACCCAGACCCAGTCCGACCTGCGGACCATGAACCGGGTCGAGCGTCTGATGGAGGGCGAGGTGCCGCTGGAGATGTGGCTGCGCAACGCGATCGGGCTGGCCGCCGACCCCGGCCCGGTCGCCGTGTTCCAGCGGGCCCTCGACCATGTGGTGCGGGACGCGGGCGGCGAGCCTGAGCTGCCGGCCGAGTTCCTGTCCGCGGAGTTCAAGGAGGAGATCGTCGTCCGGGACGACATGGTGCCGTTCGAGTTCCTTCAGGAGGGCTTCGTCGCGGGCGCGGCCGTCGCCCGGGTCACCGTGCCCCCGTACGAGTCGGGCAGGCAGCTCCAGCCGGCCTACCCGCACGTGGGTACGGGCTGGCTCATCGCCCCCGGTCTCCTCGTCACCAACCACCACGTGGTGAACGCCCGCAACGGCATCGGCGGCGGCCGCAAGCAGGCCGCGGAGGAGGACCTCCAGCTCCAGGTGCGCAACTCCCGCTCGCGCTTCGACTACGGCGCCGACCAGTCCGAGACCGAGGAGGCCACCGCCTCCGCCCTGGTCGCCTGGGACGAGGAACTCGACTATGCCGTGCTGCGTCTGACGGCCGCTCAGCCGGAGCGGATGGTGTTGCGGGTGGCGACGGCACCGTGCGAGACCCGGGGCAACGAACCCCAGGCGGTCAACATCATCCAGCACCCCAAGGGCATGCCGAAGCGGGTCGCGTTGCGCAACAACCTGGTCTACCAGGCGGACGACAAGAACCTCGCCTACTTCACCGACACCCAGGGCGGCTCGTCCGGTTCGCCGGTGTTCACGGACCGGTGGACGGTCGTCGCGCTGCACCGCGGCGCGCGCCGGGTCACCGGGGTCGAGTACCAGGGGCGGTCGACGGCGGTCGTGAACGTCGGCACCCAGCTGAGCCGGATCCTCGCGCATCTGCGGGAGAACCGGCCCGAGTTGTACGCGGAGATCATGGCGGCGCAGGCGAAGCTGCCCCGGGAACCGGACCTGTGAACGGACGGAAGGCGACCGGGGACCGGAGGAACGGCCGAGCGGCACAGAGGCGCACGGCGCCAGGCGGAGGTGACGGGTGATGACGTACGGATCACGGAGCGGATCGCACAGCGGGTCTCCGGTGGCGACCGGCCCCGCGCAGGTCTTCGGCGATCTGGGCGAGGTGGCCGCACGCGTGCGGTCGCGGCTCGAACAGGATCTGGAGATCCAGGAGTCCGCCGAGGAGCTGCCGCCCGGCGTCGCCCCGGCCGTCGAGATCGGCCGCTTCGCCCAGGAGGAGCGGGCCCGGATCCTGGAGGCGGGCGTCGCAGGCCTGGAGAAGCTCGCGGAGGGCAAGGCCGACGAGATCGACGAGGACGAGTACTTCGGGGTGGAGGCGATCGTCCTCCTGGAGGGCCGGCCCGCGATCCTCGTCCAGGGGCAGGACTTCGCCCCGCAGCAGGGCGACTGGGCGGTGCTCGACGCGAGCCGGGCCGCGATCCACGAGTCGATCGCCCGGGTGGGCCGGGTCGAGGTCACCGGCCACCCGAACCTGGACTGGATCGGCACCGCGTTCCTGGTGGGCCCGGAGGCGGTGATGACCAACCGGCACGTCGCCGCCGAGTTCAGCCGCGCCGAGGGCGCCGGATGGACCTTCCAGCAGGACATGACGGCCCGGGTCGACCCCGGCGAGGAGCTTCCCGCGCACCCCGCTCCCGGCCCCGTGGCAGCCGCCGGCTCCCTCCCGTACGAGATCACCGGGGTCATCGGGATCCACCCGGACGTGGACATGGCACTGCTGCGGATCGCGCCGCCCGACGGCGAACCGCTGCCGACCCCGCTGGCGGTCGCGGCGGACGCCCCGGCGAGCGTCCCGGGCCGGCCCGTCTACGTCATCGGCTACCCGGCCTGGGACGGGCGCCGCAACGAACCGGAGTCGATGCGCCGGATCTTCATGGACATCTACAACGTGAAGCGGCTGCAGCCGGGCATGACGACGGAGTTCGAGCCCGGCGGCCTGGTGATGAAGCACGACTGCTCCACCCTCGGCGGCAACAGCGGCTCCCCGGTCTTCGACCTCACCGACCACCGGGTCCTCGGCCTCCACTTCGGCGGACGCTACCGGATCGGCAACGTCGCCGTACCGCTGTGGGAGCTGGTGGACGACCCGCTCCTCGAACAGGCGAAGGTCAACTGGGTGTGACCGGGGCCGTCATCGCGAGCAGCGGACCGGGGTCGCGTGCGTCGCCCGAGGACCGCCGTCCCCGGAGCTACGCGCCGTCTCCGCCGAGCAGACCGAAGACCGGCAGCAGTCCGTGGGGGCGGCGGTCGACGGGGAGATGGTCGACGAAGTGCACATGGGCGCCGAGCGCCTCGGCGCCGCCGTCGGCCCTGCGGTCGTCGCCGACCATCAGGGTCTCGGCGGGGGCCAGCCCGAGACCTTCGCAGGCGAAGCGGAAGATGGCGGGGTCGGGCTTCTGGGCGCCGACCTCGTACGAGAGGGCGTAGACGTCGACCCACTCGTCGAGGCCGTGGGCGCGGAACACCGGCCGCAGGTCCCAGCCGATGTTGCTGACCACGGCGACGGCGACGCCGGCGCGGCTCAGCTCGCCGAGGGTGCGGGCCGTGTCGGGGTACGGGTGCCAGGCCTCGGGGACCATGTGGCGGGCGTACAGCGCCTGGGCCAGGCCCCGGTCGGTCACCCCCGACTCGCGGATCAGCGCCGTGTACGCGGCGCGGTGCCGCTCGGCGTCGAGGTCCCGCTCCGCCCACAGCTTCTTCAGCCGGGTGGGCAGCTTCTGCGGCGCGGGGCCGCCGGGCAGGGCGCCGTGGTAGGTGAGCCGTTCCACGGTGTGGGCGAACTCGTCGCCGGAGAGCCGGATCCCGGCCTCGGCGAGGCCCGCGTCGAGCCAGTGCGCGACGCACTCGACGCGCAGCAGGGTGCCGGAGAAGTCGAACATCACGCCTTTGATCACCCTCAGATCGTACGAACGCCAGGCCGGGAACTCCAGGAACCCTGAGCGCGTTATACCCCCCATGGGTATTCGATCGAGGGAGGCGACGTGCGACGACTGACCGCGCTCGAACCGGAACAGGCGGGCGGAAGGGCGCGCGAACTGCTCGCCGACATCGTCGAGCGGCACGGCGCGGCCGGCGAGATGGTGTCGACGACGCGCGGTCCAGGAGTGGATCGGCTGCGGCACCTGCCGCGAGGCCCACGCGGCGGCCGCGCGCGTCGCGGGCCTCGACGAGACCGACATCGACCTGGCCCGGCAGGGCACCTCCACCGACGCGCGCGAGGCGGCCCTCATCGCGGTCGCCCTGCGTGTCCTCGCCGAGCCGAGCTCCCTCGGCGACCAGGACGTGGCGGAGCTGCGGGCGCACGGCTGGAGCGACCGGATCATCGCCGAGGTGGTGGGCGTGGTGACGCTGAACATGCTGACGGGCGCGTTCAACCTGCTGGCGGGGATCCAGCCGGAGGAGGAGGAATAGCGGAGGGAGCGCGGGAACCCCGCGGGGGCCTGTGGGGGGCGGCGGGTCGTCTGCTGGGGTCCGCGGATCGTTCGCGGGCCGTTCGCGGGTCGCCTGCGGATCGTTCGCGGGCCGTCCGCGGGTCGCCCGGGTCGCCTGCGGGTGGTCCGCGGAGGGCCCGCGGGTGGTCCGCGAATGGCCCGCGGAAAGGCAGCGGGTGGTCCGCGGAGAGCCTGCGGGATGCCTGCGGAGGGGGCTTGCCGGTGGCTCGCGGAGGGGGCTCGGGCCGCGTTTCCGCCCTCCTCCCGGCCCGGCGTGGTTCGATGAGGGTGCCACGGGACCCCACCCTCAGGCCCCGGCCCCAGGCCCGGGCGCACGACGCAGCCCCGCACGCACCACCCGAGCGACGGAGACGCCATGCCCCCTCAGCCCCTGACCGTCGCCGTGCTGGGCACGGGGATCATGGGTGCCGCGATGGCGCGGAACCTGGCGCGGGCCGGGCTCGGCGTGCGGGCGTGGAACCGTACGAAGGCCAGGGCCGAGCCGCTGGCTGCCGACGGCGTGGTCGTGGCCGACCGGCCCGGTGAGGCCGTGGACGGGGCCGACGTGGTGCTCACGATGCTGTACGACGGGGCCGCCGTGCTCGACGTGATGCGCGAGGCGGCGTCCGCGCTGCGGCCCGGCAGCGTGTGGCTGCAGTCGACGACGGCCGGCCTCGACCGGCTGACCGAACTCGCCGCGTTCGCCCGCGCGCACGGGCTGCTCTTCTACGACGCCCCGGTGCTCGGCACCCGGGCGCCCGCCGAGGCCGGGCAGCTGACGGTCCTCGCCGCGGGCCCGGCCGAGGGGCGGGCCACTCTCGCCCCGGTCCTGGACGCGGTCGGCGCCCGGACCGTGTGGGCGGGCGAGGACGGTGCGGCCGGCGGTGCGACCCGGCTCAAGCTCGTGGCCAACAGCTGGGTCCTCGCCGTCACCAACGCGACCGGCGAACTGCTGGCCCTGGCCCGGGCGCTCGGCGTGGCGCCGCAGGACTTCCTCGACACCGTCGACGGCGGCCCGCTCGACATGGGCTATCTGCGGGCCAAGGCCGCCCTGGTCCTGGAGGACCGGCTCACGCCGCCGAGCTTCGCGGTCACCACCGCCGCCAAGGACGCCCGGCTGATCGTGGAGGCCGGCGTACGGCACGGCCTCCGGCTCGACGGGGCCGAGGCCACGGCGCTCCGCTTCGAGCGCGCCGCCGCGCAGGGCCACGGCGGCGAGGACATGGCCGCCGCCTACTTCGCCAGCTACGACGCGAAGGCCGAGCTCGACCTCGTCCACCGCGAGGTCGGCACGCGCCGGGTGACCACCGGGCTCGCGGACACGGTGCTGCTCCGGCGCACGTACGGCACGGGGATCGACGACCTCTGGGACGCGCTGACCTCGGCCGACCGGCTCGGGCGCTGGTTCCTGCCCGTGACGGGCGAGCTCCGGCCGGGCGGACGCTTCCAGCTGGAGGGCGACGCGGGCGGCGAGATCCTGGACTGCGCGGCCCCCGGGCGGCTGCGCTTCAGCTGGTCCTTCGGCTCCGAACCCGGCTTCAGCGAGGTGACGCTGCAGCTCACCCCGGCCGGCCGGGACCGTACCGTCCTGGAACTGGTGCACGAGGCCGTGCCGACCCGGGCGTTCCGTGCCCGGTACGGGCCGGCCGTGGCCGGTGTCGGCTGGGACCTCGCCCTGCTCCGCCTGGCCCGGCACCTGGCGGGTGCCACCCTCTCCCCCGACGCGGCGGACGCCTGGCAGACCTCCGCCGAGGCCCGTGCCTTCGTCACGGGGTCGGGTGAGTCCTGGGGCGCCGCCTACGCCGCCTCGGGCGCGGCCGAGGAGGCGGTGGCCTCGACGACGGAGGCGACCATCGCCTTCTACACCGGGGAATGACCGGCTGCCGGGCGGGCACCCCGGCCGGCGGGGGCCTCGGCGGGCGCGGCCGCCACGCGGCGAGGCACCACCTCCGGCTCGGACTCAGGGGGATTTGCCCGGTTCGCCAGGCGATGCGGTAATGGAAGCTCCGAGAGTCGACGTCTCCACCGGCACCCTGGGAGCAGGAATGACCGACGGCCCCGAGCCCATCAGTGACGACGCCCTCCGGGCACTGCGGCGCGAGCTCGCCGAGCTGCGCACCGAACGCGGGAACGCGGCAGCGACGCTGCGGGACCCCGACGACGTCGGCGACCGGGCCGACGAGGCCGACGAACTGCAGCGCGCCGACGAGGTGGCGCGGCTGGACCGGCGGATCGACGAGATCGAGGGGCGGATCCGCGAGGCGGGCGTCGCCGGCGCCCCGTCGTCGGACGTGGTGGGCGTCGGCAGCACGGTCACCGTACGGTTCGAGGACGGCGCGGAGTCGACCGTCCACGTCGGCGAGCTGGCCGACGCCGACGATCCGTCCCTGGTGACGTCCGACAGCCCGCTCGGCCTCGCCCTGATGGGCCGGCACGCCGGGGAGACGGTCTCGTACCGCACACCCGGCGGCCCGGCCACGGCGGTCGTCGTCTCCGTCGGCGGCTGACGCCCCGCGGAGGTCGCCGGCCCGGCCCGACTCAGCCCGGGCCCGTGAACGCCTGGGTGACGAGGTTGATCGTGGTGGCCAGGACGCTGGTGCCGAAGACGTAGGACAGCAGGCAGTGGCGCAGGATCACCACCCGCAGCCCGGAGTCGGTGACGTCGGTGTCGGAGACCTGGTAGGTCATGCCGAGGTTGTAGCTGAAGTAGAGGAAGTCGGCGTAGCGCGGCGCCTCCTTGCTGTTGAAGTCGATGCCGCCGCCGGTGTCCCGGTAGTACAGGTCGGCGTACCGGGTGGCGTACATCAGGTGCAGGTCCGCCCAGGCCATGAAGACGCCGGCGAGCGCGGCCGCGGCGGCGGCATGGGTGTCGGTCCTGCCGACGAGCAGCAGCAGGACGATGCCGACGAGGGCGCACAGCGCGGCCAGGGAGACGACGAGCTCCTCGACCAGGGTGTTGAGGTCCTCGCGCCGGGCGTTGCGCCGGGTCTCCTCGGCGTCCATGGGGAGCAGCGCTCCCCACCCGGCGAGGACGAAGACCGTCTCCACGGTGGCGATGCCGATCAGGGTGGCGAGCGCGGGACTGGCGGCCAGGCCGACGCCCACTCCGACCGCGGTGCCCACGGCCAGCGCGCCGGCCAGCCGGACGACGGAGGACTGCGGAAGCCAGGGGTGCTGCACGGGGCCGCCTCAGTGCTGGAGGACGACGACGGCTTCGTCCGTGTAGGCCAGGAAGGTCAGCGTCTCCTGGAAGTAGAGCTCGATGCCGTGCGCGTCGTGGGAGGTGTAGCCGATGGCCAGGTCCTGGCCGAGCCGCAGGGCGAAGTCACCGCCCCGGGTGGACAGGACGAAGGCCCCGGTGAGGGCGGGTGCCCAGATCGGCGGTCCGTCGAGCATCCTGGCGAGGTGGGCGGCGATCGGGTAGCCGTGGTCGGAGGTCTCGCTGACCGCCCGGTAGTCGTCGGCGCCCAGGAGCAGGGCGTAAGGGCCGTCGACACCGGCGAGCCGCAGGGAGGTCAGCGCGCGGCTGACGGCGTCGGGGTAGTCGCGGGGTTCGGCGGGCAGGGCGAGCACCGGGTTGGAGCTGCGGTCGCGCAGTCCGTCGACACCGGCCGCCGGGTATCCGTCGAAGACCGCCCGGTCCTCGGCGAAGGCCATGGCGCGTGCCGCGTCCTTGACGGGCTGCCAGTCGGAGTCGTTCGCGCCGCGTTCGACGTCGTCCACGGCGGCCCTGCTCACCGTGAACGGCACGCGCAGCTCGACCAGCGGCTTCGATTCGCGCAGCCGGGCGCTCACCCCGGGGGCGGGCGGGGCGATCTCGGTGAGGTGTCCGGTGCCGACGGCGGCGAGCCCCGGGCCCTCCGGCTCGGGCACGTCGATCACGCGGCGGCCGGCGACATGGCGGCGGAAGGTACGCCGGGCCTCCTCCTCGATCTGCGCCCAGGCCGCGGCGGTGACGGGGGCGAGTTCGCGGTGCAGGTTGTTCGTGGTGGTGGGGTCGCCGGGGGACGTCATGGCGCTCAGGCTCCTTTCAGACTGCCGATGCCGAGGGAGCCGGCCGCGACGGTGCCGGCGGGGACGGCGGCCTCGGCCGTGTCGGGCCCGGCCGCTTCGGGGAGGGGGCCGGCGGGGGCGGCTTCGGCGGGGGCGGCCCCGGCGCGCCGGGTCGCCGCGGGCGGATCGGGCAGGTCGTCGAGGAAGTCGGCGCTCGGCACGAAGAAGAGACACCCGGTCAGGGCCGTGGAGAAGTCGAGGATGCGGTCCGCGGCGCCCGCCGGAGCGCCGAGGAACATGCGGTCCAGCATCCGCTCGGTCACCTCCGGGGTGCGGGCGTAGCCGATGAAGTACGTGCCGAACTCGCCGCGGCCGACCGCGCCGAACGGCATGTTGTCGCGGACGATCTGCCGCTCGGTGCCGTCCTCGTCGACGATCGTGTTCAGCGCGACGTGCGAGTCGGCCGGCTTCACGGCGTCGGGCAGTTCCACGTTCGCGGACTTGGTGCGGCCGATGACCCGCTCCTGCTCCTCGACGGGGAGGGCCTGCCAGGCCGCCAGGTCGTGCACGTACTTCTGCACCACGACGTAGCTGCCGCCCGCGAACCCCGGATCCTCGTCCCCCGTCAGGACGGCCTCGGCTGCCGCCGTGCCCTGCGGGTTCTCGCTGCCGTCGACGAAGCCGAGGAGGTCGCGCTCGTCGAAGTAGCGGAAGCCGTGCACCTCGTCGACGACGGTGACGGCGCCCCCGAGGCGCTCCCCGATGAGTCTGGCCAGCTCGAAGCAGAGGTCCATGCGCCGCGCGCGCAGATGGAACAGCAGGTCGCCGGGGGTACCCGGGGCGGTGTGCCGAGGGCCGCGCAGGGGCCGGAAGGGATGCAGGTCGCGCGGGAGCGGTCCGTCGAAGAGGCGGGGCCAGACGGCCGCGCCGATGCCGACGACTCCGGTGAGACCGTCCTCGGGTGACCGGAAGGCCACCGAACGGACGAGGCCCGCGAGGTCGCCGAGCGCCTCGCGCACGAGGGCCTCGCCGCCGTGGTTCACGGTGGCGACGAGGAAGACGGCGGCTTTCGCGGGAGGGGCGAGGACGGGCTGCGGCGTGGCCACACGGCTCCCTGGGGGCGCATCAGAGATTCGTCACAATTCAGGCATCGAGGTCGGGGTCAGCGTATCCGCGGCGAGAGCCGGGCGCAGCCTGGACGCCGGCGTCCGGGGCGGGAGGGACCGCGTGGCACCGAGCCCGCCTCACGTCACGTCAGACCGCGGGCAGGATCGTCACCTTGACGTGGTTCATGATGGGCTGGTCGCTCTGCGTGCTGGAGTCGCCGAGCGCGCACAGCACGTTCGTCTCCGGCATGTAGCCGGCGGCGCAGCCGCGCGGGATGTCGTACGGGACGGCCGGGTAGCCGTTCAGCCGGCGCCGGCTGCCGTCCTCGGCCGTGCCGGTGACGTCGACCGGGTCGAACGTGGCGATACCGCGCTCGCGCATGTCGTTTTGGTTCATGAAGACGAGCGTGCGCAGGTTCTTGATGCCGCGGTGGGCACGCCTGCCGTGACGCGCGGTGCGACCGGGGTGGCCCGATGTGCGTTTCGCCCATCCTAGGACGCCCGCCGGGGCCTCGCCATCGCAGGCCGCGGCGGTCCCGGCGGGCGGGCCGACCCCGCTTGCGGGGTGCCGGTCGTGGGGTTTGAGTGGGGTGGATCCCACCCCGAGCTTGTGGTGGCGGGTGCACCCCACCACCGTCAGGAGCATCAGATGTCGATGGCGTTCGGTTCCCCCCTCGGCTCCTCCGACCCGTTCGGCGATCTGCTGAACCGCTTCTTCGGGATGTCACCGGCGTCCTCGCCCCCGGTCGTCCAACGCGTGCCCATCGGGCGTCTGCTCACCGAGTCCTCCCACGAGCTCCTCCACCGTGCCGCGCGCAAGGCGGACGAGGACGGCACCCCGGACCTCGACACCGAGCACCTGCTGTGGGCGGCCACGCAGGTCCAGCCCTCCCGGAGGATCCTGACCGACGCCGGGGTGAACCCCGACAAGCTCGCCGGGCAGATCGCCGAGGTGCTCCCGGCCGAGTCGCGCGAGCCCTCGTCCGAACCCGGGCTCACCCCGGCGGCGAAGCGCACCCTGGCCGCCGCGCACGCCCACGCGCAGGCCGCCGGCGTGTCGTACATCGGGCCCGAGCACATCCTGGGCGCCCTCCTCGGCGATCCGGACTCCGGCGCCACCCGCTTCCTGCGGGCCGAGGACCTCGACGTACGGAAGCTGCGCGGCCTCGCGGACCAGGCGGCCCGCCCGGAGAACAGCACGCCCGCCGCCCCGAGGGAACCGGCCACCACCCTGGACGAGTACGGCCGCGACCTCACCGAGGAGGCGAGGGCCGGCCGGCTCGACCCCGTGGTCGGCCGGGCCGACGAGATCGAGCAGACGGTCGAGATCCTCTCCCGGCGCTCCAAGAACAACCCGGTCCTCATCGGCGAGCCCGGCGTCGGCAAGACCGCCATCGTGGAGGGGCTCGCGCAGCGGATCGTGGCCGGCGAGGTACCCGACACCCTCAAGGACAAGCGGGTGGTCTCGCTCGACCTGTCCGGCATGGTGGCCGGAGCGCAGTACCGCGGCCAGTTCGAGGAACGCCTCAAGAAGGTCATCGAGGACGTCCAGCAGGCCGGCGGGGAGATCATCCTCTTCATCGACGAGCTGCACACCGTCGTCGGCGCGGGCGCGAGCGGCGAGAGCTCGATGGACGCGGGCAACATGCTCAAGCCGGCCCTGGCCCGCGGCGAGCTGCATGTCGTCGGCGCGACCACGATCGACGAGTACCGCAGGCATGTGGAGAAGGACGCCGCCCTCGAACGCCGCTTCCAGCCCGTCCTCATCCCCGAGCCGACCGTCGAGGAGACCGTCCAGATCCTCGAAGGACTCCGGGACGCCTACGAGGCCCACCACCAGGTCCGCTTCGCCGACGGCGCGCTCGCGGCGGCGGCCGAGCTCTCCGACCGCTACATCAGCGACCGCTTCCTGCCCGACAAGGCGATCGACCTGATGGACCAGGCCGGCGCCCGGGTCAGGCTGCGCAGCGCGAGCCGGTCCACCGAGGTGGTCGGCCGCGAGGACCGGCTCGCCAAGCTGCGCCGGGAGAAGGACCAGGCCGTCGCGGGCGAGGAGTTCGAGAAGGCTTCCGAGCTGAAGAAGCAGATCGCCGAGGTGGAGGGCGAGCTCGCGGGCATCGAGGAACGCCGCGAGGGCGTCGTCTCGGTCACCGCCGCCGACATCGCCGACATCGTCTCCCGCCGCACCGGCATCCCGGTCTCCCAGCTCACCACCAGCGAGAGGGAACGCCTCCTCCGGCTGGAGGAGGAGATGCACGCCCGCATCGTCGGCCAGGACGAGGCCGTCACCGCCGTCTCGGAGGCGGTCCGCCGCAACCGCGCGGGCATGGGCGACCCGGACCGGCCGGTCGGCTCCTTCCTCTTCCTCGGCCCCACCGGCGTCGGCAAGACCGAGTTGGCCAAGACCCTCGCCGAGCTGCTCTTCGGCGACGAGGACCGGATGATCCGGTTCGACATGAGCGAGTTCCAGGAGAAGCACACCGTCGCCCGGCTCGTCGGGGCGCCGCCGGGATACGTGGGCTACGAGGAGGCCGGCCAGCTCACCGAGAAGGTCCGCCGACAGCCGTACAGCGTCGTGCTGTTCGACGAGGTGGAGAAGGCCCACCCCGACGTCTTCAACACCCTGCTCCAGATCCTCGACGACGGGCGCCTGACGGACGGCCAGGGCCGTACGGTCGACTTCCGGCACTGCGTCGTCATCATGACGTCCAACATCGGCGCCCACCGCATCCTCGCGCACGAGGGCGACGCGGCCGAGTTGAAGGACGAGCTGATGGAGGATCTGCGGGGCCGCTTCCTCCCGGAGTTCCTCAACCGCATCGACGACATCATCGTCTTCCACAGCCTCACGGAGAAGGACCTCACGGAGATCGTCGAGCACCTCCTCGCCCGCAGCGAGCACCGCGTCCACGCGCAGGGCCTGAAGCTGGAGGTCACGGAGGCGGCGAAGAAGCTGCTCGTCGCGCACGGCTACCAGCCGGAGTTCGGTGCCCGCCCGCTGCGGCGCACGATCCAGACCGAGCTCGACAATCGCATCGCCGCGCTGCTCCTGGGCGGGGAGGCCGACCCCGGGGACACGATCGTCGCGGACGTGGTGGACGACTCGCTGCACTGCACGATCAAGCGCACGGCGGAGGCCGGCGCGGAGCCCCGTACGGCCGCCGTCTGACGGTGCGGGCCGGGAGCGCCGGGTGCGAGGACGCACCCGGCGCTCCTTCCTCACGCCACGTTCAGGCGGCGGGCTCGGGCTGCGGGGTGAGCCGGGCCAGGCCCCTGCGGTCGTAGTAGCGCGTCATGCCGAAGCCGAAGAGGAGCGCGGCGACGAAACCGATCGCGATCATCACCCAGGCACGGGTGAGCCCGGCGTCGGCACGGGCGTCGAAGTAGAGGATCGCGCGGACGCCCTCGGTGAGCTGTCGCATCGGCTCGAAGGCCCCCAGGAAGCGGTAGAAGGCGGGGGTCGCCTGGAGCGGAATGGTGGCGCCGGAGGACGGCAGGGCCAGCGCGATGAAGACGAACATGGACACGAGCTGTCCGATGCCGCCGAAAGCGGCGTTGATGGCCTGCACGCCCAGACCGACGGCGACGACGGCGCAGTACGAGAAGACCCACAGCAGCGGCAGGTGGCCGGCGTCCATGTCGAGGATCCCGATCGTGGCCAGCATCAGGAGCGAGGTGGTCAGCAGGGCGATCCCCGCCGTCATCACCATCTTGAGGAGCAGTGTGCGGGTCCGGTCGATCGGCACGGTCCGGTTCCGGGTGTGCCAGGGACCGATCTCGCTGTCCGCGTAGCCGAGTGCGGTGTCGACCCCGGTGTGGACGAGGTTGCCGCCGATGAAGCCCGACAGGACCAGGAGCAGCGTGTAGTAGAAGGCGGAGAGCCCGAGCCCGCTGCGCGGGCCGATCGGATGCCCCACGCGGGTCTGCACCGTCACCGGGTCGGCCAGCAGCACCCGTGCCGTCGGGTCGGTGGCCGCGGGCGCGAGACGCTTGCCGAGGGTCATGGAGGCCCGGTGCGCCGCGGCCTGGTTGATCTGAGCGGCGAGCGAGGAGCCCAGGCTGCCGACGCCGGGGTTGGTGAGGACGGTGAGCGTCGGGCGCGCGGTCGCACGGGGCGTCCCGAGGGCCCCGACGGAGGCGCTGAAGTCCCGCGGCACGACCAGCGCCCCGTAGACCTTCCCCGAGGCCAGCTGGTTCTGCGCCTCGGCCGCGCCGACCTGGTGCCACTGCACTCCGCCCGGACCGTCGGAGGTCAGCGCGGCGGTGATCTCCTTGCCGAGCCCGCCCTGGTCCTCGTCGACGAGGGCGATGGGCAGCCGGTCGAGACTGGCGTTCGGGTTGAGGATGCCGCCCATGTAGAGGAGGGACAGCACCAGGGTGACCAGGGCGCTCAGGACGGTCGGCACCAGCCACAGCTTGGGGTGCCGGAGCAGCGCGCCGGCGTCTGGGGGGCTCGCGGGGGCCATCGTTCTCCATGGAGGTGTCGGGGGTGGTCCGGGCCGGAGGGGGCGATCCCCGGGCGGCACTCCGCCATGGTCGAGCCAGGAACCGCCGGAATCCGGCATTGACGGCACCGAACCGCGAATGGGAGATTTCGGGCAGGAGTCCCGGGTAGGTGCCCTTGAGCGCGTCGGCCCCGCGGACGCCGACGGCTCGTCGCGACCCTGTGGAAGGTGTGGTTCCCGTGGCCCGTGTGGTGGTGGAAGGCGCCGAGATCGTCGTACGCCTGGGGCTGGGCGAGGCCATGGCCGCGCGACGGCGCACCGTCCGGGTGCCCGTCCGGGCGCTGCGCGGGGTCGGCGTCGAGACCAGCTGGTGGCGGGTACTGCGGGGCGAGGCCGGCCCCGGCAGATGGCTGCCCGGCCGCTGTGTGGGCACCCGGCACGGCCCCGGGGGCCCCGACTTCGTCGCCGTCCGCTCGGACGCCCCGGCCCTCTTCATGGACCTGTCCGCCGACGCCCCCTTCCGCCGCATCGCCGTCTCCGTCCCGGACCCCACCGAGACCCTGACCACCCTCCGCACCCGGCTCCAGGACCCGCCGGAGGGCCCCGGCGAGGAACCCCGATCCGGCGGGACGGACGGGACAAGGGGCGACGAGGAGCGGGGGCCGTCCTAGACCGCGTCCGTGCAGGAGCCTCGTCCGCCCGGGAGGGCCGGGCCGGGATCCGTTTCTGCCCGGCGGGCGCCATCCCGGTGGTGAGCAGCGTCGCCACCCCTGGCTGACAGGGTGGAGACCGAAAGCCCCCGTCTTTATGCGGTGTTGGCCGGATTCGGCGCCTGACGAAGCCGGATCCGTCCGGGAAGGGCGGATCCGGCTTCTTTCCGCCGGTGGGGCGGCGGTCAGGGGGCGGCCGTGGTCAGACGCGGTCGGCCGCGATCAGGACGTACTGGAAGGAGCCGTCCCTGTACGACTCGATGAAGGCCTCCTCGATGCCGGTGACCAGGGAGGACGTGGCGCGCAGCTCCCAGTAGGGCAGGGTCTCCGGGGTCAGGTCGATGACGGCCTGGGGCACCAGGCGGTTGTCGGCCATGGCGCGCAGGTACTCGCGGCGGGAGTGGATGTTGCACTCGAAGTGGGCGTTGATCTGGGAGACCCACTTCGAGGGCTGACCGTACTTCGGGTTCCAGCAGCCCGTGATGGTCACGTAGCGACCGCCGACCGCGAGGATGCGGGAGTGCTCGGCCATGAGGTCGTGAAGGTCGACGTACATGCTCGACTCGTTGTTCCACGAGGCGGCGGCCTGGCCGTTCTCGAAGGGGGTGTCGAGCATGTTGCAGACGCGGGCGTGGACGTGGTCCTCGATGCCCAGCTCCTGCGCACGCCGGTTGGCGAAGTCGGCCTGCTTGGCGGAGAGGGTGACGCCCTCGACCTTGCAGCCGAAGCGCTGGTGGGCCATGACCATCGAACCGCCGCGGCCGCAGCCGGCGTCCACGAGCATGTCGTGACGGCCGATGGGTCCGAGGTGCTCCATGAGGACGTCGGCCTGCGCCGACTCCAGCCGGTGCAGCTCGGCGATCAGCTTCTTCTCGTACGCGCTGTCCTCGCGGTCGCCGAGGGCCGCGTGGTCGACGGCGCCGATGCCGTAGTGGTGGTGGTAGAGCCCGTCGACATCGCCGAGGCGGAGGTTCACGGGCCTGGCCTCGTCGTTCCAGTAGCGGGCGATGTCACCCTGGTAGGGGGTCGCGGGCGCCGGGACGAAGGCGGTGGTGCTTGCGGCGGTGGTGAATTCGGTGCTGGTCACTGATAAAGGTCCGTTTCTACCAGAAGTCGGGCAGGCTGTATCGATAGGTGTTGGTCTGGTGCCAGTAGTGGTTGCCGTCCACCCACACGGCCACGCCCCGCAGGAAACGGAGCACGCCGGGGGCGGGGCAGGCGGCGGCGAGCGCGGCGGCGTCGGCCTCGAAGGCGTGCATGAGGTCGTTGTGGACCTCGACCGCCTTCAGGTAGCCCTCCTTGGCGGAGACGCCCTCGCGTTCGGCGATCACCACGGGCAGGTTGAGGTGCGTGCCGGGGCTGTCCAGCTCCTTGGTGTAGGAGTACAGGTCGTTGACGATGGTGGTCGCGTTCCCGGCGAGGGCGATGACCCGTTGCATGGCGGGCAGGGCGTGCAGGTCGGCGGGCAGTTCGTAGCCGCCGACGGTGTCGGTGATGGTGGGGCAGGGGCGGAAGTTGTTGAACTGGCGCATCGCCAGGTACTCCCACACCTCCGGTACGTGGTCGGTCTCGGCCCAGGCCGCCTCGGCGAGGTACCCCAGGTGGAGACGGGCCATGTCGTGCCGGAAGCGGTCCGCCTGGGAAGGAGTGGCCAGTTCGGTGAAGTACCGCATCGCGGAGCGGTAGGCGCGCCGCGGCGCGTCCGAGAGAAGCGATTCCTCCCAGGCCGGCGCGTATTCCGGGGTGGTGTGCAGCGGGTCGAGTGCCGTGTGGGCGAGGAGGAGGCGGCTCCCGAGACCGATGGGCGAGCCTCCGTGGTCCTCGCAGTAGCAGTCGTCGACGGCGTTCTCGGCCACCATCAGCCGCGTGGCCGCCATCAGGTGCTCGACCGTCGGGGCGTCCGGGTGGCAGGCCACCATGTAGCGCCCGACGGAGAAGCCGTCGAACTCGCCCTCCCACTCCGGCGGGAAGATCTGGACCTCGTCCACGGCCCAGTCCTTGATCCGGCGGCTCACCTCCGCCACCCGCCCCGCGTCGGGCTCCGGGATGGGATGGAAGTAGAGGCCCGGCACGGGCGTGCCCTCCGCCGCCGAGGTGGGTACCGGCTCCGGCACGGCCGGCGGTTGCGGCGCGGCCGACGGCTCCGGGCGGCGGGCCAGGGAGAGGGCCGCCGTACCGAGACCGCTGGGGCCGCGCAGGATCCGCTCGATCTCGGGCCGCACCGCCGCCGCGGCCGGCTCGGCCGGCACCCCGACGTGCGGGCCGAGCGACGGCGCCGCCGGGACGCGCGGCGGGGACACCGCCGCGTCGACGGGCACCGCGCCCGCGGACGGCGCGGGCGCCGGGGCGGCCGCGGCCCCGGGGGCGGGGAACGCGGGGGACGGCGGGCCGGGCAGCGGCGGCCGGGCGGCCGGTCCTGACGGCCCGGGGGAAAGCCCGGGATCGGGCATCCGTGGCTCCTTGCTGGGGTGGTGGGGCCGTCCCCGGGCCGGGACGGTCCCGGCCCGGGGTGGCCCCGGACGGTTTCCTCGCCGGACCGGGGCCCGGGCCTGTCCTGCGGACCGGGCCGGGTCGGGGAGCGGCTTCTGCGGTGGGCGAACGGAGGGCGGAGGCCGGAGCCATGGCGCCGGGGGCCTCCCGCGCCCGAGGGGCCGCGAGGGACCCGACGGCGGGCGGCTGCGCGGCGGCCGCACGAGCCGCACGCCGCGAGCCCGGCCCGGTAGGCCCTAGTCGCGCCTGCGGGCGATCTGCACGTTCTCCAGCACACCGAGGGCATCGGGCACCAGGACCGCGGCGGAGTAGTAGGTGGTGACGAGGTAGGAGATGATCGCCTGCTCGCTGATTCCCATGAAGCGCACCGACAGGCCCGGCTCGTACTCCTCCGGCAGACCGGTCTGGCGCAGACCGATGACACCCTGGTTCTCCTCGCCGGTACGCATGGCGATGATCGAGCTGGTCTGCTCCCTGCTGATGGGGATCTTGCTGCAGGGGAGGATCGGCACGCCGCGCCAGGCCGGGACCGACTGACCGCCGAGGTCGACGTGGTCCGGGTAGAGGCCGCGGGCGTTGAACTCGCGTCCGATCGCCGCGATGGTCTTGGGGTGGGCGAAGAGGAACTTCGTGCCGCGCCGGCGGCAGAGCAGCTCGTCGAGGTCGTCCGGGGTGGGCGGGCCCGAGTGGGTCTGGATCCGCTGCTTGAAGTCGGCGTTGTGGAGCAGGCCGAACTCGCGGTTGTTGATCAGCTCGTGTTCCTGGCGCTCGCGGAGCGCCTCGATGGTGAGCCTGAGCTGCTCCTCGGTCTGGTTCATCGGGCCGTTGTAGAGGTCGGCGACCCGGGTGTGGACCTTGAGCACGGTCTGGGCGACGGAGAGCTCGTACTCGCGCGGCTTCAGCTCGTAGTCCACGAAGGCGCCGGGGAGTTCGACCTCGCCGACATGGCCGGCGGACATCGCGATCTCCGCCTCGCCGTGCTTGTTCTGCCTTTGCTGGGGCAGCGAACTGAAGGCGTCGATGTGGGTCCGGAGGCTGGGCGCGGCGGACATCACGGACGCGAAGTCGGCGCGGGAGAGGGTGAGCAGGGTGCCCGGGGTCTCCGCGGTGGCCGTGTAGTCCCACCTGGCGTCGGCGTCCAGGAGGGCGTTCTCGCCGAACCGGTCCCCGTCGGCGAGGACGGCGACGGCGACCTCGTCCCCGTACTTGCCGACCGAGCTCTGGCTGATGCGGCCGTGGGCGATGAGGTGGATCTGCTCGGCGGAGGCGCCGCGTTCGACGAGGACCTCGCCGGCCCGGAAGTCGCGCTGGACACACCGGTCGGCCAGGGTGCGCAGCACCTCCTCGTCCTCGAAGCCGCGCAGCAGGGCGAGTTCGCCGAGTTCGCGGGGGATCACCCGGACGGCGCCACCGTCCTGGATGAACTCGATCACCCCGTCGCCGACGGTGTAGCTCAGCCGGCGGTTCACCCGGTAGGCGCCGCCCTTCGTCTCCACCCACGGGAGCGACCGCAGCAGCCACCGGGAGGTGATCTCCTGCATCTGGGGGGCGGACTTGGTCGTGGTGGCGAGGTTCCGGGCAGCCGCGGTGCTCAGGCTGGACTGCGGCCGCGGCTGCTCTACCTGAGTGTCCGGGCCGGTCTCAACGGTCATGGGACGAGCTCTCCTTGAGAAGAGGAAAAACCGACACAATCTCTGGGAATCCAGGGGAATCCGTCCAGATCCCGGGGAACAGTAACGGCCCGATCACACGGCTCGCCCGGCCGGACCGGGGGCATTACCTCGAAGCGGTGATCTTGCTTCATGCTGGGTTTATCCGGGCCGGCGACGACATTCGAGCCACGGGAGGAGCGTGCACTCCGGCGCGCAGGGCGGCGTGTGCGCCCGTCATCAACTTCTATGCGAGCGACCGCTTTTGATGTTCCATCAGGTAAATGGTCGGCGAATCAGACACAAGGGGCGCGGAGGGCGTCGCCTGCCGGACGGGGCGGTGCGGAAGCACTTGGTGACGGTGTTTCGGCCACGTCCGAGCGCCCGGGGCCCCTCGACGACCCGACGGTCCGGTCACGCCCCGGTGCCCGCCGGACCGAGCCGGGCATCCACTCGGCCGCCCCGGAGTCCCGCCGCCACGCCCCCTCCCCCACGCCCTCCTTCCGGGCCCTGGACCCCGTCCCGTCGCCGCGCACCGACATGACCGCTCCACGCCCCGGGTAGGCGATCCGTGACACGAGCGCGCCGGTGCGCCCGGCGAGGTGGGCCCAGGGGTCCGGAAAGAGGGGGAAGCGCATGCTCGAGGGCGGAGCGGAGCAGCCGGCGCTGTCGGCGGCGGAGTTGTTCGACGGCATGGGCCTCGACTACGAGAAGGCCTTCGGGCACCTGCCCGAGCAACGGGCAGCGGTCGAGTGGCTCACCGCCCGCCTCGCCCCGCACTCCCGCGTCCTGGACGTCGGCAGCGGCACCGGCCGCCCGGTCGCCGACGCGCTCGCCCACGCCGGACACGAGGTCACGGGCATCGACGTGTCCGCCACGATGGTGGAGCTGGCCCGGCAGCAGGTGCCGGGGGCCCGCTTCGAGCAGCGCGACGTCCGCGACTTCACGCCCCCCGCGGGCGGCTACGACGCCGTGTGCGCGTTCTTCCCGCTGCTGATGATGTCCCGCGCCGAGGCCACGGACGCCCTGCTCCGCATGTCCTCGTGGCTGACCCCCGGCGGCTTTCTGGTGAGCGCCACCGTCCCGGCGGACGTCGAGGACGTGGAGATCGTCTGGATGGGGCGCCGGGCCCGCGTCTCCAGCTTCTCGGCCGTCGACTACGTCCGCCTTCTGCGCGAGGACTGCGGACTGGAGATCCTGCACGAGGCGGTGTCCGTCTTCCGCCCGGCGGAGGCCTCGGCGGGGCCGGAGGAGCACCTGTTCTGTTACGCGCGGCGCGGGGCCCGGACGGTCACCGGCGGCCCGGCGGCGTGACGGCTCGGCGCCGACCGGCGGACCGGCGGCGTAACGGGCCGGCGCCGACCGGCGGACCGGCGGCGTAACGGGCCGGCGCCGACCGGCGGACCGGCGCCGAGCTCGCGCGCGAACGAACCGTCGCGGCGCCCCCTCCCCCACCGGCAGGGGCTCTGAGGCCCTCTGACAGCGCGGCCTGGCGCCATGTGGCACCGGATGGCTCAGGGTGGCGCCACGCGAGCCCAGGCTCCGGCCGTCCTGGATTGGCCGGGAAGGGCCGGGAATGGCCGCGTTCGGTGGCGGCGCGCCGCGGTCGTGGCGGGGGTGCAACGCAGCAGGTGACCGCGGGGGCCTTGGCGCGAGGCGGACCCGAGGCCGCGGCCGGCCAGGAGGGCCTGTCGGTCAACGCGTGGCTCGTACGGGCGGTGGCCATCGCCCTAGAGCCCGGCGGGACCGCGACCCCGCTACCGGGCGGCACCACCCGCTCTCCGCGCGCGGCCAGGCGCAACAGCTACCAGGGCTGGGGGGCGCCCCAGCCCGTAGGCGGGATCGTCGCGGCCCGTTCGCGAAGCCCCCGCAGCCCGCGGCCGGGGAAGCTCGTCCCCTGGACCGCCGCGGCCCCTACCCGGGCCGGTCCGCGGGGGTCGCCCCAGCCCGTGGGATCCGGCCAGGCGGCCCGACCCCCGGGACGCCCGGGCCGGGACCCCGCCTCGTCCCGGCCGGTCCGCCGCCCCATCCCGGGCGGCACGGCGAGGCCGGAGGCCGCTTCGCCCCCGGCAGCACAACGAGGCCGGAGCCCGCCCCATCCGGGCGGCACAACGGGGCCGGAGGGACGCTCTGCCCCCGGCGGCACAACGGGGCCGGAGGGACGCTCTGCCCCCGGCGGCACAACGGGGACGGAGCCCGCCCCGTCCCCCGGCGGCACAACGAGGCCGGCGCCCGCCCCGTCCCCCGGCGGCACGGCGAGGCCGGAGCCCGCCCCGTCCTCGCCGTCCGGCCCTGCCGGGACCGGCGCGCGGCCGTACGCCTCACGGCGTCCGGCCGTACGCCTCGCGGCCCGCGTCCGTCCGGCCGCGAGGCCTCGTCCTCATCAGGCCGGGCCCCCGCCGCCACCGCGTGGTCACGGACCCCGCGCCATCCCGGAACGGCCGGGCGGTGCCCGGTCACACCGGGACGCCCACGGTCCATCCCAGCTCCTGTGCCCGCACACGGGCGGCCGTCGCCCGTGCGGGGTCGCCCTCGGCGTCGGCGAGGCGGGCCTGGGCGAGCCAGTTGTACGTGCTCCGCGGGCGCAGTGCGGTGCGTTCGCTCAGCAGGGCACGGGCCAGGTCGAGCCGGCCGGAGTGCAGCGCGGCGTCGAGGAGGGTCTTCTGGACGGCGTCGCGCTGGGCGTGGCTGCCGCCGAAATCGTGCAGCCGGCGGCGCAGCGGCCACAGGCGGTCGACGACCGTCGCGTGATCTCCGCGCGCGTGGGCGATGAGCGCCTCGCAGACCGGCAGGCCGATCTCGGCGGTCATCGCGCGGTTGGTGACGGTCCCGGGGGCCGTCCGGGCGAGCCATGCGCGGCGGTCGGCGACGAGCCGCTCCGCTTCGGCGACGCGATCGGCGCCGGCGTACGCCATGACGGCGTGGACGTCGTTGAAGGCGTAGAACGGCGGATCGGCGCGTGCGGCCCAGGCGTCGGCGAGTGCGTTCCAGCGGGCCGTCAGGTCGGGGTCGCAGCCGCTGTCGTCCAGCCGGAAGCGCCACAACAGGGCCGCCCCGTCGAGGAGTTCCATCGCCAGGCCCCGCGAGCCCTCGTGGTGGAGCGTGGTGTCGTAGACGCGGAGTGCCGTGTCGGTGTCGCCCGCCTCCAGGGCGAACAGCGCGTAGTGCCACCAGTTGTGCACGGTCAGGAAGGTGTCCGCCGCCCAGTCGGCGGTCCGCCCGTCGAGCCAGGTGATGCCGTCGGCGAACCGTCCGCGCATCTCGTACGTGTGGGCCACCGCGTGGACGGCCCACACGTCGCGCGCGTTCCGCTCGACGGCGGCCATGCCCGCCTCGGCGGCCTCCGCGTAGTGCCCCGACTCCTCCAGACCGAAGGCGTACATGCCGAGGACCGCCCCGCGATGGGGGTCGTCGAGGTCCCATGCGGACAGGGCTCCGCCCACCCGGTCCCGCAGGCGTACGGCGTCGCCGGTGAGGAAGTCGAGCTGGTGGCCCACGAAGAGGGCCAGCGCGTCCCGCGGCCAGGCGAGCGCCGTCTCCTCCAGGATCCCGCTCGCCCGGTGCAGGTCGCCCGCGAGCAGGGCGGTGGCGGCCGCCATGTGGAGCCGCTCGCGCGGCGGCAGCGCCGTAAGGTCCACGCGGGCGGTGAACTCCTCGAACCGTGCTCGCGCGGCGGCCGCGTCGGCCGGCTCGGTGCCGAGGACGCCGAGGTAGGCGGCGAGCGCCTGTCCGACGGGGGCGTCCGGGTCGGTGGCGAGCAGGTCCTCGACGGCCGGGACCAGCTCGGGGCTGAAGAAGAGCAGCGCCTCGACGGCCCGGTCCAGGTGCGCCGCGCCCTCCCGTGTGCCCTCGTGGAGCGCATGGCCGTATCGGTCGGTGACCACGTCCGTTCCCCCTCCGGTGTCCGCGGACCGCTGGCGCCCGGCGTGGGCGGCGGTCCGTCCCATCAAGCCATCCGGAGGAGCCGCCGCACAGTCCCCGAAGGAGTGACAGGTGCGCGGAGGGCGTGGGCCGGGCGGCTCAGACGGTGGTGCTCCTGCTGAACCAGCCGCTGAAGGAGGACCGCCCGGCGGAGGCACCGGCCTCGGAGCGGTGGCGTGCCGCCCGGGCGAGGGCCCGCTCGGCCTCGGCCCGCCAGCTCTCGGCGTCCGCGCGGGGCGGCGGCAGGAAGGGGCCCCGGTCCGGTGCCTCGGCGGCCGAGCCGAAGAAGTCGCCGCCCTTGCGCCGGAAGTCGTCCGTCCCCCAGGAGCGGCCGGAGCCGCGCGCCGGGACCTTCTGCAGGTGCGGGATGTGCTTCGCGCAGTGGATGTAGGCCTCGTCGACCGTGATCTCGACCCACACCACGGGGCGGCGGCCGGGCACCGGGTCGCCCGCGAGCCGCGGGTGGTCGCGGCGCATCGTGCTGTCGTCGACGACCCGGGCACGGCCGTTGACGTGGAGTCCGATGCGGTCGCGGAGGAAGTCGACGAGCAGGACGCCGACGTGCGGGTTCTCCTCGATGTTGCCGAGGCTGGCGTGGACGCCGTTGCCCCGGTACTCGGGGTAGGTGAGCGTCGTGTCGTCGAGGACGTGGAGGAAGCCGGGCGGGCCGGCCCGGAAGGTGTTGTCGCACTCGCCGTGCCGGTCGGCGGTGGCCAGGAAGAACATCTCCTGGCGTGCCACGAACTCCCGCATGCGCGGGTTCAGGCGGTCGAGGACCTGGTCGGCGTAGAAGCGGTCGGCGCGCTCGGTGCTGCCCATGCGCTGCTGCACCGCGTGCTCGCCGTCGCTGCCCGGACGGGTGGTGCGCAGGGGGGTCGCGGTGCGCTGCCCGGTGTGTTCGAAAGTGCTCACGTCGTTGCCCCGACCAGTTCCTCTATGGAGTCGTGCCGTATGCGGTGGGTGGGGACGCCGATGCCCAGGAGGGTGTCGACGCCGCGCCGGATCATTCCGGGCGGGCCCGACAGGTACACGTCGTACGTGTGCCACGGGCCGTACTCGCGTACGGCCTCGGGGAGGCCGCCGGCCAGCAGTCCGGCCGGGCCGTCGTCCACCACGGAGCGGACGGACAGCCAGGGGTGCGTCTGCTGCAGCCGCAGCATCGTGTCGATGTCGTACAGGTCGCCGTTGCGACGGGCCCCGTAGAACACGTCGACGACGCGGCGCCGGCCGTGCCGGGCCACGTCCTCGACGAGGGCCTTGATGGGGGCGATGCCGGTGCCGCCGCCGAGGCAGAGCAGCCCGTTGCTGGTGGTGTGGTCCACGGTCATGGAGCCGGCGGGCGCGCCGATGCGGATGACGTCGCCGGGGCGGGCGCGGTGGACGAGGGCGTTGGAGACCCAGCCCGCCGGTATCGCCTTGACGTGGAAGGAGAGCAGTCCGTCGGAGCGCGGCGCGGAGGCGAAGGAGTAGTGCCGCCAGACGCGCGGCCACCAGGGCGTCTCGACGGCGGTGTACTGCCCGGCGAGGAAGGGGTACGGCTGGTCGGGCCGGACGGTCACGACGGCGATGTCCGGGGTGCGCAGCTCGTGGGCGACCACCTCCGCCTGCCACGAGGCGGGCGCCCGCAGCGCGTCCGCGGTCGCCGCGTCGATCATGATCTGGGAGATCGTCGTGTAGGCGGCGACCCAGGCGGCCTCGGTACGGGGTCCCCAGCTCGCCGGGGCGTACCGCGCGAGGGCGCCGAGCAGGGCCTCGCCGACGGCCGGGTAGTGCTCGGGGAGGGTGCCGTACTTCCGGTGCCCGCGGCCGAGGTGGGTCAGGTACGCGGTGAGGGTGTCCGGGTCGTCCGCGTGCGTCGCGGCGGTGAGCAGGGCGGCGAACAGGCGGTCGCGCTGGGTGTCCATCGCGGCGGGGAAGAGGGCCCGGAGGTCGGGGTGGCGGATGAAGAGCAGGGCGTAGAAGTACGAGGTGACTTCGTCGGCGATCGGCTCGATCTCCGCGAGCGTGCGCCGCAGGAGCGCCGTGTCGGACTCGGGGCGGTCCTGCGGGAGGTCCGCCGGGCGGGGGTTCGGACGGTCCGCCGGGTGGGCGTTCAGGACGTCTGACGGGTGCGCTCCCGGCCGCGGGGCGGAGTGGTGAGCCGGTGCGGGTGCGGGTCCCGGAGCGGGCGCGGGCGTCTGCGCGGGCGCGGGTGCCGGACGGGGCGCCTGGGCGGGTGTGGGCTGCGGGGCCGTCGGGCCACCCGTCGGGCTCGGCCCGAACCAGCCTCCGCCTCCGTTCGCGCGCCCACCGTTTCGGTCGCCGTCAGCCGATGCGGCGGTCGGAACTTCCATCGCTCTGCCTCGCCTCGAACGTCTTCGGTCGGTCCTCGCCGGCGGGGCCGCGAACAGGCTCCTTTCCCGCCCCCCGTTCACCCGGAGGAGTGAACGCGGCCGACCATACCCCGACCTCGCGAACCTGCCCCGACCATGCGATTCCCGCCCCCGAAAGACGTTGCCGCAGGTCAGAAATGGGTTACTGGTGAGTCGGGTCGATTTCGCCGGCGGTTCGGCGGGGATCCGCGCGCCATTCGACGACGGAAGACTTACCGGGCGCCCAGGATTCCTCCACATTCTCCGAGCGGTCTTCACGACCAGGGGACGGAAGAACTCAGACGGGCCGGATCCGGCTGCGCAGGAGACAGAACTCGTTGCCCTCCGGATCGGCCAGGACGTACCAGCTCTCGTCGCCGGTCTGACCGACGTCGGCGTGCCGCGCGCCGAGCGCGAGCAGCCGCTCCAGCTCGGCTTCCTGGTCACGGTCGGTGGCGCTGACGTCGAGGTGCAGCGGAAGCTTCCCGGCGCGCGGGTCACTGCAGGGGCTCAGGACGAGGACGGGCAGCGGACCGCCGAAGCCGAGGTCCGGCGGCCCGATCACGATGCTGCCGTCGTCCTCCCGCTCGACCTCCACATAGCCGAGGACGTCGCTCCAGAACGCGGCCAGCCGTTCGGCGTCGGCGCAGTCGAGGACCAGTTCACTGATGCGGCATGCCATGCGCGCCAGTGTAGGGAACACCGGGCCGGCTCCGCCGCACGCGCGGAGCGGCGCCAAGGAGAGCCTGACTCAAGGCGATTGACGTCGCGGAGCGGTGAATCTTCGTGATCAAGGTGTTGGTGCCGGAGGACCGCCCGCTGCCAGGCTGACACCTGAAGTCGCCTGCCGACCGGGCGATTCGGCGCACAGCGAGAGGCAACCTTCCTTGAACACCCCCACGGACACCCCTTCGAGCACCACTTTCCCGACCACGAGCGGCCCGGTGCGGGGCTTCCGATGCGCCGGGGACGTCGTCGCCGTCCTCGGCATCCCTTACGCGGCCCCGCCGTTCGGTGCCCACCGGTTCCGGGAGCCGCTCCCGGCGCGGAAGTGGAGCGGCGTACGGGACTGCACGGCGTTCGGCCCCGTCGCCCCGCAGTCGGCGGAGCTGCCCGGCGCGCCCGTCTGGGCGCCCGGCGACGAGGACGTACTGACCGTCAACGTATGGACTCCGGTTCCGCACGACGGTGCCCGCCGGCCCGTCCTGGTGTGGATCCACGGTGGCGCCTACACCTTCGGGTCCTCGGCACAGCCCGACTTCGACGGCACCGCCCTGGCCGCGGCGGGGCTGGTCGTGGTCACCCTCAACTACCGGCTCGGCTTCGAGGGCTTCGGCCACGTACCGGCCGCCGGGGACAGCGCGTACCCCGACAACCGGGGACTGCTCGACCAGGTCGCGGCCCTGCGCTGGGTGCGCGAGAACATCACCGCGTTCGGCGGCGATCCCGGCAACGTCACGGTCGCGGGCCAGTCCTCCGGGGCCGCCTCGGTCGCCTGCCTGATGGTGATGGAGCGGGCGCGCGGGCTGTTCCGCCGCGCCATCGTCCACAGTCCCGCCAGCCCCTGCTACACGCTCGACATCGCGGCGGCGACGACGCGCGAGGTCGCGGCGGCGGCCGGGTGCCCGGCCACGCCCGCAGGGCTGGCGGCGGCGTCACCCGAGGCCCTGGTCGCCGCCTCCGACCGGGTCGTCGACCGCTACCGGCGCGCCCCCGCCTCCGGCTCCCGGCACTACGACCCCTCGCTGTACGCCCCGGTCCTGGACGGCGACGTCCTGCCCACAAACCCGCTCACGGGGATCGCCGGCGGGGCGGCCACCGAAGTGGACCTGCTGGTGTGCCACACCACGGAGGAGTATTGGCTGTTCGACGCCGTCGGCAGCAGCGCGAAGGTGACCACGGAGGAACAACTGGAGCTCTTCGCACGGGATTTCGGCCTCCCCGACGGACTGGTGGCCGGCTATCGCGACACGATGCCGCACGCACCGGTGCTGGACGTCTACCTCGCCGTCTTCGGCGATCTCCTTTTCACGGAGTACGCCCACCGACTCGCCGAGGCGCACGCCGGGGCGGGCGGACGGGCGCACGTGTCGCGCTTCGACCGCAGGCGCGCCGGGGCGGACGGGGCGGACGGGGCGGACGGGGCCAGGGTCGTACGGGCCTGGCACTGCGCCGACATCCCCTTCGCCTTCGGCAACCACGCCGACGCCTCCGCGGCCTTCCTCATCGGCGGCGCCCCCGCCCCCGCGGACCACGACCTGGCCCGGCGCATGGTCCGCGCATGGGCGGACTTCGCCGCGCACGGGGACCCGGGCTGGCCGCCGGTCGACGGTGCCACCACACGGGCGAGGACATGGACCACCAGCGAGGCCCCTCCGTCGGACGACGCCGGGCGCGCCGCGATCCGCGCCCTGTGGGCCGAGGCGCACTTCCCGCTGCTGCGCCCCTGAACCGCTGCCGGGCCCCCGAAGCCCTGCTGGGCGCCTGCACCGCGGGGGGCTCCGCGCCGCTCGGCGGGCGGCCGACTCCGCGTGTCAGCGGGCGTTCAGTGGCGCTCCCGTTCGAAGGTCAGGAGGAGGTCCGCCGCGACGCTCACGGCGATCGTGGCGGGCTCCTTGCCGGTGATCTCGGCGAGTCCGATGGGGGTCTTGATCCGGTCGATCGTGTCGGCGTCGTGGCCGCCCTCGTTGGCCAGGCGCTGCCGGAAGCGGGTCCACTTCGCGGCGGAGCCGATCAGGCCTATCGAGCCGAGACCGGGGGTGCGCAGGGCGGCGTCGCACAGAGCGGCGTCCTCGGCATGGTCATGCGTCATGATCAGGACGTGGGTGCCGGGCGCGAGCTCCTCGAGCACCTCCTCCGGGAGGAGGGGGGTGTGGTGCACATGGGTCTGGGCCACCGCGTCCGCGAGCGGGGCGAGCCGCTCGTCGGTGAGCATGTCCGGGCGGCTGTCGATCAGGTGCAGGTCCAGGTCGTGGCGGGCCAGGATGCGGGCCAGCTCCAGACCGACGTGCCCGATGCCGAAGATCGCCACCGCGGGGAGCACCGGCAGCGGTTCGAGGAACACGGAGACGGCGCCGCCGCAGCACTGGACGCCGTGGCGGCCGGTGACCTTGTCGTTCAGAGCGAACTCCATCAGCTCCGGCTCGGCGTCGGACTTCTCGATCAGTTCCCGGGCGCGGTCGATCGCGACGGCCTCGATGTTGCCCCCGCCGATCGAACCCCAGGCCTCGGTCCGGCCCACGACGAGTTTGGCACCGGCCTTGCGAGGTGCGTGACCGCGCACGGTCGCGACGGTCACCAGCACGCCGGCCTCCCGGCGTGCTCGCAACCGCGCGACCGCGGCGACCCAGGTCATGTCAGGCATGGCTCAGTGCGTTTGCTTCCGTACGGTGCCCGTCGCCCCGCACGTCGCTCTCACGGGCCGCCTCGACGGCCCAGTAGACGGCCTCCGGCGTCGCCGGGCAGCCGAGATCCACACTGACTCCGGCGGGGCCGAACGCCGCCGCGGCCTGCCGCAGCGCCTCGCGCACCGAGAACGCGAGCATCAGCGGAGGTTCGCCGACGGCCTTGGAGCCGTAGACGGCACCCTCCTCGGTGGCGTTCTCCATCAGGGTGACGTTGAACTCCTCCGGCATCTCCGAGAAGCTCGGCAGCTTGTAGGTGCTCGCGGCCTGGGTCAGCAGCCGGCCCCGGTTCGGTCCGTCGCTGGTGTCCCAGCGCAGGTCCTCCAGCGTCAGCCAGCCGGCGCCCTGCACGAAGCCGCCCTCGACCTGACCGATGTCGATCATCGGGGACAGGCTGTCGCCGACGTCGTGCACGATGTCGACGCGCCGGATGCGGTACGCGCCGGTGAAGCCGTCCACCTCCACCTCGGTCGCGGCCGCGCCGTGGGCGAAGTACTTGAACGGGGAGCCCCGGAAGCTCTTCGCGTCCCAGTGCAGGCCCTCGGTGCGGTAGTAGCCGGCCGCCGAGAGCTGCACGCGCTGGAAGTACGCGGTGCGCACCAGGTCGTCCCAGGCCAGCTCCTTGTCGCTGCCCAGGGCGCGCGCGACGCCCTCGACGATGCGCACGTCGGAGGCGTTCGCACCCAGCTGGCTGGCGGCCACCTGCAGCAGTCGCCGCCGCAGCTGCTCACAGGCGTTCTTGATCGCACCGCCGTTGAGGTCGGCGCCGGAACTGGCCGCGGTCGCCGAGGTGTTGGGCACCTTGTCGGTACGCGTCGGGGCCAGCCGCACCTTGTACAGCGGGATGCCCAGCGTGGTCGCGGCCACCTGCATCATCTTGGTGTGCAGGCCCTGGCCCATCTCGGTGCCGCCGTGGTTGATCAGGACGGAGCCGTCCTTGTAGATCAGCACCAGCGCGCCGCCCTGGTTGAAGGCGGTGAGGTTGAACGAGATGCCGAACTTGATGCCGGTGACCGCGAGCGCCCGCTTGGTGTTCGGGTGCGCGGCATTGAAGGCCGCGATCTCGCGCTTGCGGTCGGCGATGCCGGCGTCGTCCTGGACCTGCTGCCAGATGGCGGCGATGCGCTCGGCCTGCGTGACCGGCTGGCCGTACGGCGTCGTCTGTCCCTGGCCCGGCTGGTAGAAGTTGCGCTCGCGCAGCTCCATCGGGTCCAGGCCGAGCAGCGGCGCGCAGCGGCCCAGGATGTCCTCGATCACCAGCATGCCCTGCGGGCCGCCGAAGCCGCGGAAGGCGGTGTTCGAGACCGTGTTGGTCTTGGCGATGAGACCCGCGACGCGCGCGTTGGGGATCCAGTAGGTGTTGTCGATGTGGCACAGGGCGCGGGCGAGCACCGGCTCCGACAGGTCCAGGCTCCAGCCGCCGTCGGCGACCAGGGTGGCGTCGAGGGCCTGGATGCGGCCTTCGGCGTCGAAGCCGATCTTCCAGGTGGCGTGGAACCCGTGCCGCTTGCCCGACATGGTCAGGTCCTGGGTCCGGTTGAGCCGGAAGCGGACGGGCCGGCCGGTCAGCTTGGCGCCGAGCGCGGCGACGGCCGCGAAGCCGTGCGGCTGCATCTCCTTGCCACCGAAGCCGCCGCCCATCCGCAGGCACTGCACCGTCACCTCGTGCGCGGGGACGCCGAGCACGTGCGAGACGATCTCCTGCGTCTCCGACGGGTGCTGGGTGCTGCTCTGGATGAACACCTGCTCGTTCTCGTCGACCAGGGCCAGCGCGGCGTGGGTCTCGAGGTAGAAGTGCTCCTGGCCGGAGAACTGGAACTCGCCGGTGAACACGTGCGCGGAGTCCGCGAAGCCGGCGTCGATGTCGCCGGTCTCCATCAGGGGCCGGGCGCCGTGGTAGCTCTCAGCCGCGATGGCGTCCTGCAGCGTGACCAGGGCGGGCTTCTCGTCGAGCTCGACCTCCACCGCGGCGGCGCCGAGCCGGGCCGCCTCCAGGGTCTCGCCGAGCACCCAGGCCACCGCGTGGCCGTGGAACATGACCTCGTCGGGGAACAGCGGCTCGTCGTGCTTCATGCCGGCGTCGTTGACGCCGGGCACGTCGGCACCGGTCAGCACGCGGACGACGCCGGGCACGGCGAGCGCGGGCTCGGTGCGCAGCGCGGTGATCCGGCCGTGGGCCTTCATCACCTGGACCGGGTAGGCGTGCAGCACGTCCTTGGTGCGGTACACCAGGTCGTCGGTGTAGAGCGCCGTGCCGGTGACGTGCAGGGTGGCGCTCTCGTGCGGCATCGAGACGCCGACTACGGGCTTCTCGGGACGCTCGGACAGATGACTCATGACGACACCGCCTCGGTGGTCTGGGCGTACAGCTTCCGCAGGCTCTGGCCGAGCATCGCGGAACGGTAAAGGGCACTGGCACGGTGGTCGTCCATCGGGGTGCCCTGGGCCCGCAGCTCGCGGGCCGCGGCCTCGACGGTCTCCGACGACCAGGGCCTGCCCTCCAGGGCGGCCTCGGTGGCGAGGGCGCGGATCGGGGTGGCGGCGACGCCGCCCAGGCCGATGCGGGCCTTGCGGACGACACCGTCCTCGATCTCGAGCGCGAAGGCGACCGCGACGCTGGAGATGTCGTCGAAGCGGCGCTTGGCGATCTTGTGGAAGGCCGTGACGGGCGCCAGGGGCAGCGGGATGCGCACGGCGCGGATCAGCTCGTCGGGGCGGCGCACGCTCTGCCGGTAGCCGGTGAAGTAGTCGGCCAGCGGGACCACGCGCTCGCCGTCGGCGTCGGCGAGCACCAGTGACGCCTCCAGCGCCAGCAGCACCGGCGGGCTGTCACCGATCGGGGAGCCGGTACCGAGGTTGCCGCCGAGGGTGGCGCTGTTGCGGATGAGCCGGGAGGCGAACTGCGGGAACAGCTCGGCCAGCAGCGGGACTTCACCGTCGAGACGGCGCTCGATCTCGGTGAGCGTCACCGCCGCACCGATCTCGATGTGGTCGGACTCGACGCGCAGCTCCCGCAGTTCGGGCAGGCGGTCGATGGCGACCACGCAACCGGCGCGCCGGGAGCGGATGTTCACCTCGACACCGAAGTCGGTGCTGCCGGAGACCAGCACCGCGTCGGGACGCTCGCGGAGCACCCGCAGCGCCTCGGCCAGGGTGGCGGGCCGCAGGAACGTGCTGCCGTCCCGGGTGTACTCGGTGGCGACCGGCTCGGGCGGGGCCTGGTCGCGGCGCTGCGCGAAGGGGTCGTCCTCGGCCGGCTCGCCGACGGCGAAGGCGGCGTCGCGGATCGGCCGGTAGCCGGTGCAGCGGCACAGGTTGCCGCTCAGCGAGTGCAGGTCGAAACCGTTGGGGCCGTGCTCCGGGTCGGCGTGGCCGGTCGCGTCCGCGTCCGTCTCGCCGTGCGCGCAGCGGTCGGGCCGGTAGTACTCCGACGCCATGCTGCAGATGAAGCCCGGGGTGCAGTAGCCGCACTGGGAGCCACCGCGGACCGCCATCTCCTCCTGCACCGGGTGCAGCGTGGGGGGCGTGCCGGGCTCGCCGGGAGTGGCGAGGCCCTCGGCGGTGACGATCTCCTGGCCGTCGAGCGCGGCGACCGGGACCAGGCAGGCGTTGACCGCCACCCAGTCGGTGGGCTTGTTCACCCCCGGCCGGGCCACCAGCACCGAACAGGCGCCGCACTCACCCTCGGCACAGCCCTCCTTCGTGCCGGTGAGGCCGCGGTCGCGCAGGAAGTCGAGCACCGTGGCGTGGGGCGCAGCCGGAGCAATCGGAGAATCTTGCCCATTGACGGTGATCCGCGCCTCTACCATGACATTTCCTCATTTCGGTGCACGGTGGAACTGGTTGTACTGGTCGCCATGTCAGGCCTTCTGTGTCAGTGCGCAGCTAGAGAACCCGGAGCCGGCGTCGGTGGGTACACACGACACGCCGCGGGTGGTGGCAGAGATCAAAAGAGAAGCCGGGGCCGCGAGCGGGCACGCCGGAAGAGCGACTGCTTCAGCAGCCGTGCGCTACACGACCCGGGACCCAGGCGGTCCGGTGAGCGAGGCGATTCAGGTCGGAGAAGATCGACATCCGACTTCGCCTCCTTTCGACAACTCACGGGTCGGTGCGCTCGAAAGTACGTCGCCGGAAGCGCATCGGTCAAGGTACTCAGCCGGGACGCTGAGCTGCCCGTTCCCTCGTCGCGGCCGTCCGCGACGGCGGCACGCGCGCCCGCCCGCAGGGAGACGTTCGCATCTGCGGCCGAAAGGGCGGCGACACGTTACGAACTGTGCGGTGCGGGTCCCCGACGCTCACCGGGTGAACGCGGCAGGCCCGCGGCACAGCCACCCGAGGGCTAACTGTCCTCTTTATCCAGAATTCTACCGACCTTGGCGTCCTTCCGTCGACGCCTTCGCGAGGCGCCCGCCACCCCGCCTCGCCGCGACCCGCCCCGCGGCGGCGGCGAGGCCCGCGCTCCGCACACCGCCGCCCGACGGCCGACGCCCGGCGGTCGACGACGAACGGTCACCGTACGTGACCGCGCCCGCGCGCAATGCCCACGCCTGTGGCGCTCCGGCCCGCGTCCGCGGCCGGACGCGAGAGGGCGGCCCCGGCGGCGGACGGCGCCGCCTTCCGGCACGGCCGGGGCCGCGCGTCACCGGGGAGCGTCCGGGCCGCCGCGTACGGCGGTGCCCAGGATGTGGGTGCCCGCCGGAACGGGGACGCGGGTCTCGGGGAAGACGAAGCGGTCGACGGCCGTGAGGGTGAACCCGGCCGCGGCGATCGCGGAACCCGTGTCGCGGCCGGTGTGGCAGCCGCCGGCGAGCCGCGGCCAGACGGTGGCGTCGAGCACGCGCTGGACGCGCCGCATCGCGGGGGTGTCCGCCCGCACGTGTTCGAAGAAGCGCAGCTGTCCGCCGGGGCGGAGCACGCGGTGGAGTTCGGCGAGGGCCGCCCGCTGGTCGGCCACCGAGCAGAGCGTCAGACACACCACGGCCGCGTCGAAGGACGCGTCGGGGAACGGGAGTTCCTCGGCGCGGCCGTCCTTCAGCTCGACCGGGACGGGGGCCTCGCGGGCCTGCCGTTCGGCCAGGGCGCGCAGGGTCGGCTCGGGTTCGACGGCGACCAGTCGGGTGACGTCGGGCGGGTAGTGCGGGAAGTTCAGTCCGTTGCCCGCACCGGCCTCCAGCACCTCTCCGGTCAGCCCGGCCAGCAGACGCCGGCGGTGTGCGTCGATTCCGGCCCGCTGCAGGGCGGGACCGGCGACCCCGGCGTAGAAGCGGGCGAAGACCGGATGCGGCCTGACGGGACGGAACGTCATGGCACCCACGATCCACGGTCGCGGCAACCGCTGCGAGGCGGCGGCCACGGCCGGGCCGCACCGCCTTCGCGACACCGCCCGGCCCGCGGCGCGCCGGGCCGACGAACCGCCCCGGACCTATAATTTTCGGATGAACGCTCGGCTCGCTCTGCTCGCGGGCACGGAGCCGGGGATCACGGAGAGTGACGTCTTCCGGCTGGCGCTGCTGCATGCGACGGCCGAGCTGGCCGCCCTGGGCGGCGCCGTTCACCTGGGCCGTACCACCTCGGCCCTGCGTCTAGTGGCGTCGACGGGCCTGCCCCCGGCGCTCACCCGTCCCTGGGAGATCATCGACCGCACGGGACCGACGGTCCCGACGTTCGCCGTGCGCAGGGGGCGCTCCCTGTGGATGGCCAACCCGTCCACGCACGCCCCCGGCTTCCCCGCGACCCGGTGGCCGGGCACCGGATTCGCCTCCGTGCCCCTGATCCGCGACGGTCGCGCGCAGGGCGCCCTCACCGTGGTGACGGGTGACCGCGGCGCGCCGACCGACGAGCAGTGGGCGTTCCTGCGCGACGTGGTCGCCTGGACCGCCGAACGGATGAACCGGACCCCGCCTCCCCCGCAGCCGCCCGGCGAGGAACTGATGGGCGGCCGCCTCCGCCAGGCGCTCCAGGAGGTCGCGGTCGGCACCTGGAGCTGGGACCTGCTCACCGGGGAGCTGGTGTGGGACGAGGCGGGGGCGGCCCTGTTCCACGCCGAGCGGGTCACCCGTGAGGCCACGTGGCTGAAGGCGATCCACCCCGACGACCAGCCCGCCGCGCTGGCCGCCCTGGAGCGGGCGATGCGCGACGGGAGCCTGTACGAGTCGGAGTACCGGGTGGAGCAGCCGGACGGCGGCTACCGCTGGGTGCACGGCCGCGGGGCGGCGGAGTACGACGAGAAGCGCGAGCCGGTGCGGATGATGGGCATGGTGTGGGACAGCCACGAGTCCCGTACCGCCCGGGACGCGCTCAGCCGGGCCCTGCGCCACATGAGCGACGCGTTCGTCCTGACCGACGCCGACTGGCGGATCAGCTTCGCCAACCGGGAGGCGGAGCGCATCCTCGGCGCCGGCGAGGCGGAGCTGGTCGGCCGGAGCCTGTGGGCACTCCCCGTCGTGCGGCGGGTGCCCGACCTGGAGGCCCGCTGCCGCAAGGCCGCCGCGGCGGCCACGACCACCGAGCTCGACGTGCGGATCACGGCGGGGCGCTCCCACCGGCTACGGCTGGTCCCGAGCCCCGACGGACTCGCCCTCTACTTCACGGACGTCACCGACACCCGGCGGCGCGAGGCCGAGCGCGCCGCCGCCGAGCGCGCCGCCGCCGAGCGCTCGGCCCGCACGGGGGAGCTGACGGCGGCGCTCGCCAAGGCGACGACCTCGCGCGACGTCGTCGACGCGGTGGCCGAGCGGGTGCTCCCGCCGTTCGGCGCCACCGGTCTGACCGTGGTCTCCGTCGAGGGCGACCGTGCGGAGATCATCGGAGCCGTGGGGTATCCGCAGAGCTTCCTCCAGGAGTTCGACGGCCGCAAGGTGCCGGCGAGCGACCCGGTCAGGGACGCGGTGCGCGGCAGCGCACCGCTGTTCATCTCCTCCGTCGAGGAGTTCACGGAGCTCTATCCCCATCTGGCGTACCGGCCGCGCCTGGCCGGCAAGCAGGCGTGGGCCTTCCTGCCGCTGACCGTGTCCGGCCGCACGTTCTCCGTCTGCGCGGTGTCCTTCGACCGGCCGCGTCGCCTGACCAACGAGGAGCGGACCCTGCTGACCGCGATCAGCGCCCTCCTGGCCCACGCCCTGGAGCGGGCGCGGCTCTACGACGCCGAGCACACCCGCTCCCAGGAGCTGCAGCGCGGGCTGCTCCCCCAGCGGCTGCCCGAGAGCCCCGCGTGCACGGCCGCAGCGCGCTTCCTGCCCGCCGGGCAGGGGATGGACGTGGGGGGCGACTGGTACGACGTCATCCCGCTCTCCGCGGGCCGGGTCGCCCTCGTCGTCGGCGACGTGATGGGCCACGGCCTGGCGGAGGCGGCCACCATGGGGCGGCTGCGCACGGCCGTCATGACCCTGGCCGACCTGGAGCTGCCGCCGGGCGAGGTGATGAGCCATCTGAACGACATCGTCGGCGACCTCGGCGAGGACTTCTACGCCACCTGCCTCTACGCGGTCTACGACTCCAGCACCCGGATCTGCAGCATCGCCCGGGCCGGCCATCCCCCGCCGGCCGTCGTCCGGCCCGACGGCACCGTCCACTTCCCCGAGCTGTCCCCCGACCCGCCGCTCGGGGTCGCCGAACCGCCCTTCGAGACGACCGAGTTGGAGCTGCCCGACGGCAGCCTCCTCGTGCTGTACACGGACGGCCTGGTCGAGTCGCCGGACCGCGAGATCGACGAGGGCATGACCGAGCTCGCGCGCCTGCTGCGTACCTCCGGCCACCAGGACCCGGAGCGGCTCTGCGACGTCCTCACGAACGGGCTGCTCCCCGCCGAGCGGCCCGCCGCCGACGACGACGCCGCCCTCCTCGTGGGCCGCGTCCACGCCCTCCCCGCCGACCGGATGGCCTCCTGGGAGCTGGAGAAGGACCCGCGGGCGGCCGGGCAGGCCCGCCGCCGCATCAGGGAGCAGCTCGCGGTCTGGGGGCTGGACGACCTGGCGATGACGACCGAGTTGATCGCGAGCGAGCTGATCGGGAACGTCGTGCGCTACGCGAAGGGCCCGGTGCGGCTGCGGCTGCTGTACAGCGCCGTCCTGGTCTGCGAGGTGTACGACGGGAGCCTGGCCACGCCGCGGATCCGTCATGCCGCGGAGACGGACGAGGGCGGGCGCGGTCTGCAGCTCGTGGCGGCGCTCAGTCAGCGGTGGGGCGCGCGCTACACCGCGGACGGGAAGTGCATCTGGACGGAGCAGGCGCTGTCGACCGGCCCGACGGGCCTGGCGGCCGCCCTGCTCGCGGCCCCGGAGCTGTGAGGGCCGGCCGCCACCGGGAGACCGGCGCCCCCCTCGGGCACCCCTGGACCGGCGCGGCCGCGGCGCCCGGCACCGGCGGGTGGCGCCGGGCCGGTGACGGACGCCGCGGTCGTTCCGTCAGGCGACGGTGATGAACCGCGCGGTGCTCGGCACCCCTTGGGCGTTCAGGGCGAAGAGCATGTAGGTGCCGGGCAGGACCACGCCCGGGTCGGCCGAGATCGACACCGTGTAGCTGCCGGGTCCCGCGGCCGTGGACGTCAGCGGGACCCGCCGCTGGTCGTTGTCCGTGGAGTGGGTCGCGGCGGCTGCCCGCATCAGGACGAAGGAGGCCACCGGCCCTCCGGTGTCCACGGTGAGCGTGGTGCCGGGGGCGGCCCGGGGCGGCACGCCGCCGGTGATGACCGGGCGCGGCCTGGGCGAGCCGTCCGCGTTGAGCAGGTACGGAGGCGTGAACACCGCCCCGTCGGGGTGGTTGGTGGCGCAGTCGCCGCACAGGCCGCCACCGCCGGAGAAGATCCTCCCGTCGGGCAGCAGGTTGGCCACGCTGTGGTAGTTGCGCGGGATCGCCATGGTGGCGAGCGGCGTGAAGCGTCCGGTCGCCGGGTCCCACAGCTCGGGCGTCAGCACGGAGGTGGCGTCGCTGAACGGCACGGGGAACGCCTGCCCGCCGAACACGGCGACCTTGCCGTCGGGCAGGACGACACTGTTGCCGAAGGCGCGGGCGTGGCCCATGTCGCCGGTGCGCGCGGACCGCACCTGGCCGCCGTCGATGCTGACGGTGTACGCGCGACGGGTGGCGGGCGTCTGCTGGTATCCCGGCGAGCCGCCCAGGGTGAGCAGCTTGCCGATGTCGTAGGGCACGGCGTTGCCGGTCATGGCGTCCGGGCTGTCGGCGCGGTTGCCGGCGGAGGTGATGCTCCCGTTCCCGCCGGTCGTGATCCAGTTCATCTGCTTGCTCGGGCCGAGCTGGAGCACCTTGCCGCCCGAGGTGGCGTAGAGCCACATGTGGTTGTCGGCGCGGTAGGCGCCGGCCGGGTCGGCCGTGACCGCCGGGGCGGCGGGGACGCCGGGGAGTCTGCGCCAGGTGCGGGTGTCCGGGGACCAGACCTCGCCGTCCTTGCCTCCCCTGGCTCCGCTCCAGGATCCGCCGAGGACGAAGGCCTCGCCGGTGGAGAGCAGGCTCATGGCCTGGTAGCCGCGGGGGATGTTCATGCTGGTGGTCGCCGACCAGTCGTCGGTGGCCGGGTCGTAGATGCTCGCCTTCTCGGCGTTGCTGCCTCCGGTGACCAGGACGCGGCCGTCGGCGAGCATCGCTATGCCCGGGCAGAACATGTCGTGGCCGGTGTTGTCGATGCGCCGCTGGCTGACCCTGCCGGTCTTCAGGTCGAGGATCGCGGTCTGGGTGTAGCCGTTGCTGCCGCCGAAGCGGTCGATCGCGTACGCGGACCAGGCCAGGAGTTTGTCGCCCGGCAGGACGGCGGTGGCCACCGGCACCAGGGGGAAGCCGGTGATCCGGCTCCAGGAGCCGTGGGCGGCCGGGTCGGCCGGGCCGCTCAGGCGTATCTCGGCGGCGGAGGCCCAGGGCCCGCGGTTGCCTGCCTCGCGCGTCACGGTCAGGCGTACGTAGCGGGCGGTGGCGGCGCGGGTGAACGTGGCGGTCTTGACGCTGTCGTCGTCGCGCCAGGTGCCGGAAGCGACCGGCGCGCCGAAGGTGGTGCCGTCGGTGCTGGTGGTGACGGCGTACGCGGCGGCGCGGCCGTTGGGGCTGTCCCTGCGGGGCTGGTAGACCAGGGCCGAGACGGTCGCGGTGCGGTGCATGTCGATGGTGATGCTGTGCGGCAGCGGAGCCGGGGTCCCGGACCACCTGCTGTGCCAGAGGGTGGCGGCGTCGCCGTCGAGGACGTTGGCCGCACGGCCGTTCTCCTTGACGGTCTCCTCGTCGCTCGCCTTGGCCGTCCAGCCGGTCCGGGGCAGGTCGACGGTGGCCGCCGGGGTGCCGGGGTCGCCCAGCAGGTTGAGCTCCGCGGCGGAGCTCCACGGGCCACGGTTGCCGGCCTCGGCGACGGCGGTGAGCCGGACGAACCGCGCGCCCTGCGGGGCGAAGCCGAGGGTCTTGGCGGAGGCGTCGTCCGCGAGGGTGCCGGTGGCGACCGGACTGCCCCAGTTACGGCCGTCGGCGCTCACGCTGATGCTGTAGCCGCCGACGCGGCCGTTGGCCTTGTCGGTGCGCGGCTGGTAGACGAGCGCCGAGACCACCGTCGTGCGGTGCATGTCGATGGTGATGCTGTGCGGCAGCGGAGCCGGGGTCCCGGACCACCGGCTGTGCCAGATGGTGGCCGTGTTGCCGTCGAGGACGTTGGCCGCACGGCCGTTCTCCTTGACGGTCTCCTCGTCGCTCGCCGTGGCGGTCCAGCCGGTCCGGGAGAGCACCGGAGCCATGGGCTCCATGGCGTTCGCCGGGGCGACGCCGTGGTGCGGCGACTGCTGGGCGGTCTGCTGGTGGAAGGGCACGGGCCCCGGCGGAGGGGTCGGCCCGTGCCCGCCCGAGGTCGCACTCGCCACTCCCAGCCAGGGGGTGATGCCGACGAGCAGCGAGCCGAGCGCGAAGGCGATGAGCAGAGGGGAGCGGCGGAATGCTCCGGCTATGGCGCGGATGCGTCTGGACTGCAATCGGACCTCCTGGGCGAACCGTACGCGCTGCGGGCCCCTAGAACATAGGTCAAATCCGTTCAACTCGACCATGGAACGGCGGAGTTGAGACCAACCCGTGGCCGCCGCGCACAGCACCCCACCCAGGACGCGTGCGACACTCCGCGCCCCGGCGCACCGTTCCCCGGGCCGAGGCCGCGGCGGCGCCTGGACGCGGACGCTCACCGCACGCTTCGCCGCACTTCCCCCGGCTCGGTGCCCTTGGGCACCGAGCCGGGGGAAGTGAGCTCAGCTGGGGTCCGTCGACACGATGTGCGGCGCGATGTCCAGGACCGGGAGCGCCGCCGCGACATGGGTCGGGTTGTCCTCCACCTTGACGGCGGAGAGTTCGTTGGCGCGTGAGACCCGTCGCTCGACGGTGTTGCGGTGCTCGTAGAGGCCGGCGGCGGCCCGGGGGGTGCTGAAGCCGCACTGTACGTAGGTCAGAAGGGCCTGGCGCAGTGCGGCGTCGGCCTCGGCCAGCGGACCGAGGGTGTTGACCACGAACCGCCGCGCAACAGCCGCTGGTGCAGTACGCCCTCGACTCGGTCGCCGCCCTGCGCCAGGCCGGCCTCGCGGCGGCGATGGGCAACACCAACGCCGAGGGGATCGAACTCATCCAGCTGATCGCGAGCGGGGCCCCCATGGCGGAGGACCTCGCCGAGGCACGCCTGCGCTACCGGATGGCGCGGTGGCACGTGAGCGTCGTCCTGTGGGTGGATGATCCCTCGCGGGCCGACGCCCTGGACAAGGCGATCCCGGCCGTGCGCTCCGCTGCCGCGGGCCGGAACGCCCTGGTGGCCCGGGCGAGTGCCACCTCGCGGTGGATCTGGCTCTCGGGACGGGCGTTCCGGATCTCCACCCCGTGGAGAAGGCCGCGGAGACGGCTGACGAGGTCCGGCTGGCGGTGGGGAGGCCGGGGCGTGGGCTGGAGGGGTTCCGGTCGAGCCATCAGGATGCTCTGGCGGTGCAGGCGTTGGTGGTCCGGCTCGGGTCCGACCGGCGGTTCACCGCCTACGCGGACGTCGAGCTGATCGACGCGCTCACGAAGGACCGTGCGGGGGCCGTCACGTCCAGCACCCCCACCAGGAGCGCGGGATCGGCGCAGTCCGCCACACACTCCTCCAGCCACCGCCGCCACCCGATCCCCAGCGCCACCCGCCAGGCATCCGCGAAATCCGGCGCGATACCACGGGAGACGAGATCGTTGATGTACGCCATGGTCCTCGGACCGACATACGGCTCCACCCGCCGCCCCGGCTGCTGCACGTTCGCCGTCAGCCACTGGACCACATCCGAGCGATTGAGCTCACGATCCTCCTCGACCAGCGACGCATCCGCGAGCAGAGCAGGATCGTTCTGCGCCACAAGAGAAGGCCGCGCCACCGCATCGATCAACGCGTCCGTCTCCGTCAGCAGACGCTGACGCAACGACCTGATCGCATCGGCGACCTCACGGGAGGGCGGGGACCACAGCTCTTCCGTAGGTCAAGTGTCCCCATGATCACGAAGTGTCGGCGCACCATGCACGCCGTGTCCCGAACCGCCGGTCACGTCGGCGACGTCGCCACGAAGGCTGCGCCGAGGCAGCCGCTTCGGAGACGTCGCCCGGTTCCCCGGGAAGCGCCGGCGACAACCGTACGAGAACGGCGGTGCGGACCGGCACGTGCACCGTGCACCGGATCCGGGCGAAGCGGGTGCCCCCTGTCGTTCTCACCGCGGTCGGCCGGCCACGACCAGAATTTGATATCGGCAGCCCGGCGTCACCTTCCTGATCCCGTTCGTGGACCAGATGCGGAAGGTGAACGTCCAGGTGGCGACGCTGCCGATTCCGACGCAGGAGGGCATCACCCGGGACAACGTGTCGGTCAAGGTCGACGCGGTCGTCTACTACCGGGTAGTCGATCCCGCTCGCGCCGCGATCGAGGTGCAGGACTACGCCTTCGCCGTCGGCCAGGTCGCGCAGTCCTCCCTGCGCTCCATCATCGGCAAGAGCGACCTGGACGACCTGCTGTCCGACCGGGAGCGGCTGCACGAGGGGCTGGCGCTGATGATCGACAGCCCGGCGGCCGGCTGGGGCGTCCACATCGACCGGGTCGAGATCAAGGACGTCCAGCTGCCCGAGTCGCTGAAGCGGTCGATGTCCCGCCAGGAGGAGGCGGAGCGCGAGCGGCGGGCCCGGGTGATCACCGCGGACGGCGAGTTCCAGGCGGCACAGCAGCTCGCCAACGCCTCCCGGATCATGTCGGACACCCCGGAGGCGATGCAGCTGCGGCTGCTGCAGACCGTCGTCGAGGTGGCCGCCGAGAAGAACTCCACGCTGGTGATGCCGTTCCCGGTGGAACTGCTCCGCTACTTCGACCGGGCGGCCCGGCACCTCGACGCCACTCCGGCGCCGGCGCCGGAGACGTCGACGGGCGCCGTCCCCGAGCAGCCCGCTCCGGCGGACGCCTCCTGACCGACGGCGTCCGGCCGGACGCGGACCCGCCGCCGGGCAGGCTCGGCCCCTCCGCTCCGGCAGGCTCCGGACCACGGATCGGATTCGGACCCGTCCGCCGGACCCGGACCTGCCACGGCACCGGTTCGGACCCGTCCGCTCCGGCCCGGCCCGGGCCCGGCACCGGGCGGCCTCGGAGAGGTCTCTCCGTGGGCCCGGCCCGGTGGTCACGTCACCGCGGTCGTGGTGCCGGGGCCGGAGGGCGGAGCGCCGCCATCCATGGGGAGGCTGACGGTCATGGTGAGGCCGCCGCCTGGCGTGTCCTCCGCGGTGACCGTGCCGCCCATGGCCTCGACGAAGCCGCGGGCGACCGCGAGGCCGAGGCCGACGCCCGAGCCGCGCGGGGCGTCGCCGTAGCGCTGGAAGGCGCCGAAGATGCGGTCCTTGGCCTCGTCGGGGACGCCCGGGCCGCGGTCGACGACGCGGAGTTCGACGCGGTCGGCGATGGCGCCGGCGGCGACGACGACGGGCGTGCCGTCGGGGCTGTACTTGACGGCGTTCTCGACGATGTTGGCGACGGCCCGTTCCAGCAGGCCGCGGTCGACGACGACCATGGGCAGGGTCTCGGGGATGTCGAGTTCGACGCTGTCGTCGGGCACGCCCACGAGCGCCATCGGGACGACCTCGTCGAGGTCGGTCTGCCGGAGTACGGCGGTGACGGTGCCGGTCTCCAGGCGCGAGACGTCCAGGAGGTTGCCGACGAGGTGGTCGAGCCGGTCGGCACCCTCCTCGATGCCCTCCAGGAGCACGGCGCGGTCCTCGTCGGACCACTCGACGTCGTCGGAGCGCAAGGAGGACACGGAGGCCTTGATGCCGGCGAGCGGGGTGCGCAGGTCGTGGCTGACGGCGGCGAGGAGCGAGGTGCGGATCTTGTTGCCCTCGGCGAGCCGGCGGGCCTCCTCGGCCTCGCCGACGAGCCGCTGACGGTCCAGGACGACGGCGGCCTGGGCGGCGAACGCGCCCAGCACCCGGCGGTCCTCGGCGGGAAGCACCCGGCCGGTCAGGGCGAGGGCGAGATGGTCGCCGACCGGCATGTCGACGTCCGCGTCCTCGGGGCGGCCGACCGGGCGGCCGGGGCCCACGACGGCGACGCACGTCCACGGCTCGGTGTCGTCGTGGCGTTCCAGGAGCGCGACGGACTCCATGGCGAAGGTCTCCCTGAGGCGTTCGAGCAGGGCGTCCAGACTCGTCTCCCCGCGCAGCACGCTGCCCGCGAGGAAGGAGAGCGTCTCCGCCTCCGCCCGCAGCCGGGCGGCCTGGTGGGTGCGACGGGCGGCCAGGTCGACCACGGAGGCGACGGATATCGCCACGCCCACGAAGATCACCAAGGCGACCACGTTCTCCGGGTCGGCGATCGTCAGCTCGTGGATCGGTGGGGTGAAGTAGTAGTTGAGCAGCAGCGATCCCACCGCGGCGGAGCCGAGGGCGGGCGTGAGACCACCGAGCAGGGCCGCCGCGACGGTGAGGGCGAGGAAGAGCAGGACGTCGTTGGCGAGGCCCACGTCCGGGAGGACGCTGCTGAGCAGAAAGGTGAGCAGGACGGGTCCCGCGAGGGCGACGAGCCACCCCCAGTTGGTGCGGGAACGCCCCAGCTTCGCGCGCCGGGCCACGGGCAGGCCGCGGCCCTTCGCCGCCTCGTCGTGGGTGACGATGTGGACGTCGAGGTCCGGCCCCGACTCGCGGGCGACCGTGGCGCTGACGCCGGGACTGAAGGCGTACTGCCAGGAACGTCGGCGACTGACGCCGAGGACGATCTGCGTGGCGTTGACCCCGCGCGCGAACTCCAGGAGTCCGGTGGAGATGTCGTCGCCTATGACGTGGTGGAACGTCCCGCCGAGGTCCTCGACCAGGGTCCGCTGCACCGCGAGTTCCTTCGGGGACGCCGAGGTGAGGCCGTCGCTGCGCGAGATGTAGACCGCCAGGACCTCGCCTCCGGCGCCCTTCTCGGCGAGCCGGGCGGCCCGGCGGATGAGGGTGCGGCCCTCGGGGCCGCCGGTCAGTCCCACCACGATCCGCTCGCGGGAGCCCCAGATCTTCGAGACCCGGTGCTCGGTGCGGTACTCCTGCAGGTACTCGTCGACCCGGTCGGCGGTCCAGAGCAGCGCCAGCTCGCGCAGGGCGGTGAGGTTTCCGGGGCGGAAGTAGTTGGAGAGGGCCGCGTCGACCTTGTCCGGCTTGTAGACGTTGCCGTGCGCCATGCGGCGGCGCAGGGCCTGCGGCGACATGTCGACCAGTTCTATCTGGTCGGCGCGCCGGACGACCTCGTCCGGGACGGTCTCCCGCTGCCGTACGCCCGTGATCGACTCGACGACGTCGCCGAGCGACTCCAAATGCTGGATGTTGACCGTGGAGACGACGTCGATGCCGGCCGCGAGCAGTTCCTCGACGTCCTGCCAGCGCTTGGCGTTCCGCGAGCCGGGGATGTTGGTGTGGGCCAGCTCGTCCACGAGTGCGACGGCGGGCTTACGGTCGAGGACCGCGTCCACGTCCATCTCGGTGAACACCGTGTCCCGGTACGGGATCTCCGCACGCGGCACCGTCTCCAGGCCGTGCAGCATCACCTCCGTACGCGGCCGGCCGTGGTGCTCGACGAAGGCGACGACGCAGTCGGTGCCGCGCTCGACGCGCCGGTGGGCCTCCGAGAGCATCGAGTACGTCTTGCCGACGCCCGGTGCCGCGCCGAGGTAGATACGAAGCTTTCCGCGTCCCATGGTGTCGTTTCTCGTCGATGTCGGGCAGAGCGTGTACGGACAGGGCGTGCAGGTGTGGGCGGGGCGGGCGGGGTGTCACACCTCGAAGCGGTATCCCATCCCGGGTTCGGTGATCAGATAGCGGGGGTGCGACGGGTCCGCCTCCAGCTTGCGGCGCAGCTGCGCCATGTAGACCCTCAGGTAGTTGCTCTTGGTGCGGTGACTGGGCCCCCACACCTCCCTGAGGAGACGTTGCTGGCTGACGAGGACGCCGGGGTTGCAGATGAGGATCTCCAGCAGGTGCCACTCGGTCGGGGTCAGCCGGACGTCGCGGTCACCGCGCCGTACCTTCTTCGCCACGAGATCGACCGTGAACTCGTCGGTCGCGACCACGGCACCGGCCGCACCTCCCGTACCGGGTCGCGCACGGGCGGGCGACTCCTCGATCCGGCGGGTGGCCGCCCGTAGCCGGGCGAGGAGTTCGTCCATGCTGAACGGCTTGGTCATGTAGTCGTCGGCGCCCGCGTCCAGCGCGCGGATCTTGTCCTCGGACCCGCTGCGGGCGGAGAGCACGAGCACCGGGGCACGGTTCCAGCCGCGCAGCGCCCGGATGAGGTCGATGCCGTCCATGTCGGGCAGCCCGAGATCCAGGAGGATCACGTCCGGTTGCTCGGTGGCCGCGAGCCGGAGCGCGGTGGCGGCGTCGTAGGCCGCGTCCACGTCGTACTCGCGGGCGTTGAGGTTGATCGTGAGAGCACGCGTGAGCTGTGCGTCGTCCTCGACGACCAGGACCCGGGTCATCGGCGTACTGCCTTTCGTGTCGGGCGTGGCGTGGATGCGCGCCGGGAGCCGGCAGCCGGGGCGTTCCCGGACTGCCGGCTCCCGTGGGGCGGAGGTAAGGCCATCAGCCCCTGGCCGCCACGAGGTTCTTCAGGGCGGTGTTGAGCTGCAGGACGTTGACGCGGGGCTCGCCGATGAAGCCGAGGACGCGGTCGTCGGTGTGGTCGGCGACCAGCTTCTCGACCGTCGCGACGTCCAGCTTGTTGCGCTCGGCGACCCGGTGGACCTGGAGCTTCGCGTACTCCGGGGAGATGTGCGGGTCGAGGCCGGAGCCGGAGGAGGTGACGGCGTCGGCGGGGACGTCGGCCGGCTTCACCCGGTAGTCGGCGGTGGAGTTGTCCTTGACGACGGCGGCCTTGGCGTCGGTGACCCACTTGATCAGGTCGGCGTTGTCACCGGAACGGTTCGTGGCGCCGGACAGGATGATCGAGTACTGGGTGTTGACGCTGTTGCTGCCAAGGCCGTTGGAGGGGCGCGGCTGGAACCACCTCAGGTCCGGGACCACCGCCTCCTCCGCGTCGTCCGGGTTCTTCTTCGGCAGGTTGTAGGTCTGTCCGATGAGTTCGGAGCCGACGACCCTGCCGCTCGCGTCCTTGATCTCGGAGCCGTTGGCCTGGCCGGGGAGGGCGAGTTGGGCGATGCCGGTGACGGCGAGCGGGTAGAGCACGCCCGTCACCACGGTGAGGACGAGCAGGGCGCGGAGTCCGGCCCAGAGCAGGCGCCCTGTGTTTCCGACGGAGTTGTTCATGGTCGTCAGCCGATCCCGGGGATGAGGGAGATGAGCAGGTCGATGAGCTTGATGCCGACGAACGGGGCGATGAGGCCGCCGAGTCCGTAGAGGCCGAGGTTGCGGCGGAGCATCGAGTCGGCACTGGAGGGGCGGTAGCGGACGCCCTTCAGGGCGAGCGGCACCAGGGCCACGATGATCAGCGCGTTGAAGACGACGGCCGACAGGATCGCGGACTCCGGCGAGGCCAGGCCCATGATGTTCAGCTTGTCCAGCGACGGGTAGGCGACCGCGAACATCGCGGGGATGATCGCGAAGTACTTCGCCACGTCGTTGGCGATGGAGAAGGTCGTCAACGCGCCTCGGGTGATGAGGAGTTGCTTGCCGATCTCGACGATCTCGATGAGCTTGGTCGGGTTGGAGTCGAGGTCGACCATGTTGCCGGCCTCCTTCGCGGCCGACGTGCCCGTGTTCATCGCCACCCCGACGTCCGCCTGCGCGAGCGCGGGTGCGTCGTTGGTGCCGTCGCCGGTCATCGCGACGAGCTTGCCGCCGGCCTGCTCGCGCTTGATGAGGGCCATCTTGTCCTCGGGGGTGGCCTCGGCGAGGAAGTCGTCGACACCGGCCTCCTCGGCGATGGCCCTGGCCGTCAGCGGGTTGTCGCCCGTGATCATGATCGTCTTGATGCCCATGCGGCGCAGCTCGTCGAACCGCTCGCGCATGCCCTCCTTGACGACGTCCTTGAGGTGGATGACACCGAGGACGCGCGCGCCCTTGTCGTCCTCCACAGCCACAAGGAGCGGCGTGCCACCAGCCTGGGAAATGGCGTCGGTGACGTCCTGGGCGTCCCTGGCGACCTCACCACCGCGTTCCTCCACCCATGCCACGACCGAGCCGGTCGCGCCCTTGCGGACCTGCCGGCCGTCCACGTCCACACCCGACATGCGGGTCTGGGCGGTGAACTCGATCCACGTGGCGTCGGCGAGCTCGCCCTGGTGGCGTTCGCGCAGCCCGTAATTCTCCTTGGCCAGGACCACGACGGAGCGGCCCTCGGGGGTCTCGTCGGCGAGCGAGGAGAGCTGGGCGGCGTCCGCGAGCTCGGCCTCCGTCACGCCCTTCACCGGGACGAACTCCGCCGCCTGGCGGTTGCCCAGGGTGATGGTGCCGGTCTTGTCGAGCAGCAGCGTCGACACGTCACCGGCGGCCTCGACGGCGCGGCCGGACATCGCGAGGACGTTGCGCTGGACGAGCCGGTCCATGCCGGCGATGCCGATCGCGGACAGCAGCGCGCCGATCGTCGTCGGGATGAGGCAGACGAGGAGCGCGGTCAGCACGATCATCGAGGTCTGCTTGTCGGCCCCCGCGTAGATCGCGAACGGCTTCAGGGTGACCACGGCGAGCAGGAAGACGATCGTGAGGGACGCCAGCAGGATGTTGAGGGCGATCTCGTTGGGCGTCTTCTGCCGGGCGGCGCCCTCGACCAGGTTGATCATCCGGTCGATGAACGTCTCGCCCGGCTTCGTCGTGATCTTGATGACGACCCGGTCGGACAGCACCTTCGTACCGCCGGTGACGGCCGAGCGGTCGCCGCCGGACTCCCGGATGACCGGTGCCGACTCGCCCGTGATCGCGGACTCGTCGACGCTCGCGACGCCCTCGACGACGTCACCGTCGCCGGGGATGACGTCTCCGGCCTCGCAGACCACCAGGTCGCCGATCCTGAGCTCGGTGCCGGGGACCTGCTCCTCTCCCTTGCCGTCCTGGGTGAGGCGGCGGGCGACGGTGTCGGTCTTGGCCTTGCGCAGGGTGTCGGCCTGGGCCTTGCCGCGGCCCTCGGCGACGGCCTCGGCCAGGTTGGCGAAGATCGTGGTCAGCCACAGCCAGGCGGTGATCACCCAGCCGAACCAGTCGCCCGGGTTCTTGACCGCCAGCGCGGTGGTGACCACCGAGCCGACCAGGACCACGAACATCACGGGCGACTTGACCATCACGCGCGGGTCGAGCTTCCTGATCGCGTCGGGGAACGACGTGACCAGCTGCTTCGCGTCGAAGAGTCCCCCGCCGACGCGTCCGCCCTCGGGCTTGTGCCCCGCGGGCGCGTCCGGGTGGGGTGCCCGGGTGGGAGTGATGGTGCTCATGCTGCGAGTCCTTCGGCGAGCGGGCCAAGGGCCAGGGCCGGGAAGTAGGTGAGACCGGTGATGATGACGATGGTGCCGACGAGCAGGCCGGTGAACAGCGGCTTCTCGGTCCGCAGGGTGCCCGCGGTCTCGGGTACGGGCGTCTGCTCGGCGAGCGAGCCGGCCAGCGCGAGGACGAACACCATCGGGAGGAACCGGCCGAGCAGCATGGCGATGCCGATCGTCGAGTTGAACCACTGGGTGTCGGCGTTCAGGCCGGCGAAGGCGGAGCCGTTGTTGTTGGCACCCGAGGTGTACGCGTAGAGGATCTCGGAGAAGCCGTGCGCGCCCGAGTTCGTCATCGAGTGCGCCGGGGTGTCCAGGACGAAGGAGGCCGCCGTGAAGCAGAGCACCAGCGCCGGGGTGATCAGGATGTAGCAGGCCGCGAACTTGATCTCGCGGGTGCCGATCTTCTTGCCCAGGTACTCGGGCGTGCGGCCGACCATCAGACCGGCGATGAACACCGCGATGACCGCCATGATCAGCATGCCGTAGAGGCCGGATCCGACGCCGCCGGGCGCGATCTCGCCCAGTTGCATGCCCAGCAGGTTGATCCCGCCGCCGAAGCCGGTGTTCGACGAGTGGAAGGAGTTCACCGCGCCGGTCGACGTCAGCGTGGTGGCGACCGAGAAGATCGCCGACGCGCCGATGCCGAACCGGGTCTCCTTGCCCTCCATCGCGCCGCCGGCGATCTCGAACGCCGGACCCCTGCCCGCGAACTCGGTCCACATCATCAGCGCGGTGAACCCGAGCCAGATGACGCCCATCGTGCCGAGGATCGCGTAGCCCTGCTTGAGCGAACCGACCATGCGGCCGAAGGTGCGGGTCAGCGCGAAGGGGATGACGAGGATCAGGTAGACCTCGAAGAGGTTGGAGAGCCCGTTGGGGTTCTCGAAGGGGTGGGCGGAGTTGGCGTTGAAGTAGCCGCCGCCGTTCGTGCCCAGCTCCTTGATGACCTCCTGGGAAGCGACCGCGCCGCCGTTCCACTGCTGCGAGCCGCCCGTGAACTGACCCACCTCGTGGATCCCGGAGAAGTTCTGGATCGCGCCGGTGGCGACGAGGACGAGGGCACCGACCACGGAGATCGGCAGCAGGATCCGGACGACGCCGCGGACGAGGTCGGACCAGAAGTTGCCCAGCTCGCCGGAGCGCGAGCGGGCGAAGCCGCGGACCAGCGCGACGGCCACCGCCATGCCGACGGCCGCCGAGACGAAGTTCTGCACCGCGAGGCCGCCGGTCTGGACGACGTGGCCCATGGCCTGCTCGCCGTAGTACGACTGCCAGTTGGTGTTGGCGACGAACGACGCGGCCGTGTTGAAGGCCTGGTCCGGGTCGATCGACACGAAGCCGAGCGAGCCCGGCAGCGCGCCCTGCACCCGCTGCAGCAGGTAGAGGAAGAGAACGCTCACCGCGGAGAAGGCGAGCACCCCGCGCAGGTACGCCGGCCAGCGCATCTCGACGTTCGGGTTCGCGCCGATGGCCTTGTAGATCCACTTCTCGGGGGTGTAGTGCTTCTCCGAGGAGTACACCTTGGCCATGTAGTCACCCAGCGGCCGGTACGACAGACCGAGCGCGACGACCAGGGCGAGGAGCTGGAGGATTCCAGCCAGGACGGGACTCATATCCGTACTCAGAACCTCTCCGGCTTGACGAGGGCGAGGACGAGATAGGCCAGCAGGCCGGCGGCGACCACCAGACCGACGATGTTCTCGACAGTCACAGCTTCGCCACCCCCTTGGCGACGAAAGCCACCAGCGCGAAGATCGCGACCGTGGTGACGACGAAGGCCAGATCGGCCATCGTGAGCTCCCGAATGTGTGTGGATGAGATGAGCGGTCTTTCGGACCTGTCTGAGGAAAGCGCATTTCAGCCACCACGCCGCCGGCGTTGACGCCCTCCTAACGGGTAGCCCGGCCGTCTTGACACATCCCGTACGCGCCGCCGTCCCGGGTCGGTCGGCTCCCCCGTCGACCTGCCCCTTCGGCAGCCGGCCGGCGCATGGCCGGCGGCGTCGTACCGGCGTCGGGGATCCGTCGCGAGGCGCCCAGGTCGCCGGTCGCGACGGCGCGTCGCGTGAGCACGAGCCCAGTGCGGGCCTCGTCCCGGGACGGTCCAGGCGGAGCCGCGGGCGTGGCGGCGTCTCTGCACGCTCGTCCGCGCACCACCGTGTCGGGGACGGTCTCGGCGCCGGGCCGTTCGGTGTGCCGCCCGACGGCGTCCCTGGGCGATTCCGGGTGGCGGGACGCGGGTGGTGACGACGCCCGTGCCGGCGGCGGCTGCACGCGCCTCGGACGGCCCCGGGGGGGCCGTGAGCCGTCTTGTGCGGCCTCGGGCCGCCCCCGGCGGGGGTGGCGGGCGTTCAGAACTTCTCGGGCTTGACGAAGGCGGCCACCAGGTAGCCGACCAGCGTGGCCGCGACGATCAGACCGACGACGTTCTCGACACTCATGTTCCCGACAGCCCCTTCGGCTTCCTTGCGCTTCCTCGGATGTGCGCTCGTGCCGCGCCCTCCGCAGGGAACGCCTGCCGCGGGTCGCGCGCAGCCACTGTGACGGCTCTCCGGCGCGGGGGGACGCGTTGCCCTCAGGCTCTTGACACGATCCGTACGGGCGTCGAGCCCGGTTCCGGCACGGCGGGGGGCGGGCGAGACGCAGACGGCGGGGCGAGGGGGGAGCACGGACGGCGGGGCGGGGCCGCGCGGGGCACGGACGGCACGGGCGGGGCGGCCCGGCCCGCGCCACAGCCTGGCGGAGCGGGGCGGGGCCACAGCCTGGCGGGCCACAGCCTGGCAGGGCAGGGCCGGGGCGGGCGGGGCACGGCGAGGCTAGGCAAGACAGGGCACGACACGGCGAGGCGGGGCCGGCCAGGCAAAGCGCGGCCGGGCGAGGCACGGACGGCGGGGCCGGGCCACGGCCTGGCGCGGCGCGGCGGGGCCGAGCACGGCGGTGCGCGGCGCGGCGAGACAGGGCACGGCCAGGCGGGGTGGGAAGCCGGAACGGGCCGGGGTGCCGTTCCAGGAGTGCGTGTCAGGACTCCTGGGGCACCCCGGCCCGCGGCCGGTCCGGACCGCGACCCCCCTCTGGGTCGCAGGCCGGACGGGGCCCCGGCCGGACGGCCGTCGCATGGCGTGGGTTTCAGTCGGGACCCCCGCCCCCGGACTGCGCCCTGCACCGGCGCCGACGGTCGTCCGCCCCCCGTGCCGATCAGTCTTGACCGGACGCAGGCCGGAATCGATCGCTGTTGACGCGCCTCTGACGCCACTCCCGTGGGTCCTGACGCCGCCTTGACAGACGGGCGATCCGCCCGGTGCGAAGAAGGCGTCAGGGCGGGCCTCGTGACCGTCAGAGGGGCGTCAACGTCCGCCGGAACAGGCCGAGTCGGGCACTAGATTCGTCAACCGCCGCGCACCGTCGAGGACGTCAGTGGCTCGACCCTCGACGACGGCCGCTCGGCGCCATGCCTCCCATCCGCATGCGCCGAGCCGGGCCGGCGTCCCGCCGATCGCCGTACGTCCTCGTGATCGGCGGGACGCCGTCCCTCCTCGTCCCGTTCCTCCGTCCGCTCGTCCGTACGACGTCTCCGGGGGCCGCCCGGTACGTCCAGCCAGCCGATCCAGCCGCCGCCCCTCCCCGGGCGGCGGCTGCTTCATGAAGGTCCTGACCGCATGAATCCCACCGCTCCCGTCCAGCAGGTGCCTTCCGTCCCGCCCCCGGCACGTCCTCCCCGGCGCAGACGCAGCGTGGAGGGCGGGCTGCTCGACCCCGCCCAGATGCTCGGCTCGGTCCCCGACGCCCTGCGCAAACTGCATCCGCGGCACCTGGTCCGCAACCCGGTGCTCTTCGTCGTCGCCGTCGGATCGGTGCTCACCACCCTCTCCGCCGTCGTCCACCCCTCCGTCTTCACCTGGGTCATCAGCGCCTGGCTGTGGCTGACGGTCGTCTTCGCGAACCTGGCCGAGGCGGTCGCCGAAGGGCGCGGCCGGGCCCAGGCCGAATCACTGCGCCGGGCCCGTACGGACACGGTGGCGCTGCGGCTCAAGCACTGGCGGTACGGCACGAACCTCCACACGGCCGAGACGGAAGCCGTCGCCGCCACCGAACTGGCGATGTTCGACTTCGTGCTCGTCGAGGCGGGCGAGCTGATCCCCGCCGACGGCGACGTGGTCGACGGGGGCGCGGCGGTCGACGAGTCCGCCGTGACCGGCGAGTCGGCCCCGGTGATCCGGGAGGCCGGGGGTGACCGCTCCGGTGTCACGGGCGGCACGACCGTGCTGTCGGACCGGATCGTCGTCCGGGTCACCTCCCGGCCCGGCCACTCGTTCATGGACCGGATGATCGCCCTCGTCGAAGGCGCCTCGCGGCAGAAGACCCCGAACGAGATCGCGCTCAACATCCTGCTCGCCGCGCTGACGACGGTCTTCGTCCTCGTCACCGTCGCCCTGCGGCCGATAGCCGCGTACGCGGGGGCCGCCCCGTCCACCACCGTCCTCGTCGCCCTGCTCGTGACCCTCATCCCCACGACGATCGGCGCCCTGCTCTCCGCGATCGGCATCGCCGGGATGGACCGCCTCGTACAGCGCAACGTGCTCGCCATGTCGGGCCGCGCCGTCGAAGCCGCCGGCGACATCAACACGCTGCTCCTCGACAAGACCGGCACGATCACCCTGGGCAACCGGGAGGCAGCCGACTTCGTCCCCCTGCCGGGGGTCGGGGAGGCGAGGCTCGCGGACGCCGCCCAGCTCTCCTCGCTCGCCGACGAGACGCCCGAGGGACGCTCGGTCGTGGTGCTCGCGAAGGAGCGCTTCGGGCTGCGGGCCCCGGCCGACGGCGAGCTCGCGAACGCCCGGTTCGTCGGGTTCAGCGCACAGACCCGGATGAGCGGCATCGACCTGCGCTGGGACAACGGTGCCGTCTGCCACATCCGCAAGGGCGCCGCCGCGCAGGTCATCGCCTGGGTGGAGATGTACGGCGGTGCGGTGCCGGCCGAGGCGCGCCTCTGGAGCGACGCGATCGCGGCCTCCGGGGGCACCCCGCTGCTGGTGGCCGTGCACGACGGGGACGGCCCGCGCGTGCTGGGCATCGTGCACCTCAAGGACGTCGTCAAGGACGGCATCAGGGAACGGTTCGCCGAGCTGCGGCGGATGGGCATCCGTACGGTGATGGTCACCGGGGACAATCCGCTGACGGCGCGCGCGATCGCCGCCGAGGCGGGAGTCGACGACTTCCTCGCCGAGGCCACCCCCGAGGACAAACTGACGCTGATCAGGCGGGAGCAGGAGGGCGGCAGGCTCGTCGCGATGACCGGCGACGGCACCAACGACGCCCCGGCGCTCGCCCAGGCGGACGTCGGGGTGGCGATGAACACGGGCACGTCGGCCGCGAAGGAGGCCGGCAACATGGTCGACCTCGACTCCAACCCGACCAAGCTCATCGAGATCGTCCAGATCGGCAAGCAACTCCTCATCACCCGCGGAGCGTTGACGACCTTCTCGATCACGAACGACGTGGCGAAGTACTTCGCGATCATCCCCGCGATGTTCACCGGCGCCTACCCCGGCCTCGAAGCGCTCGACGTCATGGGCCTGCACAGCCCCACCTCGGCGATCACCTCCGCCATCATCTTCAACGCCCTGATCATCGTGGCGCTCATCCCGCTGGCCCTGCGCGGCGTCCGCTACACGCCGGCATCCGCGCACGACCTGCTGCGCCGCAATCTGCTGCTGTACGGCCTCGGCGGCCTGGTCCTGCCGTTCGTCGGCATCAAGGTCATCGACCTGCTCGTGTCGAGCATCCCGGGCCTCGGGTGAACACACGTCAGGAGAGCATCAGAGAAACGGCTTCGGCCTTGCCCGGGGACGTGGCCAGAGATGGGATGAGAAGCGTGAACAGCGCGTGGCTCCTTCTCGACCGGCCGCCTCATCAGGCGTCGCCGAGTCGCACGCCCCGCTGTCGTCCGGGCGCGTCCGCCCTGCGCTGACGCCTGCCCGCACCACGTCACAGGGGCGCCGTGGCCGTTCAACCGGTCACGGCGCCCCTCTTCTCTCACATCTCATCAACCCTCCCTGGACGAACCATGTCTTCTTCTTCCCTGTCCGGACGCACCGTGCTCGTCACCGGCGCCACCTCCGGCATCGGCCACCAGACCGCCCGGCTCCTCGCCGAGCACGGCGCCACCGTGCTCCTCCACGGCCGGACCGCCGAGGAGGCGCACGCCGCGGTCGACCGTCTCGTCACGCTCTCCGACGTGCCGGCAGGGCAGTTGTGCGCCTTCGGCGCCGACTTCTCCCGCCTGGAGGAGGTCGAACAGCTCGCCGCACGGGTACGCGCCGAGCACCCGCACCTGGACGTGCTGGTCAACAACGCGGGCATGGCGGCGCCGGAGCGCCACACCGTCACCGTCGACGGCAACGAGATCGCCTTCCAGGTCAACTTCCTGGCGCACTACCTCCTCACGCACCTCCTGGAGCCGGCCCTGACCTCGGAGCCCGGCGGCCGGGTCGTCAACGTGTCCTCGTCGCTGCACCGGTCCGGCTCCATCCAGTGGGCCGACCCCAACCGGGCCCGCCGCTACTCCCGGCTCGCCGCCTACGCCCAGTCGCAGCTGGCCCTGACGGTCTTCGCCGCCGATCCGCGGGTCACCGCCGTCTCCGTCCACCCCGGGATCTGCGCCACCAGCCTGCTGCCGCTGTACGCCCACGACGGTGCCTCCCCGGCCGAGGGCGCGGCCCACGTCGTACGGCTCTGCGACCCGGCCGTCGAGATCGTCAACGGCGCCTACTACGACCGCGACCAGCGGGTCGCCCCGGCACCCGCCGCCACCGAGGAGCGCACGGTCAAGCGCCTCGGCAAGCTCGCCGACGTCCTCGTCGGCCACACCGCCTGAAGGGAACCCCAAGCATGTCCGAACGCGCACGCAAGAAGAGGGACCGCCGCAAGAAGAAGGCCAACCACGGCCGCAGGGCCGGAGCCCGCTGACCCGACCGGGGCGGCCCGCCACCCGGCGGGCCGCCCCCTGCCCGTACCGGAGGTTCCCCCGTGATCCCACACCCCGCCCACCAACCACCGTCCTGCGCCCGCGTGTTCCCCGTCGGCGGACCCGGCACCGCCGCCCTCTCCGAGCACGTCCTCACCACCGGCCACGGCACCTGGTGGACCGACCGCGCGGAACATCCCCGCGTCATCGCCGTCACCTGCGGCGACCACGCCCTCCTGGCCGGCGATCCCACCGTCCTCGCCCCGGCCGACCTCGCCCCCTTGGCGGGTCGCTGCGTCGAGGCCTCCGACCGCTTCCTTCCGGTCCTCGCCGCCGCGTTCGACCGCCTGCACCCCTGGGACCGCATGCTCTACGTACACCAGACGGACGGGACTCCCCCTCGTGTGCCGCGCACCGTGGAGGTGCGACGGCTCGCCGCCGGGGACGGCCCGGCACTCGCCGCAGGCTTCTCGCTGCTCACCCACCCGTCCCGCACCTGGCTGACGCCCTGGTCGGCCGGCCACCGCCGTGCCGCCTCCTCGGCTTGCACATCGGCTGACGCGCTTCACTTCCCGAGGCGGAACCTGAGCCGGCAGATCGCCGCGTCCGTGTCCCGGCGGACCGCGTGGGCGACGACCGCGCCCCGCTGGTTCTGCAGCAGTCGCTGCCACAGCCGCTCCGGCTCCGCCTCCGGGATGAGCACGGTGACCCGGGTGTCCGGGCGGGCTGCGGCGAGCTCCCGTACGTACGCGGTGATCGGTCGCCCGAGGGAGCGTCGCTCGGAGGGCAGCCGGACGAGCGGAACGCCCGGGTTCCACAGGGCCCAGTCCCGTTCCAGGGCCTCGGTCGCCGCCCGGTCCTCCGGATCCGGGTGGGCGACGGTGACCGCGCGGACCTCGTCGCCGAGCGAGACGGCGGCGGTCAGGGCCTCGCTGGTGAGCCGGGTCAGGGACGACACCGGCACCAGGACCAGCGAGTGTTCGCGATGCGGGGGCTCGGGGACCCGGCCGACGCCGAGGCGGTCGCCGATCCTCCCGTAGGCGCGGTGGACGGCCTCGAAGAGGGCGACGAGCAGCGGCAGGGCGATCACGATCAGCCAGGCACCGTCGTGGAACTTGGCAGCGGTGACGACGACCGCGGACACCCCCGTGAGCAGCGCGCCCAGGCCGTTCAGCAGGGCCTTGCCCCACTGCCGGGTGGCCTTCCAGTGCAGCACCATCCCGGTCTGGGCGATCGTGAAGCCGACGAAGACGCCGATCGCGAAGAGCGGGACGAGGGTGTTGGTGTCGCCGCCGGAGAAGACGAGCAGCGCGGCGGAGACGACGGCCAGCCAGAGCACGCCGTGCCGGTGCACCTGCCGGTCGGCCTTGAGTCCGAAGACGTGCGGCACGTAGTTGTCGCGGGCGAGCAGCTTCAGGAGGACGGGCAGACCGCCGAAGGAGGTGTTCGCCGACAGGGCCAGGAGGACCATGGTGGCGAACTGGACGACGTAGAAGGCCGCGTTGTGGCCGAGCGAGGCGTCGGCGAGCTGGGCGAGGACGGTGACGCCCTCGACCGGCTGCAGGCCGAAGCGGGAGATCAGCACCGACAGGCCGATCAGCATCACGCCGAGGAGCGCCCCGAGCGCGACCTCGGCCCGCATGGCCCGGCGGGCCGCCGGGGCGCGGAAGGCCGGCACGGCGTTGGCGATGGCCTCGACGCCGGTCAGCGCGGAGCACCCGGAGGCGAAGGCCTTCAGCAGGAGCAGCGCGCCGACGGTGGTGGCGTTGTCCGCCAGGACGGAGGCGTGCCCGGCGGAGGCCTCGGTGGAGACCGGCGCGTCGCGGAACAGCCCGACCACGATCAGGACCAGGATCGCGCCGACGAACACGGCGGTGGGGACGATGAAGGCGCGGGCCGAGTCGACGATGCCGCGCAGGTTCACCGCCGTGATCAGGACGAGGACGCCGAGACAGATCCACAGCCGGTCGCCGTAGAGGCCCGGGAAGGCCGACGTGAGGGCGGCGACGCCCGCGGTGACGGCCACCGCCACGTTGAGCACGTAGTCGAGGACGAGCGAGCCCGCCGCCACCAGGCTGGTGCGGCGCCCGAGGTGGGCCTTCGCGACGGCGTAGGAGCCGCCGCCGTCCGGGAAGGCCGCGATGACCTGCCGGTACGAGGCGACGAGCACCCCGAGCAGCCCGGCGATGGCCAGGGTGACCGGCAGCGTGAACCCGAGCCCGTACCCGCCGGCCGCCGCCAGGACCAGGACGATCGCCTCGGGCCCGTACGCCACCGACGCCATCGCGTCCAACGACAGGGCGGCAAGCCCCGTGACGGCGGTCAGCCGATGCCGACTGCCGGCTTCAGGGGGCTCCTCGGCGCTCGGAGCGGCACCGTTCGCGGTGGTCAGGACAGCCATCTGCGCATCCCTTTCGGTCTGTTCTCCGCTCAGGCTGAGGGGAGAACAGACCGTTGCCGGGACGTCTTCACGTGCCCTTGACGCCCCACGCCGGCATTCGTACACGCTTTTGACGGCGCGGGAGTCGAACTGCTCCACGGGTCCGCATGCCGCAGATGCTCGCGTCGCGCCCGGGCGGGACGCACCCGCGCGTGCGGACTACGCCTGCCGTTCCGGGGCGGGCGTCACTTCCCGGCGGTGCCGGACGCCCCGCCGACGGATTCCTGATAGAGGTCCGCGTAGGTGCGGGAGCCCTCGATCAGGCTGTCGGAGAACGCGGCGACGTCGGGGCCGATGAGCTCCATGACCCCCTTGCCCTCGGCGACACCCTCCTCGAAGAAGTCGACGATCCCGGGCAGCAGGGGCCCGTCCGGCAGGTCGATCGGCCCGACCTTGAACAGGTACTTCTGCATCTCCTTGTAGACGATCTGGTAGTCGGCCGGGAGCGCCTTGACCCGAGCCTTGTGGGCCCGCCACTGCTTCTTGCCCTCGACGATGTCCTGGATGCCCACGTCAGCCTCCCAGCCGGCTCAGTTTCCTGGCGACGTTCCTGTTCAACTGCTCGCGCCAGCGGTCGCGATAGGTCCGGGCCCCTTCCCCGCCGGCCAGCGCCGTGCAGAATCCCCGGATGTCGTCACCGAGTACCTCGTCGATGCGCTGCCCGTCCGCCGCCGCCACTTCGAGCAGCCCCAGGGCCGCGTCGAGGAGGGGCATCAGGTTGCGGCCGGTGAAGTCCCCATGGGGAGAGAGGTGGCCCTTGATCTGCTCCCACGCCCCCCGGTAGGCGTCCGGCAGGGCCTCGGCCCGGGCTTCGAACGCCTTCCACTCCCTGGTGAGATCGCTGCCCGTGATGGTCTCCCAGAAGCTCATCTCCCGCCCTCCTTGAGCCTGTCGATGCGTGATGAGACGTACCGCCACTTCGCCCAGAACCTCGCGAGTTCCTCGCGTCCGGCATCGTTGAGGGCGTAGAACTTGCGCGGCGGACCGACCCCGGAGGGGCGTTTGGTCACCTGGACCAGTCCGTTCCTCTCCAGTCGCAGCAAGATGGTGTACACGGTCCCCTCGACGACGTCGGTGAAGCCGAGTTCGTTCAGCTGACGGGTGATGGCGTACCCGTAGGTCTCCTCGCTGCCGATGATTTCGAGCACGCACCCTTCGAGCGTGCCTTTCAGCATCTCCGTCAGATCGTCCATCGCGCGTCCTCCTCGGCACGATCGGTACTGCGTAGTACCGAGTACCACTATACGGTACCACTAAGTAGTGGGGTTCACCCCGTAAGCCGGCGGCCACGGACGCACCCCGCGATCCGCGACGCCACCGGTCCGGGCTCGGGGCGCTCCGGTTCCCGGGGGACGGCGGGGAGGGGAAGCTCGGGCGCGACGCCTTCGGAAGGACCTCCTGCCGCATCCGGCCGTCGCCCGGTGCGCATGCCTCACCTGCGACCGAACCGATCCGTGATCTGATGCGGTCTGACCGAGCCGCTGTCGAATCCCCACTCGGATGGCCCGATGAGCACTCCGCACACCCCCGCTCCGTTGCCCTCGCCCGCCTCGGAACCGGAGCCGGAGCCCCGGCACGCCGGGTGGCTGGAACTCTTCTTCGATCTGGTCTTCGTCGCCGTCGTCGCGCAGCTCTCGCACGGCCTCCACGGCGACCCCGGGTGGCGCGAGTTCGGTGTGTTCCTCGGCCTCTACTTCCCGCCCTGGTGGATGTGGGCGAACCTCACGGTCTCCGCCAACCTCTTCCAGGACGACAGCGCCCGCCGCCGCGTCGTCATGCTGGCCGCGATGCTGTGCCTCGCCGTGATGGCCGCCGCGGTGCCCGAGGCCGACGGGGACCGTGCCGCCGCCTACGCCCTCGGCTACGCGGGCACCCGCCTCGTCCTGCTCGCCCTGTGGTGGCCCGCCACCCGCTTCCCCGCGCCCCGCACGCTGCCCCGCTGGCGGCCGCTGACCTACTGTCTGCTCTCCGGGCTGCTCTGGGCCGGCTCGGCGGCGGTTCCGGCTCCCTGGCGCTACGGCATGTGGGCCGTCCTGCTCCTCGCGGAGACGGCCCTGCTGCTGACCGCGCGGGGGCGAGCCATCCCGGGCCGGGTCCACACCGGCCACCTGGTCGAACGGGTCGGCCTGTTCGTGATCATCGTCCTCGGCGAGTCGGTGCTGGCCCTCATCACCGCCACGGACCACACCTGGACCGCCGGAGCCGGGATCGTGGCCGTGCTCGGATTCGTCCTGCTGGCCGCGTTGTGGTGGTCCTACTTCGACTTCGCCTCGACCGCGGCGGAGCGCGTCATCGGCGCCGCCGGCACCCACGAGGCCTACCTCCTCGCCCGCGACGTGGGCGGCTTCCTGCACTTCTTCGTCACCGCCGCCGTCATCTCCATGGCCGCCGGACTCGCCACGGCCGTGGAGGAGTCCGGCCACGACCACCTGCCGAGGGGCGCGGTGTGGGCCCTCGCCGGCGGGTTGGCCGTCTACCACGGAGCGCACGCCCTGATCGCGCTCCGCTTCGGCCGGCCGCTGCGCGAGGTGGCGGTCTGGGCACTGCCCGGGGTCGCGGTCCCTCTCCTGGTGGTCCTCGGCGCCAACGTCCTCGCGCCGTGGCTCGTGGTGCTGCTCCTCGCGGCCGAGGCGATCGCCCACCTGCTGTACGCGAAGGCCGCCCGGTCCCGCCGTGTACTGGCCGGCACCGGCTAGGAAGTCCGTCCGCGGGTGGAGCGCGACACCCCGGGGCGGGCCGCTGCTCCCGGGCCCGGTGGAGCCCGCCCCTGTCCGCCTCGCGGATCACCGTCGCCGGACCCCGCAGGGTTACGACGCGAGGATTCCGATCGCGGTCGCCGGTGCGCTCCTTCAGCCGTTCCAGGAAGGAGCGTGCTCCGCGTCGGACGTGCTCGTCCCGGCCAGGCTGCCGGTGGACGGAGTCGGCGCCGGGGACGGACACCGAGCGGGTGGGGGTGTTCCGGTTCGACGACGGGGTCGGGGCGGTGAGACTCCGCCGTGCGCTCGTGGCCGTGTCCTCGTCAGAGGTGGTGCGGGATCTCCTCGTTGTCGCGGGAGGTGCCGGGGCTGCTCTCAGGTCATGGCCACGACGACCTTGCCGGCCTTCGCGCGGCCCTCCTCCACGTACTCCAGGGCCTGCCGGGTCCGGTCGAAGGGGAAGACGCTGTCGACGACGGGACGGATCTTCCCGGCCTCGATCAGCGGTGTGATGCGGCGCAGTTGGCCACCGTCGGCCTTCATGAACAGGAACGAGTACGTCACGCCGCGGCGCTCGGCGAGGCGCCGGGTACGGAAGCTCAGCGCGCCCATCACCAGCCGCAGGATCGCGTTCGCGCCCAGCTCACGGGCGAACGCCGCGTCGGGAGGGCCTGCGACGCCGATGACCTTACCCCCGGGCCTGAGCACCCGCAGGGACTTCTCCAGCGTCTCACCGCCGAGGCTGTCCAGGACGACGTCGTAGTCGTGGAGGACCGACGCGAAATCCTGCGTCCTGTAGTCGACCACGACGTCCGCGCCGAGTTCCCTCACCAGGTCGGCCTTGGCCGTGCTCACGGTGGTGGCCACGTGCGCGCCGAGGTGCTTGGCCAGCTGGATGGCGATGGTGCCCAGGCCGCCGGAGCCGGCGTGGATCAGGACCTTCTGACCGGGCCGCACCTGTGCCCGCTCGACCAGTGCCTGCCAGGCGGTGAGGGCGACCAGCGGAAGGGAGGCGGCCTCGGTCATGGTGAGGTTGGCCGGCTTGATCGCCACGTCGTCCTGGTGGACGGCGATGAGCTCGGCGAACGTGCCGATGCGGTCCTTGCCGGGCCGCGCGTAGACCTCGTCGCCCACCGCGAACCGGGTGACGCCCGAGCCCACCCGGACGACGACCCCGGCGAAGTCGTTGCCCAGGACGAGCGGGAACCGGTACGAGAGGAACGTCCTGAACTCCCCGTCGCGGATCTTGAGGTCCAGCGGGTTGACTCCCGCCGCGTGGATCCGGACGAGGACGTCGTCGGCGCCCGGCACCGGGTCGGGCCGCTCGGCGGCGTGCACGCCGGCCCTGTCGCCGTAACGCTCGATCATGAAGGCCTTCATCGTCGTCTCCCGTCGTCCCGCCCCGTTCGGGGCGGGGGCTCTGCTCGCCCTGGGCTCCTCCCAGCGCGAGACGCGGTGTGGTGTTCGCCGGCACCGCGTTCCCGGCCGGTGCCGCGACCGGTCATCCGCCCTGTCCGGTGGGGCGCCGGCTCCGCAAGTCGTGCCGGAGCTCGCCGTGCCGAGCGCGTACCCGGAGACCCGCAGTCCCGTCCGGTGCCCGAAGGCCGTGCAGCGCATCAGGTGTCCTCACGCCGGAGCGCCGCGGGACGAAGGATGGGGGTCGGGCAGGCGGTACGGCAGGCGGGCCTCAGGCCGCGTTCGCCGGCGCGGACAGGAGCTGCTTGACGTAGCGGGTGGTGTCGTCGGCGAGGATCTCGGGCAGGGCCGCCTCGACGCCCCGCAGCGCCTGTGCGGCGACATCGGCGGGGTGGGCCTTCTGGTCGGCGGGGACCGCGGCGGCCATGTCGGTGTCCATGTAGCCGACGTGCAGCGCCGAGACGGCGATGCCGCGCGGCGCCAGTTCCTCCCGGACCGCGTCCGTCAGCGCCCATGCCGCAGCCTTCGCCGCCGCGTAGGCCCCCATGCCGGCCGGATGCAGCCAGGACAGCACGGACAGGACGTTGAGCACGGCGCCACCGCCGTTGCCCTCGATGACCGGCGCGAAGGCCCGGGTGACGGCGAGCGGCCCGAAGAAGTTCGTCTCCATCTCCAGGCGCACCGCGTCCGGGGAGCCCGCTATCAGGGGCGTGGCGGTGGAGATGCCGGCGTTGTTCACGAGCAGCGTCGCATCGGACGCCACCGCGGCGGCGGCGCGGACCGAGTCCTCGTCGGTCACGTCCAGGCGCAGCGGGATGACGCCCGGCAGGTCCACCGTCTCGGGGCGGCGGACCGCCGCGTACACCGTGGCCTCGCGCTCCACGAGCTGTGCGGCCAGATGCCGCCCGAGGCCCCGGTTGGCGCCGGTGACCACGGCGACCGCGTTCCTGAGTTCCATCCGTACTCCTGACATCGGGGGTGGATCACGACCACCCAAGAATAGATTACTTGTGACATCTAAATTGGAGTATAGGATAGATGTCGGTCAGCATCCAATCGGGAGGTGGCGATGGGCCGCGTATCGCAGGCGCAGGCGGAGGAGAACCGGCGGCGGGTCGTCCAGACCGCGTCCCGGATGTTCCGGGAGCAGGGCACCCATGTCAGCGTCGCCGACCTCATGAAGGCCGCCGGGCTCACCCACGGCGGCTTCTACAAGCAGTTCGCCTCGAAGGAGGCACTCGTCGACGAGGCGACCGCCCACGCGTTCGACGAGCTGGCCCGGCTGCACACCGCCGGGCTGGAGCAGCACGCCGGACGGCGCGACGCCGCCCAGCAGGCGCTGATCGACACCTACCTCTCCGTCGAGCACCGCGACAGCCCGGCGGACGGGTGCCCCGTCGCCGCACTCGCCACCGACATGGCACGCCAGCCCGCGGATCGCGAGGCACGCCGCGTCTACACCCAGGGAGTGGGCGACTTCGCCGACTGGCTCGGCACCGAGGACCAGGACGGCATCACCCGGCTGTGCACCATGCTGGGCGCACTCCTGCTGGCCCGGGCCACCGCCGGCTCCCCGCTCTCGGAGGACATCCTCACCGCCGCACGTGCGGCGTTGACCGCGGCCGACTGACGGTGGATCCGGCGCGGAGCCGCGCACCGCGGGCCGCCACCGACCAGCCGGGCGACCGGGCGACCGCGGACAGCAGGAAGCCACGCACGGCGGGGCCCGACACCGGACCGGCCGGTCACACCCGGGAGGGGCGCCCAGATCCGGGCCCCTGTCTTCTCACGGCGCCTTCGGGCCGGGGCGCGGGGTCGATGAGATGCGGGCGTCGGGCCCTCCGGGCAGAGTGGGGAAGGACCTGTTCGCACCGAGGTGGTCCCCTGGGGTCCCGCGCGCTGGAGACGGGACGGAGTGATACGAGATTGTCGTGACGTCGGAGTGATCGATGTTCCGCAGACGCCCGGCCGACAACAGCGAGGACCTGCTGGTCCGGCTCGGGTCGCTGACCGCCAAGGCTCGGGAGCTGGCCGAGACCCAGCGTTCCCGTGTCGAGCTCGCCGTGGCCCTGCAGCGCGGCATGCTGCCCTCGGACCTGCCCAGCCTTCCGGGCGCCCGGCTGGCCGTCCGCTACGAGCCCGCCAACCACGGGCTCAACGTCGGCGGTGACTGGTACGACGCCTTCTCCCTGCCCGGCGGGCGGATCGGGATGTCCATCGGTGACGTCCAGGGGCACAACATCGAGGCGGCCGCCTTCATGGGACAGGTCCGCGTGGCACTGCGCGCGCTGGCCTCCGTCAGCGGAGACCCGGGAGAGCTGCTCGGTCGCACCAACGACCTGCTGGTCTCTCTGGGCGCCGACCTCTTCGCCACCTGCACCTTCCTGCGGCTCGACCCCGCCGCCGGCACCCTGGAGTGCGCCCGGGCCGGTCACATCCCGTACATCTGGGCCACCAGCGACGGCCGCTCCGGCATCGACGACAGCGAGGGCGGGCCTCCGCTCGGTGTGCTCCGCGGCGTCGACTACCCGGCCACGCGCCACCGGCTCTCCGCCGACGGTGTCTTCGTCCTCCTGACCGACGGGGTGGTGGAGGGCCCCTCGCTCCACGTCGACGAGGGTCTGGACCGGGTGACGAGGCTCGCCGGGATCACCGCCGTCGCCGGGCTGGACGTCGACGCGCTCGCGACCGCCGTCATGAAGCTGGCGGCCACGGTGGGGCACGAGGACGACGCAGCCGTCCTGGTCGTCGGCCATGACGGCGGTCCCGCCCAGTCGGCGGTCGAGGGGTGACGGGGGCTCGCCCGGGGTCGACCCGCCCCGTTCGGGACCCCGGGCCGGTCCCGTTCGGGACCACGGGCCGCCCCCATTCGGGACCACGGCCGCCCCCGTTCGGGACCCCAGCCCGTCCCCGTTCGGGCCCCCGGCCCTCCCCCGATCGGGACCCCGGGCCGGTCCCGACTCCACCAGCCCGTCCGGACTCGTGCCGCACGGCGGCGCCCGACACGCAGGGGTGCTTGCCCGGTCGTGGCGGTCCGGCCGGTGTCTCATGGCTGGCGTGTTCGTTATTCGGCAGTTCCGGCCCTTTACCGAGACGGCGCTGATCTCGCTGGCCGTGGCGGTCTGCTACTACTCGGCGGGACGGCTCGGCCTGCTGGGCCGCCTCGTCGTCGAAGGCGTGGTGGCGACCCCCATCTGGCCGCCCACCGGCGTCGCCGTCGCCGCCCTGCTGCTGTTCGGCGCGCGGGTCTGGCCCGGGATCGCCCTCGGCTCCTTCCTCGTCATCGCCTCCCTCACCACCCCTGGGCCCACCACCACGGTCACCGTGGTGAGCAACACCGTCGCGCCGCTCTGCGCCTTCCTGCTGCTGAGACGGGTCGGCTTCCGGCTGGACATCGCGCGGCTGCGGGACGGACTCTCACTGATCTTCCTCGGGGGCTTCGGCGCCATGCTGATCAGCGCGACCGCGGGGGTCGGACTCCAGGTGGTCACAGGCTCCCTGAACAGGGGCGAGTTCTGGGCCGTGTGGCTGGCCTGGTGGGCGGGCGACACGATGGGGGTCCTGCTCGTCGCTCCGCTCCTGCTCGTACTCGCGGGGGCGGCCGGTCGGTTCCGGGTACGGCGCTGGAAGGAGGCGGTCTTCCTGGGGCTGACGACCCTGGTTCTCGTCCCCCTGGCCGTGCTCAGCCCGATGGGCCTGCTCTTCCTCGTCTTCCCCCTGCTGGTCTGGGCGGCGCTCCGCTTCCAGCTCGCCGGAAGCATGCTGTGCGCGCTCTTCGCTTCCGTGTTCGCCACCTTCGTGGCGACCTCCGACCGGGGCTCGTTCTTCCGACTGTCGGACGTCGAGATCATGGTCAAGCTCCAGACGTTCAACGGTTCCGCCGCCCTGACCGCCCTGCTCCTCGCCTCCGTCATCACCGAGCAGCGTGCGACCCGCCGTTCGGTGCGCCACGCCTGCGAGGAACTGGCGGAGGTCCTGGAGCACCTCGCGGCGGGCGAGCCCTCGCCGGCTCCGCCCGCCGGGCGCCCGCCCGAGCCCTCCCAGAGCCGGCCGGCCCCACCCGGTGGCCTCCGGGATCCATGACCCTCCGCGTCCGCGACGGATCCGCTCAACGGTGGTCGCGGCGCTCACGGTCGGGTCGTCGGTCCGGGGGGCGGGAGATTCCGGCGTCGCGTGGGCGGCCGTCGAGCAGAAGCGGCGCCGGAGCCGGTGGTCACGCCGAACCCGCCCCGGCCCGGGCGCGACCACACTGCGACCACCAGCACCTCAAACGCACCGAAGGCCGCCTCTCACGGATGAGAGAACGGCCTCCGACCTGCGTTTCCGCACAGTCGGGACGACAGGATTTGAACCTGCGACCCCTTGACCCCCAGTCAAGTGCGCTACCAAGCTGCGCCACGTCCCGATGCCCGCCTGACCTGGGGTTTCCCCGGCCGAACGCGCACGAGAACCATACCGCACTTCCGCGCGTGGTCACGAACCCGTTTGCGGCTTGACCTCAAGCTTGCTTGAGGTTGCACGGTGTGTGTCATGACGACCACCACGTATGCGACGGACCCCGCGGACGCACGGGACGACACGGCGCGCCTGCGCCGGCTGATGGGGCTGATGACCGGTGCGGAGAAGCACTCCTCGGCCGCCACCTCCACGCTCGACGCCCTCTGGGTGCTCTACGACCGGGTGCTCCGGGTGGCGCCCGGGACGGCCGACGACCCCGGGCGGGACCGGTTCCTGCTGTCCAAGGGGCACGGACCCATGGCGTACTACGCCGTCCTCGCCGACAAGGGCTTCGTGGCGGAGGACGCACTGCTCGGGTTCGGCGGCTACGACTCCCCGCTCGGGCATCACCCTGACCGGACCCTCGTGCCCGGGGTCGAGATCGGGAGCGGGTCGCTCGGGCACGGGCTGCCGCTGGCGGTGGGGACCGTGCTCGGGCTGCGGGCCCAGGGGCTGACCGAGCCGAAGGTGTGGGTGCTGGTCGGGGACGCCGAGCTCGACGAGGGGAGCAACCACGAGGCGCTCGCCTACGCCGGACCGGCGGGCCTGGAGCAGCTGCACACGATCGTGATCGACAACAGCTCCGCCACCCACGGCTGGCCCGGCGGGATCGCCTCGCGGTTCGAGGCGGCCGGATGGTCCGCCGCGACCGTGGACGGGCGGGACCACGAGGCGCTGTACGCCGCGTTCACCGCGCCGCACCCGGGCCGGCCGAGGGCGGTCGTCGCCCGCGTCGAGCCCAAGAACTCCTGAGCCCCCTCTCCCCCGGCCCCGCCCCGCCCGGGGCCGCCGAACACCTTCGAGGAGACCCTTCCGTGGACACCATGCGCGACCGCTTCATCGCCACCGCCGACCGCCTGCTCGCCGACGACCCCCGTCTCGCGCTGCTGCTCGCCGAGATCAGCAAGGACGGGTTCCAGCAGGCGCTGCGGCGCCACCCGGACCGCGTGATCAACGTCGGGATCCGGGAGCAGCTGCTCATCGGGGCCGGGGGCGGGATGGCGCTGACGGGGATGCGGCCGATCATGCACACCTTCGCCTCCTTCCTGGTGGAGCGGCCCTTCGAGCAGCTGAAGCTGGACTTCGGGCACCAGGGCGTGCACGGCGTCCTGGTCAGCGCGGGCGGCTCGTACGACTGGCCGTCCGGCGGCTTCACCCACATGTCCCCCGGTGACGTGGCGCTGATGGACACCCTGGACGGCTGGACGGTGCACGTGCCGGGGCACCCGGACGAGGCGGAGGCCCTGCTGCGGCAGGCGGTCGCGAGCGAGGGGTCGGTGTACCTGCGCCTGTCGGTGCACGCCAACGCCTCGGCGCACCCGCTCGCCCGGAGCGGTTTCACCGTGCTGCGCGAGGGCTCCCGGGCGGTCGTCGTCGCGGTGGGGCCGATGCTCGACGCCGTCTTGGCAGCGACCGAGGGTCTGGACGTGACCGTGCTGTACGCGACCACCATCCGGCCCTTCGACGGTGCGACGCTGCGCCGGGCGGTGGCCGGGGCCCGGCCCGACGTCGTGCTGGTGGAGCCGTACCTCGCCGGGACCTCGACCGCAGCCGCCAACGACGCGCTCGCCGAGGTGCCGCACCGGGTGCTCGGACTGGGCATCGGACGGCGCGAGCTGCGCCGTTACGGCAGCATCGAGGAGCACCTGGCCGGACAGGGGCTCGATCCGGCGGCGCTCCGGGCGCGGATCGCGGCCTTCCTGGGATGAGCGCGGGACGTCGCCAGGTCACCACGGAGAGTGAGGGAGGGCGGAGCGTGCGGCGGATGCGCCTGCGCACGCTCCGTGACGATCCCCCTTCGCCCTGTGCGACCCGCTCCTTGCCCCCACTGCGCCCCCGGGTGCTACCGGCGCACCCCCCGGGCGGGCTTCGCGAGCGTGGATACCGTGCGGTAACGGCGGGGCGGAGCCCGGGGAGCCGTTCCGGAATGCCCGATCCTCCCTGAACATCCGTATCGACGACATCCCTGCCTTCTCGATGCGGTTCGCCCATGAATCCTGTGCCGTTGGCATGTGGCAGAAACACGCCCCTGGGGATTGTGGGGCGGACCGGACCCGATGCGCCAAGACCATGCGAAACACAGTCAGAAACAATCGTCAACCATTCCGCTTTCGGCCAAACTTGGTGGCGATATTGCTCCACCCCGGAAAGATCAACACCATGAAGTGGTCGGCCTGTTCGGGACGGGACCACTGCCGATGCACCACCTGCTCGGACCACTCGACGAGCAGGCGTTTCGCAGGGGAGGACTCGGATGGACGGCTACTTCAGCAGTCGCATGCATCATCAGCTCCGGGAGACCGTTCGGGACTTCGCAGAGCGTGAGGTTCGGCCACGGATACCCGAGATGGAAGCGTCGCGCTCCGTGCACCACGAACTCTCCCGGCTGATCGCCGGGCAGGGCTGGCTGGGCGCGACTATCGGCCACGAGTACGGCGGCATGGGCGCAGGCCATCTGGCCAAGACCATCATCATCGAGGAGCTCTCGCGGGTCAGCGGCGCGATGGGCGCCATGGTCCAGGCCTCGCAGCTCGGCACCGCCAAGATCGTGCACTTCGGCAGCGACGAGCAGCGGAAGACCTGGCTTCCGGCCATCGCGGCCGGCGAGTGCCTGCCCACCATCGCGGTGACCGAGCCCGAGTCCGGCGGCCATGTCCTCGGCATGTCCGCGACCGCGGTGCGTGACGGCGACGACTACATCCTCAACGGCAGCAAGGTGTACGTCGGCAACAGCCACGTCGGCGATCTCCACGGTGTCGTGGTCCGAACCGGTCCGGGATCGAAGGGACTCACGGCCTTCCTGGTCGAATCCGATCGCCCGGGGTTCAGGACCGGCCCACAGCAGCCGGCCATGGGGCTGCACGGCTTCAGCTTCGGCGAGCTCATCTTCGAGAACTGCCGGGTGCCGGCCGGCAACCGGCTCGGCGACGAGGGCGACGGGCTCGCGGTCGCCTACTCCTCCAGCGTGCTCTACGGCCGCGCGAACCTCACCGCGGTCTCCCTCGGCATCCACCAGGCCATCCTGGAGGAGACCACCCGTTTCGCCACCGAGCGCATCCGCTACGGAAAGCCGCTCGCCGCACTCCCCACCGTGAAGCTGAAGCTGGGCCAGATGCAGTCGCGGCTGATGACGGCCCGGCTCGCCGCGTACCACGCCGTCCACCTGCTCGACCAGGGCATGTCCTGCGACACCGAGCTGATGAACGCCAAGCTGGTCAACGTCGAGTCCGCCCTCGACTCCGGGCGCAACGCCATGGAGATCCACGCGGCGGCCGGCCTCTTCACCGACCGGGCCATCGAGCGCTACCTCCGCGACGCGCACCACATCTTCGCCCCCGCGGGCACCTCCGACATCCAGCTCCTCCGCCTCGCCGAGGTCGCCCTCGGACAGGACAAGGGCAGCTGGTCGGAGCGGCTCTCCGAGGTGGTGCGCATGGAGCCCGCGCACATCTGACGCGCCCTCATGGAGACAACCATGCCCCGGAGTCCGGCAAGGAAGCCGAACACCGGGGCACCGCTACGCCCGGGCGCAGCCGTCGGTCGGACGGACCGTCAGAACATGCCGTCCTCGCGGCGGTGGATCTGCTCCACCAGCTCGGCCGCCATCGCCTTGATCGTCTCCAGGCCGGCGCGGCCCCAGGGCCGTACGTCCGTGTCGACGACGCAGATGGTGCCGAGGGCCACCCCGGTCCGGTCGATCAGCGGGGCGCCCATGTAGGAGCGGATGCCGATCTCGTCCACGACCGGGTTGCCCGCGAAGCGCGGGTAGTCGCAGACGTCCTCCAGGACGAGGGCCTTGCGGCGCACGACGACATGCGGGCAGTAGCCGTGGTCGCGGGCCATGAAGCGGCCGACGCCGCCGCCGGCGGCGTTCGCCCCGAGGTCGGTGCCGGAGTGGCTGCCGGCCGGGGTGTGCAGGCCGGCGAAGAACTGCCGGTTCTCGTCGATGAAGTTGACCATCGAGAAGGGGGCACCGGTCACGTCCGCGAGCCGGTGGGCGAAGTCGTCGAAGGCCGGGTCGGGCTGCTCGCCGAGGCCCAGTTCCCGCAGCCGGCGGACCCGGGCGGGCGCCTCGTGGTCGATGGGGGTGAGCAGCAGATGACCGGTCGGGTCGTAGGTCATGTCGTGGCTCCGTAGGTCGGCGCGGCGGCCGGGATGTTGGTGAGCAGATGCTGGACGAGGGTCAGCAGGGTACGGATGCCCGAGCTGGAGATCCGGGCGTCGCAGAGCACGACCGGCACCGTGGGCCTGAGGTCCAGGGCGGCCCGCACCTCGTCCGGGTCGTAGCGGAAGGCACCGTCGAACTCGTTGACCGCCACCACGAACTCGATGCCCCGCCGCTCGAAGAAGTCGACGGCGGAGAAACACTCCTGGAGACGGCGGGTGTCGGCGAGGACGACCGCACCGAGGGCACCCTCGGAGAGCTCGTCCCACATGAACCAGAAGCGCTCCTGGCCCGGCGTGCCGAACAGGTAGAGCACGTTGCGGTCGTCCAGGGTGATGCGTCCGAAGTCCATCGCGACGGTGGTCGTGGTCTTGGACTCCACGCCCTCCAGGCTGTCGGTGGCCGCGCTGACGGAGGTCAGGAGCTCTTCGGTGCTCAGTGGTTCGATCTCGCTGACGGCGCCCACGAACGTGGTCTTGCCCACGCCGAACCCGCCCGCCACCAGGATCTTCAGGGCGGTGGGAAACGGGTCGGCCGCGAAGCTGTCGTGACCGCGGTCGTGAGGCTCAGAGCCGTTGTCGTAGGCCATCGAGCACTGCCTCCAGCAAGGAACGGTCGGTTGGGTTGGCGTGGAAGCGGGGCGCTCGGGCGGTGAGCGCCCCGCAGTCCACGAGGTCGGAGAGCAGGACCTTGGTGACGACGGCCGGGAGCCGTAAGTGCGCCGCGATCTCCGCCACCGAGGTGGGGCCGCCGCACAACCCGAGAGCCAGGTTGTGCTCGGGACCCATGTGCGGCTGCGGGCTCGAACCGGTCGCCATCACCATGGAGAGCAGGTCGAGCGCGGCAGTCGGCTTGGTCCGGCCGCCGCTCACGGTGTACGGGCGGATCAGCCGGCCTGCCGCGTCGTCGAGCCAAGGCCCTTCCTGAGAGGAGCCCATGTTCACCGACCCGCGCTGCCCATGGCGCCGGCGGCCTGCCTGGCCGGGGTGACCAGGTACGGCCGCACGCTCTTCACGAGCATGGCCATCTCGTAGCCGAGGACGGCGGCGTCCGCCTCCCGGCCGGCGAGCACCGCGAGGCAGGTGCCGGAGCCGGCGGTGGACACGAACAGCAGGGTGGAGTCCAGTTCGACCACGACCTGCCGGACCTCGCCGCCGTCGCCGAAGCGCGCGCCGGCGCTGCGGCCCAGCGAGTACAGGCCGGAGGCCAGCGCGGCCATGTGGTCGGCCGCGTCGGGGTCGAGGCCGTGCACGGACTTCACCAGACCGTCGGAGGAGAGCAGTACGGCGTTACGCGTGTACGGGACCCGCTGGACCAGGCCGCTGAGCAGCCAGTCGAGATCCGAGGAATGGCCGTTCGGCGCATTGCTCGCCATGGTGTCTACTCCTTGTGCGCGTCACCGGGACGCAGCGATTCACGGGGGGCGGGCTGGGATTCTGCGAGACCGATGCCGCGCTGGAAGGCGGCCATCAGACCCGGGTCGTGCAGGGCGTGCTCCTCGGGCTTGCGGGCCACGGGCTCGTCGCGCAGCTGCGGGACGAGGTGTTCCTGGGCGCGCCGCTTGGGGAGGACGGGCCTGCCCGGCACTCCGGGACGCGAGGACGGGGGGACCTCGGCGGCCGGAGCGGAGTGGGTGGAGCCGGGCCGCACGGGCTCGGCGGGGGCGGGCTGGTGCGGGACACCGGGCAGACCGGCGCCGGCCGACCCGCCGGACCCGCCAGGCAGGGCGGACCCGCCGGTCAGGGCGGAGCCGGTGGGGCCACCGGGCATCGTGGGCATGCCGGAGCCGGCCGGCACACCGGGCGCGCCGGTGCCGTGGGGCGCGGGGCGCTGTCCGGCGGTGACACCGGGGGCGCCGGTGCCGTGGGGCGCGGGGCGCTGTCCGGCGGGGGCGACGGAGGTGGTCGCGGCCGGGGCGGCGGGGGCCGCCGGGGCGGGTACGTACGGCTGCGCGTAGGCCTGGGGCTGCGGCTGCGGCTGCGCCGCCACGGGGGTGGGGGCGGGCGCTGCCGGCGCGGGCGCCGGTGCCGTCGGGGGCGCCGCGACCTGGGGCGGCGCCTGCCCGGCGGCCTGGCCGACCGCGGGGGCCTGGGACGGGGCCTGAGCCTGGACCTCCCCCGGGGCGTGCACCGGTACCTGCGCCCGGCCCTCGCTGCGGGCGAGGCCCTCGGGGTCCGCGCCGAGCAGGCCCTGGGGCAGCACCAGCACGGCCTGGACGCCGCCGTAGATGTTCGACTGGAGGCGGACGGCGATGCCGTGGCGCCGGGCGAGGGCCGAGACGACGAAGAGGCCGATGCGGCCGTCCTGGAGCAGGTGGGCGACGTTGACCTGGTCCGGGTCGGCGAGGAGGGCGTTCATCTTGTTCTGCTCGCCGACGGGCATGCCGAGACCGCGGTCCTCGACCTCGATGGCCAGACCGGCCGTCACGTACTGGGCGCGCAGCAGCACCGTGGTGTGCGGCGCGGAGAACAGCGTGGCGTTCTCGACGAGTTCGGCGAGGAGGTGGATGACGTCGGCCACGGCGTGGCCCCGGAGCGTGCCGTCGATCGGCGGGACCAGCTTGACGCGCGGGTACTGCTCGACCTCGGCGATGGAGGAGCGGAGCACCTCCGTCATGGTGACCGGATTCGACCACTGGCGACGGGAGATGGCGCCGCCGAGGACGGCGAGGTTCTCCGCGTGGCGGCGGATGCGGGTGGCGAGGTGGTCGACGTGGAACAGGCCCTTGAGCAGCTCGGGGTCCTCGACCTCGTTCTCCAGCTCGTCGAGGAGCTGGATCTCGCGGTGGACGAGCGACTGGAGCCGGCGGGCGAGGTTCACGAAGACCTCGACCTTCTGTTCGTTCCCGACGCTGCTGGAGAGCTGCGAGGCCGACACCACGGCGTTCACTGCGGCCTCGTGAGAGCGCGTCAGCTCCTGTGCCAGCAGGTCGAACTCGTCGCCGGAGGAGGGGCCGGCGGGAGCCGCCGAGCGGGGCTCGGGGGTCTCGCCCCTGCGCAACTGTGCGATGACCGACTGCAGTTCGGCCTGTCCGCGGGCGGTGTCGCGGCGCAGCGCGTGGGCGCGGTCGAGGACGGTCCTGGCCACCCGGTTCGCGCCGAGGGCCGCGGCGGTCACCGAGGCGACCGTGAGGGCCGCGGCGCCGGTGAGCGCGGCCCACAGGCCGGGCGTCACAGGGGCGGCGGTGGAACGGATCGTGAACAGGACGGCGGCGGCGCCGCCCAGCGCCACGGCGACGGCCGGAAGTACGGAGGTACGCAGGAGTTGGGGGCGAATGCGGGCCTCGTTCGGAAGCGGCGCGGGAGACTGAGCGGATCCGGCGCCGGTCGTGCCGGCGGCGGTGCGGGCGCCTGACCGGCCGTGCCGCCCGCCCTCGCGGCGTTCGGACCGCGCGGCGGGTGCGCGAAGTTGAGACATGAGTGTCCTTGGTACGTGCCCAGCAATCGGCGTACTACGGGGGTGCACTACGGGGGGTGTGCTACGTGGGTTTCCTACGTCAGTGTGATGAGCCTACCGATGATCACCAAGCATCCACTGTAGTTGTCAACCGTTCACGTGCGGTGCGCAGTTGGCAAACTTACCCGTAGACCGCCTCGCTCTGGTATCGCCGCCGTCTGCAGGCCGAGAACACTTGGCCGAAACTCGCCGCTCGGAGGGATCCGCGCCGGAGCGGAGGGGCGCGGAAGCCGACGTGGACCGCACCGCGGCGCAGGAATCGCCCCGGAGCGGAATCCCGCCGCCCGGACACGGGCCGGGGTGATGTGAAGGTTCGGGGTGCGTCCCGCCCGGCACCTTCACACCCCCGGCGCGGACCTGATCGGTCCGGATTCGCGTTCGCGTCGGTGCGTACGTCGGCGTCTGCTCGTGTTCGCGTGGATTGCGGCTTCGCGTGGCTTGCGGCTTCGCGTGGCTTGCGGCTTCGCGTGGCTTGCGGCCGCGGGAACCGCGTCAGCGGCCGCCCCCGGGTCCGGCTCCCCGCTGCGGCCCTCCGGCTCCGAGGGCGGCGGACCGAAAGGGGCGGGCGCCCCCTCGGCCGGTGGAGTGCGGTCCGGCGATCACCCTCCGGCACACCGTGGGGCGGCGCGCTCCGGCACCGCGTCCCCGGCAAGTGAGCTCAGTTCGGATCCGTCGACACGATGTGCGGCGCGATGTGCCGGCCACCGCCCGTACCGCCACCGGGAGCCCCACGGCCCCCGTCAGACGCCCTGCCCGCCGTCCGGCGCTGCCGCCGAGCCGGCCACGCTCACCGCGTCGAGGACGAACGCGACGGTCACGAGGCCGCAAGCCGCGGGGAACTCACCGAAGGGGGCCCGCCGGGACGGACCGCCCGGTCCACCCGCACCACACGGCGTGGTTCCCCGTCCCCGGGCCGGACCGCCCGGTCCACCCGCACCACACGCCGTGGCTCCCCGGGCCGGGCCGACCGGGCCGCGCCGCTGCCCGGCCGGTCCACGTCCGACGTCAGCGGTCACCCGCGAGGTCGAGATCGTGCCGGGGGGCCTCGGCAGGGGCTTCGACCGGCCGGGGCCGGCGCCAGGGGTGGGCGAGGGGCTGGGAGACCCCGCGCCACCAGGCATCCACGGGCAGCTTCCCCGCGGGCTCGAACGGTTCACCCGGCCGCGGGAACGCCACCGCCTGGCCGGCCTCCTCCGCCTCGTACCTCGTCCACTCCCCCGGCTCCGCCCACGCGTGCGGAGCCAGGTTGAAGGTGGCCCAGTGGATCGGCAGCAGCACTCCGCCGGGACCGCCGCCCTGCAGGTCGAGGTGGGCCTGGACGCCCTTCGCGGGCGACATGTGGATGTCCGGCCAGGCCCCCGGCAGCGGCGTGGGGTCGGTGTGGTCCTCGGGCCAGTACTCGGAGTACGCGCCGATCTGGATCATGGTGGCGTCGAAGGGGCCGTGGGCCGCCCCGATGTCCTTGAAGCCGGAGAAGTAGCCGGTGTCGCCGCTGTGGTAGATCCGGTGCTCGGGGCCCTCCACGACCCAGGACGCCCACAGGGTGTGCTGCTGGTTGCGCAGTCCGCGGCCGCAGAAGTGGCGGGCGGGCGTCGCGGTGAGCCGCAGGTCGCCGATCTCGGTGGACTCCGTCCAGTCGAGTTCGCGGATCCGGGACGCGGAAACGCCCCAGTGCTCCAGGTGGGCGCCGACGCCGAGCGGAACCGCGAAGAGGGTCTCGGTGCCGGCCAGCGCCTTGATCGTCGGCAGGTCGAGGTGGTCGTAGTGGTCGTGCGAGATGACCACGACGTCGACCGGGCCGAGGGTCGCGAGCGGCGCGGGGACCGGGTGCAGCCGCTTGGGGCCGGCGAAGGCGAAGGGCGAGCAGCGGTCGCCCCAGACGGGGTCGAAGAGCACCCGCCGGCCGTCGATCTCGGCGAGGACGCTGGAGTGCCCCATCCAGGTGACCCGCAGACCGGTGGCCGGGGGGCGCGCCAGGTCCGCGACGGTGGTGGGGTGGACCGGGATCGTGCCGTGGGGGGCCCGTCGCGCCCGCGCCTCCTTGTCGAAGTAGATCTTCGCGAACTCCCTGGCGGAACCGGACGGCCGGGTCCGGGCCGGCTCGGGGTTCCGGAAGACGCCGTCGGCGAAGTTCGGCGAGCGGAGGATGCGCGCCATGCGCTCCCCCGTCGGATCGGCGCCGAAGGCCGCGGGGCGCAGCGCGCGCAGCCGTGCCCGCAGCGTGTGGTCGGAGCCAGTGCCGGTCACAGGACCTCCTGAGGTCAAGGGTCTCTTCATTATGAGCGGCCCGGCGACCGGGCGGCCGGTCACTCCCTCCGGCCCCTCCTCGCACAGGCATGTCCTCGTCACGTGCTGTGTAGGGTCGGGAGCGTGGCGAGAGAGCGCTTGAGCGTGCCCGAGCGGCGGGAGGCCCTGCTGCGGGCAGCGGTGACCCAGATCGAGGCACGCGGTGCCGCGGCCCTGCGGATCGCCGACGTGGCCGCCGAGCTCGGGGTGAGCAACGCTCTCGTCCTGTACCACTTCGCCACGAAGGAACAGCTGGTCGCGGCCGCCTTCGCGCACGCCGCCGAGCAGGACCTGGCCCGCCTGCGCAAGCTCCTCGGCCGCCGGACCACCGCCGTGCGCCGGCTGCGCGCGGCCGTCCGCTGGTACGCCCCGACCGGCCAGGCCAAGGGCTGGCGGCTCTGGATCGAGAGCTGGGCGCTGGCGCCCCGCGAGCCGGCGTTGCGCGAGGTCGCCGGTTCGCTGGACCGCGCCTGGAAGGAGGCCCTGGCCTCGGCGATCTCGGAGGGGGCGGAGGCCGGCGAGTTCTCCTGCGCCGACCCGGCCGCCGCGGCCTGGCGGCTCACCGCGTTCCTGGACGGCCTGGCCGTCCGGATGACCGCGTATCCGGGCGCCCTCGCCCGCGCCACGATGCTGGAGTGGGCGGACGCGGCCCTCGCGCGCGAGCTCGGGCTGCCGGCGCTCCCGTCGTCCAGCCCGCCCTGACGCCTCGCCGTGAGGACCCTTCGCCGGGGGGCGCGGGCGGGGGCACGTCCCGCCCGCGCGCCACTCGTGCCCGGCCCGCTCCTTCGGCTCTCCGCGGGCGGCCGTCAGCAGTTCAGGGTGAGCGGCGGACGCCAGACGCGTCCGTCGCCGGGGCTGCCCGGGGTGGGGACGTAGCGCAGGGGCACGAGGTGGGTGGGGGCGGCGGCCTCGTTGCGGGTGCCGAGCCAGAGGTCGATGATCTGCCAGGGCCGGCCGTCGAGGACGGTGACGGTCCTGGGCTGGCCCCCACAGCTGTTGCCGTCGAAGACGCGTCGCCCGGACGCCGGGGCGCTCCAGCCCACGTTGCCGGGCGCGGTCCAGCCCTCGTAGAGGGAGGGCGCGGTGGCGTAGCCGATCGGGGTGCCGGCGCAGTAGCCGCAGGCGGTGTCGGCGTAGGTGAGGACGTAGCGCCGCCACACCGGGTCCCAGTAGCCGCCCGGCCCCTCGACGTTCGTGAGCCCGGCGACCTTGCGCACGCCGACGCCGTGCCCGCCGCTCCCCAGTGCGTCGAGCTCTTCGAGATTGAGCTGGGCGGCGCCGGGCTGGGTGCAGACGAGGGCGGGCGGCGCGCCGGGGGTGCCCGAGGCGATGATGCCGAAGTCCCCGTTGCCGTTGCAGAAGGAGAGCGTGGGCTTCCGGTACCAGCCGTCGGGCCCCGCGCCGGGTCCGCACGGTCCGGCGGCCGAGGCGCAGCCCATGACGTCGTAGGCGTTCGACCCGTCGAGCGAGTGGTGCCGGGGGCTGTTGAACCAGAGGACGAAGGCGCCGTCGTCCCGGCCCCAGCCGGTGCGGCGGATCATGCGCGGGTTGAAGCAGCCCTGGGCCGTGCCGCCGCAGGTGTCCTGCCAGGAGGCGCGGGTCCACGGGTCGACGCCGGCCGGATCGAAGAGGGGCGTGGGGGTGCTCCAGGGGCCCCGGGGCGTGGGGGCGGTGGAGACGCCGAACCCGCACCAGGGGGTGGGCGGCGCGTACCACTCGAAGCCGCAGCCGTACATCGAGCCGTACATGTAGTACGTGGGGCCGAACTTGACGATCTGACCGTCGTGGAGGTCGATCCCGCGGATGGTGAACGCGGCCGGGCGGGCGGGCGGCGGCGCGGTCCACCCGCCTTCCGAGGGCTCGGCCCACGGTTCCGTCGGGGGTTCGGCCCAGGGCGTGCCCGGAGGCTCGGGTGACGCTGCCGCCGACGGCCCGTCGGGGGTCCGGGGGCGTGCGGAGCCCGCCTCGCCCGTGGGGCTGGTGTCCCCGCCCGTGGGCGGGTCGGCGCCGGCCGCCGGGAGGGGGACGAGGAGCGTGGCCACGGCGAGCAGCAGGGCGGGGAGGGTGCGACGCATGAACACGAGTGATGATTATCAGACTGATCGTCAGATACCCGACCGGACACGCGCGGGAGCGCGATCGCCCGGCCGCCCCCGTACCGGGTCCGGCGGGCCCGGCCCCGGCCTTGTCGGAGGTGCTTGGTAGAACTGCAGGCATCAGCCGATCTACGCCGTCCGGTGCCACGTCCGGGTGTCAGGAGCAGTCATGACCATTGGGGTTCACCTGCAGGAGTTCCACGGCCTGCCCGTGTGCGAGTTCCCGGCGCCCGGCGCGGCGGCCGAGCTGCCCGACGCCGCGTCGGTGGCCTGGCGGCTGTCCGTCCCGACGTACGCCGAGCCCGAGGACGAGCAGTGGCAGCCCCTCTTCGAGCGCTTCCTCGCGACCGTGGACACCGCCCGGGTGCGGGCCGTGGTCGTGGGCGGCTGGGACGAGCCGTACGAGACCTCGTCGGCCGCCATCGTGACGGCCCTGATCGGCGCCAACGACCGGCTGACCGGACTGGAGGCGGTGTTCCTCGGCGACATGACGTTCGAGGACTGCGAGATCTCCTGGATCGTCCAGTCCGACGTCACCCCGCTGCTCGCCGCCTATCCGGCACTGCGGGCCCTGGGCGTGCGCGGCGGCACCGGCCTGGCCTTCCCGCCGGTGCGGCACACCGGGCTGCGGAGCCTCCTCGTCGAGACCGGCGGACTGAGCGGCGCGGTGGTGCGCGGCATCGCCGGGAGCGAGCTGCCCGCGCTGGAGGACCTGGAGCTGTGGCTGGGCACCGACACCTACGGCGGTGACACCACGGTCGCCGACCTGGCGCCGTTGCTCGCGGGCGACCGGGTGCCGGCGCTGCGGCGCCTGGGCCTGCGCAACAGCGACATCCAGGACGAGGTCGCCGCCGCCGTCGCGGACGCGCCCGTCCTCGCCCGTCTGGAGGCCCTGGACCTGTCCATGGGCACCCTCACCGACGTCGGCGCGGTGGCGCTGCTCGCCGGGGGTGCGCTGACGGGGCTGCGCCGGCTCGGCCTCGCGCACCACTACCTGTCGAAGGAGACCGCCGACCGGGTGGCCGCCGCGCTGGCCCCGCACGGCGTCCTGGTCGACCTGGGCGACCCGCAGACGCCCGAGGACGACGGCGCCGGTGAGGGCCACCGGTACGTAGCGGTCGCCGAATGACCTCCGCCCCGGCCCTCGTCGTCGTCGGCGATCCGGAGGGCCGCCGCGTGCGGTTCTTCCAGGACGCGGCGCTCGCCGCCGGGCTGCCCCGGCCGCGGGCCGTGCCGTGGCTCGACGTGCTGCGGGGCGGGGCCGCCTTCCGTCCGGGCGAGCGGGTGCGCCTGGACTCCCCCGGCGAGCAGCCGGAGGTGGACCGGCTGCTGCGCGGCGTGCCGGAGCCGACCCGGGTCGAGGGCAGCGGCCGGTGGTACGCGGGCTTCACGGCGGCCGTCGCCGGCCTCGCCGCCCAGGTGCGGTCCGCCGGTGCGGAGCTGCTCGCCGACCCCGGCGAGCTCGCGGTCCTCTTCGACAAGCGGCGGAGCCACGAGCGGCTGGCCGCGGCGGGCGTGCCGGTGCCGCCCTCGCCCACCTCGGGGGCGGCGGCTCCGCCCGTACGGGGATGGGAGCACGTGCGGGCCATCACGGCGGACCCCGGGATGCGCCGGGTGTTCGTGAAGCTCGCGCACGGCTCTTCGGCGTCCGGGGTGCTCGCCGTCGAGACGGCCGGCGGGGGCCGGGTGCAGGCCACCACCTCGGTGGAACGCCGGGCCGACGGCCGGCTGCACAACTCGCTGCGGGTCCGCCGCTACACGTCGGAGCGTGAGGTCGCGGCGATCGTGGACGCGCTCGCCCCGGACGGGCTGCACGTGGAGCGCTGGCTGCCGAAGGCCTCGCTCGGCGGCCGGGCCGCCGACCTGCGGGTGGTGGTGGTCGACGGCCGGGCCACCCACGCCGTGGTCCGCACCAGCCGCTCCCCCATGACCAATCTGCATCTCGGCGGCGCCCGGGGCGATCTGGACGCGGTGCGCGCCGCGATCGCCGCGGCGGGCGGCCGTTTCGCCGACGCGCTCACCGTCTGCGAACGAGCCGCCGCGGCCTTCCCCGGCACCCGCTGCGTGGGCGTCGACCTGCTCCCCGGGACCGGCTGGCGCCGCTTCTCGGTCGGCGAGGTCAACGCCTTCGGCGATCTGCTGCCCGGCCTCACCGGCCTGCCCGGCGGCGGCGCCGAGGGCCGGGACACCTACGCGGCCCAGGTCGCCGCCCTCCTCCGTACGCGAACCACAGGAACGAGCACGTCGTGAATCCCCCGCCCCCCGCCGCACCCGGCCCGCCGGCCGCATCCGTCGTGCGGCCCGCAGCCGCCGCGTCGGTCGCACCCGTCGCCCCGAAGGCGCCCGCCGGGCGGACCGCAGCTCTCGCCCCGGACGCGCCCGCCGAGCGGACCGCGCCCGACATGAACGAGGTCGTCGGCGGTCACGACCTGCTGCTGGTCACCCTCGACACCCTGCGGTACGACGTCGCCGCCGAGCTCGCCGCCGCGGGCCGCATCCCGAACCTGGCCCGGCACCTGCCCGGCGGGGCCTGGGAGCGCCGGCACGCGCCCGGCAGCTTCACCTACGCCTCGCACCAGGCCATCTTCGCGGGCTTTCTGCCCACTCCGGCGGCGCCCGGCCCGCACCCGAGGCTCTTCGCGGCCTCGTTCGCGGGCAGCGAGACGACCGCGGACGGCACCTACGTCTTCGAGACCCCCGACCTGGTCTCGGCGCTCGCGCACGAGGGGTACCGGACGGTGTGCGTGGGCGGCGTCGGTTTCTTCAACCGGCAGCCGCCGCTCGGCACGGTGCTCCCCGGAATGTTCCAGGAGAGCCACTGGGAGCCCTCGTTCGGGGTGGCCTCGCCGACCTCCTTCGAGTCGCAGGTGGCGCTCGCGGAGGAGGTGGTCGCCGCCCTCCCCCGCGAGCGCCGGCTCTTCCTGTTCGTCAACGTCTCGGCCCTGCACCAGCCCAACTGGTTCCACCTGCCGGGCGCGACCCGTGAGGCCGGCGACTCGAAGGCCACCCACGCGGCCGCCCTGGAGTACGTCGACCGGCACATCGGGCGCCTGTTCGCCGCGATGAGCAGCCGGCGCGCCTGCTTCGCGATCGTCTGCTCCGACCACGGCACGGCGTACGGGGACGACGGGTTCACCGGCCACCGGCTGGGCCACGAGGTGGTGTGGACGGTGCCGTACGCCCAGTTCGTCCTGCCCGGCCCGGCCGACGGGGACGCACGGGAGGCGGCCGCGTGACCGTGCTCAGGCCCCCGGCCGACATCCCGCGCCCGTACCGCAGTTACGTGTACGCGTACCCGCACAAGACCGCGTACCGGCCGCTTCCCGATCGCCCGTCCCTCGCCGCGCTCTGGGCGGACGAGCCGAAGGACGCCCTGTCGCTCTACGCGCACATCCCCTTCTGCGAGGTGCGCTGCGGCTTCTGCAACCTCTTCACCCGGATCGGCGCGCCCGGCGAGCTGACCACCCGCTATCTCGACGCGCTCGACCGACAGGCGGCCGCCGTGCGCGAGGCGCTGGGCGACGCGTCGCCGGTGCGGTTCGCGACGGCGGCGTTCGGCGGTGGCACGCCCACCTTCCTCACCGCCGCCGAGCTGGAGCGGCTCTGCGACATCGCCGAGCGGCGCATGGGTGCCGATCTGCGGGCGGTGCCGCTGTCCGTGGAGACCTCGCCCGCGACCGCGACCGCCGACCGGCTGGCGGTCCTCGCCGAGCGGGGCGCGACACGGCTGAGCATCGGCGTGCAGAGTTTCGTCGAGGCGGAGGCCAGGGCGGCGGTGCGCCCGCAGCGCCGGGCGGACGTCGAGGCGGCCCTCGGCCGGATCCGCGCCACCGGCGTCCCGGTCCTCAACATCGACCTCATCTACGGCATCGACGGCCAGACCGAGGACTCCTGGCGCCGCTCGCTCGACGCGGCCCTCGCCTGGCGCCCCGAGGAGCTGTACCTCTACCCGCTGTACGTCCGCCCGCTCACCGGCCTGGGCCGGCAGGCCGCCACCGCTTCGGGGCCGGCGGCCGACCGGGAGTGGGACGAGCAGCGGCTGCGGCTGTACCGCTCGGGCCGCGACCACCTCCTCGCGCGGGGGTACGCGCAGGTGTCGATGCGCATGTTCCGGCGGACGGACGCGCCGCCGCTGGGCCCGGACGACCACGCGTGCCAGACGGACGGCATGATCGGCCTGGGCTGCGGAGCCCGCTCGTACACCTCGGAGCTGCACTACTCCTTCGACTACGCCGTCGGGATGCCGGAGATCCGCGGGATCATCGACGCCTACACGCGGGCCGGGGACTTCACCCGGGCCGAGGTGGGCCGCCGGGTCGACTCCGGCGAGGCCCGCCGCCGGCACCTGCTGCAGTCACTGCTCCAGGCGGAGGGCATGCCGCTCGCCGCCTACACGGCCCGCTTCGGGGGATCGCCGTTCGAGCACTTCGCCGACGAGCTCGCCCGCTTCGAGGAGTGGGGCTGGCTGGACACCGGTGCACCGGCGGGTCTGCTGCGGCTCTCCCCGGAGGGTCTGGCGCACTCGGACGGGCTCGGGCCCGAGCTGTTCTCGCCCGCGGTGAGCGCCGCGATGGCCGCGTACGAGGCGAAGTAGGCACGGCATGGACCTGACCCTGCTCTACCGGGGGCCGCTCGCCTCCTGCGACTACGACTGTCCCTACTGCCCCTTCGCCAAGCGCCGGGACAGCCCCGGGCTGCTGCGCGCCGACCGGGCGGCGCTGGAGCGCTTCACCGGCTGGGCGGCCGGGCAGGACGGGGACCGGCTGCGGATCCTGTTCACGCCGTGGGGCGAGGGCCTGGTGCGGTCCTGGTACCGGCGGGCCATGGTCGAGCTGTCCCGGCTGCCGCACGTGGAGCGGGTGGCGATCCAGACGAACCTGAGCTGCCGCACGGGCTGGCTGGACGAGGCGGACCTGGACACGCTGGCCCTGTGGTGCACCTACCACCCGGGCCAGACGCCGTACGAGCGCTTCCTGGGCAGGTGCCGGGAGCTCGTCTCGCGGGGCGTCCGCTTCAGCGTCGGGATCGTCGGCCTGCCCGAACACCTGGAGCACGCCCGCCGGCTCCGGGAGGCACTGCCGGACCAGGTGTACCTGTGGGTGAACGCGGCCGAGGGACGCACCTACTCCGACCCGGAGGCCGCCGTGTGGACGGCCCTCGACCCCCTCTTCCCGTACAGCCGGCATCCGCACCCCTCGGCGGGCCTGCCGTGCCGCACGGGCGAGTCGGTGGTCTCCGTGGACGGCGAGGGGACGGTGCGCCGCTGCCACTTCGTCAAGGCCGAGCTGGGCAATCTGTACGACGGCTCCTACCGGGCCGCCCTGCGCCCCCGCGCCTGCCCGCTCGCCGCCTGCGACTGCCACATCGGTTACGTCCACCTGGAGACGCTGCCGCTGTACGACGTGTTCGCGGGCGGGGTCCTGGAACGCATCCCGGCGGCCCGGACCTGAGGACGGCCCCGGCGGCCCGCACGGGGCCACGGCCCCGGACGCGTGGGCACCGAGGGCCACGGCGGACCCGTCACGGCGTCCGGGGGGGGCCGGCCGTGTTCCCGGCCGGGCCCCCGGAAGCCCCGCCCCGGGTCGGGTCGCTCCGATCGTGCCGGGCTCGCGGGGTCCGGCACGCCCGGAGGAGACCGTCCTAGATTCCTAGAGCGGGATGAGGTCGGGGCGCTTGGCCTCGACGTGGTCGCCGGAGCTCTCGCCGCGCAGCCGGCGTCCGATCCACGGGACCAGGTACTCCCTGGCCCAGTGGATGTCGTCCTTGCGGACCTCCAGGGCGCCGCGGGGCGGCAGGGGCGGCCACGGCTGCTCCGGGTCGGCCGGCACCGGCACCCCGAGGACCTGGGCGGCGCGCAGCGCGACCCTGGTGTGGCCCTCGGGCGACAGGTGGAGCCGGTCCGCGTCCCAGGCCCGCCGGTCCTGGACGGACCTCAGCGACCACAGGTCGAGCACCGGGCAGCCGTACCGGTCGGCGATGGCCCGGACGTGCCCGTTGTAGGTGGCGATCTTGCCTCGCAGATGCTTGAGCAGGATCACGTCACGGGTGTCGAAGCCGGTGGTCACCATGACGGTGCCGACGGCGGAGGTGAGGTCGGACACGGCGCGCTCGAAGCGCTCGGCCACGTCGTCGGGGTCGGTGCCGGGGCGGATGATGTCGTTCCCGCCGGCGCAGAAGGTCACCAGGTCGGGGGCGAGTTCCTTCGCCCGTGGAACCTGTTCCGCGACGATCTGGTCGAGAAGGCGCCCCCGTACGGCGAGGTTGGCGTACCGGAAGCCCGCGTCCTCCGGCAGCCGGTCGGCGAGCAGGACCGCGAACCGGTCCGCCCAGCCGACGTAGGCCCCGTCCGGACCGGGATCTCCCACGCCCTCGGTGAAGCTGTCACCGATCGCCGCGTACGACCCGAATGCGTTCTTGTCTGTTGATCTCGAATCGTCTGCCACGGGAGCACATTTTTCCCCTCCTGGTGTGACCTACGCGACCGTAAGGAGGGGTTGACGTCGGGTGACATATGCCACCGATAAAGATTCTCCCAAGCCGGAATACGCCGGAGGTCCGGCACAGGGGTACCGGGCCTCCGGGGTGTCGGCGTCACCGACGCGGTACTGACGTGATGTCAGATGCTCACGCCGTGCTGGCGCAGGGCGGCCACCGGGTCGATGTCGGAGCCGTAGTCCGGACCGGTCCGCATCTCGAAGTGCAGGTGCGGGCCGGTGACGTTGCCGGTCGCGCCGGAGAGGCCGATCTCCTGGCCGCCGGTGACGGTCTGGCCGGCGGAGACGGAGATCGAGGAGAGGTGGGCGTACTGCGAGAAGGTGCCGTCGGCGTGCTGGATGACGACCTGGTTGCCGTACGCGCCGCCGTCGCCGGCGGAGTAGACGGTGCCGGGGCCGACCGCGTGGACGGTGGTGCCGGTGGAGGCGACGAAGTCGATGCCGGTGTGGTAGCCGGAGGACCACATCGCGCCGGCGGTCTTGTAGGCGGTGCCGACGCCGGCGCCCGCGATCGGGGCGACCCAGCCGGAGGAGGAGGGCGTACCGGCCGAGGAGGACGACGACGAGGAGCTCGCGGCCGGGGCCGGGGCCGAGCTGCGCTCGCTGCTGCGCGAGGCGCGGGTCGCGTCGCCGGAACCCTTCTGGGCGTGCTCGGCGGCCGCCTTCGGGTGGTGCGTGGCCTTGGCGGTGTTCTTGGCGCCGAGGGTGAGCTTCATGCCCGGCAGGATCAGCGACGGGTCGCCGCCGACGACCTGGCGGTTGTCGCGGTAGAGCTTCTGCCAGCCGCCGGCGAGGTGGTGCTCGGTGGCGATCTTGGACAGGTAGTCGCCGCGGACGACGGTGTACGACTTGGGGGCCGAGGCCGGGGCCTTGGCCGGGGTCACGGCGGCGGGCGCCACGACGGCGACGGCCTGCTGCGGAGTGACGGCCGGGGCGGCCTGCTCGGCGGCGTGCGCGCCGGTGGCGCCGATGAGCGGGAGGGCGACGACGGCCCCTCCGGCTCCGGCGGCCACGAACCCGCGGGTGATCGGGTTGGCCTTGGGGCGGCGGTGCTTACCCTTCACGGGCATGGCGAATTCCTCTCCGTCGCCTGCGAGGTGAGCTGTCGGGTTCGGACGGGAGATGTCCGGCCGCTGTTCGCGACTTCACCCCGAGCCGTCCTTCATCGAGGGATCGGCGTGGTACCTGGGTCCCCCGCTCCTGCCGCGTACGGGTGGGTGCGGACTCCGGTCGGCGGCAGGATTAGGCGGTCCGTCCGGATTGAGCGCGACGCTAGACGAGCGGGGCCGACGGGAACAAGCCACCGTTTTTCCGCCAGTGCCGATCCCGGGAATTGCGGCCGGAATCACGGTCACCCTCCGTGGATGACGGTCCCTCGATTTCCCTTTCCGGAAGGGAATTTGGAAAAGACGATCAGGCACGGTCCGTCACGTCTATGACGCTGCTCACGCCCCGGAGCTCATCTCCCAAGGAATCAGGGCGCGTTACCGCTAAACCCTCAATTCGGACAGAACACCCATTCCCTCCCGAGGGGGTGCGTGCGGGGCCTCCCACCTGGATGATTGCCCCAGGAACCGATCTCGAGACCAGGAGCAACCGTGACGCAAGCGACGACCGAGCCCGAGCTCACCGGCGTACGCAACTTCCGCGATGTGGGCGGGCTGCCGACCGTGGACGGCCGGTCCGTGCGCCCCGGACGCCTCTTCCGCAGCGGCCACCTGGCGCACGCCACGCCCGAGGACGCCTCGTTCCTCGCCTCCCTCGGCCTGCACACCGTCTTCGACTTCCGCAACGACGCCGACCGGATCTTCGAGGGGGACGACGTCGCCCTGCCGGGCGTCCGGAACGTGAACATACCCCTGAGCGATCCCGCCGACGGGAAGGAGTTCTGGCAGATGGTGCGCCAGGGCGACCTGACGCAGCTGCGCGGGCTCCTCGCCGACGGCAAGGCCGCCGCCCGCATGTCCGCTTCGTACCGGAAGATGATGGTCGAGCGCACGGCGGAGCACAGCCGGGTGCTGCACGCGATGGCCGGGGAGAGCGTCCCCGCCCTGATGCACTGCGCCGCCGGAAAGGACCGGGCCGGCCTGTCCGTCGCGATCTCCCTGCTGGCCGTCGGCGTCGAGCGCGAGGCCATCGAGGCCGACTACCTGAAGTCGAACGCCCCGCACCGCCGCTACAAGGTGCAGCGCAGCTCCACCGCCCCTGACGGCATGTCGCCCGAGGTGATGGAGCTGCTGAGCCCGCTGTTCGACGCGCGGGTGGAGTACCTGCGGGCCGCCTTCGACACCATCGACACGACCTGGGGATCGGTGGACGCCTACCTCGTCCAGGGCCTCGGGGTCACCCCCGAGACCCGGGAGCGCCTGCGCGAGCAGTTGCTCTCGGAGGCCTGATCACGGCCGGTCCCCGCTACTGATTCTGCCCGCCGAGCATGAAGAGCAGGTAGAGGAAGCCGGCGAAGAGGTGCCCCGCGACCAGGTACGCGAAGAGACGGAGCACCAGCCCCTTGGGGAACTTGCCGGCACCGCGCTCCTCGCCGGTGACCGGTGCGGACTTCTCGGACATAACACGACCTTTCGGATTGTCAGCGCCGGTGCGGGGTTCCGTCGCCGAGACACAGCTCGGCGACGGGACTCTGCAGGAGGGTGTGGACGAAGAGCAGTTCGGCTCCGGCACGGGTGGCGGCGCCGATCCGGTGCGGGGTGAGCGAGTCGAAGTGCGCGCTGTCCCCCGGGTCGAGGACGTGCACGGCCTCGCCGAGCGCGAGGCGCACCCGCCCCTCGATCACGTGGATCCACTCCTCGCCGGGATGGACCCGCACGATGTCGGCGCGGGTGGCGTAGGGCACGTGCACGCGCAGGCACTGCATCGCGCGTCCGGCGCCGCCGGCCTGGCGGTAGATCCAGCCGTCGGCCTCGACCGGCTCGGAGCGGCCGGCCCGGACGACGGGGTCGCGCTCGGGAGGCACCTCGCCGAGGAGCTCGGACACCGTCGTACCGTAGATGCGGGCGAGGGCGAGCAGCATCGGCAGCGAGGGCTGCCGGTTCCCCGTCTCCAGCCGGGACAGATGGGCGGGCGAGAGGCCGGCCCGCTGCGCGGCGGCCTCCAGGGTGAGCCCCCTGCGGCGGCGCAGGGCCCGCAGCTGCGGGGCGACGTCCGGCAGGACGTCCGGCGCGGCGCGGTCGGCGGGTTCCGGGGCGGTGTCCCCGGGGACGTGGTCCATGTGTCCATTCCGCCAGGATCGTGCCTCAGAGGCAAGTTTCTTGCCTCTGAGGCAAAGCCCAGGGGGCGGTTCCGGACGTCCTCCGTCAGCGCTGGGCGACGGCCTGCCTGACCAGCGTCCTCCCGAAGTCCCACATCAGTCCGCCGCCCCCGTGGGCGTCGTCCATCACCGCCGTGAAGGCGGTGACGAAGCGGTCCACGTCCGCCTCGTCGATGACCAGCGGGGGGATCAGTTTGATCACCTCCAGATGGTCTCCCGACACCTGGGTCAGGATGCGGTGGCGCTGGAGCAGCGGCACCACGACCATCTGGGCGAAGAGCCCCTTGCGGGCCGCCTGGAGCATCGTCCAGCGGCTGCGCAGGCCGAGCGAGGAGGGGCGGCCGAACTCGATGCCGATCATCAGGCCCCGGCCCCGGATCTCCTTCAGCAGCTCGTAGCGCGGTACGAGCTCGCGCAGCCGCCCCGCGAGCAGATCGCCGATGCGCCGGACGTGCGCGACCGTGCCCTCGGACTCCATCACCGACAGCACCGCGAGCCCGGCCGCCATGGCCTGTGCGTTCGACCCGAAGCTGGCCGAGTGGACGAGCACCCGGTCCATCGACGAGTAGACCTTCTTGAAGATCCAGTCCTTCCCGAGGGTCGCCCCCACCGGCACATAGCCGCCGGAGAGCGCCTTGGCGACGCAGACCAGGTCCGGCTCGACGCCCTCCTCGTGCTGGTACGCGTAGAAGTCGCCGGTCCGCCCGAGGCCGGTCTGCACCTCGTCCGCGATGAGCAGGGCGCCGTGCCGGTGCAGCAGGTCCTGGGCGGCACGCAGGAAGCCGGGCGGGGCCTCGTGGACCCCCTTGCCCTGGACGGGTTCGACGACGAAGCCGGCGACGTCGCCCTTGCGCAGCTCGCGTTCCAGGGCGTCGAGGTCGCCGAGCCCGATCGGTGTGTCGGGCAGCAGCGGTGCGAAGCCCTCCCGGAAGCCCTCCTCGCCGTTGACCGAGAGGGAGCCGGTGGTGAGGCCGTGGAAGGCGTGGGAGCAGTAGACGATCCTCGGCCGTCCGGTGGCGTACCGGGCGAACTTCAGCGCGGTCTCGACGGCCTCGGTGCCGCTGTTGCCGAAGAACACCCGGTCGAGGTGCGGGCTGTGCGCGAGCAGCCGTTCGGCGAGCAGGCCCGGCAGCGGCTGGCAGTCGAAGCGGGTGAGGTCGGCGAGCTGGGCGTCGAGGACGTCGTGCAGCGCCTTGCGCACGACGGGATGGTGCCGGCCGAGGCCCATGACGCCGAAGCCGGCGAGCATGTCGAGGTAGTCGGCGCCGTCGGCGTCCCAGAAGTGGGCGCCCTCGGCCCGCTCGTACACCTTGTCGAAGCCGATGGTGCGGAGCATCCGGGGCAGCTGGTGGTTGAGGTGGCGGGCGTGCAGTTCGTAGCGCTCGCCACCCCGTTCGGCGAGCAGCGCCCGCAGGTCGAACTCACCGGTCATGGCGCTCGCTCACCCGTTGTTCCCGTTGACGGTCTCGCGGACCGCGCGCAGGGATTCCTTGAGCGAGCCCATGGTGGCGAGGACGGCGGTGGGCTCGTAGCCGCAGTGCGCCATGCAGTTGGCGCAGCGCGGGTCCTTGCCGCGGCCGTACTTGTCCCAGTCCGTCTCCTCGATGAGCTCGCGGTACGTCGGGACGTAGCCGTCGCTCATCAGATAGCAGGGGCGCTGCCACCCGAAGAGGGAGTAGTTGGGGATCGCCCACGCGGTGCACGGGAAATCGGCCTTGCCTTCGAGGAAGTCGAGGAACAGCGGCGAATGGTTGAGGCGCCAGCGCCGTCGGTTTCCGCCTGCGAACGCCTTCTTGAAGAGTTCCCTGGTCTGCTCGACACCGAGGAAGTGCTCCTGGTCGGGAGCCTTCTCGTAGGCATAGGCGGGCGAGATCATCATTTCGTCGACCTGGAGGTCGTCGTTGAGGAAGTTGAGCACCTCGATGATCGTCTGCGGGGTGTCGGTGTTGAAGAAGGTCGAATTGGTCGTGACCCGGAATCCGCGCCGCTTGGCCTCCTTGATCGCCGCGACGGCCTCGTCGAAGACGCCTTCCTTGGCGACCGATTCGTCGTGCCGTTCACGCAGGCCGTCGATGTGCACGGCGAAGGCGAAATACGGGGAGGGGGTGAAGTCGTCGAGCTTCTTGCGCAGCAGCATGGCGTTGGTGCACAGGAAGACGTACTTGCGCTTGGCGACGAGCTGGCGCACGATCTCGTCGATCTGCGGGTGCATCAACGGTTCGCCGCCGGCGATGGAGACCATCGGCGCCCCGGACTCCAGGACGGCACCGACCGCCTGGGCGACCGGCATGCGCTGCTTGAGCACGCCCGCGGGGTGCTGGATCTTGCCGCAGCCCTCGCACTTGAGATTGCAGGCGAACAGCGGCTCCAGTTCGACGATGAGCGGGAACTTGTCCCGCTTGCGGAGCTTCTGTTCGAAGAGGTAGGTCCCGACCCGGATGGACTGACGGAGCGGCATGGCCATAACTCGCTCACCTCCTGGGGAGCAGCAAAGAACGGTGCCATTCGAAGAATGCGGGAAGGACGGCACGAAGGACGCGGAAGGCCGATATTCCCCCGCGTACCGTGCCGATCCGTACCAGTTCGTGTTCCGGAGCGTCCACGACCACCCGGACGGCCGCAACCGGACGGGGCCCGGCGGCGGTGGCGGTCCGCAGCGTGGCGGCGGACTCCATGTCGACGGCGATCGCGCCGCCGGCCAGCAGCGCGGCCCGCTCGGGCCCGCGCACCACGTGGTCGGAACCGGTCAGCGGGCCGGTGTGCACGGTCCTCCCGGGCAGTGCCCGGGTGAGCGCCTTGACCAGCAGTTCGGCGCCCACGCAGGGGATGGTGCCCTCGGAGTCGCGGGTCTCCCCGGCGACGATCAGGTCGCCGGGGTGCATCCCCGGTGCGAGGCCCGCGCAGAAGCCGGAGGCGACGACGGCCGCGTCCCGCCAGGGCTCGCGGTCGAGGGCGCGGGAGACGGCCTGGCGCGCGTGCGCCGGGCCCATCCCGGTCCGGACCACGGTCACGGGCGCGGGCGCCCCGCCGCGGTCGCCGCTGCGCAGGGCGAACTTCTCGATGCCGAGCGCGCAGGCGACCAGCAGCGGGGGGACGGCGGCCGCTCTGGCCGGCTCCCGGGCCATCAGCCGGTCCCCCGGCCGTGGAGCACCGGCTCGCCGTTCACGTAGCGGCCGAGCGCGGTGAGCGGGAAGACCTGGCGGTAGAGGTGGTAGTTGATGGAGAAGTCCCAGGGGAAGCCGGTGCCCGTGAAGTACGGCTCGTCCCAGGAGCCGTCCTCCCGCTGGGTCGCCACGAGCCACCCGACACCCCGGCGGACCGACGCGGACTCCCGCTCGCCGGCCGCGAGCAGGGCGATCAGCGCCCAAGCGGTCTGGGAGGCGGTGGAGGCCCCGCGCCCCATTCCCGGGTACTTGCGGTAGGAGCGCAGGTCCTCGCCCCAGCCGCCGTCCTCGTTCTGTACGGACTCCAGCCAGCTGACGGCCCGCCGGATCGCCGGGTGGTCGCGGCCGATCCCGGCGGCGGTGAGGGCCGGGACCACCGAGCCCGTGCCGTACACGTAGTTGACGCCCCAGCGACCGAACCAGGCGCCGCTGGGCTCCTGTTCGGCGAGGAGCCAGTCGATGCCGCGGCGGGTGCGGGGGTGGTCGGCCTTGCCCTCGTAGGCGAGCATCTCCACCACGTGGGCGGTGACGTCGGCCGACGGCGGATCGATGACCTCCCCGAAGTCGCAGAACGGCAGCCGGTTGGGCAGACGGCTGGTGTTGTCGGCGTCGAAGGCTCCCCAGGCACCGTTGCGGGACTGCATGCCGACGGTCCACCGGGCGCCACGGCGGACGGCCGCCTCGACCCGCTCGGGTTCGGGGTGCCTCACCCGGCGCAGGGCGAGGATGACCTCCGCCGTGTCGTCGATGTCGGGGTAGTTGTCGTTGTGGAACTCGAAGGCCCAGCCTCCCGGCTGGAGCCGGGGCTTGCGCACGGCCCAGTCGCCCTTGCGGAGGATCTCCTCGCCGAGCATCCAGTCGACCGCCTTCACGAGCGCGGGGTGGTCGGGCCGGACACCGGCGTCGGCGAGGGCGATCGTGGCGAGGCAGGTGTCCCAGACCGGGGACTGGCAGGCCTCGACCATGCGGGAGCCGTCCTCGCGCCACACCGCGAAACGGTCGAGGGACTCCAGCCCGGCCCGCATCACCGGGTGCTGGAGGTCGTAGCCGAGGAGGTGCAGCGCGATCACCGAGTAGACGGCGGGCGGCTGGATCCCGCCCCAGCAGCCGTCGTTCTCCTGCCGTTCGACGATCCATCGGGCGGCGACGTCCATGGCGGTCTTGCGCAGCAGGCGGGGGGCCAGCTTGCGGTAGAACCGCAGTCCCTTGTCGGCCCGTTGGAAGAAACCGTCCCAGCTGAAGGCGGGCGCGAGGGGACGGGCGGGGCTGGGCCGGGCCGGGTCGGTGTGGAGCTCGTCCAGCGCGAAGGGGGCCGGGCGTACCGGCCGCTTGGCGGAGACGACCGTGAGCGGCACGATCGTCTGCCGGGCCCAGCAGCCGAAGTCGTAGATGTTGAGCGGGAACCAGCTGGGCAGGAAGATCAGTTCGGGCGGCAGCTCGGGCAGGTCGTCCCAGCGCCACCAGCCGAAGAGGGCGAGCCAGATCCGGGTGAAGACCCGGGCCTCGGCGATGCCGCCGTGCTCCCGGATCCAGGCGGAGGCCCGGGCCATGTGCGGGTCGTCGGGGAGGTCTCCGGCGAGCCGCAGGGCGACGTAGGCCTCGATGGTGGCGGAGAGTTCGCCGGGCCCCTCGTAGAAGGTGGCCCAGGTGCCGTCGGCGCGCTGCCGGCCGCGGATGTGGAGGGCGGTCGCGCGGGTGGTGTCCGGGTCGAGGATCCCGAGGAACTGGCGGAGCAGCAGGTCCTCGGCGTCCATGGTGACGTTGGTCTCCAGGTCGCCCTTCCACCAGCCTTCGGCGTCCTGGCGGCCGAGGAGGTGGTCGACGGAGCGCTCCGCCGCCCTGGCGGCGGCCTCGTCGAGCGCTCCGGTGCTGGCGATGGTCGTTTCGCTGGCCGCGGCTGCTCGGGGTCCCACGGCCCCGGCGCTTCCGTCGGTCGTCGCTGTCATGGCTTCCCCTTCGTGCAGTAGCTCTACTTCTGCTTCTTCGGGTCTGCCGTCGGCCGGTGCCGGGTGGCACCGGCCGGCGACTGCGAACTCATATCAGAGTGATGGTGATCATCTCTTCCGTACGACGACGAAATCGGCCAGCGCGGTGAGCTGGGCGCGGACATGGGCCGGCAGATCCACGTCGTGCAGCGCCTCGATGGCGATGGTGTGCTGGCGGCGGGCCTCCTGCGAGGTCCACTCGCGGCCGCCGGCCTCCTCGATCAGGGCCGCGCGGAACGCGAACTCCTCCTCCGAGAAGGAGTCGAAGTCGGTGCTCTTGGCATCGGCGGCGAGCAGTTCGCCGAGCCGCTCGGAGGCGGGGCCGCCGGCCGCGAGGGCGGCGACCACGGGCAGCGACTTCTTGCGCTGGCGCAGGTCGCTCCAGGTCTGCTTGCCGGTGGCCTCCGGGTCGCCCCAGATGCCCAGGAGGTCGTCCACGGCCTGGAAGGCGAGGCCCAGGTGGTAGCCGTACTCCTCCAGCTTGTCGGCGGTGCGGTCGTCCGCGCCGCCGAGGACGGCGCCGATGGAGACGGCGCAGGCGAGGAGGGCGCCCGTCTTGTTGCCCTCCATCTCCAGGCACTCCTCGACGGTGACCCGCTCCCGGTGCTCGTAGGAGATGTCCTGGGCCTGCCCGTCGATGAGCTTGCGGGTGGCGGTGGTCAGCCGGCGGGTGGCGCGGCCCGCCTCGACGGTGCCGAGCTCCAGCAGCAGCTCGTTGGCGAGGGCGAAGAGGGCGTCGCCGACCAGGATGGCCTGGGCGGGGCCGTGCACCTTCCAGACGGTGTCGCGGTGGCGGCGCTGCTCGTCGCCGTCCATCAGGTCGTCGTGCAGCAGCGAGAAGTTGTGCACGAGCTCCACGGCGACGGCGCCGGGGATGCCGACATCGGGGGCGGCGCCCGCCGCCTCGGCGGAGATCAGCGCGAGCGCCGGACGGACGGCCTTGCCGCTGTCCCCCTCGGCCGGGTTGCCGTGGGCGTCGATCCAGCCGAAGTGGTAGGCGGCGACGGTGTCCATGGGCGCCGCGAGACGGTCGACGGCCGCCCGCATGACGGGCGTGGACAGCGTCCGGCCCCGTTCCAGCAGTGCGGCGACGTCCGCGGTGTCGACGGCCGGATCTCCCGGGGGCACAGTCGGCACGGTCTCTCCTCTAGTTCCGGTACTCACACTCATGCCGCCTCCTGCAGCGGATGTTCGTAGCGGCGGCCGAGGGCGGAGAGCGCGGCGGCCGCGGCGCTGAAGCCGCTGCGGACCGCACCCTCCATGGTCGCGGGCCAGCCGGTGGCGGTCCAGGCGCCGGCCAGACAGAGGCCGGGGACGTGGGTGCGGGCGCCGGGGCGGAGCCGGCCGACGCCAGGGGTCGGGGCGAACGTGGCGGTCCGCTCGCGGGTGACGAAGAAGTCACGGATCCCCGCGCCGCGGGCGGCGGGCAGCAGCCGCTCCAGCTCGGGGAGGTAGCGCTCGCGGAGCGCGGCGACGGTCTCGTCGATCTCGTCCTGGGCGGCGGACTGCGAGATCGCGAGGTACTGGCCCGGGCCGCGCAGGCCGGAGGAGTCGGTGCGGTCGAAGACCCACTGCACCGGGGAGCCCAGGGCGGCGAAGAAGGGCCGGCGCAGGACCTTGCGGTCGTAGATCACGTGCAGGTTGAGGATGGGCGCGGTGCCGATGTCGAGGAGCCGGTCGGGATCGTCGAGGGCGCCCTCGGGCAGCAGCTCGCGGGTCTCCCGCTGCGGTACGGCGAGGATGACGGCGTCGGCCTCCAGGGTCTCCCCCGGCACCTCGACGGTCCAGCGCCCGTCGTCGGCGCGGGCGATCCGCTCGGCCTTGGTCCGCAGTTCGGTGCGGACGCCGAGGGAGTCGAGGGCCTTGCGGGCGCGGGTGTCGTGCAGCTCGCCGAGCGGGACGTGCGCCCAGCCGATGTCGGCGGCGCCCTTCTCGGAGAGCAGCCCGGTCTTGAAGACCATCGCGGCGAGGCCCATGGAGGCGTGCGGGGCACTGGCGTTGAGGGTGGGGATGCCGACGAGGTCCCACAGGGCCTCGACGGCGCGGGCGGACTGCCCGTGGCGGCCGAGCCAGGTGCCGAAGTCGATGCCGTCGAGGGCCGGGTCGGCCGGGTCGAGCTTCTTCAGCGCGAGCGCGGCCCGCCCGACGCTCGCCCGCTCGGCGAGGGAGAGATGCGGGTAGGTGGCGAGGCTGCGCGCCAGGTGCAGCGGTACGGGCAGGCCGTCACGGCGCAGCCGTCCGAGCCGCGGCCCGCGCGGGTGCCGGACGTCGAGCACGGGCACGTCGAGGCGCGGCTGCAGGGGGGCGAGGCCGGCGCCGTCGACCCGGTCGAGGAACCAGCGGTACGCGGTGCAGCAGCGCAGGTAGACGTGCTGTCCGTTGTCGACGGTGAGGTCGCCGCGCTTGAACGAGAAGGCGAGGCCGCCGAGCCGGGGGCGCCCTTCGAGCAGGGTGACCCGTACGCCGCTCTCGGCGAGCTGGAGCGCGCTGGTCACGCCGGCGAGGCCGCCGCCGACGACGACGGCGTGCGGCCGCCGGCCGCCGGGGCCGGTCGGGGACGTGGTGCCCGTGCGCTCGGTGCGGTCGGCGGTCATGCGTCCTCCCCTCGGAACGTCGTCGTCAGGGACGCGCCACGGGCGCTGCGGGTTGAGACCTCGCGGCCGGCGACCGGGCGGGGGCCGGAGTCGCCGAAGTCCGCTCCGGCACGGGCGGCGCTCACGCGGGCCTCCTGACCGTGCGGCGGGAGATGTGCCGGGCGTCGAGTCCGGAGAGACCGCGGACGGCGACGTAGGCCTTCTCGTGGCCGGGGAGCGAGACACGGCCGCGCAGCACGGCCCCGGGGTCGCGTTCGATCCGGTCGAGGAGGCGGCGGTAGATGCCGGCCATGGCGGCGACGCAGGCGCCGCTGCGGCGGTCGAGCATCGGCAGCAGGCGGTAGCCCTCGGCGAAGAGGGCGCGCGCCCGGCGGACCTCGAAGTGGACCAGGCCGGCGAAGTCGGCGCCCGCCGGCGGGGTGGCGCCGGCGAAGCCGTCGGAGCAGCCGAACTTGGCCAGGTCGTCGGCCGGCAGGTAGGTGCGGCCGTTCCCGGCGTCCTCGCGGACGTCCCGGAGGATGTTGGTGAGCTGGAGGGCGAGGCCGAGGGTGTCGGCGTACTCGGAGGCCCGCTCGGCGCCCGGCGCGCCGGACTGGGTGCCGAAGACGCCGAGCGAGAGCCGCCCGATGGCACCGGCCACGCAGCGGCAGTAGACCTTGAGCTCGTCCCAGGTCTCGTAGGTCTCGCCGCGCACGTCCATGAGGACGCCGTCGATCAGCTCGTCGAGCCCGCCGAGCGGGATCGGGAAGCGGCGGGCGGCGTCGGCGAGCGCGACGGCCACCGGGTCGATGTCGTCCTCGGCGACCTGCCCGGCGTGGACGCGACCGAGGATCGCGCGGGTCGCCTCCAGGCGCTCCTTCTTCTCGGCGGGCGGGAGCGGCCCGTCGCCGATGTCGTCGACGCGCCGCGAGAAGGCGTAGAGCGCCGACATGGCCTGCCGCTTCTCGGCCGGCAGCAGCCGGATCCCGTAGGCGAAGTTGCGTGCCTGCTGACCGGTCACGGTCTCGCAGTAGCCGTACGCGGCCTGGACCGGCGCGGACGGCTGCGGCTGTCCCTCCACTGTCCGGCTCACCCCTCTCTCCGCGCCGCGAGCAGGACGGTGCCCGCGCGGCGCATCAGACTCGGTTTGGTGGCCTTCGGCGGCCCGGGCAGGACGTCGAAGCCGGCGGCGGCGATCGCGTCGAGTGCCGCGTGGCCTCCGGCGGTGAAGCCGGCGAGCAGCAGCCGGAGGCGCCCGTGGACGCTGCCGACGAGCGGCGTCCCGGCGTCGAGCAGGGTGCGGGCCCGGTCGGCCTCGAAGGCGATCAGCGCGCGCACGGAGGCGCCGGCGGTGGGTCGGGCCAGGTCGTCCTCGGTGACGTGGAAGCGCTCGAGGTCCTCGGCGGGCAGGTAGATCCGGTCGGCCGCGAGGTCCTCGGCGACGTCCTGGAGGTGCTCGACGATCTGCAGTGCCGTGCAGATCTCGTCGGAGCGGCGGATGCGTTCGGGGGTGGCGGTACCCGTGATGCCGAGGACGAGCCTGCCGACGGTGTTCGCGGAGAGCTCGCAGTAGGCGAGGAGGTCGCCGTAGGTCTCGTAGCGCCGGACCATCTGGTCCTGGCGGTTGGCGGCCACGAGGCCCAGGAACGGCTCCGGGGGTAGGCCGCAGCGCTCGACGGTGGGGCCGAGGGCGCGGAGCAGCGGGTGCCGGGGCGGGCCGTCGGCGGGGTCGAAGAGGCGCAGCAGGTCGGTCTCGAAGGCGTCGAGCATCGCGAGCCGGTCGCCGGCCCGCTCGGGCGGCACGCCGAGGTGGCGCGCGTCGGCGCCGCCGGGGGCGAGGTCGCCGTCGCCGATGTCGTCGACGAGCCGCGCGAAGCCGTAGACGGCCATGAGGTCGTCACGCCAGGCGCGCGGCAGGAAGAAGGGGGCCACGGGGAAGTTCTCGTCCGCGGCCTTGCCGAGTGTGGTGCGCGAGGCGGCGTCGGGGCGCGCCTGCCGGGTTCCCGTCACCGGCCGCTGCCCGACGCGGGGACGGCGACACCCTCGTGGAGCTGGAGATTCTGCGTCATGGCCGTCACATCTCCCGTTCTACACTGCGGATCCGACCCATCCTATTTCGGACACGCCGCCGACCCCTGCCCGTGGCCCACCGCGTGGTGGCCGGGGGCCGAGGGGTATCGCCCCACTTGCCGCGAAACAGACCGTTACAGCTTACGTTGTACGAGGCCGTGTGCCGCGCCCGGGGGCCCGGGGCGTGGCGACGGCGTCGAGGGGCGGGTCAACCTTCCCTAAGCGGTCGGAAGTTCACGGTCTCGTGACCTTCCCGGGGGGCGCGTGGCGACCGCGGCGGGGAGCCTCAGGGGGCTCGGGTGCCGGAGACCACCATGGCCAGGGTGGATTCGACGACGTCGTCCCTGCGCTGGGCCGGCAGCCGGCGCAGCGGGCCCTCCAGCAGCAGGAGGGACAGTCCGTGCACGGCCGACCACGCGGCGGCCTCGGCGGCGGGACGGGTCGTGCGGGGCGGGCGCGCGGTCGCGGCGAGGTCGGCGAGGGCGTCGGTGAGCAGGGTGAAGGCGCGCACCTCGCCGGCGGGGGCGTCGGGGTCGGTGCAGGGGCCGGGGGCCTCGGAGCGGGGCGCGCCGAAGGCGGAGCGGTAGAGGCCGGGCTGCTCGACGGCGAAGGCCACGTAGCCGCGGCAGAGGGCGGCGAGCCGGGCCTCGGCGGCGAGGGCGGGGTCGTCGGCGCCGGGGACGCGGGCGGCGGTCCGTTCCATGGAGTCGGCGAGCGCCCGCCGGGCGTGGTCCCGGACGGCCGCGAGGAGCTCGCCGCGGCCCTCGAAGTGCCGGTAGGCCGCGGTGGGCGAGACGCCGACGCGGCGGGCCGCCTCGCGCAGCACGATCCGCTCGGGGCCTCCTTCGACGGCGAGGCCGACGGCCGCGCAGATGAGGGCGTTGCGCAGATCGCCGTGATGGTAGGTCTTTCCTCCGGAGATCGCTGCCATGCGCTCATCCTGCCCGATGTTGACCGCATGAACATTCCGGGCGGCCTCGCGACGCGCGAGAACCGGACGCTTCCGGACACGGAACCGCCCCCGCCGATCGGATCGGCGGGGGCGGCGGAGAGCGCGTTCGACGGCGGGGCTACTTGCCGGTCTCGCGCTCGTAGGCGGCGATGACCTCGTCGGTCGGGCCGTCCATGAGCAGCTCGCCCTTCTCCAGCCAGAGCACCCGGTCGCAGGTGTCCCGGATCGACTTGTTGCTGTGGCTGACCAGGAAGACCGTGCCGGCCTCCTTGCGCAGCTCGCGGATGCGCTCCTCGGAGCGGATCTGGAACTTGCGGTCACCGGTCGCGAGCGCCTCGTCGATCATGAGGACGTCGTGCTGCTTGGCGGCCGCGATGGCGAAGCGGAGCCGGGCGCCCATGCCGGACGAGTAGGTCCGCATCGGCAGCGAGATGAAGTCGCCCTTCTCGTTGATGCCGGAGAAGTCGACGATGTCCTGATACCGGTCCTTGATCTCGTCGCGGCTCATGCCCATCGCGAGGCCGCCGAGGATCACGTTGCGCTCCCCGGTGAGGTCGCTCATCAGCGCCGCGTTGACACCGAGCAGCGAGGGCTGCCCGTCGGTGTAGACCTTGCCGCTCTCGGTGGGCAGCAGGCCCGCGATGGCACGCAGCAGGGTCGACTTGCCGGATCCGTTGGTGCCGATCAGGCCGATGGCCTCGCCGCGGTACGCGGTGAAGGTCACCCCGCGCACGGCGTGCACCTTGCGCACACCGCGTTCGGCGTCGCCCTTGCGGCGGCGGACGATGCGGCTCAGGGCGGCGGTGGCGCTGCCCTTGCCGCCGGCGCCGCCGTTGACCCGGTAGACGATGTGGACGTTGTCCGCGATGACGGTGGGCACGCGGCCCTGGGAGTCGTGGTCAGCCACGGCCGTACCTCTCCTCGGCCTTCCAGAAGTAGACGAAGCCGCCCACTCCGATCACCACGGACCAGGCCACGGTGACGAACCAGACGTGGGGCGGGAGGTTCGAGCCCCCGTAGCCGTCGATCAGCGAGAACCGGATGAGGTCCATGTGCAGGGCGGCGGGGTTGTACTGGAGCAGGTCGGCGATCCACGCCGGCTTGTCCTCCAGCATCACGGGGATCGAGAACATGACGCCCGACGCGTACATCCAGGTCCGCATGATGAACGGCATGAGCTGCGCCAGGTCCGGCGTCTTCGCGCCCATCCGCGCCACGATCATGGCGAGGCCCGCGTTGAAGACGAACTGCAGCACCAGGGCCGGGATCATCAGCAGCCAGCTGAGCGACGGGTAGCTGCCGAAGGCGACGGCGACCGCGACGAGGACCACCATCGAGAAGAGCAGCTGCTGGAGCTGCTGCAGCGCGAAGGAGATGGGCAGCGAGGCCCGCGGGAAGTGCAGGGCCCGCACCAGCCCGAGGTTGCCGGAGATGGCGCGGACGCCGGCCATCACCGAGCTCTGGGTGAAGGTGAACACGAACACCCCGGTCACCAGGAACGGGATGTAGACCTCCCGCGACATGCCCCGGTCCGCACCGATGATCACGCCGAAGATCAGGAAGTACACCCCGGCGTTCAGCAGCGGCGTCACCACCTGCCACAGCTGGCCGAGCTTCGCCTGGCTGTACTGGGCGGTGAGCTTCGCCTGGGAGAAGGCCAGGATGAAGTGGCGTCGTCCCCACAGCTGGCGGACGTACTCCGCGAGCCCCGGCCGGGCGCCGCTGACGGCGAGGCCGTACTTGGCGGCCAGCTCGGCGGAGCTCAGGCCGTCGTCGGCGGACGGTCGGGCGCTTGTCACGACCCCACCGTCCTGGGATGTGTCACTCACAAGTCGAAACTTTCGTGTTCAAGATGCGCGGCAAGTCGGGTACCACGATGTCAGACCACGGGCGGGCGTCCCAGTCGGGTCAGCCGCCACACCGTACGCCACTTCATGGGGTGCCGAGGTCCGCAGGAGGCCTTCCAGCCCTCCCGGAAACCGCCGAACCAGGCCTTGAGAGCGGGTACGGAGGGTCGCCGTGCCAGGGTGAGCAGCAGCCAGACGCCGAGATAGACCGGCACCAGGGGTGCGGGAAGATTGCGGCGCGCCAGCCACACCCGGTTGCGGGCCACGTTGAAGTGGTACGTCGCGTGCCGGGACGGCGGGGTGGTGGGGTGCAGCAGCACCATGTCGGAACGGTAGTCGATCATCCAGTCGGCGTCGAGGGCCCGCCAGGCGAGATCCGTCTCCTCGTGCGCGTAGAAGAACGCGTCCGGCAGGCCGCCGACCTCGGCGAACACCTTGGTGCGCACGGCGTTGGCGCCGCCCAGGAAGGTGGTCACGCGCGAGGAGCGCATCGGGTCCGCGGCGCGCAGCCGCGGCACGTGCCGGCGCTGGGTGAGACCAGTGTCCGGATCGGCGATCCGGAAGCTGATGATGCCCAGCCGCGGGTCGGCGGTGAAGGCCTGCCGGACGAGCTCCGCGGTGTCGTCGTTGGCGAGCAGGCCGTCGTCGTCCAGGAAGAGCAGGGCGTCGACGTCGGAGCCGCCGGGGCCGAAGGCCTCGATGCCGGCGTTGCGCCCGGCGGGGATGCCCACGTTCTCGGGGAGCGTCACCGACCGGACGCCCTCGGGCAGGTCGGTGATCTCCACGCCCTGGCCCACCACGACGGTCTCGATGGCCTCGCCCTGCTGCCGGGCGACCGAGTCGAGCAGGGCGCGCAGGTCGTCGGGCCGGTTGCCCATGGTGATGATCACCGCGCCGAGCTTCAGGGAGGCGGTCATGGTGGGCGTCCTCACTTCAGCCTGCTGGAGGCGAGGATCGACACCAGGTGGAGCACCGTCTGGAGCATCGCGATGCCGGCGAGCACGGCGACGCCGAGCCGGGTGAAGAAGAGGTCGCCCTGGATCCGGTCCACGATCGCGAGGACCAGGATCAGCAGGGAGGCCTCGATCCCGAGGATCAGCCGGTGGAACTTGAGCGCGGCGGCGGCCCGGCGGGCCAGCGCCATGCCGGAGGAGCGCGGCTCGGCGGCGGACTCCTTGACCGGCGGCAGTCCGCCCTGGTGGCGGGCGACGCCGACGAGGTCGGTCTCCGCCTTGATCAGGATGGCGCCGAGCGCGGCGAGGGTGCCGAGGAAGGCCCAGAGCCAGTCGATCCGGCCGCCGCCCCACAGGTCGGCGGCGCGCAGGCCGAAGCCGACCAGGACGGCCGCGTCGCACAAGTAGGCGCCGACCCGGTCCAGGTAGACGCCGCCGAGCGAGAACTGCTTCTTCCAGCGGGCGACCTCGCCGTCGACGCAGTCGAGCAGCAGGTAGAGCTGGACCATGACCACGCCGAGGACCGCGCCCCAGATGCCGGGCACGAGCAGCGCGGGGGCGGCGAGGACGCCGCACACCGTCATCAGGTACGTCAGCTGGTTGGGCGTGACGCGGGTGGTCACCAGCTGCCGGGTGATGCGCAGCGAGATCTCGCGCATGTAGAGCCGGCCACCCCAGTGCTCGCCGCTCCGCCGGTCCTTCACACCCGGCGGGTGGACGACGGGGCGCAGCTCGGCCACCGACGGCTTCCGCGTGGACGGGCGGTGCTCAGCTACCGATGAGTTTTGCATAGTCGGCGTACGCGTCCCTGATCTGGTCGGTGGACAGGTCGAGGTGCTCGAGGATGGTGAAGCGGCCCGGCCGGGTCTGCGGGGCGAACTCCACCGCCCGGACGAACTCGTCGACGGTGAAGCCCATCTCCTCGGGCAGGACGGGCAGGCCGTGCCGGCGCAGCGTGGCGACCATCAGCGCGGACTCGTCACGGGCCCCGCGCAGGTGCATGGCGAAGGCGGCGCCGAGGCCGCACTGCTCGCCGTGGCTGGCCGCGCGGGTGGGGTAGAGCAGGTCGAAGGCGTGGCTGATCTCGTGGCAGGCGCCCGAGGAGGGGCGGCTGTCTCCGCTGATCGACATGGCGATGCCGGACATGACCAGACCCTCGGAGAGGGTGACCAGGAAGTCGTCGTCGCCGACGCCGCCGGGGTGCCGGAGCACCGCCTCGCCGGCGCTGCGGGCCATGGCGGCGGCCAGGCCGTCGACCTTCTCGCCGGTCTCGCGGTGGGAGAGCTCCCAGTCGGCGATGGCGGAGAGGTTGGAGATCGCGTCGCCGATGCCGGAGCGGACGAAGCGGATCGGGGCGTCCCGGATCACGTCGAGGTCGATGACCAGGGCGATCGGGGTCGGGACGCCGTAGGAGCCGCGCCCGTTGTCGTTGTCCAGCGTGGAGATCGGCGAGCAGATGCCGTCGTGCGAGAGGTTGGTGGCGATGGCCACCAACGGCAGGCCGACCCGGGCCGCCGCGTACTTCGTCACGTCGATGATCTTGCCGCCGCCGAGGGCGACGACCGCGTCGTACCGCTTGCCGCGCATGGCGTCGGCGAGCTTGACGGCCTCGTCGATCGTGCCGCCCATGACCGGGTACCAGTCGGCGTCCGGGAGCTCGGGGGCGAAGCGGTCACGCAGCTTCAGGCCGGAGCCGCCGCTGATGGCGACGGCGATCCGCCCGTTGCTGGAGATCCGCTGGTCCGCGAGGAGCGCGGACAGGTCGTCCAGCGCTCCTCCGCGGATGTCGACGACGACCGGCGACGGAATGAGCCGGGTCAGTACTGGCACGCGATGTCACGGCCCTTCGCCAGGTCGTCGTGGTTGTCGATCTCCACCCACTTGACGTCGCCGATGGGGGCCACGTCGACGGTGAAGCCGCGGTTCACCAGCTCCTGGTAGCCGTCCTCGTAGTAGAGGTCGGGGTCGCGCTCGAAGGTGGCCTTCAGGGCGTCGGCGAGCTCCTCGGCGGCGTCGGCCTCGATGAGGGTGACACCGATGTACTCGCCGGTGGCGTCGGCCGGGTCCATCAGCTTGGTGATCTTCTGGACGCCCTTGCCCTCGGCGGTGACGACCTTCATCTCCTCGTCGGCGAGGTTCTTCACCGTGTCGAGGGCGAGGATGATCTTCCGGCCCTCGCCGCGGGCGGCGAGCAGGGTCTTCTCGACGGAGACCGGGTGGACGGTGTCGCCGTTGGCGAGGATCACACCGCGCTTGAGGACCTCACGCGCGCACCACAGGGAGTAGGCGTTGTTCCACTCCTCGGCCTTGTCGTTGTCGATCAGCGTGATCGAGACGCCGTACTCGGCCTCCAGGGCCTCCTTGCGCGCGTACACGGCCTCCTTGCGGTAGCCGACGACGATCGCGACCTCGGTGAGGCCGACCTCGGCGAAGTTCTTCAGCGTGAGGTCGAGGACGGTCAGGGAGCCGTCGCCCTCGCGGTCCACGGGCACGAGGGCCTTCGGAAGCGTGTCGGTGTAGGGGCGCAGACGCCGTCCGGCACCGGCTGCCAGTACGAGGCCAATCATGCTGTCTCTCCTTCGTCGTGTACGGCGGGTGCTCCGGAGGAGACCCAGAAGCGGATGGACTCCACGAGCACCACGAGGCCCACGGCGACCGCGAGGGCGGTGAGGGCCGCGGTGAAGTCGTTGCCGCGGTTCGCCAGCAGGGCGGCGAGAACGGTCACCACGAGCGTGCGTCCCTCGTGGCCGCCGATGGTGCGCACCAGCCAGGCGGGCGGCGCGCCGGTGCCGCCGCGAATGCGGTACACCGTGTCGTAGTGATGGTAGGCGACCGCCGCCACCAGCCCGAATGCGGCGGGCAGGGCCTGGGCGGAGTCCGCCTTCGCGGCGAGCGCGAGCACGGTGACGTACTCGGCGGCCCGGAAGAAGGGCGGGACGAGCCAGTCCAGGGCGCCCTTGAGCGGGCGGGCGACGGCGAGGCCGGCGGTCATCACGTAGATCACGGCGACCGGGATGAGACGTACGTCTCCGGACGGCAGGGCCAGTGCGCCGGCGACCATCACGACGGCGCCGAGGGCGGCGACGAAGACCGGCGCGACGACGCCGGTCCGGCCGCGCAGCAGGCGCGCCTGGAGCTCGGCGAGCGGGCCGGAGTCGGCGAGGTCGGCGAGCGCGCGGGCGGCGCTGTCGGTGCGGGGCGCCTTGCGGGTGAGCGAGCGCAGGACCCGTCCGGCGGTGGTGTAGCAGGCGCCGAAGGCGCAGCCGGCGATCAGCGCCCAGAAGACGATCCGGGGGCTGGTGGTGGCGGTGAGGACGGCGATCATCGCCCAGCGCTCGCCGATCGGCAGGATGATCATGCGGCGGGCCCAGACGGTCCAGCCCACGCTGTCGAGCCGGCTGGAGAGCGCCAGGCCGTTCCTGGCGCCCCCGTTCGCCCCGGCCGCTGTGGCGGCGCCCGCCGCGGCCGCACCGCCGCTGTTCGCCTCGTTGAACGAGAAGTCCACGACATGCCGGCACGTCATGATCACCATCGCGCCGAGCGCGAGGGCCCAGACGTCGTCGCCGTCGCGGGCGGCGCCGAGGGCGAGACCGGCGTAGAAGGCGTACTCCTTGGCGCGGTCGAAGGTGGCGTCGAGCCAGGCGCCCATCGTCGAGTACTGCAGGGAGTAGCGGGCGAGCTGCCCGTCGGTGCAGTCGAGGACGAAGGAGAGCAGGAGCAGGAGGCCGGCGGCGACGTAGCCGGCGCGGTCGCCGGTCGCGGCGCAGCCGGCCGCGACCAGCGCGGTCAGCAGCGACGCGGTGGTGACCTGGTTCGGGGTCAGGCCGCGGCGCGCGCACCAGCGGGCGATGTAGCGCGAGTACGGGCTGATGAAGAAGGTGGTGAAGAAGCCGTCGTGGGCCTTGACCGCGGAGCGGAGCCGTACGGCCTCCTCGTCGACCGCCTCGACGGCGCTGCGCGCCTCGTGGCGGGCCTCGGGGTCGGCGGGCACGGCGGCCACGAGGGTGCCGAGCTGCGGCCGGTGGACGGCGACGCCGTCGGCGGCGAGCGCCTCGGCGAGGGTGTCCGGGAGACTGTCGACGACCGTGTGCGGAGTGCCGGGGCCACCGGGCGCGGCGGCGGCCGTGCCGAGCGCGCGGGCCAGCGCCGGGCGGGCCTCGGGCTGTGCGGTGAGCGCGCCGGGCGCGGCGGCGGCCGGGAAGCGGGGGTCGGTGAGGGCCAGCCGCAGGGCGTGGAGGTGGCCGACGAAGCGCGGGTCCACGACGGCGACGCGCTGACCGGCGGGTACGCCGGCGAGCAGGGTGCCCGTCTCATGGGGGCCGGAGGCGACCTCGACGGCGAAGCCGAGGGACCGCAGATCGGCGTCGAGCGACGATCCGGGTACCGGCGGACCGGTGAGGATGGCGGTCGACAGGACGAACTCACTCCTTGGAGCTGACGGACGGGCCGGCGGGGCCCACGACACGGCCCCGGGCGCGGTGATGCGGCCCGGCACCGGGCGGCGGCACGTCGGCTGAGGCTATCGGATGACGGAAGCGCGAGTTCACCGAGGTTTCGCGGGACGGCCTCCCCCGGGCCGCCGCGCGTCCGCGCGGGTGCGCACGCACTGGGGAGATCATCATGGGCGATCGGCGGTCCGGCCCACAAACCGCGGCGGCGGGGGTGGTGGCCCGGGGTTTCGGGCCCCTCCGGCCGGATTCACATCCTCGCAGGTCAGAGCATATGACAACGGTGTTCAGTACCGTGTTGCACATACCCCCCACCCGTAGTTCACTGGCGAATCGGGGACACCACCGAGAACACCGTCGACACGACCGGGAGGCCTTGGCATGGGGGCTGGACACGACCACGGACACAGCCACGGCGGGCCACCGCCGACGGGCACCGCGGCCCTGGCCTACAGGAACCGACTGCGGATCGCACTCGGCATCACGCTCTCCGTGATGGTGGTGGAGATCATCGGCGGCGTCCTCGCCGACTCGCTCGCCCTGATCGCCGACGCGGCCCACATGGCGACCGACGCCCTCGGCCTCGGCATGGCACTGCTCGCCATCCACTTCGCCAACCGGCCGCCCACCGGCAACCGCACCTTCGGCTTCGCACGGGCGGAGATCCTCGCCGCGCTGGCCAACTGTCTGCTGCTGCTCGGCGTCGGCGGCTACGTCCTCTACGAGGCGGTCCAGCGCTTCCTGGAGCCGGCCGACACCCGCGGCGGACTGGCGATCGCCTTCGCGCTGATCGGCCTGGTCGCCAACCTCGTCTCCCTCTCGCTGCTGATGCGCGGCCAGAAGGAGAGCCTGAACGTGCGCGGCGCCTATCTGGAGGTGCTCGCCGACGCGCTCGGTTCGGTGACGGTGATCGTCTCCGCCACGATCATCCTGCTCACCGGCTGGCAGTACGCGGACCCGATCGCCTCGATCCTGATCGGCCTGATGATCGTGCCGCGCACGGTCAAGCTGCTGCGGGAGACCCTGGACGTGCTCCTGGAGTCGGCGCCCAAGGGGGTCGACATGGCGGAGGTGCGGGCGCACATCCTGGCCCTGCCGGGCGTCGAGGACGTGCACGACCTGCACGCCTGGACGATCACCTCGGGCATGCCGGTGCTGTCGGCGCACGTCGTCGTGGCGCAGGACGTGCTGGACGCGGTCGGCCACGAGAAGCTGCTGCACGACCTCCAGGGATGCCTGGGCTCCCACTTCGACGTCGAGCACTGCACCTTCCAGCTGGAGCCGGCCGGTCATGCCGAGCACGAGGCCGGGCTCTGCCTCTGACGGGGACGGGTTGCTAACCTGGTGCCGTACGCACGTGAGCAGGGAGAGGAGCTGAGGTTGATGACCGTCGCGATGGAGGCCGCCCGCAGCGGCGGCACCCGGTCGTCCCTCAGCTACCGGGTCTCCGGCTGACCTGACGCTTCGCACGTCCGCCGTCGGCCGGGACCCCCTCACCCAAGGGTTTCCCACGTTGTCCGACAACACCCAGGCGCTTCACGACGCCTTCTTCGCCCTGCACCACGGTCTGCCGCGGCAGGGCCCCGGTTCCGACACCACCACCCGCCGGCTGCTCGCGCTCGCCGGCCCGCTGCCCGCGCGTCCGCGCGTGCTCGATCTCGGCTGCGGCCCCGGCCGTTCCGCGCTGCTGCTCGCGGCCGAGGCGGGCGCCGAGGTGACCGCCGTCGACCTGCACGAGCCGTTCCTGGCCGAGCTGCGGGCGTCCGCGGCCGCCCGCGGGCTCGACGACCGGGTCCGCACCCTGCGCGCCGACATGGGCGCTCCCGGGCTACCCGACGCCTCCTTCGACCTGATCTGGGCGGAGAGCTCGGCCTTCGCGATCGGCTTCGACCGGGCGCTCGCGGAGTGGCGCCGACTGCTCGCACCCGGGGGGACGCTCGTCCTCACCGAGTGCGTGTGGACGACCGAGCACCCCGCTCCCGAGCCCCGGGCCTTCTGGGAGGAGCACTACCCGCTCCGTACCGTCACCGAGAACGCCGCCGCGGCGGTCGCGGCCGGCTACCACGTCCTCGGCACCGTCCTCCAGCCGGAGGGCGACTGGGACGAGTACTACGGACCGCTCCACGCGCGGGCCGAGGCGGCCGACACCGCGCTGCCCGGCATGGCCGAGGCCGTCGCCGGGGCGCGGGCCGAGATCGCGCTGCGCCGCGCGCACGGCGGTGACTACGGCTACGCGGGCTTCGTCCTGCGGCCGGCCGACCCGCGGTGGCGCACCCGGGAGGAGACCGCCGCCGACGTCCCCGTCGTACGGGAGATCAACGCGGCGGCCTTCCCGACCGCCGCGGAGGCCGGCCTGGTCGACTCCCTGCGCGCCGACGAGGCGGCCTGGCTGCCGGGCATGTCGTACGTGGCGGAGACGCCGGACGGCACGGTCGCCGCGTACGCGCTCATCACCCGCTGCCACGTCGACGGGGTCCCGGCGGCGGCCCTCGCACCGGTCGCGGTGGCGCCCGCCCACCAGCGGACGGGCGCAGGCCAGGCCGTCGTCCGGGCGGTGCTCGACGCGGCGCGGCTGCGCGGCGAGCGGCTCGTGCTGGTGCTCGGCCACCCGGAGTACTACCCACGGTTCGGATTCGTACGTGCGTCCGCGTATGGGATCAAGCCAGCCTTCGAGGTCCCGGACGAGGCCATGATGGCGCTCGACCTGGCCGGTTCCGGGCCCGTGACCAGGGGCACGATCTCGTATCCGGCGGCTTTCGGGGTCTGAGCGGCGGCCGCTCCCGTCGCGCCGGGTGTACTCCGGTGCGGTGGGAGCGGTCATGTCCGGCCGCCGAAGTACGGACAAGCCGCTTTTGTACGGCAGACTGAGGTGGCCCCTCAGGGCGAGGACCGAAGCGAAGGATGGGTATGCCGAGCACATCAGCCACCGTGGCCCAGAGCTCCTCGAACGGCGTCCGGCCGGTCGGGGACGAGGCTCCGATCATGCTCGAACTGGTCGACGAGGACGGCGTCACGATCGGTACGGCGGAGAAGCTCGCCGCACACCAGGCGCCGGGGCAGCTGCACCGCGCCTTCTCCGTGTTCCTCTTCGACGAGACGGGCCGGCTGCTGCTCCAGCGGCGGGCGCTCGGCAAGTACCACTCCCCGGGCGTCTGGTCCAACACCTGCTGCGGCCACCCCTACCCGGGCGAGGCGCCCTTCGCCGCCGCCGCCCGGCGCACCTTCGAGGAGCTGGGCGTCTCGCCCTCGCTGCTCGCCGAGGCGGGAACGGTCCGCTACAACCACCCGGACCCGGCCTCGGGCCTGGTGGAGCAGGAGTTCAACCACCTGTTCGTCGGCCTGGTGCAGGCCGCGCCGCAGCCGGATCCCGAAGAGGTCGAGGAGACCGTCTTCGTGACCGCGGCCGAGCTCGCCGAGCGACACGCGGCCGCGCCGTTCTCCGCCTGGTTCATGACGGTGCTCGACGCGGCGCGTCCGGCCGTCAAGGAGCTGACGGGTCCGTCCGGGGGCTGGTGACCTCCGGCGCGGTGCCGGGCAACGGCCCCGGCACCGCGTTCGGCAGCACCGGTCCGGTCGGCGCCTGACCCGGTACGAAGGGGTTCAGGGGCAGCGCCGCCCAGATGATCTTGCCGCCGCTCGCGGTGTGCTCCACGTCGCAGGCGCCGCCCGACTCCAGGGCGATCTCCCGGACCAGCAGGAGGCCGCGGCCGCCGGTCTGGCCCCAGTCGGCCTCCAGGGCCTTGGGCCGGTAGGGATGGTTGTCCTCGACGGACACCCGGATCCACTCGGCTCCGATGGCCACCTCCACCGCTATCTCCGGGGAGAGCAGCGCGGCGTGCTTCACCGCGTTGGTGACCAGTTCGGAGACGATGAGAAGCAGTCCCTGGACGGTGTCGTCGTGGACGGGGACGCGCTGGCGGACCAGCAGGTCGCGTACGGCGTGCCGGGCCTGCGGCACGGACACGTCCACCGCGGGAGCGGTGAACCGCCAGACTCCTTCGTAGGACGGTGGCCGGGCGGGGACGCTCCCGCGGCTCTCCATAGTCCGGCTCCCACCCTCGTGCTCGATTGTCGCCACAGGTCGAGTCTTGGGAATCGGCAGGTACGCCTCGGGATACTGACCAGAAGTCGACACTTATCGACCGACTTCTGATCAGGTGAGTATGCCAACGTCAGTTGTTCGACTGGTCCTGATCCTCTGCTGACGACTTCGGAGGACGGGTCGCCGATGTGACCATATGGAGGATACGGCGCCCCGCTTGCCTCCCGACGGGCCCCGGACCGCGGCACGGGCGGGAGCGAGCAGGCCCGCGCGAGCCCTCCGCGCACCCCTTGCCGGTCGTGGCGGGAGGGTGCCCGGTTACCATCCGGCGCATGGAGCCCCAGCTGACCGTCGGCGTCGTCGACGAGGTCGCCACCCTCGTGATCGCCAACCCCGCCAAGCGCAACGCCATGACCGCCGGCATGTGGCGGTCCCTGCCCGGGCTGCTCGCGCCGCTCGCCACCGACCCGGCCGTACGCGCCCTGGTCCTGACCGGCGCGGGCGAGACCTTCTGCGCCGGGGCCGACATCTCGACCCTGCGCGAACCCGGCGACGAGCAGCAGACCCTCGCGGTCCTGGCCGAGGAGGCGCTGGCCGCCTTCCCCAAGCCGACCCTCGCCGCGATCCGCGGCTTCTGCGTCGGCGGCGGCAGCCAGCTCGCCGCCGCCTGCGACCTGCGGTTCGCCGAGGAGGGCACCCGATTCGGCGTGACCCCGGCGAAGCTCGGCATCGTCTACCCGGCCTCGTCCACCCGCCGCCTCGCCTCCCTCGTCGGCCCCTCGACCGCCAAACACCTGCTGTTCTCGGGCGAGTTGATCGACACCGGACGGGCGCTGCGGACCGGGCTCGTCGACGAGGTGCTCCCGGTGGGCGCCCTGGACGAGCGCGTCGCCGAGTACACCCGCACCCTCGTCTCGCGCTCGCTGCTGACCCAGGCCGCCGCCAAGGAGTTCACCGACGGCCGCACCGACCGGGACGCGCACTGGGCGGAACAGGCACGCGGGAGCGGCGACACCGCCGAGGGCGTCGCCGCCTTCCTGGAACGCCGCCCGCCCTGCTTCACGTACGGCCTCTGACACCCCCTCCCGTCACTCCTGGACGAGCACCCTCTCGGCCTGGCCGCGCCAGTGCTCGACGATCGCGGCCGGGGCCTTGGCCGGCGAGCCCGCGTCGTACGGGGGCTGCGGGTCGTACTCGGTGAGCAGCTGGACCGTCTGGGCGGTCGCGTCGCCGGCGATCCGGCCGAGCAGGTGCAGGGCCATGTCGATGCCGGAGGAGACCCCGGCCGCCGTGACGTACTTGCCGTCGAAGACCACCCGCTCACCGGTGGACTCGGCGACCAGCGGCGCGAGGTCGTCCAGGGCGAGCCAGTGGCTGGTGGCCCGGCGCCCGGTCAGCAGCCCGGCCCCGGCGAGCACCAGGGACCCGGTGCACACCGAGGTGGTCCAGGTGCTGGTGGCGTCGGCGTTCCGCAGCCAGTCGAGGATCTCCCGGTCGCGCATGGCCTCGCGCGAGCCGGGGCCGCCGGGGACCAGGACGATGTCCGGCCGCGGCACGTCCCCGAGCGCCTTGTCGGCGACCAGCGCGAGACTGCCCTGGTCGTTGCGGACCGGGCCGGGCTCCTTGGCGACGAAGACGGTCTCGGCTCCGGGGAGCCGGCCGAGGAGTTCGTAGGGGCCGACGGCGTCGAGCGTGGTGAAACGGTCGTAGAGCAGAACGGCGATCTGCATGGTGCTCCTCTGTCCGATGCGGATGGGGTGAGGTGGAGGGGCCTTTCGGCGGTACGTCACTCGACGGGGGCGTGGAAGCGGCGCCGGTAGTCCGCCGGGGCGGTGCCGAGCGCCTTCACGAAGGCGCGGCGCATCGCCTCGGGCGTGCCGTATCCGGCGGCCCGGGCGACCTCCTGGACGCCCTGGACCGACTCCTCCAGGAGCCGCCGGGCGTGTTCGAGGCGTACGCGGTCCACGTAGCGGCCGGGGGTCGTGCCGGTCTCGGCCTGGAAGGCCCGGGCGAAGTGCCGGGGCGAGAGCCGGGCGCGGGCGGCGAGCGCCTCCACCGACAGGTCGTCCTCGGGGTGCTCGGCGATCCAGTGCTGCAGGTCGCGCAGCGGTTCCCGGCGGGCGGTCTGCGCGGAGAGCTGGGCGCTGAACTGCGCCTGGTTGCCCGGCCTGCGCAGGAACACGACCAGGTGGCGCGCGACGGTCAGGGCGGCGTCCCGGCCGAGGTCCTCCTCGACCAGGGCGAGCGCGAGGTCGATGCCCGCGGTCACCCCGGCCGAGGTGGCGAGCCGGCCGTCCCGGACGAAGATCGGCTCCGGGTCCACCTCCACCTCGGGGTGACGACGGGCCAGCTGGTCGCAGGCCACCCAGTGGGTCGTCACCCGGTGTCCGTCGAGCAGCCCCGCATCGGCCAGCAGCAGCGCGCCGGTGCAGACCGAGACGAGCCGTTGCGCGTCCGGGGCGTGCCCGCGCAGCCACGCGATCAGCGCCGGGTCGGGGGCGCGGGTGCCCTCGCCGCCCGGCACGAGCAGGGTGTGCGGGGGCCCGTCGGCGACGGCGGCGGCGAGCGTGGTGTCCGGCAGCAGCCGCAGTCCGCTGTGGCTGCGGACCGGGCCGCCGTCCAGCGAGGCCGTACGGATCGGGTAGGCGTCCGGCCGGCCGGCCGCACGGGCGGCGCCGGCGAACACCTCCACGGGGCCGGTGACGTCGAGGCTCTGCACGCCCTCGAAGAGGACGACGAGGACGGGTCGCTGCGTCATGAATTCATCCTTGGCGGCGCCGGGTAGGGCCGCAATGACGAGCTCCCCACCTTTTCTGCCACGGCGGGGGCCGCCGGGGACACCGCTTCCCGACCGGCGGCGGCCTGCGGGAGCCGGGGCCGGCCGGCCGTGCCCGGCTCCTGCTCCTGCTCCGGCTCCGTGCCGGACGTTCCGCGGGTCCCCGGACGGGCGGCGGCCTGATCCGGCCTGCGGCACCGGGCCCGGCCGGCCCGGGGATTCCCGCCGTACCGACCAGTAGGTAATGTGCGGCAGCATGACGAACCTGCCGCACCGCGCGGGCCGCCGCTGCGCCCACCCCGTGAACCTGCTGCACGCGACGCTGTTCTTCTCGCCGGACCTGGACGCCGAGTTCCGGCGGCTCGGCATCGAGGATGCGAGCGCGAAGCGGCTGGCCGCGCGCAGCGCCCCGCTCGGCGCGGTGGGCGCCGGAACGGTCGCCGCGACGTTCTACAACTACAACCACGCCTTCCTCGCCCGGCGCCTGCCCGGCGTCTGGGCGGTCGCCTCCCCCGCCGAGGTCCTCGACGCCCGGCTGCGGGCCGTGGACGGCACGCTGCGCCGGCTGCTCGGCGAGGACGCGATCGCCTCGCCCGAGATGGCCGAGGCCGCCGAGCTCGCCCTGCGGGCCACCGAGGCGTGCACCCGGCACGCCCGCCCGCTGTACGCCGCCAACGCCGACCTGCCGGTCCCGGACGCCCCGCACCTGCGCCTGTGGCACGCCACCACCCTGCTGCGCGAGCACCGCGGCGACGGACACCTCGTCGCCCTGGTGAGCGCCGGCCTCGACCCGGTGGAGGCGCTCGCCAGCCACACCGCCACCGGCAAGGGCATGGCCCCGCGCTGGGTGCTCGGCACCCGCGGCTGGGGGCGCGCCGACTGGGACGCGGCCCGGGAGCGGCTGCGCGAGCGCGGGCTGCTCGACGCCGAGGGCGAGCTGACCGAGATGGGCGTCGCGCTGCGCGAGGCCCTGGAGGACGAGACCGACCGCCTGGACGCGGCGCCGTACGAGCACCTGGGCGCGGACGGCGTGGCCCGGCTCACCGAGCTGGCCCGCGGCTTCCTGGTGGCGGCCGTCGGAGCGGGCGCGTTCCCGGGCGACCTGACCGGCAAGGCGTAGCCTCCGCACAGGGCCGCCGGCGGGCGCGGGCCGGCCACGGGGGCGGGTCGGTTACCGCGTACGGGTGAGCGACCCGGCAGAATGCTTCCGCAAGCTTGAGGCACGAGAAGGCGGGTCGGGACATCGTGACGACGTCCATCGAGGCAAGGATCGCCGAGGAGCTCGGCGTACGCGAGCGACAGGTGAAGGCGGCCGTCGAACTGCTCGACGGCGGTTCCACCGTGCCGTTCATCGCGCGCTACCGCAAGGAAGCGACGGAGATGCTCGACGACGCGCAGCTGCGCACCCTGGAGGAGCGGCTGCGGTATCTGCGCGAGTTGGAGGACCGGCGGACCGCCGTCCTCGACTCCGTACGCGAACAGGGCAAGCTGACGCCCGAGCTGGAGGCGCAGATCCGGGCCGCGGACACCAAGGCCCGCCTGGAGGACATCTACCTGCCGTTCAAGCCGAAGCGGCGGACCAAGGCGCAGATCGCCCGCGAGGCGGGTCTGGAGCCGCTGGCCGAGGGGCTGCTCGCCGACCCGTCGGTGGACCCGCTGGCCGCCGCGGCCGCGTTCGTGGACCCCGGCAAGGGCGTCGCGGACCCGGCGGCGGCGCTCGAAGGCGCCCGGGCCGTCCTCACCGAGAAGTTCTCCGAGGACGCCGATCTGATCGGCGAGCTGCGCGAGCGGATGTGGAGCCGGGGCCGGCTGGTCGCCAAGGTCCGGGAGGGCAAGGGCGACGACAAGGAGGGGCCGGGCGCGAAGTTCGCCGACTACTTCGACTTCGCCGAGCCGTTCACCGCGCTGCCCTCGCACCGGATCCTCGCCATGCTGCGCGGCGAGAAGGAGGACGTCCTCGCGCTGGAGCTGGAGCCGGAGGAGCCCGCCGACGGCCCGGCGGGCACCGCGTCCCCGTCCTCGTACGAGCCGATCATCGCGTCCCGCTTCGGGGTGGCCGACCGCGGCCGCCCCGGTGACAAATGGCTCCTGGACACGGTCCGCTGGGCCTGGCGCACCCGGATCCTGGTGCACCTCGGGATCGACCTGCGGCTGCGGCTGCGGACGGCCGCCGAGGACGAGGCGGTCCGGGTCTTCGCGGCGAACCTGCGCGACCTGCTGCTCGCCGCGCCCGCGGGGACGCGCGCGACGCTGGGGCTCGACCCCGGTTTCCGTACCGGCGTGAAGGTCGCCGTGGTCGACGCGACCGGCAAGGTCGTGGCCACCGACACGATCTACCCGCACGTCCCGGCGAACAGGTGGGACGAGTCCCTCGCCAGGCTGGCCCGGCTCGCCAAGGAGCACGCGGTCGAGCTGGTCGCCATCGGCAACGGCACGGCCTCCCGTGAGACCGACAAGCTCGCCGGCGAACTCATCGCCAAGCACCCGGAGTTGCAGCTCACGAAGGTGATGGTGTCCGAGGCCGGGGCCTCGGTGTACTCCGCCTCCGCGTTCGCCTCGCAGGAACTCCCCGACCTGGACGTCTCGTTGCGCGGTGCGGTGTCCATCGCCCGGCGCCTCCAGGACCCGCTGGCCGAGCTGGTGAAGATCGACCCGAAGTCCATCGGGGTCGGCCAGTACCAGCACGACCTGTCCGAGGTGAAGCTCTCCCGCTCCCTCGACGCCGTCGTCGAGGACTGCGTGAACGGCGTCGGCGTCGACGTCAACACCGCCTCGGCGCCGCTCCTTTCGCGCGTCTCGGGCATCGGCGCGGGCCTCGCCGAGAACATCGTGTCCCACCGCGACGCCAACGGCCCCTTCCGGTCCCGGAAGTCGCTGAAGGACGTGGCACGGCTCGGACCCAAGGCCTACGAGCAGTGCGCGGGCTTCCTGCGCATCCGTGGCGGCGACGACCCGCTGGACGCGTCCGCGGTGCACCCGGAGGCCTACCCGGTGGTGCGGCGCATGGTGAAGGCGTCGGGCGGCGAGGTCGCCGCGCTGATCGGCAACACCGGCGTGCTGCGCTCCCTGCGGGCCGACGAGTTCGTCGACGAGACCTTCGGTCTGCCGACGGTCACGGACATCCTGAAGGAGCTGGAGAAGCCGGGTCGCGACCCGCGCCCGGCGTTCAGGACGGCCACCTTCAAGGACGGCGTCGAGAAGATCTCCGACCTGGTGTCGGGCATGGTCCTGGAGGGCGTGGTGACCAATGTCGCGGCCTTCGGCGCCTTCGTCGACGTCGGCGTCCACCAGGACGGCCTCGTCCATGTCTCGGCCATGTCGAAGACCTTCGTCAAGGACCCGCGGGACGTGGTGAAGCCGGGCGACGTGGTGAAGGTGAAGGTCCTCGACGTCGACATCCCGCGCAAGCGGATCTCGCTCACCCTCCGGCTGGACGACGAGGCGGCGGCCGCCGAGTCGGCGCCTCCCCGGCGGGACCGCGGGGACCGCGCCGACCGCGGCGGGCGCCCGCCGCAGCAGCGCCGTGGCGGCGGGGGCGGAGGCGGTGACCGCAACCGCGACCGCGCGTCCTCGGCCCCGGCTCCGGCGAACAGCGCGATGGCCGACGCCCTGCGCAAGGCCGGCCTCCTGAACGAGGGCGGCGGCCACGGCAAGCGGCGCGGCCGCTGACACGCTGAAGGGCCCGGCCGGCCGGGCCCTTCAGCGTTCCCCGGGGAGGGGCGGGCATCCGCCTCGACGGGCGCCCGGCGCCTTTCTTCCCGCCCTCCCCCGCGAGCCGAGCGGGGACGGCGCGGCCGCGTTTCGCGTCGCCCGCCGCGGCGGTGTCGTCCCCGCGGGGGCGTCTACGGCACGAAGCGGAGGGCCCAGTCCGCGCGGTTCGCGACGGCCAGGTCGTCGTCCCGCGTGAGCGGCTGGAGCAGCTCCTGGGCGGCCTTCGGATCGGCGTGCACCAGGTCGACGATCTCGGCGGCCAGGCCGTCCTGGTCGTCGCCGAGGTCCACCGCGGAGGCGCGCACGAGCAGCGGGAGCCGGTCGGTACCGCCGAGCGAGGCGATGACGCCGCCGAGGAGCTCGCGGGAGTAGGAGTTGCGCTCGGCGACCGCGCGGTCGAGTTCGGACTCGAGGCGCGGGAGTGCGCCCCGGTCGCCCGATGCCGCGATCTCGTCGGCGACGTCGATCGTCTCGTCGAGATCGGCGTCGAGGTCGTCCAGCATCTCGATGAGCCGGGTCACGCGGTCGTCGGTCATGGTGCCTCCTGGAATGCGCCGTCCACGAGGACCGGAACGGCCGTCGACGAGTCGATCTCTGCGGCCACCTCCACGTCCTGCGGATAGCCGTTCTCGTACAGTTCACGACCCGAGTCGCAGCCGTGCAAGGCGGCGACCGGGTCCTCCGTGGCCGCCCGCAGCGTCGCCGCGGTCGCCCCGGGTGTCAGGATCCGCCCGGCCGCGCGCAGCGCGTCGAGCACCGCCCCGGCGCCGCGGAGGTCCTCCAGGGCGGGGCGCAGGGAGCCGTCCGGCCACCGTTCGCCGGAGGCGACGACCACGGCGGGGCGCTCGGCGGTGCCGTACCCGTGCCCGACGAGCCGGTCGGCGAGGGCCGTGCGGTCGCGGAGGGAGGCGGCGCCGCCGGGCGCCCGCCCGGCGGCGGCCGCTGCGGAGGAGGTGAGCCCGTCCGAGGACGGACTCACCGCTCGGCCGTTCGGCTCACAGTTCGGTCACCTTGCCGTCCGCGACCTCCAGGCGGCGCGTGACGTGGACCGCGTCCAGCATCCGGCGGTCGTGGGTGACCAGGAGCAGCGTCCCGTTGTACGAGTCGAGTGCGGCCTCGAGCTGCTCGATGGCCGGCAGGTCGAGGTGGTTGGTCGGCTCGTCGAGGACGAGCAGGTTCACCCCGCGGCCCTGGAGCAGGGCGAGCGCGGCGCGGGTGCGCTCACCGGGTGACAGGGTGGTCGCGGGCCGCAGCACGTGGTCGGCCTTGAGGCCGAACTTGGCGAGCAGGGTGCGGACCTCGGCCGGTTCGGTGTCGGGGACCGCGGCGCAGAACGCCTCCAGGAGCTTCTCCGTGCCGTGGAACAGCTTGCGTGCCTGGTCGACCTCGCCGACGACGACGCCGGGACCGAGGACCGCGTCGCCCGCGTCCAGCGGCAGCCGGCCGAGGAGGGCGGCGAGGAGGGTGGACTTGCCGGCCCCGTTGGCGCCGGTGATGGCGACGCGGTCGGCCCAGTCGATCTGGAGGGTGACGGGGCCGAAGGAGAAGTCGCCGCGGCGCACCTCCGCCTCGCGCAGGGTCGCGACGACCGCGCCGGAGCGGGGCGCGGCGGCGATCTCCATGCGCAGCTCCCACTCCTTGCGGGGCTCCTCGACGACGTCGAGACGCTCGATCATGCGCTGGGTCTGGCGGGCCTTGGCGGCCTGCTTCTCGCTGGCCTCGCCGCGCAGCTTGCGCCCGATCTTGTCGTTGTCGGTGGCCTTGCGGCGGGCGTTGCGGACGCCCTTGTCCATCCAGTTGCGCTGCATCAGGGCGCGCGACTCGAGGGCGGACCGCTTGTCGGCGTACTCGTCGTAGTCCTCACGGGCGTGCCGCCGCGCGGTGTCCCGCTCCTCCAGATAGGCCTCGTAGCCGCCGCCGTAGAGGGTGATCTGCTGCTGGGCGAGATCGAGTTCGAGGACCTTGGTGACCGTACGGGTGAGGAACTCGCGGTCGTGGCTGATCACGACGGTGCCGGCGCGCAGCCCCTTGACGAAGGCCTCCAGCCGCTCCAGACCGTCGAGGTCGAGGTCGTTGGTGGGCTCGTCGAGGAGGAAGACGTCGTAGCGCGACAGGAGCAGCGAGGCGAGACCGGCGCGGGCGGCCTGGCCGCCGGAGAGGCCGGTCATCGGCTGGTCGAGGCCGACGGTGAGGCCGAGGGAGTCGGCGACCTCCTCGGCGCGCTCGTCGAGGTCGGCGCCGCCGAGGTCGAGCCAGCGCTCCAGAGCGACGGAGTAGGCGTCGTCGGCGCCGGGCGCGCCGTCGACGAGGCCCTGGGTGGCCTCGTCCATGGCGACCTGGGCGGCGGCGACGCCGGTCCGGCGGGCCAGGAATCCCCTCACGGTCTCCCCCGGGCGCCGCTCGGGCTCCTGCGGGAGGTGCCCGACGGTGGCGGTGGGCGGCGACAGCCGCAGCTCCCCCTCCTCCGGGGTGTCGAGGCCGGCGAGCAGCCGCAGGAGCGTGGACTTGCCGGCTCCGTTGACGCCGACGAGGCCGATCACGTCACCGGGGGCGACGACGAGGTCGAGCCCGGCGAAGAGGGAGCGGTCGCCGTGTCCGGCGGCGAGGTTCTTGGCGACGAGGGTGGCAGTCATCAGGGGATGAATCCTACGTGTGTCGCCGGCCGAGGTGCGGGGGTACGGTCCGGGCGTGGGTGCGGCACGGGGGCGGGGAGGGAGACCGGGATGGGGAGCGGGATGCGCACGGGGACGGGGACGGGCAGCGGTGGGGGTGCGGCCCCCGGTGACGAGGTGCTCGTGGTGGGCGCCGGCGTCGTCGGTCTGACGACGGCCGTCCGGCTCGCGGAGCGGGGCCTGCGGGTTCGCGTCTGGACGCGGGACCCGGTGGCGGGCACGACGTCGGCCGTGGCGGGCGCCCTGTGGTGGCCGTACCGGATCGAGCCGGAGGCACGGGTCGCCACCTGGTCGCTCGCCTCGCTCCGGGTCTACGGGGAGCTGGCAGCGGACCCCGCCGCGACGGGGGTCCGGCTGGTGCCGGGGGTGCACGCGGAGACGGTCCTGGACGGGTTGGGCGAGTGGGCGAAGGAGGTCGACGGCCTCCGGCAGCTGCCCCCGCGGGAGGTGCCCGGCCCGTACGGCACGGGCTTGGCGGCGCGGCTTCCGCTGATCGACATGCCGGTCCATCTGGCCTGGCTGCGGGGCCGGTTGAAGTCGCTGGGCGGAGTCGTGGAGCTCCGCGCGGTGACGGACCTGGCCGAGGCGGCGGCGGAGGCGGCCGTGGTGGTGAACTGCGCGGGGCTGGGGGCGCGGGACCTGGTGCCGGACGGCGGGATGCGGGCGGTGCGGGGGCAGCTGGTCCTGGTGGAGAACCCGGGCGTGGAGACGTGGTTCACGGCGGCGTCGGGGACGTCGAGCGAGACGACGTACTTCTTCCCGCAGCCGGGGCGGCTCGTCCTGGGCGGCACGGCACAGGAGGACGCCGAGAGCCCGGACGCCGACCCGGCGACGGCGGCGGCGATCGTGGCGCGCTGCGCGCGGATCCGCCCGGAGATCGCGGGGGCCCGCGTCCTCGGCCACCGCGTCGGCCTGCGCCCGGCCCGCGACGCCGGCGTCCGGCTGGAGCCCCGGCCCCGGCCGGACGGCGGCCTGCTCGTCCACAACTACGGACACGGCGGGGCGGGGGTCACCGTGGCGTGGGGGTGCGCGGACGAGGCGGCGGGGTGGGTGACCGGCGGCTGAGACGACGGAGCGGGGCTCGCGGGCGGGGCGCCCTGCCGGGCTCCCGGCGAGGGGTTGCACGCGGACGCGGCGCACACGGGGCGGTCCGGTCCGGGGGCAGGCCCGGACTGCTCGCCGCTGTCGGGAGGCGAGCGCCGGGCCGATGGAACGGCTCGCGTCGCACCGAGGCGCGTCCACCGTCGGGCGCGGCAACCCGACCGGCCGGCCGGAGCCGCGGCCGGGCACCCCGCACACGGCGCCGGCCGCCGCGTGGGTGGTCCCCACGGGGCGGCCGGCGCACGGCATCCCTCCGCGGTCTAGCGCGGGAAGGGCTTCGGCGTGCTGTCGTCCGCGTCGGAGCAGGCCCGGGCCTTGCGGTCCAGCGCGTCGGCCTTGGCGCGGGCCTTGCGGGCCTCCGCCGTGGCACCGAGACGCTGCAGCTTGGCGGCCTTGCTGCGGAGCTCGGCGGCCTCCTTGTGCAGCTTCTCGACGTTGCAGGTGACCGTCTTGCCGGCGGCCTGCGCGGCCGGGGCGGTGGCGGTCTGTCCGAGCAGCAGGCCCCCGGCCAGCAGCATCGTCGCGGCGAGAGCCGACAGGGTACGGCGGCGCAGCGGTGTCGCGTTCGTCATGGTTTTCACTCCACGTTCCGGACCGTGGCGGTCCGTTCAGGTATGGTCGATACCGGCTGGTAACCATAACTCGGAATGATCATGCGCCTCGCCCGCGGCGAGCCCGGTCACCAGCTCCTCAACATGTCTCCACACGCTCTCCGCGAGTCAGCGCAAAGGCCGCCTCCGGATCCAGGAGCAACGGCACGAGCGCGCGCAGCGACTGACGCAGCGGTACGAGCGCACCGCCGCCACTCTCCCCTCGCACGGCCACGCCGTGCAGGCGCAACACGTCTGCCACAGAGGCGTACTGAGTCTGCGTCAGGCGGTAGGCGCAGGGCGGGTCATGGAGGATCTCGGCGGGTTCGGCAGGGTCGTTGTCGGCGCCGCCCAGGAGGATCGGACCGCGGTCGGCGAAGCCGGTGTGCCGGGCATGCGCGGTGGCCGCGGTCAGTGGGCCGCGACGCGCGTCGAGGTAGGCGAACGCGCCCTGGAGGGCGGCGCGCTGGGTGGCGACCCGGCGGCGGTGGTTGCGGGCGGGGTCGCTCTGTTCGCCCGCGGTGAGCGCGTCCTCGCGCGTCTCGACGAGCAGGCCGACCGCGTGCTTGAGGCCCGCCGCGTTGCGCAGGATGCGTTCCTGGCCGTCGCCCGCGACCTGCTTGACCGGTTCACCGGTGACGGGGTCGGTCCAGATGCCGTAGATGCCGCTGCTGTATCCGGAGCGGCCGGCGGCCGGGCGTACGTACGCCTCCGAGAGCGTGCGGGACTCGCCGTGGACGCGCGGGTCGGTGTTGAGGTTGCGCGGCCAGAGGGCGAGCAGGTCCTTGTCGTAGTAGGGCGGGGTCGCGCTGTACTCGTGGAGGTCGTAGACGAGTTCCGGACGCCGGTCCCGGATGAGCGCGGCGAGTGCCCGCCCCTCGGCCGTACGCAGGGCGATGTGGTCGCGGTTGATGTCGACGCCGTCGCTGTTTCCCCGGGTGTCCGCCTCCCGGCCGTCGGGATTGGCGGTGGGGACGACGAGGAGGGTCGTACGGGCGAGGAAGCGCCGGGTCCCGGGGTCCCGCGCGTAGGCGAGGTCGCGCAGGGTGCTCAGGCAGGCCTCCCGGCCGGACGGTTCGTCGCCGTGCTGGGAGCAGATGAGGAGCACGGTGGTCGGGCCGGCGCCGAGCACGGCCAGCCGGAGCGGTCGCCCCTGCGCGGTGGTCCCGATCCGGCGGACGGAGACGTGGGGGCCGGACCTGTCGACGGCGTCGAGGAAGGCCGTCTCCTCCGAGCCGGTGGTCCAGCGCGCCCCGTCGGTCGCCTCGAAGCCGGTGCGCGGGACCTGGACCGGCGGCACGGACGCGGTGCCGGTGCCGGCGGCGTGGGTCGGGGTCGCGAGCAGCGGCAGGGCGAGGGCGGCGAGGCCCGCCGTGACGGTGAGTACGCGCCGGGGGGTGCGGTGGGTGCGGCTCATCGGGCCTCGCCGGGGATCGGGGCGCCGCTGCGCGGGAGCGCGTGGGCGCCGGTCGGGGTGACACCGTGCTGAACGGCCGCGCCCGTCGGGAGGTCACCGGCCGTGGCCCGGTCGAAGGCGCCGGCCCCGCCGAGCAGCGGCACGGCGGCCCGGGTGCGGGCGAGGTCGAGGGTGAGGGCGGGCCGGGTCGACGGCGGATCGAGCAGGTCCCTGTCCGTGCCCGCGACGATCAGGGCGAGGCGGTGGCCGGCGGGGACGACGTGGTCGGTGGGGGCCAGCTTCACGGTGAGCGTGTAGGGGCGGCCCGGGGTCAGGGGGCGGCCGGCGCGCGGATCGGCCCAGGTGCCCAGGTCCGCCCAGCCGCGGCTGACGACCGTGTACGGGACGTCGGCGGTGCGGGCCCTCGTCTCCTTGTAGCAGGCGCTGTCGCCGTCCGTGCTCGCGCCCCAGCAGGTGCGCTCGGTCAGGGTGGTGATGCCCTCGCCCGGTTCGGCGTAGGCCCGGATGGTGGCCGGGCCGAGGTCGACGAGGACGGCCGTCAGGTGCGCGCTCGTGGTGGTGGGCGTGGCCGTGACGGTCACCGTGGAGGAGCCGGCGATCCGCAGCTCGCGAACGAGGGGGCGGGTGGTGAACCCTGCCTTCGCGGGGGTGGACCGGTCGATGTCAGCGGCCCAGTCGAGCTCCCCCCGTGCGGGGTCGTCGGTGAAGGCCGCGGTGCTGCCGCGGGGGGCGGGGGTCCGCCCGAGGACGCCGACTCCGGGGGCCGCGCCGGGCGCGGGGCGGAGCACGGCGGGGGCGGTGCCGCGCGGCGGCCAGCTCCGGTCGGTGGTCCAGCGGTCCGGGGCGCGCTCGATGTCGGCCATCGGCTCCCGGTCGATGCCGTTGTCGTAGCCGAGCAGCTCGTGGTCGAACCAGCGGTGCAGCGTGCGGACCCAGTCGGCGCGCCGGAAGTCGAAGGGGTCGACGTGGCCGGTCTGCGCCAGCCAGATCTTCCGCGTGACGCCGTGGCGGGCGAGGGCGTCCCACCACTGGCCGAACTGGTTGGCGCGCACGTTGAGGTCCTGCTGTCCGTGCACGACGAAGACGCTGGCCTTCACCTTCCCGGCGTCGGGCACGTAGTTCCGCTCGCTCCAGGCGGGGGTCCAGTCGCCGCTGTACGGGGTGGCGGCGGCGATGCGGTCCTGGACGGCTTCGCAACGGGCCCTGGAGTCGGGGTGGTTGACGTAGTCCGACAGCCAGGTCGGGTTGGCGTCGTAGAGCGGGGCGCCCTGGGAGTGGAAGTAGTCGTACCAGGAGGAGATCGCCCCGATCGGGACGACGGTGCGAAGACCCGCCACGCCCGTGGCCGCGACGCCGTTGGCGACGGTGCCGTCCCAGCTCTTGCCGATCATGCCCACGGCGCCGGTCGACCACGTGGTGGCGTCGGCGCGCCGGTCCCCGGTGCGGGTGGTGTAGCCGGGCGCGCGGCCGTTCAGCCAGTCGACGACGGCCTTCGCGGACCGGATGTCGGCGCGTCCGCCGACCTCGTCACAGCCGTCGGAGCGGTTGGTGCCGGCGAGGTCGACGGCGGCGAAGGCGTAGCCGCGCGGCACGAAGTAGTTGTCGTAGTGGAGCGGGAACCCTACGGGCCGGCCGTCTGCGTCGTACGTCTTCTTCTGGCCTTCGTTGCCCCGACCGCAGCAGGCGTAATAGGGGCTGGCGTCCATGATGACCGGAATCCTCCGGCCGGCCGCGGCGGGTTCGCGCGGGCGCACGATGTCGACGGCCACGCGGTCGGTGCGCCCGTCGGCGTCGCCGTCGGCTCCGGTGTCCACCCAGACGGACTCCCGGACGGCCGCCGCGTACGCGTACACCGGCTGCGACTCCCGTACGGGCGGGGCCGCCTGGGCACTTCCGGAGGGAGCGAGCAGGAGGGCGGCGAGGGCGGCCGCGGCGACGGCGGACAGGGGTCTGCGGGACGGACGGGCTCCGCGGGTTCTCCGCACACGTATCGGCATGGGCGGAAGGTACTCCGGAGGACTCCTGTGCAAAAGAGTGCCGCGTCGGACATCCGGTACGGGAGATTCATGTCGGCCGAATGGCGATCATGTGACAGGGGGTGCTCTGGACGTGACGCGGTGTCGGAGGCCTGAATAGTGTCGCCAAGGACCGACGACCACCCGTGCGTCTTGTGATTCTTTCGACTTGGGGAGCACCTGTGCACCGCAGAATCATCGTTCCGAGCGCCCTCGCGGCCTCCCTGCTGCTGGCGATCCCGGCATCGGCGGCCGACTTCGAGAAGGGCGCGCCGGGCATCGGCGACTCCTACTACCCCGCCAGCGGCAACGGCGGCTACGACGTCTCCCATTACGACCTGCGCCTGAAGTACCAGCCCGCCACCGACCTGTTGGAGGGTACGGCGACGATCCTCGCCACCACGACGCAGAACCTGTCCCGCTTCAACCTCGACCTCGGCCTGAAGGTCGAGGAGGTGCGGGTGAACGGCCGCGTCGCGAGGTTCGCCACCTCCGGCGACCACGAGCTCGAGGTCACCCCGGCCACTCCGCTGGAGAAGAACAAGCCGGTGACGATCGTGGTCCGTTACGCGGGCAAGCCCTCCGAGGTGAAGATAGGCGGCTGGTCCGCCTGGGCCCGCACCCCGGACGGCGGTGTCGCCGCGCAGGAGCCGGACTCGGCCGTGTGGTGGTTCCCGTCGAACGACCACCCACTCGACAAGGCGACCTTCGACGTCTCCGTCCTGGTGCCGGACGGCCACCAGGCCATCAGCAACGGCGTGTTGCAGTCGCAGTCCTCGAAGCTGGGCTGGACCCGCTTCAACTGGCGCTCCAACAAGCCGCAGGCGACGTACCTGGCCACGCTCGCGGTCGGCAGGTTCGACATCACGACCGACCGGACGGCGAACGGACTTCCGGTCCTCAACGCCTACAGCAAGGACCTGGGCGACAACGGCGGAGCGGCCCGCGCCTCCGTCGAGCGCACCACCGAGGTCGCGGAGTGGCTGGAGTCGGTCTTCGGGCCGTACCCGTTCAACTCCCTCGGGGGTTACGTGCCGAACGTGACCAGCGGCTTCGCCCTGGAGACGCAGACCCGGCCCTTCTACAGCCCGCGGCAGTTCGCCAACGGCGCCAACGTCTCCGTCGTCGTGCACGAGTTGGCCCACCAGTGGTACGGCGACAGCGTGTCGGTGGCCGACTGGAAGGACATCTGGGTCAACGAGGGCTTCGCCCGCTACAGCCAGTGGCTGTGGTCGGAGAAGGAGGGCGAGGGCACGGCCCAGGAACTCGCCGACTACGTCTACGGGGCCCACCCGGCCGACGACCCGTTCTGGACGGTGAAGCCCGGCGACCCGGGTGCGGACGACCAGTTCCACCTCGCCGTGTACGACCGGGGCGCGCTGGCGCTGCAGGCGCTGCGCAACGCGGTCGGCGACGAGGACTTCTTCGCGATCCTGAAGGGCTGGCCGCAGGAGCACGCGTACGGCAACGCGCACGTGGCCGACTTCGTGAAGTACGCGGAGCGGGTCTCCGGCAAGCCGCTCGCGGGGCTCTTCGACACCTGGCTCTACCAGCCGGTCAGGCCGGCGGCCCCGGCCGCCTCGGCGGCGGGCCCGGCCTCGGGCCCGGCGGCACGGTCCGGACGGGCGGCGAAGACCGTGAAGCCGGCGCAGCAGCCGAAGTCGTGGAAGAAGATCGCGGAGACGAACACGATCCACGAGAGCGAGCACGGCACGCACTGACACTCGCCCACGCGCCCGGCGGCGCCTTCGTCCCGCGGTCGGGCGGGACGGGGGCGCCGCCGTCCTGCGCCGCCGTCCTGCGCGCGGGGCCGGGCGCCGTCGCGGGGTGCGGGAGGGGGCCGCGGGAGAAGCGCCTTCGTCCCGCACCAGAGGGCGGGAGGGGACGACGGGCGGGGGACGTCCCGCGCCTCCCGCGCGGCCGGCGGCGCCCCACCCCGCCCCGGCGACCCGCCCGCAGCCCTCGGACCCGCCCGAGAGCCGTCGCGGCCCACGTCCCCGGCGGCACGTCCCGCCCACGTGACCCGGCGGCGCCCGTCACGCCTGCCCTGTCCCCCGTCCTGTGACGCCCGCACCGGGGGCCCGCGCGTCCCGTCACGCCCGCCGGGCGTGCCATTCCGCGGCGAGGATGCCCCAGATCTGCTTGTCGTGACGTGCACCGTCGTACGGCCAGGCCTCGCGACGGACGCCTTCGAGCGTCATGCCGAGGCGCTCGGCGACGGCGCCGCTCCGGTCGTTGTCGGCGCGGCAGTGCCACTCGGCGCGGTGCAGGCCGCGCTCCACGAGCGCCCAGTCCAGGAGCACGGTGCAGGCCTCGGTGACCAGGCCGTGCCCCTCGCCGGCCGGTTCGAGCCAGCAGCCGAGTTCGCAGGTGCCCCACGCGGCGTCGAAACCGGTGAACATCACGCCGCCGACCAGCGTGCCGTCCCGCCAGATGCCGAAGAGGCGGCCGCCGTCCTCGGCCTGACGCCGGCCGTAGCGGACCAGGGTGCCCTGGGCGCCCTCGACGTCGGCGGTGACGAAGCCCGGTCCGACCCAGGGCCGGATGTGCTCGCGCGCCCGGTCCATGTGGGCGGCGAACTCCTCGGCGTGCCAGGACTCGAGCGGCCGGAGGACGGCGTCGTCCCGCAGCGGGAGGGAGAACATGGGACCCCATTCACACAACAAACGTTATGGCTATTACCGTAGCAGCATGCCACGCACCAAGGGCGATCACGAGGCCCGTCGTCGCGAGGTCTCCGAAGCGGTCTGGCGGGTCCTGGCCGCACACGGCTTCGGCGGCCTCACCATGCGCGCCGTCGCCGCCGAACTCGGCTCCACGACAGGCCTGTTGACCCACTACTTCCCGGCGAAGCGCGATCTGGTCGCGCACGCGCTGGACCTGCTCGACGAGCGCACCGCGGCGCGGCCCAGGCGCTCGGCGGGGCAGGGCCTGGCCGCCCTGCGCGCCGCTCTGCTCGACATCCTGCCGCTCACCGCCGAGGCCACCGCGAGCAACCGGATCTGGGTCTCCTCCTGGGACACCGCGCTCGCCGACCCGGCGCTGAGCGAGGCCTACGCCGGCAAGTACGGGCGCAGCCGGGACCGGCTCGCCGCCCTGGTGGCGACGGCGCAGGAGCGCGGCGAGCTGCCCGCGGGCGACCCGGCCCGCGTCGCGGCCGGCGCCCAGTCCTTCACCCTCGGCCTGGTGGTCCAGGCCCTGTTCGACCCCACGGCCTATCCGCCCGAGACCCAGGTCGCGCTCCTCGACGCCTACCTGGACTCCCTGGCGGCGTGACGCCGCAGCCGCGACCCCGCCGACCGCCCCGGCATCCGGCCGGCGGCGCCGTGGTCACGCCCCCGCCGCACGGCCCCCTGCGCCGTCCTGGCCCGAGCCCTCCCCCGGCCCGAACGCAGGCCGGCGCCCGATGGTACGGCGACGTCACCGCCCGGTACGGACTCCGGGCCCACCGCGCCGGGCCTCCGGAAGGGCCTCCCGCCGGGCCTCCTGGCGTGCCTTCCGGGCCAGCGGGAGGTAGCGCAGCCGCTCGGGGAGCAGCGGCACGACGGCCCGTACGACCCGGGTGAAGCGGCGCAGCCGCCGCTCCTGGGCGTCGGTCCACTCCAGGCCGATCGCCTCCCGCGCATCGGGCGGCATGAGACCGACGGTGAGGAAGAGCCTGGCGCGCAGGAAGGGGCCGCGGAGCAGCGGCCACAGCGCCCCGAGGGCGAGCCGTACGGGCCAGGGGCCGCGGTCGGGGGCCGGTACGGGCTGGTCGGTCGCGATCAGTTCTCGGACCACGGCGGTGGCCTCGATCTCCTCGGCCAGGACACGGCGGTAGTACGGCCAGAACTCCTCGATCGTCTGCGGCATGTCCCGGTCGTGGATGCCGAGCACCCGGCCGACCTGCAGCCACTCCGCATAGAGCTGCCGCTCCTGGGCCTCGGTCAGCGGCCGGGCGAGGTAGCCGAGGCCGTGCCGGTAGACGGGATAGCCGGTGGCGTGCACCCAGGCGTAGTAGGCGGGGGTGAGCGCGTGGTAGCGGCGGCCGTGCGCGTCGGTGCCCTGGATCTCCTTGTGGAGCGCGCGCAGCCGGCGGCCCTCCTCGGCCGCGGCCTCGCCGCCGTAGATCCACAGCTGCAGGGAGCGCAGGGAGCGCTCGCCGCGCCCCCAGGGGTCGGTGCGGAAGACCGAGTGGGCGTCGACACCGGCGCCGACGGCGGGGTGCGCGACCTGCAGGGTGAGGGCGGCGGGCAGCATCAGCAGCGCCCTGACGTCACCGGCGACCGTCCACAGCACGCCTCCGACGGGCGGCGGCACGGGCTCGTCACGGCCGGAGGCACGGACGGCCCGCTGCCCGGGTCCGTCGGCGACGGGGCCGGGCGCGGAGGCCGGGTCGGCGACCTGGCCGGGGCCCACGGAGGAGTCGCACTCGGAGTCGGGTGCGGCGTCGCGCCCGGAGGCGGGGTCGGGTGCGGCCGGACCGCCGTCGGCGCGGCGCGCCCCCTGGGCCGGGTCCTGCGGGCCGGGCATGTGTTCGTCCTCCCTGAGGCGGTCTCCCCCGGGCATTGTCCCCCGGCACCGAGGTGGCGCGGCGGGGCCGCCCATGACGCGGGGCCGCGCCCCGGGCTCGACGGCCCGGGGCGCGGCCCCGTACGGGTGTGCGCGGTGCGTCAGGAACGCTCGGCGCCGACCGGCTCGCCGATGATGCGACCGGCGAGGGAGCGGGCCCAGGCGTCGACGTCACCGGCGAGCTCGCGCTCGGCGGCCTCGCGCTCGGCGGCGATGCGCTCGTGACCGGCGGCGAGGATGGCCTCGCGCTCGCGCAGACCCTCGGCGCGGGCGGCGGCGATGGCCTGGGAGCCCTCCTCGGTGGCCTGCGAGCGGATGCGGGCCGCGTCGTGGCGGGCCTCGGCCAGCTCGGCCTCGTACTGCTCGCGGATCGCGGTGGCCTCGGCGCGCAGGTCGTCGGCGCGCTCGGTGCCGCCTTCGATGGCGTCCTCACGCTGGGTGAGCGTGCGGTTGATCTTCGGCAGGATCCCCTTGGCGAGGATCAGGAAGGTCAGGGCGAAGAGGACGGCACCGAGGATGAGCTCAGCCCAGACCGGGTTCAGGGGGCCCAGGTCGGTGGGGAAGATCTGCGAGTTCTGCGCGAGGGTCATGGGCGGCATCTTACCTGGTCGCAAAACTCGCAATTCAGACAGACGGCCGAGAGTTGGCGCGTTCGTGCGAGCGGCGCAAGATTTCCGGCACCCAATGGCTACCGGAAGGTAACCAGGTCTGATCTGATGTGCGGCGCCGGTCCAACCCCCCACTCTGATCCGGGAGTTCACAGTGTCGTTCGCAGCCATCCGCCGTATCCCCGGCGCCGCCCTCTCCGTCGCGCTCGCCGCGGCCGCCCTGGGCGCCACCGCGCCCGCTGCGTCGGCCGCCGCCCCGGCGACGACGGCGGGCACCGCCGCGGGCCCGCAGCTGAAGGTGCTGACGTACAACGTCTTCCTCTTCTCGAAGACGCTCTATCCGAACTGGGGCCAGGACCACCGCGCCGCGGCCATCCCCGCCGCGCCCTTCTTCCAGGGCAACGACGTCGTCGTGCTCCAGGAGGCCTTCGACAACTCCGCGTCCGACGCCCTCAAGGCGAAGGCCGCCGCGCAGTACCCCTACCAGACGCCGGTCGTCGGCCGCTCGAAGTCCGGCTGGGACGCCACCGGCGGCGCCTACTCGACGACGACGCCGGAGGACGGCGGCGTGACGCTGCTCAGCAAGTGGCCGATCGTCCGCAAGGAGCAGTACGTCTACAAGGACGCCTGCGGGTCCGACTGGTACTCGAACAAGGGCTTCGTCTACGCGGTCCTCGACGTCAACGGCACCAGGGTCCACGTGGTCGGCACGCACGCCCAGTCGACCGACTCGGGCTGCTCGGCGGGCGAGGCGGCGCAGATGCGCAGCCGCCAGTTCAAGAACATCGACGCCTTCCTCGACGCCAAGAACATCCCGGCGAACGAGCAGGTGATCGTCACCGGCGACATGAACGTGGACTCGCGCACGCCCGAGTACGCGTCGATGCTCGCCGACGCGGACCTGGCCGGCGCGGACGCCCGCACCGGCCACCCGTACTCCTTCGACACGGCGCTGAACTCGATCGCCCACGACCGCTACCCGACCGACCCCCGCGAGGACCTCGACTACGTCCTCTACCGGGCCGGCAACGCCCGCCCGGCGAACTGGACGAACACGGTGATACCGGAGCAGACCGCGCCGTGGACCGTCTCCAGCTGGGGCAAGCAGTACACCTACTCGAACCTGTCCGACCACTACCCTGTCGTGGGTACTGTCGAAAAGTAAGCGGCGTGGCCGGTAGGGTCCACGCAACGAGCTACGGCCGAGATTCCGGCTCCGGGGCAGCCCACCCGCATACGACTCGCACACCACCTTGTCTGCGCAGACCTCGACCCGGCGGATCAGTTTCCCCAGGATGATCCGCTTCGACTGCACGCTGATCGTGTCCCACTCGGCCGGCAGGCCGCGCACCACCTCCCGGAACGGGACGGGGCTCATCGGCTCTTCCGGCTCCGTCGGCAGGGCATCGAGTTCCTTCTGCAGCCCAATCAACTGTGCGGCGAAACGGTCGCGCGTCCGGAGGTTCGTGTCTCGGGGGATATCCCCGAGTGCATGCCCTTCGGTCGCGCGGTCGATCGCTGCCGAGATCTTGGAGCTCTCGACCTCGATCGCTTGGCGTCGCCCGGCGACATCCGGAGACTGCCGAGTTTTCGGCAGAACCACCTCGCCGGCGAGGATCACGTCGAACTCAGCGCTCCCCTCCTTCAGCGCCTAGAACGGGCCATGCACCCTCGTTTCCGTGCCGGTCATGGTCTGTGCGAGGGTTGGCACCCATGAGCGAGTGGACAGTTCACGGGGCCCGCCCCCTCTACACGAGCCCCTGGGTGAGCCTCGACCTCGTCGACGTCGAGCCCCCCGGCCACGACCGATACGAGCACCACCTGATCAAACTCGCACCCGTCGCCGCCGTCGTCATGCTCGACGACGAAGGCCGGGTCCTGTTCATGTGGCGACACCGGTTCGCCACCGGCTCATGGTCGTGGGAGATCCCGTCCGGCATCGTCGAGGACGGCGAGACGCCCGAGGCGGCGGCACTGCGCGAGGTGCTCGAAGAGACCGGCTACGAGATCACCCCCGAGCAGCTCACCCCGCTCGCCTACAACGAGCCCATCGGCGGCATGTGCAACGCCGTGCATCACGTCTACCTGGCCCGCGGCGCCCGCAAGACCGCCGAACCGGTCGACACCCACGAGGCAGACCGGATCGAGTGGATCGCCCTGGAAAAGGTGCAGGACATGATCGACGCCCGGCAGATCGTCGCCGGCGTCGCCGTTACGGGGCTGCTTCAACTGCTGGCACGCCGCCCGTGACAGCAGGCGCTGCGGCGACGAGCTCCTGCAGGTCCCGCACGGGGGCCGCAGATGCCTCGCGCACCGGGATCGCTGCCAGTACCTCGCGGGCCCGCGAGATCACGATCCCGGTGAAGTGCTCGGGCGGCAGCCCCAAAAGCAGACTTTCCGTGGCGCGGCACGCGACCGACACCTCGCCCACCGCGACCAGGCTCTCCGCCTCATCCATCGAGATCAGCGCCTGATCAAGGTGCTCCGTCGGCGAGTACAGTCCCCTCGCCCGCTGCAGCGCCGCCTGTGCATGCCGGGTGTCCCCGAGTGTGGTCCACATGCTGCCGCCGTGCCACACGAGCTGCCGCTCGGTGTACCCGTAGGCCGTGTCGGACGTGTCCGCCGCCCCGAGCCGCGCGAACGCAGCCTCGGCGAGCGCGAGGGCATCCTGCGCCTCCCGGGCCCGCCCCATCCTGGCCAGGGCCCGCGCCTCCAACGCGGGAGCCCACGCAGCGGTAGCACACACCGCCGAGCCGGCGACGAGCCGCGCCCGCTCGGCGAGCTGCAGCGCCGCCGCGGGCGCACCGAAATAGAACGGGATCACGGCCTCCCGGGCAAGCAGCCACGCGCGCAGCGCCCGGTCGCCGGTCTCTTCCGCGAGCATCTGCCCGAGGTGATACCAGGAACGCGCCTCGCGGTGCTCCCCGAGGGCGACAAGAGCTATCCCCGTCGTGCCGGCGAGCTGCGCCGCGATCCGACACAGCCGCGCCCGGACGTCGGCGGGCTGCCTGCCCGTGAGTAGGCCCTTGACGGTGTGAAAGTCCGCGACGGACCCGGCGAGCAGCTCGGCCGGCGGCAGGATCTGGTACTCGTGCCCGTGCTCGGCGGCGCTGCGTTCCAGCTGATCAAGAGTCGTCTCGGCGACTGACCCGCCGAGGAGCGCCGACGCGCTCACCCGCAGTTCGGCGAGGGACATCGGCCCCGCCGGCGCCTCGGGCCGCCGCGCCGTAGTGGTGGTGCGCGGCACGGGCACCGTCGGCGCCGGCTCGTCGGGGGCGGGCGTGTAGTCGGCGCCGAACCCGAGCCGGTCGGCGCGCGTGCGGTACATGCGGCACAGCCGGTCGAGGTTCTCGTCGTTGGGTCGCCCCTTGCCGCGCTCCCAGCTCGACAGCTGTTGCACGGTGACACGCGCGCCGAGCGCCGCCAACTGCCCGCGAGCATCCGCGAGGGTCCAGTCGTGCGCGAGGCGATGCGCCTGCAGCAGCCCGCACTCGGTCTCGCTGTCGATGGCCGCGGCGGTCTGCCACGGTGTCCAGCTCTCAGCGTCGGCTCGGGCCACGATCGCTCGGGCCGTGCTCCGCTTTCCGTCACTGCGCGACATGAAGCCTCCCGAACTCAAAGCAATTGCGCGCCGGCCCTGATCGGCGCCGATTTCACAGCCGTGCGATGAACACCACGCCCGAATCACAGCGAGTCCGTGACGAGCAGCCGATTTCATCGCCGGGCAGCCATGGCGCGCGCTCGGCGACCGGCGCAGGATCCAGGCCGTGCGGCACCGCAAGAGCCGCACCGGTCACGCGATCACCAGGAGCGATGCATGCGCGAGCACGAGCACAACAGGCCGGACGACACCGTCGAGGTCGACCTCGGCGCCCTGCTCGTCGACATCTCCGACCTCGTCGAGGACCACGTCGAGAAGGCGGCCGCGCGCGACATTTCGCACGCCCTCGCCATGGTCTCTCTGCCCAACGACGCCGCCCTCGCCGCCCTCACAGACCAGCTGCTGACGCACTGCAAAACCCTGGCCGTGGGCGTCACCCTCATCCCCGAGGACCGATGCCCGCCGCAGGCCGCCGCAGCTGTCCGGACATGGCGCAAGCTCGTGAAGGACGGCCCCGACGACGGGACGTTCGGGAACTGGCACTACGCACGGGCCCTCGCCCGAGCCGCTCGGGACATGCTGAAGGGCATCCGCGTGAACCGGACGCAGCGGCCGGAGCAGCCGGCGACGTTCGTCGGCCGGAAGACGATGCCGCCGCTCCCCGCCACCGAGCAGCCGTGACCGAACGAGCCCGGCAGGCGCTGTACATCGCGATCACGCTCGGCATGCTCGGGGCCCTCGCGATCGGGATCCTTCGGTGAGCGGCCCCCTCCTGCGGCCCGAGTGCGAGTTCGGCGAGCACTCGTGGTGCAAAACGGACGAGGTCCGCACGTCGTACGGCGACCTCGCCATGCCGGCCCGCCGATGTGACTGCCAGTACCATCGCACCGAGCCGCGACCACTACCCGGTGACGGGCCAGGTGGGCTGATCCCGCCGGGCGGTGGACCGGCCGTAGGCGCGGTCCAGCGCCCGGCGGAGGCGCCGTCGGGTACGCCCCGCCGGACGGCGAAGGCGCCGTCCGGCTCAGGCGAGCCCGCGGCGCCTTCGCGCGTCCGCGCCGCTTGTTACCCGGAGCGGGTCGGGCCGGCCCTTCGGACCGGGCCGGGCCTCCGCAGAGCGGCCCGGTCCGAAGCACCCGCCTCCGAAGCACCCGCCCCAGCCGGGCCCCGCAGACTCCTCGCCTGTCCGGCCGATCATGGGGTGAGGGTGAGCAACGAGACCAACAGCATCGTCTGCCTGCGGGCGACGGCAGGCGCGGGGCGCCGTCACCCGCGCCCGGTTCCGTCAGTTGGAGGACGTGGCGTCCTCGGCCGCCCGGACCTTCTTAACGCAGGCATCGTCGAAGGCGTCCAGACTGAGCGTTCGATTGTCGGAGAACAGGCGGTACTCCATGACTACGGTCCAGCCGCGCTTCTTGAACACCGCCTCCACCACGTGGACTGTGCCGTCCGGCGCCTTTCGCTCATTGCGCTTCTTGGCCTCTGTCCACCCACGGCCGGTAAACGCGGCCGCCAGGGCGTTGGTCCGGTCCACGTCCAGCGTGGAGGCGGCTGTGTCGAACCCCTTGTAAGCGACGACGCACGCAGCCAGGGGGTACTCGGACGACTCCGGCATCGAAGCCACTTCCGGATCGCTCGGCGGCGCCCCGACGTCCCTGGTGATGCCGTCGAGCACTAGGCGCATCTTGGCCTTGGTGATCGGACCGGAGTCTTCCGGCCTCGCTGTAATGGGGGCGGAGGGAGCCGCAGACGTCCCGTTCACATGCCGATCGATACCATCGCCCCCGCAACCGGCCACTCCGATCGTCACTGCCGCCATAGAGACGACAGCCCACCCCACCCTGTTCACACGCATCCCCTTCAGCGCACGAGAGACGAATACCCCCGTGATCAGGGAAGGAGTGTGACACGAGGCGCCGACGGCCCAGGAAGCAGGTTCGCCTCGCCTGTCCGCTGCACTTGCGGATGCCGCGCACTCCAGGTTGAGTGACGTCGCCCCCTTGGGGACTCGGCTACGTGTGGAGGACGGCGAGGTCATCTGCACGGAGATCGCGGACGCGATCGTGGGTGATTTGGCTGCTCTCGTTAGCAGGGCCCGGCGCCAGAACCAGAGCTTCTACTGCTGGGTTGCATAGCAGTTCATGTCCGGAGCCAGATCGTGACGGCCGCGGCGGTGGCAGTGCCGAGGTAGACGTAGCCGCGCTTGTCGTACCGGGTGGCGACGGCCCGGGACTGCTTCAGGCGGTTGATTGCCCGCTCGATGGTGTTGCGCTTCTTGTAGCGGTCCTCGTCGAAGCCGGGCGGCCGTCCGCCGCGGGAGCCTTTGCGCAGGCGGGCCGCCTGGCTGTCGGTCTCCTCTGGGACGGCGTGGTGGATTGCCCGCCGTCGCAGGTACTCGCGGATGGGGCCGTTGCTGTAGGCCCTGTCGGCCGCGAGGCTGTCAGGCTTCTTGCGTGGTCGTCCCGGGCCGAGTCTGGGCACTCGGATCTTCTCCAGGACCGGCTTGAACTGGGTGCAGTCCGCCCGCTGACCTGGTGTGACGATCAGGGAGAGCGGTCGGCAGCGGCCGTCCGCGCTCAGGTGAAGCTTGGTGGTGAACCCGCCACGCGAACGGCCCAGGCCCTCACCTCCAGCACCACCTCCACCAGGCGGGCGTACAGGCTCTGCCACAGCGTTTCGTCCTGGTGTTCTGGCCTTTCGGCCCCCTTTGAGCTGGGCGCCGGCGGTGGGTCGGTGCGGGCGCCCGCCGCATGCTGATGCGCCCGCACGATGGTTGAGTAGACCGAGATGTCCCAGTCGATCTCACCTGCCGCGTCGGCTGCGGCCTGGACCTGCTGGAGCAGACGCTCCCACGTCCCGTCACCCGACCACAGCCGGTGGCGTTCATAGACCGTCTTCCACGGCCCGAACCGTTCGGGCAGGTCACGCCATTGCACGTCCGGTCCGCACCCGGTGCAGAATTCCGTCGATCACCTGCCGGTGATCCCGCCAACTGCCACGTCTATTGCGGACCGGCAGGAACGGCCGCAGCCGTTCCCACTCCGCCTCACTCAGATCACCCCGCCCCATGCCCACATCAACGACCCAGGTGCGTGGAGTCACATGATCGACCGGACAAGTCCTAGTAGGCACCCCCGTAGACGCCGTACGCCCAGAGGGCCACGACGCCTACCACGCACAGCAGGACCGCCCACGAGCCGATGCCCGTGTGGCGTCCCCTGCGCGGGCGGGCCGCCTTCGGCCGGGTCTTCGCCCGGGACGCGCGCGGAGCCCGGCCGGGCCGGGCGGCCCCGGCCGCCGAGGGCGCCGCGTCGGCGGCGGTCTCCGCGAGCAGCCGACGGCAGACCGCCGCCAGCTCGGCCGTCCCGGCCGTGAGGTCGACCACCACCTCCAGGCGGGCGGGCGCGGTCGTGCCCCCGTCCAGGATCCGGCCGGCCCGGACCAGCGCCTGGTCCCTGCCGCCGGTCGGCGCCAGACTGATCCAGCGCCGCACATGGTCGCCCCTGATCACCACACCGCCACCGCGCTCGCGGTAGACGGTGTGCTCACGCCACAGGACCCCGGCCAACTCCGTGGCCATCTCCCTGAGTTGCGCCTGCATTTCCATCCCCCAGCCATCCCCCTGATTCGAACAGACGCATGACTCTAGCGTCCGTCGCCCCCCTGCCCCCGCCGGGGTGTACCGGTGCCCCTACGCCCCGAGGTCGTACACGGTCACGGGTATCCCCCGGGCCAGGAGCCGCTCGCCCACCAGTGGCTCGATGCGGGACCACTTCCCGCCCGCGAGCCCGCAGCCGATCCGGGGCATGTGCACGGAGGCCTCCAGTTCCACGGCCCGGTCGGCGAGCCGGCCGAGCGCCGCGTCGATGGCCTCGTAGCGCACGGGCACCCCGCTGCTCCGGCCCGTCCGTATCCCTCGCTGGCCCACCAGGTTGGCCACCCACACGTACGGCTCCACCTGCACGAACTGCGCCGCGCCGAGCCCGAAGTCGTTCCGGGCGCGCTCGCGGTGCCAGCGGCGGAAGGCGGCCTCGGGCTCCGGCCAGCGGCGCGAGACCGCCAGCACGAAGCCCTTGCCCCAGCCCCCCAGGTCGTTGCACACATGCGCGACGATCTTGACGCCCTTCCCCCGCGGCGCGGTGGCGTCCCCCTGTACGTACTCGATCGCGGTCATGGAGCCACCGTACGAAGCCGTACTGACAACGGGGCCGCCGGTGCGCATGCCCCCGCCCGCGCGCCCCTCCCCTCGGGCCGCAGCTCCGGCTACGGCTCGGGCTCCGGTGCCGGCCGCGCAGCCAGGCGCTCGACGGCGACCAGGGCCGCGTCGTCGCCGAGGTGCCCGCCGGCGTACGCCTGCAGGTCGGCCCGCAGCCGGCCGAGCAGGGTCGGCGGGTCGTCACCGGCCCAGGCCGTGAGCCGCTCCTCCAGCGGATAGAAGGCGCGCGAGGCGTCACGGGCCTCGACGACACCGTCCGTGTAGAGCAGGAGCACGTCGCCGACGCCGAAGGGGAAGGTCTCCACCTTCACGTCGGGGGCGAGGACGTCCGCCAGTCCCAGCGGCGGGCTCGCGTTCGCGGCGTCGAGGGCGGTCACCCGCCCCTCCCGGAGGAGCAGGGGCGGCGGGTGACCGCAGTTCACGAGCCGCACGACCGGCTCGTGGTCGGGGATGTCGAGGACCAGCGCGGTGACGAAGGCCTCCTCCGTGCCCTCGGCCGTCCCGTCGCCGCCGGATCCCGTCGGCGCTCCGTTCTCCGTCTCCTCGGCCGAGCCGACGCCGGCCTCCAGGTGCACCACGAGCTCCGGAAGCTCCTGCTCGCGGCGGGCGGTGACCCGGAAGGCGCCGAGGACGAGCGACGCCTCGCTGATGGCGTCGAGCCCCTTGCCGCGGGCGTCCCCGATCAGCAGGCGGGTGCCGTCCGCCGTGCGGGCCGCGGCGTAGAGGTCGCCGCCCATCTGCGCCTCCTCCTCGGCCGCGAGGTACACCGAGGCGATGTGCAGGGGGCCCGCGCGCCGGGGCAGCGGGCGCAGGACGACGCTCTGGGCGGCGTGGGCGATGGAGCGCAGCCGCGTCACCCTGCTCTCGTCCCGCTCCCGCAGGTAGGCGAAGAAGGTCGCGATGATCGAGATCAGGACGAGCGCGACGATCTGGTACGTGTGGTTGAGGTCCGTGAGGTTCGTCCTGGCCACCGCCACCGCCGACTGGGCGAACACCGCGACCGCCCCCACGAAGGCCGTCATCCGTGGCCCCGCGAACGAGGCCGTCACGGCGGGCGCGGCGATGAGGAACGGCCCCAGATGCACGTCGGGGGGCACCAGGACGTCCACCACCGTGACCGCCGCGATCAGCGCGAAGGGCGCGGCGAGCAGCAGCCGTCCGCCGCGCCGGGAGAGGCGCGGGACGAAGGCTCGCCGCCGGGGATCCATGGAAAAGGCATACCTCAGCCGAGGGGGGTGTGTCCTGTTGCCCGGGTACGGCCCGGGCCCGGGCCGTACCCGGCCCTTCCCCGCTCTTTTACATCACTGGTGAGACAGCAATACTGTTGAACCATGCAGCAGGCGAGCGACGAGGACCGGGGCGAGGGGCGGGCCGACGGGCCCGTCTACACCGTCGACGAGCTGGCGGCGCGGGCCGGGGTGACCGTGCGGACCGTGCGGTTCTACGGGACGCGGGGGCTGTTGCCGCCGCCCGTGATCGGGCCGCGCAGGGTCGGGCACTACGGGTCCGGCCATCTGTCCCGGCTCGCGCTCATCGAGGAGCTCCAGCGGCAGGGCATGACGCTGGCCGCGATCGAACGCTATCTGGAGCAGCTGCCGCCCGATCTCAGCGCCCAGGACCTGGCGATCCACCGTGCCCTCGTGGCGTCCTGGGCGCCGGAGTCGGCCGAGGAGATCACCCGGCAGGAGCTGGAGCGGCGGGCGGGCCGGGCGCTGGCCGACCGTGACGTCGACCGGCTGGCCGCGATGGGCGTTCTCGACAAGGGGCCCGACCCGGACGTGTTCCGGCTCGACGGCTCCCTGCTGCGGCTCGGCGTGGAGCTGCTCGACGTCCCGATCGAGCACGAGACGATCCTCGCCTCCCGGACCGTGCTGCTGGAGCACGCCCGGACCGCCGCGCAGGAGCTCGCCCGGCTGTTCCGGGAGCAGGTGTGGAACCCGTACCGGTTGAGCGGCGAGGACCCCGATCACCTGACCGCGATGAAGTCGCTCTCGGCGCACATGCAGCCGATGGTGATCCAGGCCCTCGTCACGGCCTTCCAGCGGTCCCTCAGCGAGGAGCTGAGGACCGCCTTCCGGACTCCTCCGCGTCCCGCTCCGGGCGCTACACCGCGTCCGTGAAGACCTCGCCCCGCTCGGCCTTCTCCAGCAGGAGGGCCGGCGGGTTGAAGCGCTCGCCGTAGGTGGTCGCGAGCTCACGGGCCCGCTCGACGAAGGCGGCGACCCCGACGCCGCCGGCGCCCTCGTAGCCGTTGATGTACTGGAGCACACCGCCGGTCCAGGCAGGGAATCCGATGCCGAGGATGGAGCCGATGTTGGCGTCGGCGACCGAGGTCAGCACGCCCTCCTCGATCAGCCGGACGGTGTCCAGCGCCTCGGCGAACAGCATCCGCTCCTGCATGTCGCGGAACGGGATCTCGACCTCGGGCTTGGTGAAGTGCTCGCGCAGGCCCGGCCACAGCTTGCCGCGCCTGCCGTCCTCGCCGTACTCGTAGAAGCCGGCGCCGCCGCTGCGGCCGGGGCGGCCGAACTCGTCGACCATGCGGTCGATGACGATCTCGCCGGGGTGCGAGACCCAGGTGCCGCCGGCCTCCTCGACGGCCTTCCTCGTCTCGTTGCGGATCTTCCGCGGCAGGGTGAGGGTCAGCTCGTCCATGAGGGAGAGGACCTTCGCCGGATAGCCGGCTTGGGCGGCGGCCTGCTCGACGGAGGCGGGCTCGACGCCCTCGCCGACCATAGCGACGCCCTCGTTGATGAAGTGGCCGATCACCCGCGAGGTGAAGAAGCCGCGCGAGTCGTTGACGACGATCGGCGTCTTGCTGATCTGGCGGACCAGGTCGAAGGCGCGGGCCAGGGCCTCGTCGCCGGTCTGCTCGCCCTTGATGATCTCGACCAGCGGCATCTTGTCGACGGGCGAGAAGAAGTGCAGGCCGATGAAGTCGGACCGGCGCTCGACACCCTCGGCGAGGACGGAGATCGGCAGGGTCGAGGTGTTGGAGCAGAGCAGCGCGTCGGGCTCGACGACGTGCTGGATCTCCTGGAACACCTTGTGCTTGAGCGAGGTGTCCTCGAAGACCGCCTCGATGACGGCGTCGCAGCCGGCCAGGTCGGCCACGTCGCCGGTCGGGGTGATGAGGGCGAGCAGCGCGTCGGCCTTCTCCTGGCTCGTACGGCCCTTGGCGACGGCCTTGGCGCACAGTTTCTCGGAGTACGCCTTGCCCTTGGCGGCGGCCTCGGCGGTGACGTCCTTGAGGACGACCTCGATGCCGGCGCGGGCGCAGGAGTACGCGATGCCGGCGCCCATCATGCCGGCGCCGAGCACGGCGACCTTGCGGACCGTGCGCGGCTCGACGCCCCGGGGACGGTTGGCGCCGGAGTTGACGGCCTGCAGGTCGAAGAAGAACGCCTGGATCATGTTCTTCGCGGTCTGGCCGGTGACCAGCTCGGTGAAGTAGCGGCTCTCGATGGTGAGCGCGGTCTCGAAGTCGACCTGGGAGCCCTCGACGGCCGCCGCCATGATGTTGCGCGGCGCCGGGTAGGGCGCGCCGCCCAGCTGCTTGCGCAGGTTGGCGGGGAAGGCCGGCAGGTTGGCGGCGAAGCGCGGGTTCGACGGGGTGCCGCCGGGGATCTTGTAGCCGGGCACGTCCCAGGGCTGCTGCGACTCGGGATGCGTGTCGATGAAGGCGCGGGCCTTGGCGAGCATCTCCTCGGGGGTGGCGGCCAGCTCGTGCACCAGGCCGTTGTCGAGCGCGCGCCTCGGGTTGTACTGGGTGCCCTGGAGGAGCACCTTGAGCAGGGCGTCGGTGATGCCCATGAGGCGCACCGTACGGGCGACGCCGCCGCCGCCCGGGAGCAGCCCCAGGGTGACCTCGGGCAGGCCGATCTTGGAGCCGGGCGCGTCGAGCGCGATCCGGTGGTGCGAGGCGAGCGCGATCTCGTAGCCGCCGCCGAGCGCGGCGCCGTTGATGGCGGCGACGACGGGCTTGCCGAGCGTCTCGATGCGGCGGAGCGCGTTCTTGATCTCGATGGCCGTGTCGAAGATCGCCTGGGCGTCCTCGGGGCCGGCCTTGATCATGTCCTTGAGGTCGCCGCCGGCGAAGAAGGTCTTCTTCGCGGAGGTGTAGACGATGCCGCGGATGGAGTCCTTCTCGGCCACCGCGCGGTCGGCGATCGCGGTGATGGAGGCCCGGAAGGCCTGGTTCATCGTGTTGGCGGACTGGTCGGGGTCGTCCAGGACGAGGGTGACGACGCCGGTCTCGTCCTGCTCCCAGCGGATGGTGGTGCTCTCGCTCATGCTGATGCTTCTCCGTAAGAGGGGTGCGGACCGGGCGGTCAGAAGCGCTCGACGCGCTCGACGATGGTGGCGATGCCCATGCCACCGCCGACGCAGAGGGTGGCGAGGCCGTAGCGCTTGTCCTGACGCTCCAGCTCGTCGACGAGGGTGCCGAGGATGATGGCGCCGGTGGCGCCGAGCGGGTGGCCGAGCGCGATGGCGCCGCCGTTGACGTTGACCTTGTCGAGGGAGACGCCCATGTCCTTGACGAAGCGGAGGACGACGGCGGCGAAGGCCTCGTTGATCTCGATCAGGTCGATGTCGTCGATCGTGAGCCCGGCCTTGGCGAGCGCCTTGCGGGCGGCCGGGGCGGGGCCGGTCAGCATGATGGTCGGCTCGGAGCCGGAGACGGCGGCGCCGACGATGCGGGCGCGCGGGGTCAGGCCGTGGCGCTCGCCGACCTCACGGGAGCCGATGGCCACGAGGGAGGCGCCGTCGACGATGCCGGAGGAGTTGCCGGCGTGGTGGACGTGGTCGATCTCCTCGATCCAGTGGTACTTCTGCAGCGCGACCGCGTCGAAGCCGCCGAGCTCGCCGATGTCGGCGAAGGAGGGCTTGAGCCGGGCGAGGGAGTCGGCGGTGGTGCCGGGGCGCATGTACTCGTCGTGGTCGAGGACGGTGAGGCCGGCCCGGTCCCTGACGGGGACGACCGAGCGGTCGAAGCGCCCGTCCTTCCAGGCCGCGGCGGCGCGCTCCTGGGAGAGGGCGGCGTACTCGTCGACGTCGCGGCGGGTGAAGCCCTCGATGGTGGCGATGAGGTCGGCGCCGATGCCCTGGGGGACGAAGTTGGTGGCGATGTTGGTCATCGGGTCGGCGAACCAGGCGCCGCCGTCGGAGGCCATGGGCACGCGGGACATGGACTCGACGCCGCCGGCGAGGACGAGGTCCTCCCAGCCGGAGCGGACCTTGGCGGCGGCGAGGTTGACGGCTTCGAGGCCGGAGGCGCAGAAGCGGTTCTCCTGGAGGCCGGCGACGGTGTCGGGCAGGCCCGCGGCGATGGCGGCGATCCGGGCGATGTCGGAGCCCTGGTCGCCGACGGGGCCGACGACGCCGAGGACGATGTCGTCGATGGCGGCCGGGTCGAGGCCGGGGAAACGGGAGCGGATCTCGTGGATGAGGCCGACGACGAGGTCGATCGGCTTGGTGCCGTGCAGAGCTCCGTTGGCCTTGCCGCGGCCGCGCGGGGTGCGGATCGCGTCGTAGACGTAGGCTTCGGTGGTCACGGTGTTGCCTTTCGCATGAGGGTCAGGCGCGAGGGTCGGGCGCGGAAGTCGGGGTGGGTCCGGCGCGGGGCCGGGGTTCCGGGTCCGGGCGGACACGGGACCGGGCGGGTGCCGGAGCGGGCGGGTGCCGGACCGAGCGGGTGCCGGACCGGGCGGGTGCCGGACCGAGCGGGTGCCGGACCGGGCGGGTGCCGGACCGGGCGGGTGCCGGATCAGGCGAGCAGGGAGCGGCCGATGATCTCCTTCATGATCTCCGTGGTCCCGCCGTAGATGGTCTGGATCCGGCCGTCGGTGAAGGCCCTGGCGACCGGGAATTCGCTCATGTAGCCGTATCCGCCGTGAAGTTGCAGACAGCGGTCGGCCACCCGCTTCTGCAGTTCGGTGGACCACCACTTGGCCATGGAGGCGTGGACGGCGTCCAGGCCGCCCGCGGCGTGCTCCTCGACGCACCGGTCGAGGAAGGTGCGGGTGACCGCGCACTCGGTGGCCATCTCGGCGATCTCGAAGCGGATGTGCTGGAGCCGGGCGAGCGGGCGGCCGAAGGCCTCGCGCTCCTTCACGTACGTGGTGGTGAGCTCCAGGAGGTGTTCGGCGCCGGCGATGGCGGCGACGGCGATGGCGAGCCGCTCCTGGGCGAGATTGGTCATCAGGTGGACGAAGGCGCCGTTGAGCTCGCCGAGCAGGTTCTCCTTGGGGACGCGGACGTCGTGGAAGAAGAGTTCGGCGGTGTCCTGGGACTTCTGGCCGATCTTGTCGAGGTTGCGGCCGCGCTCGAAGCCCTCCGCGCCGCGTTCCACGACGAGGAGGGAGAGGCCGCGGGCCCCGCCCTCGGGGGTCGTCCGGGCGACGACGACCACGAGGTCGGCGAGGATGCCGTTGGAGATGAAGGTCTTGGAGCCGTTCAGGATCCAGTGGTCGCCGTGGTCCTCGGCGGTGGTGCGGATGGCCTGGAGGTCGGAGCCCGCGCCGGGTTCCGTCATCGCGATGGCGGTGACGATCTCGCCGCTGCAGAAGCCCGGCAGCCAGCGCCGCTTCTGCTCCTCGGTGCCGAGCGAGGTCAGGTAGGGGCCGATGATGTCGTTGTGCAGGCCGATGGCGAGGCCGGGGGTGCCGGCCCGGGTGAACTCCTCGGCGAGGACGGCGCTGTAACGGAAGTCGGGGTTTCCGCCGCCGCCGTACTCCTCGTCGACGGCGAGGCCGAGCAGGCCCTGCCGGCCCGCGGCCCGCCAGACCTCGCGGGAGACGATGCCGTCCTTCTCCCACTGCGCGTAGTGCGGCAGCACCTCCTTGGCGAGGAAGGTGCGCACCACCTCGCGGAAGGCCTCGTGGTCGGCGGTGTAGAGCTGGCGCTTCATGCGGAGGGCTCCTCGGGCTTCGGGTTCAGAGCGGGTACGGCCCAGTCGCGGGCGACCTCGTCGGTGTCGGCGCCGGGCAGCGCGGGCCCGGTGCGGACCGCGCCCGGGGTGGCGGAGAAGCGGGGCGCGGGCGCGGGCTGGACGAGGCCGGCGTGCTCGACGAAGGTGCCGCGGGCGGCGAGGTGCGGGTGGCCGGGGGCCTCGCGCAGCGAGAGGACGGGGGCCACGCAGGCGTCGCTGCCGGCGAAGACCTCGGTCCACTCCTCCCGGGTACGGGTGCGGAAGCGCTCGGCGACGGCTGTGCGCAGTTCCGGCCAGCGGGCGAGGTCGCGGCGGGCGGGGGCGACGTCCTCGATGCCGAGGAGGCGGGTGAACTCGTCGTAGAACTGCTGCTCCAGGGCGCCGACGGCCATGTAGCCGCCGTCGGAGGTCGCGTAGGTGCCGTAGAAGGGGCAGCCGCCGTCGAGCAGGTTGACGCCGCGCCGGTCCTGCCAGCCTCCGGCCGCGAGCATGCCGTGGATCATGGTCGCGAGGTGGGCGGTGCCGTCGACGATCGCCGCGTCCACGACCTGGCCCTCGCCGTGCTCGCGGGCGTGCCGGAGGGCGGCGAGGACGCCGATGACGAGGTAGAGCGAACCGCCGGCGTAGTCGCCGACGAGGTTCACGGGCACGGTCGGCGGGCCGTCCGGGTCGGGGCCGATCATGCCGAGGGTGCCGGTGACGGCGATGTAGCCGATGTCGTGCCCGGCGGTGGGGGCGAGCGGGCCGTCCTGGCCCCAGCCGGTCATCCGGCCGTAGACGAGCCGCGGGTTGCGGGCGAGGCAGGCCCCGGGCCCGACGCCGAGGCGCTCGGCGACCCCGGGCCGATAGCCCTCGACGAGGACGTCGGCCCGCTCGACCAGGTCGAGCACGGTGTCCGCGCCGCCCTCGGCCTTGAGGTCGACGAGGACGGAGCGCTTGTTGCGGTTGGTGAGGTCGTGGGCGGGGTCGATGCCGAGGCCCGGGCCGCCGGGCCTGTCGACGCGGACGACGTCGGCGCCGAGGTCGGCGAGGAGCATGGCGGCGAAGGGGCCGGGGCCGATGCCGGCGAGTTCGACCACGCGTACGCCGGACAGCGGGCCGCCGCCGCGGGACGGTCGGGGTGTCGTCATCGTGGCCCCCAGGGGTGCGCGAGAAGACTGCATGGGTGTGACAGTGATGATGTAACACCGGAGATGCTAGGAACGTGTTCCACTCCGCACAAGCCCCCGAGCCGAGCAAGCGCTTGGAAATTACCGCGGGTACCACCCGGTCCCCGAGCGGGGCGCCGTCCGCTAGAGTCCGCCGACGACATGCGCGCCGGGGGACGGCGCGGGCGAAGGCGAGGGGCTGGATGGACACAGGGGCGGCCGCACGGCCGTACGACGTCGTTCTCTTCGGAGCGACCGGGTTCGTGGGCGAGCTCACCGCGGAGTACCTGGCCGAGCACGCCCCGTCGGGCTGCCGCTGGGCCCTCGCCGGACGCAGCCGCGGGAAGCTCACGGCGCTGCGCGAACGCCTGGCCGAGCGCTGGCCGCACTGCGCCGGGCTGCCGATCCTGGTGGCCGACTCCACCGACCCCGAGGCGCTGCGCGAACTCGCCGACTCCACGCGGGTGGTCGCCAGCACGGTCGGCCCCTACGTCTGGTACGGGGAGGAGCTGGTCGCCGCCTGCGCCGAGGCCGGCACGGACTATCTGGACCTCACCGGCGAGGCCGAGTTCGTCGACCGGATGTACGTGCGCCACGACGCCCGCGCCCGGGAGACCGGCGCCCGGCTCGTGCACGCCTGCGGCTTCGACTCCGTCCCGCACGATCTGGGCGTCTATTTCACCGTCCAGCAGCTGCCGGAGGGCGTCCCGCTCCGCGTCGACGGCTTCGTCCGGGCCGGCGCGATCTTCTCCGGCGGCACCTTCGCGTCGGCGCTGACGGCGTTCGGGCGCGGCCGGGAGATCCTGCGGGCCGCGCACGAACGGCGCCTGCACGAGCCCCGGTTGGTGACCCGCCGGGCCCGCGCGCCGCTCGGCGGCCCGCGCTTCAGCCGCGAGACCGGCACCTGGGCGCTGCCGCTGCCCACGCTCGACCCCCAGGTGGTGGCGCGCTCCGCCCGCGCGCTCGACCGCTACGGCCCCGACTTCCGCTACCGCCACTACGCCTCGGTCAAGACCCTCCCCATGGCGCTGGGCGGCTCGGCCGCGGTGGGCTCGGGCGTCCTGGCCGCCCAGATCCCCTCCGTCCGGCGCTGGCTGATGGACCGTTACGCACCGGGCCAGGGCCCGAGCGCCGAGCGACGGGCCCGCAGCTGGTTCTCCGTCCGTTTCGTCGGCGAAGGCGGCGGACGCCGCGTCTTCACCGAGGTCTCGGGCGGCGACCCGGGCTACGACGAGACCGCGAAGATGCTCGCCGAGTCGGCGCTCTGCCTCGCCCTCGACGACCTCCCGAAGACCTCCGGCCAGGTCACGACGGCGGTCGCGATGGGCGACGCCCTCCTCGACCGCCTGCGAGCAGCCGGACTGCGCTTCCGCGTGGCGCACGCGGGCTGAGCCCGGGGCGGCGCCGCCTGGTGGGGCGGGGCCTGGGGGGCACGGCCCGGCAGGGCGGCACCGCCAGATCCGGCGGGGTGGCACGACCGGACCCGGCGGGGTGGCACGGTCCTGCCGGGCGGCACGGCCCGGCGGTTTCGCGGAGGCCGGCCGGGTGGTACGGCCGCCGGGCGGAGGGGACCGGCGCCGGGTGGAGGGCTCGCCCCCTATGTCCCGCACTGGAGCGGGCCGACGGTGAGGGTCAGTGCCGGACCAGGCGGAAGGGGTGGCCGGCGGGGTCGGCGTAGATGCGCCAGGACCGGTCCCCCGCCCCCGAGTCGAGCCGCTGGGCCCCGAGCGCGGTCACGGCGTCGTCCGCGGCGTCGAGGTCGGCGACCCGGACGTCGATGAGGAACTGCTGCTCGGGCGCACCCCAGACCGGCGGACGGTGGTCGGCCACGCCCTGGAAGGCGAGCACCGGGCCCCCGCAGGCGTCGTGCAGGGTGGCCCACGCGTCGACGACCGCCCACTGAGGATGCGGTCGGTTGATCTCGCCGCCGAGCAACCGCTGGTAGAACTCGGCGAGTTCGAGGGCGTCGGGACAGTCGAGGACGACGCACTGCAGGGTGCCGATCGGGCCGGGGGCGGCGGAACCAGGGGTGATCATGCCGGGGGAAGTCATGCGGGACACTCTGCCTCCGGCGCACGCACCCGGGTATCCGTACGGGTACTCAGACGCCCCGGGTGTCACCCGGTCCCCGTGCTCAGAGCCTCCCGCAGAGCCCGCCGGCACAGCGAGTCGGCGTGCCGCGTGGTCTCCGGGAGCCGGAACCGCGGGCTGAGGTGCAGGGTCTGCGCGCAGGCCCGCTCCAGGGAGACGCGGTGCCCGACGGACACGAACACCGGCTTCACCCCGTCCCGGGTCCGCAACGCCCGCCCGACGACTTCGCCGTCGGCGACGAGGTCGCTGAACTCCCCCCGCAGATCGCCTGGTTGCTCGTACGTGAAGGCGAAGGGATTCTTGGCGACGCCGATGGACGGCAGTCCCGTGAGCACCCCGAGGTGGCTCGCCAGCCCGAACCGGCGCGGATGGGCGAGCCCGTAGCCGTCGCAGACCAGCAGGCCGGGATCGGCGGAGAGCCGCCCGAGCGCGGCGAGCACGGTCGGCACCTCCCGGAAGGCCAACAGCCCGGGCACGTAGGGGAACGACACACGGCCGACGGCCGTCGCCTCCTCCACGACCTCGAGCGTCCGCCCGTCCAGCACCACGGCCGCGGCGGCCACGAGGTCACGCTCGTCGTCGTACGCCACGTCGACCCCCGTCAGCCGGCCCTCCCCGACGCCCGGGCCCTCCTCCCCCAGCTCCAACCGCCCCCGCAGCTCCTCCTGTACGGCGAGTGCCGCGGCCTCGTCGCCGGGCCAACCCCGGGGAATCTCGATGATCGTCATGGTGGGGCACCCTACGCGGCGGGCGTCACGGGGAGGACCGGACGGGCCACGGCGGGCGGCGGGTAGCCTGGCGATCATGTTCGTACTGGAGTTGACCTACACCGCGCCCGTCGAGCGGGTGGACGCGCTGCTGCCCGCGCATGTCACGTGGCTGGAGGGGCAGTACGCCGCCGGGGTGTTCCTGGCGTCCGGGCGGAAGGACCCGCGGGACGGCGGGGTGATCCTGGCCGGCGGGGTCGGCAGGACCGAGATCGAACGGATCGTGGCGACGGATCCGTTCAGCGTCGAGGGCGTGTGCGCGTATCGGATCGTGGAGTTCCACGCCACCAAGACGGTGGACGGACTCGCCCCGTTCCGGGACGAGTTGCCCGTCTGACCGCACCCGGGGGCCCGGTCGGGCTCACCGCCGGGGCCCGGCACGGCGGCGACCCGGCACGTTCGGCCCAGCCCCGCCAGCACGTTCGGCCCTGCACGTTCGGCCCTGCGAGCTTTCGCCCCTACCGGACGGCCGGACCTACCTGCCAGCCCGGCCGGCCGGCCGGCCGCGGAAGGGTCGTCGGCGCGGCGGCGAAGGGCGGAGGCCCGCTCGCGGCGGTGCGCAGCGGAGGGCCCGCCGACGACGTCCGCCGACCCCCACGCCCGTGCCGTGCGCGGCCGGCCGGTTGCCCGGCCGGCCACTCCGCCGACTGCCCGCCCGTCTCTCGGATCTCCCGCGCTCGCGGCCCACTCCGGAGGGGCAGCCCCTACCGCAGCAGCGCCCGCGCGACGCGGCCCTTCTCGCCCGAGGCCCAGCACGCGCCGTCGGCGGTGCAGTCGACCGTGTCGTACGAGCCGGTGTCGACGGTGCGCCAGGTGCGGCCCCCGTCCGTGGTGAGGTCCGTGCCCGTGGGGCCGACGGCGAGCGCGGCGGCCTTGGTGTGCGGGAGCCAGGCGACGCCCGAGCGGTAGGCGGGCGGCGGGGTGGCGGACGCCGTCCAGGAGCGGGCTCCGTCCCGGGTGACGGCGGCGGCCTGCGGCGAGGGCTGGTCCTTGCGGTAGTCGCCGCCGACCGCGATGCCGTGCCGGCGGTCGCGGAAGGCGAGTCCGAAGACGCCCTTGGCGCCCTCGCCCGCCGGGACGGTGGTCTCGGTGGCGGTCCAGGTGAGGCCGCGGTCGGCGGAGTGGAGCACCCGGCCGGTCGCGCCGCCCCCGGTCGCGAGCCACACGTCCTTCGGCCCGGACGACACCAGGCACTGGCCGCTCGCCGCGAAGCCCGCCTCTCCCGGCAGTGCGGTCGGCATTCCGGCGTCGGGCAGGACGGTCCAGGACCGGCCTCCGTCTCGGGTGGACAGGATGCGGTACCTGCCGTCGACCGGGTCGCTCATCGCGAGCCCGTGCCGGTGGTCGAAGAAGGTCATGCAGTCGTAGAAGGCGCGCGGGTCGGTGTTGCGGAAGGACTCCGTCCAGGTCTCCCCGCCGTCCTCGGTGCGGAACACCCGGGAGGCCTCGCCCTCACCGATCGCGAGGACGACGGCCCGCCGGGCGTCGAAGGCCTCCACGTCGCGGAACTCCAGCTCCCCCGCCCCGGCCGGCGAGACGTTTCGCCAGTTCCTGCCGCCGTCGGTGGTCCGCAGCACCGTCCCCTGGGAACCGGCGGCCCAGGCGACGGACCGGTTCACCGCGGCCAGCCCCCGGAAGCGGGCTTCCGTGCCGGTCGGCGTGAGCTGCCAGCCGTTCTCCGCCGCCCGCGCCGCCGCCCGGTCCCCCGCCGTGCCCCCGTCGGCCACGGCAGGGACCGTCAGGGCCATGGCGAGCGCCGCCCCGGCCAGTCCCGCCGCCGTCATTCGTCTCGTCTTCCCCATGGACGTCATGGCGCCGGAAGCTAGTCCACCGCGAAGATCCCGTCCAGAGTGCGTACCCCCCGCCCCCTTCCTAGGCTGGGACGCATGACGGACCCCACCACCGACCCCGTCCCGGACGAACCGCCGAGGCTCAAGGAGTACGACGGCGAAGGCATCACCGTGACCTTCGAGCCCCGCCGCTGCCTGCACGCGGCCGAGTGCGTCCACGGCCTGCCGAGCGTCTTCGACCTGGGCAGACGTCCCTGGGTGCAGCCCGACCAGGCGTCCCCGGGGCTGGTCGCCGAGGTGGTCGGCCGCTGTCCCTCCGGCGCCCTGCGCTCCCGCCCGGCGGACGGCACCGCCGAGCCCCCCGACGTGCCCACCACCGTCCGCCGCATGCCCGACGGGCGGCTCGTGATGCGCGGGGATCTCCGCGTGCGGTCAGGCACGGTCGAGCGGCACGAGGTCCGGGCCGTGCTGTGCGGGTGCGGGGCGTCCGGCAACCAGCCGTACTGCGACCACTCAGGCCCGTGCGCGGGCGGCGACTTCGACCCCGCCGAGGAGCGCTGACCACGGGAAACCGGCCTCGTCCGGCCGTGGTGACACAGCTCACGTCACCTTCCAGTGCACGTCAGAGCCCTTTCGTTCGTCTCTCCCTGTGTCAGGGGGATGCCAGGAGAACGAAGCCGCGCGACAGGAGGCTGGTCATGTCCACCGTCATCGAGCAGGCCGTGCAGGCCCGTATGGTCGCGTCCGCGCCACGGATCGAGTCCGTCGCCGCCACGCTGCGCTACGACCGGGAGGACCCCTACGCCGTCAGCATGGCCTTCCCGCCGCCGGCGACCCTGGAGGGCGTCGAGGTGTCCTGGGCCTTCGCCCGCGACCTGCTCGTGCAGGGCGTGGAGGGACCGGCCGGGGTCGGGGACGTCCGCGTGCGGCCGTACGGCTACGACCGCACGGTGGTCGAGTTCCACGCCCCCGAGGGCGTCGCCATGGTGCACATCCGCACGTCGGAGCTGCGCAGCTTCCTGGAGCGCTCGCAGCACCTGGTGCCGCGCGGACTCGAGCACGAGTACGTGGACTGGGACCACGACCTGGCGCAGCTCCTGGAGGAGCTGCCGTAGGTCCGGCGCTCGCCGTACCGGCCCGGGCCGGTACGCGTCGCCGCGGCCCGGCCCGGCCCGGGCCGCCGCTCCCCCGCCGTAAATCGTTTGCCGTCCTCCGCCGCCCGCTCGTAACGTCTTCTTCGGCCCAGTTGTCGCCCGATCGGAGAAGGCCGTTGCTCGTCTGAGGTTTCGAGACACCGTGCCGCGCGTGCCGCCCCGCCGCCGCGTGTGCCGTCCTCGACCTCGGCGTACGAGCGCTGCTCCGTTCCCCGGCCCGCCCGCGCCCCGGTGTCTCACGCGATGCCCACCATCACGCTTCGCAACCGGGAGGCCCGCATGGCGACCCGCCCATCCTTCATCACCTGTACGTCCCTCTCCTTCTCCTGGCCGGACGGCACCGGCGTGTTCGACGACTTCCGGCTGGCCGTCGGACCCGGCAGGACCGGGCTCGTCGGTCTCAACGGCTCGGGCAAGTCGACACTGCTCAAGCTGATCGCCGGCGAGCTCTCCCCGGCGGAGGGCACGGTCCGCGTCGCCGGCGAGGTCGGCTACCTCCCGCAGAACCTGGTGCTGGACACCGGGCTGCGCGTCGACCGCGTCCTCGGCATCGACGCGACGCGCGCCGCACTGCACGCCATCGAGGCGGGCGACACCGCCGCGGAACACTTCACGACCGTCGGCGACGCCTGGGACGTGGAGGAGCGTGCGCTGGCGGTGCTCGACCAGCTGGGTCTCGGGCGCATCGGCCTCGACCGCACGATCGGCGAGATCTCCGGCGGCGAGACCGTGCTGCTGCGGCTGGCCGCCCTGCTCCTCGCCAGGCCGGACGTGCTGCTGCTCGACGAACCGACCAACAACCTCGACCTGGTCGCCCGGCGCCGCCTGTACGAGGCGGTGGACGCCTGGTCGGGGGTGCTCGTCGTGGTGAGCCACGACCGCGAACTCCTGGAGCGGGTCGACCAGATCGCCGATCTACGGGACGGCGAGGTCGCCTGGTACGGGGGCGCCTGGTCGGACTACCAGGCGGCACTCGCGGCCGAACAGGACACCGCCGAGCGGATGGTGCGGGTCGCCGAGGCCGACGTCCAGCGCCAGAAGCGCGAACTGACCGAAGCTCAGCAGAAGTTGGCGCGCCGCAAGCGGTACGCCCAGAAGAGCGTCGAGAACCGGGTGGCGCCGAAGATCGTCGCCAACACCCGCAAGGCGCAGGCCGAGGTCTCGGCGGGCAAGCACCGCGCCCTGCACGCGGACCGGCTGGCCGAGGCGCGCTCGCGGCTCGACGCGGCCGTGGAGGCGGTGCGGGACGACGACGAGATCCGGGTGGAGCTGCCGCGCACGACGGTCCACCCGGGGCGCGGCGTGCTGCTGCTGCGCGAGCTGGAGCTGCCGCACGGGGCCCGGGTCGAGGGGGAGTTCGAGCTGCGGGGCCCCGAGCGGGTGGCGCTGGTCGGCCGGAACGGTGCCGGGAAGACGACGCTGCTGCGGACGATCGCGGGCGAGCTCGACCCGGTCGCGGGCGAGGCGGTCGTCCACGTTCCGCTGCGGTTCCTGCCGCAGCGGCTTGACGTCCTCGACGACGAGCTGACCGTGGTGCAGAACGTGGCACGGTTCGCGCCGCAGGCCACCGCCAACGAGATCCGGGCGAGGCTCGCCCGGTTCCTCTTCCGGGGCGCCCGGGCCGACCGGCCGGCCGGGACCCTGTCGGGCGGTGAGCGGTTCCGCGCGACGCTGGCGGCGCTGCTGCTCGCCGAGCCGGCCCCGAAGCTGCTGATGCTCGACGAACCGACCAACAATCTGGACCTGGCGTCGGTACGGAGCCTGACGGCCGCGCTCGCGGCCTACGAGGGCGCGCTGGTCGTGGCCAGCCACGACGTTCCGTTCCTGGAGTCGCTCGGGATCACCCGCTGGCTGCGGCTCGACGGCGGGCTGCGCCCGACGACGGCCGAGGCCGTACGGGAGGAGCTGGAGGTACGGACACCGGGGGCGGGAGCCCGCACGGAGTAGGGCCCGCGCCCGGGGCCGCGTACCGCCGCCGGCGTGCGTCCGGCGCGGTACCCGCGTCCCGGGCGTCACCGTGCGCCGAGACCGCCGCGTCCGCAACCGCGGTACTGCGGCCCAGACGGCCTCGGCGCACCGGCCGACGCGGTGCTCCACGACGACGGGGGCGCGGAACTCCTCGATGACGAGGCGGGCGCCCCCCGACCACGGGCAGCGTGGCGCCGGCCGACCACGGGCAGCGTGGCGCCCCCCGACCACGGGAGGCGTGGCGCTCCTTGACCACGGGAGGCGACCACCCCGCGGTGGGCGCGCCGGTCGCCTGCTCTGCGTAGTCGGCCGGACACCGGGCGGGTTGCCGACCCGACGGGAACATACGCGTGACCTGGATCTCCTTCGGGTCACGGGAGCAGGGTGCATAACAGAACGTAATCGGACATCACCGAGGGGGGCTTGGCCGGTCCTCTTACGGGGCCTTAACCTACGGTCTCGTAACCTACGGATTCGTAGGTAGTTCCGAATGCCCTTCTCCGTCCCCAGGAGTTCCCGTGACGCTCACTTCTCCCCACCTCGCCAGTTCCGCCGGGTGGACCGATGCGCGCCTCCTGTTCGCGTTGGAGGAGGTGGTGGAGAAGGAGCTCAACCGGCACCTCAAGGTCACCAAGGACTGGATGCCGCACGAGTACGTGCCGTGGTCGGACGCCCGTAACTTCCCCGGCTTCTTCGAGGACGGCGAGGCCTGGGACCGCTCGCAGTCCAAGGTCACCGACATCGGCCGGATCGCGCTCGTGGTCAACCTGCTCACCGAGGACAACCTCCCGAGCTACCACCACGAGATCGCCACCCTCTTCGGCCGCGAGGGCGCCTGGGGCACCTGGGTGCACCGCTGGACCGCGGAGGAGGGCCGGCACGGCATCGTGATGCGCGACTACCTGCTGGCCTCGCGGGCGGTGGACCCGGATGAGCTGGAACGTTTCCGCATGGCACACATGAGCGAGGGGTTCGAGTCCGACAACCGGCACTCGATGCTCCACTCGATCGCGTACGTGGCCTTCCAGGAGCTCGCCACCCGCATCTCGCACCGCAACACCGGCCACCAGTCCGGTGACCCGGTCTGCGACCGGATGCTCGGGCGCATCGCGCTGGACGAGAACCTGCACATGATCTTCTACCGCAACCTGCTGGGCGCGGCCTTCGAGCTCGCCCCCGACCTCACCATGGAGGCCGTGCGGGACGTCGTCGTCAACTTCCGGATGCCCGGCCACGGCATGCCCGGCTTCGAGCGCGCGGCGGCCCAGATGGCGATCGGCGAGATCTACAACCTGCGGATCCACCACGACGACGTGCTGGAGCCCGTCCTGCGCTTCCTCAAGGTCCTCCAGATCGACGGCCTGGGCCCGGAGGGCCTGAAGGCCCAGGAGGAGCTGGGGCTGTACATGAACGGCCTGGACTCCGAGGCGTCGAAGTTCGACGAGCGGCTCGCGGCGCGCAAGGCCCGGATGGCGTCCCGGGCGGCCGGCTGACCCCGCAGGAGCTCGGAGCGGATCAGCCCTGGCGGCGCTTGAGCCTGATCCGCTCCTTCTCCGAGAGGCCGCCCCACACCCCGAAGCGCTCGTCATGGGCGAGCGCGTACTCCAGGCACGCGACGCGCCCCTCGCACGCTCCGCACAGCAGCTTCGCCTCGCGGGTCGAGGAGCCGGGCGCCGGGAAGAAGAACTCCGGTCCCGTCTGGGCGCAGAGGGCGTTTTCCTGCCAGGAGAGGTCGGCGTCCAGGAGGCTGTACGGGGCGGAGGGCATCGTGTCGGTCTGCATGGAGACCACACTGGTCCGGTGGCCTAAACGCGCCATCAACGTCCGATCAACGCGGCGCGCCGAGCACCGGCGAGCGCGTTTCGGCCCGCCGTTCTCCCGCCGTCCTGCGCCGACCTGCCCCTTCGTCCCCCTTGGGCACCGCCTGGCGGCGTGATCGTGAACGGCGTGTTTCCGCCCTCCTGAGCCCATCCGTTCTGTTCCTTCCATGTGGCAGCGTGGGGGCAGACGGACAAGATCGCCGGGAGGACCGGTGACGGTCGCGGAGACCGGTCAGCGCAGACCGTTCGCGGAAGACCGGTCACGGGGATCGACGGCGGGCAGTGGGCGAGCAGCGACGGGGGCGGGACACCATGACCACCGAGACCGGCACGATGGCCGGTCCGGCCGGGGCGCAGGCCGTCCGGCGGGCCCTGGACGTGCTGCACTCCTTCCATGACAACGGGCCCGATCTGAGCGCCTCGGACCTCGCACGGCGACTCGGTCTCTCGACGTCGACCGCGCACCGCCTGGCCAAGACGCTGCTCGCCGCCGGGTTCCTGGAGCAGGACGCCGGCACCGCCCGCTACCGGCTGGGTCCGGCGGTCACGGAGCTCGGCCGGCTCTCCTACCACCAGCGCAGACTGCACCTCGCCGCCCCCGAGCTGCGCGACCTGGCCGCGCGGACCGGCACCACCGCCGACCTGGCGCTGCAAAGCGGCCCGTACGCGGTGATCGTGGCGGGCGGCCCGGTCACCCCTAGGACGGGCCTGCGGCGCCCGCTCCACGCGTCGGCGCTCGGAAGGGTGCTGCTCGCGTGGCAGGAGCACGGGCGGGAGCACGCTCACGGGGGCGGGGCGGCCACGCCCGGCGGCGGGTCGGCCCGGGTGCGGGAGCAGGGGTACGTCCTCGACGACGGCGCGGCGGAGCTCGGGGTACGGACGCTCGCCGTGCCGGTCCTGGGGCGCGACGGCCATGCGCGGTTCGCGCTCGGGCTGCGGGCCGCCCCCTCGGCGGTCCCGGACGCCCGTCTCGGCTGGTTCCTGGCGCAGGCGCGGGCCTGTGCGCGGGCCCTGGAGGTCCTGCTCCTCCCGCCGGAGGAGCGAAGGCCCCCGGAGGCGTGACGAATCCCGGAGACCTGACGGCGCCGGCCACCGCGCCCGGAGGCGGGACGTGGCCCGTACGTCGGGCGCCCGGGGGCGCCGCGGCTGCCCGCACGGCGACTGTCCGCACGATCGTGCGGACAGCCCCCTGCCGGGCCACGCCCGCGCGCCCACCCCGCCCGGCCGCTTGCCTGCCCCGCTACTCCTTCTTCGCCCTGCTCGGCTGCACCCGCTTGGGCTCGCCCGGCATCTTCGGGTACTCCGGCGGATAGGGCAGGTCACCCAGGCCGTGCTCCGCCTCGTCGCGGCGCGCCAGTTCGAGCAGGGACTCCAGGCTGAAGCGCTCGTCGTCCATGTCCGCGTGCACGTCGCCGAGTTCGGCGTACCGCGCCGGCATCGTGCGGATGTCGAAGTCCCGCGGCACCGCGTCGTCGACCTCCTCCCAGCGCAGCGGCGCCGAGACCGGGGCGTGCGGGCGGGGCCGGACGGAGTAGGCCGAGGCGATGGTGCGGTCGCGCGCGGTCTGGTTGTAGTCCACGAAGATGCGCTCGCCCCGCTCCTCCTTCCACCACCTGATCGTGACCTGGTCCGGCATCCGCCGCTCCAGTTCCCGGCCGCAGGCGATGGCGGCCCGCCTGACCTGGGTGAACGTCCAGTTCGGCAGGATCGGCACGAAGACGTGGAGCCCGCGCCCGCCGGAGGTCTTGGGCCAGCCGCGCAAGCCGTGCTCGTCGAGGACCGCCCGCAGCTCGTGGGCCGCGCGCACCGCGTCGGCGTAGTCGGTCCCGGGCTGGGGGTCGAGGTCGAGGCGCAGTTCGTCGGGGTGGTCCGTGTCCTCGCGGCGGACCGGCCAGGGATGGAAGGTGACGGCCCCCAGATTGGCCGCCCACACGACGGCGGCCGGCTCCGTCGGGCACATCTCGTCGGCCGAGCGCCCGCTGGGGAAGGTGATGTGGGCCGTCGGGATCCAGTCCGGCAGGTACTTCGGGGCGCGCTTCTGGAAGAAGGACTCGCCCGTCACGCCCTCGGGGTACCGCTCCAGGGTGGTGGGCCGGTCCCGCAGCGCCCGGGTGATGCCGTCACCGACGGCCAGGTAGTAGCTGACCATGTCGAGCTTCGTGTAGCCGGTCTCCGGGAAGTACACCTTGTCCGGATTGGACACGCGCACGGTCCGTTCGCCGACCTCGAGCTCCACCGCTGCCGCCTTGCCTGCCATGGCGGTCAGCCTAGGCCGGGCACCCATAGTGCGCATATCGGGGTGAATCCTCTCTAGACTCACCGCATGGACCTGCCGGTGATGCCCCCCGTGAAACCGATGCTGGCGAAGGCCGTCAAGAAGATCCCGCCGGGCATGCAGTACGAGGCGAAGTGGGACGGCTTCCGCGCTCTCGTGCACCGGGACGGCCAGGAGCTCTTCATCGGCAGTCGTACGGGCAAGCCGCTGAGCCGCTACTTCCCCGAGCTCGTCGAGGCGTTGCTCGCCAGGCTGCCCGAGCGCTGTGTCGTCGACGGCGAGATCGTGATCGAGCACGACGGGCGGCTGGACTTCGACCGGCTCACCGAGCGCATTCACCCGGCCGCGTCGCGGGTGCGGATGCTGGCGGAGGCGACGCCGTCCCGCTTCATCGCCTTCGACCTGCTCGCCCTCGGCGACGAGTCGTTCCTCGACACCCCGCTCGGCGAGCGCCGCGCCGTCCTGGAGAACGCGCTCGCCGGTGTCGACAGTCCGGTCCACCTCGCTCCCGCGACGACGGACCCGGCGCTGGCCGCGCGCTGGTTCGAGCAGTACGAGGGGGCCGGTCTCGACGGGGTGATCGCGAAGCCGCTCGACCTGCCCTACCGCCCGGACGAACGTCTCATGTACAAGATCAAGCACGAGCGCACCGCCGATGTCGTCGTGGCCGGATATCGCTTCCACAAGAGCGGCCCGGTGGTCGGCTCGCTGCTGCTCGGTCTCCACGACGCCCGGGGGGCCCTCCAGCACGTCGGCGTGTGCGCCGCCTTCACGGCGAAGCGGCGCGCCGAGCTCGTCGAGGAGCTCGAACCGCTGCGCATGGACCCGCCGGACGGGCACCCGTGGGCGGCCTGGTCGGACGAGTCGGCGCACGAGTCCGCCCGGCTGCCCGGCGCGCCGAGCCGCTGGTCGGGCAAGAAGGACCTCTCCTGGGTGGCCCTGCGCCCGGAGCGGGTCTGCGAGGTCGGGTACGACCACATGGAGGGCGACCGCTTCCGGCACACGGCCCAGTTCAAGCGCTGGCGACCCGACCGCACACCCGATTCGTGCGGGTACGAGCAGCTGGAGGAGCCGGTCTCGTACGATCTCGGCGAGATCCTGAGGTAAGGCGCGAAGGGCTCGGAGGACGCGAGAGGTGGGGGCGGCGCGCAGGGGACGGGGCCGGCGCCCCTCATGGCCGGGGAGGCCCCATGCCCCGTAGCCCCCGTAGCCCCGGCGGCCACGGGACTTCGAAGCTCTCGGGGTCTGCGGCGGGTTAGCTTCCAGGAGCTACGACGGGTTCGGCGATCCGACAGGCCTCGGCCCCCGGTCGCCCCGCCGCCCGACGGGCCGACGAGCCGACGGGCCGACGGGCCGGGCGGCCTCACACGTCGATTCGGGTGCCGCGAAGATCCATCGAGGCCCTTCGAAGATCGTTAAGCCTCGGGACCGACGTGAGATGCCCCACACCTGCGGTGGCCACAACCGCCCCTTCCCGCGCTGGCGTTCGGTGAACTGACGAACGATCGGATGCGCGCACCCCGGTACACCTGCGGGAACGCGACGCGGGTGGGCGGACCCTCGCGTCCGTCGCGGCGAGGGCGCCGCGCATGTGTTGCCCGGCGGTGACGGAGCCGTCGTCGAACCGGCACCCGGATCCGGTACGTATGGAGACGTGGAGAAACCCTCCGCCACCCCAGAGACCCACAAGGACCGACCGTGATCACCTCGCCCGCGCCCCTCGTCCCCGTGCCGATCCCCGACCGCGTCGCCGCGCTGATCGGGGCCTGCCTGCCGCTGCACGTGCTCCAGGCCGAGGTCGACGCCGACTGCGCCGCGCGCGAGGTGTACCGCTTCCGCGGCCCGCTGTGCCCCGAGGACCGCGCCGACCGGGAGCACGCGTTGTCCGCACTCGCCCGGGCGAACAAGATCCTGGCCAAGCACCACCCGAAGCTGCCGGTGCGCCCGGGGTTCTAGGGACTCTCGGGGGACGCGCGGAGAAGACGCTTTTCGGCCGTTCGGCGTACGCCCCCGGCGCCGCACCGGTTCGGGTGTACCCCGCATGCGGGACAGGGCCGCCGGTGTGACGCTGCGAGAGTGACGACCACCAGCGAAGCAGCGCCCGCGCCCCCCGCCGCCGAGCCTCCGGTGCTCGACAGCCGACGCCGCAACATCGTCTTCGGCACGATCATGCTCGGCGTGCTCCTGGCCGCACTGGACCAGACGATCGTGGGCACCGCGCTGCCGACGATCGTCGCGGACCTCGGCGGCGCCGCCCACATGTCCTGGGTGGTCACGTCATACCTGCTGGCGGAGACGGTCGCCACCGTCCTGGTCGGCAAGTTCGGCGACCTGTTCGGCCGCAAGGTGATCTTCCAGGTGTCGGCGATCATCTTCATCACCGGCTCCTTCCTGTGCGGCCTCGCCACCAACATGACGCTGCTGATCGTCTGGCGCGGTCTCCAGGGAATCGGCGCCGGCGGCCTCATGGTCACCTCCATGGCGCTCATCGCCGATGTCATCCCGCTGCGCGAACGGGGCAAGTACCAGGGCGCGATCGGCGCGGTGTTCGGCGTCTCGACGGTCATCGGTCCGCTCCTGGGCGGCCTGTTCACCGACCACCTGAGCTGGCGCTGGGCGTTCTACGTCAACGTCCCCATCGCGATCCTGGTCGTCATCGCGGCCGCCCGCACCATCCCGTCCGTCCGCTCGGTCGCCCGCCCGGTCATCGACTACCTGGGCATCGCACTTGTCGCCGTCGGCTCCAGCGCCCTCATCCTGGCGACGAGTTGGGGCGGGAACGAGTACGCGTGGGGCTCGGGCGTCATCATCGGGCTCTTCGTCGGCGGCCTGCTCGCGCTCGGCCTCTTCTGCTGGGCGGAGACCCGGGCTGCCGAACCCATGCTGCCCATGCGCCTGTTCCGCAATCCGGTCTTCACCGTCTGCTCGGTCCTCAGCTTCGTGGTCGGTTTCGCGATGCTCGGTGCGATGACCTTCCTGCCGACGTATCTCCAGTACGTCGACGGGGACTCGGCGACGATCTCCGGCATCCGCACCCTGCCCATGGTCGTCGGCCTGCTCATCGCGTCCATCTTCAGCGGCAACGTCGTCAGCAAGACCGGCCACTACCGGATCTTCCCCATCGCCGGCTGCCTCGTGATGGGCCTCGGGCTCTACCTGCTCTCCCTCATGGACCCGCGGACCGGTACCTGGGCGGCGTCGCTGTACATGTTCGTGCTCGGCGTCGGCATCGGCCTGTGCATGCAGGTCCTCACGATCGCCGTGCAGAACACCGTCGACTACGCGGACCTGGGCACCGCCACCTCGGGCGTCACCTTCTTCCGTACCCTCGGCAGCTCCTTCGGCACGGCCGTCTTCGGCACCATCTACGCCAACTCGCTCAGGCCGAACCTCGCGGAGGGCGTCGGGGAGGCGTCCGCACGCGCCGCGAGCCTCGGTCTGAACCCGGCGGACGTCGCGACCGCCGCGCAGAGCCCGGCGGGCGTGCACGGGCTGCCGGCGCCGGCGGCCGAGCCGATCGTGCAGGCGTACGCGGACACCCTGCACACCGTCTTCCTGTGGACCGTGCCGGTGGCGGCCGTCGGCTTCGTCGTCGCGCTCTTCCTCAAGCAGGTCCCCCTGCGCGACACCGCCCGCGCCTCCGCCCCCGACATGGGTGAGGGGTTCGCCTCGCCCACCACCAGCGGCGACTCGGCCAAGCTCCTCGAACTCTCCGTCGGCCGCATCATCCGGCGGACGGACTACGACACCGCGCGACGGATCGTGACCGGCTCGGACACGCGGCTCGACCCGGCGGGCGCCTGGGCGGTCATGCAGGTGGAACTGTTCACCCGGCTCGTCGGACACGCCAGCCTGGGGCTGATCTCGGCCGGCCGCCGGGTGCCGCCGGAGGTACTGCTCCCCGTCTTCGACCGGATGGTCGACGAGGGCTTCCTCACCCGCGACGGCAACCTGCTCTCCCACACCCGGGCCGGCCGGCGGGAGGCGGACGTCATCACCAAGGCGTGGGGCGACTGGCTGAGCACCCAGGTCGAGAGGGAGCGCGGCCGCCCCAGCGGTCCGGAACTGCGGGCGGCGACCGACGCCATCGCGAAGAAGCTGATCGCCGAGGACCTGGCCCAGGGCCTGCCGCGGGCTGGCCGGGAGCCGGTGGGCGCGGCGACACGGTGACACGGGATCCCGCCCTCAACCAGCACCGGGGAGGCCCCGGCCCCAGCCCGGGAAGCCCCGGCCCCAGCCCGCGAAGTCCCGGCCTCAGTCCAGGAAGTCCCCGTCCACGTACACCCACGCCCCCTCGTGCCGCGCGAACCGGCTGCGCTCGTGCAGCTCCCCCGGGACCCCGTCGTGCGTGAAGCCGGCCCGGAAGGTGACCGTGCCCTGCTGGTGGAAGGCCGTGCCGTCACCCGTCTCCTCGACGGACAGGCCCACCCACCGCATGCCCGGGTCGAAGTCGACGTCCGCGGGCCGCATCTGCGGGGCCCAGGTGCGCAGGAGGTAGGCCGCGTCGCGGACGACGAAGGCGCTGTAGCGCGAGCGCATGAGGAGCGCGGCGGTGGGCGCGGTGGCGGGTCCGGCGTGGAAACGGCCGCAACAGGCGCCGTAAGGGGCCTCCAGTCCGCAGGGGCAGGGCGAGGTGTCCGTCACGGCCGTTGTGGGGGCGGCGGGACGGGCGGGGCGGGTCTTGCGTCGGGACATGGGTCCATTGTCGCGTGCCGGCCGCCGCCCGCCCGCGCGAGGTGCGCGGTCAGCGGGCCTCGCGCCACATCCCCCACAGCACCGGGCCGCCGCCGGGCAGCGCGAACTCCTCGCGGACGGTGAAGCCGAAGTGTTCGTAGACCGGGAGGTTGGCGGCCTTCGAGGACTCCAGGTAGGTGGGCAGGCCCGCCGCGTCGGCCTTGGCGAGGCCCGAGCGGAGGAGGGCGGAGCCCTGACCGGTGCCCTGGGCGGCGGGGTCGGCGCCGATCAGGGCCAGGGACCAGTGGGGGTCCTGGGGGGTGTGCACGGCCGCGGTCTCGACGGCCTCGCGGAAGAGTCCGGCGCGGTCGCCGAGGATGTCCACGAGCTGCCGGATGGTCTCGTCGTCGGGCACGGCCTTCTCCTGCGCCTCGGCCGGCACCCAGAAGGCGGCCGCGGCCTCGGTGCGTTCGCAGACGCCGTTGTGGAGGTACTGCCGGGTGAAGAGCGTGGAGAAGTAGCGCTGCAGGGTCGCCTCCCGCGAGGCGTCCTCAGGAAAGAACCAGCGCATCATCGGGTCGTCGTCGAAGGCCCGGGCCAGCGTGCCGCTGATCTCCCGGGCGTCGTCGATCACGGCCGCTTCGGGCATGTTCGTCGTCGCCATACGGAACATTCTGCCCGTAAACGATCTTGAACCGTGCGGCGGGGTCCCCCTGCAGACGCACTCGGCGTCGGCAACGCGCCGAGCGCCATCCTTCGACACCGTTCGGGGGCGCGTGCCATCGGCACCGCGCCGGGCGTACGCCCGCAGGCACCAGGCCCGGGCGTACGCCGTCCGCACCGCGACGGGCCGCCCGATCGTTCAGGACGAGGGCAGCGACACCACGAACGCCGGCACCTCGCTCTTTCCGGCGAAGTAGCTCACGAGGCCGCCCCTGCCGCCGACCTCCAGGACGAGCGCTCCCGTGACGGACTGACCGGGCCGGTAGGTCGTGTCGAGCTTCGGGCCGCCGGCGGACAGCGCCGTCGTGGCCTTCTGCGCGGCCGTCCCCTCGTTCTCCCAGGTCATCCTGCCGGGGCTGGCGAACGTGCCCGCCGCGGCGCCGACGTTCTTCAGGCTGAGGGTGAGGACGAGGTAGCGGCCGGACGTGGGCCGCTTCGACGTCCCGACCTCGGCCGGTGTCGCGTACCGCGCGCCGACGGCCTTCACCTCGAAGGTCGTCCGCGCGGCGGAACCCGCGCCGGCGTTCGGCTCCCGGTCCTCGAAGCGGCCGGTCTCGCCGATCCGCAGCTCCGCGACCCGCGGCGCCTCGGAGGAGGGCGACGGCGCCTCGGACGGCGCCGCCGACGGGCTCGCCGCCGACGGGCTCGCCGAGGACGTCGCCCGGGGCGCCGTCCCGTCGGCGGAGTCGGGGGCCGGACCACAGGCCGCGAGGAGCGCGGCGAACGCCCCCGCGGTCACGGCTTCGACGGCCCGTCGCACACGCATGTCCATGATCTCCACTCCGGTGGGCGCAGGCCCTCGTCACGGGCTGCCACGAGGTCACAGCGTAGGACACGCACCCGGGAGAGCACGGCGGGACGGTGCGGGCGGCCGGGCGGCCGGGAAGCGGGGCGCGGGTCAGATGGTCGGCCGGCTCCGCAGGGGGTGGTCCGCCGGGACCTCCACGACGACGATCCTGTGTCCGTCCGGGTCCGCGAGCCACATCTCGACCAGCCCCCACGGCTCGGTGACGGGCTCGCGCAGCACCGTCACGTCCTTGCCCCGGAGCTCCTCGCGCGCCGCGCGCACGTCGGCGACCTGGAGCCAGAGACGGACTTCGGGCTCCGGCCGTGCGGCGGCGGAGCGGCCCGAGAGTTCGAGGAAGCCGCCGCCGAGGAAGTAGACGGTGCCGCGGTCGGGGCCGGTGCCGAACTCGCGGTAGACGGCGAGGCCGAGGGTCTCGCCGTAGAAGCGCCGGGAGCGTTCGGGGTCGGCCGGGCGGAGCAGGATCCGGCTGCTCAGTACGTGCATCCGAGTAGCGTACGGGCATGAAACTGACGATTCTCGGAGGCGGCGGATTCCGGGTGCCGCTGGTGTACGGCGCTCTCCTCGGCGACCACGCCGAGGGACGGGTCACCCAGGTCACCCTGCACGACCTGGACGCGGGGCGGCTGTCGTCGATCGCCCGGGTGCTGGCCGAGCAGGCCGCCGGGGTGCCCGACGCGCCGGTGGTGAGCGCGACCACGGATCTCGACGACGCGCTGCGCGGCGCGGACTTCGTCTTCTCCGCCATCCGGGTGGGCGGGCTCGCGGGCCGGGCCGCCGACGAGCGGATCGCGCTGGCCGAGGGCGTGCTCGGGCAGGAGACGGTGGGCGCCGGCGGGATCGCGTACGGACTGCGGACCCTGCCGGTGGTGACGCACATCGCCCGGCGGATCGCGGAACTCGCCCCGGACGCCTGGGTCATCAACTTCACCAACCCGGCCGGCATGGTCACCGAGGCGATGTCGCGGATCCTCGGCGACCGGGTGATCGGCATCTGCGACTCCCCGGTGGGCCTCGGCCGGCGGGTCGCGCGGGTGCTCGGCGCCGACCCGGACGGGGCGTGGATCGACTACGTGGGCCTCAACCACCTGGGCTGGCTGCGGGGGTTGCGGGTCGGCGGACGTGACATACTGCCGCGCCTCTTCGAGGACGATGCGCTGCTCGGCTCGTTCGAGGAGGGCAGGCTCTTCGGGACGGAGTGGCTGCGCTCACTGGGCGCGGTCCCCAACGAGTACCTGCACTACTACTACTTCAACCGTGAGGCGGTCCGCGCCTATCGCGAGGCGGAGAAGACCCGCGGCGCCTATCTCCTGGACCAACAGGCGGGCTTCTACGCGGAGATGGGGAAGCCGGGGACGCCTCCGCTGGACACCTGGCACCGGGTGCTCGCCGACCGGGAGGCGACCTACATGGCGCACAACCGGGAGGCGGCCGGGGTCGGCGAGCGCGACGAGGCGGACCTGGAGTCGGGGGGCTACGAGAAGGTGGCGCTGGCCCTGATGCGGGCGATCGCACGCAACGAGCGGGCCACCCTGATCCTCAACGTCCGCAACGGTCACACCCTTTCGGTGCTCGACGCGGACGCGGTGATCGAGGTGCCGTGCTTCGTGGACGCGGCCGGCGCGCATCCGGTGTCGGTGCGGCCGCTGCCGTATCACGCCGTGGGCCTGGTGACGGCGGTGAAGGCCGTCGAGCGCGAGGTGCTGGCCGCGGCGGAGAGCGGTTCACGGACGACGGCGGTCAAGGCCTTCGCGCTCCATCCGCTGGTCGACTCGGTCACGGTGGCCCGCCGGCTGGTCGACGGCTACACCGCCGAGCACGCGGGACTGGCCTACCTGCGTCCCTGAGATGGACGGCTGACGAACATCTTTACGACGTCGGGGGCGCGGCCTAGGCTCGCGCCCCATGACTTCACTGCGCCGCAGGCGTGTTCGAGGAGGAGTGGCCCGGCTCGTCGCGGGCTGTCTGCTGGCCGCGGGCCTGATCAGCACGGGTACCGCGGCCGTGGGCAGTCCGGCCGTCGCCGAGACCGGCGGGGCCACCGTCGTGCCCGTCCAGACCACCGGACCCGCGGACCGGCGGTTCAATCTGGTGGTCATGGGCGACGGGTACACCGCCGCGGAGATGCCGGCCTTCCGGGCGGACCTGGAGCGGCATCTGAGCATGCTGTGGAGCATCGAGCCGTTCGCCTCGTACCGCTCCTACATCAACGTGTGGGCGGTGGAGGTGCCGTCGCGGGAGTCGGGCGTCGACTGCGATCCCGGTCTCGACGCGCCGGCCCGGGACACCGCGCTCGACATGGGGTTCTGGGGCGGCTGCAACCCGGGCAGTGTGCAGCGGCTGCTCACCGTCGACGGCGCCAAGGCGGCCGGGTACGCCGACCTGGTGCCGGGCACGGGCCGCGCGAACCGGCAGGTCGTGGCGCTCGCCCACAGCTCCACCTACGGTGGGGCGGGCGGCAGTTACGCGACCGCGTCCGGCGGCAACGCCCTGTCGGCGCTCATCACCCCGCACGAGATAGGGCATTCGCTCGGCGGGCTCCAGGACGAGTACGACTACTACGGGCGCGGCGTGCCCGGAGGCGCGTACGGCGAGGACACCGAACCCTCCTCCGTCCACCACACGCTGCTGACGGAGCGCGAGATGCGGGAGCAGCGGGCCAAGTGGTGGCGCTGGCTCGGCGAGGAGAGCGAGTCGGGCGGGGTGATCGGCCTCCACGAGGGCGGCCTGTACAGCACGAAGGGCGTCTGGCGGCCCAGCCGTCACTCCATGATGAAGACCCTCGGTTACGCCTTCGACCAGGTCGAGCGCGAGGTGATGGTGCAGGCGGTCTCGGCCAGGGTGGACCTGGTCCAGGACCACACCGCGGACGGGGCGCCGATCGGGGCCGACCGGACGGTGTGGGTGGACACCCTGCATCCGCTGGGCGGCGAACTGTCCGTGGCATGGCGGCTCGACGGGCGCCCGCTGCGGACCGGCGGAGCCCGTGCGGTCGACCTGCGCCGGCTGGGGCTCGCCCCCGGGCGCACGTACGCGCTGACGGCGACGGTAACCGATCCGACGCCCTTCGTCCGCGACCCCGCGATACGCGCCTCGCCGGCCCTGACCCGTACGGTGAGCTGGACGGTCGACCCGGCGCTGCGCACGCCGGACGGCGCCGTGCCACCGGCGTTCACGGGGCACACGGCGACCGGCTCCCCGGTCGGCGCGCGGTCGGTCGTGCACGCCGACACCACCCATCCGGTGCGCGGGATCCCGGGCGTGCGCTGGACCCTCGACGGACGGGACGTCCCGAATCCGGGCAACGACCGGGACCTGGACCTGGGCGGGCTGCGGCTCGCCCCCGGGTCGCACTCCCTGACGGCCCGGATTCCCGGGACGCGCCAGGAGCTTCGCTGGACGGTGGACGCGCTCGCCGCCTCCGCCTCGTACGAGCTGTCGCCGCCGCTGCGGACGGTGCGCCGGGCGGGGCGGCCCGTCGAGTACGTCTACGACGGGGAGTTCACGATGCGGCTGAGCGCCCGGGACGACCGGCAGGGCGCGGTGGTGAGCCAGTTCCGGGTGGACGGCGACGGCTGGTACACCTACTACGGCTGGCCGACGGACGCTGCGGCGCCGTTCCGCTTCTCGCCTTCCGGGACGGTGATCGACGATCTCGTCTACGGCAAGCTGGGCAGGAGCAGGGCGGTGCCGTGGGACGACGCGACGCCGGACTACGGCACGCACACGGTGGAGTACCGCACGGTCGACGCGGCGGGGAACGTCGGCCGGGCGAGCGCGTTCCTGGTGACGCTGGTGAAGAGGTAGAGCTGCGCCGTCCGTGAGCACCGCCGTGGGGCGGTGGGTCCGCGGACACCAGGAGGGGCCCCCGCCGGTGTTCCGGTGGGGGCCCCTCGACGGGTACGGGGCGCGGTCAGCGCTTGCGGCCGACCGCCGCCCAGCCCGGGATCGGGTCGTCGCCCTGGACCTTGACGGGCTCGCCGAGCTCCGGGTGCCACTCCGCGGTGAGGGAGACGCCCGGCTCGACCAGGTCGAGGCCGTCGAAGAACGCGGCCAGTTCGTCGCGCGAGCGGGGCCGCAGGGTCAGGCCGCGCGCCCGGTACATGGCGGCCGCCTTCGCGGCGCCCTCGGGGTCGAAGTCCCCGGTGACGTGGGAGAGGACGAGGTAACTGCCGGGGGCGAGCTTGTCGACGATCTTGCCGACCAGGTCGTAGGCGCCGTCCTCGTCGCCGACGAAGTGCAGCAGCGCGAGCATCGACAGGGCGATGGGCCGGTCGAAATCAAGGACCTTTCCGGCCCTTTCGAGGATCAGCTCGGGGTCGCGGGCGTCCGCCTGGATGTACTCGGTGGCCCCTTCCGGGGTCGAGCGCAGCAGCGCGGCGGCGTGCGCGAGCACGATCGGGTCGTTGTCGCAGTAGACGATCCGGGACTCCCGGGCGGCCCCCTGCGCGATCTGGTGCAGGTTGGGCTCGGTCGGGATCCCGGTGCCGACGTCCAGGTACTGGCGTACGCCCTGGGCGCTGAGCCAGCGGATGGCGCGGTGCATGAAGGCCCGGTTGACGCGGGCCATGTCCCGGCCGCGGGCGTCGACGGTGAGGAGCTGGCGTGCCATCTCCTCGTCCACCGGGTAGTTGTCCTTGCCGCCCAGGAACCAGTCGTACATGCGCGCGGGATGCGGCTTGCTGGTGTCGATGCGTATCCCGCTGTGGGGGGATGCGGCGTCCTGGGTCATCGGCTCTCCTCGGCGGGACGAACGGTGCTGCCAACAGCAAGAGTTACGCGATCTGAGGGGTGGGACGGAAGTGGTCAGGTGAGCAGGAAATCAGCCTGACCTGATTTCGCCCCCTGGATGAACGCGGCGATCTCGCCGTGGGTGTAGATGAGCGCGGGTCCTTCAGGGTCTGCGGACTGTCGCACGGCGACCCTGCCGTCGGCCAGCTTCATGGCCTCCACGCAGTTGCCCCCGTTCCCGCCGCTCCACGGCTTGTGCCATCCCTCGGCACCGAGCTCAGCGGCGGGCATGCCGTTGTATATGCGATCCATTCACAGCTCCTTGCGGAGATCCCGGAAGATCTCCTTCGTGCGTTGTGCAGTCGCGGCCTGGGCCGCCATGCGGTCCATGACCTCGAGGTGGGATGCCACCTCGGGGCGCGCGTCGAGATAGACGGCGCCGGTCAGGTACTCGCTGTAGACCATGTCCGGGAGTTCGGGCATGGCGAAGCGGAAGAGGACGAACGGTCCGTAGGTGCCGGGGTGGTGGCCGGACCGGAACTCCGCGATCTGCAGGGTGACGTTCGGCAGCTCCGAAGCCTCGAGCAGCCGGTCGAGCTGGGCGCGCATCACTTCGGGCCCGTCGCCGACCGGTCGGCGGAGGACCGTCTCGTCCATGATCACCCAGAACTTGGGCGCGTCCTCCCTGGTCAGCAGGGACTGGCGCTCCATGCGGAGGGCTACATGGCGCTCGATCTCCTCGGCATCGCTGCCGCCGACGGCCCCGCTGCGCAGAATGGCACGGGCGTAGTCCTCGGTCTGGAGCAGGCCGGGGACGAACTGGGGCTCGTAGGCCCGGATGAGGCTCGCCGCCCCCTCCAGGCTGACGTACATGGAGAACCAGCCGGGCAGCACGTCATGGAACCGCTGCCACCAGCCGGGGAGGTTGGCCTCCTCCGCGAGGGCCACGAAGCCCTCGGCCTCGGAGTCCGTGATGCCGTACGCCTGCAGCAGGAGCTGGACGTACGGGATCTTGAGCGAGACCTCGGCCGTCTCCATGCGCCGGATCGTGGCCGGGGCCACCCGCAGGATCTTGGCGGCCTCTTCCCTCTTGAGGCCGGCCCGCTCGCGCAGATCCTGCAGGCGCCTGCCGAGGACGACCTGTCCCACTGTCGGGGCGGACCGCGGCTCGCTCACTCTGAAGTCCTCCCCGACGCGCTGATTTCGATGAGAGTGTGCCACGAACACCGCCAGAGAGAACACAGCACTCTGCATTTTTCAGAGTGCCACTTGCCAAGTGTCCGACTCGGGAGCAGAGTATTCCGGTGAACCAGTACGCATGCCGTGCGCTCCTTTGCGCGGAACGCGTACGGAACTCCCTCCTGCCCACAGTTGTGAGGATCGGTCGTGGCTTCTGGTAACGCGCAGCCCTCAGGTCTCATGAGTCCCCGCGTCATGACCCAGCGCACACGACCGCACACCCAGGTCCGCCGCTTCGCCTTCGAGCTGCCCGCGCGCACCGACACGGTCGCCCGCGCCCGGCTGCTCGCCGAGGAACGGCTCATCCTCTGGGGCTGCGACGCCGAGATACGCGACACCGTCGTGCTCGTCGTCTCCGAGCTCGTCACCAACGCCGTCGTGCACACCGCGAGCACCCGCTTCGTGTGCGAGCTGCGCGAGGGCGAGGAACGGCTCCGGATATCCGTGCGCGACGAGGGCGGCCCCGCCGGCCCCCGCATCCGCGACTGCGGCGAGGAGGAGCGCGGCCGGGGACTCGTCCTGGTCGACGCGCTGTGCAGCGCCTGGGGCGCGGACCGCACCGGTCACGGCACGGCGCAGATCGTCTGGGCGGAACTGGAGCACGGCACGGGAGAGCCGTGCTGAGGTCCATGGCGACGCTGCTCGCCCCCCGCGTCCGCAGGAGCCCCGAGAACCCGCCCGGCAGATCCCCCTCCTCCGCGCCCCTCGGCGTGACCCGGCTGTCCCCGCCCGTCGACCTGCCGGCCACCCTCGGCTGCGACGCGGTCGGCGTGCCCGCGCGCTACGGCTTCCGCATCCTCTCCCGGCTGCCCGCCAAGGGCTGCGTCTACGCCGACGGCGACTGGTGGTGGTGGCTGGTCCCGGCCGCCTCCGACGACGACCTGACCTGGCCCTTCCCGGGCTGCTACGCCCCCGGCGCGGTGATCCCGGACCGCCGTCCGCGGCTGATCCACCACCCCGACGGCGACTCCCCGTACACCCCGCCCATCCCCCTGTACCTGCTGATCTGCCAGCTGACCGGGATCGCGCCGGAGTGGGGCGTGCCGCCACAGGTCCGCAGCGCCCTGTGACGCGGGCCGGGAGACCGTAGGGTCGCCCCATGTTCTCCCCCGAGGGCCCCACACTCCGCGAGCTGACCATTCAGGCGCTGTCGTCGGTCGAGCACGGTTACGACCTGCTCGCGAGCAAGTTCGACGCCACGCCCTTCCGCACTCCGGACCGGCTGCTCGCCGCCGTCGCCGACGCCCTGGAGCCGCTCGGCCCCTTCGGATCGGGCCTCGACGTCTGCTGTGGCACGGGCGCGGGGCTCCCGGTGCTGCGTTCGGTGTGCGCAGGCCGGATCACCGGGGTCGACCTCAGCGGCGGGATGCTGGCCGAGGCCCGCGCCGCCCACCCCGCGGCCACCCTCGTCCGGGCCGACGCCCTGGCCCTGCCCTTCGCGCCCGTCTTCGACCTGGCCGTCAGTTTCGGGGCCTTCGGTCACTTCCTCCCCGCCGAGCAGCGCACCCTCTTCGCGCAGGTCCACGCCTCCCTGCGGCCCGGCGGCGTGTTCGCCTTCCCGCTGCCGGCCCCGCCCCGCGTGGGCTCCGCCCCGTACTGGACCCTGTGGGGTTTCGACGCGGTGATGCGGCTGCGCAACGCGCTGTGGCGGCCGCCCTTCGTCATGTACTACCGGACCTTCCGGCTCTCGGACGTCCGCGAGCGCCTCGAAGCGGCCGGCTTCCACACGGAACTGCACGCGCTGCCGTCCCTGGGAACGCGCGGGGACGGCAGCCCGCGGTGCCGGCTGGTCGTGGCCCGCAAGGGGCTGGAGCGGGAGGCCGCGCCTCGATCATGATGCGTACATGACGCAGACCTCGGCCACGGCCGAACACCGGCGGACGCGGCGCAGACTCGTGGTCTTCCTCGCGATGACGGCCGTCCTCCTGCTGCCCCTGGCCGCGGGGCTGTGGTTCACCGCGGAGAGCGCCGTCCGCAACCGGAGCGGCAGCGACTGGCAGGCCAACCACGCGACGAGGCTGATGCTGCAGCGCACGGCCATGACGCTGGTGGGCCTGCCCCTGGCCGGGGCGGCGTGCGGATGGATCACGGCCTCGCTGCGCGGAAGGAGCGCCCGGGTGCCGACGGCCGCCGGCCTGCTGATCGGCACGATCGCCCTGTGGGCCCTCGGGATCGCCGACGTCTTCGCCACCTTCACGTCCGCCGGCGGCTCGTTCCTCTTCTGAACCGCCTCGCCTCTGCACGCGAAAGGACCCCGACTCGCGTCGGGGTCCTCTCTGTGGTGTCCGAGGGGGGACTTGAACCCCCACGCCCGATAAAGGGCACTAGCACCTCAAGCTAGCGCGTCTGCCATTCCGCCACCCGGACAAGGTGTCTGCCGCCCGCGGCGTTCCCCGCGGCGACATGGATAACTCTACCAGGGGTTCGAGGTGCCTTTCACCAGCGTTTCCCGTGGTCAGCGAGCGGGGCCGGCCGTGTCGTCCTTGATCCGGTCCCGTGGTCCCGGCCGTCGTACAGGGTGTGCCCCTGCGTGTACGCGGAGTGGAGACGCCCGGCCTGTTCCGTCGTCCGGGCCGCCCCGGGCCCCTCCGTACGTACGCGGGACCGTCCCGCGTACGTACGGAGGACAGAACCGCCTCCGCCCTGGGGCGCACGGGGCGTCGCCGCTTTCCCGGGGGCGGCTGCACCTAGCCTGCGCCGGGTGAGCCTTTCTCCCCCGCCGCCGACGCCCTCCTACCGCAGGCCGCGGATGCTGTCGCCGCTGCGGGAGCATCTGCGGGACACCTTCTGGTTCGCCCCGGTCGCGGCCATGGTCGCGGTCTTCGGGGTGTGGTGGGCCTGCGCCGCGCTCGACCAGGCGATCGTCGAGTCCCTGCAGGAGCAGGGCGAGTACGAGGCCGTCGCCGATCTCGTCTCGATCGCCCAGGACGCCCAGACCGTCGTGACGACGGTCAGCTCGGCGATGATGACCTTCATCGGTGTCGTCTTCTCCATCTCGCTCGTCGCGGTGCAGATGGCGAGCGGGCAGTTCACCCCGCGCGTGGTGCGGATCTTCGTCCGCAGCCGCATCACCAAGGCGACCCTGGCGGTCTTCCTCTCCACCTTCCTGCTGTCGCTGCTCGTCCTCACCTCGTACGAGAGCGACACCGACCCGCGGCTCGTCACCAGCGTGCCGTTGCTGCAGTCGGTCCTGACGCTGCTGATGGTCGGCCTGAGCCTGCTGCTCTTCGTCGCCTACGTGAACTCGACGCTGCGCCTGATGCGGGTGAGCCACGTGATCGACCGGATCACCCGGGAGTCCTTCCGGGTGCTCACGAAGATGCCCTGGTACGCGGGCGGGGACGGCGACCTCGGTCCGGTGACCGGGCACGTGGTGCACCGCGGCCACGCCGGGGTCCTGCGCGACGTGAACGTGGCGCGGCTGGTCCGGGCCGCACGTCGCCACGGGCTCGTGCTGCGGCTGCTGCCGCGGATCGGGGACTTCGTGGTGCCGGGGACGCCGATCCTCGCGGTGCACGGCGGCACGGCCCCGAGGGGGCTCGCGTCCTCGGTGTCGGTGGGGATCGAGCGGACCTTCCACCAGGACCTGGGCTTCGGGCTGCGGCAGCTCGCGGACATCGGGCTGCGGGCCCTGTCGCCGGCCGTGAACGACCCGACGACGGCCGTGCAGTGCCTGGACCGGATCACCCAGTTCCTGGCGGCGCTGGCCCGGCGGCCGCTTGGCGCGGTCGCCTACCGGGACGGGCGCGGCGGCGCCGGGGCGGTGCGGTTCGTGCAGGACGTGCCGGGGTGGACGGACCTGGTGGACCTGGGTTTCGCCGAGCTCCGGGCGTGCGCGACGAGCAGCCCGCAGGTGTCGCGGCGGATGCTGGCCGGGTTCGACGACCTCCTGTCGCTGGTGCCGGAGGAGCGGAGGGCGCCGCTGCTGCGGCACCGTGCGCTCCTGGTCGAGCTGGTGGAGCGCGCGGTGCCGGCGGCGGCGGACCGGGACTTCGCCCTGGAGGCGGACCGTCAGGGAATCGGCTGACGGCGACCGGCCGGCTCCGGCGCTTCCCGCGCGGCGAGTGGACGTGGGCGCGGGAGCGGCGGGCGAAGGAGAGGGAGTCGACCGGGTTCTCCCGTGCGGCGTCCTGGGTGGGAGCCCGACGCCCCCCGACGCCGGCTCCGTGGAAGCCATTGACCACGACGACCCCGTCCAGGTCCAGTCCTGCCCGGAAGTCCGTCAGGTCGGTGTCGAGGGCCGCGACGAGTGCGGGCTCGGTGCGGGGGTCGCCGGGCAGCGGGCCGCCGGGGCGGGTCCGGGGGGCCGCGTCCGCGGGCCCGCCGATGACCGGGGAGGACTCAGCCGCCGCTCCCGAAGGCGGCGAGGCGCCTCCGGGGCGCCGGTCAGCCGGTCCATGCCGGCGTCCTTCCACGGCACGTCCCCGTGTCCCGACGGAATGGGGTTCACCGCACCTGGGTCAGGCGGGCGGAGACGACGACGTTGCCCGCGTAGCCGCCGTCCTGCGCGTACGGGCCGCCGCAGGTGATGAGCCGGAGCTCCGCGCTGCCCGTGGAGCCGTAGACCCGCCCGGCGGGGAAGCCCTCCTTCGGGACGACCTCGACGCCGTACACGGTGAAGACGGCCGTGCGCCCGTCGGACCGCCGGATCTCGACCCGGCCGCCCGGGGCGAGCGCGCCGAGGTCGTAGAAGACGGCGCGGCCCTCGGGAGTGTCGACATGGCCGACGACGACGGCCGTCCCCCGCTCCCCCGGAGTCACGGCACCGCCGAACCAGCCGGCGAGATTGCGGTCGTCCGGCGGCGGGGCCTCGATCCAGCCCTCGGGATCCAGGCCGACGCGGACCACCGGAGCGTCGATCCTCAGACCCGGCACGCGGACCCGGACGGGGGGCGAGGCGGACAGCGGCGCGACGACCGCGGCCGGGACCCGGCCGCCCGAGGCCGCGGCGGCCAGGGGCTGCGGGGGCCCGTCGGCCGGCCACTCGCCGGCACCGCCGCGCACGAGGTGGACGCCCACCAGCAGGACGACGGCGACGACGCCCCAGGCGCCGCGCCGGTCCGGCCCGTTCGACCCCTGCACGTCCGTTCCGCCCTCTCCTCGGTGTGGCGCCCCTTCGCCCCGGTCCTCGTCACACCGGGACGAAGGGGCCGTTTCAGGAACCGGTGCTCTGGCGGCGGCGCATGAGGACCACGGCGGCGCCCAGCGCGCCGACGATCAGCGCGCCGCCGGTGACCATCTCGGCCGTGCCGACCCCGTCGGCCCCGCCGCTGCCGAAGCCGGCCTTCACGCCCTTGCGCGCACCGGTCGGGGCGGCGTCGTGCTGTCCGCCGCCGGCGATGGTGAGCTTCGTGGTGCCGCGCTCGCCCTTGCAGTCGAAGGTGATCTCGTACTGGGCACCGACCTTGGCGGCGACGTCGACGGTCGCGGTGCCCTGGTGGCCCTCGTTCAGGGTGACGGTCTCGAAGATCCCCGACGTGACGGTGACGGTGGGGACCTCGCATCCGTCGGACGTGAGCGTGACGGTGCCGCCGGGGGCGACGGTCTCCGGCGTGACGGAGAAGCCGAACGACGTGATGTCGTGCCCGGTCCCTTCCTTGGGGAAGCCGTCGTCCTCCGCGGACGCCGGAGGCGCCACGATCGCGAGCGGGGCGACGGCGAGCAGGGCTGCGGCGGCGGCACGTATCGCGCGCATGGTGGTCCTCCCGATGACGCGAGGGCGGATTGCGGAGTGGTTCCACAGAGGGGCCGGAAGAAGACCCTCGCCGCGATCGAAGCTAGGCGCGCGCCGGACCCCTCGCCACCGGGCTCCGCCGAACGGGGCAACCCGCACCCGGCACCGACGGCAGAGCACGCGCGCGGCGGCGTGGGGCGGCGCGGGCCCGCAGAGGGGCGCGTGCCCGCGGGGTGGGGCCCCCACCCCGCGCGCACCGTCCACGGCAGGCGAGCGTGCGGGGCGGGCAGCGGTGCACGTCCAGGGTCGGCGCCGCCCGCTCCCGGCTGCCGCGCTAGGCGAGCCCGAGGGCCTACGGCAGGCGGACGACCTGGCCCGCGTAGGAGAGGTTGCCGCCGAAGCCGAAGAGCAGGACCGGTGCGCCTGAGGGGAGTTCGCCGCGTTCGACGAGCTTGGCCAGGGCGAGCGGGACGGAGGCGGCGGAGGTGTTGCCGGAGTCGACGACGTCCCGGGCGACGACCGCGTTGACCGCACCGATCTTCGCGGCGAGCGGCTCGACGATGCGCAGGTTGGCCTGGTGGAGGACGACGCCGGCCAGCTCCTCGGGGGTGACCCCGGAGCGCTCGCACACCTTTCGGGCCAGGTGCGGCAGCTGCTGGGTGGCCCACCGGTAGACGGTCTGCCCCTCCTGGGCGAAGCGCGGCGGGGTGCCCTCGATGCGCACGGCGTGGCCCATCTCGGGGACGGAGCCCCACAGGACGGGACCGATGGCTCCGGTGTCGGTCCCGGTCGCCTCGACGACGGCCGCGCCGGCGCCGTCACCGACGAGCACGCAGGTGGTGCGGTCGGTCCAGTCCACGACCTCGGTCATCTTGTCGGCGCCGATGACCAGGGCGCGGCGCGCGGCCCCGGCCCGTACGGCGTGGTCGGCGGTGGCGAGGGCGTGGGTGAAGCCGGCGCACACCACGTTGAGGTCCATGGTGGCGGGCGAGCCCATGCCGAGGCGGGCGGCGACGCGGGCGGCCGTGTTGGGCGAGCGGTCGATGGCGGTGGAGGTGGCGACGAGGACCAGGTCGATGTCGCCGGGGCCGAGGCCGGCCGCGGCGAGGGCCTTGCCGGCGGCGTGCGCGGCGAGCTCGTCGACCGGCTCCTCGGGGCCGGCGACGTGCCGGGTGCGGATGCCGACCCGGCTGGTGATCCACTCGTCGCTGGTCTCGACGAGGGCGGCGAGGTCGTCGTTGGTGAGCACCTTGGCGGGCTGGTAGTGCCCGAGCGCGGCGATTCGAGTGCCCGTCATGCCCGGGACCCCCTAGGTCTGTGGATCGGCAGTTCGTTCGTGCGGTGGTGCGGATGGTGCATCTGGTGCGTTCCTGCGGCAGGACCACCCAGTCTTGCCAGCGACTGATGGGTAACAGGTGACGTAAACCACCAAGATTCACCCGAAGTGCCTGTCCGACCATGACAAGGGGAGAATGGGGCCGGTCAGGCCGCACGCGGCTTCCCGCACGGACAGAAACGAGTACAGCCTCATGGGACGGGTGACCGAGCGACGGCGCGTGCTGCGTATCCGGGGCGGGGCGGTGAACGAGCGGCCGGACACCCTCGTGGCGGAGGAGCCGCTGGAGATCCGGCTGAACGGTCGGCCGATCGCGATCACCATGCGCACCCCGGGCGACGACTTCGCGCTCGCGGCCGGGTTCCTGGTCAGCGAGGGAGTGCTGGCCGCCGCGTCGGACGTGCGGAACATCGTGTACTGCGCGGGCGCCAAGGACGACGGCTCGAACACCTACAACGTGGTGGACGTCCAGCTGGCCCCCGGCGTCGTCGTCCCCGACATCACCCTGGAGCGCAACGTCTACACGACCTCGTCGTGCGGCCTGTGCGGCAAGGCCAGCCTGGACGCGGTGCGCACCACGGCGCGCTTCCCGATAGCCGACACTCCCCCGGTCCGGCTGACGCCGGCGCTGCTCGCTGCGCTGCCCGACCGGCTGCGGGCGGCGCAGCGCGTCTTCGACCGCACCGGTGGGCTGCACGCGGCGGCGCTGTTCTCGGAGGACGGCGAACTGCTCGACGTACGGGAGGACGTGGGCCGGCACAACGCCGTGGACAAGCTGGTGGGCCGGGCGCTGCGCGAGGGGCTGCTGCCGCTGCGGCGGGCGGTGCTGCTCGTCTCGGGGCGGGCCTCGTTCGAGCTGGCGCAGAAGGCGGTGATGGTGGGCCTGCCGGTGCTCGCCGCGGTGTCGGCCCCGTCGTCGCTGGCGGTGGACCTGGCGGCGGAGTCGGGGCTGACGCTCGTCGGCTTCCTGCGCGGACAGGACATGAACGTGTACGCCGGCGAGCACCGGATCGCCCTGGAGCCGTTGCCGGAGAACTGACCCCGGTCCGGTCGGGGCGCGGGCCCGGCTCCCGACCGGACCGGGGCCGGGCCCACGCAGCGGACCCGGGTTCCCCCGGGATCGGGGCCGTGTCCGCCCCGGCTCAGTTCTTGGGCGGGTCGATCATCTGGAGTTCGAGCGTCGCCGGGGGCCTGGCGATGCCGGGGCCGCCGGCCTCGGTCCAGGCGAGGACCTCGTCGAGGCAGTCCTCGTCGGCGCTCCAGCCGATCCAGGCGGCCCGTCCGCCCCGGCGCCGGCCTTCGGTGGACGGCTGGACCACGAGCACGTTGGCCTGGGCGCAGGGGCCGAGGCAGTCGCTCGTACGGACGACCAGTCGGCCCGCGGAGGCCGCTGCGGCCGCCCGGAGCCGGGCCAGCTGCCCGTCGTGGTCCATGCCGGGGTTCTTGCGGGCGTCGCCGCAGCAGCAGCCGCGGCAGACGACCAGGGAGCAGGGCCGGGCCCCGTACCGTATCGGCACCCGGCTCACGCGGCACCGTCCAGCGTGATCGCGTCGACGGCGGCGACCGTGCCGAGGCGCGGGAAGTCCAGCTGGACGGAGGCGCGGTGCTCGTCGGCGGTGAGGGCGGTCATGGCGTCCTCGGCGAAGACGAGGTCGTAGCCGAGGTCGCCGGCGGCGCGGGCGGTGGACTCGACGCCCAGGTTGGTGGCGATGCCGCCGAGGACGAGGGTGCTGACGCCGTGCTTCTGCAGGAGCTCGTGGAGGCCGGTGCCCTGGAACCCGCCGATGGTGCGCTTGACGACGACGTCGTCGCCGTCGTGGACGAGCGCGGCGACGAGCTCGCTGCCGGGCGGCTGCGTGTCGATCCCCGGGCGTTCCACCCGGATGTGGACGACGGGCGCGCCTGCTGCCCGGAAGGCGTCGGCGAGGCGGCCGGCGGCGTCGAGGGCTTCGGTGCCGGGACGGGGAGCGAGAGGCAGCGCGACGATGCGCTCCATCAGGTCGACGAGGACGAGTGCGGTGCGGCCGGGATCGAGTGCGGGCATGGGAGCACCGTATCGGCCCCGATGATCACCGCGGTGCGGCCGGGGATGTGATCCCGCCAACGGGCTCCGCGCCCGGGCCCCGGCCGGGATCGGGGGCGGACGCCGGGTCGACCGCGGGGCGGGAGACCGGACCGGACGGCTGCCCGGGCGCCTCGTCCCCGGGCGCCTCGTCCTCGGGCTCCGCCGCCTCCGGGTCACCGGCCCGGCGGCGGGCGATGACCGCGCAGACCATGAGCTGCATCTGGTGGAAGAGCATCAGGGGCAGCACGGCGAGCGAAGCGTGCGCGCCGAAGAGGACGCTCGCCATCGGCAGGCCCGCGGCCAGGCTCTTCTTGGAGCCGGCGAACTGGATCGCGATCCGGTCGCCCCGGCCGAAACCGAGCCGCTTCGCCCCGTACCAGGTCAGCGCGAGCATCACCGCGAGCAGCACCGCCTCCACGGCGAGCAGCAGCCCCAGCCGGCCCGGGGTGACCAGGTGCCAGACGCCCCGGTTCATGCCCTCGCTGAAGGCCGTGTAGACGACGAGCAGGATCGAGCCCCGGTCGACGTACCCCAGCACCTTCTTGTACCGCACGAGGAAGCCGCCGACCCACGGGCGCAGCAGCTGCCCCGCCAGGAACGGCACCAGCAGCTGGAGCACGATCTTGACCGCCGAGTCGGCGGAGAAGCCGCCCGCGCCGCTCCCGAGCAGGAAGGCGGCGAGCAGCGGGGTGATCACGATGCCGGCGAGCGAGGAGAAGGAGCCGGCGCAGATCGCGGCGGGCACGTTGCCGCGGGCGATCGACGTGAAGGCGATCGAGGACTGGATCGTGGACGGCACGAGGCAGAGGAAGAGGAGGCCGCCGTAGAGGTCGGGGGTGAGGACCGTCGGCACGAGTCCCCCCGCGGCGAGGCCGAGCAGCGGGAAGACCAGGAACGTGCAGGCGAGCACGGTGCCGTGGAGCCGCCAGTGCCTCAGGCCGTCCAGCGCCTCGCGGGTGGAGAGCCGGGCGCCGTAGAGGAGGAAGAGCAGCGCCACCGCCCCGGTCGACGCGCCGCTCGCGACCGTCGCCGCCGCCCCGGACGCGGGCAGCAGCGCGGCCAGGCCGACCGTGCCGAGCAGCGCCAGGATGTACGGGTCGATCGGCAGCCAGGCCGGCAGCAGGGGCCTGCGGGACCCACGGGGCGTACGGGAACTCATGTGCCCATCCTGGTCGACGGCACCACGATCGGGAATCCCGTACAGCGCACTGACTGTCATCACGAATCGCGATAACGTCGCACCGTGAGCGCGAGCATGTACGAGCCGGCCCAGTTGCGGACCTTCCTCGCCGTCGCGCAGACCCTCAGCTTCACGCAGGCCGCCCGGCGGCTCGGTCTGCGCCAGTCCACGGTCAGCCAGCACGTGCGGCGACTGGAGGAGGCGACCGGCCGGCCGCTCTTCGTCCGGGACACGCACGGCGTGGAACTGACCGAGGACGGCGAGGCGATGCTCGGTTTCGCGCGGACGATCCTGGAGGCGCACGAGCGCGCGGCGGCCTTCTTCACCGGGACCCGGCTGCGCGGCCGGCTGCGCTTCGGCGCGTCGGAGGACTTCGTGACGACCCGGCTGCCGGAGATCCTGGAGGCCTTCCGGCGCGAGCACCCGGAGGTCGACCTGGAGCTCACGGTCGAGCTGTCCGGCACGCTCCAGGCCCGGCTCGAGGCGGGTCGGCTCGATCTCATCCTGGCCAAGCGGCGCGGTGGCGAGGACGGGGACGCCGGCGGCGAGCTGGTGTGGCAGGACGTGCTGGTGTGGATCGGCGCGCCGCGGCTGCGGCTCGACCCGGAACGTCCGGTGCCGCTGATCGTCTTCCCGCCCCCGGGGATCACGCGGGCCCGCGCGCTGGAGGCACTGCAGGCGCAGGGGCGCCCGTGGCGGATCGCGTGCACGAGTTCGAGCCTGAGCGCGAACGTGGCGGCGGCCCGGGCCGGGCTCGGCGTCATGGCGCACACGCGGGGCCTGCTGCCGCACGGCCTCGTCGAGCTGCCGGCCAGGGCGGGGCTCCCGGAGCTGGGCGCGGTCGACTTCGTACTGCGCAAGGGGCGCCGGCGCGGGTCGACCCAGGACGCGGCGGACGCCCTGGCGGCGGCGATCCTGGCGGGCGGCGACCGCCTCCACCGCCCACGCTGAGCGACGGGCGAGCCACCCCGAACCGAACCGGTCGCTCCGGCAATCGGCCGGCGAAGCTCCGTGCACCGACCGCCGCGCCTCACCCCACCGCCGCCCCGGACCCCCACGAACCGGCCACGTGGCCCCACCCGCACCACGCCCCACACCCCCGCCCACCGGCGCCCCGCGACGGCAGGCCGGCGGATGGGGTGGCGGGGCGCGGTGGCCGGTTCGGCGGGGGTCGCCGGCCGCCCCCGGGCGCCCGCCCGCCGCCCGCCGAGCCCCTGGTGGGCGCCGGATCGGTGCTGTCGACGGGGGGTCGCGGTGATCGCTCCGTACAGATTCCGTGGAGATTCCGGCCATCGGGGCTTACCGAGGGTTAGGCAATGGCCCTCACCCTGCGCTCACTTGTCCGGTTTCCCTCCCCTGACCTGTGGATACGTGCAAGGTCGCGGCTTGGTGAAGGCCCTCCCCCCGGGTCACGGCGTGGGGTAGGTTCACCGCGCCGTACGGATTGCGACATCGAGCGGGCGAGGGAGCAGGTCAGTGCGCGAGTTCACCGTGCCGCCCGTCGAGGCGGCGCCTCAGGTCGGCGGTCTGGCGGACGCCGTGTTCGACCATGCCGAGCGGGATCCGGACCGGGTCGCGCTGGGTCGCAAGGACGCCGACGGGCAGTGGCGGGAAGTGACCGCCGCGGAGTTCCGGGACGAGGTCCTGGCTCTTGCCAAGGGTCTGATCTCCGAGGGCGTGCGGTTCGGCGACCGCGTCGCGATCATGGCGCGAACCCGTTACGAGTGGACGCTCTTCGACTTCGCGCTGTGGGCGCTGGGCGCGCAGCCCGTGCCGATCTATCCGACGTCCTCCGCCGAGCAGGTCCTGTGGATGCTGCACGACGCCGAGGTGACCGCCTGCGTCGTGGAGCACGAGGACCACGCGATGACGATCGGCTCGGTGATCGACCGGCTGCCGCGGCTGCAGCGCCTGTGGCAGCTCGACGCGGGCGCGGTCGGCGAGCTGATCGCGGCGGGCTCGGACATCGACGAGGACGTCGTGCAGCGGCACCGCAAGGCCGTGACGCCCGAGTCCGTGGCGACGGTGATCTACACCTCGGGCACCACGGGCCGCCCCAAGGGCTGTGTGATCACCCACGCGAACTTCATGTTCGAGACGGACATGCTGATCGGGCGCTGGGAGCCGGTCTTCCACTCCCGGCCGGGCGACGAGGCCTCGACGCTGCTGTTCCTGCCGCTCGCGCACGTCTTCGGGCGGATGGTGGAGGTGGCGGCGATCCGGGGCGCGGTGAAGCTGGGCCACCAGCCGGTGCTCGCCGCGTCCGAGCTGCTGCCGGATCTGCGGGCCTTCCGGCCGAGTTTCGTGCTGGCGGTGCCGTACATCTTCGAGAAGGTCTTCAACGCCGCCCGGCGCCGGGCCGAGGCGGAGGGGAGGCGGGGGCCCTTCGACAAGGCCGTGGACGTGGCGGTCCGGTACGCGGAGGCGCTGGAGCACAAGGCCTTCGGCATCGGGCCCGGTCCGTCGGCGGGGCTGCGGATGCAGCACCAGTTCTTCGACAAGACGGTGTACGGCAAGGTCCGCGAGGCGCTCGGCGGCCGGGTGCGGCACGCGATGTCGGGCGGCTCGGGCATGGACCGGCGGCTCGGGCTCTTCTTCGAGGGCGCGGGCGTGACGATCTTCGAGGGGTACGGCCTGACGGAGTCCTCGGCCGCGGCGACGGCGAACCCGCCGGAGCGCACCAAGTACGGCACCGTGGGCCAGCCGGTGCCGGGGACGACGGTGCACATCGCGGAGGACGGGGAGGTGTGGCTGCACGGCGCCCACGTCTTCTCCGGGTACCTCAACAATCCGCAGGCGACCGGCGCCGTGCTCAACGACGGGTGGCTGGCGACCGGTGACCTGGGGGCGCTCGACGAGGAGGGCTACCTGACGATCACCGGGCGCAAGAAGGAGATCCTGGTGACGTCCGGCGGCAAGAGCGTGTCACCGGCCGGTCTGGAGGAGCAGGTCCGGGCCCACCCGCTGGTGGCGCAGTGCATCGTGGTCGGCAACGACCGGCCGTACGTGGCGGCGCTGGTGACGCTCGACCAGGAGGCCGTGGACCACTGGCTGTCGATGCAGAACCGGCCGCCGCTGCCGGCGTCCGAGCTGGTGCGCGACCCGGTCCTGGAGACCGAGATCCGGCGAGCCGTCGTGGCGGCCAACGTACGGGTCTCGCAGGCGGAGTCGATCCGCACCTTCCGGATCCTGGCGCATCCGTTCAGCGAGGAGCACGGGCTGCTGACCCCGTCGCTGAAGCTGAAGCGGAAGGCGATCGAGCAGGCGTACGCCTCGGAGGTCGAGGCGCTGTACCGCTGATCCACCGCCTCCGCCCGTCATCTGTCGCACCACCACCTGGCGTGAGCGGTCGTCGGCCGCCCGTCAGCGCGCGCAGGACGCGGTCGCCCGAAGGGGGACGGCCGATCGTCTCCGGAGCGCTCCGCACCCCTGCCGCCGCGGCGCCGGGCCCGCGCTCCTCGTCGCGCAGCATGTCTCCTTCGTGGCGGGGCGGCGTGCCCGCGTGGTCGCCCACGACCCGGGGCGGGTCGCCGAGGCCGGCGGAGCCGGTACGGGCGGATCCGCGGGCGCGCGGCACCCGTACGGGGAGCGACGGCGACTTCTTGCGGCCCGGAGGAATGCGATCCGGCCGGTGATCGTTGAAGGTGGAGGAGAGAACCGACGACGTTAGGAACGACCCCTCGTGAGCACGGACAGCAAGGTCCCCTTCCTCACCCTCAACAACGGCGTGCGCATGCCGCAGCTCGGCTTCGGCGTCTGGCAGGTGCCGGACGACGAGGCCGAGGGCGCCGTCTCCACGGCCCTGGAGGCGGGCTACCGCTCCATCGACACCGCCGCGATCTACGCGAACGAGACGGGCACCGGCAAGGCGCTCGCAGGCTCGGGGATCCCGCGCGAGGAGCTCTTCGTCACGACGAAGCTGTGGAACAGCGAGCAGGGCTACGACTCCACCCTGCGGGCCTTCGACGCCTCGCTGGCGAAGCTGGGCCTGGACCACGTCGACCTGTACCTGATCCACTGGCCGCTTCCGGCGAAGGACGCGTACGTCGACACCTACCGGGCCTTCGAGAAGATCCTCTCCGAGGGCCGCGCCCGGGCGATCGGCGTGTCCAACTTCCTGCCCGAGCACCTGGAGCGGCTGCTCGGCGAGACCTCGGTCGTCCCCGCGGTCAACCAGATCGAGCTGCACCCGCAGCTCCAGCAGACCGAGGCCCGCGCGGCGCACGCGAAGTACGGCATCGCCACCGAGGCCTGGTCGCCGCTCGGCCAGGGCCGCGGCCTCCTGGAGGTCCCCGCGCTCGTGGCCATCGCGCAGAAGCACGGCCGCACCCCGGCCCAGGTGGTGCTGCGCTGGCACCTCCAGATCGGCAACGTGGTCATCCCGAAGTCGGTGACGCCCTCCCGCATCCGGGAGAACATCGACGTCTTCGACTTCGAGCTGGACGCCGAGGACCTCGCTGCCGTCGCCGCGCTCGACGAGGGCCGCCGTCTCGGTCCGAACCCGGGCGAGTTCAACGTCGGCGCCTGATCCGTGCAGGTCGCGGAGGGGATCTACCGGGTACGGAACGTGGCCAGCGGCCTGCTTCTGGAGGTGTACGAGGGGTCGACGCGCAGCGGTGCCCCGGTGCGGCAGTCCGCCGACCGCGGCACCCCGGGCCAGCACTGGCACATCACCCCGGTCCCGAACGGCGGCGGCCTCTACCACCTGGTGAACGTGGCCGGCGGGAAGCGGCTCGACGTCGCGAACGCCTCGACGGAGAACGGCGCCCGGATCCAGCAGTGGAAGGCCAACAACTTCGGCGCCCAGGAATGGATCATCGAGCAGGACCTCCAGTCGCCGGGCACGGTGGCGCTGGTGAGCTTCGTCAGCGGCCTGCTCCTGGAGGTGGCGGACGGCTCGCGCGAGGACGGCGCGGACGTCCGGCAGTGGGAGGACACCGACTCCCCGTCACAGTGGTGGCGGTTGGAGCCGGTGTCCTGAGGCGGTCGGAGCAGGGGGCCCGGGGCCCCGGCCGCGCCCGGACCGCCGCCGTTCCGCCCGCGCCTCAGGCGGACCTGCGTGCCGTGTGCACCGTGCGGGCGGCCAGCAGGAACAGGTCCGGGCGGCGGTGCAGCGACAGCGGGTCGGCCGGGTCGAGCAGCCGGTCGAGGGCGGCGCGGTCGTCGTCCGCGAGGCACTCGGCCAGGCCGCTCCGCTGCCGCTCGTAGTAGGCGACGATCTGCTCGCGCACGACGTCCGGCAGCGGCGCGGGCAGGTCGGAGAGGAAGCTGCGGGTGCCGCTGGGGGTGAGCCCGGCGTCGGTGAGGAGACCGGCCCAGTCGTCGATCTCCTCCTTGCTGTCGGGCAGCGCGGCCCGCATCTCGCCGAACCAGTCGGCGCTCGCCGCGTCGATCCGGGCCTCCAGGCCCGGCCGGCCGACGCCCGCGTTCCACGGCAGGTGGCGGGCGGGCAGGCCGCCCTCGGCGAGCGCGATGACTCCGCCGGGGTTCAGCACCTCGGCGAAGGACGCGAGGGCGGCGCGCTGGTCGCCGATGTGGTGCAGCGAGTGACTGGCCCAGATCAGGTCGGCGGTGCCCAGCGCGGCGAACGCGGCGGGGAGTTCGGCCTGGAGGGTGGTGACCCGGCCGCCGAGCCCGCGGGCGTCGGCCCGCTCCCGGGCGAGCGCGAGGAGTTCGGGGCTCGCGTCGACGGCGACGACCTCGGCCGCGGGGAAGGCCTCGGCGAGCAGGGCGGTGACGACGCCCGGTCCGCTGCCGATGTCCAGGACCCGGCGCACGGCCGGAGCGGGCGCGAGGGCGGCGAGCCAGGCGGCGGCCTCGGCGTAGAGGGGGCTCTGGGTCTCGGCCTGCCGGGTGAGCAGGGGGGCCAGCTCGACCCAGTCGAGGTGGGCCCGGTCGTGGTGGGCATGGTGACCGTGCGGGTGGCCGTGGCTGTGCTGCCGGTCCTGGTGCTGACGGTCCTGGTGGTCGATGGTGCTCATGGGGACAGGGTGCGCCCGCCGCTGCCGGAAGAGCGAATGAACTTGCCGAACCGGCAAGTGTCGCACAGGCGACCGACCGGTCTCGCGCACGCGTGCGAAGAGTGTCAGGTCCCCCGGTGCTGCTGCGGGCTGACCCCGCGCACCCGCTTGAAGGCCGCGCTCAGTGCGAAGGCGCTGCTGTAGCCGACCTGGCGGGCGACCGACTCGACGGTGGCGTCGGTCTGCCGCAGCAGGTCGGCGGCGCGCGCGAGGCGCCATCCGGTGAGGTACGCCATCGGCGGCTCCCCCACCAGGCCGGTGAAGCGCCTGGCCAGCGCGGCCCGCGAGACGCCCGCCTTGTCGGCGAGGGTGGCGACCGTCCAGGGGTGCGCCGGGTCGTTCTCCATGAGCCGCAGGGCCCGCCCGACGACGGGGTCGCCCATCGCCCGGTACCAGGCGGGGGCGGCGGCCCCGGGACGGGAGAACCAGGCGCGGACGGCGGCGATCAGGAGCAGGTCGAGCACCCGGTCGAGGACCACGCTCTGGCCGGGCTCGTCGCGGGAGATCTCCTCCTCCAGGAAGGGCATCAGCGGGCACTTCCACACCTCGGCGGGCAGGTGCAGCAGGTCCGGCAGGGCGTCGAGCAGCCGCCGGCTGACCTCGCCGGCCAGCAGGTAGGTGCCGACGAGGACGGTGGTGGTGCCGTCGGGCGCGTTGCCCCAGGTCCGTACGCCGAGGCTCATCGACTCCTCCAGGGGTTCGCCGCTGAGGGTCGAGCAGTGACCGCCGGGGCCGATGACGGCGGTGGGCGGCGCGTCGGAGGTGTGGGCGACGGTGTACGGCTCCGGGCCGCGGGCGATCGCGATGTCGCCGGGCCGCAGCAGGACCGGCGCCCCCTCGCCGTCCGGCACGATCCACGCCTCGCCGTCGGTGACGCACATCAGGCAGAGCGGGGCCTCGTCCGCGATCCGTACGGACCAGGGCGGGGCCATGACCATCCGCAGGACGAAGGCGCCCTTGGCGCGGGGTCCGTCGAGGAGACCGGCGAGTGCGTCCATGGCGGCCAGCGTAGACGCAGGCGTATGCGGGTGAGCCGGTGAAGCATGGGAAGGCCGGGCCGCGACGACGAGTCTGGAGACATGACGACGCACACGAACGACACGCGGACGGACGACACGCAGCCGGGCGACGCGCGGACGGTCCTGGTGACCGGCGCGACCGGCAAGACGGGACGCCGGGTGGCCCGCCTCCTGGCGGAGCGCGGGGCCCGGGTCCTCGCCGGCTCCCGCGGCGGCCCGACCCGCTTCGACTGGGAGGACCGGACCACTTGGGGCCCGGCCCTGGCCGGCGCGGACGCCGCCTACGTCACCTACTACCCCGACCTGGCCGCGCCGGGCGCCGAGGAGGCGATGCGCGCCTTCGGCGGGCTCGCGGCGCAGCACGGGGTGCGGCGGCTCACGCTGCTCTCCGGCCGGGGCGAGCCGGACGCGGTGCGGGCGGAGGGGGCGCTGCGCGCCTGCGGGCTCGAACTCACCGTGGTGCGGGCCGCGTTCTTCGCGCAGAACTTCGACGAGGGGCTGCTCGCGGAAGGCGTCGCGGCCGGGGTGATCGCCTTTCCGGCCGGTGACACGGCGGAGCCGTTCGTCGACCTGGACGACCTCGCCGAGGTGGTCGTGGAGACACTGCTGCGGGACGGGCACGCGGGCCTGGTGCATGAGATTACCGGGCCGCGGGCGCTGACCTTCGCCGAGGTGGCGGCGGAGCTGTCGCGCGCCTCGGGCCGCCCGGTCGCGTACGTGCCGACGAGCGAGGGCGAATTCGCCGGGATGCTCGCCGGGTTCGGCCTGCCGGAGCTCGAAGCGGCCTGGCTGGCCGCCCTGTTCACGATGCTTCTCGACGGGCACAACACCCCGGTGACGGACGGGGTGAAGCGGGTCCTGGGCCGCGAGCCCCGCGACTTCGCTGCGTACGCGGACCGGGTGTTCGGACCGGACGCGCCCCTGGGTCCGGAGCCGGGTCCGGCGGGCAGCCCGGCGGGCCCGGCCGCGGCTCAGGCGTAACGGGCGGCGAGGGTCCGCACGGTGGTGGCGATCCGCTCGCGGAGGTCCCCGGGTGCGAGGACCTCCACCTCCGTACCGAGGCCGAGCAGGGTGTCGTGGGCGTGCTCGGGCCCCTCGACGGGCAGGGCGACCCGGATCCAGCCGTCGGGTTCCGGGCTGCCGTGCTCCGTGACGGCGCGGGCCGCCGCGCCGCCGAGCCGGGCCGCGCCGCGCGGGGAGATCCGTACGAGGGCCTCGTCCCGGTGCAGCCGGGCGTGGAAGTCGTCCTGGGCCGCCCGCCAGTGCGCGGCCAGGTCGAAGCCCTCGGGGACGACGGCCTCCTCGTCGGTGACGGTGAGGCCGAGGATCTGGTCCACCCGGTAGGTGCGCGGCCCGGGGCCGGCGACGAGATACCAGCGGCCCGCCTTGAGCACGAGGCCGTAGGGCTCCAGGCGCCGGTCGACGTCGGTGGGTTCCTTCCAGCGCCGGTAGCGGACGGCGAGGACGCGCCCGGTGCGGACGGCGTCGGCGACCTGGGGCAGGAAGGGGGCCTCGGTGTCCTCGGCGTACCAGCCGGGGGCGTCGATGTGGAAGCGGGTGCGCAGCCGGTCGACGTGCTCGCGCAGTGGCGGCGGCAGCGCGGCCCGCAGTTTCAGCTGGGCGTCGGTGAAGTGCCCGCCGAGTCCGAGCTCGTCGGCGGCGACGGGCAGCCCGGCGAGCACGAGCGCCTCGGCCTCGCGCGCGTAGAGGTCGGTCAGGCGGTGGCGGTGTCCGGCGAGCAGCCGGTATCCGCCGCGGTGCCCGGCGTCGCCGTACAGCGGCACCCCGGCGGCGTGCAGGGACTCGACGTCCCGGTAGACGGTGCGGACGGAGACCTCCAGCTCCTCGGCGAGCTCCTGGGCGGTCATGCGGCCGCGGTTCTGCAGGAGCAACAGGATCGTCAGGAGACGGCTGGACTTCACTGACACAAGATGTCAGGGGACTGCTCCTACAGTCCAGCCATGGCTTTCACGGAGAAGAACCTCTTCGTGCCGGAGCCGGTGGAGATCGCCGGCCGGCACGTCAAGCGCTATCACGTCACCGACGACCCCTCGGGCATCGAACCGGAGATCGAGAAGGCGGCATACGCGCTGCTCCCGGAGCTCCTTCCGGAGCCGGACGGCACCCCGCCGGCGAGCTTCGTGGTGCTGCACCGGGGCGGCGACACCGGCGCCTACCTCAACGTCTACAGCTGGCAGTGGGACAACGTGCTGCACTTCAGCGGCGCGGCGGCGGGCCAGCCGGCCCTCGACTGTCCCGACGCCGACCCGGCGCACTTCGTCCGCATCGCTCCTGGGGCCCGCAACTGGATCGGCTGCGTCTGGGAGTTGGCGCCGCTGACCCACGAACGGCACGCCTGGGTACGGCACATGCTCGCGCCGGACGTCCCGGACCTGCCGGGCTACCTCGCGGACGCGCTCCGCTCGGGCACGACGGGACCGGCGGCGTGACGCACACGGCGCCGCGCGGCTTCGACTTCCTGGAGGGCGCCTGGGCCGTCCGCAACCGGCGGCTCGCCGACTTCCTCGATCCGGACAGCGGCTGGGAGGAGTTCGGCGGGCACACCACCGGGCGCCTCCTCCGGGACGGGCGGGCGCACCTCGACGAGATCGTCTTCCCGGCGAAGGGCTTCAGCGGGCTGACGCTGCGCCTGTACGAGCCCGAGGCCGACGAGTGGACGCTGAACTGGTCCGACAGCCGGACCGGCCGGCTGGACCCGCCGGTGCGCGGGCGGTTCGGCCCGGACGGCACGGGCGAGTTCTTCGGCGACGACCACTACGGCGGGCGGCCGGTACGGGTGCGGTTCCGCTGGTCCGGGATCGGCCCGGGGACGGCCCGCTGGGAGCAGGCCTTCGCGCCGGCCGGGACCGACCGATGGGTGGTGAACTGGGTGATGGAGTTCAGTCGCGAGTCGTCCTGACGTAGCAGGCGAGCCGGTAGACGGGGTCGGCGCGCGGCCGGTCCTGGTCCGGGAGCGCGGCGAGGGACCGGGCGAGGTTCTCCACGGTCGCGGGGGTGCCGTGGAACCAGGACGCGAAGTGGCCGCGCCGCAGCCTCTCCGCCGTGCCGCGCGGGGTGGCGCCCTGGCCGTGACCGGTGAAGCCGGTGCCGGGCGCCGGGACGAGACCGTGGGCGTCGGCGTACGCGGTGACCAGGTCGGCGCGGTCGGAGCCCGCGTGGCCGGCACGGTGCGGGCGGAGCACGGCGTCGATGTCGCTGCCGACGTCGTGGGCGAGGTCCTTGTCGACGGTGGCGATCAGGACACCACCGGGCCGCAGCACCCGGGCCGCCTCGGCGACGATGTCCTCGGCGAACGGCACGAGGTGCAGCAGCCAGACCGCGCTCACGGCGTCGAGCGTGCCGTCCCGCAGCGGCAGCCGCCGGGCGTCGGCGCGGACGACCCCGTCCGGGACCCGGCCGGTGGCGGTGCGCAGCATCGCGTGGGCCGCGTCGGCGCCGTACACGGTGAGTCCGGGCCGGGTGAGCCGTTCGGTGACGAGGCCGGTGCCGCAGGCCAGGTCCAGCAGGGTACGGGCGACGGGCGGCACGAGCCGCAGCACGGCGTCGGCCGCCGCCCGAGCCCGCGGCACCCCGCCGCGGGTCTCGTCGTAGCGCGCGGCCTCCGCCTCGTAGTCGAGGATCGTCGTCCTCGTGAACTCCCCCATGCGGGGGATCGTACGCGGGGGTGTCAGCGCGCGCCGTGGCCGGGCGCCACCGCCTCCACGCGCTCGGCGAGCTCGAAGTCCTTGTCCGTGACGCCGCCGGCGGTGTGGGTGTTCACCGAGACCGCGACCGTGCGGTAACCGAGCGTCAGATCGCTGTGGTGGTTGAGCTCCTGCTGGATCTGGGCCACGTGGACGACGAGCGCCGTCGCGGCGAAGTGGTCGGCGAGCTCGTACTTCCGGGTGATGTGATCGCCGTCGAGGGCCCAGCCTGGGAGCTCCCGCAGTCGGTCCTCGATCTCCTTCTGCGACAGGGGCTGTGTGGGCACGTGGTGCTCCCTCCGGTCGGGCTGCTGGTGTCGGTGCGTGCGTGGTGACGGAGCGGTCCCGGGGAGAACGTACCCGGGTCCCCCTCTGGGATACCGTCTGGCCATGACAACTGTCGTGACCGACACGGGTGTGGGTCCGCTGCTGCGCGGCTGGCGGGAGCAGCGGCGACTGAGCCAGCTGGAGCTGGCGCTGCGGGCGGACTCGTCCGCGCGGCACATCTCCTTCGTCGAGACCGGGCGCTCGCGGCCCAGCGAGGAGATGGTCCTCAAGCTGGCGGAGCACTTGGACGTGCCGGTGCGGGAGCGCAACGCCCTGCTCCTGGCCGCCGGTTACGCCCCCCGGTTCACCGAGTCGACGCTCGACGAGCCTCGGCTGGAGACGCTTCGTGAGGGCATCGGCCGGCTGCTCCAGGGCTACGAGCCGTTCCCGGCGCTCGTCGTGGACGGCTCGTACACGGTGGTGGCGGCCAACCAGGGGATCGGGATGCTCCTCACGGGACTGCCGGAGCACCTGCTGACCCCGCCGCTGAACGCCATGCGGATCACCCTCCACCCGGAGGGACTCGCCCCGCGCATCCGCAACCTGCGGGAGTGGCGGGGGCATCTGCTGGCCCAGATGGAGCGTCAGATCGGGCTTCTCCGCTCGGAGTCGCTGCGCGCGCTGTACGAGGAGGTGGCGGCCTATCCGCTGCCGGCGGGCGCCGACGGCCCGGACGAGGGTCCGGACGCCCATGAGGAGCCGTACCCGTACTTCGCGCTGCCGCTGCGGATCGAGCACGACGGGCGGGTGCTGTCGTTCGTGTCGTCCATCTCGACGTTCAACACGCCGCTGGACGTGACCGTCGCCGAGCTGGCCATCGAGACCTTCCTCCCGGCCGATCCGGCGACGGTCGCGTACCTGCGGTCGCTCACGCCGTAGCGGCCCGCAGGGCGGACCACTGGAGCCCGGCGAAGCCGGCGACGGTGCCGGCCTGGAGCAGGGTCCACGCCGCGCCGGCGGTGGTGGGCTCCAGCCAGGCGACGAGCGCGACGACGCTGAGCACGGTCCACAGCAGGTTGGCGTCGACGACGGCCTTCACTCCGGGGGCGGACGGCCGCGGGCGGCTCGCGAGCCAGGCCACCCCGGCCGCGTACGCGGTGAGGAAGAGCCCGGCCTCGAAGAGCAGCCCGCGGTCGACACCGAGGAACTCCCCGAGGGGCCCGGGGGCGGCGACGTAGGCGAGACCGTTGGCGGCGGTGACGACGGCGTCGAGGGCGAGGAACCGGCGCACCATGGACAGCGGCTGAGCGGTACGGGCGAGACCGGCGAGCAGGGCCTGGGACATGGTGGATCACCCTCCTGGAAGGCATGTCTGACGGGGCTTCGAGCCCGGCCCCCGGGCGGAGTGCGCCGCCCGGGACCCGGTGACCAGGAGCATGCCGGGGTGGCGGGCGCGGGTCGATGACGTCCGAGGTAATGCGGGGGCGTCCGCCCCGGCCGGGTGACCTTCTCCCGTCAGGGGCGGGTGGCCGCCTCGCTGTCGGGATGGAGGGGGAAGATCTGGGCGAGGCCGGTGAGATGCATGAGCCGGAGGGTGTGTTCGGGGACGCCGGCGAGCGCGATGTCGGCCTGGGTGGCGAGGGCGTGGTTGCGGGCGACGATCAGGGCGGTGAGTCCGCTGGAGTCGCAGAACTCCATCGCCGTCAGGTCGATCACGAGGCGTTGGCCCGGTCGGAGGGTGACCGTGGCGAGCACGTCGCGCAGCGCCGGGGCGGTGTCGTAGTCGAGTTCGCCGATGATCCCCAGGACGGGGCCGGTCGTGGCGTCTCGGGTGGTGATCTTCAGTGGGCTCATGTCCGGTTCTTCGTTGTCGGCACGGGGGTCGGACGGGTGGGGGCGCCGAGGGCGAGCAGGGCGGTGTCGTCGTCCAGGCCGTCGCCGAAGCCGTCCAGGAGGCCGGTGAGTGCCGTGACGACAGCGCCGGGGGGCTCTCCGGCATGGTCGGCGAGGAAGGTGCGCAGTGCCTCGTCGCCGTAGAGGGTGCGGCCTTCGCCGGTACGGGCTTCGGTGAGGCCGTCGGTGTAGAGCAGGAGGGTGTCACCGGGAGCCAGGGTGGTGGCGGCGGTGACGAAGGGCGCGCTGGGCAGGATGCCGACCAGGAGGCCTCCCGGGGTGGGGAGGTAGTCGGCGCGGCCGTCGGCGCGCAGGACCAGGGCCGGCGGGTGACCGCCCGAGGCGAGTCGGACGGCGACCCGTCCGGTTTCGGGGTCGGGTTCGAGGATCCCGAAGACGACGGTGCTGTAGCGCGGGTCCCCGGCGCTGTAACGCTCGTGGAGGACGGTGTTGAGGGTGGTCAGGGTGGTGACGGGGTCGGGGTCGTGCAGGGCCGCGGCACGCAGGGTGTAACGGGTCAGCGAGGTGACCGCCGCCGCTTCGGGACCCTTGCCGCACACGTCGCCGAGGAAGAAGGCCCAGCGCTGCCCGCCGAGGAAGAAGAGGTCGTAGAAGTCGCCGCCCAGCTGGTCCGGTGAGGCGGTTCGGTAGTGGGCGGCCGTCTCCATGCCCGGGATCGCGGGCAGGGTGTCGGGCAGAAGCGACCGCTGGAGGACGGCGAGGGCGTCCGCCAGCCGGGCACGGTCGGCCTCCGCCTGGCGACGGGACTCCTCGGCGGCCTTCCGGGCCCGCAGCAGCTCCTCTTCGTAGGCGCGGCGATCGCGGGCGTCGAAGACGGTGGTGCGGATGAGCAGGGGGTCGCCGCCGTCACCGTGCTTGACGACGGAGGAGATCAGCACCGGCATCCGTGCCCCGTCGGTCCCCTTCATCTCCAGGGCGATACCGCCGATCTCTCCCCGCATCCTCAGCAGGGGCGCGAAGTGCGTCTCGTGGTAGAGCTTGCCGCCCACGGTGAGCAGGTCGGTGAACCTCATCCGGCCCACCACCGCCCCGCGCTCCAGCCCGAGCCAGTCCAGGAGGGTGGCGTTGATCCGCGCGACGGTGCCGTCCAGCAGGGTCGAGAGGTATCCGCACGGCGCGTTCTCGTAGAGTTCCTCGGCGCTGTCCTCCAGCAGCGAGGCGAAGACCTCGTCCGAGGTCTCTTCGCCGTTCGGGTCGGGTTGCTGCCCGGTGCGGCACATCACCGCAGCCCTGCCAGGAAGCCGGTGATCGCTTCGATGGTGGCCTCGGGCGCGGACAGCTGGGGGCAGTGTCCGGTGGCGTCGAGGGTGACCAGCGTCGAGCCGGGGATCGCCCGGTGGACGAAGGCGCCGACCTCCCGGGGGGCGATGACGTCTTCGGTGCATTCCAGGATCAGTGTGGGCACCGTCACCTTCTTGAGATCCTCCCGTGAGTCCGAGAGGAACGTGGTCCGGGCGAAGACGCGCGCCATGTCCGGATCCGTGGCGCAGAAGCTGCCCGTCAGCTCCTCGCCGAGTTCGGGCCGCTCGGGATTGCCCATGATGACGGGGGCCATCGCCGACGACCAGCCGAGGTAGTTCGACTCCAGCGACGCGAGCAGTTCGTCGATGTCCTCGTGGCTGAACCCGCCCCGGTATCCCTCGTCGTCGATGTAGCGCGGAGAGGGCGCGACCATCACCAGGGCGCCGATGCGCTCCGGCGCCGCGTCCGCCGCGAGCACACCGGTCATCGCGCTGACCGAGTGGCCCACGAACACCGCGTCCCGCAGGTCGAGCGCCTCACACACCTCGACCACGTCCTGGGCGTAGCCCTCCAGGGAGGCGTAGCGGCTCTCCGAGAACGCGGACGGGTCCGAACGTCCCGAACCCACGTAGTCGAACAGGACGAGCCGGTGATCCCGCGCCAGGGCGGGCACGGCCAGCCGCCACATGTTCTGGTCGCAACCGAACCCGTGAGCAAGCACCACCGCCCGGCCATGCGGGTTGCCCGTGACGGTGACGTTGTTCCTGCGTTCGATATCCATACCCTCACCCTCCCAGACGGCACCCCTTTCCCCCGCATCGTCGTGAGGCCCCCCACACCCCCACCCACGACGTCCACGAATCGCGCGGGCCACGGGGCGCCGGCCCGGCCGGGCCGGCCGAGGGTCCGGTCCGCCCTGAACGGCGCCGCCCGCCGGCGGAGGGGACGGGCACGGGGACGGGATCTCTCAGGAGCCGCAGGCGCAGCCGGCGGCCGCCTTCGCCTGCTGCGGAGTCCGCTCCCCGTCGACGGCCGCCTCCTCCGGGGTGCAGCAGGCCGTGGTGCCGCAGCAGGCGTCGGACGTGGCCCCGGCGGCCTTGGTGAGGGTGTCGGCGTCCGCCTTGACCACGTAGACCTCCCAGGGCTCCCCGCCCGGGCCGGTGACCCAGACCTTGTCCTGGAGGGCGTAGCAGCACGCGGTGTCGTTCTCCTCGAAGGTGGCCAGTCCGGCGTCCTTGAGGCGCGTGGTGGCCGCGGTGACCTGGTCGGTGCTCCCGACCTCCACGCCCAGGTGGTCGAGCCGGGTGTCCTCGCCGGGCTCGCCCTGGATGAGGACGAGCTTGAGCGGCGGCTCGGCCACGGCGAAGTTGGCGTACCCGGGACGACGCTTCGCGGGCTCGACGCCGAAGAGCTTCGCGTAGAACGCGACGGATCCTTCGAGGTCGGCGACGCGGAGAGCGAGCTGGACACGGGACATGGCGGTCTCCCTGATCTGCACGTCCGGCGCTGTTTCGACATCTGTCGATACAGCCTGTCGGGGTCGACGTTGCCACCGGATTAGATGCCTGTCAACATAGACGCATGTCGAAATCAGAGGTGACGGTGATCGGGCAGGACGATCAGGTGGCGTGCTGCTCGCCCATGGTCCGCGAGCCGCTGGGCGAGGCGGCAGCCGCCGACCTGGCCAGGATGTTCAAGGCCCTCTCGGACCCGGTCCGGCTGCGGCTGCTCTCGCTGATCGCCTCGCACGAGGGCGGCGAGGCCTGCGTGTGCGACCTCACCGGCCCGTTCGACGTGTCCCAGCCGACGATCTCCCACCACCTGAAGGTGCTGAGGGAAGCGGGCCTGGTGGACTCCGAACGGCGCGGCACCTGGGTCTACTACTGGGTGCTGCCCGCGGCCCTCGCCCGGCTCTCCTCCCTCCTCCAGGCGCCGGCCGGGGCCCTGCCGGCCGGAGCGCCCGGAGCGGCCGGATGAGGCCCTCTCTTCGTCGTCGCGCGCTGGCCGAGCTGATCGGCACCGCGGCCCTCGTCACGATCGTGGTCGGCTCCGGCATCCAGGCCACCGAGCTGACCCACGACGTGGCCCTCCAGCTGCTCGCCGACTCCCTCGCCACGGTCTTCGGCCTCGGTGTGCTCATCGCACTCCTCGGCCCGGTCTCCGGGGCACACTTCAATCCGGCCGTGACCCTGGCCGTGTGGTGGACCGGACGCCGTGCCGGGGACGGCCCGGCGCCGCGCGCGGTGGCGGCCTATGTGTCCGCGCAGATCGTCGGGGGCATCGGCGGCGCGGTGCTGGCGAACGCGATGTTCGCGGAACCGCTCGTCCGGCTCTCCACTCACGAGCGATCCGCCGGTCACCTGTGGCTGGGCGAGATCGTCGCCACCGCCGGCCTGGTGCTCCTGGTCCTGGGGCTGGGCCGGACGGCCCGGCAGCGGCTCGGCCCCGTCCTCGTGGCGTCCTACATCGGCGCGGCCTACTGGTTCACCTCGTCCACCAGCTTCGCCAACCCGGCCGTCACCGTCGCGCGGGCCTTCTCGGACACCTTCGCGGGCATCGCCCCGGGCTCGGTGCCGCCCTTCGTCGCCGCACAGCTCGTCGGCGCAGGCGTGGGCCTCGCCCTGGCGGTCGCCCTCTTCGGCCGCTCCGCGCCCGCAGCCGTACCCGCACCGTCCGGCGAGCCCGGACTCGCCTCCGCCCGTCGCTGAACCACCCCGACCCAGGAAGTCCGCCCCATGACCACTCCCCGGATCCCGTCCGTGCTGTTCGTCTGCGTCCACAACGCGGGCCGGTCCCAGATGGCCGCCGCCTTCCTCGCCCACCTCGGCGGCGACCGGGTCGAGGTCCGGTCTGCCGGTTCCGCCCCCGCGGACACGGTGAACCCGGCCGTCGTCGCGGCCATGGCGGAGGTCGGCATCGACATCGCCGCCGAGAAGCCGAAGGTGCTCACCACCGCGGCCGTGCAGACGTCCGACGTGGTCGTCACCATGGGCTGCGGCGACGCGTGCCCGTACTTCCCCGGCAAGCGCTACCTCGACTGGAAGCTGGCCGACCCCGCGGGCCGGGGCGTGGCCGCCGTACGCCCGATCCGCGACGCCATCGAGCAGCGCATCCGCGGCCTGCTGGGCGAGCTCGGCATCGAGCCGCGCGGTTGAGGGCGGCCGGACACGGCGGGGAGCGCCTTCGCTAGGTCAGGATGTCCGCCACGAACCCGAGGGCCTGCATGACCCGGTACTTCACCCGGTGCCAGGGACTGCAGAATCGTTTCGGTGCCCACCAGCGGCGTTGTTCCAGCAACCGCTTGCACCACGTGCACGGCAGCGGCTCGACCTCGATCTCGATGACCCCCATGCCGCGACCCTAACGGCCGCCCCGGAAAGACCTCCAGGCGGCCGCCGGGAACGGGGTGGGACGGAGCGTCCGGTCACGGGCCGGTCGCCGGGCCCGGTGTGCTGTCGTCCGCCGCGGGCTCCGTGCGTGTGCCGTCGCTCCGGTCGCCCGGGTGGCGCACGGCGCACAGGAAGCCCAGGCCGAGGGCGATGGCCATGCCGTAGAACACCCACTGGTTGGCCTGGGCGAAGTCCATCTGGATGGAGGACATCGCGTCCCGCGTCGCCTCCGCCGCGGGGCTCGTCCCGGTCGGGGGGCGGGAGTCACCGTGCCCGGACACGGACTCGGCGATGTTCCGGGCGACCTGCTCCGCGACCCCGGAGGAGAAGCCGCGCGCCTCCAGGGTGCCCACCACGTTGTCGGTCATGACCCGGGTGAGGATGGTGCCGAAGACGGCCATGCCCACGCTCGCCGCGTAGTTGCGCACCGTCTGGGTGACGCCGGTGACCTCTCCGTACGACGGGCCGATGGCGCGGTTCACGGCGTCCGTCGAGGCGGGGGCGAGGATGAAGCCGATGCCCGCCCCGGCGAGGGCCGCGTAGGGCCACTGGTCGTGCATGGACAGGGTGGTCAGCTTGTTCGCCCACAGGGCGAAGCCCACGGCGCCGACGATCGTGCCGGTCTTCAACGCGGGGCGGGCGCCCCGCTTGTCGAGGATCCGGCCGCCCCACTGGGAGGCGAGGGCGAAGCCCGCGAAGAAGTAGAGGAGGAACAGCGCCGCCTGGTTGGGCGAGGCGCTGAGGGACACCTGGGCGTAGACGGAGGAGAAGAAGAACACCGGGACGAAGGCGAGCATCGCGAAGAACAGCACGGCCACGTCCACGGTGAACGCCCGGTCCTCGAACACCCGCAGGTCGACGAGTGGGTGGCGGACGCCCCGCTCGTAGCGGACGAACACGTAGAGCACCGCCAGTCCGCCCACGACGCAGAGCCACGTCGCCCAGCTGTCCCAACCCCAGGCCCACGCCTGCTGGAACCCGAGGACGCTCAGCCCCATGCCGGCGGCGATGAGGACGGCTCCGGGCACGTCCAGCGAACCGGTGCGCGGCCGGTCCGCGATGTGTGCCAGGGCCGTCAGGACCAGGGCGACGACCGCGACCGGCACGTTGACCCAGAACACGGCGCGCCAGGTCCAGGAAGCGGTGAGCCAGCCGCCGAGCAGCGGCCCGACGGCGGTGAGGGCCCCGGAGAGCCCGAAGAACAGGGCCAGGGCGCGGCCCCGTCGTTCGACCGGGAACACGGCCACCACCACGGCCAGAGCGGCGGGGAAGAGCAGGGCCGCACCGAGGCCCTGGACGGCCCGGAAGGCGATGAGCCAGGCCTGCGCGTAGTCCCCCTCGGGGACGCAGCCGCACATCACCGACGCGACGACGAACACCAGGGTGCCGACCACGACGATCCGCCGGGGCCCGTACAGGTCCGCCAGCCGCCCGCCGAGCGCGAAGAAGGCCGCCAGGGCCAGCAGGTAGGCGTTGACGACCCATTGCATGCCGGAGCTCGACAGCCCCAGCTCGCGGACGATGTCCGGCGCGGCGATCGAGACGATCGTCTGGTCGATGAAGGTCATCGCCACGGCGAACATCATGGCCGCGAGGGCCACGGTCTGATTCGGCGTCCGTTCCGACGCCTGCCCCCTGGCCCGGGTCCCCGGACCGGATGCCGGTTGGTTGCTCACCCGCCCAGTGTGATCGTGAGGGGGCGGTTCCGCATCAGCGGTGACCCGGGCCGGGGCGCCTACCCCCCGGATCGCGTCCGTCCGGGTGAGGGCGACCCCGGCGACCCGGCCGCCGCCCCCGGGTAGGGTTCGCGGCTGGATGGCCGGATGAGGCCGGCCCGTTCGTTTCAGGGGGACTGCCATGGGGGGCAAGGGACGGTCGCATCTCGTCGCGACCGGGGACGACCACAAGGTCACACCGGCGGAGCTGTTCTTCGACCTGGTCTTCGTCTACGCGATCACGCAGGTGACGGCGCTGATGGCGGCCGACCCGTCGCCGCTGCGGCTGGTCGGGGCGATGGCGGTGCTCGCGCTGATGTGGTGGTGCTGGTGCGCCTTCTCGTGGCTGGGCAACGTCGTACGGGCCGACTCGGTCGCCCTGTTCGGCGTGCTCGTCACGGTGATGGCCGTGGTGTTCGTGGTGTCGCTGGCGGTGCCGGAGGTCCTGGCCGACGCGCCGGGCGGGCTGCCCGCTCCCCTGCTGTTCGTGCTCAGTTACGGCGTGGTGCGGGTGCTGCACCTGACCTCGTACCGCCTGGCCAGCCCCGGCGACACGGTGCTGCACCGCGTCCTGCTGCGGACGGCGCTGCTTTCGGTGCTGCCGCCGTTCGTGCTGCTGCTGGTGGGCTGCGCGTACGACGGGAGGGTCCGGCTGCTGTTTTGGCTGGGCGCGGTGGCCGTGGACTACGGCGCGATCTTCGTGACCGGCGCCTCGGGCTGGCGGGTCAACGCGCCCGGCCACTTCTCCGAACGATACGGACTGATCGTCATCATCGCGCTCGGCGAGTCCATCGTGGCCATGGGCGTGGGCATGGAGGGCCTCCCGCTGACCGTCGCCGTGATCGGGGCGTGCGGTGCGGGCCTGCTGCTGGCGGCCGGGCTGTGGGCGCTGTACTTCCGCCGCTTCGGTGCCCGCGTCGAGCACCGGCTCGCCGGGCTGGAGGGCGACGAGCGGACCCGCTTCGCCCGGGACGCGTACACGTTTCTGCACCTGCCGCTGGTGGCGGGCGTGGTGCTGTGCGCGCTCGGCATGAAGAAGGTCCTCACACAGGTCGCGGACACCGGTCACCACGGACTGGCCGAGCCGCTGCACGGCACCGTGGCCTGGTCGTTGACCGGCGGGGTCGGCGTCTTCCTGCTGGGCTCGGCGGCGATCGTGCTGCGCGCCGGCGGACCGCGCCCGGCCGCCCTGCTCGTGGGCGGCGTGTGCTGCCTGTTCGCCGGCCCGCTGGTCGCCCACGTCCCGGCGCTGCTCGCGCTGACCGTGCTCGCGGTCGGGGTGGTGGTCCTGGTCCTGGCGCAGGGCCGTCCGGCCGCCGTGGCGCCCGCCGCCGCAGGGAACGTGCCGCACGCGGTGTGACGTTCCCCCGGCGGCGGGGCCGGTGGCACGGGCCCGGACCACGGCACGGGGACGGGCCTGGCCGGGCCGCGGCTCGGGGACGGGCCTGCGCCCGGGCCGTGGCGCGGGGACGGGCCTGCGCCCGGGCCGCGGCACGGGGACGGGCCTGCGCCCGTGCCGTGGCGCGGGGACGGGCCTGCGCCCGGGCCGCGGCTCGGGGACGGGCCTGCGCCCGTGCCGTGGCGCGGGGACGGACTCGGCCGGGCGGGCCGTTACGGGATCGGGGCGGGCCGGAGCGGGACGGTACGGGATCGGGCCGGGGCCCGGGCCCGCACCGGTGCGCGGGAGTCCCGGCGGTCAGTCCGCCCGGCGCTCCGGCTCGGCGGACCGCTCCGGCGCGGTGCGGACGGCGGACGGTTCCGGGTCGCGTTCCCGCTCGGCGCGTCCTTCGGTGGCGCGCTCGCGGGCGGCCTCGGCGCGCAACAGGGCGTGGAGGACGGCGTAGGGGTCGACGGGCATGGCGGAGCTCCTTGCGACGGGGGTGAGGGGTGCGGGAGAGGCCTTGCCTCTCAGCACCGCATCACCGCCGACCGGGGAGCGTCGCCCGGCGCGGGCGGTACGGGGTCGGGGCCGGGGTCGCCGGCGGGCTCCGCGCGGCGCGCGGGACGCGGCGGCGCGGGACGCCGTACCCCGCGGACGGGGGCGGTCGCCTCGCTCTCTGCGGCGTCGTGGCTCTCCGCGCCGGGATCGGCTGCGGCGGAGGCGGGTCGCGGCTCGGTCTCGGCGCCCGGCGTACCCGCACCGGCGCCCGCGCCGAGCAGCGCGGCGAGCACGAGCAGCACCGCGAGCGCGAACCGGGCGAGGGGCCTCATGGAGATCCGTACTGCCCCGTGGGGAAGCCGGTAGGCCGCCCGGCCGGCGGATTCCGCCCGGGCGGCCTACGCCTGGGGAGCACTTTTCACCGCACCGGGTGTCCCGGCGTCGGCGGCCCTCCCGGTGTCAGGCGGCGCGCCCCTTGCGGGCCGCCATCAACGCGTAGACGAGGACGCCGACGAAGAGGAACAGCACGCCCTGGTAGACGGCGGCGTAGCCGGATCCGGCGACCAGCCAGAGCGAGAAGCCGAAGGCGGCGAGGGCGAGGAGGCCGTCGCGGACGAGGCGGGCCCGCGAGACCTTGTCGCGCTGCCCGGAGAGCAGGAAGAAGATCTGGGCGGCCGTGGAGAGCAGGTACGGCACGGTGGCGGTGAACGTGGTGACGAGGACCAGCGTCTCGAAGACGCCCTGGGCGCCGGCGGTGTAGTTGTAGACCGTCAGGAGCGAGGCGAGCACGACGGTGACGACGACGCCGGCCGTGGGGACGCCGCGCCGCTTGACGGTGAAGACCTGCGGGAAGAGGCCGTCGCGGGCGGCGGCGTAAGGGGCCTGGGCGCTCAGCAGGGTCCAGCCGTTGAGCGCGCCGAGGATGCTGACCATGGCCATGCAGGCGACGGCCACGCCGCCCCAGGTGCCGCCGAACATGATGTCCGTGGCGTCGGAGAACGGGGCCGTGGAGGTCACGAGCCGCTCGTGGGCGACGGTGCCGAAGACGGACAGGGTGCCGAGCAGGTAGAGCGCCGCGGCGCCCAGGGTGCCGAGGACGGTGGCGCGGCCGACGTTGCGGCGCGGGTCGCGGACCTCCCCGGCGCTGACGGCGGCGGACTCGACGCCGAGATAGCTGAAGAGCAGGATCGCCGCGGACGCCGAGACCGCGCCGAGCGGGCTGCCGCCGCTCGCCTGGAACGGGCCCAGGTTGGCGCTGTCGAAGAAGAAGAACCCGCCGACGGCGACCAGGAGCAGCGGGACGAACTTGAGCACGGTCGCGACGACCTGGACCGCGCCGACGTAGCGGGTGCCGGCCAGGTTGGCGAGACCGGGCAGCCACTGGAAGGCCAGGGCGGCGGCGATGGTGGCGGGCGTGGACTCGTGGACGGGGACGACGACGTCGAGATAGCCCACGGCGGCGACGGCGAGGGCCGCGTTGGAGACCCAGGCCGTGATCCAGTACGACCAGGCGGCCAGGAAGCCGGCGAAGTCGCCGAAGGCGGCGCGGGCGTAGACGTAGGGGCCGCCCGTCTGCGGCAGGCGGTGGGCGAGCCGGCCGAAGACGAGGGCCAGGGCGATCGCGCCGAGGGTGAGCACGCCGAAGGCGACCAGGCTGATGGTGCCGAAGGGGGCGACGGAGGCGGGGAGGAGGAAGATGCCGCCGCCGATGATGTTGCCCATGACGAGGGCGGTGGCGACCGGCAGTCCGAACCTCCGGGCATGCCTGCTGGGCTGCGGGTCCGGCGCCGCGTTCGGCACGGGGGCGGCGGCCGGTGCGGGGGCGGCGGCCGGGGATCCGGGGGCCGGGGATCCGGAGGTGGGGGGTGCAGGCGTGCGGGGGGCGGGGGTGGCCGTGCTCATGGGGGGTGGTGCGCCTCTCGTCGAACAAACGCCCCCATGGTCCAGAAGCTGAGACGACGCTCCAAATCACCCGTTTTTGTCCGGCACCGCCGGCCCGTCGACCGGAAGAATCGCTTCCGCATCGCCCTTCGGCGGAGAAATCTCCAGCGGCACCTGCGGCCCCTGGCTCTCCCGCAGCCAGCCGCGCAGCACCCCGTGCACCTGCTCGGCGCCCACCAGGTCCGCGGGCGGGGCGGCGAACTCGCGGGGCCGGAGCAGGAAGGGGCGTCCCTGCTCGCCGCCCAGGCCGCCGTGCGAGCCGATCTGCTCCTCGAAGGCGTGGACCGTGCCGGCCACCGGGTCGTACATCGAGTTGACCATGATGTCGGCGACGTGCGGGAAGCCGTCGGTGCGCCGCACGGCCGCGGCCGCGCCCGGGCCGAAGACGGCGAGCGGCCCGTCGTCGTCGAGTTCGGCGACCGGCACCTCGACCCCGTCGCGGGCGAGCACGACCGAGCCGTGCTCCTCGCTCGCGACGAGCAGGAAACCGATGCCCGGATGCTGCGCCAGGGTGCGCAGCAGTGCGGGATGAAGCCGGTCGATCTCCTCACGCGTCATCCGGTGCGGCACCCCGGGAAAGGAGACGAGCCCGAGGTTCCCGGACGCGAGCACCACCGGCTCGGGCGCCCGGGCCGCCGCGACCGCCGCCGCCTCCGCGGCCTCCTCCTCCGGCGGGTCGAAGGGACGGTGCAGCGCACTGCGCAGCGCGTCGCGGGCGGCGTCCCTGGCCTCCGAACCGCCCCCGGACTCCGTCCGCGGGTGCCCCCAGCGAGTCCGGCGCACCCGGCGCGACACCGGCAGTCCGCAGCCGACCCGCACCAGGTCGCGCAGCGTCAGCCCGTAGGCGGACTCGAAGGTCTCCCCCGGGCTCTGCCCGTGGTCGGAGAGGAGCACGATCCGGTACGGGCGGGGCGCGTGCTCGGCGACCTCGGCGATCAGGGCGATCGCCCGGTCGAGCCGCGCCAGGACCTGGTCGGTGTCGGGGCCCTGCGGCCCCGAGTGGTGCGCGACCTCGTCGTACGCGACCAGGTCGGCGTAGACGGCGGTCCGGCCGGCCAGCATGTCGCCCATCACGGCCGCGACCACCACGTCCCGCTCGACGACCGTGGCGAAGGCCCGCACGAAGGGGTAGAGACCGCCGCGGGACACCCTCGGGGAGACGCGGCGCCACCGGGCCCGGGTCGACTGAAAGAGCTCGCGGAAGGCCTCGGCGACGAAGGAGCCGGCCGTGCGGACGGCGTTGGCGGGATCGGAGAAGTACGCGAAGTAGCCGGCGCGCGAGCGGTTGCGGCGGCCGCGGCGGGCGGCCGTCGACAGGACGAGCGCGATCTGGTCGGCGCCGCCGCTGAACAGGTTGCCCCGCGAGGCCCCGTCGAGGGTGAGGAGCCCTCCGTCGCCGGTGCGTTCGACGGCGCGGCGCTGGAGTTCGACGGCGCTCGCGGGCCGGTTGGACACCATGAGCCGGCCGGTGTCCTTCTCGTACCAGCGGAAGGCGGGCACGTCCTCGTTCGAACCGTGCAGGATGCCGAGCTGGCTGGCACCCGTCTGGCTGGACCAGTCGGTGCGCCACGGAACGAGCGTGTGGCTGCTCGCGAGCCAGCCGGCCACGGTGGGCATCAGGCCGTCGGCGACGGCGTCGCGCAGCACGCGGTGGCCGACGCCGTCGAGCTGGAGGAAGACGGTGCCGGGGACGGGTTCGGCGCCGCCCTCGCGAGCGATCCGCGGGCGCTTGCGGTCGGTGAGCCGGTAGAGGCGGCGCCGGTAGGCGTCGTCGTCGCGGACGGCGAGCGCGGTGGACGTGGCCGAGGCGACGGCGGACATCACGGCGGCGACCACGACGGCGGTCTCGGGCGCGGCGGCGCCCCGGCCGTCGGGGATCAGCCAGAGCGCGACGAGCAGCAGCGAGCCGTTGAGTACGAACACCAACAGGCCGAGCACGAGCGCCGGCACGAGCAGCAGGGCGCGCACGATCAGCGGCCAGACCAGCGCCCCGAGCAGGCCGAAGGCGCCCGCGCACCAGGCCGCGGTGAGCGCGGTCCTGGTGATGCTGTCGCCGTCGGGGGACTGGAGCTGGAAGTCGGGGAGGAGTGCGGCCAGGACGAGCAGGGTGAGCGTGGAGACCACCCACACCGTGACGACCCGGAACAGCGCCCGCCCCGCGTTCCGCCAGCGTCCGGGGGCCCGCCCTCGCCGTTCACCCACGCCTGGTTCACCTTTCACCTGTTTCCTGCCTCAAGCGTGGCACAACGGCGGCGGGTCGGGGTGGGCGGGCGGGGCGGGACCTGACCGGACGGGAGGGGCGAGGGTGTGCGGGGGCGGGGGCCCGGAGCCGAGACCCACCGAGCGGGCCGAACCGCAGCGCGCCCAGGTAGGGCGCGCGTCGAGCCGGAGGGGCGCGTCGCGCCCCTGGGGCGCATGGGGTGGAGCGCCGGGCCGGTGGGGCGCGTCAGGCCGGTGGGGCGGGCGGGCCGGTGGGGCGCGTCACGTCCCGCGGGCTTCAGGAGCCGTCGTACCCGGCGGTGGGCATGGACAGCCGGCGGTGCACCCCGGCCTTCATCGGCGCGTCGTACGCGGGTTCGTCGAGACCGGCGGTCTCGAGCCGCACGCCGCGCCGCTCGCACTCGGCCAGGAACTCCGGCACGTCCGTCAACGCGCGGGCGAGAACACGCTCGTTCGGGGCGACGAAGAGGTCCACGGCACCCTCCTCGACGTCCGCCCAGAGCGCCTGGTGGTCGGGCCGCATGCCGTAGCAGAGCAGTTGCCTCGTCACCACGTAACCCTTGTCCCGGGCCCAGCGGACGCACATGGCGTACTGGCTGCGGGTGTCGACCAGAAACGGGTCGTCGTCGAGCTCTTCGAGCGGGGTGAGGCTGGCGATCGCCGCCACCCGAACGTCGTCCATGGACCGACCCTACTGTGTCGCGGGACAGCAGCCGCCCCCTTCCGTGCACCGAGGGCGGGTGGTGCGTGGAAGACCGGCCACATCGTCGGCTGCGGACATTTACCCTCGTTACGGAAGGGTCGTGGGTTCGGCTACGGGAAAGGGTGGCGTGGCGGTGGAGGTCACCTGGTGGGGTCATGCCACGTGCACGGTCGAGGACTCCGGGGTCCGTTTCCTGACCGACCCGCTCTTCGCGCGCAGACTGGCGCATCTGCGCCGCCGTCGCGGCGCGCTGCCGCCGCCCGAGGCGGCGCGGGCCGAGGCGGTGCTCGTCTCGCACCTGCACGCCGACCACCTCCACCTCCCCTCGCTGGCGAGGCTGGCCCCGGGCACCCGCGTGATCGTGCCGAGCGGCGCGCCCCGGGCCGTACCGGCGCTGCGCCGACTCGACGCCGACGGGCTGCGGCTCACGGAGCTCGGACCGGGCGACGAGGTGTCCGTCGAGGGCGTGACGGTACGGGCCGTGCCGGCGCTGCACGACGGGCGACGGCTCCCGCTCGGCCCGCACCGCTCCCCCGCGCTGGGCTACGTGGTGGAGGGCGAGGCCCGCACCTACTTCGCCGGTGACACCGGCCTGTTCGACGAGATGGCGGAGGCGGTCGGCCCGGTGGACGTCGCGCTGTTGCCGGTCGGCGGCTGGGGCCCGTACCTCGGCCACGGGCATCTGGACGCGGGCCGCGCCGCCCAGGCACTGGCCGCGCTGTCCCCCGCGGCCGCGGTCCCCGTGCACTACGGCACGTACTGGCCGATCGGCCTGGACGCGATCCGTCCGCACGAATTCCACGCCCCGGGAACCGAGTTCGTGCGCCACGCGGCCCGCCTGGCCCCGAAGGTGTCGGTGCACCTGCTGGGCCACGGCGAGCGGGTCCGCCCGGAGGTCGCGCGGTGAACCGGGCCGAGGGGCGGCCGGGGGCGAGGCCGGACACGGGTGCGGAGACGGGCACCGGCGCCGACGGGGATCCGGCCACCGGCACGGGTACGGGAACGGGAGCAGGGACACGGGCGAGAACGGGATCGGCGGGGGCCGCGCAGTGATCGAACGACTCGTGGCGGCGGTGCGGGAGTTGCCGCCGGAGTCGACGCAGCAGGCCGTCGGCTATCCGTCCCTCTTCCTGCTGGTCGCGCTCGGCGCGCTGGTGCCGGTGGTGCCGACGGGAGCGATCGTGAGCTCGGCCGCGGTGGTGGCGTTCCACCATTCCGCCCCGCTCGCGCTGCTCTTCGTCTTCCTGACGGCGTCGACGGCGGCGTTCCTGGGCGACCTGGCCCTGTACTGGCTCGGGCAGCGGGGCGTCAGGTCCCGCAACGGTTCGCGCTGGCTCGCGGCCCTGCGCGGCCGGGCCACCCCGGAGCGGCTGGCGCAGGCGCAGGAGCGCCTGGACACCCACCAGGTGTCGGTGCTGGTGCTGTCCCGGCTGGTGCCCGCGGGCCGTATCCCGGTGATGCTGGCCTGCCTGCTGTCCGGCATGCCGCTGCGGCGCTTCGCGCGGGGCGATCTGCCGGCGTGCCTGGCCTGGGCGGCGACGTACCAGCTCATCGGCATCCTCGGCGGTTCGCTGTTCCCCGAGCCCTGGCAGGGGGTGGTGGCCGCGGTGGGCCTCACGGTCCTGATCAGCGCGGCCCCGGCCCTCTGGCGCCGCCTGCGCGGCACCGGCCACGCGCCCTCGTAGGACAGCCGCCCGGCCCGCCGGGCCACGGGCGATCAGCCGGGCCACCGGGGCTCGGGCAATCAGCCGGACCGCCGGGCCACAGGCAATCAGTCCAGCCGCCGGGCCACAGGTCCCGGGCCTCGGGCCCCGGTGCGTGGTCAGCCCGGTGCGCGGTCAGGCCGGTCCGCGGCCCACGCGTGACGCGGGCAGCCCGGACCCCCTCCGCGGGCCGCCCTAGGCTGTTTCGTTTGGATCTTGCGGGGCTTGTCATACTTCCCGAGTGGAGATGCAAGCCGAGGAGGCAGCGCGGCAGTGGCTGGCTGATCAGGGCGTCAGCCAGGTGTGCGACGGATGGGTGAGCGACGAGAAGCCAGACGCGTTGCTCACCGCCAACCAGGTAGCGCACTCTTGGGCCGGTGATGTGTTTGCCGAAGACCTGGACGCGGCCGACCAGCTGCGGCTGGCTTTCGGGCTGCTGGACCTCCTCGACGAGTACTGGGTCACGTGCGAGATCCGGTTCGCGAACGAGGATGAGGAAGGTCCCCTGCCGACCGACGTGTTGTGGGACGGCTACCGTCAGCGGCTGGAGGCGGACCGGGACGTCGAGGCCGTCACCTACTCGCTGTGGGTGGACTGGTTCGAGGACCACACCACGTCCGCGACGGCCTTCGCCGAGACCCTCGGCAATGACATCGACCGCGTGGTCGCCGAGGCATCGGAAGCCCCGCTCCGCCGAGCCCGCCGGGTCCTGGAGTGCTCGGGCCCGGTGCGCTGGACGGTGAAGGAACCGACATACCGCACCGCCATGCGGCTGCCCGCCCTGCACACGGCCGTTTTCCGCGGCCTCCTGGCAAGCTTCCACGACGTCTACGGCGATCTGGAACCGGCTGCCGCACTGGACCTGCTCGACCTGCTGGACCTCCCCGCGGACACCCGGCACCTTGCCGAACTGCACCACGTACTCGCCGCGGGGCACAAAAACCACTACCGCAGTCCCGGCGCCTGGGACGATGCGCTTCGCTCCGGCCCCTGACTCTATGGCCTGGCGGACCAAAGATCTTGGTCAGCCCGCCGCCGGATCTGCCGATGGCGTGGTCCGCAGGTTCGCCGGTCGGAACCCCTTTTTGCGGGCTCCGGCCGCGTGCTGGTGGGCACGCACGACGGTCGAGTCGACCGAGACGACCCAGTTGAGTTCCTTCTCAGCGTCGGCCTGCGCGATGAGCGCGGTGAACACCCGCTCCCAGGTGCCGTCGACGGCCCACATCCGCAACCGGTTGTAGACGCCTCGCCAGTTTCCGTACTTCTCGGGAAGGTGGACCCACTGCGATCCGGTCTGAAACTTCCAGGCGATCGCATCGATCACCTCACGGTGATCCCGCCACCGGCCACCCCGTCGCGGCGTCCGATCCGGGAGCAACGGCTCGATCCGCGCCCACTGCGCGTCAGTCAACGGCACGACCAGACCAACGAGTCGACGACCGGGATGAAACGGCCGTACCACCTCGTCTCATACGAGCTACTGCCCTGTCGCCCCGGGCCGGTAGTTCGGGTTTGCCTGGTAGCCGCCCGAGAGCCGGCCGCGAGCGTCTACCTGCCAAGCCGCGATGATGGCCTCAGGGGGCACAGCCCCGTTCGGATCATCGACCATGTTCCCGTCGATCTCGTATACCCAGCCCCCCGGGTTTGCCTTGGCCTCGGCAACCAGCTCGGGCGGAGGCATCCGCTGCCCACTGCGCTTCCTTCGGAAGATTCCCATGTCTCACGCCTCCCCAGTCCTGAGGGGCGATGTTACGCAGCTCTGGATGATCCGAAAGAAGTGCCCTAGTCGCGGACCTCCGCCACGGCCTCCCGGACGTCGGGGTGCGGGTCGGGGGCGAGTGCGTCGAGGAGGTCGGCGACGCCCGGGGTGGTCCAACGCCCCACCGCCCAGACCAGGTTCTCCCGTACGCGGGGGTCGGGGTGGGCGGCGAGCGGAGCGAGGCGGTCGATCGGGCCCCGGCGGCGCATGCCGAACCAGTGGAGCGCCTCGGACAGCACCTCCGGGTCGCCGGGGTCGCCCGCCGCGGCGATCCTGGCGAGCAGCACGGCGACGGGCGGCGGCGGGCCGTCGAGCGGATGCGCCAGCCGTTCGCGCAGACGCCGTCCGCCGTACTCGCCGCGCACCCGGCACCCGAAGCAGGTGCAGGGCCGCACGCCGTGCGCGTCGGGTCGGTACCTCCAGCCGACCATCTGTGGCGCGGTCCGGATCCGGTGCACCTCACGCGGGCGGATCGCCCGGGGCACGAACACCTCCCAGCCGCGCGGGTCGTCGAGCGCCGCGACACGCCGCACGGCCTCGGCCGCGGACACGGTCGCCTGCGCCTCCCGGGCCCGGTCCCCGTAGTGCCCGACCATCACCCGCTGCTCGTCGTCGAGCCGCACATGGACGGCCACGAGGCCGCCGCGGCTGCCGAAGCGGGCGAGTTCGCGCAGCCATTGGTGGGTGAGCGTGTACGACGGCAGCACCGGGAAGCAGTACACCCCGCGCACACCGCCCTGGCCACGGGCGTCGGCCCGGACGCCGGACCGCCGGATCCGCTGAGCGTTCGCCGCGGATGTCAGGTGCACGAAGATCGCCATGTCCGCATGCTAGGCGGGGCCGCACGCCGCGCCCGCGGGCCGGGCGGGCGCGACGGGGAGCGGGCGGCCGCGGCGGGGAACTCTCATGCGGCCCGGCACAGGTCCCGCACCTCGGGACGGGGACGAAAGCCCGCCGCACGGTACGCGGCGACGGCGGCGACGAAGGAACTCGGCGTGCAGACGAGCGCGCTCGACGAACCGAGCTCCCGGAGTGCGGCCGCAGCGGCGACGCAGATCGCCGTGCCGTGGCCACGACGGCGATGGTCCCGGTGCACCCCCATCGGTTCGAGCAGTCCGGGCCTGCCCGGGCCGGCCGACCACACGATCACGGAGGCCACCGCGCCGCCCCGGGCGTCGTACGCGAGCAGGCACCGGGCGTCGGCGAACGGCGAGCCGGCCGCCATCGCGTGCCATCCCTCGTCGGTGAAGCGTGATCCGTCGAACGCCGACCGGTGGACGGTGGCGAAGGCACGGGCCTGCCCCGGCCCGACGACCTCGATCCGCAGACCGGGGTCCCGCACCGCCTCGGTGAGGTCGCGACGCAGCGGCGTCCACGGCTCGTCGGCGTCCCAGCCCTCCGCGGCCAGCAGGTCCTGCACGAGCGCACCCGCGGGCGCCTCGATGTTCGCCCTTCCCGCGGGCAGTACGCCCCGTGCCGGGTCGGTCACGTCGGCGACCAACTGCCGTGCCAGCCGGTCGTCCTGACGGGCGTCCGGCGCGATCGTCAGCCGTAGCAGCCCGGGGCCGTCGAGCAGCCCCACGGCGAGCACCCGCCCGTCCCGGCTCCACGTCCGGACGGCCGCGGCCGTCGCCCCCGCGCCGAAGCGCCAGTACCAGCCCAGGTCCCCCGGATGCAGCTGCATCGGCGTCCCCTCGCGCTGCCACTCCCGCAGCACACCCACCACGTCACGCAGCTCGTCCGCCGCCGGCTCCCGCAGCACTGTCGTCATGCCCCGATCACACACCACGGGGTCCCCGGCCCGCACCCGGGTTTCGGGCGGGGAGCCGCCGGCCGACGGGCGGCCGACCGCTCCCGCGTCCCGACCGGCTCGGCCGGGCCCTGGGCTCAGGGCGCCACTTCCGGGGGCGGCCTACGCGCCGAGGACGCGGGACGCGCCCACCGCCAGGTCCCAGAGGTTCTCGCGGGGCAGACCGGCCTCGTCCCATGCGGTGAGGACGCGGCTGAGGGGTTCGAGGACGGGCTCGGAGGAGAGGACGAAGGTGGCCCAGTGCATGGGGGCCATGCGGCGGGCGCCGAGGTCCTGGAAGGCGCGGACGGCCTCCTCGGGGTCGGTGTGGACGTCCCGGAGCCACCAGCGCGGGTCGTAGGCGCCGATCGGCAGCAGGGCGAGGTCGATGGCGGGATGGCGGCGGCCGATCTCGGTGAACCAGTGTCCGTAGCCGGTGTCGCCGGCGAAGTAGATCCGCCGTCCGGTGCGGTCGGTGAGGACCCAGCCGCCCCAGAGGGAGCGGCAGGTGTCGAGCAGGGTCCGCTTCGACCAGTGATGCGCGGGTACGAAGTCGAAGCGGACGCCGCCGAGTTCGGCCGCCTCCCACCAGTCGAGCTCGGTGACGTGGCTGAACCGGCGGCGGGTGAACCAGCGGCCGAGTCCGGCCGGGACGAACACCGGGGTGCGGCGCGGGAGCCGCTTGAGGGTGGGGGCGTCGAGGTGGTCGAAGTGGTTGTGACTGATGACGACCGCGTCGACCGGGGGCAGGTCCTCCCAGCGGACGCCGACGGGGGTGAGCCGGGCCGGGGTGCCGAAGATGCGGCGGGACCAGACGGGGTCGGTGAGGACGGTGAGCCCGCCGACCCGCAGCACCCAGCTGGCGTGTCCGGCCCAGGTGACGGCGACGGTGTCGGGTCCGGCCTCGGGCAGCGGCCCGGGCGCGAACGGCAGCTGCGGGATGTCACGCAGTCCCTCGGGCCCGGGGCGGACCGCGCCCTCCCGGGCCAGCCGGGCCATGGCCCGGACACCGGGCAGCGGGGCGGTGAGCCGGTCGGCGAAGCTGCGCGGCCAGTCGTGGCGCAGCCGGCCGAGGGGCTGGAGCGCGGGCGCGGGCCGCGGGGCGTGGGGGGTGCGTGCGGAGTCCGGGGTCCGGGGTGGCCGGGCCGTCTGTTCCGTCATCTCTGCGGCCTCCGTCTGTTCCGTCAACCGTTGTCGGGGATTCGCCGGTCCGTCGTCGTCGCGGGCATCGCCGACTGCCCGTCCCGGTCGTCCAGTTCTTCGAGTGCGGTTCCGAAGGCACTCAACGCGGCGGCCACGTGCGGCAATTCCTCAGGTCCCGGGGAGGCGAGGGATTCCGACCTTTCCTCCTCGGTCCCTCCCAGGAACGCCGCGGTGTCGAACCGCACGCGCAGCGCGCCGAGTTCGTCGCCGAAGCGGTGACCGCCGGGCACCGGGGTGCCGAGCCGTTCGGTGAGGTGGTTCTCCAGTTCGAGGGAGTCGGTGACGCCACGGAGCGCGAGCCCGGTGCGCAGCGGGCCGAGGTCGGCGTACACGTGCCGTCCGGCCTGCGGCGGCCGGGCGAGGCCGCCGGCCGCGAGCACGGCGTGGTGGACGGCCGCGGCCACCCTGCCGTGCACGTGGGCGGTGAGCCGGGCCCGTACGGTGACGTCCTCGGGCTCGTCGAGTGCGTGGGCGGCGGCCGGGGCGAACGGTCCGGGGACGAGCGCCCCGAGTGCCGTGAGGATGTCGAGCGTGCGGGCCCGCCGGTCGCCGTAGCCGTCGGCGCTCGCGGCCGTCGCGGGCGGGAAGCGGGCGACGGCCAGCGGCCAGGCGGCGGGGACGAGGGCGCCGGCCAGGTCGGTGAGGACCGTGACGTCGTCGGGGCACATCTCGGCGGGGCTGAGCAGCACGGTCTCGTGCGGCCGGTGCAGGGTGTCGCGCCAGGTCTCGTCGCTGATGATGTGCAGCCCCTCGGCGACGGCCGCCTCGCAGGCCTCGCGGACGAGCTCGGGCGGGGCGACGGTGGCGGTGGGGTCGTCGGCGACGGAGATCAGCAGGAGTCGGGGGTCGCCGCCCTCGGCGCGGATCCGGCGGACGGTCTCCAGGAGCGCGTACGGGTCGGGAACGCCGCCGCACTCGGCGGGCGTGGGCACGTGGTAGGCGGGACGGCCGAGGAGCCGGGCCTGCGGGGTCCACCAGGCGGGGCACGGACGGGGCAGCAGAAGATCGCCGCCGTGGGCGGCGATCAGGGCGAGCAGCAGGGGCGGGGCGCCGGGAGCGGCGACGACGTCCTCGGCGTGCGTGCGCAGTCCGCGCCGCCACCAGTATCCGGCGGCTGCCTCGCGCAGTACCGGCCCGCCGCCGGGGGGTTCGGGGGCCGTACGGCCGGCCGCGGCGGCGAGGAGCGCGGCGAGGCCGGGCAGCACGGGGAGTCCGGGCTCCGGCGCGGGCGGTCCGTAGCGCACCGGTCCGCGGCCTTCCGGGGCTGTCCGCCGCACGTCGCGCTGCATGTCCCGATCCTCCCGAAACCTCCTGCGCCGGCGTACCTGCCTGGCCGGCCCGACGGGGCGGCGCAGGCGGAGCATGCCCCGAGACCCTTCAGAGCCCTTTATACGGACTTTCGGGCGGTTTCGCCGCTCGTGGCGAGGTCGCGGCGCTGCCCGTGGCCGTTCACGGCCGTGCGCGGGAGGTGGCGGTGGGGGGCGGTCGCGTCGGGTGCGCTGGAGGCGGCGCGGAGGCGGTGGTGGAGGCGGTCGCGCCGGGTGAGGTGAAGGCGGTCGCGCCGGGTGATGTGGGGGCGGTGGTGCTGGGGGCGGGCGAGGGGGCGGGGCCGGGCCGGCCCGGGGGCGGTCGGTCCGGGACGAGGGCCGCTCCGAACCTAGGGGCGGATCCGGGCGAGGGGGCGGATCCGGGGCGAGGGGCGGATCCGGGCGAGGGGCCGGGAGACTGTACGGATGAGCACCTACGAGCCGAACCGCGTCTCCGCCGCCCCCCTCAGGGGCGCCCGACTGGACCTGGAGCCGCTGCGGCTCGATCACGCGGCCGAGATGGCCGGGGCCCTCGCCGATCCCGCCCTCCACTCCTTCATCGGCGGCGCCCCGCTCCCGGAGCCGGAGCTCAGGTCCCGCTACGAGCGCCTCCTCGCGGGCGCGCCCGATCCCTCGACGACGTCGTGGTGCAACTGGGTGCTCCGGCTGCGGGAATCCGGCGCGGCGGTCGGCACCGTGCAGGCCACGGTGATGCCGGACCGTGCCGAGATCGCCTGGGTGGTCGGCACACCGTGGCAGGGCCACGGCCTGGCCCGCGAGGCGGCGGCGGTCCTGGCCGCCTGGCTCCGGGAGCGCGGTGCACCCCTGCTCCTGGCGCACGTGCACCCGGAGCACCACGCCTCGGCGGCGGTGGCCGCGGCGGCGGGCCTGGCACCGACGGAGGAGTTCGAGGACGGGGAGCGACGCTGGGAGTGGCGCGCGGAGAAGCCGGTGAGGGCGGTCCCGCGAGGCTCGCGCGGGTGACGCGCGCCGGCACCGGAGCGGCGGCTTCGCGGGGGAACGCCGTCCGCTCTCCTTCGGCGGCACGCCCGATACGGCGTGGCCCCGGCGGCCGGACGCGGCCCAGAATGCCCCCCATGCCGCTTCGCAGAGCGCTCCCTGCCGACGCCGCCGCCCTCGCGGCCGTTCACGTCCGTTCCTGGCAGGCGGCGTACCGGGGTCTCGTCCCCGACACCTGTCTGGACGGCCTCGACGTCGCCGAGCGCGCCCGGGTGTGGCGCGAACGCCTGACGGCGCCCGGCGCTCCCGTCGTGACGGTCGTCGAGGACGAGGCCGGGGCGGTGACGGCGTTCTCCAGCTTCCGGGCCTGGCCGGCGGACGACGAGCCGGCCGGGGGCGCGGGAGAGGCGGAGGGCGAGGGGGAAGGCGGCCACCTCGTCGCTTCGGTCACGGCGGAGCTCTCCACGCTGTACGCCGTCCCCGAGGCGTGGGGTCGAGGGGTGGGGCGGGCGCTGCTGGCGGCGACCGTCGACGCGATGCGCGAGGCGGGCTTCCGGGAGGCCGGGCTGTGGGTGTTCGAGGAGAACGCGCGGGCCCGCGCGTTCTACGAGCGGGCCGGCTGGCATCCGGACGGTGCCACCGCCACGGACGACACGGGCGGCCGACTCCTCACCGAACTCCGTTACAGAGTCTCTCTGTTCGCAGAATCATCGCCCACATCCTGAGACGGGAGTCTCATATTTCGAGTGCCCGGCGTACGGTGACCACACCCACCCAGACCAAGGGAGACCGGTCATGTCGCATGCCGAAAGCGCCGTCTACACCCACGGGCACCACGAGTCGGTCCTGCGGTCGCACTCGTGGCGCACGGTGGAGAACTCCGCCGCCTATCTGATCCCCGCACTGCAGGCGGGACTCGACGTGCTGGACGTGGGCTGCGGACCGGGCACGATCACGGCCGACCTGGCGGCGCGGGTCGCCCCCGGTCGGGTGACGGCGGTGGACGCGGCCGAGGACGTGCTGGTGAAGGCCCGGGCGGTGGCCGCCGAACGAGGCCTGGACAACGTGGAGTTCAGCGTCTCCGACGTCCACGCCCTGGACTTCCCCGACAACTCCTTCGACATCGTGCACGCCCACCAGGTGCTCCAGCACGTCGGAGACCCGGTGCGGGCACTGCGCGAGATGCGGCGGGTGTGCCGGCCGGGCGGCGTGGTCGCGGCGCGTGACAGCGACTACGGCGCGTTCACGTGGTTCCCGGCCCACCCCGGTCTGGACCGCTGGCAGGACCTGTACCGGCGGGTGGCCCGCTCCAACGGCGGCGAACCGGACGCGGGCCGCCGCCTGCTGTCCTGGGCGCACGAGGCGGGCTTCACCGACGTCACCGCCTCGGCCGGCGCGTGGTGCTTCGCCGGACCGGACCAGCGGGCCTGGTGGAGCGGCCTGTGGGCCGACCGTACGACCGACTCGGACTACGCCCGCGTGGCCGTGGACGGCGGCCACACGACGCGCGAGGAGCTGACCGGGATCGCCGAGGCATGGCGCGCCTGGGGCGAGGCGCCGGACGCGTGGTTCATGGTCCCCCACGGCGAGATCCTGTGCCGGGCCTGAGGTGGGACCCGCGGCCGGTGCCTCGCGTGGGAGGCGTCGGGCGCACCCGTCGCCCGCGCCTCGCCCAGGGGGCGAGAGGCGGGACCCGTAGCCCCGGCCTCGCCCGGGACGTGGGGGGGCGGGGGCCGAGATGGGGCCGGGGCGGCGGACCGCTGCTCCCGGCCGCCGGTCAGCTCGGGCGCATCCTGAAGTCGTAGGCGTCCGGCAGGGGTTCGTCCGTGATGCGGGACCAGAGTTCGCCCAGCTCCTCCGCACCCTCTCGCAGGTCCGCGACCTCGAAGCCCGCGTCGAAGACGGCGCGGGCCTCGCCCTTCCGCCCCTCCGCGAGCAGCAGCCGCGCCTCCAGATACCGGAAGGCCCCACGGGCCCGCACGTCCTCGGGCAGCCGGGACAGCACGGCGCGCGCCTCCCCGGCGCGCCCCGTCTCCAGGAGCACGGACACCGTCTCGCGCCCGAGAGCGGCGGTGACCACCGGGTCGCCGCCGTACTGCTCGTCGAAGGCCTCCGCGTACCGCTCGGCCGCGCGTTGCGGATGGCCGCACTCCCGGTCGGCGACGGCGAGGCAGTAGAGCAGGGGCCACCGGGCCGCCGCGTTCTTCAGGCCGCGCTCCCAACTGCGCACCGCCTGGGCCAGATCGCCCGCGGCCCACTGGGCGACGCCCAGGTGGTACTCGGTGACCGCATCCGCCGGCGCGGTCTCCAGCATGTCCCGCCACGCGTCGGAGACGAGCGTCGCCCCCGGCCGGGCGAGAGCGGGGTTCTTCGCGACGGCCTCCCTGCCCCCGCCCCCACGCTCGGCCGCGTCCGCGTCCGCGTCGGGAAGTGCTCCCGTGCGCAGGAGGGCCAGCCAGGGGCGCTGCTCCTCTCCGAGCAGCTCCCCGGAGAAGGGCGTGCCGGGCAACTCATAGCCCCCGCGCAGCACTTCGAGGGCTCCCCAGCCGGATCCCGTGGCGAGCGACGGTCCCGGTTCGGCGTCGGCGGCGACGGTCCGCCACTGCTCGTAGGCGGCGTCGACCTCGGCTCGGGGCAGCACCGCCTCCAGGGCGTCCTCGACGCTCGCCCGGGCGACCGCCCAGTCCGGGCCGTGCGCCGCGGCCGGGTCGGCGGTCAGCGGGCCGTACACCTCGAGCCAGGAGACCTCCTCCCCCGCTTCCAGGGGCGGATGCTCCAGCTGCGTGCGGGCGAGTCCGGCCTGGATCTCCGCGTAGCCGGGGGTGCCGGGCTCGGTGAGCCACTCCTGCCAGCGCCGGCCGCCGCGACCGGTGCCCCACACGAACAGCTTCCGGCCGAGCAGCCCGTCCGTGGAGGTCTGCACGAGGCCGTCGCCGTGCTCGTCGAGGGCGGCGATCCACCGCCGCCGTCCCTCCGGCAGGGCGTAGAAGTAGTCGGCGGCGTGGGTGCTCCGCAGCGGGTACGTGCGGTCGGTGCCGTCCGCACCGCACGGCACGGAGACGCGGCGCAGGGCGTGTTCGTACCCGAAGTGCCAGGCCTCGTCCGCGGGCGCGAGGACGCGCCGGTCCTCGGGCACGGCGGTGTTGGACCACCAGTAGCAGGGCACGGCGCGCTCGTGCGGGTTGCGGATGCGGATGCCGACGCGGAGGTGCTCGGCGCCGTCCGGGAGCCACAGGTCGACCTGGAACGGCAGGTCGCGAAGCCGCTCCCACTCCCACAGGCGCAGCATCCGGCCTCCGTCGGGCGCGCGGACGACCGCCGCGTGCAGGGGGGCGCAGGAGAGCGTGGTGTGGCCGCGGGCGCCGATGTTCCACTCGATGCCGCCGGAGAACCAGGCGCCGTTGAGGGCGAAGGCGGCGGGCTGCAGCACCGGGTTGCGATAGAGGAGTTCGCGGCCGGTCGGCTTGTGCAGGAGGGAGTGGACGCGCCCGCCGAGCCCGGGGAGGACCGTCACGCGCAGCAGCTCGTTCTCGATCTCGATCGTGTCGAGGGTGGTGGGGACACGCTCGCGCCCGTAGCCGTCGCGGACCGGGGCGGGCAGCAGTGTGCGCAGCGGTGCGCGGCCGAGCTGCCGGGCCATGTCGCGCGGGATCCGGTCGCGGTCGCGCTCGTCGACCATGGGGGTGGTCTGGCTCGTGGGGAGCGCGGGGCTGATGGAGACCGTGGGGGCTCCGCTCGCGGCGCCGGTCGCGCCGCCGGCGAGCAGACGCAGGGCGGGCAGGGGGTTGTCCGGGCCCAACTGCGCCGCGGGCAGGGTGAGTACGGCACGTCGTACGGTCGTCATGTCGACCATGGAACACGGCGGGACCACCGCTGGCCAGGGGCTGGACGACGGCCCCCGGGAGGCTTGACCCAGAAATTCCGTTGCGGTGTGAAGCGGCCGCCCTAGGGTGGATCCGTTACGGATGTACGGTGCGGAGAGGCGCGGGAATGAGTGAGCAGCACACCTATAGGGTGATCGTCCGGGGGACGTTCGACGGCCTGTCGGAGGAGAGCCGGACCCGGCTGCTCGCCGAGGCCGACGAACACGGGCTCTCGGCCATGCAGTTCACGGAGGAGGGCTCCCTCGCCTACGACCGGAACCTGAAGCACTTCTCGTACCGCCTGGTCGTCGTCTCCGACGCGGCGGACGGCGAGGAGATGGCGGGCGCGATCGCGGAGGACCGGGTGGAGCGGGCCCTGAAGGAGCTGGGGTACGGCTTCGCGGGCCTGAAGTCCACGGTCACGGACATGGACACGATGAAGATCAACTACAAGCGCTGACCTGGCGGGCGACGCTTCGGGCGCCCGGGCCGGGGCGCGCCCCGCGGCCGATTCGCGCCACGGCCCTACGCGACCGTCCCGCTGCCGGGCCCGGGTCCGGGTCCGGGTCCGGCCTCGCGCCCCGTCCCGGGCCCGGGTCCGGGTCCGGCCTCGCGCCCCGTCCCGGGCCCAGCCCGGTGGCTTGTCCTGGGCCTGGTCTCGTACCCCGTCCCGGGCCCGGCCCCGGGCCTGGTCTCGTGCCCGGGGCCGGGCCCGTCGGCGGTGATCGCCCAGCGCTCGTGGTCCCGCCAGGCGCCGTCGATGAACAGCATCGCGGGCGAGAAGCCCTCCAACCGGAAACCGGCGCGGCGGACCAGGGCGCGGGAGGCCGCGTTGCCCGGCTGGATGTTCGCTTCCAGCCGGTGCAGGCCGAGGGGCCCGAGGGCGTACGCCAGAACGAGGCCGAGACCCTCGGAGAGCAGTCCGCGTCCGGCGGCGTGCGCGAAGGCGCCATAGCCCAGGGCGCCGGAGAGGAAGGCGCCGCGGACGATGTTGTTGATGTTGACGAAACCGGCGATCCGCCCGTCCGCCCGCTCGCAGACGAGGAATCCGGTCCGCGTCGGTTCCGCGATCAGCAGCCGCGCGTAGGCCTCGTACGCGTCCGCCGTCTGCGGGGGAAACAACCACGGCGCGTGCAGCTCGCGGCTCTCGCGGGCGCGGGCGGTGAACTCCTCCGCGTCGTCGAGCGAGTACGGCCGCAGGCCGACGCGGGGCCCGACACAGAGATACGCCCCGGGATCATCACTCATTCGCCCAGGTTAACGACCCGTCGACCGCCGCCCGCCCCGACGCGACACGCCCCCGGCTCAGCCCGGCACCCACCCGACCCGCCGCCCCACCTCCGCGCCGGGGCCCGGCCTCTCGCCCGGCGCGCGTGCAGTCCCCTCCCGGCCCGTGCCCCTCCACCCGCCGCCCCCTTCCGCGCGAGGCGGCCGCAGTAGGGTCGGTCAGCGAAGTGGATCCCTCCTGACGGCGATCCTGGTGAGGTGCGAGGGGACGGGGCGGGCCGGCGATGGGGCAAGAGCAGAGGGCGTGGTACGGCGTCAGGTCCTTCTACCGCTGGCTGACCTGGGAGAACCGCCCTTACGAGGAACGCGTCGTGCTGTTCCGGGCACGGTCCCTCGACGAAGCCCTCGAACTGGCGGAGCGGGAGTCGGCCGAGTACGCGCGGGAAGGCGGCTTCGACGTCCTCGACATGCTGCAGGCGTACCGGATCTCCGACGGCGACGGGGAGGAGGTGGGCGCGGGCACCGAGGTCTTCTCGCTGCTCCATGCGCTCGACCTTCCGGCGAACGGGTTTCTCGACCGCTACGACGCCGGACCGACGCACACCCAGACCACCGAGTGAGCCGCACGCGGCGCTCGCCCGCCTTCGTCCGTGTCCCGTCTCGCCGGGTCGGGGGCGTACGGGACACCGCCGAGGCAGCCGGCGCAGTGTCGCACCGGGTCTGGGAGGGGTGGGCGTACAGGGGCCGCAGGGGGCGGCGGTCGGCGCGGTGACGTGGCCGGGCGGCTGCGGGCGCGGTGCGGTGCCGGGGCGACGGCGGACCGATGCCGACCGTGTCAGCGGCGGGCCGCCGTCACCCGGGCCGGACACGCCTCGCCCTTCTTCGCGACCCCCACGACCACCCACCCGTGAGCTCCCCGCGCCGCCCCCGGCGCGGGGTGCTGGGTGCAGACGCGCCAGTTCGGGGGCCACAGGACCCGCCGGTCGCCGCCGCCGACGTCGTGGACGTCGAGCCGGGTCCTCGGGTCGAGCGAGGTGAAGACCCGCCACAGGCCCTTGCCGAGGAGATCCGGCATGGTCTGCGCGCCGCCCTCCTCCCCCGCCCCGGCCACCGGTTCCGCCGAGCTGACCGCCACCGCCGCGAGCGCGAGGGCGACGCCCGCGCCGAGCACGGTCGCGCGCTTCACCGGGTCCTCCGGTGCGCCGCGTAGAAGCCGCAGACCGCGCCGAGCAGCGTGGTCGCGAGCAGCGCGAGGTGGAGCGGCATCGAGACCTCGGGGACCAGCAGCCTGATCCGTACCTCTCGGGTGTTCTCGAAGACGAAGACCGGCGTCAGAACGGCGACCGCAGCCATCGCGACCCGGCCAGGGGTGAAGACTCCGCCCGCCCGGGCCTCGCCCGTGGTCGCGCCCGATGCCTCCCTAGGACTCATGGTCCGGCCCTCTCCTCCGTCGTCCGATACCCCAGGATGGGCCGATTCCGGCAACTCGGCGGCGGTGGAAGCGGCCGTACGAGTGACTTGTCAGACAGGAAGGGACGACTACGGTAGCTACGGTAGAGGTGAGCAGGGGCGATGCAGGCGCGAGCACGAGCACGAGGAGGATCCGTGGCAGCCGGCGGACAGCAGCGGCGACCCGTCGTCGCGCTCTACGAACGGATCGCGGACGCCGTCCACGACGGCACCTACCCGCCGGGATCCACGCTCCCCTCCGAACCGAAGCTCGCGGGCGAGCTCGGCGTGAGCCGGCCGGCCCTGCGCGAGGCGCTGCTGCTGCTCCAGGAGGACGGGCTCCTCACGGTGCGACGGGGGGTGGGCCGTACCGTCAACGCCCATCCGCCGAGGCGCGGCTTCGAACACGTCCAGGCCCTGGAGGAACTGCTCGGGGCGGGCGCGCCGTTGCGGGTGAGGGGCCTGCTCCGCTCCGTGGAGGAGCCCACCGACTTCACCACCCAGCATCTCCTGGCCCCGGCCGGTGCCGAACTCCGTTTCTGGGAGTCCGTGCTGGCCGGAGAGGCCGGGCCGGCGGCGCTCAGCCATGAGTGGGCGGCCGCCGACGGCGTGCTGCACGAGGCGCATCCGGCGTTCGCCGAAGCGCTCAGAGCGACCGTGGCGCCGGAACGCACGTCGATGCTCGCGGTCCTCGCCGGCGCCTCACGCGGCGTGCCCCTGGCCGCGCACAGCGCGGTCACCGCCACCCTGCTCGGCCGCCGCCGGGGCGAGCAGCTGGGCCGGTCCGCGGACACGCCCGCGGTCCTGGTCACCCAGGTCGTGCGGGTGGACGGCACCCCGGTCCTGGCGGCCAAGCACATGCTCCCGACCGGCGCCCCGGCCCTCCCGGTGCTCCAGTCGAACTGACCGCGCCGCGCACACCGGCACGCCCCCGGGGCGGGCGGACAGCGAGCCGGGCGACCGCACCGCCGGGGCCGCCCGGCCTCCCCCACGCCCTCCCCACGCACTCCCCGCGCACGAGCGCCCCGCCCCGCCCTCCGTGCCCCTGGCCCTCCCTGTCGCCACCGTCACACCACCGTCACACCACCGCCCTCCCCACGTGGCGTACACTTCCCGGCCATGCACTTGTCTGACAACCCTGCCGCCGCCCCTGCCCCCGCCTCCTCCACCACCGTCGCCGACTGGATCCGGCGGGCCCCCAAGGCCGTCCTGCACGACCACCTCGACGGTGGACTGCGGCCCGCCACGATCGTCGAGCTGGCGCGCGCCTGCGGGTACACCGGGCTTCCCACCGAGGACCCGGCGGAGCTGGCGGTCTGGTTCCGGGACGCCGCCGACTCCGGTTCGCTGGAGCGGTACCTGGAGACGTTCGCCCACACCTGCGCGGTGATGCAGACCCGCGAGGCCCTGGAGCGGATCGCGGCCGAGTGCGCCGAGGACCTGGCCGCCGACGGTGTCGTCTACGCCGAGGTCCGTTACGCCCCCGAGCAGCACCTCGAGGGCGGGCTCACCCTCGACGAGGTCGTCGAAGCCGTGAACAGCGGCTTCCGAGAGGGTGAGCGCCGGACCGGCGGGCGGATCACCGTCCGCGCCCTCCTCACCGGCATGCGGCACACCGACCGCTCTCTGGAGATCGCGCAGCTCACGGTCGCCCACCGGGACAACGGCGTGGCGGGCTTCGACATCGCCGGCGGCGAGATCGGCAACCCGCCGGCCCGGCACCTGCCGGCCTTCCAGCACCTCAAGCGGGAGAACTGCCACTTCACGATCCACGCCGGCGAGGCCGTCGGCGCCGAGTCCATCCACGAGGCCGTCCAGGTGTGCGGCAGCGAACGGATCGGTCATGGCGTGCGGATCGTCGACGACATCGCCGAGGACGGCACGCTGGGCCGCCTGGCCTCGTACGTCCGCGACAACCGCATCGCCCTGGAGGTCTGCCCGACCTCCAACCTCCAGACGGGCGCGGCCAAGGACTACGCCTCGCACCCGATCGACGAGCTGCGCCGCCTCGGCTTCCGGATCACGCTCAACACGGACAACCGGCTGGTCTCCGGCACCACCATGAGCGAGGAGTTCCAGCACATGGCGGACGCGTTCGGCTACGGTCCCGAGGTCTTCGAGGAGTTCACCGTCGCCGCCGTCGAGGCCGCCTTCCTCCCGCTTCCGGAGCGTCGCCGCCTCGTCGACGAACTGATCCGCCCGGGCTACGCGGCCCTCACCGCCCGGTAGCCCCTCCCGGACCGGGGCTCAGGCCGGGACCCGTACGCGGACATCTCCCGCCACGCCCTGGTCGCCCCCGGGCCGACCGCCCGGCACCGGCACCACCCCCGTCGCGGCACCACGCCTCGTCGCGGCACCGCCGGAACCACCCGGCACCGGGGACGCGTCCGGTGTGCGGAGAGACCACCGGGAGGACGGCGCGGGGTGCGCCGACGAGGTCGTCGGGCGGGCTCAGGCCAGGGCCGGTACGTCCAGCGTGAGCGTGGCCGACTCGGTGTCCAGGACGGCCGGCAGGCCCAGGGGAATCGTCGGTGCGCTCTCGTGGTGGCCGAAGCCCAGCTGCTCCAGGACCGGTACGCCCAGGGGGCCGAGGCGGTCGAGCAGCACGGCGCGCACGTCCTCGTACGGGCCGCACTCCTCCCAGGAGCCGAGGCCGATGCCGGCGACGCCGTCCAGCCATCCGGAGCGCAGGAGCTGGGTCAGCATGCGGTCGAGGCGGTACGGCTCCTCTCCCGTGTCCTCCAGGAGGAGCAGGCCGCCGCGGGCCGAGCGGCGGGCGTGCGGGGTGCCGAGATCGGCGGCGAGGAGGGCGAGGCAGCCGCCGAGGGTGACACCGCGGGCACGGCCCGGGACCAGGGCGCGGGCGCTCTCCAGGCCCAGGGTGCGCACCGACTCGGGGGCGAAGAGGGTGGCGCGCAGGGACTCCTGGGTGCGGGTGTCCTTGAGGAAGGCCGCGGCGGCGACCATCGGGCCGTGCAGGGTGGCCAGGCCGACCCGGCGGGCGAAGGCCTCGTGGAGGGCGGTGACGTCGCTGTAGCCGACGAACACCTTGGGGCCTGCGGCCCGTATCGCCGTCCAGTCGACGAGGTCCACCATCCGCTGGGCGCCGTAGCCGCCGCGGGCGCACACGACGGCGGAGACGGACGGGTCGCACCAGGCCTCGGTGAGGTCGCGGGCGCGGTCGGCGTCGCTGCCGGCGAGGTGGCCGAGGGTGGGATGGGTGTCGAGGACGTGGGGGGCGACGACGGGGTCGAGGTCCCAGCCGCGCAGGATGTCGAGGCCTGCCCGGAGGCGGTCCTCCGGGACGGGACCGCTGGGGGCGACGACGGCCACGCGGGCGCCGGGGCTCAGCCGGCGGGGTCGGAGCAGCTCCGGGGTCATGTCCTCAGCTCCAGCCGGGGGATGTCGGACCGTTCGATGCCGAAGGTCTGGGCGTACAGGGAGAGTTCGGCCTCCAGGCAGCGGACCGTCGTGTCGGCCCTGCGGAAGCCGTGTGCCTCGCCCTCGAAGGCGAGGTAGGCATGGGGCACGCCCTGGCCGGCCATCCGGGCGAGGAAGCGCTCGGCCTGGGCGGGCGGGCAGATGACGTCGTCGAGGCCCTGCAGCAGGACGAAGGGGGCGGTGATCCGGTCGACGTGTTCCAGCGGGGAGCGGTCCCGGTAGCGGGCGGGGACCTCGTCGAGGGGACCGATGAGCGACTGCGGGTACTCCGACTCGAAGTCGTGGGTCTCGCCGTCGGCCCAGGCGGCCGGATCGAGGATGGGGTAGACGATCGTGCCGCAGGCGTAGACGTCGCTGTGGACGAGTGAGGCGGCGGCGGTCCAGCCGCCGGCGCTGCCGCCGCGGATGGCGAGGCGGGCGGGGTCGGCCGTGCCCTCGTCGGCGAGTGCACGGGCGACGGCGGCGCAGTCCTCGACGTCGACCACGCCCCACTGCTCGCGCAGCCGCTCGCGGTACTCCCGCCCGTAGCCGGTGGAGCCGCCGTAGTTGACCTCGGCGACGCCGATGCCGCGGGAGGTGAAGTAGGCGATCTCCAGGTCGAGGACGAGCGGCGCGTGGCCGGTGGGGCCGCCGTGCGCCCAGATCACATAGGGCGGGAGGCCGTCCCCGGGTGCGGTGCGGTCCGGGTTGTGGGGCGGGTAGACGTGGGCGTGGATCTCACGGGCGTCGGGGCCGGTGAAGGTGCGGATCTGCGGTTCGGGGTAGTAGGACGGGTCCACCGGGTCCTCGTGCGGGCAGCCGACGACCCGGGCGCGCCCGGTGCGGGTGTCGACCTCCACCACCTCGTAGGCGCTGCGGGGGCCGGCGGCGACACCGACGACGCGGGGGCCGTGCACGGCCAGGGTGGCGGCCCACTCGGTCCAGGGGCCGGCGGCGTCGACCAGTTCGCCGCTTTCCGGGTCGAGTATCCCGAGGGCGGTGGCACCCTTGCCGTGCACGACGGCGACGAGTCCGCCGTCCAGCGGCTGGAACCAGCTGAGGCCGATCTTCCACAGTGCCCCGCCGAACTCCTCGGGGCGCGGACAGAGCGCGACCGGTTCGCCGTCCTCGGCGGTGCGGTAGAGGTTCCACCATCCGCTGCGGTCGCTGAGGTGGAGGAGCTGCCCGTCGTGGGTCCAGCCCACCTGGGGCACGGACTCCTCGGGTCCGCCGGCGACCGTGCGCGGCCGGTCGAGGGTGCCGTCCCCGGTGACGTCGGCGAGCAGGACCTCGGTGCCGTCCCAGGGCATGCGGGGGTGGTCCCAGGCGATCCAGGCGGCCTGCCGGCCGTCGGGCGAGAGCCGGGGCCCGGTGACGAAGCGGTGTCGCCCGTCCGTGAGTTCGCGGACGCGGGAGCGGTCCTCGGCCGCGGAGCCGTCCAGGGGGACGGCGGCGATGACGCGGCGCACGTCGGTGGGTCCGGGGCCGGTGAACTCCTCCAGGACGCACCAGACCTCGCCCTGCGCGGGACGGAGGACGGGGTCGACCCAGCGCAGTCCGCCGCCGATGCCGGAGACGGGGGTGAGGGGGCGCGGGGCCGCGCCGGCGGCCGCGTCGGGCTCGTACGCGTACAGCCGCTGGTCGGGGAGGTGGCAGAAGACGACGAGCGCCGAGCCGTCCGCGCGCACGGTGCCGGCCCACGGCTGGCCGCCGTACTCGATGACGCGGCTGCGGACGTTCCAGGGCGGTGGCAGGACCGACTCCTCGGTGCCGTCGTCACGGCGGCGCACCAGGGCTCGCCGGCCGCCCTCGGCGGGCCGCGGGGCGGTCCACCACACCTCGTCGCCGACGAACCCGACGTGGTCGGGCCGTCCGCCGTGGGCGGCGGCGAGCTCGGCGCCGATGGGTGACGGCCAGCTGCCGTAGGTGGCCGTGGGTGCCATCAGGTTCCCCCCTGTACGGGTCGTGCGGGTGTGACGTGCGGTGGTGCCGCGGGCGAGCGGCCCCGGCCGGGCCCGGCCCGCCGGGGTCGGGTCCGGTCCGCCGGGGTCGGGTCCGGTCCGCCGGGGTCGGGTCCGGTCCCGGTCCGTCCGGCGGTTCCTAGGCGGATCTCAGGTAGTGGTCGAGGACGCGGACGCCGAAGTGGAGGGCGTCGACGGGGACGCGCTCGTCGACGCCGTGGAACAGCGCTCCGTAGTCGAGCTCGGGGGGCAGTCTCAGCGGCGAGAAGCCGTAGCCGGTGATGCCGAGGCGGGAGAACTGCTTGGCGTCGGTGCCCCCGGACATGGCGAACGGGACGACGTGCCCCGCCGGGTCGAAGCGCTCGACGGCGGCGCGCAGTTTGGCGAAGGTCGGGGAGGCGACCGGTGCCTCCAGGGGCACTTCGCGGTGGTGGAACTCCCACTCCACGTCGGGGCCGGTGAGCCTGTCCATGGTCTCGGTGAACTCGTCCTCGCCACCGGGCAGCATCCGCCCGTCGACGTAGGCGACGGCGTGGCCAGGGATCACGTTGACCTTGTAACCGGCGTCCAGCATCGTCGGGTTGGCGCTGTTGCGCACGGTGGGCCGGACCAGGGCCGCGGCCGGGCCGAGCTTCTCCAGGAGACGGTCGGTGTCGAAGTCGGGGGCGTCGACGTCCGTCTCGATGCCGTACAGCGCGGCCAGTTCGGTGAGGGCGGCCCGCACGGTGGCGGTGAGCCGGACGGGCCACTCGTGGGCGCCGATCCGGGCGACGGCCGCGGCGAGGCGGGTGACGGCGTTGGCGTGGTTGACCTTGGAGCCGTGGCCGGCGGTGCCGTGGGCGGTGAGCTTGAGCCAGGCGGTGCCGCGCTCGCCCGCCGCGATCGGGTAGAGCGTCATGCCGGGGGCGGGGTGGAAGCTGAAGGCACCGGACTCGCTGATGCCCTCGGTGCAGCCCTCGAAGAGACCGGGGTGGGTGTCGGCGAGGAAGCCGGAGCCGTCCTCGGCGCTCGCCTCCTCGTCGGCGGTGTAGGCGACCACGATGTCCCGGCGCGGCCGGATGCCCTGCCGCGCCCAGGAGCGGACGACGGCGAGCACCATCGCGTCCATGTTCTTCATGTCGACGGCGCCCCGCCCCCAGACGACCCCGTCGCGGACCTCGCCCGAGAAGGGGTGCACGGTCCAGTCGGCGGCCTCGGCCGGGACGACGTCGAGGTGGCCGTGGACCAGGAGCGCGTCGGCCGTCGGGTCGGTGCCCGGGATGCGGGCGACGACATTGGTGCGCCCCGGGGTGCGTTCGAGGAGCGTGGGCTCCAGGCCCGCGCCGGCGAGCCGCTCCGCCACGTACTCGGCGGCGGGGCGCTCGCGGCAGTCGCCGCCGCCCCGGTTGGTGGTGTCGATCCTGATGAGCTCGGACGTGAAGGTGACGACCTCGTCGAGTGCCGTCGCGTCCGGGCCCTGGTCCTCCTCAGCCATACTGCTCCTCCACGGCGGCCGACACGATCGTGGTGACCGCCTTGAACGTGCGGATTCCCTCGTACATGGTCTCGCTGGTGTAGGCGACCCGGCGCTCGCCGCTCCGCTCCACGCCCGGGACCACCGTCGCGGCGCCGGTGAGGTGCTCCGCGTCGAACTCCAGCTCCACGGTGAAGGGGCCGCCTCTGACCGGCTCGTGCCGGACGGCGAGGGAGACCGCGTCCTTCGCCGCGGCGCGGATGTCGGAAGCCGTGCGGGCCGGAGTGCGGCACACCGCCGCGTACCGCGACACGTGGTCCTTGACGGCGACCTTCCGTGCCTCCGGGGCGTAGCCCAGTGCGTCCTCGCAGGCCAGGTCGTCGCCGGTGACGAGGACGACGGGGACCCCGTACTCGGCCACCACGTGCGCGTTGAGCAGGCCCTCGCCGGCGCGGACGCCGTTCAGCCAGACACCCGTGATCGAGTTGGCCAGGTAGGTGTGGGCGAGGACGCCTTCGGCGCCCGCGCCGGTGTGGTAGCCGACGAAGGCGATGCCGTCGACGTCGCCGTGCTGGACGCCCTCGACCATGGAGAGCGTCTTGTGCCGGCCGGTGATCATCTCGGCGCGTTCGTCGAGGTGCTCCAGGAGGAGATTGCGCATGCTCCAGTGCGCCTCGTTGATCAGGACCTCGTCGGCGCCGCCGTCGAAGAAGCCGAGCACCGCCGCGTTGACGTCCGAGGTGAACAGGGAACGGCAGCGCTCCCATTGCGGCGTGCCGGGCAGCACGTCGGCGGGCCAGGTCACGCCGGTCGCGCCCTCCATGTCGGCACTGATCAGGATCTTCATGCCTGGCACCGTACGCGCCCCCCGCGGGCCGGACCACCCCTGTGGAAAAGTGTCGGAGGCGTGGACCGGTGGCAGTGATTCGGGCGAACCCGTCCATCGGGTGCGTATAGGCTGACGGGCGCAGTTTTCGTCGTCCCGCGAAACTCAGGAGACCCCTCGGTGACCACCTCGCTCGCCCCGTCCGAAGCCCCTCTGCCCGTCGACACCGGCGAGTGGGTCGAGCCCGCCGCACAGGCCGTCGCCGAGGCCGTGGTCCGCGACGCCCGCGATTTCGGGGTGTACGCGCGGACCGGCGGCTGGGCGTTCGCGCTGAAGGTGGCGCGCAGCGTGCGCCCGGGCGGCCAGGCGGCCGAGGGCTCGGAGAAGGTGTCGGCGAAGGCCTTCGCGGAACTCGCCGGCTGCTCCGCCGAGCGGGTCATGCGCTACTACAAGGCGTGGGACATGGCCGCCGACGACGCCCTGGTGCCGCAGTTCGAGGCGCTGGTCCCGGGCCTGGACGTCGAGCTGCCCGAGGCCGACGTCTGGCTGTCGTACTACTCCTCCCGCAACAGCGCGACCTCGGTGCGCGGCCACGCGATCACGGCCGCGGCCGAGGCGGAGGGGATCAAGGCGACGAAGGCGCTGGAGGTGGCGGAGAACCCGACGGCGCTCCGTGCCGCGATCCTCGCCGACCCGGGCACCGCCGAGGCCGCGCGGGGTGCGCTGCTGGACCGGATGAAGGAGGACCCGGCGCTGCAGACCGAGATGGCCCGGGCCATCGCCCGCGCCGGCGACCTGAAGAAGGCGGTGGCGCAGGAGGCCAAGGCCGCGGACCGGATCGAGTACGTCCGGCAGATCGCGGAAGGCGGCCGGATCAGGACGCCGGCCGGCCAGACCGTCGCGGCCCCGGCCGAGTTGCGCGCGGAGGCCGAGCGGCACCTCACCCTGATCGACGAGCTCGACGACTCCGAGGAGGCCGGCGAGTGGGCCGGTGAGGCCTACGACACGGTGAGGTCGATGGTCGTCCAGGCCGTCGAGGCGGATCCGGCACTGCGCGTCCAGGAGCGCCGGGCGAAGTTCTACAGCAGCCTGCAGAAGGCGACGAAGGTCTTCGAGGAGCTGACCCTCGACGAGGTCCTGGAGGAGGACGTCGTCGAGGACGACATGCTGCAGCGCCTGGAGGCCCTGCAGGAGGCGATCGGCACCTGCATCAGCGCGCTGCGCAAGGCCACCGCCGCCTCCTGACACCCCCGGAGCCCCGCGGCCCGGCCGCGGGGCTCCGGGCGGCTCAGTCCTCGTGGCCGAGCTGCAGGTCGCGCTCCGTCCGGCCGCCGCCCGCGACCTGGAGGACCGTCGCCACCGGCGGGTAGCCGGCGGCGATCACCGTGTACTCGCCCGAGGACAGGTCCACGAAGCGGAACGTGCCGTCCGAACCCGTCGTCAGGGTGTCGACCACGTTCCCGGCGGCGTCGAGCAGCGTCACGCGGGCGTCCTCCACCGGCCGGCCGCCGCCCGCCCGTACCGTGCCGCGCAGCACCGCGCCGCCCGCCAGCTCGATGTCCTGGCGGGTCTCGCGGGAGGCCTGCACGCTGACCGGCAGGGCGGCCGGGCGGAACGCGGGGGCGCTCGCGGCCAGGGTGTACTCGCCGGCGACCAGCTCGCCGATCACGTAGCCGCCGTCGCGTCCGCTGCGGGTGGAGGCGACGACCTCGCCGCGTACGTCGGTGAGGGTGACCGCCGCGTCGCGTACGGGGGTGCCGTCGGCGGTGACGACGGCGCCGGCCAGCCGTCCCGCCCCGCCGAGGACGACGTCCAGCTCGACCGGGCGCTCCCCCACGGTGACGGATACGGCCTGCGGCTGGTGCCCGCCGGCAGCAGCGATGAGCACGTACGAACCGGGGCCGGGCACGCTCAGCGCGTAGCGGCCGTCGTCGCCGCTGCCGCCCCGGCCGATCTGGCGGCCCTGGACGTCGATGAGGGTGAGGGCGGCCCGGGGCACACAGCTGCCGTCGTGGTGCTGGACGGTGCCGCAGACGGGGACCCCGTCGAGCAGCGGGGCGGCGGTCCGGGTGTCGGTGGCGGCGGCCCGGGCGTGCGGGAGCGGGGTGGCGGGGGCCTCGGTGGCGGGGGTGTGAGGGGACACCAGCGGTTTCTCCTTGAGGAAGAAGGCGAGGACGAGGCCGAGCGCGAGGACCGGCACGAGGTAGAGGAAGATCCGGGGCATGGCGTCGGCGTAGGCCTCGACGAAGGCGTCGCGCAGCGCGGGCGGCAGCGCGTGGACCGCCTGCGGGGTGATCGAGTCCGCGGGCGGCAGGGCGGCGGCGCCGTCCTTGGGCAGCCGGTCGGCCAGTGCGTCGTCGAGGCGGGCGGCGAAGAGGGTGCCGAAGATCGCGGCCCCGACGCTGCCGCCGATCTGGCGGAAGTAGTTGTGGGCGCTGGTGGCGGTCCCGAGGTCGGCGGGGCGTACGGAGTTCTGGACGGCGAGCACGAGGAAGGGCATGACGAGGCCGATGCCGACGCCGAGCACGGCCTGCCAGAGGCTGTGGGTCAGCCGCGGGGTGTCGGTGTCCATGTGGGAGAGCAGCCACATGCCGAGGGTCGACACGGCGCCGCCGAGCAGCGGGAAGACCTTGTAGTGGCCGGTGCGGCTGATGAGTTGGCCGGACACGACCGAGGCCGCCACGATGCCGCCCATCAGCGGGAGCATCAGGAGGCCGGACTCGGTGGCGCTGGCGCCCTCGACCATCTGCAGGAAGGTCGGCAGATAGCTGGCGGCGCCGAAGAGGGCGATGCCGACGACCGCGCCGACGAGGCTGGTGACGGTGAAGACGGAGTCGCGGAACAGGCGCAGCGGGATGAGCGGTTCGCGGGCGAAGCGCTCGACGAGGAGGAAGAGGGCGGTGGCCGCGACGGCGCCGCAGCCGAGGCCGAGGATCGCGCGGGAGTCCCAGGCGTACGTGGTGCCGCCCCAGCTGGTGAGCAGCACCAGGCAGGTGGAGGCGGCGGCGAGCAGGAGGGCGCCGAGGACGTCGAACCGGGCCCGGGCGGTGGGCTTGGGGAGCTTCAGGACGAGCGAGACCACGAGCAGGGTGACGAGGCCGAAGGGCACGTTGAAGTAGAAGCACCAGCGCCAGGAGACGTGGTCGGTGAAGAAGCCGCCGAGCAGCGGTCCGGCGACGGAGGCGAGGCCGAAGGCGGCGCCGATGAGGCCCATGTAGCGGCCGCGTTCCCGGGAGGGGACGATGTCGGCGATGATCGCCTGGACGCCGATCATCAGTCCGCCGGCGCCGGCGCCCTGGAGGGCGCGGAAGGCGATGAGCTGGTCCATGGAACGGGACCAGCCGGCGAGGCCGGAGCCGATGACGAAGACGACGATCGCGAAGAGGAAGACGCCTTTGCGGCCGAGGAGGTCGCCGAGCTTTCCGTAGACGGGGAGGCCGATGGTGGCGGTGAGCAGGTAGGCGGTGATCGCCCAGGACATCCGGTCCAGGCCCTGGAGTTCGCCGACGATCTTCGGCAGGGCGGTGGCGACGATCATCTGCTCGAGCGCGGCGAGGAGCAGCGCGAGCATGAGTCCGCAGAAGACGAGCCGGACGCGGCGTGGGTCGAGAGCCGCTTCCGCTGCGGGCGGCGGCGCCGGAGCGGCGGGCGAGCGGCTCGCGTCGGGCCGGTCCGCCGGGCCGGCGGTGTCCTCGGTGAGGTGCGGCTCCGCGCCCTCGGCGTCCCTGGCGTCCTCGGCCAGCGTGATCGCACCCACGTGCTGCTCCCCTCGTCACGGCGTCTGCGCGCGCCATTCTTCGCATTGGGCACGAAGCGGGAGCAAGTCGGGCGGTACGGGAGGAGGGTGGGGAGGTGGAGGCGTAACGGCCCTGCGAGCGGGCGCACTTGGGGCGCTCATCAGGGGCTTTGCCGTCAAGCGCGCGACCCCCGAGTGCGCCGGGCGCTCTTGCGGGGGTCGCGGGGAAACCACTCGAATCGGTGAGTGAACCGGGCGTTACTTCCGGCTTCCGGTTTCCCGGGGCTACTTCTCGGTGCGGCCTCCCGGTCCCGCCCCGTCCTACTTCTCGACCTCGGCGGCGAGCTTGGCGAGCAGGGCGTCGTAGATGCGGCCGAGGCCCTTGGGGGCGAAGGTCTTCTCGAAGAAGCCGCCGATGCCGCCGGCGCCGTTCCAGACGGTGCTGACGAGGACCCTGGACCTGCCTTCACCGGCCGGGGTGACGGTCCAGGTGGTGACCATGGAGGAGTTGCGGTCCTTCTCCACGAGCTGCCCGTCGGTGGGCTCGGTGACGTCCAGAAGGCAGTCGCGCACGCGCTTGCTGGTGGCCTGGAGCTTCCAGTGGACGAGGGTGCCCTCGCCGTCGCCGCCCTCGCGCACCTCGTACTCGCTGAAGTGCTCGGGGAGCAGCTTCTCGCGCGTCCCGGTGTAGTCGGCGAGGGCGTCGAACACCGTCTCCGCGTCAGCGGCGATGATCCGCTCCGTCGTGGCCTCGACCTGCGCCATGGCGCTTCCTCCAGCTTGTTCTCGTGGTGCTTGCGGGGGATACGGGCCAAGCCAACCACCTGGGCGCCGGGGCCCAAAATCCGGGTTGCCGCGATCAAGGGAACGTATGTTCTAATCTGGGACCACCCCGTCCCCCGAGGAGGCGACCATGAGATGGGATCGTCTGGCCGACGGCTCCGCTGCCGCCGACAGCCCCGCCGCCCTGGCCGAAAGCGCCCTGTTCGGCGCGGACGCGGTCACCACCCGCACGTTCGACACACCCGAGTTCCGCGGCATCACCTTCCACGAGGTGCGGGCCCGCTCGATCGTCAACCGGGTGCCCGGCGCCTCCCGCATGCCGTTCGAGTGGACGGTCAACCCGTACCGCGGCTGCACCCACGCCTGCGTGTACTGCTTCGCCCGCAAGACCCACAGCTATCTGGACCTCGACACCGGGACCGGCTTCGACTCGCAGATCGTCGTCAAGGTGAACGCGCCGGAGCTGCTGCGCGGGCAGCTCGCCTCGCGGCGCTGGCAGGGCGCGCACATCGCCATGGGCACCAACGTCGACTGCTACCAGCGGGCGGAGGGCCGCTACCGGCTGATGCCGGGCATCCTGGAGGCCCTGCGGGATTACGCGAACCCCTTCTCGATCCTCACCAAGGGGACGCTGATCCTGCGCGACCTGGACCTGCTCCGGCAGGCCGCCGAGGTCACCGAGGTGGGCGTGTCCGTCTCCGTCGGCTTCACCGACACCGAGCTGTGGCGCACCGTCGAGCCCGGCACCCCCGCCCCCGAGCGTCGCCTGGACGTCGTACGGACCCTCGCCCGCCACGGCATCGGCTGCGGGGTCCTGATGGCACCCGTCGTGCCCTTCCTCGGCGACCGTCCGGAGCAGCTGCGCGACACCGTCCGCGCCGTCGCCGAGGCCGGCGCCACCTCCGTCACCCCGCTCGTCCTGCACCTGCGCCCGGGGGCGCGCGAGTGGTACTTCACCTGGCTGCGCCGCCACCACCCCGGCCTGGTCGGCCGCTACGAGCGCATGTACGCGGGCGGGGCCTACGCCCCCACCTGGTACCAGCGCCGGATCACCCGTCAGGTGCACGAGCTTGCGTCGGAGTTCGGGATCGGGCCGAACGACCGCCGGGGCCCCTCGCACCGGACCCCCCTGCCCGAGCACCACGCGCGCGTGCCGGAGGCCGAGCAGCTCACCCTGCTGTGACACCGGCCCGAGTCCCGCGCCCGGGACCTCTTTGACGGCGCGTCACCTCCGCCGATCGGGTCAACTCTGTGCCGGAACGGTCCCCACGAGCGCCGTCCGGGGCACGGACGCCGTATGAGAACACGCGCAGGAATGCTGATCGCCGCTGGGGCGCTGGCCGCCGGGACGGTCACCGTCCTGCCCGCGCCCCCGTCCGCCTCCGCGGCGAACGGGCCCGCCCCCACGCCCCGTCCCGTCGCCCCGCTCGCCTGGACCGACTGCGGCACCAAGGCGTACCCGAAGCTCCAGTGCGGCACCCTGAGGGTGCCGCTGGACCACGACGACCCGGCGGGCCGGACGATCGCCCTGGCCCTGACCCGGGTCCCGCACACGGCGAAGACCTACCAGGGCCCGCTCCTGGTGAACCCCGGCGGCCCCGGCGGCAGCGGACGCGGGATGGCCGGGTACGTGGCGGCCTCACTGCCCTCGAAGGTGGTGGCGCAGTACGACGTGATCGGTTTCGACCCGCGGGGCGTCGGCAAGAGCGAGCCCGCCCTGAACTGCCGCCCCGGCCACTTCGACCCGGTACGCCCGGACTCCGTGCCGGTCGACGCCGAGGACGAACGGGCCGGCATCGAGCGCGCGCGGGCCTTCGCCCAGGCCTGCGGCGACAAGTACGCGGACGTCCTTCCGTACATCGACACCGTCTCCACCGCCCGTGACCTGGACGCCGTCCGGACGGCGCTGGGCGCGCCGAAGCTCAGCTACCTCGGCTACTCGTACGGCACCTACCTCGGCGCGGTGTACGCGCGGCTCTTCCCCGAGCGGGTGCGGCGCATGGCGCTCGACTCCGTCGTGAACCCGCACGGCGTCTGGTACGAGGACAACATCGGGCAGGACTACGCCTTCGACGCCCGCCACAAGGACTTCACGGCGTGGGTGGCCCGGAACGACGCGACCTACCGCCTCGGCACCGACCCGGCGGCCGTGGAGGCGGCCTGGTACCGGATGCGCGAGGAGCTGCGCACCGCGCCCGCCGGCGGCAAGGTGGGCCCGGGCGAGCTGGAGGACACGTTCCTGCCGGGCGGCTACTACGACGGCTACTGGCCGCGTCTCGCGGCCGCGTTCGCCGCGTTCGCGAACGACCGGGACACGGCCCCGCTGGTGGCCGCGTACGAGGACTACGCCGCCGCGGACGCCGCGGCGGACAACGGCTACTCGGTCTACACGAGCGTCCAGTGCCGGGACGCGGCCTGGCCGCGGGACTGGAACGTCTGGCGCAGGGACAACTGGAAGGTGCACGCCAAGGCGCCGTTCTCCACCTGGAACAACGCCTGGTACAACGCGCCGTGCGCGTTCTGGCCGGTCGCCCCGGCCACCCCGCCGGACGTCGGCAACGACGAGCTGCCCCCGATGCTGATCCTGCAGGCCACCGAGGACGCCGCCACCCCGTTCGAGGGCGCGGTCACCCTGCACCGGAAGATGACCGGCTCCAGCCTGGTCGTCGAGGACGGCGGCGGCAACCACGGCGTGACGCTGGCGGGCAACGACTGCATGGACGAGCACCTCGCCGCCTACCTCTCCACCGGCACCGTGCCGCGCGGGGCGGAGGGCGCGGAGGCGGACGCGGTCTGCGAGAGGCTCCCCGAGCCGAAGCCCGCGAAGGCCGCGGCGACCCGCGGCGCGGCCCCGGGCGCCGGCGCCACCCTGCACGGGATGCTCGGCCACGTGCGCTGAGACCGCGCGGCCGCGGGAAGCGGGCGCCCTCCGGCAGGCCGGAGGGCCGCGGTGCCCCCGGCGGCCGGTCGCCGGGGGCGCCCGCACGCGGGCTCAGGAGGGGAGCCGCTCCAGCGCCTCGCGTGCCGCTCCCCCGAAGCGCGGGTGCGGCAGGGCCGCCTCCAGGACCTCGCGGGCGCCCGGGTCACCGAGCGCGCCGAGCCCTTCGACACAGGCGAGGCCGACGCGCCAGTGCGGGTCGGCGGGTGCGAGCCTGCGTCCGAGGACGGTGACGAGGGCGGGAACGCTCTCCGGGGCGCGCAGGGTGGCCAGCAGACGGACCGGCAGCAGGGCGTAGGCGACGCGGAGTTCGTTGGTGGCGAGCGCGGCGGCGGCGCGGGCGGTCCGGGGGTCGCCGAGCCGGGTGAGGGCGTGGGCGGCGGAGACGCAGCGCTCGGGGTCGCGGTGGTTGAGGAGCAGGACCAGGGCCTCGAAGGCGCGCGCGTCGCCGGCGAGGCCGAGCCGGAAGGCGGCGATCTCGCGGGCCCAGAGGGGTTGTCCGGGTGCGGTGAGCGTCCGGTGGAGTTCCTCCGCGCCGAGCGGTCCCGCGAGTTCTTCGAATGCCGCCGGCACCTCTCCGCGGTCATTCTCGATCTCTTCCCGTAAACGATCGATCATCGAGCAGAATTCGGGGTCCGCGGCGAAATTCATATTCCGCAGCCTATCCGCGACCCAGATCACATTGTTCCCAACTTCCCGGGACTGGCGCGCTCGTTACCGGGCAGTTAATCTCAGGTGAGCGGGCCACCCCCCGCACTTCCCCCGACGGCCTGGTGACGCAGCCGTCAGGGGTCCACCCCGTACCGAAGGTATGGGGAAGTTCGTTCGGTTCGGCAGTTTTCGACGTGACTCCGGGACAGGGTCCGTCGCTCTTTCACCCCTCTCTCTGGGCCACCGCGCTCTTCTTTTCGCGCACTGCCTTCAGTCGTCACTCTTCTCCCAGGAGTCCCCTGATGGACACCCCTCTCTCCACCATCGCCGTCGTCGGTCTCGGCACCATGGGCACCGGCATCGCCGACGTGCTCGTCCGGGCCGGCCGCGAGGTCATCGGCATCGACATCAGCGAGAGCGCGGCCGCTCAGGCCGTCGCCGCCCTGGAGGCCTCCACCGCCCGCGCGGTGGCCCGTGAGCGCATCACCGAGGAGGAGCGGCAGGACGTCCTCGCCCGCTTCCGCACCTACTCCGACCTGCAGGCGGCCGCCGACGCGGACCTCGTGATCGAGGTCGTGCCCGAGTCGTACGAGACCAAGCAGGAGGTCTTCCGGGCCCTGGACGGCATCGTCCGGCCCGACACCGTCCTCGCCACCGGCACCAACGCCCTGTCGGTCACCCGGCTCGCCGCCGACTCCGCCCACCCGGAGCGCGTCCTCGGCCTGCACTTCTTCACCCCGGTCCAGGCCATGAAGCTGGTCGAGGTCGTCTCCTCGGTGCTGACGGCCCCGCAGGCCGTGGACGCGGTCACCCGGCTCGCGCAGGAACTCGGCAAGGAGCCCGTCGCGGTCGGCGACCGTCCCGGTTTCGTCGCCGACGGACTGCTCTTCGGCTACCTCAACCAGGCCGCCGCCATGTACGAGGCCAAGTACGCCTCGCGCGAGGACATCGACGCCGCGATGCGGCTCGGCTGCGGCCTGCCGATGGGCCCGCTGGCGCTGCTCGACCTGATCGGCATCGACACCGCCCGCACCGTCCTCGAGGCGATGTACAGCTCGTCGCAGGACCGGCTGCACGCCCCGGCCCCGATCCTCAAGCAGCTCAGCGAGGCGGGCCTGACCGGCCGCAAGTCCGGCCGCGGCTTCTACACGTACGAGACCCCGGGCTCCGGCACGGTCGTCCGCGACGCGCTCACGCCGCTGGAGACGACCGCGGGCGGCACGGGCCGCGAGGTCCGCTCGGTCGGCGTCGCCGGCTCGGGCACCATGGCCTCCGGCATCGCCGAGGTCTTCGCCATGGCCGGCTACGAGGTCGTCCTCGCCGCCCGCTCGCAGGAGAAGGCGGACACGGCCAAGGCCCGCATCGCCAAGTCCCTCGGCCGTTCCGTGGACAAGGGCCGGATGACCGCGGAGGCCCGCGACGAGACGCTGGCCCGGATCGTCCCGGCCGGCGCGCTGGACGCCTTCGCCGAGGTCGACCTGGCGGTCGAGGCGGTCGCCGAGGACCTGGAGATCAAGCAGGACCTGTTCGCCCGCCTCGACAAGATCTGCAAGCCGGGCGCGGTGCTCGCCACCACGACCTCCTCGCTGCCCGTCGTCGCCTGCGCCAAGGCCACCTCGCGCCCGCAGGACGTCATCGGGATGCACTTCTTCAACCCGGCGCCCGCGATGAAGCTGGTGGAGATCGTCCGGACGGTCCTGACCGCCGACGACGTGCACGCGACCGTCCGCGAGGTCACGGCGAAGATCAGGAAGCACGCCGTGGACTGCGGCGACCGGGCCGGCTTCATCGTGAACGCGCTGCTCTTCCCGTACCTGAACAACGCGATCAAGATGGTCCAGGAGCACTACGCCACCCTGGACGACATCGACGCCGCGATGAAGCTGGGCGGCGGCTACCCGATGGGGCCCTTCGAGCTCCTGGACGTCGTCGGCCTGGACGTCTCGCTGGCCATCGAGAAGGTGCTGCACCGCGAGTTCCGCGACCCCGGCCTCGCCCCGGCGCCGCTGCTGGAGCACCTCGTGGCCGCGGGCTGCCTGGGCCGCAAGACGGGTCGCGGCTTCCGCGAATATGCCCGTCGCTGACGGCCACGGCGAGCCGCACGGGGGATGGGGAGGGCTGCTCCGCCCGTCGGGCACCTTCGGTGCCGGGCCGGGCTCCCCTCCCCCACCTGGGCACACTCCCGCTCCGATGCAGTACGTTCGGGACATGTCCAAGGCCGCGAAGACACCCCGTGCCACGTCCACGCCCGACGCCCCGGAGAGCGCGGCGGGGACCCGTGCCGCCGCCCAGCGGCTGAAAATGCGCCGGGAGCTGGCCACCGCCGCCATGGAGCTCTTCGCCACCAAGGGGTACGAGGCCACGACGGTCGACGAGATCGCGGCGGCGGCCGGGGTGGCGCGGCGGACGTTCTTCCGGCACTTCCGCTCCAAGGAAGAGGCCATCTTCCCCGACCACGACGACACCCTGGTGCGCGCGGAGGCGGTGCTGAACGCCGCCCCGCCGCACGAGCACCCGCTGGACACGGTGTGCCGGGGCATCAAGGAGGTCATGAAGATGTACGCGGGCTCGCCCGCGGTCTCCGTCGAGCGGTACCGGCTGACCCGCGAGGTGCCGACGCTGCGGGAGCGCGAGATCGCCTCGGTGGCCCGCTACGAGCGCCTCTTCACCCGCTATCTGCTCGGCCACTTCGACGAGCGCGACCACCACGACGGCAACGACGACCCGCTGCTGGCCGAGGTGGCCGCCTCCGCGGTCGTCACGGCCCACAACCACGTGCTGCGACGCTGGCTGCGCGCGGGCGGCCAGGGCGACGTGGAGAACCAGCTGGACCACGCCTTCGCGATCGTGCGGGAGACCTTCGGCTCGGGCATAGGTGCCAGGCCGTCGGCGCCCGGGGCGCCCGCGGCCGCCGCGGAGCCGGAGGCCTCGACCGCCGCCCCGGCCGCCGCCACCGCCTCCACGACGGGCGACGTGGTGGTCGCCGTCGCCCGGACGGACGCCCCGCTGGACGAGGTCATGCGGACGATCCAGCAGGCGCTGCAGAAGGGCTGAGAGGGCCGCGACCGGCACTCCACGACGAGGGCCGCCCCCGGAAGCCGGGGGCGGCCCTCGTCGTCGTTCCCGGGCCGGTCCTCGGCGCTCCCCGGGGGCGGTGCCGCCGCGTCGCGTCCGCGTCCCGTCCGGGTCCGTTTCCGGTCCGGTCCCGGGACGCCTCCGGCACTCCCGGGGCCCGCTCCCCGGGCTTCCCGGGGCCGTCCCTCGGCCCTCCGGGGGCGATCCCGCCGGCGTCACGCCCGGGCCGCGTCCACCGGCCCTCCCGCGGAGGTTCCCGGCGCCCCCCGGGCGGTCCCCGGCGCCCCCGAAGCCGGTGCCCGGCGTCTCCCGAGGCGGTCCCCGGCGGCTTCGAGGGCGTTTCACGGTCGCCTCCCCGGCTCCGCCGGCGTCGCATCCGCGCAGTTCAGGGGCATTTTCGATCGATCATCGCTCATCCGTGAGCAGCAGATTGCATCTGAGTGAAATTGTTGGCACGCAGTGCCTTGTCAGGTGACACGGCGTGCCATACGTTGATGTTGTCCGGGCGGCCGGCGCGCAGAGATCACCTCGTGTGCCGGCTGTCCCCACCAGCGATCCCGCGGGTGCGCCCGGACGCCTGCGTCACAGGCAACTCCTGCGCCCTACCCGGCGCCGCCACAGCACCACCCGCGCCGAACCGACGGCACACCTCCACAGCAGCAAACCGACGTAACCCTCAGTGCGTCCCCCGTGGACGCCGCACCGCCGGAGGCATCCGTGAAGGACATCCTGGACGCGATCCAGTCGCCCGACTCCACGTCGGCCGATTTCGCCAACATCAAGCTCCCCGAGTCGTACCGCGCCGTGACCGTCCACAAGGACGAGACGGAGATGTTCGCCGGGCTCGCCAGCCGCGACAAGGACCCGCGCAAGTCGCTCCACCTGGACGACGTCGCGCTCCCCGAGCTCGGCCCGGGCGAGGCCCTGGTCGCCGTCATGGCCTCCTCGGTGAACTACAACTCGGTCTGGACCTCGATCTTCGAGCCCGTGTCGACCTTCGGCTTCCTGGAGCGCTACGGCCGCCTGTCCGAGCTGAGCAAGCGCCACGACCTGCCGTACCACATCATCGGTTCCGACCTCGCGGGCGTCGTCCTGCGCACCGGTCCGGGCGTCAACTCCTGGAAGCCCGGCGACGAGGTCGTCGCGCACTGCCTGAGCGTCGAGCTGGAGTCCTCTGACGGCCACAACGACACGATGCTCGACCCCGAGCAGCGCATCTGGGGCTTCGAGACCAACTTCGGCGGCCTCGCCGAGATCGCCCTGGTCAAGTCCAACCAGCTGATGCCGAAGCCGGACCACCTGAGCTGGGAGGAGGCCGCCTCCCCCGGCCTGGTCAACTCGACCGCCTACCGCCAGCTGGTCTCCCGCAACGGCGCCGGCATGAAGCAGGGCGACAACGTCCTGATCTGGGGCGCCAGCGGCGGCCTCGGCTCCTACGCCACCCAGTTCGCGCTGGCCGGCGGTGCCAACCCGATCTGCGTCGTCTCCTCCCCCGAGAAGGCCGACATCTGCCGGTCCATGGGCGCCGACGCGGTCATCGACCGCAACGCCGAGGGCTACAAGTTCTGGAAGGACGAGAACACCCAGGACCCGCGCGAGTGGAAGCGCTTCGGCTCCAAGATCCGCGAGCTGACCGGCGGCGAGGACATCGACATCGTCTTCGAGCACCCCGGCCGTGAGACCTTCGGCGCCTCCGTGTACGTCACCCGCAAGGGCGGCACCATCACCACCTGCGCCTCGACCTCGGGCTACATGCACCAGTACGACAACCGCTACCTGTGGATGTCCCTGAAGCGCATCATCGGCTCGCACTTCGCCAACTACCGCGAGGCGTGGGAGGCCAACCGCCTGATCGCCAAGGGCAAGATCCACCCGACGCTCTCCAAGGTCTACTCCCTGGAGGAGACCGGCCAGGCCGCCTACGACGTGCACCGCAACCTGCACCAGGGCAAGGTCGGCGTCCTCGCCCTCGCCCCGGAGGAGGGCCTCGGCGTCCGCAACCCGGAGATGCGCGCCAAGCACATCGACGCCATCAACCGCTTCCGTAACATCTGACCCCGGGACCACAGATGACAGAGCGTCAGAAGGATCGGCCGTGGCTCATGCGGACGTACGCCGGTCACTCGACCGCCGAGGCGTCGAACGAGCTCTACCGGCGGAACCTCGCCAAGGGCCAGACCGGCCTCTCGGTCGCGTTCGACCTGCCCACGCAGACCGGCTACGACCCCGACCACATCCTCGCCCGCGGCGAGGTCGGCCGGGTCGGGGTCCCCGTCTCGCACCTCGGTGACATGCGGCGGCTGTTCCAGGACATCCCCCTGGAGCAGATGAACACCTCCATGACCATCAACGCCACCGCCATGTGGCTCCTGGCGCTCTACCAGGTGGTCGCCGAGGAGCAGGGCGCGGACATCACCAAGCTCCAGGGCACCACCCAGAACGACATCGTGAAGGAGTACCTGTCGCGCGGGACGCACGTCTTCCCGCCCGGCCCCTCGCTCCGCCTCACGACGGACATGATCGCGTACACGGTCAACCACATCCCGAAGTGGAACCCGATCAACATCTGCAGCTACCACCTGCAGGAGGCGGGGGCCACGCCGGTCCAGGAGATCGCGTACGCGATGTCCACCGCGATCGCGGTCCTCGACGCCGTCCGCGACTCGGGGCAGGTCCCCGAGGAGCGGTTCGGCGAGGTCGTCGCCCGGATCTCGTTCTTCGTGAACGCCGGCGTGCGCTTCGTCGAGGAGATGTGCAAGATGCGCGCCTTCGGCCGCATCTGGGACACCATCACCCGCGAGCGCTACGGCATCGAGGACGCCAAGCAGCGCCGTTTCCGGTACGGCGTGCAGGTCAACTCGCTCGGGCTGACCGAGGCCCAGCCGGAGAACAACGTCCAGCGGATCGTCCTGGAGATGCTGGCCGTCACGCTGTCGAAGGACGCCCGCGCGCGTGCCGTCCAGCTCCCGGCCTGGAACGAGGCGCTCGGCCTGCCGCGCCCGTGGGACCAGCAGTGGTCGCTGCGCATCCAGCAGGTCCTCGCGCACGAGTCGGACCTCCTCGAGTACGAGGACATCTTCGCCGGCTCGCACGTCATCGAGGCCAAGGTGGAGGCGCTGGTCGCCGAGTGCCTGGCCGAGATCGAGCGGATCCAGGAGATGGGCGGCGCCATGGCCGCCGTCGAGTCCGGCTACCTGAAGGCCCAGCTGGTCTCCTCGCACGCCGAGCGGCGCGCCCGGATCGAGTCCGGCGAGGAGAAGATCGTCGGCGTCAACATCTTCGAGACGACCGAGCCGAACCCGCTCACCGCCGACCTGGACACCGCCATCCAGACGGTCGACCCGGCCGTCGAGGCCCGGGTGGTGTCCGCCCTGAGCACCTGGCGCGAGACCCGCTACCAGCCGCCCTTCAACCACCCCCGGCCCTGCAAGGCCCTGGAGCGGCTGAAGGAGGCCGCCAAGGGCACCGGAAACCTCATGGAGGCCACCCTGGAGTGCGCCCGTGCGGGCGTCACGACCGGCGAGTGGTCCGGGGCGCTGCGCGAGGTCTTCGGCGAGTTCCGCGCCCCGACCGGCGTCTCCTCCGCCCCCGTGGCCGTCCCGGCCGAGGCGGGCTCCCCGCTCGCCGAGGTGCGCCGCAAGGTGGACCGCACGGCCCAGGACATGGGTGTCGGCAAGCTGCGCTTCCTGGTGGGCAAGCCGGGCCTCGACGGGCACTCCAACGGAGCCGAGCAGATCGCCGTACGGGCCCGCGACGCCGGCTTCGAGGTGGTCTACCAGGGCATCCGGCTGACGCCGGAGCAGATCGTGGACGCGGCCCTGGAGGAGGACGTGCACGCCGTCGGCCTGTCGATCCTCTCCGGCTCGCACGCCCAGCTCGTGCCGGACGTCCTCGACCGCCTGAAGGTGGCCGGCGCGGCCGACATCCCGGTGGTCGTCGGCGGGATCATCCCGAACGCCGACGCCGAGGAGCTCAGGGCCGCCGGCGTGGCGGCCGTCTTCACCCCGAAGGACTTCGGCATCACCGGGATCATCGGCCGTATCGTCGACGAGATCCGGAAAGCGAACAAGCTCAGCCCCCTTGAAAGTACGGAGGTCCCCGCATGACCAGCACGCCCGTGAACCGGCTGCGCCCCCGCCGCTCCTGCCTCGCGGTGCCCGGCTCCAACCCGCGCTTCCTGGAGAAGGCCCAGGGCCTGGCCGCCGACCAGGTCTTCCTGGACCTGGAGGACGCCTGCGCGCCGCTGGCCAAGCCGGAGGCCCGGCACACCATCGTGAAGTTCCTGAACGAGGGCGACTGGACCGGCAAGACCCGCGTGGTCCGCGTCAACGACTGGACGACCCACTGGACCTACCGTGACGTCGTCACCGTGGTCGAGGGCGCCGGCCAGAACCTCGACTGCATCATGCTCCCGAAGGTCCAGGACGCGCAGCAGATCGTCGCGCTCGACCTGCTGCTCACCCAGATCGAGAAGACCATGGGCTTCGAGGTCGGGAAGATCGGCATCGAGGCGCAGATCGAGAACGCCCAGGGCCTCACCAACGTCAACGCGATCGCCCAGGCCTCTCAGCGCGTGGAGACCATCATCTTCGGCCCGGCCGACTTCATGGCCTCCATCAACATGAAGTCCCTGGTCGTCGGCGAGCAGCCGCCCGGCTACCCGGCGGACGCCTACCACCACATCCTGATGAGCATCCTGATGGCCGCCCGCGCCAACAACCTCCAGGCGATCGACGGCCCCTACCTGCAGATCCGCAACCAGGAGGGCTACAAGGCCGTCGCCCGGCGCGCCGCCGCCCTCGGCTTCGACGGCAAGTGGGTGCTGCACCCGGACCAGGTCGCCGCCGCGAACGAGATCTTCTCGCCCTCGCAGGAGGACTTCGACCACGCCGAGCTCATCCTCGACGCGTACGACTACTACACCTCCGAGGCCGGCGGGAAGAAGGGCTCGGCGATGCTCGGCGACGAGATGATCGACGAGGCCTCCCGCAAGATGGCCCTGGTCATCTCCGGCAAGGGCCGTGCCGCCGGCATGCAGCGCAGCACCAAGTTCGAGATCCCGGAGGCCTGATCCCATGCAGTTCGGCCGCACCTACGAAGAGTTCGAGATCGGTGCCGTCTACAAGCACTGGCCCGGGAAGACGGTCACCGAGTACGACGACCACCTCTTCTGTCTGCTGACGATGAACCACCATCCGCTGCACATGGACGTGAATTACGCCGAGAACACGACGGACTTCAAGCGGAACGTGGTCGTCGGCAACTACATCTACTCGCTCCTGCTCGGCATGTCCGTGCCGGACGTCTCCGGCAAGGCCATCGCCAACCTGGAGATCGAGTCGCTGCGGCACGTGGCGCCGACCTTCCACGGCGACACCATCTACGGCGAGACCACCGTCCTCGACAAGACGCCGTCGAAGTCGAAGAGCGACCGCGGCATCGTCCACGTCGAGACCAAGGGCTACAAGCAGGACGGCACCCTGGTGTGCGTCTTCCGCCGCAAGGTGATGGTCCCGACCGCCGAGTACATCGAAGCGCGCGGCGGCGAGCAGCCCGGCCGCCCGGAGCTGAAGGAACAGGGGAAGTAGTCATGGCGCGACTCGCCCAGACCCACGGTCTGACCGACGTCCAGCAGGAGATCCTCGCCACGGTCCGGGACTTCGTCGACAAGGAGATCATCCCGGTCGCCACGGAGCTGGAGCACCGGGACGAGTACCCGCAGCAGATCGTGGACGGGCTCAAGGAGCTCGGCGTCTTCGGTCTGATGATCCCCGAGGAGTACGGGGGTCTGGGTGAGTCGCTGCTCACCTACGCGCTGTGCGTGGAGGAGATCGCGCGCGGCTGGATGTCGGTCTCCGGCATCATCAACACCCACTTCATCGTGGCGTACATGCTGAAGCAGCACGGCACGCAGGAGCAGAAGGACTACTTCCTTCCGCGGATGGCGGCCGGCGAGACGCGTGGCGCGTTCTCGATGTCGGAACCGGCCCTCGGCTCGGACGTGTCGGCGATCACGTCGAAGGCGGTCAAGGACGGCGACGAGTACGTCCTCAACGGCCAGAAGATGTGGCTGACGAACGGCGGCACGTCAACGCTGGTCGCGGTGCTCGTCCGAAGTGACGAAGGACACCCGGAGGGGACCGCCCCCCACAAGTCGATGACGACCTTCCTGGTCGAGAAGGAGCCCGGCTTCGGCGAGGTCCGCCCCGGCCTCACCATTCCCGGCAAGATCGACAAGATGGGTTACAAGGGGGTCGACACCACCGAACTCATCATGGACGGACTGCGCATTCCGGCCAATCGGGTCCTGGGCGGCACCACCGGCCGAGGGTTTTACCAAATGATGGACGGCGTCGAGGTCGGCCGCGTGAACGTGGCGGCCCGTGGTTGCGGCGTCGCGCAGCGTGCTTTCGAACTGGGTGTCCAGTATGCCCAGCAGCGTCACACTTTCGGAAAGCCGATCGCCCAGCACCAGGCGATTCAGTTCAAGCTGGCCGAGATGGCTACCAAGGTCGAGGCCGCTCATGCCATGATGGTGAACGCAGCACGCAAAAAGGACTCCGGGGAACGAAACGACCTCGAAGCGGGGATGGCCAAGTACCTCGCGTCCGAATACTGCAAGGAGGTCGTCGAGGATGCCTTCCGCATTCACGGTGGATACGGCTTCTCCAAGGAGTACGAGATCGAGCGCCTCTACCGCGAGGCCCCGATGCTGCTCATCGGCGAAGGTACCGCCGAGATCCAGAAAATGATCATTGGTCGTCGGTTGCTCGAGGAGTACCGGTTCCAGGGTTGATTGTCGCGTTTGGGTCGGTTCGGCCGCGAAGAAGATCACACCCTGTGTTCGTCTTCCGGCCGTCGACTCGGCTTCTGCCTTGCCCAGTTGCGGCTCGCAACCGATAGCATCGGCCAGAAAGCCGCCGTCCCCCGTTGCCAGTGCGGCATCATCCGCTACGAAGGTCATCCATGCCCCACAGCCAAACCTCTGCACACCGCGACAGCCTCAAGGGCGCACGCATCGCACGCGGAGCATCGCCGTGGCTTCTGCCGACCGTCGCCACCGCGGCGCTCAGCCTCGCGCGCTCACGTAAGTCGAAGCGTGCCGCGGCCGTCGCCGTGCCGGTCACCGCTCTCGCGGCCGGCATGCTGTGGTTCTTCCGCGACCCCGAGCGCGAGATCGCGCAGGGGCGGGTCATCTCGCCCGCCGACGGCGTGGTGCAGAGCATCATGCCGTGGAAGGACGGACGCACCCGCGTCGCCATCTTCATGAGCCCCCTGAACGTCCACGTCAACCGCGCGCCGCTGGCCGGCACGGTGACGTCCGTGGAGCACGTCCCCGGTGGCTTCGTGCCGGCGTTCAACAAGGAGAGCGAGAACAACGAGCGCGTTGTCTGGCACTTCGACACCGACCTCGGCGACATCGAGATGGTCCAGATCGCGGGTGCCGTCGCCCGGCGGATCGTGCCGTACATCCCCCAGGGAACGAAGGTCGAGCAGGGTGACCGGATCGGCCTGATCCGCTTCGGTTCGCGGGTCGACATCTACCTCCCGGAGGGTGTCGAGGTCGCGGTCGAGGTGGGTCAGCCCACTACCGCGGGGGTGACTCGCATTGACCGTGATTGATCCCGACACACGGGCGGCCGACTGGGTCGCCGAGGCCGAGGCGGACGCCGACGAGGCCGAGGAGATGCCGCTGTCGCTGAGGCTGTCCATAGCGGACGCCCTCACGCTCGGTAACGCCACGTGCGGTTTCATGGCGGTGTACTTCACCACCACCGGCATCCTCATCCCGCACCTCACCGGGAGCAGCGAGACCGGCATGGCGCGCAACAGCGCCGCCACCGCCGTGATCCTGATGCTGGCCGCGGCGATCTTCGACCTCTTCGACGGCATCGTGGCGCGCAAGCTCCGCAGCTCGCCGATGGGTGCCGAGCTCGACAACCTGTCCGACCTGATCAGCTTCGGCCTCGCCCCGGCCTACTTCGTGCTCGTGTACGGGATGGTGGCGGACGACGCGCAGCAGAAGGTCTCGGCCCTGGCCGCGATCGTGGTGCTGCTGGCGGTGGTGCTGAGACTCGCGCGGTTCTCCTGCGTGACGATGAAGGACGGCATGTTCCAGGGCATGCCGAGCCCCTTCGGCGCGCTGACCGTCGTGTCGATCATCCTGCTGGAGCTGCCGTTCATCCCGACGCTGCTCGCGATCATCGGCGTCGCCTGGCTGATGGTGAGCCGGGTCGAGTACCCGAAGCCGCGGGGTGTCCTCGCGGTGGCGATGCTCAGCTGGATCGTCGGCGCCATGGCGATGCTGGCGGCGTGGGCGTTCGACGCACCGGGCGGGGCGTTCCTGCTCCAGACCGGCTGCGCGCTCCAGGTGGTGCTGGGCGCCGTGATCCCCCTCTTCGCGACGGCCCGGCGAGTGAACACCTTCCGCGACAACCGGCGCGAGAGCCGGGAGGCGCGGCAGGCGGAGGCGGCACAGCTGCCGTAAGCAGGAACGGATCGGAAGGGCCCCGGACGCGGATCGCGTCCGGGGCCCTTCCGCGTGCCGTCAGCGCCCCGGGCGCTTGTAGTACAGCGTGGTGGGGCGCAGGGTGCCCCGCGGATCGGCGGCGAAGTCCGGGATCACGCCCGCTGCGGTCCAGCCCGCCGCGCGGTAGAGGCGTTCGGCGGGGCTGTCGGTCTCCGTGTCCAGGACGAGCAGACGGAGGCCGACGGCGGCGGCGTGGGCCTCGGCCACCGCGAGCAGCCGGGCCCCGAGGCCGCGCCCGCGGGCCTCGCGGTGGACCACCAGCTTGGCGATCTCGCCGCGGTGGCGCCCGTTCGCCTTGCCGTCGCGGACGAGCGTGACCGCTCCGAGGACCTCGCCTCCGGAGCCGTACGCCGCCCAGACCTCGCGGTCCCCCGCTGCCCGGGTCCACCACTCGGCGGCCTCCACGGCCTCCAGCGGCGCCAGGAAGCCGATGGAGGCTCCGCCGGCGACCGCGTCCACGAGGAGCCCGGCAAGGCCGTCGGAGGCCTGCTCAAGGACCTCCTGAGGCGTCAGGCGCCGGATCTGCCCGGCCCGGATCCGCTCCCCACCGCTCCGCTCGGGGCCGGTCTCCCCGGTGCGGCTCTCCTCCGGACCGGTGGTCTCCCCGCTACGGGTCCCTTCCGCACCGATCCGCCCCGTGCGGATCTCCTCGCCGGGGACCCGGACCGGCGGGATCGCCTCGCTGCGGCGGCTCGCCGCCGTCGTCGTCAGCCGCTTCTCCAGGAACACGAGGCCGGGCCGGCCGTCCCGGGGTGCGCACGGCTCGAAGCCGAGCCGCCGGTAGAGCCCCACGGCCCGCTCACGCCACTCCCACACCGTGAGGTGCACGGCGGGCAGCCCGGACCGCTCCGCGCGCCGCAGTGCCTCGTGCACCAGGGCGGCGGCGGTCCCCCGTCCCCGGTCACCGGGCGTCACCCACAGCCGCTTGAGCTCGCCGCCCGCGGTGAGCACCGCGCAGCCCACCGGCGCCTCCGGTCCGAGGGCCAGCAGCACCGTGTCGGCGGCGAAGGCGGTGGCGGGGTCGCGCGTCTCGGCCCGGTAGCGGGCGGGCAGCGCGTCCGGGCCGGCGACGGGCCGGCCCTTCTCGGCCTCGGTGGCGAGGTGGTAGGCGGTGAGGAGTCCGGCGAGGCCCGGGTGCGTGGGGGACGCTTCGATGCGTACGTTCATGCGCCCGAGCCTCACACCGCCGCGTTACGGCGGTGTGTCCTCGTCCCCCTAGGCCAGGAAGTCCCGCGCGATGTTCTCCGCGACCTGCTCCAGGAGCGGGCCCGCGTTCGCCATGGACTTCGCGGGCTCGGGCTCCAGGTCGGTGAGGGGGTAGGCGCGGCGGATCCCGGCGGAGCCCAGGGCCGCGGGGGCGAGGGCGAGCCGGCCGCAGACCGCGACGACCTCCTTGCCGGCCGCGCGGGCGGCCGCGGCGACGCCCGCCGGAGCCTTGCCGTGCAGGGTCTGCTCGTCGAGGGAGCCCTCGCCGGTGATGACGAGGGTGGCCCGCTCCAGGGCCGGGGCGAAGCCCAGGACCTCCAGCATCAGCTCGATGCCGGGCCGGAAGCTCGCGCCGATCAGCAGGGCGCCGTAGCCGATGCCGCCCGCGCCGCCCGCGCCGGGCGAGGCGGCGAGCTCGGCGGCCCGGGAGCCGATCGCCTTCTCCAGGACGCGCGCGTAGTGCGCGAGGGCCGCGTCGAGGGTCTCGACGTCCTCGGGGCTCGCGCCCTTCTGCGGGCCGTAGACCGCCGCGCAGCCCTTCGGGCCGGTCAGCGGGTTGTCGACGTCGCTGGCGAGGACGAGGTCGACCTCGGCGAAGCGGGGGTCGACCCCCGAGAGATCGGCGGAGGCGAGCTCGGCGAGGGCCGCGCCGCCCGGGCCGACGGGCTTGCCGTCGGCGTCGAGGAACCGGGCACCGAGCGCGGCCAGCATGCCGGCGCCGCCGTCGGTGGTGGCGCTGCCGCCGACCCCGAAGACGATCGAGGTGGCGCCCGCGTCGAGGGCCGCGCGCAGCAGCTCGCCGGAGCCGTACGTCGTGGCCGTGAGTGCGGCGAAGACCCCGGCCGGCAGGAGCTGGAGGCCGGAGGCCTCCGCCATCTCCACGACCGCGGTGGTGCCGCGCAGCGCGAACGCCGCCGTGACGGGCTCGCCGAGCGGACCGGTCACCGTGACCTCGTGCCGCTCGAACCCGGCCGCGACGGCCGCGGCCACCGTGCCGTCGCCGCCGTCGGCGACGGGAAGGGTCTCCACTTCGAGCTCCGGGACGACCCGTCGCAGACCTGCCGTGACCCGCTCCGCGACCTGTACGGCCGTGAGCGAGCCCTTGAACTTGTCGGCCGCGACGAGCACGCGTGCGACCTCAGTTACTGCTCCGTTCGTCACCTTGCATCCCTTGCTTTCGAACAGGCAGTCGCGCCAGGGCCGACCCTATCCGCACGGCCAGACGGCGTGCCACCCCCTGATGAGGCGATATTCCGCACCATAGTGGGGCGGCATGAGCACGGAACCGATCGATCAAATCCCCGGACAAGGCCCTCGCCCCGACGCAAAGGTCATCGGGATCGGAATGGCGGCGGTCGTCGCGGTGGTGGGCTGGGCGGCCCTCGGGAAGGGCTCGTTCGACGACGCCACCTCGTCGGCGCTCGGCTGGGTGCTGTCCAATTTCGCCTGGCTCTTCGTGACCGCCGCGGATGTGTTCCTGGTGCTGTGCGCGGTGATCGCGGTGAGCCGGTTCGGCCGCATCCGTCTGGGTGCCGACGACTCGGAACCCGAGTTCACGAACCTGGCCTGGATCGCCATGATGTTCAGCGCGGGAATGGGCATCGGCCTGATGTTCTACGGGGTGGGGGAACCGCTCCAGCACTATCTGGCCCCGCCGCCGGCGACCGGGGTCCCGCCGCAGTCCGGCGCCGCGGCCCGGACGGCCATGGAGTACTCGTTCTTCCACTGGACGCTCACCCCGTGGGCGATCTACGGCATCGCCGGTCTCGCCCTCGCCTACGCGGGCTTCCGCAAGGGGCGCGGCAACACCCTCAGCGCCGCCTTCGTGCCGCTGATGGGCGAGCGCCGGGCCCGGTCCTGGCCGGGCAGGGCGATCGACCTGCTGGCGGTGTTCGCCACGGTCTTCGGCACGGCGACCAGTCTGGGCCTGGGCGCCCTGCAGGTGGCGGAGGGCCTGAACATCACCCTCGGGGTGAAGGACTCCACGGCCACCGAGCTGACCATCATCGTGTCGCTGTCGGCGGCGTTCGTGCTGTCGGCGTTCTCGGGCCTGAACAAGGGCGTGAAGTGGCTGTCGACGCTGAACATCGTGCTCGCCGCCGCCCTGATGCTGTTCGTGTTCCTGCTCGGCCCGACCGTGTACGTCCTCGACACGATCCCGGCCTCGGTCGGCGGCTATCTGCACCAGCTGCTGCCGATGGCGAGCCGTACGGGCGCCTTCACGGACCGGACGTGGCTGGGCACCTGGACGATCTTCTACTGGGCGTGGTGGCTGTCCTGGGCGCCGTTCGTCGGCACCTTCATCGCCCGGATCTCGCACGGCCGGACCGTCCGCGAGTTCCTGATCGGGGTGCTGCTCGTGCCCTCCGGCGCGACGGTGATCTGGTTCTGCGTCATGGGCGGCACCGCGATCCGGCTCGACTCGACGGGCGCGGCCGACCTGGCGGGGGCGGTCAAGGACGGGCCCGAGGCCTCACTGTTCGCGATGCTGGACGCGCTGCCGATCGGCACGGTGACCTCCTACCTGGCGATGCTGCTGGTGATGACGTACTTCGTGACCAGCGCGGACTCGGCCTCCCTGGTCATGGGCTCGCTGACGAGCCGCGGCGCACTGCACCCGCGGACCTGGCTGGTGGTGGCCTGGGGCGTGCTCATGGCCGCGGTCGCGGCCGTACTGCTGGTCGCCGGCGGCCTCACGGCGCTCCAGACGGGCACGATCCTGGTGGCGCTGCCCTTCGTCCTCGTGATGCTGGCGCTGTGCTGGTCGCTCCTCAAGGAGCTGCGGACCGACCCGGGGGCCGGGCCGGCGCGGCACCACGCGCCGCACGGGGTGGGCGACGCCGTCCGGGTGATGGTCGGGGGCGCGCCCGGCGCGGGGGATCCCTCGCGCCACCACCGGCTCCGGCGGGCGGCGAGGTCGCGGTCCGGCGGCGAGGAGGGGCGGTAGCGGTCGCCTCCGGACGTCGGCGGAAGCGGTCCGGCGGAGCCGGGCGGGTGCGTCGCCGCGCGACGGGGCTCCGCATTGGGTAGACCGGTGGCATGGGCCTGCTCAAGCACAGGGAACTCGCCGACCGGATCCTGGGCGGCTGGACGGGGCGGATCGCCGGCAACATGCTCGGCAAACCCGTCGAGTGCGGCGAGCACTGGACGCGCGAGCGGATCGACGCCTATCTGGAGCTGACCGGCGCCCTGCCGCTGACGGACTATCTGCCCCCGCCGCCGGCGGCCGGCGCGGACGGCTTCGAGCTGCGGCCGGAGTGGCCGCAGTGCGTGCGCGGCCGGATCCACGGGAGCTGCCGGGACGACGACATCGACTACTCCGTCCTCGGGCTGCACCTCCTGGAGACCCGCGGTTTCGCGTTCACCACCGAGCAGGTCGGCGACCTGTGGCTGATGCGGCTGCCCTACCTCCAGACCTTCACCGCGGAGCGGGTGGCCTACCGGAATCTGGCGAACGGGCTGAAGCCGCCGCTGACCGCGACCTACGACAATCCCTACCAGGAGTGGATCGGCGCCCTGATCAGGGCGGACGTCTACGGCTGGACCTCGCCGGGAGACCCGCGCCGGGCCGCCTCGCTGGCCCGCCGGGACGCGGCGCTGTCGCACACCGGGAACGGGGTGTACGGGGCGATGTGGGCGGCGGCGCTGGTGGCGGCGGCGTTCACGGCCCCCGACGTGCGATCGGCGCTGTCGACCGCCCTGGACCGGATCCCGGCGAGCAGCCGGCTCGCCCGGGCCGTACGGCACACGATGGCGCTGCACGAGGCGGGCGTGGAGTGGTCGGAGACGCTCGCCGAGCTGGCGAAGGAGACCGGTGCGCTCGGCTGGATCCACACGGTGCCGAACGCGGCGGTGCTGACCGCCGGACTCCTCTACGGGGAAGGGGACTTCACCCGCACCCTCGCGCTCACGGTGCGGGGCGGCCTGGACACGGACTCCAACGGGGCGACGGCCGGCTCGGTCGCCGGGGTGCTGTGCGGTGCGGCGGCGATCCCGGCCCAGTGGTCGGAGCCGCTGGAGGACCGGGTCCGCAGTGCGGTGGCGGGCTTCGACGGGGTGCGGATCAGCGAGCTGGCGGAACGGACCGTGCGAATGGCGGAACTGACGGCGTGACAGACTGACGGTCCGTCGGCGTACGGCGGCGTGGCGGGGCGCGTGGGCGGTGCCGGCGCTCAGCCCTGCTCGGGCTCCGGCGGCAGCAGGCCGCCGGTGCGCAGGGGTTCGTCGCGGGCGGCGGTGCGGGCCTCGGTGCGGTGTCCGCGGGCGATGTAGTCGCGGACGACGGCCTCGACGGCGTCCTGGGGGCTGCCGATGCCGGCGAGGACCATGACCTCGACGACGAGTTCGGCGTCGAGGGAGACGTTGACCTTGGCCATGAGGGGAACGTAGCACCCGGTAATCGGCTCGCGGGAGGGCTTCCGGCCCGCCTACGCTCGCTGCATGACCATGGTGGCGATTCTCAGCGGTGCCGGCATCTCCACGGACTCGGGCATTCCCGACTACCGGGGGCCCGACGGCGTGTGGACGCGTGACCCGGAGGCCGAGCGGCTCGTCACCTACGGGCCGTACATGGCCGACCCGGAGATCCGCCGCCGCTCGTGGCGGATGCGGCTCGACGGGCCGGTCCTGCGCGCCAGGCCGAACGCGGCGCACCACGCCGTGGCCGCCTTCGAGAAGAGCGGCCACGCGCTGCGGGTGATCACGCAGAACGTGGACGGGCTGCACCAGGCGGCCGGAGTACCGGAGCGCAAGGTGCTCGAACTGCACGGCTCCGCACGGGCGGTGGTGTGCACGGTCTGCCACGACCGGTCCCCGGCGGCCGAGGTCCTGGAGCGCGTGACGGCCGGCGAGGCCGATCCGGCCTGTCGGAAGTGCGGCGGAATCCTGAAGACGGCCACCGTGATGTTCGGGCAGAACCTCGACCCGCAGGTGCTGGGGCAGGCCATGTCGATCGCGAAGGCCACCGAGGTGTTCATCGCGGTGGGGACCAGCCTGCAGGTGCAGCCCGCCGCCTCCCTGGCGGGGATCGCGGCGGAGCACGGGGCCCGGCTGATCATCGTGAACGCCGAGCCCACCCCGTACGACCCGGTCGCGGACGAGATCGTCCGCGAGCCGATCGGCACCGCGCTGCCCGCACTGCTCGAACGCCTGCGCTGAGACCCGCCCGGAGCCGGCCCGCGGCACGGGCCCTAGAAGAGGGCGTCGGGGGTCACGCCCGACTCGAAGGCGAGCAGGCGCTTCTTGCGGTCCAGGCCGCCGCCGTAGCCGGTGAGGCTGCCGCCCGAGCCGATCACCCGGTGGCAGGGGACGATGATCGTGACCGGGTTCCGGCCGTTGGCGAGACCGACCGCGCGCGAGGCCCCCGGACTGCCCAGGGCCTCCGCGAGTTCGCCGTAGGTGCGGGTCTCACCGTACGGGATGAGCCGGAGCTGCTCCCAGACGCGCAGCTGGAACTCCGTGCCGACGAGGTGCAACGGCAGGTCGAAGTCGGTGAGTTCGCCCGCGAAGTACGCGTCGAGCTGACGCACGGCCTCCGTGAAGGGGCGGGGGTCGGGCGTGCCGAAGGTCTCCTCCGGCGGGCGGTGCCGCTGGTCGGTCATGTACATCCGGCTGAGGACGCCGTCGACGGCGACCAGGGTCAGCAGGTCGTACGGGCTGTCCACGACCGTGTGCTGCACGGTGGGCATGAGCGGGTTCCTTACGCGGGGAGGTGGTTGACCGGGTGGGAGTCGGTGGCCCACAGGTACTGGACGGCGTAGGCGCGCCAGGGGCGCCAGTGCGCGGCGCGGGCGGTGAGCGCGGCGGGGGTCGCGGGCAGGCCGAGGCCCTGGGCGGCGCGGCGGACGCCGAGGTCGCCGGGGAGGAAGGCGTCGGGGTCGCCGAGTGCCCGCATGGCGATCACCTCGGTGGTCCAGGGGCCGAAACCGGGCAGGGCGAGCAGCCGGGCGCGGGCCTCGGTCCAGTCGCTCTCGGGACCGAGGGCGAGACTGCCGTCGGCGAGCGCGGTCACGAGGGTCAGCAGGGTGGCACGGCGGCTGCGGGGCAGCGCGAGGATCTCCGGATCGAGTCCGGCGAGCGCGTCGGGGGTCGGGAAGAGGTGGGTGAGGCCGCCCTCCGGATCCTCGACGGGAACGCCGTGGGCGGTGACCAGCCGGGCCGCGTGGGTGCGGGCGGCGGCCGTGGACACCTGCTGGCCGAGCACCGCGCGTACGGCGAACTCGGCGGCGTCCACGGTGCGCGGCACCCGCCGTCCGGGCGCGGCGTCGACGAGCGGCGCGAGCAGCGGGTCGGTGCGCAGCTGCTCGTCGACGGCGACGGGATCGGCGTCGAGGTCGAGCAGCCGGCGGCAGCGGCTGACGGCGTGGGTGAGGTCGCGCGGGTCGGTCAGCGAGAGCCGGCACAGCACGTGGTCGGGACGCGGGGTGAGGGCGACGACGCCGTGTCCGTACGGGAGGCCGAGCGTGCGCCGGTAGGCGCCGTCGCGCCATTCCTCCACGCCCGGGACGGCGGTGGCGGCGAGGTGGCCGAAGAGGTTGGAGGGGTTGAGGGGGGCGCGGAACGGCAGCCGGACGGTGATCGTCCCGGGAGCCGCGGGGACGGTCGCTCGTGCACCGTCCACCCGGGCCCGCAGTTCGCCCGGAGCGAGGGCGAAGACCTCGCGGACGGTGTCGTTGAAGGTGCGGATCGAGGCGAAGCCGGCCGCGAAGGCGATCTCGGCCATCGGCAGGGGTGTGGTCTCGATGAGCACCCGTGCCGTCTGGGCCCGCTGGGCCCGGGCGAGTGCCAGCGGCCCGGCGCCCAGCTCGGCGAGGAGCTGGCGCTCGATCTGCCGCGTCGAATAGCCGAGCCGGCCGGCGAGCCCCGGGACGCCCTCCCGGTCGACGACCCCGTCCTGGATGAGCCGGACGGCCCGGGCGACGGCGTCGGCCCGCGCGTTCCACTGGGGGGCGCCGGGGCTCGTGTCGGGCCGGCAGCGCTTGCAGGCCCGGAACCCGGCCCGCTGGCAGGACGCGGCCGTGGGGTGGAACTCCATGTTCGCGGGCTTGGGCGGCCGGGCCGGGCAGCTCGGCCGGCAGTAGATCCGGGTGGTGCGTACCGCGGTGAAGAACACGCCGTCGAAACGGGCGTCCTTCGACTGTACGGCCCGCACGCAGCGCTCGGTGTCGGTGTGCATGTCTCCAGGATCGTCGCTCGGGCGCGACCCGGCTGGCGAGAAAACGACATCGACGTTCACCGGCCCCCGGCCCGCCCGGCGGCTGCGCCGGTTACGGCCCGGGCCCGCAGGCCGGGGGCGGCTTCAGGCGCCGGCGGCGGCCTCCTGCCGGGTCAGGGCGGGCAGGTAGTGGGGGAAGAAGATCTGCCCCACTAGCTCGCGGCGCGAGCGCACCCCGGTCTTGGCGAAGACCGACTTGAGGTGGTCCTGCACGGTGAACGGGGACAGGCAGAGCCGGCCGGCGATCTCGGACGTGGGCGCACCGCTGACCACCTCGGTCAGCACCTGGCACTCGCGGGGCGTGAGCGCGTAGGCCTCCATCAGGGCGGCGATGCGGTCCGGCGGTGCGGCGGGGCCCATCGACAGCGCCACCTGGGGCCGCTCCCCCGTCTCCAGGCGCCATCCCTCGATGGCCGCCCAGCCGCCCGAGCGGGTCGGCACGCACACCCGGCTGCCGCCCGACTCGCTGTTCAGTGCCGCGGCGGCGACCCCGTACGCGGCGGCCGGCAGTCCCGTGCCGCAGTCGGGGGTCTCGGCGAGCTCGGCGCACCAGGCGGCAGCCGTCCCGGACCGGGTGACGATCTCGTACTCCGCGGTGAGCACGACGAGCGCCCGGGTCTCGATGCCGGGCGTCGCGGGCCGTTCGGTCAGGGCGTCCCGCAGCACGCGCCCCAGCGGGGCGGACAGCCGGGCGGCGAACGCGGCCTCGGCGGCGGAGAACGGCGGGCGGTCGGCGGACCGGGTGAGCACGAGCGCGCCCCACACCCGGCCCGCGTCGCGCAGCAGCAGCCGCATCTCGTCGGCCATGCCGAGCGGGCGGTAGATGTCCTGGTAGCGGAGGCTGCGCTCCAGCTCGCCGCCGAGGGCGGCGGAGAGCGTGCCGACGGGCTGCGCCTGGCGTGCGAGACCGGGCATCGAGAGGGCGTCGCCCTCCCGGTACTCGATGTCCAGCATGCGGGGCAGCCACGCGGCGCTGACGCCGTGGCGATAGCAGCCGCCGACGTTGAGGAGGGTCACCGGGTCGAGGAGCACCCCCGCCCACAGTTCGAAGGGGACGGCCCGGGCGATCGTCGTGGCCGCCGCCTCCAGGACCGCGACGGAACCCCGCGCCTGCCGGGCGGCCCGGACGGTACGGCCGTGAATGCTCTGCCAGTCGGTGGTGCGGACCATGTGAACATGCTCCCCCCACCCGCTGAATGTCTGATAAACGCGCAGCTCGCCGCCGTGCGCCGGCGGCACCCCGCCGGGACGCCGCAGCCCCCAGATTCCTGGGATACCGCGGTGACCGGCGGCTTCGCAGACTCGTTCCATGGCGCACAGAACAACGGACACCACGGGGGAAGGGCCGGCTGCCGGCAGGGGTGTGGTCGAGGGCGCGTTCGCGCTCCTCGACGCCCTGCGGCGGCGCGGCGGGGAGGCGGGCCTGAGCGAGCTCGCCGCGGCGTGCGGCGTTCCGAAGGGCACCGCACACCGGCTGCTCGACCAGCTCGGCCCGGTGGGCGCGGTCGAACGGCGGGGCCGCAGGTACGTGTTGGGGCCGCAGCTGTTCCGGCTCGGGCAGTCGTGGCAGCCGTATCCGGGTCTGACCGCGGCGGCCCGGCCGGCCCTGCACCGGCTGCGCGCGGCCACCGGGGCCAGCGTGGTGCTCACGGTGCTGCGCGACGATCACGCGCTGACGGTCGCGTCGGTCCCGGGGCGCGCGGAGCCGCTCCTGCCGGTACGCGACGGCATGGCGTTCCCTGCGGCCTCGGCGCCCGGGCGGCCGCTCGTGGGCCGGGAGCCCGGGCCCTTCGTGGACCGGGACGCGCCGGCGGCCGGCCTTCTCTGCGTGGCGCTGCCGGTAAGGGGGCCGGACCGCCGGGTGGTGGCCGCACTCGCCGCGATGGCACCCGCCGAGGGGAGCGCCGCCGCGCTGGTCGCCGCGGCCTCCTCGGCGGCGGCGTCCGTGGCGGCCGGTCTCGCCCGGTCGACCGCGGGCGAACGGACCTTGCCGGCCGCCGCGTCGGCGAACCGGAGGGGCAACCGCCTGGGGGCGGAAGCGGTCCGGGGGCGGAAGGTCGAACCGGCGCTGAGCGGCGGAAGCGGTCCGGGGTGGCCGTGAGCCGGTCCGGGGGGCGGAAGTTCGAACCGGCTCTGGGGCCGGAAGCGGTCCGGGGCGGGAGGTTGCCCCGGACCTGGGCGGCGGAAGCGGTCCGGGGTGGCCGTGAGCCGGTCCGGGGGTGGCCGGAGACAGTCCGGGGGTGGCCGGAGACAGTCCAGGGGCCGGGAGCGGTTCAGGGGCCCGGGCGGTCCAGGGGAATCGAGCGGTCCCGGGGAATCGGGCCGGGGGCGGATGAGGTCCGGGTGACCGGACCGGTCCGGATGGCGGGCGTCGTGGGCCGGGCCTCGGGGGCGGCCGGGTCATACGGGCCGGAGGCGCTCGGCGAAGCTGTCGTACGCCCGCTCGTCGAAGAGGACGAAGCGGACCTCCGTCACCGAGGCGGGGCGGGCCGCGCGGACGGTCTCGACGGCGATGCGGGCGCCGTCGTCCATCGGCCAGCCGTAGATCCCCGTGGAGACGGCCGGGAACGCGACGGTACGGGCGCCGAGTTCGTCGGCCACCCGCAGGGACTCCCGGTAGCAGGAGGCGAGGAGTTCCGAGCGGTCCTCCTCACGGCTGTGGACCGGGCCGACGGTGTGGACGACCCAGCGCGCGGCGAGGTTCCCGGCGGTGGTGGCGACGGCCCGTCCGGTCTGCAGACCGCCGCCGTAGTGTCCGGCGCGCAGCTCCCGGCAGGCGGCGAGGATCGCGGGCCCGCCCTTGCGGTGGATGGCGCCGTCGACTCCGCCGCCGCCGAGGAGCGAGGAGTTGGCGGCGTTGACGATGACGTCGGCGTCCTGCTCGGTGATGTCGCCGCGGACGAGGACGATCTCGGGTCGGGTGCTCATGCCTCCATCCTGCCGCCGTCCGCCTCGGACGTCCGGATTCCGCCGGCTCAGGCCACGCCGGGAGTGCGCAGCCGGCGCCACACGGCCTTCGCGGCGTTGTGTCCGGACATGCCGTGCACGCCGGGGCCCGGCGGGGTGGCGGAGGAGCACAGGAAGACCGCGGGGTGCGCCGTCGAGTACGGGAAGAGGGAGAGTTTGGGGCGGAGGATCAGCTGGAGACCGCGCGCGGCGCCACAGGCGATGTCGCCGCCGACGTAGTTGGCGTTGCGGGCGGCGAGCTCGGGCGGGCCCGCGGTGGCCCGGGCGAGGATCAGGTCGCGGAATCCGGGTGCGAAGCGCTCGATCTGGCGCTCCATGGCATCGGTGAGGTCGCCGCGCCAGCCGTTCGGGACATGGCCGTAGGCCCAGAAGACGTGCTTGCCCTCGGGGGCGCGGCCGGGATCGACGATGCTGGGCTGGGCGGTGATGAGGAACGGCTGGTCGGGGGCGCTGCCGGAGGAGGCCTGGCGCAGCGCGCTGTCGATGTCGCCCGCGGTGGGGCCGATCTGGACGGTGCCGGCACGGCGGGCGGCCTCGGAGGTCCACGGCACGGGGCCGGACAGGGCGTAGTCGATCTTGAAGACGCTGGCGCCGTAGCGGTAGGCGTCATAGGCGGAGCCGAGGCCGGCGATCCGGGCGAGGGCCGTGGGCGAGGTGTCGAAGACGTAGGCGCGGGCCGGCGGCAGGTCGTCCAGGCGCTTGACCTCGAAGTCGGTGTGGACGGCGCCGCCGAGCTCCTTCAGATACCCGGCGAGGGCGTCGGAGATCGACTGGGAGCCGCCCCGGGGCATCGGCCAGCCGGCCGCGTGCGCGGCGAGCGCGAAGACCAGGCCGACGGCGCTGGTGGCGAAGCCGTCGAGCGGGGCGATGACGTGGCCGACCAGCCCGGCGAACAGGGCGCGTGCCTTCTCGTCGCGGAAGCGGCGCATCAGCCACGTGGACGGCTGGAGCCCGGCGAGGCCGAAGCGGGCCAGGGTGACCGGGTCGCGGGGCAGCGCGGTGAGCGGCATCTGCATGAAGTCCCGGACCAGGGTCTCCCAGCGGGGCAGGAACGGCGTCACCAGGCGCCGGTAGGCGCCCGCGTCCCGGGGCCCGAAGGACGCCGCGGTCTCCGCGACCGACCGGGACAGCACGGCCGCGGTGCCGTCGGCCCAGGGGTGGGCCATGGGCAGCCGCGGGTGCAGCCACTCCAGGCCGTGGCGCTCCAGCGGCATGGTGCGGAACACGGGCGAGTTGACGCCCAGCGGGTGCACGGCGGAGCAGGGGTCGTGCCGGAAGCCCGGCAGGGTGAGTTCCTCGGTGCGGGCGCCGCCGCCGATCGTGGGCTTCGCCTCGAACACGGCCACGGAGAATCCCCGCCGGGCCAGCTCCACGGCGGCGGTCAGTCCGTTGGGTCCCGCCCCCACGACGACGGCATCAAGCATCGACGGCACCTTGGACTCCTTCGTCAGCCGACGGCCGGGGATCCCAGCATATTCCCGGCCCCGTAAGGCACTTGTCCGCCCCCCAGCAGGGACCGGACCCGCGCAGCGGTGGCCGCGTCGCGGGCCGCGGTGAACGGCAGGGCGTTGCCCCCGGTGATGCGGAAGGGCTCGCCGCCGAGGGTCAGATCCGCGCCGCCGGCCTCCGTGACGAGGAGCAGACCGGCCGCGTGGTCCCAGGCGTACTCCCAGGAGAAGGCGACGGCGTCGAGCGCGCCACGGGCGATCGCGAGGTATTCGAGGCCGGCCGAGCCGCAGGGGCGGGGCGCGACGCCTTCGGTGCGCAGTCCGAGCAGGGCGCGCTTCTGGTCCGGGGTGGTGTAGTCGGGGTGGGAGGTGGCCACCGTCAGGACCGCTCCGGGGGCGGGCGCGCCCGACCGTATCGGCGTGCCGTTCAGCGTGGCGCCGCGGCCGCGCACCGCGACCGCGAGCTCGTCGAGGGCGGGGGCGTAGGTCCAGGAGGCGAGCAGCTCGCCGCGGCGGGCGAGGGCCACGAGGGTGCAGAAGCCGGACTCGCCCTGCACGAACTGGCGGGTGCCGTCGACCGGGTCGACGATCCACACCGGGGCGTCGCCCTTCAGGGCCTCGTACACGGTGGGATCGGCGTGCACGGCCTCCTCGCCGACGACCACGGAGCCGGGCAGCAGGGCGGTGAGGGAGGCGGTGAGGTGGGCCTCGGCGGCCCGGTCGGCGACGGTGACGAGATCGTGGGGCCCGTTCTTCTCGACGATGTCGTCGGCGCCGAGCTGCCGGAAGCGGGGCATGATCTCGGCGGCGGCGGCCTTGCGCACCGCCTCCTCCACCTCCGTGGTTCCGCCGGCGAGGACGTGGGCGAGGAAGTCTGTGTCTCCGGTCGTTCGTCGTTCCGTCATGCATCCATCCCACCACACGCGTCTGACATCCAGAGGTCCCCGCGGAGACCTGTGGACAACCGGTGGGCGACCCGCGGGCCGCGAGTGCGCCGTGCGGGTCTCGGTGCGGCCGCCGTCGAGGACCGACAGCGCGTACGGCGTCCCGGCCACCTGGTCGCCGCGCCCGCCCGGCTCACCGCGCGCGTCGCGTGGTACGCCGCCGGTCCGGTCGGGGAGTACGAGTGGCGGACGGCCGCTCACGGCGGTCCGGCTGCGGCGGTGGCGGCGGGCCGCAGGCTCGCGGAGACCCTGCGGGAGCTCGGGGCCGTCCCGCGGATCACCCGGGCCCGGGCGGTCGCCGGGGGTGTGACCGCCTGGGAGCGCTCCGCGGCGGCGCAGGTGCCCGGCTGGGCTCCGGACCCCCTGCCCTGACCGGTGCGGGTCAGGCGGCGGGGGTGCGGGCGACGAGGACGAACTCGTTGTACGGGAAGGCCTTCCCGAGGGAGCGGGCGAACGGGAAGGAGTAGGTGCGCTCGACCGTGAGGCCGGTCTTCTCGGCGTGCGCGCGCAGTCCGTCGAAGTCGACGAAGCGCACGTGGGTGGCGTCCGTCTTGTAGCCGGCCTCCTGCGGGCAGATCAGGACGACCGATCCGCCGGGCTTCACCAGCGGCAGGTACTGCTCCAGGATCGTGTTGCCCAGGGACTCGTCCATGTGCTCCAGGACGTGCGCGCACAGCAGGCTGTCGAAGGAGCCCGGGCCGCAGTCCGGCGCCCCGGCCAGCTCGTCGGGTGTGTAGGCGTTGAGGCCGCGCTCACGACAGGTGGCGACGGAGGTCGCGTTGTGGTCGACGCCCACGCTGTCGGGCCCGCAGTTGAGCAGATTGCGGCCGATGCCGCAGCCGACGTCCAGCACGCGACCCAGGCCCAGGCGCTTCAGATTCCACCGGTACGGCGCCTGGGTGGGCAGCAGTCGCTTGATCCCCGAGTTCTCCAGCCTCGCGAGCCGCTGGGTGTAGTCGGAGGATTCCGTGCCGGACATCGACGACCGCCTTCTGTTGCTCTGTGTGAACGGAGAACGACACCGTGGGGGGCGGATTGCGAGCGGGACATGCGGCGACACATGACCGTGGGGTGGATCACACGCTACCCAGGTGGTGTGTCCGCCGAGGCTATGTCATGGAGACGGACGGGTAAAGATCGGAGTGTCGTGTGTGTCACTCCGCGACGCCCTCCTGGCCGCGGGCGCGGCGCCGGGTCATCAGCCCGGTGTAGAGGAGCAGCGAGGCGGCGAGACCGACCGCCCAGCCGTAGTCGGCGAGGGGCTTGAGGAAGGGGATCAGGCCGTCCTCGGGGAACGGTCCGGTGCCGGGTGCCGAGTGGGAACCGCCGATCGCCAGGACGCCGCCGACGCCGAAGGCGAGGACGGCGGCGGGGTTCCAGCCGCCCCGGTACCAGTAGGGGCCGTCGGGGCGGTAGAGGCCGCCGAGGTCGAGCACGGTGCGGCGGACCAGCCAGTAGTCGGCGATGAGAATGCCGGCGACCGTGCCGAGCAGGCCGCCGACGAGTCCGAGCCAGGTGAAGATGTACAGCTCGGGGGTGGAGGTGAGCTTCCACGGCATGATGAGGACGCCGACGACGCCGGTGATCAGCGCGCCCCTGCGGAAGTCGACGCGCTTCGGGGCGAGGTTGGCGAGGTCGTACGCGGGTGAGACGACGTTCGCGGCGATGTTGACCGACAGGGTGGCCACGAGGACGGTCACCAGGGCGAAGAGCAGCCCGAAGACGTTGTCGGTCTTGGCGGCGAGCGCGACCGGGTCCCAGACGGGCGCCCCGTAGACGGCCTGCGATCCGGACGTGACCAGCACGGAGAGCAGCGCGAAGAGGGTCATGGTGGTCGGCAGCCCGAGTGTCTGGCCCCAGACCTGGGCGCGCTGGCCCGCTCCGAAGCGGGTGAAGTCGGGGATGTTGAGGCTGAGGGTCGCCCAGAAGGCGATCATGCCCATGAGGGAGGGGAAGAAGACCCTCCAGAAGTCCGCTCCCCAGCCGAGTTCGGACGGCTGGTCGAGGAGGGGGCCGAGGCCCCCCGCCTTGACCGCGATCCAGACCAGCAGGGCGAGGGCGCCGACGATGACGAAGGGGGCGGCCCAGTTCTCGAAGCGGCGGAGGGCCTCCATGCCGCGGTGGATGATCGCGAGCTCCAGCGCCCAGAAGAGGACGAAGCAGAGCCAGAGCGTCCAGGGCTGACCCCCGATCTTCGCCGCCGACGCCCAGTCCCCGCCGACGGCCCTGTCGAGCAGGACGAAGACGCCCTGACCGCCGATCCAGGTCTGGATGCCGAACCAGGCGCAGGCGACCGCGGCCCGGACGAGGGCCGGCAGGTTGGCGCCGCGCAGACCGAAGGAGGCGCGGGCGAGGACGGGGAAGGGGATCCCGTACTTGGGTCCCGCGTGCCCGGTGAGCAGCATCGGCAGCAGCACGACGACGTTGGCGAGGGCGATGGTGAGGACGGCCTGCAGCCAGTCCATGCCGAGGGCGACGAGACCGGAGGCGAGCAGCCAGGAGGGGATGTTGTGGGCCATGCCGACCCAGAGGGCGGCGAAGTTGTAGGTGGTCCAGCGGCGTTCGGCCAGGGGGACGGGCAGGAGGTCGTCGTTGACGAAGCGCGGATCGGCCCCGGCCGTGCCGGGCGGGAGCTCGACGCGGCCGGGGAGCTCCGTGCCGGGTCTGCCGGTGGGGGTGGTGGTCATGGGCGGCGTGCCCCCTTCGGTGACGGAGGAGTTCGGGGGACGGTGCGGAAGGGCCGTGCGGGGTGCGGGCTGTCCGTGACGCGCTTGGTGTTCGTGCGTCGGTATACCCGTCGACTCGCGTACACATTCCGGCCACCTGACGGAGAACGGGCCATCGATCCCGGTGCGGCGTAAACGGAGTGACGGTCTCTCACATAAGCCGTCCGGCCGGTCGGCCCCTTGCGGCCGGGCCGTGGAGGCCTGCACCGCGGGGCCGGGGTTCGCATCGCGAACGCCACGGCAAGGCCGCCCCGGGAGTATTTGAGGATTTCACTTACGAGTCGTCTCGCCGGTCGTGTGCGGCGGGAGCGCGAAGAACTACCATCGCCGCAGGCCACCGGCACTTCCCCAGCCCGCCCACGCTGTCACGGGCGACGGTATCCCGATCGATCAAGGCTCAAGTTTGGGCAAATGTTCGATAAAGTTGTTGACCGCGCGACAGAGCTGCGTACAGGATACGCGGTAGTCACGCGGCAGATCTGACCAGCAAATCCCGCGGTATCTGGGAAAACGTGAGCGGCAGGCTGATTGCGCGCCGGGTCCCCCCCTTCACGAAGGGCCGTCCGCGCAACGTGAAAGCGAGGTTTGGTGATAACTCTGTTGGGTCGCGGTAATGCGAGAACAGAAATCGATCTCCTGCTGGAACGGGTCGGCACAGGGGTGGGCACACTGGCCGTGGTGAACGGACCCACCGGCGTCGGCAAGAGCACCATGCTGCAGGCCCTGGCAGGCCGGTGCCGGACGGCGGGCGCCGCGGTCTACAGCACCTGCGCCCTGCCGGAGGAGCGCGACGAGCCCTTCTCCGTCATCCAGCAACTCTTAGTCCAGACAAACCCCGAATCGCCCCTGAACGGGCACGGCCCCCAAAGTCACACATCGCCCTGGCCGTACGTCGCACAGCTCGCGCAGTCCGCGGTCGCCGCCCTGACCAAGCGCGGCCCCGTCATCCTCGTCGTGGACGACATCCACCACGCCGACCCGCTCTCCATCCGATGCCTGCGCCACCTCACGGCACGCATCGGACCGCTCGCACTCCCCCTCTCGGTATTCGTCTCCTGGGATCCCACCGTCGAGGCCACCTCGCCCATTCTCCAGGAAATGCTCTACGAGCCCCGCGTGACCAGCATTTCGCTCGCTCCACTGAATTCCGACGCGGTCGCCCAGATGATCGCCGAGACGAATCCGGATCCGATCGACACGGCACTCGCGAGCCACTACCACGAAATCACCGGCGGAAATCCCCTGCTGATTTCCGCGCTCATGGAGGACAGCCAGGCAAAGTCCGGCACGCCCGAAAGTGAAATTCCGGGTTCCGATTGCGGTCCGTTCGCAGGAGACGCCTTCCAGCGGGCCGTTCAGATTTGCCTGCACCGCATGGGAACTCTGGCCCGGCTGGTCGCCCAGGGAGTCGCGCTGCTCGGCGAGAATTCCGACGAATACCAGCTGAGCGAGTTGTGCGAGGCGCCCCTCGGGCTCATCCGCACCGCGCTCCGCCGGCTCCAGGCCAGCGGGCTGCTGCTCGGCGGCGCGTTCCGGCACCCACGGGTGCGGGAGATCGTCCTGGGCACCATCCCCAGCGCCACCGTGATCGAGATGCACCACCGCGCCGCCCGGCTGCTGCACGCCCACGGCGCGCCGCCCGAGGCGATCGCCTTCCACCTCCTCGCCGCCGGTCCCGTCAAGGACGAGTGGGGGCTGCCGGTGCTGCGCGACGCGGCCCGCCACGCGCTCGCCGCCGGGCAGATGGACCTCGGGATCCGCTGCCTCAAACTGGCGGACGCCTCCTGCGCCGAGGACACGACACGGTACGAGATCAAGGCCCAACTGGCGGAGATCTGCGCCATGGTGGAACTCGGCGGGGCGGTCGCCCGCTACCAGTCGCTGAAGACCTCGATCCTGACCGGCCTGATGGCGCCGGACACCGCTCTGCCGGTCGCCCAGGCCATGCTCTGGAACGCCCAGGTGCACGACGCGGTGGAGGTCATCGACAGCGTCGTCCGGCACGCCGACGTCGACCGGCCCGACGTCGCCGTCGAGATGCAGGTGACCGAACTGCAGATCGCGTCGAGCTTCCCCGGAGTGCAGCGCGCGGCCGGGAGACCGGCGCCGGTGGCCCCGGCCCCGACTGGCTCCGCCTCTCCCGCGGTCCGCGCCCGGCTCCAGGCGTACCAGTCCCTGCTCTCCGTCCTGACCGGCAACGGCGACGCCTACATCGCGGCCCAGGCCGAGCAGTCGCTGCAGACCGGCAGCCTCTTCGACGCGTCCGTCCGCGCCTGCGTCGTACCCGCCGTGCTGACCCTCGTCTACTCGTCCTCCCTGGACTCCGCCCAGCGAACAGCGAATCGTTTTCTCATGGGCGCCACCGACAGCGACCTGCCCGGCTGGACGGCCGTACTCCGCGGCCTGCTCGGTCTGATCGCGCTGCGCCGCGGTGAACTCGACGTCGCCGTCGAGCACAGCTCGGCGGCACTGGCCCAGACCGCGAACCGGTCCCCCGACACCCACGGATGGCTCGCGCTGGCCACCCTCGCCGAGGCCCACACCTCCATCGGCAACCACGAGAAGGCCGCGCAGTGCTTCGCGACGGCGGCCGCTCCCGCGCTCTTCCAGACCCGTTCCGGGCTGCACTACCTCTACGCCCGTGGCCGGCACCACCTGGCCGGCGGCCGCCCGTACGCGGCGCTGGCGGACTTCCTGACCTGCGGCGAGCAGACGCAGCAGTGGAACATGGACACGCCCGTGCTCGTACCGTGGCGGGTCGGCGCGGCCGAGGCCTGGCTGTCGCTCAACCAGAACGACAAGGCGGCCGGACTCCTCGAGGCGCAGCTGGCCATGCGGGGGTACGGCAGCACCCGCAGCCGGGGCATGGCGCTGCGCGCGCTGGCCGCGACCCGGGACTTCAAGGAGCGCCTGACGATCCTGAACAAGTCCATGCAGCTCCTCCAGGCCAGCGGCGACCGCTACGAGCTGGTGCGCTGCCTCGCCGACCTCAGCTCGGCGCACCGGGCCATCGGCGACAAGGACAAGGCACGCACCGCGGGCCTGCGGGCACGCCGCATGGCCAAGGTGTGCAACGCCGACACGGTGCCCGAGGCGCTGATGGTGGCCGCCCCTCCGCTGGAGCCGACCACCGAGTGGCCCGCGAAGAGCGAGCACGACTTCGACAAGCTCAGCAAGTCGGAGCAGCGGGTGGCCACGCTGGCCGCGCGCGGACTCACCAACCGGGAGATCGCCCAGGAGCTGTTCGTGACCGTGAGCACCGTCGAGCAGCATCTCACCCGGGTCTACAAGAAGATGAAGGTCCGAAGCCGCGAGGACCTGCCTGTCAGGCTGCGGGTCACGGCAGCCTGAACCGTCGCTACGCGCGTCGCCCCGCGGGCACGGCTCCCGGCCCGTTCACCGAGTCCTCCCGACCCGGTGAACGGGCCGGGGCCGTGCTCGCGGCGCGTTCCCGGAGCGCAGGGCGGCCGGCGGCGGGGGGTGCGGGCCGGGCCTGCTGGAACTACCGGAGGCGCGTCGCGGTCCGGACCAGGTCGGCGACGGCTCTGGACCGGCTGTGCGGCGGCCAGGCGATCACGGTGGTGACCTGCGGCGCGTCCAGCACGGGCACGGCGGCGAGGTCACCGCGCAGGTGGGTCCGGCACGACTCCGGCGAGACCGCGCAGGCCCGGCCGAGTGCGACGAGCTGAAGCAACTGCGCGTGGTCGCGGACCTGCGGGCCGGGGCCGGGCGGGTAGGTGCCGTCGGGGCCGGGCCAGCGAGGGAGGGGCAGACCGGGCAGCCCGGCGAGGTCGGCCAGGTGCACATGGTTTCGGGCGGTGAGCGGATGTCCGGCGGGCAGGACCGCCACCTGGCCCTCCGTGCCGAGCTCTTCGGTGTGAAGGCCGGCCGTCGAGTCGAACGGCCGGTGCAGCAGCGCCACGTCGGCCCGGCCCTCGCGCAGGAGTCGTTCCTGCTCGGCCGGGCCGCACAGGAGGACGTCGACGGGAACGGCGAGGGGTTCGGCGGCGTACGCCTCAAGGAGTTCCGCCAGCAGTTCGCCGGACGCGCCGGCTTTGGTGACCAGGACCAGGCCGGGACGGCCGGTCGTGGAAAGGGCGGCGCGGCGGGTGCGGCGTTCGGCGGCGTCGACCGCGTCGAGGGCCGCCCGGCCCTCCGCCAGCAGCACCGAGCCGGCCTCGGTCAGCGTGACGTTGCGACTGGTGCGGTCCAGCAGTGCCGCCCCGAGGCGGCGTTCGAGCTGCTGGATCGCCCGTGACAGCGGCGGCTGCGCGATCCCGAGCCGCTGTGCGGCCCGCCCGAAGTGCAGCTCTTCCGCGACAGCGACGAAGTAGCGCAGCTCCCGGGTCTCCATCCGGACACGCTACTCCGCATTCATACCCTGACGGTATCGCTGCCCACTCGATCGGTCTTGGACGCCTCCAGGCGACCGGGGGCAGCATCGTCCCCATGCGAGAGCGAACGACTGCGCTGGTCACCGGCGCGAACAAGGGAATCGGCTACGAGATCGCCGCGGGCCTGGGCGCCCTCGGCTGGAGCGTCGGCGTCGGCGCGCGCGACGATCGGCGCTGTGAGGACGCGGTGGGGAGACTGCGCGCGGCAGGCGTCGACGCCTTCGGCGTACCGCTGGACGTGACCGACGACGCGAGCGTGACCGCGGCCGCCCGGCTGGTCGAGGACCGGGCCGGGGGCCTCGACGTGCTCGTCAACAACGCCGCCATCGCGGGCGGCATGCCGCAGGAGCCCACCCGCGTCGACCTCGACACCGTCCGAGCGGTCATGGAGACCAACGTGCTCGGCGTCATCCGCGTCACCAACGTGATGCTGCCGCTGCTGCGGCGCTCCGCCTCGCCGCGGATCGTCAACGTCTCCAGCAGCGTCGGCTCACTCACCCGGCAGTCGGGACCCGGCGCGGAGCAGACGACGGGTCCCGTGTCCGTGGCGTACGCGCCGTCGAAGACGCTCCTGAACGCCGTCACCCTCCAGTACGCGCGGGAGCTGAGCGGCACCAACATCCTGATCAACGTCGGCTGCCCCGGCTACGTCGCGACCGACCTCAACGGCTTCCAGGGCGTGCGTACCCCCGCGCAGGGCGCGGCGATCGCCGTCAAGCTGGCGACCCTGCCCGACGACGGCCCGACCGGCCGGTTCTTCGACGACGCCGGCGCCGTGCCCTGGTGACGCACGGCGCGCGGGCCCGCTCGCGGGTTGAGGCCGACGCCCGCGCACCGCGGACAGGTTGATGGATCGGGCGCATCGCTCGGGGCGCGGGGACCGGGCCCTTCGCTCGGGGCGCGGGGACCGGGCGCGTGTGACCGCGTCCACGGAGTGGGGGCCGCGTGTCCCGGGCGCCGGGCGGCCCGGCGCCGAAGCACCCCTGGCGCGCGGCCGACTCTCCACCGCCCGCCGGGTCTGGGCGCGCCACCGCGCGTGGGCCGGGACCCGGACCGAGGCCTGTTGCCGCCCCGCCGCCAGGGCGCCTCCACACCTCGGGGGCCTGCGTCTAGGGGTGCCTACGGGTGGTGACCGCGGCAGGCCTTCTACCAGGATCGGGCCTGAACTCGGCACGACACTCGTCCATCGGGCAGGGCAGTCCGAGAGCGCCGTGACCCGCAGGCGCCAGGTCCAGCCGGCCGGATTCCGCGCAGGAAGGCCGCCAGGCGCCATGGAGCCACAGCACACCCACGCCACGCAGTCCGCACCGGCCGACATCGCCATCATCGGTATGGCGTGCCGCTTCCCGGGCGCTCCCGACCTGGCCTCCTTCTGGAGGCTCCTCAGCACCGGCGGAAACGCCGTCGCCACCCTGCCGGCCGGCCGTGCCCGACTCGCCGGAGTCACGGAGCCGCCCGAGGACGGCCCCGCGCGTCACGGCGGCTTCCTGGACTCCGTCGACACCTTCGACCCGGCGTTCTTCGGCATCTCCCCCCGGGAAGCCGTCACGATGGACCCCCAGCAGCGGCTGGTCCTCGAACTGAGCTGGCAGGTCCTCGAGGACGCCGCCGTCCGCCCTGGCGATCTGCGCGACACCTCCACCGGCGTCTTCATCGGATCGTTCGCCGACGACTTCGCCGCCCTCGTCCACCGTGTCGCCCCCGGGTCCGTCACCCGCCACACCCTGGCCGGCACCCGGCGGGGCCTCATCGCCAACCGCGTCTCGTACGCGCTGGGCCTGCAGGGCCCGAGCATGGTCGTCGACGCGGCCCAGGCCTCGTCGCTCGTGGCCGTCCAGCTGGCCTGTGACAGTCTGCGCGCCGGCGCGGCCGAGCTGGCCGTGGCGGGTGGTGTTAACCTGCTGCTCGACCCCGCCACCGATACGGCCGTCGAGTCCTTCGGCGGCCTCTCGCCGGACGGCCGGTGCTACACCTTCGACGCGCGCGCCAACGGTTTCGTCCGCGGTGAGGGCGGTGGTGTCGTCCTGCTCAAGCGGCTGTCCGACGCCCTCGCCGACGGGGACCGCGTCCATGCCGTGATCCGCGGCGGCGCGGTCAACAACGACGGCGCGACGGAAGGGCTGACGGTCCCCAGCCCGGACGCACAGGCCGCCGTGCTGCGCCGCGCCTACGCGTCCGCCACCGTGTCCGCGGACGAGGTGCAGTACGTCGAACTGCACGGTACGGGCACCCGGGTCGGCGACCCCGTCGAGGCGAGCGCGCTGGGTACGGCGTTCGGCACGGGCGCACGCGGGAGACCGCTGCTCGTCGGCTCGGTCAAGACGAACATCGGCCACCTGGAGGGTGCCGCCGGCATCGCCGGGCTCATCAAGACGGTGCTGAGCATCCGCAACCGGCAGCTCCCGCCCAGCCTGAACTACGCGACACCGAACCCGGCGATCGACCTCGACGCCCTCGGCCTGCGGGTTCAGCAGTCCCTCACCGCCTGGCCGTCGCCGGACGGCCCGCTGGTCGCCGGGGTGAGCTCCTTCGGCATGGGCGGCACCAACTGTCACCTGGTGCTGAGCGAGGCCCCGGCCCCCGCCGCCCGCGCGGAGGCAGCGACCGCCGGGGCGCCGGCGTCGACGGCTTCCGCGGCGCCTCCGCCGGTGTCTCCGATCACGCTTCCGTCCGTGCTTCCGTTCCCCCTCTCGGGACGTACGGAGGCCGCCCTGCGCGCCCAGGCCGAACGTCTGCACTCCGCCCTGGAGTCCGACGACCTCGACCTGCCGGCCGTCGCCTTCTCCCTGGCGACGACCCGGGAGGACTTCGCGCAGCGCGCCGTGGTGCTCGCGGCGGACCGCGAGGGGCTGCGCGCCGGTCTGGTCGCGCTGGCCCGGGGGGTGCCCGCAGCGGCAGACCCCGCGGTGTCCGCCGAGGTACGTGAACTGGTCGACCGGTTCGAGGCGGGCGAAGTCGTCGACTGGGCACCCGTGTTCGCCGGTGCGCGGCCGGCCCGGGTGGCGCTCCCCGGCTACGTGTTCGACCGAGCCCGGTACTGGCCGGGGACGCCCGGGATGACTCCAGGGGCCGAGCCCGTCGGTGCGGGGGCCACCGCCGCGGCAGGTTCGGGGGGTACCGCAGGGCCGCCGGCCGCCCGGCGGGCCGCGACGCCGGCGGGCGGCGCCGTACGGGATCTCCTGGAGGTCGTACGCCGGGCGGCGGCGGGCGTCCTCGGCCACGGCGACCCCGCCGACGTCGCGGCGGACCTCACCTTCCGCGACCTCGGGCTGGACTCGATCGGGGCGGTGGAACTGCGCGACGCGGTGCAGGCCGAGACCGGCATCGCACTGCCCAGCACCGTACTCTTCGACCGTCCCACGCCGAACGCCCTCGCCCGGCACCTGTCCGAAGCGCACGCCGGAGCCACGCGGTCGGTGCGGGCGGCTGACGGCGCGGCCCCGGCCGCCCTGCGCGATCCCGAGGACGACCCGGTCGTGGTGGTGTCGATGGCCTGCCGCTATCCCGGCGGGGTCACCTCACCCGAGGAGCTCTGGCGCCTGGTCGCCGACGGCACGGACGCCATCGGCGACTTCCCGGCCGACCGCGGCTGGGACCTGGAACGGCTGTACCACCCCGATCCCGAGCACACCGGCACCTCCACCGCCCGCCACGGCGGATTCCTGCACGCCGCTGCCGAGTTCGACCCGGCCCACTTCGGCATCAGCCCCCGCGAAGCCCTGTCGATGGACCCCCAGCAACGCCTGATGCTGGAGCTGACCGTGGAGGCGTTCGAGCGCGCGGGCATCGACCCGGCTGGTCTCCAGGGCAGCGACACCGGCGTCTTCGTGGGCGCGACCGGGCTCGACTACGGGCCGCGGCTCGCGGACGCCACGGGCGACACGGCAGGGCACCTTCTCACGGGTGTCACCCCGAGCGTCATCTCCGGGCGCGTGGCCTACACGTTCGGCCTGTCCGGGCCGGCGGTGACGGTGGACACGGCCTGCTCCTCCTCGCTGGTCGCGCTCCACCAGGCGGTGCAGGCGCTGCGTTCGGGCGAGTGCGGCCTGGTGCTGGCCGGCGGCGTCACGGTCATGTCCTCGCCCGGCATGTTCGTGGAGTTCAGCCGTCAGCGGGGGCTCTCCGCCGACGGGCGCTGCAAGGCCTTCTCGGCCCAGGCGGACGGCACCGGCTGGGCCGAGGGCGCCGGCCTGCTGCTCCTGGAACGCCTCTCCGACGCGCGCCGCAACAACCACCCGGTGCTGGCCGTGGTCCGCGGTTCCGCCGTCAACCAGGACGGCGCCTCGAACGGTCTGACCGCTCCCAACGGTCCCGCACAGCAGCGGGTCATCCGGCAGGCGCTCGCCGCCGCCGGCCTCCGCCCGGACGACGTCGACGCCGTCGAGGCCCACGGCACCGGAACCACTCTCGGCGACCCCATCGAGGCGCAGGCTCTGCACCAGGCGTACGGCTCCGAGCGCCCCGCCGACCGACCGCTATGGCTCGGCAGCCTCAAGAGCAACATCGGCCACACCCAGGCGGCGGCGGGCGTCGGCGGCGTCATCAAGATGATCCAGGCGCTCCACCACCGGCAACTGCCTGGCACCCTGCACGCCGACGATCCCACACCCCATGTCGACTGGGAGGACACCCCGCTCGCCCTCCTCACCGAGGCACAGCCCTGGCCCGGCACCGGCACCCCCCGCCGGGCCGCCGTCTCCTCCTTCGGCATCAGCGGCACCAACGCGCACGTGATCATCGAGGAACCGCCGGTAACAGGCGGCAAGTTGGCCGTCCTCTTCACCGGACAGGGCGCCCAGTACCCGGGCATGGGACGCGACCTCGCGGACGCGCACCCTCGCTTCGACGAGCTGTTGCGCGATATCGCCGGACGCTTCGACCGTCACCTCGACCACCCGCTGATCGACGTCATGTGGGCAGCACCGGCCACCGAACTGGCCGCTCTCCTCGACCACACCCGCTACACCCAGCCGGCTCTCTTCGCCTTCGAGACCGCCCTCTTCACCTACCTCACCGAACGCGGACTGGCACCCGACTACCTCATGGGCCACTCCATCGGCGAGATCACCGCAGCGCACGTCGCCGGAACCCTCTCCCTCGACGACGCCATCACCCTCGTCGCCGCACGCTCCCGCCTCATGGAGGGGCTGCCCACCGACACCGGCATGCTCAGCATCACGGCCGACCAGGGGCAGTTGGCCGACATCCTCGACCGGCACCCCGAGATCGATATCGCCGGACACAACTCACCCCGCCACACCACCCTCGCCGGCACCCACCACGCCCTCACCACCCTCGCCCAAGACCTCGACACCGCCGGAATCACCCACCGACCCCTCACCGTCTCCGGCGCCTTCCACTCACGCCACCTCGACCCCCTCCTCCCCCAACTCACGACTGTCGCCGAGGACTTGGCCCACCACGCTCCCGCCATCCCCATCGTCACCAACACCACGGGGCAGATCGCCACCACCGAACAGCTCACCGACCCCGCCCACTGGGCCACCCAAGCCCGCACCGCCGTCCTTTACCACCACGGCATCACCACCCTCACCACACTCGGGGTCACCACCTACCTCGAAATCGGACCCGACACCACCCTCACCCACCTCACCCAGGCAGCACTCGCCGGCGACACCCTCACCTGCGTCGCGACGCAGAACCCGCGCGCCGAACAGACGGAGGTCTTCGCCAAGGCTTGCCAGATCACGGGGAGTTCGTCTTCGCGGTCCTCGATCAACTGGGTGCTGTCGGCGCGGACGGAGGACGAACTCGCGCGTGCGGCAGGGCGCCTGGCCGACCACGCCACCGCTCATCCCGAGGTGACCGCGGGTGCCATCGGCGACTCACTCGCCCGGCGACACCAGCACGCGTACCGAGCCGTCCTGCACGGAGCCGACCGAGACGAACTCCTCACCCAGGCCGAGGCTCTGGCCGCCGGGCAAGCCCACCCGGGCCTCACCACCGGACACGCCCACGACGGCAAACTCGCCGTCCTCTTCACCGGACAGGGCGCCCAGTACCCGGGCATGGGACGCGACCTCGCGGATGCGCACCCTCGGTTCGACGAGCTGTTGCGCGATATCGCCGGACGCTTCGACCGTCACCTCGACCACCGGCTGATCGACGTCATGTGGGCAGCGCCCCACACCGAACTGGCCGCCCTCCTCCACCACACCCGCTACACCCAGCCGGCTCTCTTCGCCTTCGAGACCGCCCTCTTCACCTACCTCACCGAACGCGGACTGGCACCCGACTACCTCATGGGCCACTCCATCGGCGAGATCACCGCAGCCCACGTCGCCGGCACCCTCTCCCTCGACGACGCCATCACCCTCGTCACCACCCGCGCCCACCTCATGGAGGGGCTGCCCACCGACACCGGCATGCTCAGCATCACGGTCGACCAGGGGCAGTTGGCCGACATCCTCGACCGGCACCCCGAGATCGATATCGCCGGACACAACTCACCCCGACACACCACCCTCGCCGGCACCCACCACGCCCTCACCACCCTCACCCAAGACCTCGACACCGCCGGAATCACCCACCGACCCCTCACCGTCTCCGGCGCCTTCCACTCACGCCACCTCGACCCCCTCCTCCCCCAACTCACCACCACCGCCCAGAACCTGACCCACCACGCCCCCACCATCCCGATCGTCACCAACACCACCGGGCAGATCGCCACCACCGAACAGCTCACCGACCCCGCCCACTGGGCCACCCAAGCCCGCACCGCCGTGCATTACCACCACGGCATCACCACCCTCACCACACTCGGCGTCACCACCTACCTCGAAATCGGACCCGACACCACCCTCACCCACCTCACCCAGGCAGCACTCGCCGAGGACGCCGCCGTCGCCCTGATCCCCACCCAGAACCCGCGGGGCGAGCAGGCCGGCGTGTTCACCGAGGCCCTCGCCGTACTCCACACCACCACCCCCGGCGGCCTCTGCTGGCCGACGGCCGGAAGGCCGCCGGTGCCGCTGCCCACCTACCCGTTCACCCGCTCCCGCTACTGGCTCGCCCCGGAGCCGCACACGGACGCGTCACAGATCGGCCTGGGCCCCGCCGACCACCCGCTACTCGCCGCGGCCAGCGAACTCCCCGACGGCACACACCTCTTCACCACCACCCTCACCACGACCGCCCACCCCTGGCTCGCCGACCACACCATCGCCGGCACCACGCTGCTCCCCGGCACAGCACTACTCGAACTCGCCCTCCACGCAGGCGACCTCCTCGCCCACCCCCACCTCGCGGAACTCACCCTCCAGTCCCCGATCACCCTCCCCGCCCAGCTACAACTCACCGTCGAAACCCCGACCGACGACCAGCGCCACTTCACGATCCACACCCGCGCGGCCGACGGATCCGACGACACCCGCGCATGGACCCTCCGCGCCACCGGCACCCTGACCACCGTGGCCCCCGCACCGGCGCCGGACCCGTCCCCGTGGTCCGCCGAGGACGTGGGTGAGCCGGCCGACCTGAGCGGCTTCTACGACGTCCTCTCAGACCACGGTTACACCTACGGCCCCGCCTTCCGGGGCCTCGGCACCCACTGGCCCACGACCGGCTGGGCCAGGGTCAAGCTCCCCACCACCCACGGCCGACCCACCGGCTACGGCATCCACCCGGCCCTCCTCGACGCCGCGCTGCACCCACTCGTCGCGCCCACCGGACCCGACACCCCCCTGCGCCTGCCCTTCACCTTCAACGGCGTCACGGCCCACCCGACGGGCGAGCCGGTCGACGCCCTTCTCGTCCACGCCGCCCCGGACCCCGCCGGCGCCAACGCCGTCTCCCTCCGCGCGTACACCGAGAGCGGCACGCCCGTCCTCACCATCACCGGCCTCACCCTCGCCACAGCGGACCCCCGGGCACTGAAGGCTCCGGTCGCGGTGTCGTCCGTGGTCTGGTCGCCGATCGATACGGGCACGCCCGTCGTTCAGGCAGGGGTCGCCGGGAGTGCGGCCGCCGGGGTGCCGTCGGACTGGGTCCAGATCGGCGGCACCGACCCGCTGCCGGGCATCACCACCCACCACCCCGACCTCGACGCCCTCCTCGCCGCGCTCGCCGACGGAGCCACCGCTCCCACCACCGTCCTCTACCAGGCACCGACCGGAGACGAGAACGGCCACGGGGACGGGTTCGCGGACGGCCACGTCATCGGTGCCACGCACGAGGTCACGGCCGCCGTCCTGGCCACACTCCAGTCCTGGCTCGCCACTCCCGCCCTCGCCGACAGCCGCCTCGTCGTGCTCACCACGGCGGCCACCAGCCCCCACCACCGTGACCTCCATCTCCCCCACAGCGCCCTCACCGGCCTCCTGCGCACCGCGCACACCGAGAACCCCGGCGCCATCGTCCACGCCGACCTTCCGCCCACCCCCCTCACTCCCGCGGACATCCATAACCTCAGCCATGCCGTCACGGCCCGCATCCCCCAGTTCAGCCTCCACAACGACACCGTCCTCACCCCCCACCTGACGCTCACCACGCCCCGAATCAGCGCCCCCACAACCGACTTCACCGAGGGCACGGTCCTGGTGACGGGCGGGACGGGCGGTCTGGGAGCGATGCTCGCCCGCCACCTCGTCACCCGGCACGGCGTACGCCACCTGCTCCTCGCCAGCCGCCGCGGCCCCGCCGCCCCCGGCGCCGACCGCCTCGCCACCGACCTCCAAGCCCTCGGCGCCACCGTCCACATCACCGCCACCGACCTCACGGACCGCGACACCACCGCCCGCCTCCTCGACACCATCCCCCCACACCACCCCCTCACCGCCGTCTTCCACCTCGCCGGCACCCTCGACGACGCCCTCCTCACCGACCTCACCCCCGACCGCACCCACCCCGTCCTGCGCACCAAAGCCGACACCGCCTGGCACCTCCACGACCTCACCCGCCACCACCCCCTCACCCACTTCGTCCTCTACTCGTCGGTCGCGGGACTGCTGGGCTGGGCCGGTCAGGCGAACTACGCGGCGGCGAACACCTTCCTGGACGCGCTCGCCGAGCACCGGCACGCACAGGGGCTCCCGGCCACCTCACTCGCCTGGGGCCTGTGGGCCGAGGGCATGGGAGCCACCCTCGACAGCGGCGAGACCGCCCGCTGGGCCGCCGCCGGCATGATCCCGCTCCACGACGCGGACGGTGCCGCGCTGCTGGACGCCGCCCTGGGCCTCGATGCCCCGGTCCTCGCGCCCGTCCGCTGGGACCGCGCCACCCTCACCGCACTCGCCCAGAGGGACGAACTCCCGCCCGTGCTCGATCGCTTGGTACCCACGCGTCGGCGGGGTGCGGCTGCCGGGTCCCGCGGCGGCGCCGGTGGCAGGACGTCGGGCTGGCAGCAGGACATGGCTCGCCTGTCGGAGCTGGACCGGGCGACCGCCGTCCGTGAGCTCGTCGCCCGGGTGTGCGCCGCGGTGCTGCACATCGAGGGCGGCGACCTGGTGACCGAGCAGGCTTTCAAGCAGCTCGGCTTCGACTCCCTCACCGCCGTCGAGCTCCGCAACCGCCTCAACCGCGAGACCGGACTCCGCCTCCCCTCCACCCTGATCTTCGACCACCCCACACCCGACGCCCTCGCCACGCACATCACCCGCGGCATCAGCGCGGGCGCCACCGAGGTGAGGGCGGTGCCGGTGCCCGAGCGCAGCCGTGATCGCGCTCGTGGGTTCGACGACGATCCGATCGTGGTGGTGTCGATGGCCTGCCGCTACCCCGGCGGGGTCACCTCACCCGAGGAACTCTGGCAACTGGTCACCGACGGCACCGA